>CAWBSY010000009.1:0-218747 GCA_963791575.1 Terriglobia bacterium | reverse complement strand
GTATCGCTGATGCTGAGTCGTGGGCTGGTGTGACGAAGGTAACCTAGTGGATTTTTATGCTCAGCTTTTTACCGGCGGACTCACGTCGCCTATTCCGAAAAGTGGAGGGCGGGCTCTCAGCCGCGCCAAAAAATTAAGAGTTCCGAGGTGGTGTTGGAGTCCATTCGTCTCGGCCAGTAGCTCGCTTTAGACCCTTGCCGACCTGCTCACGTCACTCCCTTGCGGGTTAGCAGCGTGCGATCTTTGCTTGGGCTCCGGGCTCACCGCCAACCGGATAAACCTACCCAACGCCTCGGAACTCTATCCTGCCTTCAACGTTTCTTCTTGTTCGCCTCGACCAGCGCTTTGCTATAGACCCTTGCTCGCCTTCCCTACCGTCATTTTGCAATGCGGAGAGTGACTTCGCTTGAGCCCCGGACGCCGCACCAACCGGGAAAACTTCAGAAGCTGTCAAAGAACGATTCTGTTTTTACTCCTTCTATTTTTAGAGTCAACTGAAAATAAGCGTGTTTATCTTCTTATTTTTCAATCGAGTGCAGCTCGTTCACAGGAGGATGAACTAGATTTCGTGCAGTCAGCCGCATCGCATTAACGACTATTGCTAAATGTCGCCCCAATTCAGCGCCTTTTTGGTGTAATCCGGCTTGAGAACTTTGGGACTCGCTGCTTCGTTGTTGTGAATATTGCGGCGAAAACCGCTGCTGGCAAGGGTTTCACTATATTCGGAGAGCGTTTCTTATACCACCAATAGAGTAGCGTCTATCGCTACCAATGTCTTCTTCCCTGTGTGTTAGATTTAATTTGGCTATGAAACAAATTGCCGATTGGGCTCTGAATGTCGCCACGCAACGGGGCGCTTCTTATGTCGACTTGCGAGTCGTGGACGACCGCAGCCGTGCCCTGGCTACAAAAAACGGCAAAATCGGCAGCGCTTCGGTTTCGGAATCCCTCGGCATCGGGATAAGGGTACTGGCAGACGGAGCCTGGGGATTCTCCGCATCCGACGATTTGAGCCGTGAGGCAGTTGAAGCCACAGCGGCCCGAGCTCTAGCAATTGCTAAAGCCTCGGCACGAGTAAAGCAGCACGACGTGCAACTCGCTCCGGAAAAACCCGTCACGGCCGAGTGGACTTCTTCCTACAAAATTGATCCATTTACAACTTCCGTCGAGCAGAATCTAGATCTGCTGTTGAAGATCGATTCCGAACTTCGTTCGGTGGCCGGGGTTACGCTTGCGGAAACCAACATGCAGTTCCGCCGCGAGGAACAATGGTACTTCTCCTCTGATGGTGCCAACATTCATCAGACTAAGTTTGTTACAGGTGCGGGATATACGGCGCTGGCATTTGCGGGCAGCGAAATTCAGAAACGTTCGTATCCAAATTCATTTGGCGGACAGTATCAGAATAGAGGATACGAGCTGGTTGAAGAATTAAAGCTGGTCGAGAATGCCCGGCGCATCGGGGAAGAAGCGGTCGCGCTGCTCAAAGCCGATAAATGTCCGGAGGGCAAGTTTGATCTAATCCTGGACAGCTCACAGCTAGGTCTACAGATTCACGAATCAGTCGGGCACCCCATTGAACTCGATCGCGTGCTGGGGATGGAAGCTAATTTCGCCGGAACGTCGTTTCTGACTCTCGATAAGTTGCGCAAGCTGCGTTACGGCAGCGACATGGTGAATGTTGTGGCGGATGCGCGCGAAGAGCATGGGCCTGGTCTTGGAACATTTGCTTACGATGATGAAGGCGTTCCAGCGCAATGCACTCCGATCATCACCAACGGGCTGTTCACGGGATATCTAAGCTCACGCGAAACAGCACACACCATCGGCGAGAACCGTTCGGGCGGAACGCTGCGTGCCGAAGGCTGGAATCGATTGCCGATTATTCGGATGACGAATATCAGCATTCTGCCTGGCACAAAGCCTTTGAGCATGGAGCAACTGATCGCATCGACAGAGCACGGCATCCTGATGCAGACAAATAAGTCATGGTCGATCGATGACAAACGCTACAACTTTCAGTTCGGATGCGAAATCGGATGGGAGATCAAGGGCGGAAAACGCGCGCGCATGTTGAAGAATCCATCCTACTCGGGCATTACTACAGACTTCTGGAATTCGATGGATGCGATCTGCTCGCGAGACGAATGGACTTTGTGGGGAACACCGAATTGCGGCAAGGGGCAACCACAGCAGGTTATGGGCACAGGGCATGGCGCGTCCCCAGCGAGGTTTCGCAACATCAGTGTGGGTTCGGCTTACAAGGGCACGTGAGCTTTGCATCCTTGATGCGGAAGGTTGAAGCCGATCGTTTTGCTAGTTGAATGCTGAGTGCTAAGTGCTGAATGCTAAATAAAGACCACGCTGCTGACATTTTCGCACGCATTAAGAAGCATTCGACCGCCGATGAAGTCGAAGTTCTTTTCTATGGCGGACGCTCTGCCCTGACCCGCTTCGCCAACAATACAATTCATCAAAATGTCGAGGATGAAAACTACGGCGTCTCCGTCCGAACTGTATTCGGCGGGCGCACGGCACGGGCGACGTCCAACAAACTCGACGATGAAAGTTTGAAGCGTGTCGTCCAAGCTTCGGAAACTCTCGCCAAGGTGCAGCATCCTGATCCCGATTTGCTTCCTGTGCCCGCCAATGGCGGCAAAGATAACGGACCTATCCCGAGCCGCCACTTTGATGCGACTGCCGCAGTAACTCCTGGACAACGTGCCGAAGCGGTGAAGAAGATCGTCAGCATAGCCGAAAAACATAAGCTCACTACTGCTGGCATCTTTTCTTCAAGCGAATCAGTGGAAGGAATTTTCAATTCGCGCGGATTGTCAGACTGGCACACACAGACTTCATCTGAAGTTTCGATCACTATGCTGGCGGCAGACTCCTCGGGATGGCAAAAGGCCAATTCCCCGAACGTAGGCAATATCGATGCAATTGCTTTGGCTGAGATCGCGGCAACCAAAGCTATCGAATCGGCGAGCCCGAAGGAAATTCCAGCGGGCAAATACACCGTGATTCTGGAACCTGCGGCAGTGCTCGATATGGCAGGATTCATGTTTTGGGATTTCGGCGGCCTCGCGATTCTCGATCAGCGATCGTTTCTTAATAGTCGCGTAGGCACGAAGATTTTCGGAGACAACATAAACATATGGGACGACGTCGCGCATCCTCTGCAATCGAATTCTCCATTTGATGGAGAAGGAATGCGGCGACAGCGCGTGAAACTGGTCGAAAATGGGACTGTCAATCGCCTGGTCTATGCGCGAGCAACGGCTGAGAAGATGAAGCATTCGGAGTACAAAGACAAAGTTGGCCCCGTCGAGCCCACTGGCCATGGGTTTCCAATCCCCAATGAGATGGGCGAAGCGCCGATGAATATTGTGTTTGGCACGCCTGCCGAAGCGAAGACTACAACCGAGATGATCGCCTCCACCGAACGCGGTGTTCTGGTGACGCGGCTTTGGTACATTCGCGAAGTTGATCCTTACGAGAAAATCCTTACCGGTATGACCCGCGACGGCACTTTCTACGTGGAAGACGGCAAGATCCGTTATGGTGTACGGAATTTTAGATTCAACGAGAGTCTGATTCACATGCTTTCGAATGTCGAAGAGATGGGCACTCCTGTGCGCGCCAGCGGCGAAGAATCCTTCGATATGGTTGTGCCCGCAATGAAGGTGAAGGATTTCAATTTTACTGAAGTAACAAAATTTTAGGCACTATTTTCAGCTTGGCTTAATGTTTCTAGTTACAAAACTCTACTCTTCTCAACGGGCAACCAGCTTCGATTCCGGCGGCATCAGATTTGGTAAGCACTCCTGTTCACGCTGCAAATAGAGGTCAAAAGCCGGGTTCCCTTTGTCATCAATCATGCCTGGCGAGAGGTCGAATGGTTACAAGCAGCGTTAGTTCTGCGATAAGTACTCTCTACTCCGAACACGTAAATCCGCAGTGGGTCCGGCTGCTCGACTTGCTGGAAATGAATGTCCGGTACGAGCGCTGCTCGGGCACTGAACTGTTCACCGATGACGGGCGGCGCATCCTCGATTTCCTCTCCGGATATTGCGTTCACAATGTAGGCCACAACCATCCCGCCGTGGTTGACGCGCTTCGCGAAGAGCTCGATCTTGCGGGCCCGGCGATGATTCAAACACATGTCGCGGATCGTGCAGGCGAGCTTGGAGAAAAACTGTGCCATCGCGCAGGCGGCCGATTGACGAAAGTATTTTTTGGAAGCTCCGGCAGCGAAGGCGTCGAAGCCGCGATTAAATTCTCTCGTGCGCATACAAAACGCTCCGGGCTGCTTTATGCGAACGGCGCCTTCCATGGACTAACCTGCGGCGCTCTGTCACTCATGGGAGATTCGTTCTGGCGCGAGGGATTTGGCCCGCTTCTTCCTGATACCGAAGCGATTCCGTTCGATGATGTAGACGCGCTCGAACGAAAGCTTGCCAGCAAGCGTTTCGCAGCTTTCATCGTGGAACCAATTCAATCTGAAGCCGGCATTCGGATTCCGAACCCGGAGTATTTTCGGACCGCGCAATCTTTATGCCGCCGTTATGGAACGTTACTTGTGCTGGATGAAGTGCAAACCGGCATGTATCGTACCGGACCGTTTCTTGCGTCGCAGCGCTATGGCGTGGATCCGGATATGGTCGTGCTGGCGAAAGCGATGAGCGGTGGACTGGTTCCGGTAAGCGCGACGCTGATGACGGAAGAGATCTACGATTCAGTTTACGGATCTTTACGACGAGCGATTATTCATACCTCCACTTTTGGCGAGAACGGCCTTGCCATGCGCGCTGCACTGGCGACTCTCGAAGTCTTGGAAGCGGAGAACCTCGGCGCGCGCGCGATTGAGAACGGCGAAAAGCTCCGGAGTCGTTTGCAAGAAGTTCTTGGCGATTACGAAATGATAAAAGAAGTACGCGGCGAAGGGCTTTTGTTGGGAATCGAATTCACCACTCCACGGTCACTCCGGCTGCGTGTTCCCTTTGAAGCATTCATGCACATTCATCCGGCGATGTTCGGGCAAATCGTAGTGATGCGCCTGTTCCGGGACAGCGGGATTCTCACACAAATCTGCGGAAATAACTTCATGGTTTTGAAAGTGGCGCCTCCTCTTGTGGTGACCGATGATCAGATCGACCAGTTTGTCGCGGCAATCGAAGACATCGTCGAGCTGGCTCATTCTTCGACCAGTTTCTGGTCCGAGGCGTTAGGTCTTGCCCGAAGAGCAATCCGCATTTGACGGCTTCAATTTTATTGGTCAGAGAAAAAGTTAAAGAGTGTTCATGCTCAATTGTTCGCGTACTTAAGGATTCACACGGATGCAAATTGTAAGCGCAGCAAGCGCTTTCCCGAAACATTACTACTCACAAGAAACGCTTTTCGCGGCGCTCCAACAATATTGGGGTAACAAGTTGGAGAAGCCTGAGGTATTACGACGCCTGCATAAGAACGTCGGTGTCGATGGCCGTTTTCTTTCACTCCCAATAGACGCTTACCCGAAGCTGCGGAATTGGGGAGAAGCGAACGATCACTGGATCAGCACGGCACAAGAGCTCGGACAATGCGCGATCAGTCGCGCGCTTACGGCTGCGGGTTTGGATGTCCGCGACATCGGTGCGATCTTCTTCACCTCTGTTACCGGAATTTCCAGCCCTTCGATCGATGCTCTTTTGATCAACCGCATGGGGCTGTCGCCGAACATCCGACGCGTCCCTATGTTCGGCCTTGGGTGTGTGGCGGGGGCGGCAGGGATCGCTCGGGCCGCCGATTACGTGCGTGCTTATCCCGACCAAGTGGCGATCATTCTCGCCGTCGAACTGTGCTCGCTGACTCTACAGCGCGAAGACATGTCGATGGCAAGCCTGATCTCTTCGGGATTATTCGGAGACGGCGCAGCCGCAGTAATAGTTGCGGGCAGCGACTGCGGTTTGAACGGACCGAAGATTCTGGACACCCGGTCAGTCTTCTATCCGGATACCGAAGAGATGATGGGTTGGGAGATATCGGAAAAAGGCTTTCGCATCGTGCTCTCCCCCGAGGTTCCCAATCTAATTCAACGGCAACTCGGTGCTGATGTCGACAAGTTTTTCAGAGACCTTGGGCGCAGTCGAGAAGAGATCGGAAGCTGGGTACTGCATACCGGAGGGCCGAAGGTGTTGCAAGCAACCGCGGCTGCACTGGGATTAGAGAATGGAGAATTGGCGGCTTCTTGGGATTGTCTGCGGCGGACGGGAAATCTGTCGTCGGCCTCGGTCCTCGTAGTGCTTGAAGAAGTAATGAAGAACCGTCGCCCAGCGCCCGGTACTTTAGGACTGCTGGCGGCGATGGGGCCTGGCTTCTGCTCAGAATTGGTCGCGCTCGAATGGTGAGGGAGGGAAGTATTAATTCAACGGATGTTTTCGTAGTCGGCGGCGGCCCGGCGGGCATCGCAGCCGCATTGGCGGCGCGACAGCGCGGGTTCGAAGTCACGGTCGCTGATAGTTCCAGCCCTCCGATCGACAAGGCTTGCGGCGAAGGGCTTATGCCGGACGGCACTGCCGCGCTGCAACGGCTCGGCGTGACCATTCCTCCGATGGAGGCATATCGCTTTCGAGGAATTCGCTTTGTCAGTTCTGGGTTGTGCGGCGCAAGCCACCTTCCCACAGGGATCAGGTCTCGGCGTGCGGCGCATCAACCTTCATCGCATCCTGATCGAGCACGCGGAACGAGCGGGTGTGCGATTTCTTTGGCGTGCCGTTGTCACAGGTTTTCATGCCGACGGTGTGATGATGCAGGACAAGCTTATTCGCACGCGATGGATCATTGGCGCGGATGGCGGCGGCTCCCAAGTAAGACGTTGGGGCGCCCTCGATGTTCATCGCGACAGAGATCAGAGGTTCGCGTTTCGGCGGCACTATCGAGTCGCCCCATGGGCCGACTTCATGGAGCTACACTGGGGAAAGAAATGCCAACTCTATGTCACTCCTGTTGGTTCGGAAGAGGTCTGCGTTGCGCTAATCTCAAGGAACCCCAGGTTGCGACTGGATGAAGCCTTGCCCCAGTTTCCAGAAATTTCCCAGCGCCTTCGAGGAGTGGAACATGTATCGGTCGAGCGAGGCGCGGTTTCAATGACGCGCGGTCTGGCTCGCGTCTGCAACGAGCGCATCGCCCTGATCGGTGACGCTTCCGGCGGAGTCGATGCAATAACCGGCGAAGGTCTCTGTCTCGCATTCAACCAAGCCAATCTGTTAGGAGATTGTTTAGCATCCGGGAATCTTGCTCCCTACCAGAAAGGCCATCGTGCCTTAGCGCGCCGCCCGGTAATGATGGCACGCCTGATGCTTCTACTCGAACATCGCGAGAAGTTGCGACGCCGCGTGATGCAGGCTTTCACCAAAGAACCAAAACTGTTCGAGCGCGTGTTGGCGACCCATATTGGAGCCGTATCACCTGTGGCTATAGCAGCGAATGGGTTCGCCTTGGGTTGGCAATTGCTGACCGCATAATGCAGACACAAGCGTCCCAACGTGCTATGACTTCTTTTTTGATATATACCCGTGACGTAAGTAGAGGGTTTTCCTGTACTAACGTTGAGAAAAAATGTTTTTGTAGCTTCCTAAGCTAGCTGGTGGAAATAGCCAGATTCCTCCCTTTCCTCTGGCAACTCAGAATAATTCAGGTTGGCTTCAGGAAGTCTCCTCTATTGTTCCGGCACAACTATCTACCATGGAGCCCCCATGCACCACTTTGTCCTTAACAGGTATACGTCTGTCTTCTTTTCAGGGTTGGCAATTTTTCTCGTCTTTTTCATGCTCTCCCCCACAGCTCTGTATTCCCAATCGGCCTCAGCCACCGGGCGCCTTGAAGGAACCGTGACCGATTCGACCGGCGCTGCAGTTTCCGGCGCAAACATCACGGTGCGCAACCAAAATACGGGGATCTCTGCGACTCTCCCGTCTGGTGCGGAAGGCGATTTTACATTCCTGTATCTGGATCCCGGAACTTACGAGGTTTCGATTCAGAAGACTGGATTTAACAAATTTCTATTGAAGGACGTAATCATCACAGTAGGCACGCGGGCAAACATTCATCCGCAACTTGCCGTGGGCGGATTTGAGACTACGATTTCAGTCAGCGGAACTGCGCCTTTGGTTGACAGCGCCGAATCATCTCTCGGCACGGTTGTGGATCAACAGAGCATCGATTCCCTTCCTCTGAACGGACGCAACTTCACCGACTTTGCCCTGCTAACTCCGGGTGCTACGACTGACGGCGATTTCGGCATGATCAGCTTCAACGGTGTCGCCGGCAACTTCAACAACTACACCGTCGACGGCGGCAACAACAATAATGCCTTCTTTGCGCAGCAGATTGGACGCACAATTCCGTTTCAATTCAGCGAAGATGTGATTCGCGAATTCCAGGTCACCAGTACTGGATTCGAGGCTGAGTTCGGCCAATCCGGCGGTGGCCTGGTGAATACTGTGACCAAGAGTGGAACCAACAATCTGCATGGGGATGCTTACTATTACATTCTCGATTCCGCTACCAGTGCTAACGATGAGATCAACGAGCAGCTGGGGATTGCCAAGCCGCACAACCGGCGACAGCAGTTTGGTGGGACGGTTGAGGGACCAATCATCCATGATCGTCTTTTTTTCGTTGGTAATTATGAACGCCAGATGCGCAATGAGCCGCTGACTGTCAATGACAGTCCCGCTTTAAGCGGCTTGCCCGCGAATTTCTTTGCAGATAATCCTGCGTTGGCGGCTCAGGTTCAGGCTGCGGCTGGTTCTTTCCCTCGGAGTTTTAACCAGGACGTAGCCTTCGGAAAGCTCAATGGCGTCATCAACGACAAAAATACTTTCAATGTCTCGTACAATTACCAGCGCTTCCGCAGTCCGCACGGATACTTCAATACTCCCACTTCAACTGGTGATGGCCTCTCGCTAACGGATGGAGCCACGAGTCACTTCTTCCAAGCATCATTACAAACCGCTTTCAATGGAACCACCATCAACGAGCTCCGCTTTCATTATGGAAGCGACTATCACTTTGATCTTCCGGCGACTCCGCCTACTTCTCCTGCGGTCGTTATAGGCAATCCAGATACCGGGTTCGTTTTTGGTGGAAATCGCTTTCAGCTGGCGAATAACGACAAACGATATGAGTTCACAGACAACCTCACTAAAATCGTGGGAACGCATAATTTGAAAGCTGGCGTGGACATCAACATCAGCCACAACTCAGACTTCTTTACTTATGGCCCAAAGGGAGAGTATCAATTCGGCTCGCTGCAGGATGTAGCCACGGGCAATTACCAACTGTATCTGCAATCGTTCGGGCAATCGACTATCGTCCAGACCTCGCCGACGTATTCGTTTTTCGCGCAAGACCAATTCCGGGCCACACCGCGCCTGACTCTTAACTATGGCGTGCGTTACGATCTGCAAGTTCTGCCACAACCCAAGCAGTGCAATCCCGCGTTCGACGCTCACTTGCCACATTCCTTACAGCAAAAATAATGTTTCGCCGCGGGTGGGATTCGCCTATGCGCTCGACTCGAAAGGAAACACCGTCGTTCGCGGCTCTTTCGGATTGTTCTATATTCAAGAGGACTTACTCGACGTTTCGCAAGCGTTTGCCTCGAACGGGGTAACACGGCCGTTTCTGGTAGTCGTCGGACCGGCATTTGGGCAAAGCCCCCAGCTTACATATCCAACTAGCCTTACTTCCTTTCCCGGTGGCAGCACTCAATCGATCGTTGTTTTCTCTCCGAATTTTCGCAGTCCGTATGTTGAGCAGGCGAACGTGGGAGTGGAACATCAGTTCGGCAGTCACACCGCGCTTGGCGCTTCGTACGTCTACAGCCATGGTCTTCGATTGCTGGGAAATTCCAACGGCGTCACGCGGCAGGCGAATGGCAATTTCGGATTTGATCTCAACCTTGTTCCTCCCGACCAGCAACCGCTCTTTCAGCGGGATCGTTCGCTACCGCAACCGTAACGCTGCCCAATGGAAAGACCTACACAACGCCTGACTACAGCCCGATTGACGGTTACCTCAATCCCAACTTTGGGCCGATCAATGCCATCGACAATTCCGGCTTGTCCATCTACAACGCCCTGCTGGTCTCGCTGCGACATCACTCGCGACAATTTCAGACTTCGGTTGCCTATACTCTATCGAGCACTACGGACCAAGGGACGGGATACTTCAATCAATTCGACCAGCGAGCGCAGCGTGGGCCATCACAATTAGATCAGCCGCAACGGTTCGCAGCGACTGGGGTTTGGACGCCTCAAGCACATGGGTTGAAGAACTTTGAGTTCAGCAGCATCCTGACGTTAGCTAGCGGACGCCCGTACACGGCGATCTTCGACAACCCGGAAGTTAATTTCTCGGTTGTGCCTGGCGAGAAGTTCAACTCATTCCGCGGGCCGACTTTCCAGGACTTCGATTTAAGCGTGGCTAGAATGTTTCACTTGGGAGAGCGATACCGCCTAGGATTCAGGGCTGAGGCGTTCGATCTGTTTAACCATCCGAATTATCAGCAAACGGTTGTTGATAATCGGCAATACAAAGTGAGCTCGGGGGCCGCAAACGGCACCGATCAACTCTGGACAGCAGTGGTAAATCCGACCTTTGGAAAGCCGGGCGCTATGGTTCCGAAATTCGGATCGAGAAGCTTCCAGTTCTCTACACGCTTCGAGTTTTAATTTTGAAGGTCACATCGGAATCTCAGGACATCTATGCCTGACACACGTTCGTCTGTGATGGAGCGCACGCCTGGCAGTGATTGAGGTCACGGCAATATTGGGAATAATAAGTTTACAACCGAGGTATGCGAATACCTCAATGCATTGCCCTCCACCAACCAGGCGACGTGGCCCGAACTCCTTCCGCGATTCTCCTGGCTCTGGCAATGCTGATAATTTCCACTCCCAGGCTAGCGCACGCCGTGCCTAGCTATTCACGGCAAACAGGGCTCCCTTGTGCCTCTTGCCACTATGCTCCGCCGGAACTGACGCCATTCGGTAGAACCTTCAAACTAGAAGGCTACACGTTCAGCACCAAAGGTCAGATCACTGACGACAAGAAAGACCACAATGCCGCATTGCAGTTGCTTGAGGTTTTTCCTTTATCTGCAATCCTTGATGTCTCGTTTACTTCGACGAAATCCCCACAGCCTGGAACTCAGAATGGCAACTTTCAACTTCCCCAGGCAGCATCTCTTTTTCTCGCGGGCTCTTGGACCAGCCATATCGGCAGTTTTGTGCAGGTCACTTATGATAGCCAAGCCGACCACTTCAGTTGGGACAACACGGACATTCGATATGCCAACCATGGCGGTAAATTGTTCGACAAGCCCATATCTTATGGGTTAACGCTGAATAATAATCCCACTATCGAAGACCTTTGGAATAGCACCCCAGCCTGGGGATTCCCATGGGTAGGCAGCAATGTCGCTCCTGGACCCTCCGCAGGCGCATTGATCAATGGAGGATTGGCCCAGGATGTAGCGGGAATCGGTGGATACACGATGTGGAATGAGCACTGGTACCTTGCAGGAACCATGTATCGCTCGGAACATATCGGGGGAACACAGCCCAATGATGGCGTTGGATTCGGAATCAATATTCGTGGCGTTGCGCCTTATTGGCGTGCCGCTTGGCAGACTTCCAGTAAAAACAATTACTTGCAAATCGGCAGCTACGGCATGCATGTAAAAAGCAGTCCGAACACCATTACCGGCTTGATGGACGGCTACACAGATTTCGCGGGTGATTTCCAATATGACAGAACGATCCCGCAGTTCAAAAATGATGTGCTTTCCATTCGCGGAACATATATACGGGAAAACTCATCATTATTGGCCACGTTGGCTGCTGGCGGAGCAGCACAGGTCGCCCACCATTTAAATACTGCCCAAGCTAATGTCGAGTACCACTTCGGCACAAAGCTTTCAGCAACGGCTGGATTGTTCGATGTAACCGGAACCCGCGATCTACTGCTCTTTGCTCCGGTTTCCGTAGCGGGAAGCTCTAACGGATCACCGCAAAGCAATGGGTACATCCTGAATGCTTCATGGTGGCCCGCCCAGAACATTGATCTTGCGTTTCAATACACTGGCTATCTCAGGTTCAACGGCGCAAAACTTAATTATGACGGGGCCGGACGGGACGCGGTCGCAAACAATACCGTTTACTTGCTGGCGCGATTTGTTTTCTAGGCAAACGCTATGCTGTACACTCCTCGCCTAAGAAAAAACGTGCGGCACGGCTGGGTGTCTGCAGAAACTCACCATCGATTGGCGCGGCTAATAGCTGCCTGGAATAAAGGAGAGAACATGCGTGATCTTTTCCTGCACCTCACAATAGCAAGCGTCTTTTGTTGCGCGGGTCTCACGACTGCAATGCAAGCTCAATCAGATGCCGCGAAGATTTACAAAACTAATTGCACGCTATGTCATGGTGACAATGGCAGTGGAGAGGGCCCAACGGGCAAAGCTCTACACGCGAAAGACCTGCGGTCTGACGAAGTTCAGAAGGAAAGTGATGCAACCCTTAACGAAATTATTGCGAAGGGCAAAGGCAAGATGCCGGCTTTTGGCGCAAAGATCAAACCAGACGATATTACGAAGATGGTCGCATATATTCGCGCTTTGCCGCAAAAGTAAGAGGAACTTGGGTTGCTTATCACTTTGGCCACGGGTACGGTGGAGATTACATGGTTGAGAATACTGATTCCTTAACGAACAACCTTCCAAAGCCTTCCAGCTTGAAGTCGTCATTTGAAAACCGAAGATCTTTTCTTGGCGTGTTGCTTGGACTTGGTTCTGTTTTCGTCGGAGCGATACTTTCCGTACCTTTAATTCGCTTCACCTTTTTCCCCTTGATACGCCGTACCACCGATGTTAAGAATTCGTCCCTCGGCGAACTAGGCGAGTTTTCGTCCTTAACCGAGCCCGTGATGCGTACTATTCAGATTGAGCAGGTGGATGGTTGGCGCAAGGCAGTATCCGAAAAAGCCGTCTATATCACGAAGGACGATCACGGCAAACTTCGCGTTCTTACTTCCATTTGCCCCCATCTTGGTTGCACCGTGCCATGGAACAAGGGAAAGAATCAGTTTGTTTGCCCATGCCATGGCGCCACTTTCTCCGCGGACGGAACCCGGGTCAGCGGTCCATCCCTGCGCGGAATGGATACGCTGGAAACCGCTGTTCAGGACGGACAACTACAAGTTCGATTCCAATATTTTCGGCAACTGGTCTCCGATAAAGAAGCCATTGGTTAAATAAACGACAAAAATTGCAGGAAGGAAAATTCGCGAGGAATGAATTCGACAGAAAAGGACGAGAGCGATGCCCCTGCCGCTAAGGGATTCCTGGGGTGGCTGAACCACCGCACCGGTTTGAACCATTTGCTGCGCACCGCTCTTGATGAGCCAATTCCCGGGGGCGCGCGCTTCGCTTACATTTTCGGGTCAGGGCTGCTCTTCATTTTCATTTCTCAAGTGATCACGGGAGTATTTTTGGCGCTTTACTATGTGCCTTCCGCCGATCACGCGCATACTACCGTCGCTTATATTACGAAGGCGGTGACGGCCGGATCTTTTCTTCGCAGTCTCCACGCCTATGGGGCCAGCGCGATGGTCGTGGTCTTGTTTCTCCACCTATCACAAACGTATTTCTACGGAGCATATAAAGGACGGCGCGAACTGCTATGGCTCTCGGGATGCGTACTGTTTGGACTGGTTCTGGGAATGGCATTCACCGGTTACCTGCTTCCGTGGGATCAGAGAGCTTACTTTGCGACTGCCGTTGGAACCAACGCTGTGAGCGAAATTCCATGGATTGGAGAGAGCATCAAACGCTTGATGCGAGGTGGCACCGAGATGGGAACTCTCACCATCTCGCGGTTTTTCGTAGCTCACGTTTTTCTCATTCCTGCATGCATTTTCGCGCTTGTGGCATCTCATGTTTTTTTGTTCCGTAAAGCCGGAGCAGCCGGACCAGTTAACGAAGATCCTTACCACCCCAAGCAGAAGACTCAGCCGTTCTACCCGCGCCAGGTATTAATGGATCTTTCCCTGACGGGTCTCCTTATCATGGGATTGGGCCTTCTGTGCTTTTTTGCGCCCATTCAATTGGGTCCGCCGGCCAATCCTGCGGACACGCAATATGTGCCCCGGCCAGAATGGTATTACCTTCCTATTTTTCAATGGCTGAAATACTGGCATGGATCGGCTGCCATTGTCGGCGTGCTTGTCATTCCCACGCTTCTCGCGCTGGCGATTCTTGCGCTGCCGTTTCTTGATCGCAGCATCGAACGGCGTCCCTGGAAGCGGCCTGTAGCTATGGGCGCTTATACATTTGTGGCCATTGGTCTACTCGGCCTTGGCTTACGCAGCCAATATTTGGATCGGCACGACCCTGGAGTTGCCCAGCAATTGACAACACAGAAGACCGAAGAAGACGACTATGCGCGCAAGCCATTCGAACCGGAGCTTTCTTCGGCATCACTTGCAGCGGTCAATGTAAGCCTGGCCGACCCGCTAGCCGCGAAAGGGAAGACCGTTTTCGACGCCCAGTCTTGTAACGCATGTCACGGTGATGGCGGAGTAGGCACAGCAGCTGCTCCCGCACTCATCGGTATAAATAAGAAATTATCCGCCGACCAAGTGGCCGAACTCTTCCAACATCCGACGGCGAAGATGATGGCCGGAGGTATGCCGCCCGTCGATCTCCCACCGGATGATTTGAAGGCCCTGATCGCGTATGTGGAGACTCTGAAATAGAGTTAGGAAGCTAAAAATTCTTGCAATCCTGATTTGTCACGAATGATCAAGCTTGATCCCCGAACGTCCACCAATCGCTGATGTTTAAAATCAGAAAAAAGCCGGGTTACCGTCTCTCGGGACGTACCGAGCATGTCTGCGATCTCTTCATGAGTCAAAGTCAAAACCGAGCGCGAGTCCTCGGAATCCCCATGGCTCTCATTCCAGTCCAAAAGGAAGCGTGCCATTTTCTTCGCGGCAGAACCAGACCCTAGGTACCGCACCTCCTGGCAGGTCGCGTGAAAAATATTGCTGAGGATTTGGGCTACTTTTAACGCAGCATCTCCATGCTCACGCAAAAATTTGAGGAACGATTCACGCGCAATGAAGTTTGCTTGAAGTGGCTCAAGGGCTTCTGCGGTAAGTTCGTAGGGTTTTGCGGAAATAGTACTGGGCAATCCAATGATGTCCCCAGCTTGCGCTATCCGTACGATGAGAGACTTGCCATCAGCTGAACCTGCGCTAAGCTTGACTTGTCCGTTACACAGAATGAAAACACCGCGAGGCACCTGACCTTCTACAAAGAGAATAGAGCCTTTCGGGTACGTTGCTAATGAAGACAGAGCCTGCAGTGCTTCCAAGTCGCGCCCGGACAAATCGCAAAAAATGTGGTCGTGACGAAGCGGGCAAATAAGGCAATTCTCGATGATCTCGAGACCATAAGGCGTAGGCATGTTGTTCTCAGGAATTATACGTCGTCATTCCAATTCTTGGCATTGTTCGCAAGCTTTTGACTTTCAAGGCTTTAACCCCTGTAGTTCCATGACTTCGGTAACTTTGCATGCTTGATTCCGGGGTGTAATCTTCCCCACGTAATGGCGAATCATGAGCAATTCCCGGAGAACGGAATTTCAGGCATGCTTTCGAGTGCTGAGAGTGTGAGCTCGACAAGTGTTGTCCCTGCAAAAACCAAGGCAGGACAAATTCGCGCTGCGCGTTATCCGGACATGCAGAGCGCAATCCGCTTTCCGATCAAGCTGCCTATTTCTTTGAAATCGAAAGCCGGCGATAGCCACACCGAGTCGGAAAATATTTCTTCCAATGGCGTGCTTTTCGAAGTGGATGCGGATATGCCCATAGGCTCGATGGTGGACTTCACAATCTCATTGCCTGCGGAAGTAGTGGGAGCAGAAGCCGACGTCCAGATAGAGTGCCGTGGACGAGTGGTACGGAGTGCCGAGGATGGCGGACGCCGCGGTGTGGGCGTCGTGATTGACGAGTATCGGTTTGATCGCCGCTGAGTGCGGCAAACAACATGGCAAGTACCGCGGTGAGCTTCGAACACAGTATCGATAAGCCTTGCGAGAGCGGCGATGGCCAGTTCGTGCGCATCATTGTGGCTGATTCGCAGGCGATTTTCCGCGCAGGACTGCGAAAGATTTTTGCCGTAGAAGATGACATCCGCGTGGTAGGGCAAGCCGAAACCTTCGAGCAGACTCGTTCGGCCGCCAAAAAATTCTCAGCTGACATTTTGATCATGGAGGCTGCGCTCTCGCCGAATCCGGCAGAGGCCGTCTCGGAGTTGCTGAGGCATACTCCCGCATTGCGCATGATAGTAGTAACGGAAGCACCCAACGAAGATTTAACGCTAGAACTATTCCGCCGCGGTGTCCACGGGATTGTATCGCGCGAAGTAGATCCTGAAATGTTCGTAGATTGTTTGCGCAAGGTTTCCGCTGGTGGGCCGTGGCTTGATCCACAGAGCACCCAGTGGGTTCTGGAGGCATACCGGACTCAAGGCTCTCGTCCAGCCCCATCACGATCCAAGGTGCAGCTGACAGCGAAGGAATCGACAATCGTCTCCTGTGTAACCCAGGGCATGAAGAACAAAGAGATTGCGATCCGGGTAGGAACCACCGAGCAGGTCGTTAAGAACTACTTGCGAAAGGTCTATGACAAGCTGGGCGTGGCCGACCGCCTGGAACTTGCGTTATACTGCTTAAATAATCGGCTGCCGGAGAGCAATCGCGGGAATGCGTCATCAGATTCCGCCCCAAATGCCGCTCCGTCCACAGCGACACATCCTCCAATGTCTCTCAGAATCCAGAGAGCGCCAACAAAGACCTGGTTAGCTGAACAAGATTCAGGTCAGAACTAATGGAGTTCTCGACTACGACACACTCTTCCATCTGACATCTGAGTTCTGCAGGCGTCATCGCTTTGCAGATGATCTTCGTCGTCCGGAATTGACCAAGCTGAGATAATCCGCATGTTATTCGCTAACCGCGTAGTTGCGGTTCAAAGACTTGCCCCATAGAATCAAAGAAGCAAGCCATGGAAATTTAGACAGTGGATCCGGACCGACCGCTGGGGTAGTTTGTGGTCTGGAACTTACTTTCTTCACAGACAATCGCTGGAGAGATGGCCGAGTGGCTGAAGGCGCACGCTTGGAAAGCGTGTTTAGGGGAAACTCTAACGTGGGTTCGAATCCCACTCTCTCCGCCATACCTACCTAAGCACCGTGTTTTCATAGTACCTCTCTTCACTGTACAAAGTACTGTATTATTTCTACGACTCTTAACATAGCAACGCTCTGCGCCGGGAACCAATGCGCCCCATCCGGCAAGGACGTCTTCACGACTCTTGACGAATTTTTGAGCAACGAAGGCTTGGGATTCACGTCGTTGTCGAACCACCGGCCAAGCGACCCGAATGTAAAGGTGGGTAGACAGGGCGCTATGTGAGCGATGCTAATTCGCGTGCGAGATTTTTTCCTCCATATAAGGTCATTATTCGGGAGTCATCGGCTGTTTTTAGGGTCGGAAAGGTCTCTTCCAGCCAACCGATCATTTCAGTCGTATAAAACGGTTTGTCTTTTAGCATTGCAATAAAGAACTGAAAACCAGCAGGGTCATTCATGGAAACGAGGGCCTGTGCGGCTGAGGTGCGAACCCATGTCTGCTGGGAGTTCTGCAACAAGCGACGAAGGTACCGGTACTGCGATTTGACCGTAGCTGCCGATGCCGTCCACTACACTCATGCGACGAGACCCATGGGGTCATCAGGATCGTAGGTTGCTGTTGCGTTCGCCAGTTTCGGCAGGTCCGCTGGCGTCCTTGAACCAAGTAATGCAGATTGGGGATTGTTCTACGGCGCTTGCCGCAAGCTATGTCGGGCTATTTGTCTGGCATGTGTGGCTGAGGTCGAATAGTTGACGAGGAACGAAAGTTTTCATTTGCCTGACAGTGCGTCGGAAGATGATGCCGGGTTTCGTTCTTGAAGGTTTGAACGGTCCTCTTTGGTTGCCTTTGATCCGACGACGATAAGGTAGATTTTATCTTTGTAGCGGAGGCAAAGAACCCATCTTAGCCCTAGTTACTAATGGAAGTCATGTGATTGAAGATCAATAGAACTGTCAGAAAGTGTTATCAGACGCACTGCCTTTACGTGGATCACGCCATCCTGGTTTTGAAGTTTACCTTCCACTAAAAGAAATTTGCTGCGTGTAACCTGTAGGCGCTCGCGTTCGAAAAGGTCTGGCGTAACGATGACATTTGCAATCCCGGTCTCATCTTCCATTGACATAAATATGAATCCCTTGGCTGTGCCGGGACGCTGACGCGCAATGATGCATCCCGCCGTTCGCACAAACTCTCCATCCTTGCAGAATCGCAAGTCCGCAGCTGAAAGGACGTTCTGACGCCGCAGGTGTGGACGGCGATAGTGCATAGGATGTTTCCCAACTGTGAGACCTGTGCCAGCATAATCGGCGACGATGCGCTCCTCCGTGTTCATCGGTCGAAGCGGCAGAGTCTCGAAATCATCCCGCAACGAATCACTGTTCTGCTTGAGCAGTGGTCCTTCTAACTTGCCTGCACGTTCCACCTGCCAAAGCGCATCGCGTCGATGGCCAATTCCATCAACTTTATTTAATGCGCCGATGCGGGCCAGTAGCGTCAACTCTTTCCGATTTAGAGACGGAACACGCAGAGCAAGATCTTCCGCCGAGCGAAATAGACCATTCTGTGTACGAGAGGCTACAAGCGCCTCCGCCGCTTGCTTTCGCAGCCCCTTCGTATACCTCAGTCCCATACGCAAGGAGAGGGTGCCATCGCTTTCGTGTTCGATGGTGCAAGCCCAATCTGACTTCTGGATTTCAATCGGCCTAATGCGAAGGCCATGACGTTGCGCATCTTTTACGAGCACTGCGGGCATGTAAAAGCCCATGGGCTGGTTGTTGAGAATGGCGCAAGTAAATGCAGCCAGGTAGCGCACTTTGAAATATGCTGACGCATATGCGAGCAGAGCGAAACTGGCGGCGTGCGATTCAGGGAAGCCATAGAGAGCGAACGAACTAATATTCTGGATAATATTTTCCTGAGTCGCAGCATCGATTCCATTAACTGTCATCCCTGAGCGAAGTTTCCCTTCGAGATTTTTCATGCGTTCCCAAGAACGGCGCATTCCAACAGCCCGTCGTAATTCTTCCGCTTCTGCCCCGGTGAAGTTAGCGACGGTCATGGCCATGCGAAGCAATTGTTCTTGAAAGAGAGGCACACCCAATGTTCTTCTCAGCACGGGCTCTAAGGAAGGATGCGGGTACGTGACCTCCTCTTTCTTCTGCCGCCGTCGCATATAAGGATGCATCATCTTGCCCACGATTGGACCGGGGCGGATGATAGCCACCTGTACAACAAGGTCATAAAATCCCTCCGGATGATTTCGCGGTAACGATGCCATTTGCGCGCGGCTTTCCACCTGGAACATGCCCACAGTGTCGGCGCACTGCAGTGTGCGATAGACCTCTTTGTCTTCCGGCAACTGGGCAAGGTCCACGGCTTCACCATAATGCTGGGGAATTAAATCCAGACAATCCTCGATAACTGCCATCATGCCGAGACCGAGTAAGTCCACCTTAATGATGCGGAGATCAGCACAATCTTCTTTATCCCATTGGACCACGGTGCGGTTTGGCATCGAAGCTCGTTCCAGAGGAACGACACAATTCAACTGACCTTGGCAGATCACCATGCCGCCGGAGTGCTGACCAAGATGACGGGGTAGATCCTGAATCCGCATGCAAAGCTCAAGATATTTGGCGATACGCGGGTGCTTGAGATCGAAGCCTGCGTTATGAAAAGAGTGTGCCATGGTGTCAGTCTTGCCGCGCCACTCCCAATGACTCACTAGAGTCGATAGCCGTCCTAATGACTCTTGATCAAACCCCAGAGCTTTGCCGACTTCTCGGGCAGCCGACTTGCCGCGATAAGTAATGACATTTGCCGTCATCGCAGCACCTAATTCACCATAACGACGGTAGACGTATTGAATTGCCTGCTCTCGCTTCTCTTCCGATGGCAGATCGAAATCGATATCCGGCCACTCGCCGCGGCTGTCGCTCAGGAAACGCTCGAAGAGCAACTCCATTCCAACAGGATCAATTGCTGTGATTTCCAGCGCATAGCAGACGGCTGAATTGGCGGCACTGCCACGGCCCTGAATCAGAATATTGTTATCTTTGCAAAATTCGACGATGTCCCAAACGATAAGGAAATATCCAGCGAAACCTAGCCGCTCGATAAGAGCGAGTTCATGCTCGACTTGTTTCTTCGCTCGCTCCAGCAGGCCACGGTCGTTCTTTGGCCCATAGCGCCGCATCACGCCTTCCGCGACACGCTTACGGAGAAAGCTGTCCATCGTCTCGCCATCCGGCACCGGATAACGTGGGAACTCGTAGCCAAGATCGTCCAACTCAAATTTGAGGCGTGAAGAGAGTTCGACCGTGTTCTCAATGGCATAGCGAACGTCGCGGAACAACGCCACCATTTCACGAGCAGAGCGCACATGGCGCTGACTATTTACACTGAGCAGTCGTCCAGCATGATCGAGTTCGATGTGATGGCGTATGGCTGTAAAGAGATCGAGGATCTCGCGATCATATGCAGTTGCGTAACGAACGCCATTGGTTGCCAGCACTGGCAGATTCAGAGAACGTGCAATCCGAATTGCCGCCTGATTTCTCCACTCTTCCTCTCGCTCTTGATGACGCTGGAGTTCCACGTAAACATTTTCTTTACCGAAGATTCCCACTAATTTTCTCTACTATTTTTCGTCCTGCTTCTTCACCGCCATTGACTAAGGCAGCTGCCAAAGGTCCTTCGTCTCCGCCAGTCAAACAGATTAGGCCGGATGCATACTGTTGTAAGTCGTCGCTTGTAGCCGCGCCTTCACCCTTGGTTTTCTCCCGCATCTTGAATTGCGTGATGAGCTGGCAAAGATTTTGATAACCAGCGCGAGATTCACAAAGCAGCGGCACACGTGCGGGTTCTGCGACGTGCTGATGCGGAAGCCAAGCTGGCGGTGTGAGACGCGGGCCGAAATTCGAAATGGCAATCTCGGCTCCGACATGTGCATGGATATTATTTCTCTTGGCGCTCGTATGAAATCTGGCCGAACCGTAGACGCCATTGCGATCAAGCAGTGCAATTGCCGGCATCTGCAGTTCCAGGGATCGCTTCACAAGTTCTTCCGGCTGGGACGCTCCTTCGAGGAAACTAAAGGCGCTCGCTGCGTGCAGTTCCACATAGCGTTCAGTGGGATGTTCAGTCATAGAGTGCCACCATCTGCCAGCAGTTTTGTGTCAGGTCGCGCATAAGACAGCAGCACAACAGCACGCCCTCTTGGGAACGTGCGACCAGATCCCATTGTTCGAATCCCCACAATGTCGGATTCCACCAGTCACCACTCATCAGCCAGGGACCATAGGCATGTTCCACGGAGTATCGTTTCTCACGAAAGAAAAGCGTCTCTGGTCGTTGATTGCGCAATGTAACTGCCATGCTCTCTGCTGGACGAAGCTGACGCATCACGGTAAGCGGTCGGTCCGAGACTGCCTCTGAAGCTGATCCTGAGGAAACGCTGAATGCTTCCATTCGAAAACTGTCCGCTTGGTGCGTATCGTTGAGCACAGCGCGGCCGACGTTATCTTCACCGACGATAGCCCGAATGCGGGCCAGCGTTACATCGAGTCGCATGGGCTCAGGAAGTTGTGGAGAGAACAGGCCGAGTTGCACTTTGCTGGTAGTGCCCGGCTCTGCCGCGAGAGTCAGCGATAGAATTGCGGCCTGCGGCGGATGCGCTTCAAGGTCGAGGTGAAGAAGTTTGATCCAGAGCTGCCGGTCATTCGTAGGTAGCGCAGGCCGCACTGTGCGCGTGTGCGATGCTCCGCCTTCCAATGACAAAGTAATTGTGACTGAGGCAAGCGCCAGCACCCGTGCATCTGCGCGCAGAACGAGTTGTTCCAGCATCACGCCTACAATGAAGAGCAAAGAATTGAGCAGCTCAACTGGCGTATCGAGTTCCATGCGTTCTTCGAGCATGAAAACGGGCTCTAACGGCAAGAACAGATGTGGCTGCTCTCCCCTGGCTAATTGGCGGAGATGTTTCCCTTCTTGCCCCAACCGCGCAATCAAAGATTTTTCTGGCAGAGCTGCCAGCATGCCAAGTGTATGAATGCCCCACAGGGAAAATTTTTCCGTATGCTTCTCAGAAAGATCGAGGACCGCCAGCGGCAGAGAAGCCAATGCTTCGCACTCTTCTCCAGGTGGAATCACGGTTATTTGATTTTTGGGCGACATACCACATGCAAAACAGATTGCAGCATGGAAGTTGCTGCTGACCGCAACTTTGGCCATAACTCCGAGGGCCTTCACCTGCTTGAGCAAAGTCTCTGCCAACCTTCTGGGCGGGCCGAATAACTTCTCCGTCCCGGCAATGTCGATTACGCAGACAAAAGTGTTTTCATCGCTTTGGTCCTCTACGCGCGGAGAAAAAGTTGCAGCACATTCAAGTAACACAGTTTTCGCTGTAATCTCCTCTGCTGGTGAGCGCGACAATACTTTGATCGAGGGAAATGTATCCATCTCCACACGCGTCATCTTTTGAGCAACGCCGAGATTACGCGCCTTCGAGTTGAGGGAACACACTTGCTGTAACGGAGGCTCTCCTTCCATGACTGCGCATGGTTGATTGCGCAACTCTGGTCGCAGACGCAGCAACGCTTGTGCGGGAAACTCTTTCACGTAAAGACAGGCATACAACTCTGCGGATGTTGTCATCGGCCGCTCCATGTAGTTCGACTGTGCCATGTGGCATACCTTTTACTTTGCGGCGGCTTTCGCAATGAGACGACGTTGGCAGAAGTCGGTGGGAACCGTTCACGCGCCACTTCGATGCAATGCTCGAAGCCGGTAAACACGGTTGTTTCGTCTGTAAGCGCGCTGCCGGATTGCAAACGGAGGGCGAGACCAGCGCTGCTCTTGGCGCAGGCATATTGTGTCAGTAGAAGAATGCTTGCCTGGGTGCGCTCCGCAACGGCGCGGTAACGGAACCAAGTCGCCAGTGGTACGCGCGAAGCATATTCCGGGGCAATACTGCCCATGTCCAGGACAATCGAACTGAAGCCGCCGGCTTGCAGCAGGAGATCCGTAACTTGCAATGCTTGATCGAGTCTGGACCACGGTTTGTTGACAGCGATTGGCCTTCTGCTATTTTTTGTTGGCTGCGGCGGAGTGGGCTCAAATAATTCTTTTTCGTGCACCACTCTGCGTTGCGGCTCAGCACATCGCGCAACAATCATCTCCGGTCGCAGCAATCCACTGATCGCATCAGAGATCCCTTTTACTTCGCCGCGAGGATGTGGACCGAATCCACCGCCATGCAAACCTTTTTTGATTGGCCGTGGAATGAGGTATTTTTCTGGAAGGGAAAAGCCGTCCTGTAAAGATTGCTGTGCGACTTTTGTGAGCGGAACTCCACAACGCACCCAGAGCAGTCGGCGCAAATCCACTCCCATCGCTGCTGCCGATTCAGGATGCAATGTGTTTGAAACATCAATCCATGCGCATACCTTTGCTGCTTGCGTCATGCCCGCGATGAAAGAAAGTGCGAGCGAAGTACGCCCGGAACACTCAGGTCCCGCCATCTCCGTAATTGCTCCTAAGGGAAGGCCGCCTCCTAATAACTCATCCACATGGCGAATACCGGTAGCAGCTACTTGGCGAATGAGGCGTGGCGTTGGTGTCAGCGCGGATGGAATCCGGCTAGCTAATGCAGCTTCAATCTGAGCACGTAGGATCGCGACCATAGGCATACAAGTATTCGCCTTATGTTCGCCCTATTTGGAAAATTTTTCAACTGCTATGTATCATTCCGTGCCCATGGTGGCCCGTGCACAGGCGCAGCACGCCAAGCTTGAGGAAAGGCGCCTTGCGGAAGCAAGAATCGCCTTAGCGCAGTGCTAACACCGAGGCACTTGCCAAGCAGCGGGCGTGATGGTTGCGGCCGAACAGTAGCTGCTGCAGAATCCCAATCTCCGACCGATCCCCACGACAGGCAACAAGACGCCTCTAACTTTATTGCCAACTCTCGCCATCGTTACCGCATCAGAGATGCGTATTTCAACATTTCCGTATGGCAGGGCGAGGTCGCTTTGGGAAGTCCCAACGAAACGTCTCACCAGGTTACATGTGAGTGTTGGCCAGCCGTTTTCGTCTTTTTTTTGTTGCTGACCGGATTTACGAGTGTGCGTAGTGCGCTCGCTCAAACCGGCTCAATCTTGCAGCCAACAATCGAGCACAACTATCAACCGCATCCCTATCGGGGTCAACTTGAAACCGACGATGGGCAATGGACTCGACCCGCTAAGGACTACGCCAGCACGCGGTACAGCTCACTCGATCAGATCAATACCGGCAACGTAAAGACGCTCGCGCTTGCCTTCACGTTTTCTACTGGCATGACTCATGGCCATGAGGCAGCACCGCTAGTCGTGAACAACACGATGTACATCGTCACTCCTTTTCCTAACAACCTCTATGCGCTAGACCTCACTAAGCCGGGTGCGCCTATGAAGTGGGTGTATCAGCCATTACCGACACCGGCTTCGCAAGGCGTCGCGTGCTGCGACGTGGTCAATCGCGGCGCATCCTACGACGACGGCAAAATTTATTACAACACGTTAGACAACCAGACAGTCGCAGTGGACGCTGTCACCGGCCGCGAAGTCTGGAAAACGCGGGTTGGCGATATCAACAAGGGCGAGAGCATGACCATGGCCCCGCTGGTGGTTAAAGGGAAAGTTTTGGTGGGAAACAGCGGCGGCGAATTTGGCGTTCGCGGCTGGTTGACGGCGCTCGATGGAAAAACTGGAAAGATTGCATGGAGAGCTTACACGGCAGGTCCAGATAAAGATGTCCTGATCGGACCGCGTTTCAAACCCTTTTATGCGCAGGATCGCGGGCAGGATCTGGGAGTGAAAACCTGGCCTCCCGATGCGTGGAAAATTGGCGGAGGAGGTGTATGGGGATGGATTTCCTATGACCCGCAACTGAATCTTATTTACTACGGTACAGCGAATCCTGGTCCTTGGGACGCGGACGCACGCCCGGGAGACAACAAGTTTACGGCGGGCATCTTCGCCCGCGATCCCGATACAGGCGAAGCGGTTTGGTTTTATCAGTTCAGCCCTCACGATCTCTATGACTATGACGCGGTGAACGAAAACATTTTGCTTGATCTTCCCATCAATGGACAAACCCGCAAAGTTCTTGTCCATCCGGATCGCAATGGCTATGTGTACGTCATGGATCGCACGTCCGGTGAAGTTTTGTCAGCGAGCGTCTTTGCACCCATCACGACAAGCCGCGGCGTGGATCTTAAGACAGGGCAGTTGCAGTATGTAGATGAGAAGAAGCCGATCACCGGAAAGGTTGTCAAAGGCTTGTGTCCCACCGCCCCTGGCGCTAAGGACTGGCAACCTTCTGCTTTTTCTCCGCGCACTGGTCTCCTCTATATTCCGCATAACCATCTCTGCATGGACGAAGAAGATCTCACGCCTAACTACATTGCTGGTACTCCCTATGTTGGCGCGAACGTGCGTATGTACGACGCGCCGGGAGGGTATGGCGGTGAGTTCACCGCATGGGATCCGGTTGAAGGCAAAGTGGTGTGGACAAATCCAGACCACTTCCCTGTATGGAGTGGCGCACTTGCGACAGCGGGCGACGTCGTCTTCTACGGCACGTTAGATGGATGGTTTAAGGCTGTCGATGCACATAGCGGGACACTGCTCTGGCAGTTTAAAACTGGTTCCGGAATCATTGGACAACCTACGACTTATAAAGGACCGGATGGCAAGCAGTATGTTGCAATCTTGTCGGGGGTCGGCGGCTGGGCTGGAGCGATCGTGGCGGGTGGACTGGATGCGCGCGATGAATCCGCCGCCTTGGGATTCGCTGCTGCAATGAAGGACTTGCCCCACTACACCAATAAGGGAGGAATGCTGTATGTATTCGCCCTTCCTTAGGCTTTGCGTCTGTCTCACTGTCTTTTTTTCTACGATCACTGCGGTAGGACAGGCGCGTGAACTTCGCGTGTGCGCGGATCCTAACAACATGCCGTTTTCGAATATAAAGCTGGAAGGCTTTGAGAATCGCATCGCGTCAATTGTTGCGAAGGATCTCGATGCACGTCTCAGCTACGTTTGGCAAAGAATGGGACGCGGTTTCGTGCGGGAGTATCTGGATAAGTCGCGATGCGACCTGCTGATCGGTATCCCGAACAACTATCGGTCGGTTCTTACAACAACGCCATATTACCGATCAACGTACGTATTCGTTTCGCGTCGTGCTCAGCGGCTGGAACTTGCATCAGGGTTCAATTCTCGCCGGATTTACACAGTCTGAAGATTGGAGTGCAGGTTCTCGATGAAGAGTACACTCCGCCCGGCGACGCTTTGGCTCGACGTGGTTTGCAATCAGCAATTGTCGGTTTTAACACGACAGGGGATGGCGCCGATTCGATTGTTCGTGCCGTAGCGAAACATCAAATCGATATAGCTGTGGTTTGGGGTCCTCTAGCCGGATACTTCGCAAAGAAATATCAGGGCGCACTTTGACGCTGACTCCGGTCGAACCCGAAGTCGATCCTCCAGGACTGCCGTTTACATTTGCAATCTCAATGGGAGTCCGCAAAGGCAACTTCGCTTTGCGAGACGAGCTGGAAACAATGCTCGCGAAACGTCAGTCCGAGATACGCGGAATTCTTGATGAATATGGAGTTCCGCAATTGCCACTTGCCTCACCAACAAACACGACGAGAGTTGTAAATTGATGCGCGTAAATTTACATACCGGCTTTCTGCTGGCGATTGTAACCTTGCTGGCCTCGTGTCAGCGCGAAGATACGGATCCTGCGACAACCTCCGCCCGCCAATGACATGCTGAACACAATACAGATCAGCGGCCTTAATCCCGGCGCAAATTTAATTCCCACACCACCGAGTTCCAACATGTACCAGGAGAGCGCCTACGCCGTTTCCGAGGGGCAAAAACTTTACGAGGCAATACAACTGCGTCGGTTGTCATGCGCACGGCGGAGGCGGAATCGGACCTCCGCTCATGGATCGCGACTGGATTTATGGCAGCGAGCCTGGAAATATCTTTGCAACCATCATGCAAGGCAGGCCGAATGGCATGCCTTCTTTCCGAAATCGCATCCCTGAATACCAGGCTTGGGAACTCGCCGCTTATGTTCGATCCATGGCCGGATCTACTTCCCAAAGGCGTGTCTCCTAACCGTACCGACCAGATGAATGTAAAACCAGCGGAGTCTTCCACTCCTGAACAAATCCCGACCGGAATTACCGGCGTTCCGGAGCAACCCAAGTGAACGCCGGATTCAGCTTCATGCCGCTTCGCTGGCTGGCTCAGGCTGAGGTTCTCGATCCGGTCGACACAACATGTCTTGCATCCTGCTGCTCCGCAAGCCGGCAACATTGAATGGCTGTACTGGGTCAATTTTCTGGATTCTTTTCGCGGTCTTTGTTCTCATGATCGCCGCATTTACCCGAGCCGGTGCGAAGACTCGCGTTGTTGCCAGCCACCCGCTTCCCATCATCGAAAAAGATGAAGAAGAAGACCGCCGAGCCGGTTGGGCTGTGGGTGCCGCGATCGTCATCACCGTCATTACGCTGTTCGTCATTCTTGTGCTGAGCGTGATCACCGGCAAGCGTGTCGAAGGGCTGACTTCTAAGAATCCCGTCACCATTCAAATTACCGGCCATCAGTGGTGGTGGGAAGTTACATATCCAAATTCGCAGGCGGACCAGACGGTTACAACCGCCAATGAGATTCACGTCCCAGTCGGAACTCCTGTCGTTGTTCTGACCAATTCAGAGGACGTAATCCATAGCTTTTGGGCGCCAAACATCACCGGCAAACGTGATCTGCTGCCAGGATATTCGTCAGCTTTCTGGTTCGAAGATCGATAAGCCCGGAATCTATCACGGCCAGTGCGCCGAGTTTTGCGGACTACAGCACGCGCACATGGGATTTTCGATTGTTGCGGAAGTCGGTCGATAAATTTCAGGCATGGCAGCAGCAACAGCTGAAGCCCGCGGCTGAACCGTCGACTTCCGAAGCCATTCACGGGCGCGAAGTTTTTCTCACTCATGCCTGTCTGATGTGCCACACGATTCGTGGCACCGATGCGGGTTCGCGCTTCGGTCCCGACCTTACTCATGTCGCCAGCCGGAACATGATTGCAGCCGAGACGCTGCCCAATACGGCGGGCGCGCTGGCAGGGTGGGTCGTCGATCCGCAGCGCATTAAACCAGGGACGGAAATGTCGCCGAATCCGCTTGCCCCGGATGATCTCCAGGCGCGTGGTCGCGTATTTGCAAAGTCCTTCAGTGAGGAGCAGAGACTTGGCGGTTGCGGAACCCATCGTCGCGAACGATCAAGATACTGGGCAGTCGGAACTCGCTCAGCGTCTCGCTCGCACATGGAGTCAGCCAAAGGGCTTCTGGGGATGGTTTTGCAACACCCATCACACGCGATATCGGCATCCGCTTCATGGTGACCGCTTTCATTTTTCTTGCTGCTGGGCGGTGTGTTGGCGGCAATGATCCGGCTGCAACTTATCCGGCCGGAAAATTCGTTGATCGGTCCGGACCTCTACAACCAGGTCTTCACCATGCACGGCAGCACGATGATTTTCTTGTTTGCCGTGCCCATGATGTTTCAGGGGTTCGGCGTCTATGTCGTTCCGCTGATGTGCGGTGCTCGCAACATCGCCTTTCCGCGCTTGAATGCCTTCAGCTATTACCTTTACGTCGGCGGAGCCCTCGTTCTCTGGGGTGGTTTCCTGACTAATACTGGTCCCGATGTGGGTTGGTTTGCCTACGTGCCTCTTTCCGGGCCTGCATATTCCCCGGGACATCGCGCGGATATCTGGTCGCAGATGATTACTTTCACCGAGGTCTCGGCGCTCGGTGTTGCCATCTGCATCGCGACCACAATCTTGCGACACCGCGCTCCGGGGATGACTCTCAATCGCATGCCCATCTTGCTCTGGGAAAAGCTGGTCATCTCCATCGCCGTCATCTTTGCGATGCCGGCGGTGATGATCGCGAGCGGTCTGCTGCTGCTGGACCGATCTCGTGGGCACGCACTTTTTCAATCCTGCGGAAGGCGGCGACGTTCTCCTTTACCAGCACTTGTTCTGGTTCTTCGGACATCCCGAGGTTTACATCATCTTTCTTCCCGGAGCCGCCATTGTTTCGACTCTGGTGGAGTGCTTTTCGCGACGCCGTATTTTCGGATACACGCCGATTGTGGTTTCGGTCGTCGCTACGGGATTTATTGGCTTCAGCGTGTGGGTCCACCACATGTTTGCCACGGGTTTGCCTCAGTTGAGCGAAAGTTTTTTTACGGCAGCGAGCTTGATGATCGTAATTCCCACCGGCACACAATTCTTCTGCTGGGTGGCGACGATATGGTACGGAAAGCTGCAGCTTCGACTGCCCATGCTCTGGTGCTTCGGATTTTTCTTTGTTTTTTTGATCGGTGGATTGTCGGGAGTGATGCTGGCTTCCGTCCCCGTCGATTTGCAGGTCCACGATACTTATTTTGTGGTCGCACACTTTCACTATGTCCTGATTGGCGGCGCTCTTTTTCCGATGTTCGCCGGCATCTATTTCTGGTTTCCGAAGATGACGGGACGGATGGCCAACGCGACATTGGGAAAATGGCATTTCTGGCTCTTCTTCATCGGCTTCAACATCACATTTTTTACGCTGCATTTTCTGGGACTGCGAGGCATGCCCCGCCGCGTCTATACCTATGGCCCGGACATGCATTGGCAGGGATTGAACGTGCTCGCATCGAGTGGCGTGGTTTTCATGACCGCCGGGTTGCTGGTCTTCCTCGTCAATGTTTTCCGTAGCTTGCGAGTTGGAGAAATTGCGGGGAACAATCCCTGGGGAGACGCCGGGCTGGAATGGTCGATGTCGTCTCCGCCTCCGCCCTACAACTTTCTTCATGTTCCGACCGTGAGTGGCCGGGATCCTTTGTGGGAAGACCCTCCGGATCAACCGGTTGTGGTTGGGCTGCGCGACGACATACGCGAGACTCTGGTCACTCACAGTCTCGATGCGGATCCGCAACATAAAGATGAGGATCCCGGTCCAAGCATCTGGCCGTTCTTGAGTGCGCTTACTGTTTCGGCCGCATTCGTGGGATCAATCTTTACGCCGTGGGCGGTTCCTATCGGAGCGCCGCCGGTCATAGCCACTTTAATCGGATGGCTCTGGCCGCGCGGACAATCTCCCTACTCCTCGACCAGCTGGTGAATCATGGGTATTGACGTTAATACGAGCCAATTCGAAGGCCGCTGACGCTGGATGTTTCCGGTTTGCCGAGCGTCGCATTTGGCCACCGCAATACGACATGGCTTGCGAATGTCTTCTATATGGCGATCGAGGGCATGATGTTTGCCCTGATGTTCGCGACCTATTTCTATCTGCGAACGCGCTCGACGGACTGGCCTCCCGGGCACTTGCCGCCAGCTTTGAAATATGGCGCAGCCAACGCCGTCGATCTTCCTCTTGAGCATCATTCCCGCCTGGATGGTAAGGAAACGCGCTCCGGAAGGTAATCGCCGCGCAATCAGAAATGGTCTGCTCGTTCTCGCGTTGTTTGCGCTCGCGGCCACGGTTCTCCGCGTCTTCGAATTTACTGCCCTGAACTGTCGATGGACCGACGACGCCTACTCATCCACCGTGTGGGTTCTGATCGGAATGCACTCCGGGCATCTGGTGACAGAGTTGATCGAAACGATAGTTCTGCTGGCTATTTCGTTTACTCCGAAAGATGGAAGGAACGCGCCTTGCCGATGCCGCGATCAATTCCGACTATTGGTATTTCGTGGTGGTCACGGGTTTGATTGTGGATTTGTTGATTTACGGGACGACTCGATTTTTGTAAGGAGAATGTCATGGCGAGGTCTGAACAACAAATCCGAGGCGGGCGAACACCAGCTGGGCCTGTGGTGGAGTCTGGTGGCGGGCTTTGTTGCGTGGGGCTTGGATCTGGGTTTCAGCTACGTGCTCGAACAGCATAGTTGTTCAACCGGTCATCATTATGTGCTGCATGTGATCAGCATTGTCTGCTTCGCAATTGCGCTGACTGGCTTTGGAACCGGGCTGGTGGAATTCAGACGCTTTCCCGGCACCACGTCGGAAGAAGGTGGGAGCCATTTCGATCGTGCGCACTTTCAGGCACTTCTAGGGATGGCATTCAGTCTTTCCTTTGCTTTAGTGGTGATTGCGGGCTCGGTCCCGCGCTGGATTCTTAGTCCGTGTGAATGAAATGTCGGTGAAGCATAGCCAAGTCGCAGCGGTGGCACAGCGGCGATCCTCACGGCGACGCCGGCTTGGTCGCTAACAGAAACTGGCCGCGCGCTGGCAACCGATTGGACATGGCCGCCTTTCGTTTGGATTCCCTTGTTGCTGACGGCGGTTCTTTACGGCATCGGCATAACGAAGATGCTACGACGGACCAACCGTCGACGATCGTTGCTTGTGGCCGATACTCTGGTTTGCGCTCGGCTGGATTTCACTGGTCATCGCGCTGGATTCTCCGCTCCACGAACTCGGCGAGCAACTGTTTTGGGTGCACATGACGCAGCACGAGATTCTTATGCTGATCTCGGCCCCGCTGCTCGTACTCGGACGGCCGCTGATCGCATTTCTTGTGGGCCATTGCCGCCAGTCTGGCGCGAGCGCGGCCGCCAGCCTTGGGCGCTCACGAACCTTTCAAAAGACTCTGGGCCTTCGTTTCGGCCCCGCTCTCGGCATGGTTGGTATCCGCACTGGCACTGTGGATCTGGCATGTTCCCTTCTTGTTTGACCAAACATTGCGCAGCGACTGGATTCACGCCGCGCAACATACGACTTTTCTGGTGACAGCGCTGATCTTTTGGTGGCCGTTGGTGAACCGAACTCCCTCTCTGGGTTATGGCGGAGGCTTGGTTTACGTCTTCACGACAATCCTGCATACCAGCGTACTCGGGAGCGTTGCTCACGTTTGCACCGCGTCCCTGGTATTCGTCCTACGTGCTGACCGCTCCCGCGTGGCATCTCACCGCGCTAGAAGATCAACAGATCGGTGGACTGATCATGTGGATTCCAGCCGGGACGCTGCTGCTGATTGTTGCCCTCGTCTTACTCGTCAAGTGGATGAACGAGTCGCAGACAAGATGGCAATACACGCGCATGGCGGAACTCGGCCGCTTGTCGGAGGGAGGCGTCGAGTGAGAACAATGCCGATTCTGCTCTTCGCGGTTCTCCTATCGACTGTCTCGACCGCGTGTGAACGCCCGAGTCGCACTGAAGTCGAGAGGGCCGCAACCCTTACCAGCGGCGGCAGATGCTCGCTTGGGGCGAACCGAAATTCGCAAGTATGGCTGCAATACATGCCACGAAATTTCCGGCGTTCCCGGAGCGCGGGGTCTGATCGGTCCGCGCCTGGACGGTATTGGCCAACGCTATTACATTGCCGGCGAACTTCCGAATACTCCCGGCAATCTCATGCTGTGGATTCAGCATCCCCGACAAGTAGAACCCCATACCGCAATGCCGGAAATGGGAGTCACCGAGCAGGACAGCCGCGACATTGCGGCATACTTGTACACCCTAAGATGAAACCGAACAGGAGATCAGCTATGCAATTCTTAATATCCTCGCGTACAGCTGTTGCTTTTCTGGTATTCGTAAGTCTTCATTTTCTGCGTTTGCTCAGAACCCGCAGGATTGTTCGAAGGTCCCGGACTACAACAAGCTCAAGGCGGCATTAACGAGCGCTGTTAAAGAGGGCAAGGGAGCGAACGGCGGACTCGGAAATCAGGAATGGGGCGCGGTAGTAAATCGCGATGGCATAGTTTGCGCTGTCGTGTTTACCGGCCCGAATCGCGGCGCGGAATGGCCGGGCAGCCGCCTCATCTCCGCGGAGAAAGCGAATACTGCAAATGCCTTCAGCACCGACAATTTTGCTCTTTCCACCGGCAACATTTATTCCGCTGCTCAGCCGGGAAACTCTCTTTACAGCATCGTGAGCTGGTCCAGATCCCAATCACGGCATTTGCCGGTGATCCACAAAAGTTTGGTCAGCCCGATGACCCGCTAGTGGGAAAGCCGATTGGAGGAGTCATCGTTTTCGGTGGAGGGCTCGCCTTGTATGACAAAAATGGAAAAATTGTCGGAGCGCTGGGAGTAAGCGGAGACACTTCTTGTGCCGACCACGTAGTCGCCTGGAAAACCCGGCAAGCGCTGGGACTGAACGCCGTGCCGATGGGAGTCGCGCCCGGCCCAAGCGACAACCTCATTTTCGATATTCAGAATGGCGTGAGCAGCAGTGGATTCGGACATCCCGCATGCAAAGGCGGCAATCCGAGTGAAGAGATTATCAACAAGCTAAACCAAGACCCATCCTGCCGGTCCTCACCGATAGACACATCGACACTGGGCAGCCACGCTGTGGAGATTTCCAGTCACGATGAATGGCGGCATGTCGGCTGCAATTTGGCGAAGCCTACACAGCTGACTTGTCGATAGACGTAACGGTTTGGCCTTGACTGCTACGCTGCGCGGCGGCGACGAGAAGATTTTGCACTAGCTGTTGCCTTCCCCTGCTGCTCTTCATTCATTAATTGGGAGGGCTTCACTTTTCTGCTGAAAGCTTCCATCTTCTTCAGTGTCGCCTTTTCCTCCTTGAGGTTCTGGTTGAGAAGTTGCGCCACTTTCGTGTGTTTCATCTCCGAGCGAGGTCAATCAATGATTCATATTCACAAATTTCGTAGCTCTCCGCTTTGATGGCGGCACCGACATTGAACACATTAATCAGATCTTCGGAAGGATTTTCTTCACTGAAGGCCTTCTTTTCCGCAATCAGGCCGCGAATGCCGTGACACTCAGTCTCTTCGGTTTCTTCTCCTAAGAACTGAAAGCACTTCTCGAGACGTTCTATGTGGCCTTCAGTTTCCTTACGATGCTGTTCAAACGCCTTCTTCAGGTCTGCCCGCGACGAATCGTTGGCATTCTCTTCCAGAGCGTCGACGAGCTGATGTTCAGCATCCAGCATGTCATTCAATCCATGTACAAAAAGCTCGTGTCCTGTTTCCATGTGATCTCCTTTTAGTGCTGCTTTTACCTTCTTCAGAATTTCAGGCTGCAAGTATCCCTCCCAAACGATCGATTCGATTTTGAGCCAGCTGCTGTCGTAGCCGTCAAGGTTGCACACACAACGCGAACGGAGGTGAGATGCAGCGGTGAACAATGATGTTGTCAAGACCGCAAGGTAGTGTTCAGGAGACAACCATCACCGATTTCGAGTGCATCTACAACGCGCCCGCGCAGAATGTGCGGTCGGCCAAGTCAGCGAGTCGGCCTGAAAACGCGTGGAGGAAACTTCGATGCGACTACGTAATGCTGCCACTTTACTGCTAGCGGTATTAATGGGCAGCCTTTGGTGGATGGCTGCCCAGGAGACCACTCATCAAGCGCCACCGGACGTGGTGACCGCGACCCAGCAATCACAAACGTCCGCCGAACACTCCCAACCCGCCGCCATGAAACGTCCTGAGCAGGAGAAGACTGAGCATGACCGATCCTCAATATTCCTTGCGCCGAATGCAAAACCCTCGTCGCCCGTTTTTAAGGGGCAGCCAAAGGAAGGCAAGAACTCCGGATTTGATTTCTATCGTGACCCGCTGAACTCGGATGTGCCCAACCAGAATCCGAATGAAATCATGAAGCAGTTGATGGCCAATCGGCCGAAGGTGATGCAAGCGCAACGCGAACTGCTTGAGAGTCGATACGACCTCACCCCGAAGCTCGATCCCGAAGCTAAGATGTCGCGCGGAAGCCGCTTGCGGTTGGACCGACGGCGCGACTTAAATCTGGAATAACCTGGGACCAACTTTCGGAAATGACTCCGGAACAAATTAAGGAGCGGGATGTTTTCCCGTATCCTTCTTTGCCTCATCCTTTGCAGACAAACGGTGGACAGGTTTTCCCCCAGGTTCAGATACAGCAGTTCCCTCGACTGGAACGCGTCGATGTTGATTTCGATTTGCCGGAAGCGTTTATTCCGGAGTTCCCGCCCGCCATTTTCTTAAGCAATCGGCCGGAGCTGGGTGACGTGTCGCGAGGAGAAATAGTCTCCATCAATAATTATTACCGGCTCTTCAAAGATATTCTGACTCCGGTCCAATTGGACGGCCTCCGCCTGCTGGTCACTCCGTTTCCCCAGGAGGAATTTAATCCTACTGACGACCGCAAAAGCAAAGATCCAAGTCTGGGCGTAACCTGTCTTGACTGTCACGTGAACGGACACACGACCGCACAATTTCATTTAAACCCTGACATACGTCCCGAGGAACGAAGATTCCGTCTGGATACAGTTAGTTTGCGCGGGGTCTTCAACCAGCAGATTCATAGCTCAAAACGCAGCCTGCGCTCCGTAGAGGATTTCACCGAATTCGAGCAGCGTACCGCGTATTTCAATGGGGACGAAATCCACGCCATCAAGAAGGGCATGAACATTCTCGATCGTATTCAGGTTAGCCACATGGCCCAAATGCAGAACATGCTCGATTTTCCTCCTGCACCCAAGCTCGACGTGGTCACCGGCAGATTGATCAAGCAGAAAGCCACCCAAGCCGAAGTGCACGGCGAAGAAATCTTCTTCGGCAAGGGACAATGTGCAAGTTGTCACATGGCTCCGATATACATGGACAATCAAATGCACGACTTGCACGTGGAACGCTTCTCAAAGAATGAACCCGGTGACGGGCCAATGAAGACATTCACTCTTCGCGGCATCAAGGACAGTCCGCCTTACCTGCATGACGGTCGTTGTTTAACGCTTGAGGACACAGTCGAATATTTCAACATCGTTCTCCAGTTGAAGCTGAGCGGTCAGGAGAAGAAGGATCTGGTCGCTTTTATGCGTCAACTGTAACGCGGAAGTTTGCCGAAATGGCTGCGAACGCTGATCTATAGCATGCATAAAAGTAACGCTCATGACACGACGGATAACCGAGCTCGATAACAGCTCGGCGGGAAAGGCCACGATCACGGCCTTCTTCGTTCGAAAGATGTAGCTCAACACAAATTCAAGACTTCAAAAGGGAGGCAACATGGCAAATCAGTTTGCGATAGTTACAGGCGCATCGAGCGGGATTGGATTTTCCCTGGCAAAGGAACTCGCAGAACGCGGTTATGATTTGGCAATCTGCTCGGCCGGCGAGCGATTGCACGATGCCGCAAAAAGTCTGAATGGCTTAGGCGTAAAGGTTGTAGAAGTTCAAGCCGACCTCGCCACTCGCGAAGGAGTCCAACAACTTTGGGATCAGGTTCTCTCGCTCGGCAGGCCGATCGATGTTGCCTGCATCAATGCTGGCGTGGGTGTGGGCGGTCTTTTTACTGAAACCGATTTGGATGCCGAACTCAATATGGTTTACCTGAACTGCGCCGGAACAGTCCAACTCGCGAAGTACGTGGTCAAGTATATGACCGCCCGCAACGCCGGAAGGATTCTGTTTACGTCTTCTATTGCAGGAGAAATGGTAGCGCCGCGAGAGGCCGTATATGCAGCCACTAAGGCATTTGTCCTTTCATTCGCGCACAGCCTCCGATACGAACTGCGCGACTCCGATGTGTCTGTTACTGCTCTTCAGCCCGGTCCTACAGATACAGACTTTTTCCGTCGCGCAGGCATGGAGAACACCGAAGTCGGATCTACTGGGAAATCGGAGAGCCAGCCCAACGACGTAGCACGTCAGGGCATCGAAGCGCTCTTAGCGGGCAAAGACCACGTCTATGCAGCGTCAGCTAAAACGAAGGTCGAAGGCATACTGGCCAACGTGACCCCGGGCAATGTAAAAGGAGCGATGCACGATAAGATGGCCAGGCCCAAGGCAAGCTGAGTGTTCACTTTCGTTGACCCATCGGAGGATTTGCACCGCAGTGTCCGGTTTCATAGCAGCGCAACGTCCTCGATTGCCGCATCGGCTGGAATGCCCGATGGATGTGTCAGGAGGTTCTAGAAAAAGCAATAGGGCGAGGAGCAATGAATGTAGGTGTCCGAGCAGATCAGATCTGCTGGAACGCAATTACGCAGAATACGACGATAGCGAATTGTATGAGAGGCTCAAGATCCAGCCCACATTGTCGATCAATTCACGCGTTTGTCTCGACTACCCGCGATTGGCGCAAGCCTGCAAAGACGCCAGTTGGGAATTTATGGCTCACGGCTTTGTCCAAGTTTTGATTCACAATGAAAAAGATCAAGCAGCCATGATCGAGAGGGCAATTTCGACCATCGAGCGGTTTATGGGAAAGCGTCCCGTCGGCTGGCTCGGGCCGGGGCTCACCCAAACATATGAAACACCCGATTATCTTGCCGCGCTGGAATCAAATACATCGGGGATTGGGTTTACGACGAAGAGCCCACAACAATCAATACCAATCACGGTCCGCTTGTAACTCTACCCTACACAATTGAACTGAATGACATCACCGTGATGGTGGTTTAGCATCACGAAGCAGCCCATTGGGCGACAAAGTGTATTGACGCCATCGATCGTCTTTATAAAGAGAGTGAGAGCAGGACAAAAATTATGGCGATTGCCATTCATCCCTACATTAGTGGTCGACCGTTCAGGATTAAGTACCACGATCCGGCGACAATCTCAACTCTATTCCAGAGTTGAGCCGACGCCCCCGGCGGTGGTAGCATCCTAGGTTTTGGTGGGCTGTTCTTTTTCTAGTGGTCTCTTTTGCAGCGCCATTTTCGCCAGACGACCTAGGAGAGCAGCAACGCTTCGAACGAAAGTAAGGAGGCTGCGGAGGCTTTATGATTCGAGTCTGCTGACCTCGTTAGGTAAAGAGCTAAAACTAATCCGACGAATGCCAGCCTGAGCGGGCTCGGCCTGCTCCCCTCGACCCAGACCTTCGCACTTCCCATTTCAGTGAGTGATATTCGGCCAATTAAAGGAGCGAACCCGTGAAAGTCTATGAAGGTGCGAACATCCGCAATGTTGCTGTGGTAGGACACGGGCATGCGGGGAAAACTTCGCTAATCTCTGCCATGCTATACACCTCGGGCGCAACCCCGCGTTTTGGCCGAGTCGATGATGGTTCGGCGACCACTGATTACGACGATGAGGAAATTGCTCGAAAGATGTCGATCGGCGCGAGCCTCGCCTATGTCGAATGGGACAAAACGAAAATTAATATAGTCGATACTCCAGGCTTCAATATGTTTGTGCATGAAGCCAAGCTGGTACTGCCCGTCGTGGATGCTGCCATCGTAGTCGTTGACGGTGTCGCTGGCGTCGAAGTTGTAACTCAGCGGGTGTGGAACTACTGCGAGGAATTTCAAACTCCGCGTTTGATCGTCGCCAGCCGCATGGACCGCGAGCGAGCGGATGCAGATCGGGTACTGGAATCCTTGACGACCGCTTTTGGTCGGTCGGTAATTCCGCTGGAGTTGCCCATAGGCAGCGAAAAGAACTTTAGAGGCGTCGTCGATCTTGTCCGCATGAAGGCTTATACGTACGAGCTGGGAGGAAACGGCAAGGGTAAAGAAACCGACATTCCGGCAGACATCAAAGATCGGGCTCAGGAAGCACATGAAAAGCTAGTCGAACTCGTAGCCGAGGGCAATGACGCGCTGCTTGAAGAATTTTTTGAGAAGGGGACTATTCCCGAGGAAGATTTGATTCCAGCGTTGCACAATGCCATCCGCGAAGACAAGATTTTTCCCGTGATCTTTGGCTCGGGCCTCGGCAACATCGGAGCTGATCGAGTAATGGATTTTATCGTCGACTACACCCCTGCGCCTTCCGAACACGAGTGGGTACAAGGAGAAGTTGCGTCTTCGTCGAACGGACAGCCGCCCCGCCGCCACGAAACGGACACGGAACCGACATCGCTTTACGTTTTCAAGACGGTGTCTGATCCGTTTGCAGGGCGCATTTCCTACTTTAAAGTTTTCTCTGGAGTGGTAAAGAACGAAACTACTATGCAGAATTTTTCTCACAACTCTGTGGAGAAGCTGGCGCATATTTCCATCATGCAGGGGAAAACTTCAGTTCCAGTAAACGAGTTGCATGCAGGCGATATTGGCGCGGTTGCCAAATTGAAAGAAACTCTTACAGGCGACACACTGGGAGATAAGTCTGCGCCCATTCAATATCCGCGCGTGAAATTGCCCGAACCTGCGATTACCTTCGCGATTGAGCCAAAGAGCCGTGCCGATGAAGACAAACTCGGGCCTGGCATTCACAAGCTGATGGAAGAGGATGCCATGCTGCGATTCTTTCGCGACGGTCAAACTAAAGAATTTTTGATTGCCGGTACCGGGCAGCAGCACATTGAAGTTGTAGTTTCGAAGATGAAAAAGCGTTACCACACAGAGGTGAATCTCAAAGCGCCGAAAGTTCCGTATCGCGAAACTATTCGCGGCAAAGCGGATGTCCAGGGCAAACACAAGAAGCAGACCGGCGGCCACGGCCAATACGGCGATTGCAAAATCAAGGTGGAACCTCTCCCGCGCGGCGGAGAGTTCGAATTTGTCAACGACATCTTCGGCGGGTCGATCCCGAAGAACTATATTGCTCCCGTGGAAAAGGGGATTCGCGACGCGGCCGCCCGAGGGCATCTTGCCGGATTTCCTATGGTCGATTTCCGCGTCATTCTTTATGACGGCTCTTATCACGATGTGGATTCGAACGACATGTCGTTCCAGATGGCGGGCCGCATTGCTTTCCGCAAAGCCATGGAACAGGCGAAGCCGACGCTGCTGGAACCCATCATGTCCGGTCGAGATCACGATTCCCGATGAGTTCGCCGGCTCAGTGATGGGAGATTTAAACAGCCGCCGCGGAAGAATCCAGGGCATGGACAATAAAGGCGGAAACACAGTAGTGAAAGCCGAAGCGCCTATGTCCGAAATGCTGACCTATGGAGTCGATCTGACCGCGATGACGCAAGGCCGAGGCAGCTTCAGCATGGAGATGAATCACTACGACGTAGTGCCAGCGATGTTGCAGGAGAAGATAGTAGAGAAAGCAAGAGCAGCGCGAGGAGACGTGAAGGAGGAGGAAGAGTAAACGGCGCATTTAAGTTGTGATCGCGGATAATCAATTTTGTTCGATGATGCTGCATTTGCCTTCGACAAGCTGCTTTAAACGGCTAACCTCTTCTGGCATTTTACCTTTAGCATTCTGTGTAATAAAAAGTCCACAGTTTCCTCCGAACGTACTATCCAGTAATTGGACATCCGCATTCCCATTGAATACCAATTGTGTATCAGTGAAATCACAATGGATGCATTGCAAGTTATCGAGAGGCTGATGCCAACTCCCAAACCTGCTATTGGAAACACTGGGGTGTGGAGACGGAAAACGGGCGGCATGCTTCCGTTGAATCCAGTGAAGACCTGTTTTAGTTAGTGTTGCGATGTCAATCGGACCTGCACGCCAGCCGTTTGTGGCGCTAAGTCGATAGTAGCTTGAACTAGCTCGCGAGCCAAAAGAATCGCCTCGTCCAATGTAAACTGGTCGAGTTGACCTTCGGTCTTCAGAGCGTAATATCGCTTCATAATTGCAGATTGACTGTAACTGTCTGGTCCAGCATTAGACATGCGTAATAACCAATCTGCAATGGCGGGTTGCCCTAAAGTCTCTACATCGAAACGGAGCCCCGAATGTGTCTCGTGGGCCGTATAAACAGGGTTTCCAACACTCGCCCGGTACCTAGAGTCGAGAGCAGCGAGATGCAGTGGAATCACGAAGCTAATCCACTCGAATCCGTCGCTTGGCGTGAGAGAAACAACACTCAATTGCCCAACTAGAAATGACCGTCCAATACTGTGCGGGTCCAGAAGACCGCCCACGGTCTCGAGAGAGCGGACTTGAAAGATACGGCTACGTCTTTAGCAGTGACGGGCCGTCAAGCGGCTAAACGGTCCAGGGCCATCAAATCGGTGCCTATTGCCTCTCTCGGACGTAAAGCGCCGGAACCAAGCTCAGAACCGGAAACACCCGCTATAACGCAAGCAGTATGATCTCCGATTAGGAATAGCTTTTGAACATCGTCGGTGTACGTCTTCTCTAATCGTCCCTCGGTCGTTCCTCGACTATCCGTCGCTAAGACAAAGCCTTCTCTTGTAGATATCACCACGTCAATCGTGCCATGTATTATCCCAGGTTGGGCATCTTGTTCCCGAACTTGACCACTTCCACATGAGACCAGCAATACAGTTAGGATCAAATGCACTAAATATTGAGACTTCATGATTTTTTCCAAGATCAAAAGTTAGTTTTCAACCGAGCGTGGATTACAGGGCATGAAATAGGCCAATCAGGTCGTACAGACGAAAATTTTTGAGGCTAGGAAACTTCGGATTGCCTGATTGGGAATTTCGGCTTAACATCCCGCTAAATGGCTTCACTCCGAAATACTCCCGATCTAAACTACCTCAAGATCGCGAGCGTCTTGTCTCGGCCGCTCCCGTTGAAGACGATTCTTCTTTTGAGCTCAAGCTTCGTCCGCAACGGCTCGCTGAATTCATTGGTCAGGCTAAAGTTAAAGAAAATCTGGCCATCGCCATCCAAGCCGCCAAAAATCGCGGCGAAGCACTCGATCACGTTTTGCTCTACGGCCCTCCGGGCCTCGGGAAAACAACTCTGGCTACCATCATTGCCAACGAACTGGCGGTAGATTTCCAGCAGACGTCCGGCCCTACGTCTGCAGATCAAGGGCGATCTCACCGCCATCCTGACCAATCTTCGCGAGAAGCAGGTGCTTTTCATCGACGAAGTGCACCGTTTGCAACCCGCGCTCGAAGAGATCCTGTATTCGGCGCTCGAAGACTACAAACTCGACATCATCATTGGACAAGGACCCGCCGCGCGAACTCACACGATGGACGTGAAGCCGTTCACTTTCATCGGCGCAACTACCCGCGCCGGATTGCTTTCGGCCCCTCTGCGGTCGCGCTTCGGCATCGTGTTGCGGCTGGAATTCTATGGACACGAAGATTTGCGCGTGATCTTAGAGCGATCGGCAGAAATTCTCGGAGTAGAAATCGATCACGCCGGAGCCCTCGAAATCGCCAGCCGCTCGCGCGGAACTCCAAGAATCGCGAACAGATTACTGCGTCGCGTGCGAGATTATGCTCAGGTTCGCGGAGCCGGCAAGATCGACTTACCGACTGCGCAAGCCGCGCTTCAAATGCTGGAAGTCGACCGTCATGGCTTCGACGAAGTAGATCGCAAGCTGCTCCTGACCATTATCGAGAAATATCAGGGCGGCCCAGTCGGCGTGAGCACATTGGCGGCGGCACTCGCAGAAGAAGCCGACGCGATTGAAGAAATTTACGAGCCGTTTCTAATCCAGATCGGATTTCTGCATCGAACGCCGCGCGGACGGGTTGCTACGCAACTCGCCTATGATCATTTTGGAATCAAGCCAACCCGCAGGCAGAGTTCGCTTTTTTAGCCTAAGACAACTTCGGCTAACCGAGCCGAAGGGTGTCTCCGCGAGGAGTCCTCCCGTCACAGAATAACTCGCTCAGCTACAATGATTGTCTTCCCCGAGGACTTCTCATGCGCCAGAGTCGCTTGATTCTCTTTGCTCTGCTTTCCGTCCAGATCATGCTGACTTCCCTGCAAGCACAGCAGGCGGTCAAATTGGATCCGCTAGTAGAAAAGTATGTGCGCGTGAATGCCCGCAAGGTTGTTCTGGAACACGTGACCGTCATCGACGGGACGGGCCGGCCGCCGTTGGCAGATCAGAATGTTGTGCTAGAGGGCGGGAAGATCATCGCTTTGCAAGCGAGCTCGACTCTTCCCGTGGCAGATGGCGTACAGATTCTCGATCTCCACGGATATACCGTCATGCCTGGGATCGTCGGCATGCACAACCATCTTTACTATATCTCCAGACCAAATCTAAAAAGCGATTGGAGCTGGGAGCGGCCAGTCCTGCTCCCGCAAATGAGTTTTTCTGCTCCGCGCCTTTATCTGGCAGGTGGCGTCACTACCATGCGCACGACGGGAAGCGTTGAAACCTATGCTGACCTGAATCTCAAACGCGACATCGATCGCGGCAAGTTGCCTGGTCCGCATATCGATGTGACCGGACCCTATCTCGAAGGGCTTGGCAGTTTCGCGGTCCAAATGCATGAGCTAAGTGGTCCTGAAGATGCGCAGCGGACCGTGAATTATTGGGCAGATCAAGGGGTAACGTCCTTCAAAGCGTATATGAACATCACCCGCGCTGAACTGAAAGCCGCCATTGAAGAAGCCCACAAGCGCGGTATCAAAGTGACCGGGCATTTGTGCTCGGTGACTTATAAGGAAGCGGTGGATCTGGGCATTGATAATCTCGAACACGGTTTCTTTGTGAACACGCAACTTGATCCGGACAAGAAGCCGGATATTTGCAGCGAAAGCGAAGGAGCTTACACACTGGAACATATGCCAGCGAATAGTTCGGAAGCAAAGGATCTGATCGACATGTTGGTAAAGCACCATGTGGCGATCACCTCAACTCTACCGGTATTTGAAGATGGGAGCTTTCCGAGGCTTCCTCCGTTGCGACAGCAAATGCTCGATGTACTGACTCCCGAGGCGCGGGAGGCATATCTTTACGAACGCGAACGGCCCGCGAATGCAAAGCCCTCCAAAGTTGATTGGCTTGCGTTGCTGAAGCGCGATATGGAACTAGAACACGCCTTTGTCGCCGCTGGAGGCTTGCTCCTGGCAGGCCCAGACCCGACGGGAGACGGGGGAGTGGTCCCAGGATTTGGCGACCAACGTGAAATTGAGTTGCTGGTCGAGGCGGGATTTACTCCTGTTGAAGCAATCAAGATTGCGACGTTGAATGGTGCAATCTACATGGGCAAGCAGGATCAGATCGGATCGATAGCTGTGGGCAAGAATGCAGACTTGGTGGTGATAAAAGGCGATCCGGCAACGCACATTGAGGACGTCGAAAATGTGGAGATCGTCTTTAAAGATGGGATTGGCTATGACTCGCAGAAGCTGATCGACTCAGTCAAGGGACGCTATGGGGAATATTGAAGTCCGCTGCTTCGGACTTCCATCGAAATCAAAGGCGAGGACCAGAGAGTCTAGAATGTTTCCAGCATGATTGCTCATTTACGCGGAAAGCTTCTCGCTAAACAACCCAACCAGGCGATCGTTGAGGCTGCGGGCGTCGGATACGACGTGACCATCAGCGTGCCAACTTATTCCGATCTGCCGGGCGTTGGCAATGAGGTCGCACTCAACATACATACCCATGTACGCGAAGATCAGATTGCGCTCTACGGTTTCTTGCAGCCATCCGAAAAGAAATTGTTTGAAAAACTGATTAGTGTCAACGGCATTGGTCCTAAACTCGCGATCACGGTTCTGAGTGGCATGCCCGCGGAGTCGATGATTGGCGCAATTCGCGGCAATGACATCGCCCGCCTGACAAAGATTCCAGGTGTCGGTAAAAAGACCGCAGAGCGAATGGTGCTGGAATTGCGAGACAAGCTGCCTACACAGGATTCATCGGCGATCAGCGCGACTCCGTCACTCAGCGCGGTCGAAGAAGACGTACTGTCGGCCCTCATAAATCTTGGTTATCAGCGGTCGGCGGCCGAGAAGTCATTGTCGAGTGTCAACAAAGGCCAGCCCTTCGACGCGATGTTCCGGGAAGCACTCGGAGCATTGTCGAAATAGTCTCCCAGACCCGATAAAACGTTTCAAGATCAGCCTTGGGCCTAGATTACTTGACATCGTCTCTCATTGAGCTATTCTCTAAATCCATCAGCCCCTTTGTTTTCTCGAAGCGAACCTGCATGACTCAGACTAGATTCATTCTGTATCCTGCCGTTGCTGCCCTCGTTGCAGGGTTGTTCCTATTTAACTATGTGATGGACCATGCACCCTTCGTCGAAGATAAAGTCGACAGTCTGTCGAATCTCCAGGAAAAACAAGTTGATACTTTTTTGCAAATGAATGGCCTACTCGCAGGTCTCGCCACCCTCGCCCTAGGAGGGGTAGGGGCCTTTATAAAAGAACGGCGCAAAATGAACCAGGGACCATCCCCACAGCTTGTAGTGGCCGCCGCCGCTTGTGCACTGTCCCTTTATTTTGGATATCTATCCTACAGATACGTGATCTGGATGTTGAGCAATCATTTTTTCAATCTAGATAACTCCCTTATAGCTGGCACGAACCTGATGCAATTCTCAATGTTCTTTGTTTCCATAGTCGCACTTGTGGATTTTGTTTTTGCATGCTAAGGAGCTTACCGTGAAAGCATTTAACTTTTTTCGTATAAGCCCCTCTGTTATCGGAAGCATGGGGATTATTTTCGCGGTGTTCGGCTTTGGATTTCTATTCCGACTTCCGGCGCAAAAAGGGCTGAAAGCCAGTGCGCAAACGGATAGCAATGCCATAGCTATGTCAGTAAGTGACTGGCGGAATGATAACGAAGGCCTAGTAATTCTTCAGCCCAGCGCAGCCGCAGCAATCAAGGCGGACGTTCTGCGTCAAGAGTCGGCTATCAGCAAGATGTCCATCCGGAACTGGGATACAAACCAAAAGGCAGAATTCGTTGTTAAGTCGTATCTTGCGGACATACGGGACAAGAAATTAGCCGACGCGGACTGGCACGAAAGCTCGACAAGCAAAGTGACGATTGGGTCCAAAGACGTGCGCAACCAGTCATTCGCTAGTTTCTTTGACAAAGTGCTGCGCGATCCCGGGGCATTGTCTGTGACTTCTTTTCCGCGGGGAGCCCGGATTGTCATTGATTCGGCTGCCAAGGGAATAACAGATCGGGATTTTGTGGTTTCAAAGGGACGACACTCCGTCAGCGTCAAGTCGCACAAATGCGACTGTAATGAAGACGTAGATGTCGGGGACCAGCCGGTGGTAGTGCAATGTCCTAAGCTCTAAAGCTACTTTCCAATACAGAAGGTGCTGAAGATCAAATTCAGAATGTCGTCGTTCGTAGTCGCTCCCGTTATTTCATCCAGGGCTCGAAGGGCGCTGTAGAGATCGAGCAGAACCATCTCGTGCGGAATCCTATTCTTCACTGCGGTTTGAGCAGCCTGCAATGCACTGATCGATTCACGGACACGCGATTGATGCCGAACATTAGTGAGGAAGCCGCTCTCGGCTTGTGCTCCTGATTCTCCGCCGACGCTACGTAGAATCTCATCTCGCAATTCGGGAATACCCTGACCGGTCGTAGCCGAGGTTCTCACGCTATGTCGCATCAAATCATTGTCCAGGGTTCCGAGATCGCACTTATTCCTGACCACAATCGATGGACGCCCCGCGACCTGATCCAGCAGCTCTTGATCTTCGGCAACAATTTCCTGCGAAGCATCAAGCACAATCAGGACAAGATCGGCGTCGGCCAGCGCTTCCATGGATTTGCGAATTCCGATACTTTCCGCCTCATCGAGGGCCCGACGAATTCCGGCAGTGTCGACAAGTTTGACTGGAATCCCACCGATAGCCACGGTTTCTGTTACCAAGTCGCGCGTGGTGCCGGGAGTAGCCGTCACGATGGCGCGCTCGCGTTCGACGAGACAATTGAAGAGGCTCGATTTCCCAACATTGGGACGGCCGACAATCGCCAACGTCAAACCTTCATGGACGAGCTTTCCATATGCGAACGATTTTGCAAGCTCTTCGAGCGGTGTGAGGATGCTCATGATGCGTTCAAGGATCGCGCTGGCGGGAAGAACAGAAATATCATCTTCCGCAAAATCAATTCCAGCTTCGAGCGTCGCGATCAACTCGATCAATTTTTGCTTGGTGGGTTGCAAGCGGCGAGAGAGAGCTCCTTCGAGCTGCTGGGCCGCGATCTTTGCCTGATACAAAGTCTGGGAATCGATCAGATCCCGGACAGCTTCTGCTTGAGTGAGATCGATGCGTCCATTGAGAAAGGCCCGCATGGTGAACTCGCCAGGTTCGGCCAGACGTGCACCGCGAGCGAGGGCGAGCTCGACAATATGCCGAAGAACCACCGGAGATCCGTGCGCGGAAATTTCGATGATGTCGTCCGTCGTATAGGAGTGGGGCTTCGCGAAATACGTGACGACAACTTCATCGATGCGATGAACTGAATCAGATGGCTCGCTGGAGGCGGCTGTATCTACATCACCTGTTTCTGAGCGAACTTCCGGTTCGATCAACTCCCCGAATATGGCACGTCCGGGCTCAAGTTCGTGTTTCAGCCGCAGCATCGGCTCGACAATGGCGCGCGCTTCCGGACCGGCAAGACGAACCACGCCGATTCCTCCTCGGCCCGAAGGGGTGGCGATCGCGACGATGGTGTCGTCGAGGTTCACTTGGAGATTGTAGCGAAACGAGTTCGCAAGAGTTCCTAGGAAGAACAGCTCAGATAAACAAGTTCAATCGACCAACTACCTGAGCGCTGGCTTACTCACAGGTTTGTAGTTCTTGGGATAAACCACCAGGCAGCGGCGGCCACCCTCGCCCTGGCTCTCAGTGTGGAGATCGTCGAAATCGCGTAACGCGAGGTGAACGATTCTTCGTTCGCGGGAGGACATCGGCGCAAATTCGTAGGGGGTACCACTCTTTCTCACCTTCTCGGCGGCAACATTCGCTGACAGACGCAACTCTTCCAGCCGCATGGCCCGGCTGTTCATGCAATCGAAGCGGACCTTCTCGTGCTCGTTACCTGGTAGGCGAAGCATCTCGATTGCCAGCAGTTCGAGGGACCGCAGAAGCTCCCCGCCACGCTCAAGAATTAACGTCGAATCCGGACCGACAAGTTCTACCAGAATTTCCGGACGTTCCCAGTCGCGTTCTTCCGGAAGCGGAGGATCGACCGTGATGCGGTACTTCAAACGAAAGCCGCCGAGCGCAATGACACTGCGAAGAAATTCGTTAATCTTGTTTGCGGCGGCGATTTTGTCGGGGATTGCCATTCTCTTTTGCTCCTAACTGCTAACTCGTTCACTCCGGCAGCTCTCACTAAGATCTGAGCTGAAGGCTGATAGCTACTTTTCTTTCTTACGCGCTCTCTTCAGCGCCATCTCGCGCATTTCGCGACCCAGTTTAGTCTTGTTCATTACGTACTGCTGCACGATTCCAATCAAACTGCCCTCTGACCAGTAGAGCGTCAAGCCAGCAGCCAGACTCCAACTCATAATGCCCAGCATCACCGGCATCATGAGGTTCATCATCTTCTGCTGTTGCGGATCCATCCCCGCCTGCGGTGTCATGCGCTGGGTGAATAGCATGGTAACGATAACCGCGATGGGCAGGATTCGCAAAGGATCGGGCGATGATAAATCGGGAACCCAGAGCCAGTGCGCATGGCGAAGATCGAGCGCCGCGCCGAGCATCCCATAATACGCAAACAGAAACGGCATCTGAATCAACAGCGGCAAACAGCCTCCCGCCGGACTCACACCTTCCTGCTTCATGAGCGCCGCGATCTCCTGATTCATCTCGGCTTTCCGCGGATCGCGCATGGTGTACTTCTTATATTTATCTTTGATGGAATTCATCTGCGGCTGAATCTTCTGCATCTTCAGCGCGGATTTCATACTAGAAATACGCAACGGCAGGAGCGCCAGATTTATGATCAAGGTCTGGAGCGCAATCGCCCATCCCCAGTTGTGAACCACGTGATCGTATGTCCACTTAAGCCAGACGAACAGCGGACGAGCAATGATGTGAAAGAATCCGAAATTCACCAAAGAGCGAAGGTCTGGGTCCGTGCCCCTAATCCCAGGCACGGGGACGGACTCCACAACCTGGAGTGACTTTGGTCCTACATACATCCGCTCGTCGCTCGGTCCTTTCGGATTGCCAACTGCAACGCCCAGCACATCGGCTTTGATCGTGTCTTGCGGGTTCGGCTTCTGCGGGTCCTTGGGAACATCGATTGTGTTGTGCAGGGTGACTGCAACAACGTTCTGCGGATCTTGCGGAATGAATATGGCGCCGAAATATTGGTCGGTCACGCCGATCCAATTAAATGGGCCCTGAAGAGTGCCGCCTCCTGTAACTTTCTTGAGCGCCAAACGTTCGATATTGTCGTTGTACTGATACTCGATTTTGGCGGACGCATAAGAAGCGGGAGTAATCTGGTCGCCAAAACCAGCAGGCCACATAGGTAGAGCTTCCACCTGACTGCCTTTCGAGACAACCGACGTGACCACTTGGATCACGTAAGTCTGGTCGAAGTGAAAGGTCTTACGAACTGTGAGGTCCTGATCGGAATACTCGAAAGTGAGATCGCTGGGGGCCTTCAACGTTCCCGGCGCAGAATCGACGTACAGAAGCGAATTCAGTCTGTTCCGGAGAGTTTCATCGTAGGTAAATAGCGATAACGGATACCCGTATTTTTCGGCCGCAACGTGATGCACTAAATCCAGGGGCTGCCCTTTATCGTCATCAAACTTCTTCAAAATCCACGATTTGACCTGGGCGCCGCGGTTGGTGAAGGTGATGCGATAAAAATCATTCTCTACGATGGTCTCGGCTTCTGCATTGGCTTGTTTGCCCTTGCCTGACACTGGAACAGCAGATTGAGTCTGCGCCGCTGCCACGCTGCTTGTTGCAGTCGGTTGATTCGAGTTCTGTATCTGGTTCTGATTTTGAGCTTGCTGGGTCTGTGCAGGAGGCGTCGCGCTCTGCGGGAAATATTTCTTGAGAAGCGGCTGGAAAGCGATGATGACAAGAAAAGTGAGCGCGAAGACTATAAGAAGCCGCCGCTCCATTCCGGGATCTTGATTAGGGTTCTGAAATTCTGGCAATTTAGCTTACTCAGTGACTGCAAAGTTCGGCTTCATGAACATCACCAACTGGGTTGGAACATCCTCGGTTCGAACATCTCGGAGCGACCACCGGGTCGTATCCGCCCTTCGAAAATGGATGGCAACGAAGCACTCGCCCAAGAGCTATGACACCGCCGCGAACTACGCCGTGAATGTCGACCGCTTCCATTGCGTACTCCGAGCAAGTCGGCACATAGCGGCAAGCCGGCAAGAACATAGGCGAAATAAATTGCTTGTACGCGCGCAACACATGCAGGGCGGCGGTTTTTGCAATCTGCTTCATAAAGCTGTTCTTGGAGCGGGCGGCAGATCATTTCTGGACTTCTCTGCGTATGTCTGAATCACTTCCAAAGCTCGCCCGACTTCCTTCAACAAGTCAGAAAAATCAGCGGTGCGTAACGATTTCTTCGGATTAATCACCACATCGACTGCCGGACTCGAACTCGGATATTGCAATCGGACAGCCTCGCGCAAACGTCGCCTCATCCGGTTACGATCTACTGCTCCGCCGAGTGCTCGACTCACGGTAAATCCTACCCGCAGCCCACGGATGCTTTCCTCTCGCTCCGCCCGCGCCAAATAAAAAACCGTCATGTGAGCAGCAAAATGCCGCCGCCCCTGTTTGTAAACCCGCTCAAAATCGACATGCCGAAGAAGATGAGCACTGCGTGGGAACCTGGTCTTACGGCCGGTGCTCGACGGATTGCTGCTTCCATCGGAACGATGGCGTTCACAACTCACGACTTAAGCTCAAGCTGCGATATTTCGTTCATCCCCGAACAGCGGAGAACTCTACTCACGGAAGCCGGGCTTCACCGCTACTCGTTTGCGACCCTTAGCCCGTCGACGCGAGATCACCGCTTGGCCGCTCTTGGTCTTCATACGCGTGCGAAAACCGTGCGTCTTTGAGCGGTGACGTCGGTTGGGTTGGAATGTGCGCTTGGGCATGGAAAATTGCTGCTCCTGGTTTCAACCAATAAAGTTTAAGTATTTGGCCTTAGGCAAAAATTGTGGCCATGGGGCGAACTAGAAGTATAAATGACGAAGGCCACAGCAGCAAACGCCCATAGCGAGCATACTGATTTCCGGAACGCTGAGCAACAACTCTGTGTATCGAGAATCGAATCGGAACTCACGTTGCACAATACGTGCGGCAGTTATAATTTCGCCACTTGACAGAGTTTTCGAAGGAGTCTTGAATCATCTCTGCGATGAAAAAATCTCCGTCGCAAGATTTCCACGAAATCAGATTTTTTGTGCTAGTATGCCGGACTGTCACGCTTACTGATTTATTCACGCCCAGTAACAACTTCCCCGATGCAATCGAGGCTAGTTGCTGGACACAAAGATAGCTTTCTAAATTCTGCAATTTGTTTTAACACCCGGCGACAATCCGTCGAGGCAGCCCTATTTGAAGAATTTTATTATGTCAGTTCCAACTCCCAGTCTTTCGCCTAATCCGTGGGTGCGCGTTCTAGATGCGCTGGAAAAAAAGATCAATCGAACCTCATACGACACATGGCTCAAACCAACACGTTATAGTCACGCGAACGGGAAGGTTCTGTTTGTGCGCGTGCCGACGGCTGAGTTCCGCCACGTAGGCGACAAGTACGCCGACGTGATTCAGGAAGCCCTGGACAATCTCGGCCTCGAATATCAGGACGTGCAGTTTGTAACGCCCGAAGATGATCCTGCCGCGACTCCGGTACGTCACGACGGCGGCCTTACGTTTCATGCTCCACCCGCAGCCTCGCCATCGCAGGCGCGCTTCGATTGGGACAGTGCCGCGCAATTGAATCCGCGCTACACATTTGACGCATTCGTAATCGGCAGCGGAAACCAATTCGCGCATGCCGCATGCCAGGCGGTTGCCGAGCGTCCTTCGAAAGCCTATAACCCGCTGTTTCTTTATGGCGGGGTTGGCATGGGCAAGACTCACCTGATGCAGGCCATCGGACACGAGATCAAGCGGCGGCAGCCGCAGTCGGCCATCTGCTATGTCTCCACCGACAAGTTCACCAACGACATGATCAATTCGTTGCGCTATGACAAGATGACCAGCTTCCGGGACAAGTTCCGGACAGTCGATGTGCTTCTAATCGACGACATCCAGTTCATCGCACAAAAAGAGCGGACGCAGGAAGAATTCTTCCACACCTTCAACGCCCTGCATGACTCGAACAAGCAAATTGTCATCGCCAGTGATCGTCCCCCAAAAGAACTAGCCGAAATCGAAGACCGTCTGCGCAGCCGGTTCGAATGGGGGTTGATTGCGGACATCGCTCCCCCTGATCTCGAAACCAAGGTAGCCATCCTGCAAAAGAAATCGGAGCAGGAGAAAGTCACTCTCCCAACCGATGTCGCGCTTTACATTGCTTCGAACATTCGGTCCAACGTCCGCGAACTCGAAGGAGCGCTAATCCGGCTCGTAGCGCATTCTTCACTGATCGGTGCGGAAATCACACTACCGTATGCCCAGCAGGTGCTGAAGAACTTCATCGATTCGCAGGCCCGCAAGGTGACGATTGAGTCCATCCAAAAGGCCGTGGCCGAGCAATTTGGGCTAAGGCTGGTTGAGATCAAGGCGAAGAACAACTCGCGCGCCATTGTTTATCCGCGGCAGATTGCCATGTACCTGGCAAAACATCTGACGGAAGCGTCGCTGCCCGAAATCGGCCGTCAGTTTGGCGGCAAGCATCACACCACCGTTCTGCATTCGGTCGACAAGATTGACGGAGTTCGAAAGACCGACAAAGACCTAAACCGGCTTATCAACAAGATGACGGAGCAACTGAGCGCGTAATTTCCGCTCTCCTTGGGCATAAAGGCGGGCAAAAAACCCAAAGGCGAACGGAACTGAGCTTTTTTGCGTTCCATTCGGTTACCGCTGGTTTAAATGGTTTTTATTTTGATATAAAGTGAGTATCAGTAGCGCCGCGCCACGGGGGATCAGGTATGCCGGTAGAAGCAATTGCCTCAGCGACGGGAACCACTACGATGGAAATCACGGTCAGCAAGGTTGAACTCTTACGCGAGCTCACGGCGACCCAAGGCGTAGTGGAGCGCAAGACCACCATCCCGATCCTGTCCAATTATTTGTTTGAAGCCGCCGGCGATAAGCTCTCCCTCACTGCCACCGACCTTGACTTAAGCCTGCGCACTTCCTGCAATGCCAAGGTGAAAAAAGAAGGCTCCTGCACCATCCCTGCCCGCAAGCTTCACGACTATGTGAAGTTGCTGCCGGACGCCGACATCACCATCAAGCTGCTTGAAAACCATTGGGTCAGCATCCGCTGCGGCCGTTCCAACACGAAGATGGTCGGCATGGCAAAGTCGAACTTCCCGAGCTTGCCAGTGTTTCCAACCGTCGGAGTAGTAAAGATCCCTGCTCAAGTATTGCGCTCCATGATCGCCAAAACCGGATTCGCCATTGCCAGCGAAGAATCGCGCTATACCTTGAACGGCGCTTTAATGGTTCTGAAGCCGGAGTCAATCACCATGGTCGCGACCGACGGCCATCGGCTGGCGCATATCGAACGGACTGGCGAAAAATTTGACGGAGTTTCGGGAGAACTAAAGACGCTGGTCCCGAAGAAAGCCATGGACGAGTTAAAGTCCCTGCTGGATTCAACCGACGCCGACGAAATCGAGTTTGCCAAAGACGAATCCACTCTGTTTTTCCGCATTGGCTCGCGGTTGCTGACTTCGCGCCAGCTCACCGGACAATTCCCGAACTACGAGGCTGTGCTTCCGAAAGACAACAGCAAGAGCATCCTGCTGCATGGAGGAGATTTCGGCGCGGCTATCTCTCGCGTGGCGCAATTTGCAGACGAACGATCCCGCGCCGTGCGCCTGAAGCTGGACAAAGGCGAGCTGAAACTCTCGGCTTCTTCGACAGAAACTGGCGAGTCAGAAGATTCCATCGAAATCGACTACAACGGCGAGGCGCTTACTATCGGCTTCAATGCGCAGTATGTACTGGAATTCCTCAAAGCTGCCGGAGCAGGCGAAGTAAAGCTAGAGCTGAAAGATGCACAGTCAGCAGGACAGCTAAGGCCAGCCGAGAGTGAAGATTACAAGTACCGCTACATCGTAATGCCAATGCGGATTTGAGGGCGTCTGGGAACTGAGAACATCGAACTGACAACTGTTTGTTAGTTCTACTAAGTAGCTCGACGCATATACGGTTAGTTAAACCTCTTCTTCAAATGCGTTATGCCGTCCGGGGGTTAGCCATGCTCAGCGGATTCAAGCAATTCATTCTTCGCGGCAATGTCGTCGATCTCGCAGTTGGTGTAGTCATCGGCGCTGCTTTCGGAGGCGTGGTCACCGCCTTCACTAAGGACCTTCTCACTCCGCTCATCGCAGCGCTGGTCGGAAAACCGGACTTCTCCGCCATCGGCTTCACCATTCACGGCAGTACCTTTCCTGTCGGTGACTTTATCAATGCTGCGGTTTCGTTTTTTCTGATTGCCGCAGCTGTTTATTTCTTCGTCGTGACCCCGATCAATGCGCTCGTAGCTAGAATGCGGAAAGCTCCTGCTCCAGCCGACCCCACAACGAAGAAGTGCCCGGAATGCCTGAGCGAGATTCCAATCGACGCGCGGCGCTGTTCGCACTGTGCCCAGCCGGTGGCGATAGGCCAAGCGGCCTGAAGGGCATGGCCTGAAGATTAACCGCACCATTCCTGTAACATAAAGAGATGTTTCGACTCAGAGCGGCCACCCTGTCAGGCATTGTTCTCTTTGACCTCGACAGCATTGGGCGCACAGCAAACTCCTCAAGCTTCGTCATCGTCGCGCGACACTTCACATCAGAAAGCTTCGACTCTCGATCCCGGCACTTTCGAGGGCAACGTCTACCGCAATCCTGCGCTTGGCTTCAGCTACAAACTTCCCTATGGATGGGTCGACCGTACGCAGGACATGCAGCGAGACGCGGCGCTGGAAAACACGGAGCCAGGTAAGTCACAAGTCTTGCTGTCAACCTTTGAACGGCCTCCGGGCGCGCCGGGCAATACGGTTGATTCAGCGGTTGTAATCGCGGCGGAGAGTGTCTCTTCCTATCCGGGACTGAAGAATGCAGCGGAGTATTTCGGACCCCTCACGGAGTTAACAACGAGCAAGGGCTTTAAGGTGGTGAACGAGCCTTACGAGTTCCCCGTGGATGCCAAGCCGATCGTGCGTGTCGACTACATTAAGAAAGACAGCGGCTTGACCATGCAGCAGAGTTCGCTAGTGATGATTGCGAAAGGCTATGTAATTTCGTTTACGTTCATCGGAGGGAACGAAGATGAAGTGACGGAATTGATTGAAGGATTGAGCTTTGGCGTGAAGAAGTCGGCGCGCTAATTTCCGCTCAGCGCGAAAGACATTACCACCCACACTGTCATTCCGAGCGCACTAGGCGAGGAATCCCTACGTTTGGCAATTTCGTGAGAGTAGGGATGCTTCGACTTCGCTCAGCATGACAGAACGACGATCTACTCGAGCGCTTCCGGATGCAGCGCGATATCCTTCTCGCCCGCGGCTTTCTTTTCCTGATACTTCTTTACCCAGGCGTCGAAACTCTTTCCCGCCGCCGTATCGCGGCCGCTGAATGCCAGCGCAGCGATTTCAGAGTACGGAATCGCAATCTTCTGGTTGGAATCTTTCGGAATCACACGCACACGCGAATCGGCCAAACTGGCGCCGCTACGTCGATCGAATAAATATCCCTCTATCCTGGATCCATCTTTTTGGGTGATGGTGACGTCGCCGCGATAGTCGAAAGCCTTCTCCAGAGCACTGCGAATTTCTTCATCGCTGGCGAGTGCCGGAATCCAGCCTTCAAGCTTCTCTCGTTCCCGTCCCGGAGCTACTTCTAGCGCGTCCGCTGCAAGATTTTCCATCACGCCCGTGTCTCCTCCAGCGTTTCATTCGACGTCTCGATCTGCACCAGTGGATGACCGGACGCCTCGCCTTCTTCATCCAACAACCTGTAAGCCCCTTCATCCGGATAGCGCGAGAACAATGTAGCCTTCACGGTGGCGAGGAATCCGTTTAGCGAACTGAAAGTAGCATTAACCGCTGAGGCTTCGTATCCGCTGTGCACCATGCAATTCGCGCACTTTGGATTGCCTGATTCAGTTCCATAGTTCGCCCAATCGGTTTCTGCGAGCAATTCCTGGAAAGTATCGGCGTATCCGTCTTGCAACAGGTAACAAGGCTTCTGCCAGCCAAAGATGTTGTAAGTTGGCATTCCCCATGGCGTGCAAGCGAAAGTACGTTTGCCCATCAGGAATTCGAGAAACAGCGGAGAAAGATTGAACTTCCAATTCTTCTCACGGTTGGAAAGAATCGCGCGAAACAGACGCCGCGTTCGCGCGCGTCCCAGAAAATGCTGCTGATCGGGAGCCTTCTCGTACGAATAGCCGGGTGAAAGCATCATGCCTTCGATGCCGAGGTCCATCATCTCATCGAAGAAAGCGCGTACGCTCTTGGGATCTGTCCCATCGAACAACGTCGTGTTCGTAGTAACTCGGAAGCCGCGTTTCAGCGCTTCCCGAATGCCATCCGCGGCGATCTCGTACCCACCCTCGCGACATACAGAGAAATCATGGTGCTCTTTTTGTCCGTCAAGGTGAACGCTGAAAGTCAGGTACTTGCTCGGCTTGAAAAGATGAATCTTTTCTTTTAGCAGGAGAGCGTTGGTGCAGAGGTAAATATATTTCTTGCGCGCAACCAACCCTTCGACAATTTTGTCGATCTCGGGATGCATGAGCGGCTCGCCGCCGGGAATCGAGACCATGGGAGCGCCGCACTCATCGACTGCTTTGAAACATTCTTCAGGGCTGAGATTCTTCTTAAGAATGTGAGCCGGATACTGAATTTTCCCGCAGCCAGCGCACGCAAGATTGCAGCGGAACAGCGGCTCGAGCATCAGAACCAGCGGATACTGCTTGCGTCCGGCAAGCTTCTGCCCGATGACATACGTCGCCACGGTCCACATCTGCGAAATCGGAACACTCATCGTTACGCTATTCTCCCACTCTCTATGCTATCAGGGTCAGTCTGCTTAGATGCGCGCAGGTGCCTGATGCTTCAATGCCTTATGGCCGTGAAATTGAGGCGTTGAAAGCATTGTAAATGCATCAGTTATAGAGCGAATGCCGGGGCCGAAAAACAGCTCCAGATGTGGTATAATTCAGAGTAACTTCCGCCGACATAAGTGCCAGTAATTTCAGCAATTTGAAGGGTTTTGGGGCAGCAAAAAGCACGGTCGGCCCGAGACACAAATCAGGCACTCTCCACGGAGTTGAATGGCTACGAAAGAAATCACTGCAGCAATTGTTGACAGCAAGAGCGATCCGAAAGCAAAGAACGTAAAACCAGTCACCGCGAACGGGGATTACACCGCCGATTCGATCAAAGTGCTGGGCGGTATGGAAGCTGTCCGGAAGCGTCCTGCTATGTATATCGGGTCGACAGGCGAGATGGGATTGCACCATCTGGTCTATGAAGTCGTAGACAATTCCGTCGACGAAGCTCTCGCTGGCCATGCGGACAAGATTGAAGCCACAATCCACATCGACAACTCCATCACGGTAGTCGACAACGGACGCGGAATTCCTGTCGATTCAATGGACATCGATGGCGAAAAAATTCCCGCCGCGCAAGTGGTCATGACGACTCTGCACGCGGGCGGAAAATTCGATTCATCGACCTATAAAGTCTCTGGTGGATTGCACGGTGTTGGCGTCTCTTGCGTAAACGCGCTCAGTGAAGAATTGGACCTCGAAATCTGGCGTGACGGATTCACCTTCGAACAGACTTACTCGAAGGGTGAACCGACCAGCAAACTGAAAAAAGCCGGAGCGACCAAAAAGCGCGGAACCAAAGTACGTTTTCTACCCGACCGAAGCATTTTCACCGTAACCGAATATAACTTCGACACGCTCTCCCAGCGGCTGCGAGAATTGGCTTTCCTGAACAAAGGCCTGCTGATTACGCTCACGGATGAACGTACGACAGACCCGAAGACCGGGAATCCGAAGACCGCAGATTTCAAATACAACGGCGGCATCGCGGAATTTATAAAACATCTCAATCGCGGTAAACAGGTATTGCATGACAAGCCGATTTACATGGAAGCCGAGCGCGATGGCATCGCCATGGAAATTGGTCTGCAATACAACGATGCGTATTCTGAAACCGTCTTTAGTTTCGCCAACAACATCAACACGGTAGATGGTGGAACGCACCTTTCCGGCTTCCGTACATCGCTGACCCGAACCATCAATTACGCCGGACAGCAGATGGGATTGTTCAAAGACGTCAAAGAAAATCTCACCGGTGACGACGTGCGTGAAGGGCTCGTTGCTGTCATCAGTGTAAAGCTGCCGCAGCCGCAATTCGAAGGTCAGACCAAAGGCAAACTGAATTCCGATATCGCAGGAGTCGTACAGGCATTCGTAAACGAACGCCTTGGCGCCTATCTCGAACAGAACCCGACCGTTGGGCGAAAGATCATCAACAAAGCCATCGACGCTGCCCGCGCTCGAGAAGCAGCGAGGAAAGCTCGCGACTTAACCCGCAGAAAAGGGGCTCTCGACGGTGGTGGGCTTCCTGGCAAACTAGCAGATTGTTCTGAACGGCAGCCAGAGCGGTGTGAACTGTTCCTGGTAGAGGGTGAATCGGCAGGTGGTACGGCGAAGCAGGGACGTGATCGGCGCTTTCAGGCGATCCTACCGCTCAAAGGAAAAATTCTCAACGTCGAAAAAGCGCGTTACGACAAAATGCTGGGACACGAAGAAATTCGCGCCATGATAACCGCGCTTGGCACCGGCATTTCCAAGGAAGACTTCGATCCTACGAAAGTTCGTTACGGCAAAATCATTTTAATGACAGACGCCGACGTGGACGGAAGCCACATCCGCACGTTGCTGCTGACATTCTTCTTCCGTCACATGCAGGAGTTGATCAAGCGCAATAACGTCTACATCGCGCAACCGCCGCTCTATTCGATCAAGAAGGGCAAGACGCAGCAGTACATCAAAGACGATCGCGAATTCGTGAAGGTAATGGTAAAGCGCGCGTCGGATGGGCTGACGGTCCGTTACGGCGAGGGTGCGGCGAAGCTCGAAGGCCAAACACTGGCAAGGTTTATCACCGTCCTTAATGACTACATGGGCTTTTTCGACAAGGTCAGCAAGCGCCTGCGCGATGAGGCTGTAACGGAATTGCTGCCCAAGCTTGATCTTTCCAAGCGCTCTGATTTTGAAGGGGACAAGAATGCGCCTCCGAAAAAAATCGAGAAGCTGGAGAAGAGTCTCAAGAAACTGGAGAAAGAGCGCAAGTTTCAGGAAGTCGAGAGCCGATTCGACGAAGAGCACAGCCTATGGGCAGTGCGCTTCGTGAGCTCACAGGGTGCGGAACGTTTGATTAACTGGGAGCTTGCATCCACTGCCGAGTACCGGCAACTGCTCTCGAAGTTCAAACAGATCGAGCCTTACATGGAACCGCCGTTCATCATCGAAACATTAGGAAAGAGCGCGGCGCCAAGCGGTAACGGCGCTGATGCCGAATCCTCGATCGACGCTGAAGTTGAGGATGGCGAGGCAGTACAGAAGAAAGCTGCTCCAGCCGCAAAGAAGAGACTCACGGAACCGCAGAGCGTGCAAAAAGAAACTGCTCGTGAGCTCTTTGATTACGTTCTCGGAGAAGGCCGCAAGGACTACATCGTGCAGCGCTACAAAGGTCTGGGCGAAATGACTTCCCAGCAGCTCTGGGAGACGACCATGGATCCCGAGCGGCGCACACTATTGTCCGTGAAGCTTGAAGACATTGCGGAATGCGAAACCATCTTCAGCACGCTGATGGGAGAAGACGTAGAGTCCCGCCGCAAATTCATCGAAGAAAACGCAATGGATGTGAAGAACCTGGATATTTAATTTGAACTATTGGTAGTGTGGGGCGGCTTCAAGTCGCCCCTTTTGTTTGGAACGCCCCTTGTTTCTCTACGACGGAAACGATTCCTGAAACTAGTGCAGTTATACAAACAGAAATTCCTTGGTCCTCAGTTCTTTGACCGTATCCCTCAGCTTGGCGGCTTTCTCGAACTCGAATTTCTTTGCCGCCTCACGCATATCGCTTTCCAGCTTGCCTATATACACGTCCAAATCTTTTTGGGATTGGAAATCAGGTATTCCGTCGGCTTCGCTGTCCGTCAGATCCGCGTAGTCTGCCGCAATAATCTTCGCCAGTGACATCTCCAGCGGACGGACGATTGACTCCGGCGTGATCCCATTCTCGATGTTATATGCTTCTTGAATTGCGCGCCGGCGATCGGTTTCGCCAATAGCTTTATTCATGGAATCTGTCCTGCGATCGGCGTATAGAATTGCCCGGCCATTGAGGTTTCGTGCGCAACGGCCAATTGTCTGAATAAGCGATCCACTAGAGCGCAGAAATCCCTCTTTATCCGCGTCCAACACGGCCACCAGAGAGACTTCCGGCAGATCCAATCCTTCGCGCAAGAGATTAATCCCAATCAGCACATCGAACTCGCCCTTACGCAAATCACGCAGGATCTTTACACGTTCCAAAGTCTCGATTTCCGAATGCATGTAACGGCACTTCACTCCGACTTCGCTGTAGTATTCGGCGAGGTCCTCGGACATGCGCTTGGTAAGCGTCGTTACCAGAACGCGCTCACCGCGCGAGACACGATCGCGGATTTCATGCAGCAAATCATCAATCTGCCCTTTGACAGGACGAATCTCAACCGGCGGATCGACTAATCCTGTGGGCCGGATGATTTGTTCCACGACAACCCCCGCGGACTTAGTCAACTCGTAAGGGCCTGGAGTCGCAGAGACGTAGATCATCTGTCCCATACGGTGCTCGAATTCTTCAAACGTTAGCGGACGATTGTCGAGAGCAGAGGGCAAACGGAATCCATACTCGACCAGGTTCGCCTTGCGCGAGCGGTCGCCATGATACATGGCATGCAGCTGCGGCATAGTCTGGTGAGACTCGTCAATAAACATCAGATAGTCGCGCGGGAAATAATCGAGCAGCGTTGGCGGCGGCTCCCCCGGCAGACGTCCCGTGAAATGCCGGGAATAATTTTCGATGCCGTGGCAGTAGCCGACTGACTTGATCATCTCCAGATCGAACATGGTGCGCTGATGTACACGCTGAGCCTCGACGACGTGCCCTTGCTTTTCCAGTTCCGCTTCCCACCATTCCAATTCTTCTTTAATGGACTCGACAGCCTTGGTTCTCGTCTCAGGCTTCATCACGTAATGATTTTTGGGATAGATCGGCAAACGCACGTATTTCTGTTTTACCGTGCCGAACAGGGGATCGATTTGCGCGAGTGATTCGATTTCGTCTCCCCACAGTTCAATGCGATAAGCCATGTCGTCGTAAGTCGGAAAGATCTCGATTACGTCGCCACGCACGCGGAATGTGCCGCGGCGAAAATCCCCGTCGGTGCGCTCGTAAAGGATCTCCACCAGCTTGCGAGTGATGTCTTCCCGCTTGATCTTCTGTCCCTTCTCCAGAAACAGCAACATGCCGTAATACGCTTCGGGCGAGCCCAAACCGTAGATGCAGCTCACGGAGGAAACAATCAAACAATCGCGGCGCTCAAACAGAGACCGAGTCGCGGAGAGCCGGAGTTTTTCAAGCTCCTCATTGATGGTGGACTCCTTTTCAATATAGAGATCCGCCGCCGGAACATACGCTTCCGGCTGATAGTAGTCGTAATACGAGACAAAGTACTCGATTGCATTATGAGGAAAGAAGTTCTTGAACTCATGGTAAAGCTGCGCGGCCAAAGTCTTGTTGTGCGCCATCACGATCGAAGTACGATTTACCTGCTCGATCACTTTGGCCATCGTGTAGGTCTTGCCCGATCCGGTTACACCCAGCAAGACCTGGTGCTGCTCGCGGTCGTATAACCCCTTTACCAGGGCACTGATAGCGGTTGCCTGGTCCCCCTGAGGCTTGTAGTCACTGACGAGTTTGAAATCCATGGATAATGTCCCCCGCTCACAGAGCGGCGTTTTCATGAAAAGATAATTCTCTATTATAAATGCAGAATGGAGCGGCCTATGGAATGGGCCAAAGCAAAAGCGGCGCGAGATCTAAACTCACGCCGCTTCGGACTACGCTAAGAATCGCTCGCTTACCGGCTCGGCAGCCTGAAGATCACGGTGATTTCCGTTTGAATTTCCACCGGCTCTCCGTTTAGCGTGTACGGTTTGTACTTCCACTGCTTAACAGCATCGCTGGCCGCACGCGCTAAAATCGCGTCCCCGCCAAGTGTCTTTACATTGGAGATCTTGCCGTCTTTGCTGATACTCGCCTGCAGCTGAACGGCCCCTTGAATACGCATCTGGAGAGCCTGCTGCGGGTAATTAGGAGCGACCTTCTTGATCAGAAGGCCCTGCGTGACTCCCTGGGAAACCTTCAATTCTCCAGCCGTCGAAGGTGGAGCGACGCGGTTGACGGTAGTGCCTACGATGCCGGCTAGAGCTTTATCGCCCGTATTTGAGGCTACATTTAACGCTGGCGCCGATGGAGGCAACACCGCTTCGCTGTTCGGAGCGGACTCAGGCGTTACGCTTACCGGTTTCTTTGCCGTTGACACACTCAAAGCTGTAGATTGACGAGGGCTCGAATCCGAAGAAGCATTTATACTCGTGCCTGGCTCGGGAGCGCTGGAAGCGGACTCAGAACTCGGTGTCCTGCTGGCTTGAGTTTTGGATTTTGCTGGAGTCACCTTGGGAGCTTCAACCGTCGAAGCAACTTCTGTAGAGGACGACGCTGTCTCGGTTTCCGGCGCAACATTAGCTGTTGCTGCTGGAGCGGACGAAGCGGGAGCAGCACTGGCATTCTGCGCTGGCGTTGGCGCGGGGGAAATCTGCTTTTCGACGGTCGTTGTTTCGGATGTCGAATGCATTTTTGTCCAACCGAAATAACCGCTGGCTGCGGCGACAATGACAATTGCCGCGATCAGCAGAATCTTCTTGCTGCCGCCAGACTCAGCTGGCTCAGCGGTCTGTCCAAAAGTTAGGGAGGGCGCAGCATGTTCAGCGCCGTACTGAGATTTTGATATCGGAGCAACTTCAGTTATTGATTCCAGCGCTGTCTTGCCGATGGGCGATGCAATAGCGCTCGCTTGCGGCTTCTGAATCTCTTTCGCAGGCGCGGGCGCAGCTGCCGAGCCCGCAGCCGCTGAACCATGTACCGATGAAACTGAACTCGCAGCCGATTGGCTTGCGGCTGGCACATTTGCAACAACTTGATTGCTTTCCAGCGAGACATTCTCTTGCGACTTGCCAGCAGCTTCGGCAGCCCGTTGCAGGGAAGATGCCATCGATCCCGACAAAGGCTTCGAAACAGGTTGCCAGGGATATTCTTTCGGTGCTCCTGGACCTGTGCCCGGACGCGTGGTGGAGAGTTCTGGCAGTGACTCCAGCAGCGCAGCCTCGGTGGGCTCAGGCTCCGGAGTTGCATCCACTTCAACATCGAATGCGGAAGCCGATGCAGCAGCAGCCGCGATTGTGCTCTGAATCGACGGCTGCGGTACGACAGGTGTTGAGAATACTGGTTTGGACGTAACCGGCTGTGAAGGCGAAGAGATGAACGAAGGGGCCACCGGAGCCGATGCGCGTGGAGCAGCAGTTGATGGAGCGATTTCCTCCGGTGAAGGAACCGATGTTACTGGCGTAGCCGCGGATTTCGCGGTGTCTGCTTTTCGCAGCAGCCCTCGAGCAACTCTCAAAGTTCCCTTTGACTGCTCGACGTTAATTGGCTTTGTCAGTACGAGATTTGCGCCGATCCGAAAAGCTTTGGCTACCCCAGCCTGTCCCTCGACCACCGCAACCGCCAAAGAGCTCTGATTCGAGCCCGAATTGCGCGCACTCTTGAAAAGCAGGGTTGCGTTTTGCTCGCTGTCGCAGTCGACTACAACGGCGTCATAGTGTTGCGCCATTAACTTTTTGACTGCGGCAAAAGGTTCCGTGCAGGCTTCTACACTAAATTCCAACTCGCTCAAAACCTGCGTGACAATGCGAGCCGTCTTCTCGTCGGGGCAGAACAACAAAGCTTGGTAACTCATACGTATCATGGTAGGTACCTCAATGGGCACCATCAAGTTACCGAGGTAATTTCAGAGCATATTTCAGATCAGATTTTCTGATCGACGCAACCTATCTGAATTACTTCGGAGTAGTTACTATCGATAGGGCGTGCTGCGTAGCATCCAGCAGAGCTTCTGCCCCTACTGGCCGCCCGGTTGCATTTTCCATCCAAAGGTCAGGGGTAACCCGCCCCATCTTGGCCATTCTCTCAAATTCCGGTCCAATACTGCCCGCTTTCCGCATCTGTTCTTCGATTTGAAAGGCAATCAGATGCCCAATGGGATAATCCGGCAAATAGAGAAATGAATCGATCATGTGCGAATAAACCCCGAGCAGCACAACGTCATTCTTGTGAAAGACGGGCGCGTAGTAACGGTTCCAGATGTCTTTAGCAATTTGAACCGTGGCCGCATTGAGCTGCGCTGGAGTTCCCTCTGGATGATCGTACATCCAATGCCACACCGCCATATCTACGAGCGCGACTCCCGATATTTCATAGGTCGCCCAGAAATCGTTCAAGACTCTCTCCGCCTCACTTCTGGCGTCTGGCGCGGGAAGGCCGAGAAGCTCGAGATCGTGTCCTTGGAAGACGAAAGCCAGCGCCTCCGTAAATGCGGTGTTCGGCACTCCTTGCAGCAAAGTGTGATCCACGTCATTCAACGAAAATGTCTGCTCAACATTGTGTCCCATTTCATGGACGGCAATGTTAAAGCCTTTATAATTCATGCCGTTTTTTTCGATCCTGGTGCGCAGGTGCGCACTGGCTGAGCGCATTCCCGCACCCATGGCGTGACCCGAGCCACGCGCAGGATCGATAACGATATGTTGCGCGATGTAGTTAGCGCGCTCTGGAGCAAAGCCAAGCTTAACTAGCAGATTCGGAATGTCTTTCTGGTAAGCCTCGGCTGTTGGATATCGCTTGCTGACTATGGCATCGAGTTCAGCTTCGTTGTATTTGCTGCCCGGACGAAAGCCGCTGTACCAGATATCAAAAGGTTCAAGCGGACGTCCCAGTCGAGTCTCAATCAGTTTGGCTGTTTGTTTGGCTAGCGGGGAAGTTACAACTTGTTCCAGTATCGCTTTGAAACGCTCTTCCGGAATTTCGCGATCTTCATCAAAGCGCCGTGCGATCAGTGTCGGAGCAGTCGGAGAATACGGATCAGCCTTCTTCGAAGCAATAAATGTTTTCAGCAACATTGCGTAGCGTGTATCCGGTTCGCGAACATTGCTGGCGGTCGTGGCTTTGGTCGGCTCGGATCCTTCCGTATCGTGCTCTGCAGCGGGGATTACTTGGTTCGTGGATGGATTCCAATCGACACTCGGATTGTTGATTACATCTTCCGGAATCGTCTGCGTGACAATGCGCTCCATCACCTGCTGAATCATGCGTTGTTTCGCTAGACCATTCTGCGAATCCGCATAGTCAGACTTGATTTCGTCGCGAAGATTCCAATGGCTGAGCAGGCGCATTTTCGGTGGGAACAAACGTTGTCCACGCGCATCTACCAAGTGATGCATCCAGATGTTGTATTCGGATATATAGCGTCCCGACTCCGCTTCAGCCTGAGCTATTCCGAGATTCACTTCCGCGGGCACTCGCTTCGAAAAGCGCTCTGCGAGCCGGACCTCGGCCCATTGCCGACGGCTCCATGAAGGGCCATTCTTTAGGCGCTCGTCAAGAGTGGTAAGCGGAAAGTTCAGCAGTACGGTGAAAGCAAGTTTGTTTTGGAAGAAGTCGTCGATAACATGCGCCGAGGGATCGTATCCTCCAAATGCTTCGTCAAATGGCATGATCGGGCCGCGGTCAAGATCCAGCTGCTGCCGGAACTCGCGATTCATCTCGTGCATATGACCGTCGAGCTGTTCGAGTAGGCTTTCATAGCGGTTGAACATCGTATCCAACGTGGCCTGATCGCCGGCAAAATTCGCAGAAATAAATTCTTCGAACGCAGATGCATCACCATCTTCTGCGCGCCAAAATTCACCCACTTGCCTAAGGCCCTGTTGAATGCGAGCTCTTTGTGGTTCGCCGTATTTCGGGACAAGCTCGCGCTCCAGCGTTGCCCTGGAATCATTCAGCCATGCGGGTTCAGTGCCCGCGTTAGGAGTGGAAGATACTGCACTTGTTGTCGCGGTCATCGACTTATCTTGGCAGTACATGGAGCAGGTAGCAAGTGCGGAGGTAAATAAAACCAGAGTGGCGAATCGCAACGGAACGCCTCCAAAATTTAATGATTCAACGCGGCCTTGATCGGGGTAAGTCTTTAATTCCTCAACGTCTTGCCTGTCTTCAGGGTGTACTGAATTCTTTCCTGCGTTTTCCTCTCGCCGCAAAGGGACTTGAATCCCTCGCGCTCGAGATCGAGTAGGTATTGCTCACTCACCGGCGTTCCCGGAGTTACATTCCCGCCGCAAAGCACTTCCGCAACTTTGGTTCCAATTTTGACTTCATACTCCGTAATGTATTCACCCTGCCGCATCAGGTGAATTCCCATCTTCAGCGCTGCAAGAATGTTTTCCCCAGGTGCGGGAATGTCGGTACGCGGCTGCACAGGTTCATATCCCGCCCTTACCATTTCCAGTGCTCTCGCTTTTGCGTCAGTCAAAACGCGCTCGCGATTCATAGTGATCCGATCAGAGCTGCGCAAGAACCCGAGCCCGCGCGCCTCGTGTGCTGATGTCGCGACCTTTGCTGTTGCGATAGTCTCAAAAGCCTTCTTCATCGCTTCCATCAGTTCGACGGATTCTCCGCGACCTCCTGGACGAATCGAGCTCGCGCTGTCCACTGCACGGAGCAGCATTTCTTTGCAGCCGCCAGCTCCGGGCAGCAATCCCACTCCGACTTCCACCAGTCCCATATAAAGTTCAGCGTGTGGCTGTAGTGCAGGAGCATGCAGAGAAATCTCTGTACCGCCGCCCAGAGTGAGACCGAAAGGCGCGACCACAACCGGCTTGGGCGAAAACTTGATCGCTTGCGTCATGTTCTGGAAGGTCCGGATCGCAAGGTCAACATCGTCCCATTCCTCTTCCTGAATGGACATGAGCAGCAACATCAGATTTGCGCCTACGGAAAAATTCGTCGCATCGTTCGTAATCACGAAAGCTTCGAATTGATCGCCTGCTCCGCCAGGTTTGAGCGTCTGCGAGATCAATCTGAACGATATCGCTTCCAATCGAATTCATCTTCGAATGAAACTCGATACACCCCACTCCGTCGCCAAGATCAACCAGAGACGCGCCGGAGTTTTTCTTCACCACGCCCTTACTTTTCTTAGCGGCTCCGACCGACCAGACACCCGGCGCACTCTTCTCGGGCTTGTAATCTGCGGCGGCAAAATCAAAGTACGCCCGCCGAGAAGAAGCTTGAGAATCCTCCGAGTACCATGACTTTTTGCCGGACGCGAGTAGCTTTTCCACATTTGGCGAGATAGCGCGGCCTTCTTTTCGCATGCGTGCAACGGTTGCTTCTACTCCCGCCGTATCCCACAGTTCGAATGGGCCGAACTCCCAATTGAAGCCCAGCCGCATAGCTCGATCGATCTCAACGATGGAGTCTGAAATTTCCGGAATTCGATTGGCGCAATAGGTCCACAGTTCCGACAGAGCCGTCCACAGAAACGTTCCCGCCCGATCGTCCTTCGGCTGGTTGCTACCATCAAGGCCAAGGAGCATGCGAAGGCGCGCACCAATATCGTCGACGTTCTTCGCCATATCGAGGGCAGGAAATTTCGGCTTCTGCCGCGGATGATATTCGAGCGTCTTCCAGTCCAGCGCTAAACGTTCGTCCTCTTTTCCTTCGCCGCCTTTAGCCTTCTTGTAGAAACCGCCCTTGGTTTTATCGCCCAGCCATTTGCGCTCAAGCATCTGACGGAAGAAATCGGGCAACTTGAGATCGCTGCGTTCGTCATGCACGTTCTGCGTCATGTTCGAGACAACATGGCCCAATATGTCCAAGCCAACCAAATCAATGGTGCGGAACGTCGCCGAGCGCGGCCAGCCGACGATCTGTCCCGTGAGCGCGTCAATGTCTTCGATGGACAAATCCATCTCCTGCATGAGGCGCATTACATTCAGAACAGAAAAAGTCCCAATACGATTGCCGATGAAATTCGGAGTATCTTTCGCAAACACCACGCCTTTGCCAAGATGCACGTCACAGAAATTCTCTACCGCTTCGATTGCAGCCCGATCAGCTTGAGGTGTCGGGATCAGCTCCAGTAGCCGCATATAACGAGGGGGATTGAAAAAATGCGTCCCAAACCACGATCGCCGGAAATCATCAGTGAAGCCTTCCGCAATTTGCGCGACAGGAAGCCCGCTGGTGTTCGTAGTAACAATCGTCCCCGGCTTGCGAACGGCCTCCACTTTCTTGAGAAGGCTGCGTTTGATTTCCAAATTTTCAACGACTGCTTCGATGATCCAATCGACTTCGGCCAGCCGCTTCAAGTCATCTTCAAAGTTGCCAACACTAACTAGATTCGCAAGCGAACTCTCGAAGAAGGCAGCAGGTTTTGATTTCTTCGCGGCTTCTAGTCCCGCAGCGGCAATCTTATTGCGATCCGAACCGACCGCACCGGAAGGAACGACGTCGAGCAAATAACTCGGAATCCCAGCATTAGCGAAATGCGCAGCGATACGCGCACCCATGGTTCCAGCGCCGAGAATCGCCACTTTGTGAATGCGTTTCATGTAAGCGCACCGACCTTTTCTTAAAAACGAATCTTTCATCTAGCTTGTGTAAGCCAAACCTAAATCTGCTCCACATCTTAAAATAATTTTTTGATGGAGCGACGGGCGTCCTCGCCCGTCCGCCATGCCCGGTGATAGCCCTAAACGGATTTTCCTTGCGTGCACGAGTCGTCTCGAGAACACCCATCCCTGCGTCAATCAAGCCGAAAGCCAGCCGGAGAAACAGAAAGCCAAGAACTAAGGCAGTTTATCCACCGACCACTCTTCCTTGCCAGTCTTGAGCATCACTATCTGTGAAAATCGCGGATGCGTCCACTTATGCGCCGAGTTGATTTCAAACAGAGCTACCGGAAACTCAAAGCGTCCAGCAGCTAATTTCTTGCCACGGGAGATTTCATACGAACGCTGAGTCGACGATCCCGGTGAGAAGAAATCCTGCAAGCGATCTTCGGACAAATTTCGCTTCGCTGTCTCCGTCAGCATCAGAAGGCTGGTTTCATGATCCTGCGATTGCCAGGCGTGCAAGAAATTATTCGCCGCGCCCAGAGCCGAGACATACTCTTGATCTGCGATCGACGACGCTGCGGTAGTTCTTGATCTGGCAAAAGAGCATAACGGATTGGCCGCTACCAATCCGCAAACAAAAAATGTGAACAGAAAAGATCGGAGAGTCACGGATTCAATTATGCGTGAAGAGTGAAGAAGCGTCCAAACTGCACTACTACCCCAAGTTTACCGGGTTCATCATGAAATAAGCTTCGCCAGCACAAACGCTGCGGCCGCCGCCAATCCACCAATCACCATGGTCTGCGTCGCGCTCCGTAGCGGACCCGTTCCCGTAAAACGTCCTTTCATATAGCCAAAAATCCCTAGTGCCGCCAAAGTCACGACTGCCGAAAGTTTCAATCCAAGCGCTGCATTTCCCAGCAATATATAAGGCGACAGCGGAATCAATCCTCCCGCGACGTACGACAGCGCTATTGTCAACGCGCTGCTCACCGCCCGTCCGGGATCGGGTTCTTCGAGGCCGAGTTCGTAACGCATCATGAAATCGACCCAAGCCTTCGGATTCTCACTAAGCGCCTGCACCACCGGGGTACTCTGATTTTTTGTGAGTCCGTAAGCCTCGAAAACTTTGCTTACCTCGGCTTTCTCTTCCTCCGGAATCTCCACGATCTCGCGCTCTTCCCGCGCCCGCTCCTGTTCGTAATGTTCGGCATCGCCTCGAGCCGCAAGATATCCGCCGAGTCCCATGGCAATCGATCCCGCCGCAATTTCCGCCAATCCTCCCACAACAATCAGCCGCGTATTCTGTACAGCGCCGGACAGTCCAGCAGCCAATGCGAATGGAACCGTAAGTCCGTCTGACATTCCGATCACTATGTCGCGCACGAAATTACTCGAAGTAAAATGTTTTTCGACGTGCCTTATGCGTGCCAACCTTTACCCTCCGCACATGGAAAGCACACGTTAAACTATCTGGCCCGACATCGCCAGTTCCAATCGAATTAATCTTGAGGAATTCGTCCAACGAACGGGATACGTAAAGAGGTTCTCAAGCGTTCTCGTTCCCCGTGTTACTCGTTCTCCGTGTTGCTCGCTTTTCTGCTCCTTCCCTGTGACCTCCGTGACCTCTGTGTTTTACGCTTTTAACCGCTCGACAACACAGACAATCTCACTCCGATTAAACCGCTAGCCACTCGCACGCTTGACGGATCCTCCCTCTTTCAACAAAACTGTTGCTGCGAGCGATGAAAGAGAAGAGAATCGACGACTGAAAGCTACTGAACCTCGTCGTTCAATGCCGCATTAGGGAGGAACACTGAATTGACTCCGATCTCACGAAGAAATTTCTTAAAGACTGCTTCGGGCGCCATGGCCATAGGAACCGTCTGGAAAAATGCGCCCATGCTCTACGCCGACCCCTCGAGCCTGCCACTGGGGTTGCAACTCTATTCTGTAAGAGAGCAAATCGCCAAAGACTACGAAGGCACATTGCAGCAAGTAGCCGCCGCCGGATACAAGGAAGTCGAGGCTGCCGGTTATTTTGGCCGCACCGCGAGCCAGGTCAAGCAAGCCATGGATAAGGCAGGACTACGCTGCGTTAGCACCCATTATCCGCTGTCTCAGCTTCAACCCGGTCTCGACGAAGTCCTTGCCTTCACTAAAGAGCTCGGAGTCGAATTCATCATTTGCTCTTCTCCTTCGATGAGCCCCGCACGAGCCGCCAAATCTTCTGGTGACTTCAAAAATGTCGCCGCAAATATCAACCTGGAAGATTGGAAGTGGAACGCCGAACAGTTCAACCACATTGGCGAGAAGGTCAAAGCTGCCGGGATGCAGTTTGGCTATCACAACCACACCATGGAATTTCGCGAAGAGAAGGGCGTGGTTCCATTCGAAGAATTATTGCGATTGACCGATCCCAAAAACGTAACCATCGAAATGGATTGTGGCTGGGTTTCAGTTGCTGGACGTGATCCGGTTGAATATCTGAAGCGTTATCCGACGCGTATATCTTTGCTGCACGTTAAGGATTTCAAGCTTAACGGACCAGCGACCGTGCTTAACCCGCCGCCATCCACCGAGTTGGGACGCGGCACGATTGATTACCACAAAATTTTCGCCGCCGCGAAGAACGCTAAAATCCGGCACTATTTTGTGGAGCAGGAAGAATTTGATATGCCGCCGTTTGAAGCATTGAAGATTGATGCCGATTACATGCGCAGCCTAAGAAGTTGAGGCAACGTGACCGGGAAGGCTCGGGTTAATACACCTGGGCCTAAAACCTGAACACTATTCCGATGGAAGGCTCCGCCAGGTGCCCTCTCTGTCCGGTAAAGAAGCCCGGCCCCTGGAAGTCAGGAGCTTTGTATACCAGTCCGCGATATTGCAAACGAATCGCGACGTGGGGAATGATTCGGTAGTCCGCGCCTCCTCCGTATAGGAATGCCAGCTGAGTTTGCTTGACTACGGCTACAGGCAACTGAAACGTATCGATATAAGTATTGCCCGGACTAAATCTCAGCGCTCCGACACCTGCGAAAACGAACGGCTCGAATTTTCCGCGCTGAAAGAAATTCAAAACATACGCTCCCGAATATTCACTGACCGTCGACTGAATCCGAAATTGATTAGCCCCTTCCGTATAAATTTGCGAGTCTCGCGTGTGGCCATAATTGAATTCGATAGAATGCATCGGATTGAATCTGTAGCGAATAGTCGCGATCACCGCTCCTGAATTAGTGGGTTTAAGCACAGTCCCGTTGCCGCTGGATTGTTTTGTCAATACGCCAGCTGCACCGAGACTCGCATCAAATCGGCCGTCCTCCTGGGCAGATGCAACATTTGCAGCTCCGATCAAAATCAAAAACAATATCGCCAAAACTGCCACGCCTGTTTTTTGGGGCATCAATGATCCTCTCGCGGATTCTGGAAATCTTAATCGTTAGATGCGGGCTGTTTCGAATTTATGATTGTAAACATAGATAAGCTCACGTAGGGACAGCCGCCCTCGGCTGTCCAAATCATTCACATCGGCAATGTCGTCGTTCCTCTTTGTTACTGTCTTCCCGAGCGCAGCATGATCGTTCTCTTTGAGAACGATCATCCAGTCGAGGGACCCCTACCTTACCAATACTCAAAACAACCTTATCGCCTTTGCCTGATCGATTCCCGGCACCTTTCGCAATTCCCCTAACACCGCTTCTGCCACCGTTCCGTCCACATGTACGACTGCAATCGCTTCTCGCGTTGCGCCCACCTTGGCCTCTCGTCTACCCAATGAGAAATTCGCGATGTTGATTCCATGCTTCCCCAGAATCGTTCCGACTTTGCCAATCACTCCGGGCACGTCCTGGTTGCGCATGAAAATCAGATTGCTCTCCAGCGGCGCCTCTATGTCGATTCCATCCACATGCAACAGCCGCGGCGTTTCTTCGCGAAGTACAGCACCCTTCACCACGTGCTCTTCCTTCTGTGCTTTGACTGCAATCGAAAGCACGCTACCAGCGCCGCCTTTCGGAGTCTTCGGTTTACGTTCCTCGTGAACCCTCAGGCCGCGCGATGCAGCAATGGTCGCGGAGTTTACCAGGTTGGCTTTTTCGTCTAGCGTCTCGTTCAGTATCCCCTTGATGGCCGCGTTGCGGATCAGCTCCGTCTTCCACTCCGCAATATGCCCGCTGTAGCTGAGAGAAATGTCTTCTAGCGTTCCTTCGCTCACTTGCGCCAGGAACGTGCCCATTCTCTCCGCAAGCACGGTGTAGGGCTGGATCTCCAGATACTCTTCGTGTGAAACGGAAGGCACATTGACCGCATTCTGAATCACGCCGTGTTTCAAGTACTCTTTCACTTGCAATGCAATCTGTTGTCCCACAGCTTCCTGCGCCTCGTGCGTCGAACCGCCGATGTGCGGAGTCAGAATGACATTCTCCATGCCGAAGAAAGGAGAGTTCTTCGGAGGCTCTTGCGCAAATACGTCGAGCGATGCGGCTGCGACCTGTCCCTGTTTCAAAGCCTCGGCTAAAGCAGCCTCATCCACCAACTCGCCGCGCGCGCAGTTCACCAGTCGCACGCCTTTCTTCATTTTCTTCAGCGAATCTGCATTAATCATGCCCGCGGTTTGTGGAGTCAATCCCACATGCAGCGTGAGATAGTCCGCGACGGCATAAACTTCATCGAGCGCTACCGTGCGGATTCCCTGTTCCTTCGCGACAGCAGCCGAAACAAAGGGATCATGCGCGACAACTTCCATGCCGAACACTCGCGCTCTCTTCGCCACTTCCATCCCAATTTTTCCTAATCCGACGATCCCCAGAGTCTTGGCGCGAAGCTCCGACCCTTGCAGCGTTTTCTTGTCCCACTTCCCCGCATGCATCGACTGAGTCGCGCGCGGAACAAAGCGTGCCATCGCCAGCATTACGCCCAGCGTGTATTCCGCCACAGCCACGGCGTTCCCTCCGGGAGTGTTCATCACGGCGATGCCTTTGCGCGTGGCCGCGTCGAGCTCGACATTGTCCACGCCTACTCCGGCGCGTCCGATGACCCGCAATTTAGGAGCGTGCTCGAGCAACGCAGCATCCACCTGCAAAGCCGAACGGACGACAAGCGCATCGGCTGTCGCTAAATGTTCGTTAAGCTTGCCATCCAATTGCTCGGGAGTAATGACCACCCACTCTGGTTCCCGCAACAAATTAATCGCCGAATTTGAAATCTTTTCTGCAACTACAATTTTCATGATGAATAATTCCTTTGGCCCAATGATTTTCAAAGCAATTACAACGCCTTAACCCGCAAACAAGCTGATTACAAAATGATTACACACTCCTGACACTTCCGCCTGATCTCCTGCTTACACTGCATTGCATTGGCACGAAATCAGACCGCGCGAGGGAAAGTCATGAAACTCAGCTTGGTTATTCTGCTCACCATCGTTGCCGCGGGATGCGGCGGCTACGGATCCAAAACGTCCACTCCTGGCACCGCTTCCAGCATCGCGGCATTGGTTCCGAACAACACGGGAGCGGGAGCGCCGGCGTTTACTTTAACCATCAACGGCACCGGCTTTAGCACCAACTCCGTAGTTTTCTTCAACGCCGTCGCGGAACCCACTACCTTCGTCAGCGGCACTCAGGTTACGGCGATGATCCCGGCCACGGCTGTTGCAGCATCCGGAGCCATGCCGGTTTATGTTCGCGTCACCACTGGCGGCGGAATGTATGGCCCCACCAGCCAAAATTCAAATACCGTAAATTTCACCGTGAACTAGCGTCGCACTTGATTACGCGGTGCCTTGGCGAAGACTAAACACAAAAAGGGAGAAGGCCACTATTGCTTTCTCCCGCCGCCAAACGGCGCATCCGGATCAGCCTGCACCTGCGTATATCCCGCCGGAATATCAAATAAATTCGTTTCCAGCGGATTCGTCGAATAAGAGACCACTTCAATCTGCATCTCCATCAGCGAACTACTGGTTGTCGTTGTCTGCTGTCCGGACGCGTTTGTGCTGGTCGTAGTAGTTGTGCTCGAATCGGAAGACGCCTGATCCTGCTGTTTCTTTTTCTTTCCAAAGCCGCCAAACATTCCGCCTATGCTTTTTGCAATCGCATCCTTGGGACTATTCGGTACCGTGCTCGTACTATCCTGTGCTGGCGGCGGAGTCGTTTGCGCCGCTTGCGGTTGCCCGTTCTGATTCTGCGGTACTCCCGTCGCTGTCATGCCGAAGCTCACATTTTGCAGCAGAGGCATGCCTTTCATCTGAACCATGTGCTTCTGAAACTCAGTGGCCGCAGATCCCATCTGCAAGTTCATTCCCGCCGCCATCCCGCCCATCATGCTTGGCAGCCAGTCCAGCTCTTTCGCCATGTGTACGTAAAATTGTTGAAGCTCTTCATATCCTGGCACTGCGCTGGCAATCCACGCATCCGAGTTCATGGTCATTGCGCCGCTTTGCGCTTGCTGCTGGACTTTCGGGTCGGTCGACTGGAAACTCCATGGCCAGCCGCCACTTCATTTCTTTGGTAGGAAGATCTAAAACAGTTCTCGTAGCGCCAGTGTCTTCCGAAGTGAACTTGGGAACAATAGTTACATTCGATGCTTCTGGAGTTTTCGTTTCTTTGCGCTTGCGCCTTTGCCTGCTCTTCCTTCGCTCTCTCTTGGGCGCGCTGCATCGCGGCTTTAAATTCTTCGAACGTCATTGTGGAATAAGTCTTCTTGGTCGAATCGATGTTGATGAAACGGCGTCCATCGAGGTCAATGATTTGCACCTGCCCATTTGCGTGCTCGGAGCGCATGTGGTTGCCCTTCACCATTACCGTCGAAAGCTGCGGCTCATTGATCTGGCGCGCGCTTTTACTGAAGACGCCCAATGCCTTCGTCATACCGATTAGCGAGCCGCCGGTCATCTTGCTCGATTGCGTGTATTTGAAATCAGCATGACAAACTCCCAACCCTGCTACCAAAACAGTTATCACGAGATTCTGAAGCTTTTTCATATAGAGATCCCTCGCAACAGATTAATAAGGCCCGCATAATGGTGATTTTCGCGGGCCTTTAGTTTCATGCAGAGGGGATTCTACCTCTTCGCGCCAGCCACTTCGGGAACTTTCTGTTGCTGGGCTCGGGCATAGACTTCCTGAGCTGCTTTCAGAGCAACGCCGAATTCAACGCGGCTTGCCAGTGACTTTCGCCAACACTTGTTCGAGCGCCGCCAGGATGCCGATCGTATCGAGGAAATCGTAGTAGCCGATATGCGCGATGCGGATCAGCTTGCCTTTCATATCTCCCTGACCATTCGCCACTACCGCCGAGAATGTCTCGCGGAACTCTTTGACCATTGCACTGGAATCGACGCCAGCAGGAGCATTGATGGCAGTCAAGGCAGCGCCCGGAGATTTTGCGAACAACGTAAGTCCAAGTGCCTGAGCACCGGCGCGAGTCATCTCCGCCGCGAGTTCAGCGTTATCCACCAAAGCTTTTCGTCCTTCAGCAACATCGCCATCACCCATTTGCCGGATGAAATCCAGAGCCGCCCCCAGTGCCGCAAACAAAGAAGTTGCCGGAGTGTAGGACGACTCGCCCTTGGCCGCAGCTTTGCGTTCCTTGCGGAAATCAAAGTAGTAGCGAGGATTCTTCGCCGTCTCCATGCGCTTCCATGCACGTTCGCTTACCGCGCAATAAGCCAGGCCAGGCGGAATCATCAAAGCCTTCTGCGATCCGCCGATGATCACGTCAATTCCCCAACCATCAACGTCCATGTGAGTCGTGCCGAGGCCAGTGATCGCGTCGACGATCAAAAGAACGTCATCACCCTTCGCGCGCACGATCTTCGCAATTCCTTGCACGTCGTGCCGAGTACCGGTCGAGCTCTCGTTCGCCTGCACGAACACAGCCTTTACATCCGGAGTCAGCTTCTCGCGAACTTCATCAAGCGAAAAGGTTTCGCCGTAAGGCTTGCTGATGAGTTCGACCACGCATCCGTAAGCTTTCGCGAGATCGCGCCACCGCTCGCCGAACTTGCCGGCAGTCAGCACCAGCACCTTATCGCCGGGCGAGGTCAGGTTCGAAACCGATCCTTCCATCACTCCCGTACCGGACGATGCAACAACCAACACATCGTTCTTGGTGCCGATAAAATCTTTCATGTCCGCGAGCACGCGCGTATACAGGGCGCGGAAGTCCGCGGTGCGATGGTGCATGGTGAAAGCCGCCATGGCTGTTTGGGCGGCAGGAAGCAAAGGAGTTGGGCCGGGTGTAAAGAGACGATTCTTCAGCAGCATGGAAAATTAGTCCTTCAAGATTAAGAGTTTGGAGACAGAAGAGGTACCCCTCTAGTTTATCGCGGAAATCTGCTTCGAGGCACGCGGATCTCGCATTCGCCTCATCAACAAAATCGATTCAGCAGAATTACGCGGCTATGATTCGCAGCTATAATGTTCCATCTATGAGCCTTAGCGAACAGATTCAAAAAGACATCACGGATGCAATGAAGGCCCGCGACGAACATCGCCTCTCGACTTTGCGCATGGTCAAGAGCGCCCTGCAGAATCGCCAGATCGAAAAGATGGCCCCGCTCGACGACAAAGAATCGCAGCAAGTGCTGAGCACGTTGATCAAGCAGCGCAAAGATTCCGTCGAGCAATTCACCAAAGGCGGACGCCAGGAGATGGCCGACAAAGAAGCCGCCGAGATCAAGATGATCGAAGGATATTTGCCGAAAGCCGCTGGGGAAGACCAGATCGTGGCCGGAGTGAAAGCAGTCATCGCCGAGATGGGATCGCCAACGATGAAGGACATGGGTACGGTGATGAAGAACGTGATGGCAAGATTCTCCGGGGCAGGGATACGCGTGGATGGAAAAGTCGTGAGCGATGCGGTGAAGCAAGAGTTGGCAGGAAAGCAGTAACCACGAGACGCTGCCCTCTGTGGTATTACTCGTCCTCTGTGAACCCTGTGTCTCTCTGTGTAGAGGTTTTTAACGACCGGGAACACAGAGAGCACGGAGAAAGACGAGTCCAGAAATCCGTGACCGGGAAAGTAGCGAATACATAATGCCCTGCCTCTGCGTATTAGTTATTCCTCTGTGAACCCTGTGATCTCTGTGGTGAAGGTTTTGATCACCGGGAACACGGAGCGCGCGGAGAACGCCGGTTGCTTTGATTTCAATAAGTTATCTATAAGTTATTGAAAAAAGGCAAGAGACGGCCCAGGTTTGGATGATTTCGGGCAGTCGGCTAATTTGCTGGAATGCCTGCCAATGGCGAGTAGACGAGTTCTGCTGGGCGACAGGGGCTCAAGGCTACCCGAAGGTCGTCGGCGACTTCGCAATCGCTTAAATCGAAGCGTAGCGAACAAGTTTTCTTTAAGCTATAAAATAATTACTTACTGCGCTGCCATTCCCGATAAGCTTCGCTTTTTGATATTCCGAGTTCCTTCGCGACTTTTTTCAGTGCGGCTTTCTCGTCCAGCTTCTCTTCGTCCATGATCTGCTGAAGCCGTTGCTTCAGGCTTAGTCGCGGCACAGACGTGTTCTGCTCGGAGTCTTCAGCTTTCCCGATGAGTAAAGTGATCTCGCCGCGCACTTCATCGCGAGTCTTCAGGTTCTCGAGAACTTCCAGCGCAGAGCCCGCGCAGAAACTCTTCGTAGATCTTCGTGACTTCCCGTGCGACAACGACCTGCCGTTGCGATCCAATCACTTCGACAACATCTTCCAGCGCATCAATGATCCGATGCGGAGCTTCATAGAACACTTGCGTCCGTTGCGAATTTCTTAAGCCTTCAAGAATTTGGCGCCGCTGCCCTCGCTTCGAGGGTAGAAAACCATTGAAAGCAAACGAGTCAGTGGGAAATCCGCTGGCAACTAACGCCGATAGAAACGCGGAAGCTCCGGGAATCGGAATCACCGGCACGCCATGTTGAATGGCGAGCGCGACCAAGCGAAAACCAGGATCAGATATTCCAGGCATCCCCGCGTCGCTCACCACGGCGATGCGTTTTCCTTGTTCCAGTTCGCGGACAAGTTCTTGAGCCCGTTCGAGTTCGTTGTGCTCGTGATAACTCGTCGTGCGAGTGGTGATTCCGAAATGATTCAGCAGCTTCTGGGTCTGACGCGTGTCTTCGCAGGCGATCAGGTCGGCTTCTTTCAGAACGCGCAGAGCGCGCAGAGTGATGTCTTCCAGATTCCCGATGGGAGTTGCAACCAGGTAGAGTCCCGGTGCTAGAGTGCGCGGAATCGGAAGCGGAAGGCATCCAGTGAAGTCTAGAGCATTTTGCTCATTACGTGGGAGCCGGCTGACTCGCGGACGGGCGAGGACGCCCGTCGCTACATTAAAAACTACGGCTCTATGATTTCCATGCGGCTGATCAAGCCGTCGCGTATTTCGTAAACATGCTGAACCATTCGATCCATCAAGACTTTTCCCGCCAAGTCACGAACGACTTGATGCACATCGACGACAACTCTTCCTTTTTCATCAGGCGTAAAACGCTGCGGTTCAACATGCGGATCGACTTGTTTCCATTGGCGAGTCCAGTAATCGCGTACGGCATTGTGTCCATGTACGCGCCCACCTTCCATTCCGTTTGGCCAATCCACGTCGGGATGCATATGCACGAGAACTGAATCTATGTCACGAGCGTTAAATGAGCTGTATACGGAAGAGAGTATTGCGTTGGCGGAGGACATCCTTTATCCCTCATCACTAAATGACAAATTATCACCGGGAGACGGAAGCTCGCTAGTGGGTCTTCCATGAAAAGCGGCGGCCTATGATGCACTTCACAATCAGGTGATCGGTGCCGCCGGTTACGCCAACCCCCAGACCCGCGTTGAACTCCCAGTTGGGGCCGAGGTCGAGATCGACTGAGGGAACAATCTGCTGTTGCTCATCTCTCAACGGATCGAATCCAGTGATAGGCCCTAACGAGCCGTAATATTCGATGCCCCCGTTGATTCGCTTAGTGAAGTCGTATCCAACTTTTGCGTTGGGGGAAAACCCGACGCCCTTGTGCACGCTCTCGCCATGAAAGGATCGATCAAGTGTCGGGTTAAAAGCGAGATACCAGCGGCCGATTTTGCGATCAATAACCGGGCGAATTTCCCACGTCCATGTATCGGGCGAGAAGGCGCGGCGCTGATAGCCAATCTCGTTCGATAAGCTCACGCCGACCGGCCACTTCCAACTCTCAGGTACGCGGACGCGGGGACGAATGTGATCGCCCACCCATTCCCATCCGCCGTTTGGCTGAATGGAGGTGAAGATGTAAAAGCCGGTCTCGAACCAGTCGGTCCAGCCCTGGGTGATCTCAACCGTTTCGTGCATCGCATGGTTGGAAGGCTGAATGCCGTCGTCAACGTCTTTGCGGCCATCTACCGTGAAATTCGAGTGGAGCTCGACCATAATGTGATTGGGAGCGACTTGGTCGGAGCCGTAGACCTGGATCTCGTAGTTATCTTGCGCGGCGGCAGAGAGCAGCACCGCAAACGGGAACAGCAGCGCTATGTGAGAGCGGCGGAGAAAGCTCATACTTGTTTTGCGACTTACTGGGCGAATGCGCTACGAGATGTAATCCACGAACTTAGCCGCAATGATTGCGCTTCGTTGATTAACCAGAGCTGAATGGATTAACGAAGGCTGAATGGCGGACGGGCGAGGACGCCCGTCACTACATTGAGAAGATAGTAAAAACGAGAGAGAGATACCTGCAGGATTATTTTGCGGCGGTGGCGTCCAGCAAATTCAGGAAGCCTATCTTTTTTTCTGCGGGAAGGAATGAAGCTTCGAACGAATTCCGAGCCAGCTCGCGCAGATGTTCATCGGTGAAGCCGAAAAGTTCATGGGCTAAGTGATATTCGCGGTTCAAAGAAGTGTGAAACATGGCGGGATCGTCCGAATTCAATGTGATCATGACGCCTTGATCGAAGTAGTTTCGCACCGGATGATCGTTTACCGTATGGCAGCAGCCAGTTAGAAGGTTGCTGGTGATGCAGATTTCGAGCGGAACCTGACGGACAGCCAGTTCTTCGATGAGCTCCGGGTCCTGAGCTGCGGTCAAGCCGTGGCCAATACGCTCTACTCTGAGGTTGAGCGCTCCCCAGATGGATTCCGGGCCAGCGGTCTCTCCGGCATGCGCAGTGAGGCGAAGCCCGTTTTCGGCAGCATACGCATAGTGGTCGCGAAATAGTTCCGCGGGAGCCTTCTGCTCATCGCCTCCAATTCCGATCGCGACTACATTGCGATCACGATAACGGACAGCGAGTTCGAATACGTCGCGGGCAGCTTCGACTCCGAACTGGCGGACGGCATCGAAAATCCAAAGCAGCGAGATTCCAAAGTCCCTCTCACCGCGCTCACGGCCCCTCTCTAACCCTTCAAAAATCGCGCCAAAGTCTTGCTTGCGCCATAGACACACCCCGACCGAAACATAGACTTCGGCGTGCAAAATATTTTGCGATTGGAGTTGCTGCATCAGCCGGTAGGTAATGAGTTCGTAGTCCTCGGGCGTCTGCAGATCCTCGGTAAGAGTTTTGAACGCCATCAGGAATCCGGTGAAATCGTTGTAGCGGTAAAGCTGTTCGACTTCCGCGAGCGTACTGGTCTTTCCATGGCGTTGACGCAGTTCGAGCAGAGTGGGGGGATCGACAGAGCCCTCGAGGTGAAGGTGCAGTTCCGCCTTGGGAAGCGATTGAATGAACGAGTTTGGCCGCAGTGGCGAAAGGCCCATGACTTCAATTGTAGGTTTCTGGGTCAATAATTGCTAAAAATTAAAGCCATTTGCGCGGATTGTTACTAAGGGCATCTCCAAAAGAGGGATTGCCAAGAGGTACTCTGCCTGAGAGAATGCCAATGCTTTGTACGACCAAGATGCCAAATAAGGCCAGAACGAATCGTCGGTCAACAATTTACCTGATTGAAGAGCTACAAGGCGACTCGGTGAAGGAGTTGGAGCTTCACTGGCGAGAATCGCGGGCTGCCGGGCGCTCAATTCAGATAAGCCTTTCGACCACCGATAACATTGATGACGCCGGCCAGACTCTCTTGTCGTACATGTTCTCTAATGGAGCAGAGTTGGTGGTAGGAAAGCCGCGCGGAGCTGGACTTCCCGAGGAAGAAGAGGGCTGGCTGGAAATCGCTGCCGGGGAATAGCTGACGGTTGGATTTTCAGCAGGGACTCCTTCGGACAGCCCCTTCGGCTGCGCTCAGGGCAGGCTCCTGGCGGCTGTCCCTACGTGCGCTTGGCGGATCCGAATCTCACACACCAGACGACGATTAAATCCACTCGACCCTTAAACAAATGCTTACGGCCTAACGATTGACGTTATTAACGACTAACGTTAAACTTTCTCTTGAGTGATCAAGACTTTCGCGGATAGGAGCACAGAGGAATTCTGGCGAACAGGCAGAAGCCAGCGAACGCCTCCGGCGAACCTGCGGAAAGCTGCCAGGAAAAAATTGACAATGCTTGATGCGGCCACTCGGTTGGAAGATCTGCGGGTACCTCCCGGCAACCGACTGGAGGAACTGCATCACGACAGAAAGGGCCAGCATAGCATCGCAGTCAACGACCAATACCGCGTATGTTTTGTCTGGAGCAACGGGGATGCCTACGACGTGGAAATCGTTGATTATCATTAGGGAGAACGTATGAGTATCAAGAGACAGGGCCCGGCTGGTTGGGCGATTCATCCCGGGGAAATTCTTCGAGAGGAGTTCCTGGAACCCATGGGAATTTCCGCTCATAAACTGGCTGTGGAGTTGCACGTTTCGCCGCCAACGATTAACGATATTGTGTTGAAAAAGCGTGGCATCACACCGGAGACGGCTGCACGTCTGGCAAAATATTTCGGGACTTCGGAGCAGTTCTGGCTAAACTTGCAGGATGCGTTCGCCATCCATCATGCGAAGAAAAAACTCGCGTCCCAATTGCGAGCCATAAAACCTTTGGCGGCCGCAGCAGCACGCTAGTTTGGATACTGATGCTTTTAACTTTAAAGGACAGCCGAGGCGGCTGTCTCTACGTGAGCTTGGCGGATGCGGATACAGAGCAATCGTGCGCTGGGGCGCGGGCGGGCGGGAAATCTGCAGCATCGCGGACGGGCGAGGACGCCCGTCGCTACATCGATCTAATTTATTCGTAAAATTCTAGGCTTTTCCGGCGAACTCGCTGTGATGACGGCTATAAAGCGCATAGATCACAAGCCCAATAATTAGCCAGGCGAAGAAGCGCAACCAAGTTAGGATGGGCAATCCTGACATCAGCAAAACACAAAACAGTACACTCAGCACCGGAGCGGCGAGGCCGCCAGGAGCGCGGAATCCGCGATGGCGATTGGGTTCGCGATAGCGCAGGATAATTACTCCGATCGATACCAGAACAAAGGCAAACAACGTACCAATATTGGAAAGATCCGAAAGCGTGCCGATGTCAAGAAAGCCCGCTGGAATTCCTACGACGAAACCGGCGATCCATGTTGCCGTCGATGGAGTGCGGAAGCGTGGATGCACCCGGCCGAAGAGGCGAGGCATCAGGCCATCACGCGACATCGAAAACCAGACACGAGCTTGTCCGAGCTGGAAGACCAGCAGCGACGAGATCATTCCCATCATCGCGCCGAACAGAACGCCAAGTTCCACCCAGTGCAGAGTAGACGAGCCAGTTCGAGTAGTCAGCGTCTTCATGCTGTTCACGACGGGCGCGGCGTCGTCCATAAGCGATTGCCAGGGCACAATTCCGGTGAGAACGATAGCGACTCCGATGTAGAGGATCGTGCAAACCACCAACGTCGCAATGATGCCGATCGGCAAGTCGCGTTGCGGGTTGCGGGCTTCTTCGGCGGCGGTTGATACGGAATCGAATCCTATATAGGTAAAGAAGATGATCGAACCGCCGGTAAGTACTCCGGACCATCCTTGAGGGGCGAAGGGATGCCAGTTGCCGGGATGGATGTAATTAGCGCCCACAACGATGAACGCCAAAATAGCCGCGATCTTAAGGATGACCATGGTGTTGTTGGCTTCGGCGGACTCGCGAATGCCGCGCACCAGGATCACGGTAAGAATCATTACGATAAGAAACGCCGGCACATTGAAACCGAAGTGCAAGCCCGGCGTGTAGAGCATGTTGCCTTTTAGATCGGTCAGACCAGCGGGTAAGTAAGCGGGCGAGATCCAGCGCAGAGCGGGATGCCAGCCAAACCAATCGAACATGCCGACTAAATGCGCAGAGAAGCCGACACTCACAGCCATGTTGCTGACGGCGTATTCGAGGATGAGATCCCAACCGATGATCCAGGCGATGAGTTCGCCCATAGTGGCATAGGAGTACGTATACGCGCTTCCTGCAATGGGGATCATCGAAGCTAATTCTGCATAGCACAGTCCCGTAAAGCCGCAAACAATCGCCACTAACACCAACGACAATGACAATGCAGGACCCGCGCCGGGGCGTCCGAGAGTTGCAGTATGACGAATGAGATAGTCGAGAAGGGGAGCGTTGAGGATGGAGGAAGTATCGAATTTCTGTCCGGCGATGGCGGTACCGATTACGGTGAAGATACCCGATCCGATGACAGCGCCGATGCCCAAGGCTGTCAAAGAAACGGGCCCAAGAGTTTTCTTTAGCCTTCGCTCTGGCTCGTCAGAATCGGAGATCAGCTTGTCGATGGACTTACAACAAAGCAACTGACTGTCGGAGGTGCGGATAGTTTCGACCGCAGACTTCGGAATGGTTGGTAGTTGGGCCATGTGAAGCAGCACTTAGCAATTAGCACTTGGCATTTAGCCAGAGAACATTCAGGCAATTAATGTTCGTGACCATCCTGCCAAGTGCTGTCGTTTATAGTTAGCGTCGTTTCGACTATCGTTTCGACGCGCCGCGCACTAATTTCTTCACTTTGCGTTTCGCTGAGCCGCGAGCGTAGTCGCGCTTTTTCAGCGGAGTCTCGGTCGCTTTCTTCTTGCGGGCGGTGCGTTTGGATTTCTTACGTTCGTCCTTGCTTAAAGCTTTGGTGTTTGCCATGAATACAGTGTGTTCTCCTCAAATTAAGTATAAATGCAGGTGCAGTGTAACGTGGAACTGCACCCTGTACTCGCTCAGCTTCTTCGCTCAAAAAGGCGAAAAGCGGTCGCTCGATCCCCAGCATTCCACGTCGTCGCTCCACCAAACTTGTCCGTCTTCGTTGGTCTGAATGATGCGAGCGCCGTTTACCGTCATGAATTGGATGTAAGGCCAGGTTTTACTTTTGGGATCGCGCGTGGCCATCGCGCTGGTCACGATCCTGTTCCACAATTTGCAGTCGCGTGCACCGTTCGGGTAGACATCATTATTGCGATCCAGCGCGGATGCCGTGTAGTAGTTGTGAATTTGAAGCCCGACCGGTTCAAAGTTTCCGTCCGAGTTCATGATCTGCATTTCGATCACGAACATATAGACATCGATTGGCCGATTGGTGCCCAGTTCGGTGTCGTGATGAAGCGCCAGCAGCATGGGCATGCCGTTGAGAACGAAGACTGAGCCGTCGCCAGCTGCAGGCGTCGACTGGGTCTTTTGCGAGGCATCCGGTAATGCAGGCGGACGCCTTTGTATCTGGATTGGTTTCGACTGGGCGAAGAGTGCCGACGCTGCGAGAATTCCCACTAGCAAAAGCAGAAGCGATCTAATTCCTTTGTTCATTGTTGTTATTCCCTTTGGGCCGTAGATTTTGCTTTCGGCGAAGGCGCAGATTGCAGCGTCAGGGCTACCCTCGTAGGAAACTAGGCCCGCTCCAGCTGGGCATACTTCTCCACCAGCTTCTTCAAACCGAAGCGAGGGAATTGTACCGTAATTTTGGCATCTTCACCGTCTCCCTCGCGCTGATAGACGGTCCCCTCGCCATATTTGGGATGTTTGACCTTCTGTCCGGGGCGAAATCCCTTCTTGCCTTTAGGCTCTTCGACCGGCAGTCTGGAGATATTAAATTTCTTTCCCTTGGAGGCGAAGAACTCGGCGATATTGTCGATCGAGTTGTAGGACTTGCCCGAATAAGTTGCCGCAGGCGTGCGGGGCTTGGCTTTTGCCGCCCAGCTTCGGCTCTGATCTTCATCTTCGTAGGCGTAATGAGTCGAGACAGAATCGAAGTCATTCGCGGACGAGGGCGTCCGCGCTACACGAGCTTTGTGCGGCGAACTTAAATCCTGTAGCAGCTGTGGCGGAATCTCTTCCAGGAAACGCGAGGGAATACTGGCTTCCGGCATGTCGGTTCCATAGCGGCGACGATAGACGGCGCGAGTAACGATGAGGGTGTCCATCGCACGGGTCATGCCCACATAGCAAAGGCGGCGCTCTTCCTCGATGTCGTCGGGATGAAGAAAAGTTCGCGAGTGCGGAAAGAGACCTTCTTCCAGGCCTCCGAGAAAGACGAGAGGGAATTCCAGACCTTTTGCCGCGTGCAACGTCATCAATGTGATTTGCGCGGATTGGTCGTAAGCGTCGACGTCACTAACCAAAGCGGCGTGATCGAGAAATTGGTCGAGAGTCTCGCCTCGGTCGCGGGAATCCATGGCGGCATTGACTAATTCCCGAAGGTTCTCGACTCGCGAATAGGCTTCGGGAGTATCTTCTTCTTCGAGAAGCTTGATGTAGCCGGTGCGATCGATGAGGAATTTCAGGATGTCGGAAGTGGTTGGAGTGGTAGCGAAGCCTTCGTTGGCAATTTCCGTTGCTGGCGAGCTTTCCTGGTCGGATGCAGGCAGTACAGCGGGATCGAAATTGGTGTCAGCTTCTCCACTGGCGGATTCTTCGTCGGTTGCTTCTCCGAAATCGAAACTAAAATTATCAGGGCTGAAGTCGGTATCATCGTCTGCGTCGCGGACGGGCGAGACGCCCGTCTCTACGTCGAGCTGTGCCGATTCCGATTCTTCTCTCGCGCTTTGCTCCATGCGCTCGGCGTAGGTACCGAACAACATCGCACGTCCATCGTCGATCAGATCTCGGAAGCTCTTCAGTGCGGCTACAGCTCGGGGTGGCAGGAGCTGACGCTTAATCACTTCTCCGATGGCTCCCCACAACGAGATTCCGGTTTCGAGCGCTACGCGTTCCAAGGTTTCAATCGTCGTTTTTCCGATGCCGCGCACCGGGGTGTTGATCACCCGCAGCATGGAGATCGTGTCGTCCACGTTATGGATGACTTTGAGATACGAAATCATGTCCTTGATTTCGGCACGTTCGTAAAACGAGAAGCCGCCGACCACGTTGTACTTCAACTGGTAGCGGCGCATGGCTTCTTCAAACAAGCGCGACTGCGAGTTGGTGCGATAAAGCACCGCGACGCGCGTCTTCTCGCCTTGAGCGGCGGCTTCGCGCAAGTATTTTGAGATGTAGTCGGCGACGAACAGTGCTTCGTTCTCGCCATCCGGAGCTTCGTAGTAGCCGATCTGACTTCCGCCCTGGCGCGAGGTCCAGAGATTTTTGCCTTTGCGCTGGACGTTATTCGCAACCACTGCGGAAGCGGCCTGAAGAATATTCTGGGTCGAGCGGTAATTTTGTTCCAGTCGGATGATCTTGGCTTCAGGAAAATCTTTTTCAAATTCGAGGATGTTGCGAATGTCAGCGCCGCGCCAGGAGTAGATCGACTGATCTTCGTCACCGACCGCGCAAACGTTGTGGCGAGTTCCGGCCAGCAGGCGCATTAGTTCGTATTGAGGACGGTTCGTGTCCTGATACTCATCGACCAAAATATATTGGAAGCGGCGGTTGTAGTAGTCGCGAACCTCGGGCACAGCCTTGAGCAAACGCACGGTTTCGAGCAGCAGGTCATCGAAATCGAAGGCGTTAGCTTTTGCCAGTTCTTTCTTATACTCGGCGTAAATCTGTGCAACCTTCTCAGTTTTGGGATCGGCTGATTGCAGATAAACTTCCTGCGGGTCGAGCATGTGATTCTTCGCCCACGAGATATGCGAGAGGACGGAGCGCGGCGTGGTCTGCTTGTCGTCGATCCCGAGGCGCCGCATGATGGCTTTGACCATCTGCTGCTGATCGTTCTCGTCGTAGATCACAAAGCTTTTCGTGTAGCCGATCGGTTTTGCTCCAGGCACGGCGGATGGAATGCGAAGCGCTTCGATGTCGCGGCGCAAAACTCGCACGCAGAACGAGTGGAACGTAGCTATGGTGGGTTTCGCGACAGACAGTCCGCCAACGATCTTTTCCACGCGATCGACCATTTCCGCGGCGGCTTTATTGGTGAAGGTGACGGCAAGGATGGACTCCGGCATGACGCCGAGTGTCTCGATGAGATGAGCGATACGGTACGTAATGACGCGGGTCTTACCGCTACCAGCACCGGCGAGGATCAGGACCGGGCCATCGGCAGAGACGACGCCTTCGCGTTGTTGCGGGTTGAGTTGGTCGAGAAAAGACAAAACTTGGGAACGGCTCCGTGGAGGAAACTAATTAGATTTTACAAGGAATTTCATTGTGAGAGCGGGAAGGTCGAGTCCTGGTAGCGTCCTGAATTTGAGCCGGACTGCTTGCCGATTCCAGCCGCTTGTTATGCGGCATTGGGCTAGTCATGGTGGAAATAGAAGAGATTCCCGTCCAGATCCTTTACGGTGAATTGCCGTAATCCCCAAGGCTTTTTCTCCAGAGGATCCACGATGTTCGCACCTAACGACTTCAGTTCCTGGTACGACGCATCGATATCTTCAGCAAACACCCAGTGAACGGCGGGTTCGAACGGTGGCTTCCTCTTCCGAAAGAATATCGCCACATTACCGCGTGACACGGCCCCAATTTCTTTGCCTTGATAAAGCCATCCGATCTCAAAGCCGAGTGCATCTCTGTAATGCTGTTGTGCGCGTTCGACATCAGCGACCGGCAACTCCGGCACTGGCTGGCCAATTGAGTCCTCATTTTCTCTTTTGCGCCCACAGAGATATCCTTTATGCAACAAAACCGCCCACCCGTCAAATTAGGACACTACCCGAGTCTTAAGCTTATTTCGGGGATCGCAGCGCTTTGCATTCTTCGCACACGCATACTTCTCTCAGGAACTTCCAGGAATAAATTCCCAGCGCATGGCCGTCGTTCCAATCAAACTTAATCGCGTACTTGCCCACGCCTTCCGCTGACAATGGTTTCATTGCAGGCTTGAACATAGGCAGAGCTTCCGGCGCGGCTTTTCTAGGTTCCCAGGGCTTGCGGCCGGTTTTGCCCCTCTCGTCGTCACAGAGGGCGCAGGGGCAGGCATCCCGCAGAAATTGGAAGGAATAGTGTGACAAGTGCCCGTCTTTCCACTCGATATCCACTCCCGTCCCCGTAGTCAGATTGACTTTGACTGACTTGGGATCGAGCGACACGGAGTTGAGCGAAACAGGCATAAATCAAGTATCGCATAGGGGGTGCACTGGTTTTGGCGTCTAATTCAGCGATTGCTTCTCCAAACGTAACTTGTACGAAAGAACAGTCAGCCTATACTGGAATGGTCGCAGGGTACTGTATTACCCAATATTTAACAGCCTCGAGGAATCGGGGCTGTTTTGTTTTTGCGGGAGTACATCGGCACGTGCCCTTGGAGAAATCGTGCAAATCCGCTAAAATGATGGTTTGCACATTAGGTTCTGAACCTACCTGGAGTAGTCATGGCACAAGTATGTGAAATCTGCGGCAAAGGGCCGCAATTCGGAAATAACATCAGTCACGCGCATAACGTGAGCAAGCGGCGCTGGAATGTCAATCTGCGTCCGGTTCACGCCAAGGTGAAGGGCGTTGGCAAGCGCATTCGCGTCTGCACCGGCTGTCTCAAGAGCGGCAAAGTCGTCAAAGCATAGAGTCTCCCTAAACAAACCAGAAATTAGGCTTTGCTGGGAAAGCTCTGTGCAAAGTGCGCTTTGATGCTGTCGTAAGTCATCTGCAAGCTTTCGAGCGCGATTCTGATAGTAAATCAGAGCATGGCGGACGGGCGAGGAGGCCCGTCGCTACATCGACGGTGACTATTTTGTTGTGTGCTCAATTGTGAATTGATTTGCAGGACAGCCCCTTCGGCTGCGCTCAGGGCAGGCTCCAGGCGGCTGTCCCTACGTGAGTTCACGTTACCCAAATCTCATCCTAGCGCGATTACGTCAATTTCCACCGACACGTCCTTTGGCAGACGCGACACTTCGACGGTTGATCTGGCGGGTGGCGCTGAACTGAAGTACTTGCCGTAAACTTCGTTCATGGCCACGAACTCACTCATATTCTTGAGGAAGACAGTGGTACGGACAACTTTTCCCAAGCCACTTCCTGCGGCTTCCAGAATTTCAGACAAGTTCTTCAGCACGCGATCGGTCTGAGCCGCAACGTCCCCGCTGATTACTTGCTGTGTCGATGGATCAATCGCCACCTGTCCGGAGACGAATACGAATCCGTTGGCTTTGATCGCCTGGGAATACGGGCCGATTGCCTGCGGAGCATCTTTGGTTGAAACAACTTCACGCATGAAACCTCCAAAAATAATACAGAGTAAAAACTTAGGATGCAGAATCCTTCGATTTTTTAGGTCACGTTATTTTCAACTGCAGTTCTGAGTTTTCAGTTCCCAATTCTCGGATTTAGATTTTTTGCAGTCTTTGCACTTCGCGAACGCCCGCGATCTTTCTGACTCCACTAATAATATTTTCCAGGTGCTTCAAGTCGGCGATATCGAGCACTACATCTACGTTGGCTTGTCCGTTCGAAGTTCGAGCTTCGATGTTGCGGATATTGGTTTTCGTATCACTGATCACGGCGGTAATCTGCTTGAGCATTCCGAAACGATCGTCGCAATAGACGGTGAGTTTCACCGGATAGGATGCCGGCGTTTCTTCGTCGCGTCCCCATTCCACATCGATACGACGCTCTGGTTCATACATTAAATTAATCACGTTCGGACAACTTAGCGAGTGCACCGCGACACCTTTGCCGCGGGTTACGTAGCCGACCACCGACTCACCACGAATAGGATTACAACATTTGGCGCGATAGACGAGAAGATCCCCGTGGCCTTTGACGCGGATTGCATTATTGCTGTCTCCGCCGAAGACTCGCCGCACCACACTTGAAAATGTTCCCGACGTGTTCGGCGCTTCGGGGGACGGTTCGTTTGCTGCTGGAGACAATTTTGCGAGGACCTGGCGCGCCGAATATTTGCCGTAGCCAATGCCCGCCATGAGATCGTCCGCCTGGCCAAGACCATATTCAGAGGCGGCTCGGCGAAGATCGTCGTCCTTCAACTCTTTTAGCGGTACACGATATTTACGCGCTTCTTTTTCAATCAGCTTGCGGCCAATTTCTATAGCGCGTTCCCGCTGATGAATATTAAGCCAGTGCTTGATCTTGTTGCGGGAACGGGAGGACTTTACGACTGACAGCCAGTCGCGGCTTGGCTTGTGCCCCGGCTGCGTGAGAATTTCTACGATGTCGCCGCTGTGCAGTTTGTGGCGCAGCGGAACCATGCGTCCATTAACTTTTGCGCCGACGCAGCTGTGTCCTACTTCAGTATGAACGGAATAAGCGAAATCGATTGGTGTCGATTCGCGAGGCAAGACCACGACTTTCCCTTTCGGAGTGAAGGTGTAGACCTCTTCCGGGTAAAGATCGATTTTTAGCGTGGAGAGAAATTCGCTGGGATCCGAAACATCACGCTGCCAATCGACAACCTGTCGCAACCACGCCAACCGCTGTTCGTCGAGCGCGGAAACCGGTCCGTCTTTATATTTCCAGTGAGCGGCGATGCCCTCTTCGCACATGCGATGCATTTCCTCGGTTCGAATCTGAATTTCGAACGAGGTGCCCTCTTCGGTGATCACCGATGTGTGCAGCGATTGATAGAAATTCGGACGAGGCATGGCGATGAAGTCTTTGATCCGGCCCGGGACAGGGCGCCAGGCATTGTGAACAATGCCGAGAACCGCATAACAGTCTTGCAGCGAGTGTGTAATGACCCGCATGGCGTAAAGGTCGTATACCTGGTCCACGCTAATGTGTTGACGCTGAAGTTTTTGATGGATGCTATACAGGCGCTTGATGCGGCTCTCGACGTTTGCGGTGATGCCAGCTTCTTTCAACTTGTCACGAAGCGTGTGTTCTACTTTGGCGAGAAATTGCTGTCCTTCTTTTCGCCGGGATTCCACGGCGTCGTGCACCTGCTTGTAACTGATCGGGTCAAGGTAGCGGAATCCAAGATCTTCCAACTCGCCGCGAATTTTTCCCATGCCGAGGCGGTGTGCGATTGGTCCGTAGATATCCAATGTCTCTCGCGCTATTTTTTGCTGGCGATCCGGCTCGAGATGTTCAAGCGTCCGCATATTGTGCAGGCGGTCAGCGAGCTTGATGAGCACGACGCGGATGTCGTCGACCATCGCCAGCATCATCTTGCGAAGATTTTCGGCCTGCTGCTCTTCCCGAGAAGCGAAATCGATGGCGCTGATTTTGGTCACGCCCTCAACGATGTGGGCGACTTGCTCGCCAAATTCTTTTCGGATGTCAACGACGGTGACAGAAGTATCTTCGACCGAATCGTGCAGCAATCCGGCAGCGATGGCGACGGGATCCATCTTCATTTGCGCCAGCACGAGCGCTACTTCAAGCGGATGGACCAGGTAAGGTTCTCCCGAAGCGCGGCTCTGACCGGCATGATGTTTCTGAGAGAATTCGTAAGCTTTACGCACCAATTCCAGATCGTCCGCAGGGCGATTTTCACGCATGGTCTGCAGCAGCTCACGGAACTTAGTCACGGTGAGCATGTTGGTCGCGATCTGTTGGCGCAACGTACCCATATAGAATTCTAGCCTGCGGGAAGAGACAACAGACAAGAAGAGCAGTGGAATGCTGAGATCGATTATACCTGTCCAGAACTGGCTTCTGGCGGCACTGCGGAGGCCTGATAGGTATCGAAGTCAGCCTTTAGTGATGCACGAATGGTCGATGGAAAGAGTGACGAAGGTAAGTTGATCTCGCGAGAAACGCGCTCTAACCTCTCGCTGTGAGCAACGCCTGCCGGCTTCAAACCTACGAGACTTCCGCCATGGGCTTTTCTTCTACTACGGTTTTCTTTCTGAAGAGCGACACTAACAGAGTCTTGAGGATCACGTACAGAACCGGGATGAAGAACAGGTTCAGCACGGTGGAAAATAACATGCCACCTACGATTGCGGTTCCTACGGAGTGCCGTCCCAGCTTACCGGCTCCGCTTGCAAAATAGAGTGGCAGCACACCAAGGACGAATGCAAAGGACGTCATCAGAATCGGCCGCAGTCTTAACTCGGCGGCCTCGATTGCAGCGTTTGTTATGCTACGGCCCTGTTCGATCAGTTGTTCGGCAAATTCCACGATCAGAATCGAGTTCTTGGCTGAGAGTCCAATCAGCATGACTAAGCCGATTTGCACGTAAACATCGTCCACCAATCCGCGCATCGAGACAAAGAGCAGCGCACCCAAGACTGCCATCGGCACGGCTAAGAGAATAATGAAAGGTAGAGCGAAGCTCTCGTATTGCGCGGAAAGCGTCAGATACACCACGAGAATGCCCAAGCCGAAGATAATGATTGCCTTGCCACTGGCCTCAACCTCTTCGAGCGCAAGGCCTGTCCAACTGAAGGACATGCCTTGCAGCATGTTCTGCTTGGCCAAATCCTCCATAGCTTTCAACCCTTGACCGGAGCTATATCCTGGAGCCGCAGCACCGTCGATTTCTGCCGAGCGGAACAAATTGTAGTGATTTATGACTTGCGGTCCGGATGTCTCCTTCAACGAAACTATATTCCCCAACGGCACCAATCCGTTGGTATCCGAACGCACGTAATAATTCCGCAGGTCACGCGCACTCATGCGGAAGGGCTGATCGGCCTGCACGTATACCCGGTACGAGCGGTTGTTGAAATCGAAATCATTTACGTACTCGGAACCCATATAGACGCCGAGCGCCTGCGTGACCTGGCTGATCGGCACTCCTATGGCCTTTGCTTTCTCGCGATCGATTTGCACGAGTTGCTGCGGATCATTAGCTGTGTAGCTCGTGAACAATCCCTGTAGATCGTGACGCTGGCGGCTGCCACTCACTATCTTGTGCGCAACTGTATCGATATCTTGCAGCGTATTACGCCCTAAATCCTGAAGTTCAAACTGGAATCCACCGAAGCTTCCGATACCGCTGATCGCGGGCGGTTCGAAGGCCACAACAATTGCTCCTGGCACTCCGAAAAGTTTCGGCGAAACGCGTGCCACGATGTCGCTGGCGGCATGTCCTTTACCTTTTCGATCGTCGATAGGCTTTAGCGGCGCGAAGATCAGGCCATAATTCGACGAGCTTCCGCCAGAGAGCGAAAAGCCAGGAACCGCGAAGGTCCCGAACACGTCAGGATCAGCGCGCAGAATCTGCTCCGCTTGCCTTGCGACATCAGTGGTGTAGGCGAGCGATGCGCCTTGTGGCGCTTGAACGACGACAATGAAATAATTCTGATCTTCTTGCGGGACAAAGCCGGTCGGCACATGAACGTACATGTAGGCCGTAGCCGCGAGCCCAGCGAAGAACAGAATGATCATGACGTATCGATATTTCAGCACCCGGCAAATCGCTTTGCCGTAACCGGTTCCCAGACCATGAATCGCTGCGTCTATTCCATGAGCGAATTTCCTGTAGCCGCGCGAGAGCCATCCGATATGGGTCCAGTCAAAGACTGAATATTTGTGCTCCTCGCCGCGCAACAGGATAGCGGCCAACGCCGGTGATAGCGTGAGCGCATTGAACAGTGAGATGGCAATTGAAAATGCGATCGTCAAAGAAAATTGCTTGTAGAGAATACCCGTAGTGCCCGGGAAAAATGACACAGGCACGAATACGGAGATGAGCACCAATGAAGTTGCGACTACGGCGCTCGATACTTCAGACATGGCGACCGATGTCGCCGTATGAGCATCAGTCTTGCCCTCGTTGATATGCCGCTGTGCATTCTCGATGACCACGATGGCGTCGTCGACTACGAGTCCGGTGGCAAGAGTGATTCCAAAAAGCGTTAGCGAATTGACGGAGAAATCGAAAATCTTAATGAAGGCAAAAGTACCAATTAGCGATACCGGAATGGTGACTGCTGGAATGATCGTGGCGCGCCAGTCCAGCAGGAACAGAAAAATTACAATGATGACGATGACGATGGCTTCTTCGAGAGTTGTAACGACTTCTTTGACCGAGTCACCGACCACGGTCGTCGTATCAAAGGCTATGACGTATTTTATTCCTGGCGGAAACGACTTAGACAACTCCTCGAGTGCGGCCTTGGCGGCCTTGTCGACCGCCAACGCATTCGCATTCGAGAGCTGCTGCACGCCAATGCCAATAGCTTCGTGACCACTGTACAAAAGATTGGTGTCGTAGTTTTCCGCTCCGATCTCTGCACGCCCAACGTCTTTGAGCTGCACGATCCCGTTAGGCGTGTTCTTAAGGATAATGTTCTCGAATTCCCTCGGTTCTGACAGGCGTCCGACAACGCGCAGTGTCACCTGGAAACTCTGCTTCGGATCGGCTGGTGGACGTCCCAACTGTCCAGCTGGTATTTCGACGTTCTGTTCTTGCAACGCCGCAACTACGTCAGCCGCAGTCAGTTGGCGTGCTGCCAACTTTGTAGGATCAAGCCAGATCCGCATGGCATACTTGCGTTCCCCGAAAATAACGACGTCTCCGACTCCCGTAATGCGCTTCAGCGCGTCTTTGACGTAGACGTCGAGATAGTTGGAGATGTATTCGTTCGAAAGACTGTTATCAGGGGAATAGAATCCAGCGGCAAAAACGAAGTTCGGGTTCGCCTTAGTAATAGTGACGCCGGTGTTCTTGATTTCTTGCGGCAGGCGTCCTTGTGCGGTTGCGACTCGATTTTGCACGTCTACCGCGGCGATGTTGAGGTCGTACCCAGTGCGGAATGTGACATTGATGTTGCTGGTTCCGTCGTTCGAACTCGTCGAGGTGATGTAGTGCATCCCTTCTACACCATTGATCTGCTGCTCCAATGGAATAGTGACCGCCGACTCCACGACTTGGGCATTCGCGCCTACGTAGTTGCTGGTAACCGTCACCTGCGGCGGGGCCAGATTCGGATAGAGCGAGATCGGCAGGCCGGGAATGCAAACTGCTCCCGCAAGAACAATCAGCAGGGCACATACCGTGGCGAAAATCGGCCTTCGAATAAAAAAATCAACCAAATGAACACTTCCTCTTTCTAGCTGCGGGCTTCTCTATCTTCAGGCACTCCGCAACGGAATTAGCTTTCGGAAACCTTGCTGGCTAGCTGATCGGCTGTATAGGCGCACCGTCGATCAGGAACTGTGTGCCGGAGATGACTACTTTTTCTCCAGGGTTCAAGCCTCCCATGACGGCGTAATTGTTCCCAATAGTATCCCCGAGCGTAACCGCACGCTGCTTGGCAACTGTACCTTTGTCCGTCGCGGTCGCAACGTAAACGAAAGACTGCCCGCCGATACGCGTGACCGCGAGCACCGGAACCGTTGGTGTGGGAGCCGTGCTCCACACCACTCGGGCCTTTACAAGCTGGGCGTTGCGAAATCTGTCGAGGCCTGCATGAATAGGCGCTTTCACCAGAACACCCTGAATTGAGTTGTCTACTTGTTGCGAGACGAAGTTAATTTTCGTGCCCTCGATCAGTTCGCCCGTACTAGTGACGATCTGCACTGGAAGTCCTAAGCGGATGTCCGAAGCACGTTCTGTCGGTATGTAGATGTACGCTTCAAGATCTGCGTTCTCGTCGACTGTAGTTAGGAGCGTCTGGGGAGAAACATAATCGCCAATGTGAACCGGGATGTCACCGACGATGCCAGCGAATGGCGCCGTCAAATTGTAGTACGCGAGCTGGCGCTGCTGGGTGACACGAGCCGCAGTCGAAGATTCCCAGTCAGCCTTGGAGTTTTCGAATGCTTGCACCGCGAGATCGTAGGTTTGCTTGCTAGTCACGCCGGCCTGATACAGCCCGCGCTGCCGTTCCAGTTCCTGCCGGTTGTAGTCGAATATAGCTTTCTTCTGTGCTTCAGTGCTCCGCATTTGATCGACGGTCGCCTGCTGTTTAAGAGGATCGATCGTCATTAACACTTGTCCAGCCCGAACGTGATCGCCGGACTTCACCAGGATCTGCGTCAAGGAACCATCCACTTGCGGCTGAATACTAGCCGAACGGCGGGATTTCACCGTCGCCACATACTCATCGACCCGCGGCACCGGCGCGAGATTAATAGTCTGTGTCTTCACGGGTAGGGCCTGCGGAGCGGGTTGCTTTGCCTCTGTGTTGCTGCATCCAGAAGTTATGAGGACAACCAACCCCATGAGCACAGCAATCAACATGATTCCCAGTTTTCTCAAAATTGACCATCCTCAAAAGTTTACTGAACATTACAGATGTCTGCCGCAGGCAAGCGGATTCATGCTGTCTACTGACAGGTATAAAGACGAAGCCAATTACGTGGATACTTCTCAGGGATTCAGACCCTGAAAACTTAATCGGGGTGTCTCTGAGCCTTAATTGAACGGCATAGAAGCGTCGTCTAACTTGGACTGCCTCTGCCTTCGGCGTCGATAAACACTTAGACGTTTATCTAATTGTTTAGATTCAGTTGATTCCAGACTTCTTCGCTCGCAGCTTACGAGCAATTGTTATTCCGGAACAGACTCCGGCTGCGATGGCGGAATAGTTCCTGCGGAGAATCGCATGGGCTGGAGTCTATATCCATCTCTTGTTCTTATGTGGTACTTCTTCATGTGATTTCCAACCAGCTTCACGGTGATTGGCCGCCAGCCCCGGTTAGGATTCTGTTTTGGGTAATAGCTAAGCGAATAGAGATGGGCGAGGTCGTCGCGGATTGAGGCTAGCGCCCGTTTTTCGTCCCGCCAATCTTTAGCAAAATACGCTCTCCCGCCCGTGGCCGCAGTCATCCGTTCAAAGACAGCTGTAGAAACTGGTTCGAGTTGAGCCTGGCGAGTACTAATCATATAAATAGCGGTTCCGGTCGATTGCGCCAACTCGGCTACGTCTTCCGGAGGTACCATGCTGGCGTTGTCAGGACCGTTGGAAAAGACCACTACCACTTTCTTGCCGGTGTACTGGGATGCGTCCTTCACTGTTAGAAGAAGAGTGTTATAGAGTGCGGCGTCGTCTCCAGCTACAGTTCCGCGCACGCCACGCAAAACCAGCGACCGATCAGCGGTAAGCGGAGCCGCTCGGGAAAGATCGCGGCTATAGGAATAGAAAGCCACCTTGTCTGCCCGTTCCAACGTGCGGACAAAATCGGCAATTGCATCCTGGGCAAAAACAAAGCCGCGATACATGTAATTGCTGGTATCGAAAAGGATGAAGACCTTAGCGCCAGTTACAGCTGCGCCTATCGTGTCGGGCTGGTGCTCTCCCGGAGAGCGGAGAGTTGAGTCATCCGCACGCCCTTCGGCTTGAGCGGGAACCTTTTCTCCTGACGGCGAAACTTCGACTAGTCTGCGGGTAGGCTCGTTACCCTCTCCGAAGGTGGCAATTTTCTCTGGAATCCCGTCTTCGGTAATTGAGAAGTCTTCGGGACGAAGACCATTCACGTAGTTTCCCTTGTTGTCGGTTACCGCTACATTCAACTGCACCATGTCCACAGTAACTCGGATATCCGGTGCGTGTTCCTGTGCCAGTACCGAAGGCCGGGAGTCGAAGAGTAGACCGACAGAAAAGACTCCTAGGACAACCAATAGCGGTAGATATTTTCTCACCATAGATTCTCGTCCTGGCCGCTGTATCCGCCTCGCGGCAACGAATCGCATTATTAGACTGCTTTCTTTTTGGCTAAGGACGCGTACTGGCGACCGTCGCGGATGCAACTACAATTTTGCCTTGCCGAAATTCTTCGCCCGTTTCCCGCATAGCGCGCAGAATTGCAGGCCAATCCTCCAAATCAGTAGCAAAGATCTTGCCTACCATACGGCCTGTCAACTCTGGCACGAGACGGTTCAGCATGACGGGTGAATAGCCCATTTCGTCGGCCAAGCGAGCCCAGTACAGATTGCTGGAATCCCACGACTCCGCAAGTAAACGACTGGAATATCCCGAAAAAGCCGGAAATGGTTTCAGGTTCAACAACTCGCGCGAGTAACTCTGCGTCAGTACGGGATGAGGCACGCCGAAATCTTGCGAGATCCGCTCCCAGCTCGTCTCTGCGGGATACTGCCGATTGAGGCTTGCCAATTCCTGACTCGCTGGTCCCAGAGACTCAGTATCTCCGGCAAACCGTCTGCGAAACTCCGTTGCAAGATAGAAGGTGTCAGCCGGCAGCATTTGAGGAACTACCTCGGCCAATCGTCCCGCCCGCAGATCCTGTTCCACCTGAACTGATCTCTTGGGGGCCATGCGTTCGGAAAGAATATTGAGCGCCTTACCTCGTAGTTCTTCGTTTCCAGCCGCAGCGGTCAAAATCTCTTCCCCTGATCTCTGATAGAGAGTCACGGCATGAAGCTCATTTGCGCTTACGCCCCACCAGCGAGGCAAAGTCGCGCTCATCAAAACGCCCGGCACCAACTCTCTCCAGATCAAAGCCTGAACATTTTCTGGCGATATAAAATCCTGCTCCACTTCCGCCAAAACATACGGTAAGTCCGCCAGAGAGCCAATTAGATGAGCTCCGCCGGCTGCGGGTGATCCCTCGCCAAACAATTGCGGAGCCTGCCAGACGTGTTCCACGCCGACGACTGTGTCTCCGGAGAAATCGTGAGAGCGAACAAAAAGTGGATTGTTGTGCAGAATCTGAGCGCCCGGCGGTTCATAGTAGGCGTAGTTCAAACCGACGAGAGTATCCCTCAAGAAGGACGAGAGTTTACCGCGGGCTTCTTCCAATTGGGCGTGAGTTGCGGGCGATTTGATCACTTTTATCAAATCCGTCCGCATCTGCAGTTCTGTATGGCGATTGTTATAGATTCCCGCCGCCCACTGGGTTCTCTCGCCACCTGTGAAGATGGGACGCGGCATCTCGAATTCCTGGAGCTCTCCAGCCAAGGAGATCAGGCTGTCGCCTGCTGTACCTCCTCGCTCCATGTCATTCAGACCGCTGCCCAATTGCATGAGCGTATCGAGCGAAACTAATCGCTGGCCGTCCATTACAGAACGGATTCTGTTGGCTACTTCCTGATGTACTCGTTTGCCGTCGAGACTGGTTTGGTCAGGACCGGCCAGCAAATCGATGATTTCGTCCTGCGAATAGTTAACTTTCCCTGTGGCAGCTCGCAGAATCTCCCCCAACGAATTGCGGGCAGCATCGAAGAGCTGCGCGGAGGAATGGATGTCGGCGAAAGGTTTAGTCACTTGCTGCCAGGAATTATCCAGCTCAGTACTTGGGATCTGCTTCTGACGGGCAAGTATTTGCCATAAGTCCAACATTAGCCTGGAACGTTCCCATGGCATTGCCGCGCAGAGTGTGGTTCGGAATTCGGCCGACAACGTCGGCGACATTCAAGAAGCGAGTAATCGACCCATCGCTTAACTCGGGAAACTCGGAGAAAATCAGATATTGATTGCTGAAGCTCGCAAATCTATCGGCAAGCAGATGCACCGTTTGAGGACTTAGGCGCCTCTCCGGCGGCCTTCTGGCATCCAGTTCAGTTAGGGTCAGATAAATTTGTAGCGGTCCGGAATCTGTCTCCACTCGAGAGAGCCCGAACATTGCTTCCAGCAGCTGCTCGGGACGGTTCCATTGTCTGGCTCTCCTCCCCCAATTCCGGACAACCTTGGAATCAGTCTTCTGTTGGAGTATGTCTTTCCAGACGTCCAGGTTTCCCGGGATATGAGGGTCACCGTTAGGCTCCCACTGAACCGAAGTCAGCAAAAGCAAGAGACCAGGCGCTGGCCGAAACGCCTGCCTGGCCGCATCCATGGAAGTACTCGATCCGCGAAATGCTTCGTAATAATGCTTCAGCCGACCAGTTTCGGTGAAGTGTGCTTGCTGGACTTGATTGACCCTTAACAAAGCGTCGAAGTATGCGGCTAACCAACCTTTATCTTTCGCAAGCAGCCGGGGAACAAACTCTGCCGGTGACTCCGGACTCGCTCCGACCAAATCTTTCCATATTGGTTCGGCCTGCGGGCCGCCCGGAACCAGCACGCGCCCAGATCGAATACAAATATGACTTCCGTAAAAATCGAGAATGTCAGCGGATGCGACCAGTTTTCTCAGCCCTACAGATCGTTTCAAGGCGACCCTGGTTTCGGTGTCCATTCGAGTCATCGCCCAGTAGAGACGCGCTAGCAAAGGATCGCGGAAGAGTACATCCACCAGGTTCTTGCCAGATCTGCCCCCTTCCTTGCTTGCCGATGCCCAATCGCTTTCCGTGAACAGCACCGGAACTCGTGACTCTGGGAAGGGATAGGTGAAAGGCTTGCCTCCGTTCGCAAAACCTTGGAGCGCCTCTTCGAGCTCGGGCAAAGGAAAGCCTGAGTCGGTTGTCAGAAATGCCCGTTCCGCATCGGCGGTCGTCAGGAAGGTTGTGCTCTGTCCGCAGTCTGACCTGAGTCCATAGCCCAGAATGCGCATTAGCGGCCTTGCTTCCTCACAACCGGAGACATGGATAACTCCATCCGGTCCGGCCAAAAGCGACAATTCTCGCGCTTGACGCACATAGCGGTTTAGCAGGATCAAGAACTCAGTTGGCCTACCCCTATCCTGCCAGCCCTCATAGCCTTGCGAGAACACGTTGCGAGCCAGCAAGGGCATGACTTCCTCGGGCGAGACTTTCTGGCTAATTCCCGCCATGCGCAAGAAGGAGCGCAATGGGCCAGGAATGACAACGGTGGTCTCTTGAGCTCCGTAAGCTGAATCACCGGGTGGAGACTTAGGGGGATTCTCACTCAGAGCAGCAGGGATAAAGAACGGAGTGAACAGGGAAATCGCTAGGAGAGAAGAGAGCAGACAACGGGAAGATTTCATGGCTGGAGTCCCCAGAACCTTCGATACATTACGATCCTGCAACACCAAAGAAACAGAAGGAGATCTCACATAGGCAGTTCGCCGGTACTAGGCGCTACAAACCGCAGAAAATTGCCGGAATTTTGCCGAAATCGATTGCCACGCCCTGTGATCCCGTCCATCTAATTCTCGGGTGCTAACTTTCGTGTCGGCCAACATATACCATCCTTGGCCGTTATCCAAGACTTTTCCAGACCTGGGACAAGAATTTGACAAATGCTTTTCCCGCCTATGGTCCGGCCCGCGCTGGTCTCCAGAGCACAGCACTCCTAATAGAAACCGGGTCTAATCTATGGCGTAGTGCCAACTTCCTGCCGCTCACCAACTTGCTGGCGCCACATGGCATAGTACAGGCCCTTCTTCTCGATCAGTTCAGAGTGCCGTCCGAACTCGACAATTCGCCCTCGTTCGAGGACATATATACGATCAGCGTGCATGACTGTGGATAGGCGATGTGCAATGAGAATCGTGATGGCTTCCTGATCGGTCGCTACCTCTCGCATGGTCCGGCTAATCTCCTCTTCGGTGATGGAATCTAGGGAAGAGGTTGCCTCGTCAAACACCAGTAATTGCGGACGTCTCAGCAAAGCACGAGCTATGGAAAGGCGCTGCTTCTCTCCGCCCGAAACCTTTACACCACCTTCTCCTATGAGCGTGTCCAGGCCGCGGTCGGCACGAGCCAATAGAGTATGCACGGCCGCCTTGTCTAAGACCTCAAGGCACTCCTCATCGGTTGCCTTTGGGTTCACAAAAACCAGATTCTCGCGAATCGATCCCGAGAACAGCTGCGTGTCCTGGGTTACAAACCCGATCTTCTCTCGCAGTTCGTCCAGATCCACTCGGCTCGCCGGGACACTGTTGTACAAGATTTCGCCAGATTTCGGGGAATAGAGGCCGACGAGAAGCTTTACCAAGGTTGTTTTCCCCGCGCCCGAGGGACCAACAAAGGCGATCGTGTCTCCTCGGGCTGCGTTGAAACTGATGCCATCCAGAGCAAGAACCGAAGCACTATGATGCTGGAAACTGACGTCCTCAAAATGCAGAGTCATCAATTCTTCGATTGGAACGGGATCCTTGGGCTTGGCATCGCGCGGCGTATCGAGGATCTCCTGGAAGTTCTGCAGCGACACTTCGGTCTCACGATAGGTGTTGATAATGTTTCCAAGTTCCTGCAAAGGAGTGAATATGAAAAACGAATACAGCATAAGCGAGAAGAACTGCCCTACGGTGATCTCCTGGCGAAAGATCAAATAGAGCATCAAAAATAAAATGCTGGTGCGCAGGGCATTGACCGACGTTCCTTGAATAAAACTCAGGCTGCGCAGGTATTTCACCTTATTGAGTTCCAGCTTGAGAATTTTCTCTGTTGTTCCGTTGAGACGGGATACTTCCTGTTGCGCCAACCCTAGGCTCTTTACCAGTTCGATATTACGCAGCGATTCTGTGGTTGAACCCGCAAGCGCGGTCGTTTCGGCAACGATCGTCTTCTGGATCTTTTTGATCTTGCGACTGAGGGCCGAACTGATTACGCCTAGCAGAGGAACGGTGATGAGGAATGCAGGTGCAATTGCCCAATGCACGCGAAACGCGTACACCATGACAAAAACGATGCCAACCACTGAAGTAAAAAGCACGTTAACGGCAGCAGTAATAAATTTTTCGACGTCGATCCGGACCTTTTGCAATTTGCCTAGAGTTTCGCCACTGCGCTGATCTTCGAAGACTTGATAAGGCAAGTCGAGCGAGTGGCGGATACCGTCCGAATACATCTGCGCCCCAAGACGCTGAACGATCACATTGACGAAATAGTCCTGAAAGTTCTTTGCTACGCGAGAGACGAACGCAACTCCAACTGCTGCCAACAGCAGCAGCCCGGCTCCGCGAATGAATTGCGATTGCGTGTACTGATGGTATTTAGTGGCGTATCCGTCAATCACATGACGAAAAATGAGTGGATCAAGCAGCGAGAATATCTGATTCACAGCTGCAAGTACGAGTGCTATTACTACCAGCTTCCAATATTGCTTTGAGTACTGCAGGAGAAGATTCATAGATGTAAGGAGCGCCATTCCAGCCCGCGCCAACGCATGTTGGATGGTAAAAAAGAGGGCTTTGATTCAGAACTCGTGTGTTACGGTTGGCAGGATCTGGCGCAGTTTTGATGTGGAAATTCATCAGAATCTGCGAGATTTAGAGAGCTTTCAGGCGCCGATCAATCTTAAGAATAATCCAGCTAATGCGGCGCCAACCGCAGGACCCAAAATCGGGATGGGCGCATAACCCCAATCCGAGTTCGTTTTACCTGCAATCGGAAGGATGAAATGCGCGAGACGAGGTCCGAGATCACGGGCAGGATTGATTGCGTAACCTGTTGTACCACCGAGCGAGAGTCCAATGCCCCATACCAGACAACTCACCAGATAAGGTGTAAGTCCGGCAGCGCCTCCGGTCGAGAGCACCAGTTTCGAGCTGATCGCACCTGCTACCAGTACAAGAACGGCGGTCGCGATGATCTTCGCTTACCAAATTCGCTATTGGCTTACGAATGGCAGGACTGGTGCAGAATACCGCGCGCTTCAAATCGGCGTCGGAGCTCTCTTTCCAATGTGGCCCATAGTGCACCCACACCAAAACCGCTCCAGTGAATGCACCCAACAATTGCGCAGTGGCAAACGGAAGCAACTTACTGAAGTCTTGGTTTTTTATAGCGAACGCGAGCGTGATGGCGGGGTTCAGGTGAGCATCTACGCTGCCGCAAAGCACTGCCGTGAAAATGCCCCCGAGAACGGCGAAGGCCCAACCCGTGGTGATGACCATCCAGCCGCTATTCTCGGCTTTGGAGCGCTTCAGTAAAACTCCTGCGACAACACCATCGCCGAGCAGAATCATGACGAGCGTGCCCATAAACTCGCCAAAAAAAGGAGATCTCATTCTGCCTCACATTTCAAATGATAGTTTTGCGTCGACTGCTGGAATGCACACCTCACTGTAAGAGATACCCTTCGGCGAGGTGCTTGAATGACGCAATTTGGTCTTGAATCCAATCTTGGTCACGGCCGAGCTCAGATGCCATGAGCTTCGCGACTGCTGGCGCCATCTCGATGGCCGCACGAGCATTCAGAAAGAGCGCACGCGTACGGCGCGAAAGAATATCATCCAGGGTACGAGCCATCTCTTTGCGAACTCCCCAGACAACTTCCGCTCCAGAATATGGCAGATCCGGATGAAGCGGTTGAGCAAGACTCGGATCCCTTGTCGCCAGCGCTTGAATGGCTTCAGCGTCGGCGCCATAAACCCAGAGGCTCCAAGATCCTCAATGTCCTCGCGGTACCCATGAATTCGCAATGTTTTCGTGATACACGGCTTATCTTCAAGCTTGCCCAGCGTAATCGCGTGATTCACGCAATCTTCCGCCATGTGGCGATAGGTCGTCCATTTGCCTCCAACAATGGTAAGCAGTCCGGAGTCATCGATATGAATAGTGTGATCGCGAGAGAGTGCTGAGGTTTTCGCTGCTGCTGCACCATCTGTTTTGACCAAAGGCCGTATGCCCACATAAACGCTCAGCACATCACTGCGCTTGGGGGGACGGCTGAGATATTGACTGGCGGTTTCGAGAACGAATTTAATTTCTTCTTCGAGCGGGAGTGGATCGTAAGACGGCTGTTCGATGGGAGTGTCAGTCGTTCCGACTACAGTGTGTCCATGCCAAGGAATTGCGAAGAGGACGCGTCCGTCACTCGTATGTGGAACCATAATAGCTGAATCGCCCCGAAGGAAAGATCGTTCGAAGACCAGATGGATGCCCTGGCTGGGCGCGATCATTGTCTCCGCCGTAGGCTCGGCTAATCTGCGAATCTGATCGGCGAACATTCCGGTGGCGTTTACCACAACGCGAGCAGGGATCGTAAATTGTTGTCCACTTTCGTCGTCACTGGCAACTACTCCATTGATAAAGCCATCGCCGTCTTTTGTGAGTTCAACGACAGGAACATAATTTAGCAACGCAGCATTGTGATTCGCGGCGGTCGCGAGTAGGTGAATTAAGAGACGGCTGTCATCAAACTGGCCGTCGTAATAAATAACTCCTCCCCGGAGCCCATCTGTGTTGATCGTTGGCAGCCTGGCAATAGTCTCTTCGCGGGAGAGAATACGCGAGCGTCCAAAATTGTATTTGCCTGCAAGCAAATCGTAGATCTTCAGACCAATGCCATAAAACGGAGACTCCCACCAGGAATAGTTGGGAACCACAAAAGCCAGATCATGAACGAGGTGGGGTGCGTTTTGGCGAAGTATGCCGCGTTCCTCAAGTGCCTCCATGACCAGCGAAACATTACCCTGTTCGAGATAACGGACTCCGCCATGAACTAGCTTGGTGCTGCGGCTGGAGGTGGCTTTGCCGAAATCTTTCTTTTCGAGTAACAGCACTTCGAATCCACGCGATGCGGCGTCCACTGCGACTCCTGCTCCGGTAGCTCCGCCTCCAATGATGACTATGTCCCATGGCCGCGAACGCGCCGAGACTCGCGCCAACATTTCTTCGCGATTCACTTAAGGTTTTTCCTCGGACCATTGTTTGGAGCGTTCGACCGCATTCCGCCAGCGGTGCGCGAGCCTCGGCCCCTTTTTTCTGATCCATTTTAGGAGTGAAATATCGATCCGCTTTGGCATGCGTGCGAAGATCTTCGACATCCTTCCACATTCCCACCGCAATCCCAGCCAGATATGCAGCGCCTAGCGCGGTAGTCTCGGTGATTGCTGGCCGCATCACCGGGACCCCTAGCAGATCGGATTGGATTTGCATCAGAAGATCATTGACGGCCGCGCCCCCATCTACTCGCAGCTCATTGGTGTGCTTTTTCGAATCACCTTCCATCGCCTCGGCTACGTCGGCTACCTGGAACGCAATACTTTCGAGAGCGGCACGGGCTATATGTCCAGGCTTCGTACCGCGTCGCAAGCCGATGAGCAACCCGCTGGCGTAGGGATCCCAATGCGGAGCGCCGAGTCCAACAAACGCCGGGACGAACACCACTCCATCTGAATCAGCCACAGTGAGGGCAAGTTGCTCAATCTCCGAAGAGGAGCGAATGAGATTTAAATTGTCCCGCAACCACTGCACAACGGCACCACCAATAAAAACACTGCCCTCGAACGCATATTCGAGACGCTTCTGAAGACTGCACGTAAGCGTGGTGATAAGCCGCTTTTTCGAAGCGATGAAATCATTCCCAATATGTTGCAGGAGAAAGCATCCCGTCCCATAGGTGTTTTTTGCATCGCCGGGGTTCACGCATAACTGGCCAAAGAGGGCGGACTGCTGGTCTCCTGCAATGCCCGCAATTGGGATCGAGCCGAGGGCAAGCGTGGTGGTTACGTCGGCGATTTTTCCACTGGACCAAACGACTTCGGGCAGCATGCCTGCCGGGATATTGAAGAGCCGCAGAAGTTCCTCGTCCCACTTTCCTTCCACAATATTAAAGAGCATGGTGCGCGAAGCATTTGTGTAATCCGTCACATGCTGCCGGCCGCTGGTCAGATTCCATATCAGCCAACTATCGACAGTTCCAAAGGCGAGCTTGCCAGCTTCAGCGCGCGCTCGTGCTCCAGAAACATTCTCAAGAACCCAGGCGATCTTGGTAGCCGAAAAGTAGGAGTCGATCAGGAGGCCAGTCTTTTCTCGAACCATCGGCTCGGCTCCATCGGCTACGAGCTTTTTGCAGAGGTCCGCGGTGCGCCGGTCCTGCCAAACAATTGCGTTGTAGATGGGTTGCCCGGTTTCCCGATCCCACACGATCGTGGTCTCACGCTGATTGGTGATTCCAAGGGCGGCAATGTCGCGAGGGCGAAGGCTCGCATGCCCAAGTGCTTGCACCGCCGAGGCTAGTTGTGAAGTGAGAATCTCGAAGGGATCGTGCTCGACCCATCCCGGGTTTGGGTAAATCTGTTTGAACTCGTTCTGCGCCGATGCAACGATCTTTCCATCTTGTCCGAAAATAATCGTCCGCGAACTTGTAGTCCCTTGGTCAAGCGCTACGATGTAATTCATAGACTTCGCAGTGGCTCGTCCCATGCCTCGAAGGGACCGCCCGATGTTAGCAATGAACAAAGGATTGAACAAGCGAAGCCGACGGAAGGCATCGGGCAGAGCACAGTGCTCTCTTCATAGCAATTGACGCACCGCACCTCGCCGCATAAGATGTTGACCATCCGCGAGACCAATCGCAATTAAATCAATGATCGGTCAGACCATATCTCACTACCGCATTCTGCAACGGCTGGGCGGCGGTGGGATGGGCGTGGTCTGCGAGGCAGAAGATACTCGCCTTGGCCGCCGCGTGGCTCTCAAATTTCTTCCTGATCAGCTTGCGCGCGATCCGCAGGCTCGTGAATACGCGAAGCTGCAGTAGCATCGTACAACGGGCTCCTGAATATCTTGATGGAGGTCTGCCATGAATATCACGGTTCAACGTCAATGGCTCACGGAAAATAGCACTTGTGGTGAGATGTCAATTGATGACGTATTTCAGTGCTTTACTCTCGAACCGCCTGTCCGGACGGCTAAGCCGTATTGCATACCTGCCGGCACTTACAAAGTCGTCTTGCTGGAATCTCCTCGCTTCGGGTTCATCACGCCTCATGTCATGAATGTTCCGAACTTTACGGAAATTGAAATACATCCTGGCAACTATCCGCATGATACGGAGGGGTGCTGTCTGATCGGCCAGACTCACACTGTCGATTTCATTGGAAACTCGCGGGCCGCATTCGACACATTGATGCTGGCACTTAAAACGAATCCCGAGAACATTTCGATCACTTACACCGGTGGCACACAGAACGTATAAGGATGTGCGAATCGTCTTTCCGCATCACGCAGCGACCGATCATTAGGGCAGCGGAAGTTAGACGTTTCTGCGAGTACTTTCCTATGAAAACAAATGAGTCAAGCGAAAAGTTACTCGCTGCTGACTTCTCGCGCCCATTGCATGGCCAGCCAATAGGTTTCCGCGACTTCGCTCTCGCTCAAGTGCAATTGCTTCGCCAGTTCCGCTGTGCTCGCCCAGTCGCCGGATTCCCGCGCCAGCATCAATTGATAGAGCGGCCGTAACCGGCTGGCCCCGCCCAACAATACCGCCTTGGTTTCCTGGTCGACCGGAACGTTTTCGAGAATTTGAGCGATGGGAGTTTCAAGGATCGACTCCATCATCGATAACAGTCCGAGAAAGAACAAATCGGAGTCGCCGTGCGGAATCTTGGGCGCAAGCAATTCGCAAAAATGTGCTCTGACTAATGCTGATAACACCAGGTCGCTCGTCTTCTGCTGGGCCGCACCCAGAGTTGCGACCAGTCGGATCCAGCGCCGCGCTTCACGCTCTCCCATCATAGTCAGCGCGTGCCGTATGGAATGGATTTCGGTGGAAAATCCAAACATGGCTGAATTCAGATATCGCAACAGCCGGTAACAAAGCGACGCTTCGCTCTTGAGGACATTCTCGACTGCTTTGGGATCCAGTTCGGGTTTCGAAACTTCCTGCAGCATGCGCAGATAATTAAATCGATTAGCGGGAATTTCGCGCGCTTGCATCAGTTCCGGACGGCGAAAGAAATAGCCCTGAAAATAGATGAAGCCCGCTTTCTTGGCCGCTACAAATTCCTCGCGGGTTTCCACTTTCTCGGCCAGCATACGGCTGCGCCACGGGCCATAGCGCTTGACCATGGCTGCGGCGTCGTCAGCGGACGTCTCGCGCATGTCAACCTTGATGATATCGGCCACGTCTGTCATGCATTCTCTTGGGTCATTTACGGAAAAGTCATCCAGGGCAACCATGTATCCGGCTTCTTTAAGCCGCTGGCACGCTGCCATGACCAAGTCATCGGGGACCACGGTCTCGAGGATTTCCACGACAGTCTGAGCCGACGGCAGTAGCGTAATGTAATCTTTCAATAAGATTTCGCGTGTGCAATTAATGAAAGCTCGACGCCCATCGCAAAGAACATCGAGACCCATCAACATCGACGTGTCGAGCGTACTGCGGGAGGCCGATTCAGGATCGGAGCTGCGGAAATAATCCTCGATCCCATCACGAAAGAGCAATTCATAGCCAAACACTTTCTCGTCTCCCGTCACAATTGGTTGACGAGCGACAAAGCTGGTGCCGGGCTTAGGGATAACCGGAGTGTGGGCTGGAACAGGGGCAGTCACTTGTTGTCTATCGGCAACGTTTAGCAAAAAGGTTATGACGGTTCGCGCGGACCCTCGGGTGCCACTGGGCAAACCACTGGGTTCGTTTTTCCGCAGTCGTAGATTACGAAAGTACACAATCGTCCCAGTCGATACATGCTCGACGGGTAAACGGCACAGCTTATACTTAAGATAAGCAATTTCGATTGGACTTCGTGGACGGTGGCTCCCTACAGTTATATTGGAATGCATTGCGTAAACGATTGCTTTGCATCGGCCCTTCCCGGTTTTGCACTGGGTTGGTGCTTTCGTGCAGAGCTTTGCTGCAGAAGCATTTGCGCTACTAGCCATAGTTCACGATGACATATAACGAGGGCCTAATACTGTGAGCCAAACCGCTAATGCGCTCGATAGCAGTTACGTTCTGACCTTAGAAGAAATCAGTACTCTCGCGAAAGAGGGTGGCAAACCAGCCGAGACTCTGATGAATGTGGTGGCATTAATCGCCAGCAGATTTCAGACTGACGTTTGCTCGGCCTATTTACTCGAGCCCGACCGCGCAAATCTCGTGCTGGCCGCTACTCTCGGACTTCGTCCGCAGTGCATTGGTACTCTGCGTCTTTCGCTCCACGAAGGTCTGGTTGGCTTGGTCGCGGAGCAGGTGCTGCCAGTAGCTGTTGAGCAGGTACACACTCATCCGCGCTTCAAGTATTTTCCCGAGTCCGGCGAAGATGCCTATCAATCTTTCCTCGGAGTTCCGCTGATCGAACGCGGAGTCTTGCAAGGTGTTCTGGTCGTACAAACTCTAGAAGCCCGAGCTTTTCGCGACGAGGAAGTCCGCATGCTCACCGAGGCTGCGGCCCAGGTCGCGCCCATCGTAAGTGAAGCTCGCACTCTCGATCGCTTCATCGCTCCGGCGCAGGAACGGTTATGGTCACTGGCCAGAAATTTATGGTGGAGCTGGGATCATGATTCCACTGGCCTCTTCCGTGATCTCGACCCTGTACGCTGGCAAGAACTCAATCACAACCCAGTATCTTTGCTCGGAGAAATTCCATTGGAACGGCTTGAGCAGCGCGCCGGCGAAATGATGCTGCACAGCCGCATCAATTACGCTTACCGCCGGCAACGGGAATACCTTAACGCTGACCGAACCTGGGGTGCCCGTCACGCAGCCGTGCTGCGGCCTCGTCCCGTCGCTTATTTCTCCGCCGAATTTGGATTGCACGAGTCGCTTCCTATTTACTCTGGCGGCTTAGGCGTTCTTTCCGGCGATCACATTAAGAGCGCATCGGATTTAGGTATCCCATTAATCGGGATCGGCTTGTTTTATGGACAAGGATATTTCCGCCAACGCCTCGATCGCAGTGGCTGGCAGCAGGAAGAATACCTGCAAACCGATATCAGTCAGATGCCGATGGAGCCTGCAATCGGCACCAACGGGCTTCCCATCGTAGTTGAGATTGAGACTCGGAATGATTTGATCCGTGCCAAAGTTTGGCGGGTGGACGTAGGACGCTGCGATCTTCTTCTACTCGACTCGAATGTCGAAGGCAACGCTCCAGAAGACCGCGAATTGACTTCGCGACTTTATGGCGGAGATGGGCGCACCCGCATCCGGCAGGAGTTGCTGCTTGGCATTGGTGGTTTCCGGGCGGTAAGAGCGCTGGGTATCACTCCAAGCGTACTTCATTTAAACGAAGGACACAGCGGATTTGCCGTCCTCGAATCTATTCGTAGCCGCATGGAGGACGAGGGACTAACTTTTGCTCAAGCCGCGCCTCGCGTTTCGCGCGAAGTTGTTTTCACCACGCACACTCCGGTACCTGCGGGTCATGACCGCTTCAGCCCCGATCTGGTTGAAGAACATCTCGGTCCGTTGCGTGACTCGCTGGGAATTTCACACGACGAACTTCTTGGGCTGGGCAGAGAGCGCAAAGAAAGTCGCGACGAAGATTTCTGCATGACCGTGCTCGGCCTGAAACTTTCCCGCCGTGCGAATGCAGTCTCGGCCTTGCATGGCGAGGTCTCGCGCGCCATGTGGAACGGGCTTTGTCCCGGCAAGTCGGAAGAGGAAGTTCCGATCGGACACATCACCAATGGCGTACACGTCCCCTCCTGGCTTGCTCCGCAAATGTTTCGACTCTATGATCGCCATCTCGGGCCCGGATGGCATGAGCGCGGTAGCGAAGCGAAAATCTGGGATGGAATTGAAAACGTCGATGACGGGGAGCTCTGGGAAACCCATCTCAGCCTCAAATCGCAATTACTCCAATTCGTACGGCAGAGAGCAGTAAAGCAAGCCGAGCGGCGTGGCGAAGATCCGGAAACTTTGCAAAAGCTCGAGCGGCTACTCAGCCCTGACGCCCTCACTATAGGTTTTGCACGAAGATTTGCCACCTACAAACGCGCCAATTTGATTCTCGCGGACATCGAGCGTCTAGGGACCATGGTGAACGACCCCAAACGTCCGGTGCAATTCGTCTTCGCGGGCAAATCGCATCCCCGCGACGAACCTGGCAAGCGCGTGCTCCAACAAATAGCGGAGTTGATGCGCAATCCGAAGTTTGCCGATAAGTTTGTCTTCGTCGAAGACTACGACATCAACGTCGGGCGCTTTCTTGTGCAGGGCGTTGACGTCTGGTTGAACAATCCGCGTCGACCGCTTGAGGCATCGGGTACCAGCGGGCAGAAGGTTGTCCTAAACGGTGGGCTCAATCTATCTGTACTCGACGGGTGGTGGGCGGAAGCTTATGACGGACTAAACGGCTTCGCCATTGGAACCGGCCGTACGCACACAAACATGAACGTTCACGATACCCGCGACGGAGAAGATTTATACCGCGTTCTGAAAGAAGAAGTGATCCCGCTCTATTACAAGCGCGATGGGGACGGTTTGCCTCGTGGCTGGATCAAACGGATGAAGCGCACCATCCGAACTCTAGGATGGAGATTCAATGCCGACCGCATGGTGATGGACTACACGTTGAAATGTTACGTTCCCGCAGCGGGAGGAACGTCGAGCGCAACGTTTTAATCGTACAGCTAGCGCGTATAGTTAACGGCAATGCCTTACCACGTCGTCGCTCTCACCATGGCACAGGTCCGACAAGGAGGGCTCGCGTTCCAGCGCGAACTCGGTACTGCACTGCGTGAATCTCCCGAGATCAAAGTCTACGCGGTCAATCCCTTCGATCTCGATGAACGCAAGCGAGCAAGGGACCGCTTCGGCGGAGATATCGTCTATTTCTTTAACGATGCGGCCCGAGAAACTTGTCGAGATTCTCGGCATTGATCTGAATTACATCGCGGAAATATCCGAAAGTGAATTACCGAAGAAGCGAAGCGTTGTGATCGGACTACCTGAGAAATAATCTTTGTCCCGTATACTGAGTAGCTGGTCCGAGTAAAATACTTCTCAGACTTGGTTCAGGTAGCCCATGCCCGCCTACGACGCCGCGCATATAGCCAAAGCTGCTGATGACACCTGGCATCGGATCGTCTGGATGAATCTCATACTCGAGATCGACGAATCCTTGGTATCTCGTCGCGATTAGGGCCTCGAAAATTCGCCGCACTGGCATGATGCCATCTCCCACCGCGACTTGGCTCTCTTTATCGTGAAAGTTCGTGAGGTCCTTCATATGTACGTTAAACAGCCTTGGGCCCACTTCGTGAATCGCCTGTACTACATCCGCTCCGGCACGAGCTGTGTGGCCGACATCGATGCAGCACCCGATGCGCGGGTCCATATCTTTTACCGCCTTCAACACATTCAATGGTGAAGGCCACAACTTATCTTCCGGCCCGTGATTGTGTATGGCGACACGGATGTCGTACTGCTTTACGAATTTCTCGATTCGCGGCAGGGTTGCGAGCGCGGGGTCACCAGCCACAATGACGCCAATACCGGCGCGCTTGCAATATTCAAGTTTGGCGCGGATGTCGTCATCTTCATCTTTTGCGAAATAGATGGCTCCCGCAGCGTGCAGCATAATTCCCGCTGCGGCATAATCGAAAAGTGCAGCCGCTTCTTCTTGCGGATCCATCGGCAAGTGGTCTTTGACGTCCTTGGCATTCAGTGCCAGCACGTTGAGCTGCTTCATAAAGCCGATCAGTTGCGCCCGAGTGAAGTTGCGGAAGGTGTAGCTGGCCAGACCCAAACGAATCGGCGATGCTTTGTCGGGTTTCTGAACCGAAGCGAAGATATTGCGTGGAACAACAGCCGCTGTTGCAATGAGCGCGCCGGTGCGAACGAAGTCCCGGCGGGAAAAAGGATGTTTCTCTAGACATGCGGTGCCCAGCCCTTTTCGTACTCGCGTCCCCACATCTTCATCGCGTCCGGATCACCCTGAATTCGTCCGTCCTTTGTGTCGAGATGCAGCTCACGGTTAACTTCCCAAGCGATGTTGGAAATCTGCAGCATCGTCACCGCAACATTGCCCGCCGAGACTGGAGCATTGAGCTTCTCGCCTTTGCGGATTCCTGCGATGAAGTTGGCGAAGTGAGCGTCGGTCATGGAATCGCGGCCGAGCAAATCAGCAGATGAGGTTGTGCTGCCAATCTTAAATTCACTTGTCTTGTTGCCTTTGAGATCATATATCTCATAGCCATCGCGATCGACAAGCACCGTTCCATTGGTTCCCATGATTGTCGAACCACGATCGCGGCCGTAATATTTCATTCCCTGGCAGCTCTTGCCTTCCCATGTAATCATCTTGTCTTCGTATTCGAAGCTGGTCACCAGCGTGTCGTAAAACTGCCAATCGTCTTTGAAGTGGTATCGCCCGCCTGACGACGTGACCCGCTCGGGATAGTCGACGCCCAAGCGCCCAGCGGCAGACATCCACCTCGTGCGTGCCATTATTCAGCGTTTCGCCAGTGCCATAGATCTTGAACCAATGCCAGTTGTATGGCTGAACATTGTCCTTATAAGGACGGCGCGGCGCCGGGCCTTGCCAAAGGTCCCAATCGAGTTGCGCCGGCACGGACACTTCTTTGCCGGTGCCGATCGACTTCCTAACATTGCTGTACCAGGCTTTCGCGAAGTAGGGTCTGCCTATGATGCCATTGTGAATCTTTTCAACGATCTCAATAGTGTGCGGGGAAGAGCGCTGCTGTGTGCCCATCTGCACCAGCTTTCCGTACTTCTGCTGCGCTTGCACCAGCATCGCTCCCTCAGCAGGATTGTGGCTGCACGGCTTTTCCACGTAAACGTGCTTGCCCGCCTGCAATCCGGCAATGGCCATAGGCGTATGCCAGTGATCAGGAGTGGCAATCGTGATTGCGTCCACATCTTTCCGTTCGAGAATCTTGCGAAAGTCTTTTTCTGTCGCAGGAGCCTCACCCATCTCCTGCTGCGCAGCATCAGCAAATTTCTTGAGAATATTGCTGTCCACATCGCAGACGTGCGAGATACGGGCAGCGCTTTTATTCGCCTTGAGGCTGGACAGATGAGCGTATGCGCGGCCGTTCAAACCGATTACGGCAAAGTTGAGGCGATCATTGGAACCGAGGATCTGGCCATAGCTCTTTGCTGTAGTTCCTATCGCAAGGCCCGCCGCTCCCACTGCAAGTGCATCAAGAAACTCACGTCGTGTAAGCATAAATATGCCTCATAGAGGGAAAATAGCCGCTCTGTTTGCCAGTTGACAACACACTTCGATCAGCAGGAAATTCCGGCTTTTGTCAGCGTCTTCTTCAGCCCATCCATGCTGACGCGCGTAGATGCTTCCGGCGTTCCTGCGCCGTGCCAGTGAGTCTCCAGGCTCAGCCCATAGTGAAAACCATCGCGCTGCAAAGCCCGGAGTTGCCCAACCCAATCCACAATGCCGCCGCCTACCGGAGCCCAATCGTATTTATGATCCGGCTTGCGCACCACGTCTTTACAGTGACAGTGCCCGATCCGGTCTTTAGGCAGCAGCTGCATAGCCGTCCGGATAAGGCGTCGTACCCAAGGCCGCGGCATTCCCCGGATCCCAGTTCAGCATGAAATTCTTGTTCGGAATCGCCTTCAGCACCGCAGCCGACTCTTCGCCCGTAGCTGTATTGCAGGACATCTCATTCTCAAGCAGAAGGATGAGATTGTCTTTTGCACAGCGCTCGGCAGCGCTCTGCAGTTTGGCATTGATTGCTGCCCGGTACGGCTTCGGATCGTCCAGACGCCAGTAGTCGAAACATCGAATTCTGTCCGTGTTAAAAGCTTTGCAAAGCGAGATGCATCGCTCGAGCAGCTTGTCTTGTGCGCTGGCGTCGAAGTCCGCATGAAACTGGTCGCGAGTTTCGCTCTGAGACGAGCGAGGAGCGCCGGGCCAGTCTGTCTTGAACAGCGGACTTGCAATATCCGTGACCCGCAATTTGTGTTCGTCGAGGATCTTCCGCGCCTCTTCTATTTCTTTGGCGTTCAGATCCGTCACGTTCTTGTTCCACATTGAGCGCAATTCAATCCATCGCAACCCGAAATCGCCAGACACGATCTGACAAGCCTTCTCGAAGTCCTGCGTGATCTCGTCATTGATCACCGCCAGCCTAAATGGGCATGTGTCACTTTCCGCCGTCAACGGTGTTGCTGAAGATGCCGCAGCTTTCTTGACCATCGGCGACAACATCGTTCCAATTCCCGCCAGCCCAATGCCGGCGAGCACTCTACGGCGTGTGAACGCCATACTTTTTACCTCCTGCTATCGAGAACGTTCTTCAACACTACTTCCGTCATCTTTTATACCTCTGACCTAATCCAGAGGACAAACTGTCATGTTTCGATCTGGAGGGTCATTCTCCCGTGAATACCGCCAGGAGCCATCCACTCAAATTAGGGGGAGTGCCCAAAATTCGTCCTGTCCAAAATAAGAGATGTCAAAAATAAAAGAAATAATGTCAGTGTCGATCTTGTGAGCCTCGATTCGACGCTTAAGTAGAGAGCATGGATCGGCAGTTAACGATTTCGAAATCCGGCTCTAGTATGAAATTTATCCAAGGAGATAAAACGATGCGATGCATGGTGATAGTGAAGGCGAACAAGGACTCGGAGGCGGGCATTCTTCCCAGCACGGAAATCCTTACCAAGATGGGGAAGTACAACGAAGAACTGGTAAAAGCCGGCGTGATGCTCGCGGGCGAAGGCCTGCATGCAAGTTCAAAAGGCAAGCGCGTTAAGTTCCAGGGAGGAAAGACAACGGTCACTGATGGACCTTTCACCGAGACCAAGGAACTGGTTGCCGGTTTTTGGCTGTGGCAGGTCAGATCGATGGAAGAGGCCGTCGAATGGCTCAAGCGAAGTCCTTTTGACGGGGGAACGGAAATTGAAATTCGCCAGGTGTTTGAGGCCGATGACTTCGGTTCGAATCTCACTCCGGAGCTGAAAGAACAGGAAGAGCAGCTGCGCAAAAAAACAAGCGCAAAGAAGTAGGCGCGGAGTCCCCACCCTTATTGTTCCGTATTTATGGAACGAGAGGGTGGGGACGTGCGCTGGAGGCTAGAGAAACGGATTTACAATGCGGACTCCGTCAACCTCAAATCAGCCTCTCGGGAAAGTGGATTATGACTCCGAAGATGTTGCGGTTCAGTAACCAACCATATGATGGGCGGGTGGCACGAACAGACTGCTGCCTTGTTTACTCTTATTTCTCATTGCGGAAATCCATAGAGCAGACGGTGGACACCCACGGTCACCTGATTGCTGGCAACCGTTTCGTTTGTGGATCAGCTGGAGGCGGCTGAGAAGGTTCAGAAAACAAACTAAAAATGCAACCAGGTGCAACGAGGAGGCGAAAAAATAATAGAAATTCCTTTGGAAGTTGATGATGATTGGTGGCGGCGCGTGGACTCGAACCACGGACCTACGGATTATGAGACCGTCGCTCTAGCCACCTGAGCTACGCCGCCACATTTTTGGAATCGCTGAAGAAAATAGTGCGAAACTCGTGGCCTTGCAAAAACGGCCGATCGCACATTCTCAATTGATTTTAGGGGCCGCTCCCGAACAGTGTCAAACTTCTCTTGCGAGTGTAACCGACGCCGCATAAAACTAGAAATCTGTCGGCTATAGATTATGCTTAATGAAATGTATTCGCCGTAATCCCCGCTCGCCTTGCATCCACGCGACTACCTCGCAAAATGTTACGGGACCTCGCCGGGCAGCCCCTGCTCGCGTATGTTTACCAAGCGGTTCGCTCGTCACCACTCCTCGATGATGTTGTAGTTGCTACCGACTCCGAGGAGATTATAAGCCTCTGCCGAGAACGCGGCTGGCATGCACGTATGACGTCGATCGACCATCGCAGCGGTACTGAGCGGGTACATGAAATATCAAATTCGATTGCGGCAGATGTCTACCTGAATGTGCAGGGAGACGAGCCGCTCACGCGTGCCGAACATATCGATGGACTACTCGAGTTGATGAACGATCCAACAGTCGAGGTGGGAACCTTGAAAACGCCTGCTGCGCGATTCAGATATCCGCAATCCGAACGCAGTAAAAGTTACGACAGACATCGTGGGTCGCGCGCTGTATTTTTCGCGAGCGACCATTCCCTTTGATCGGGACGATACCAGCCCACGCTACTTCAAGCATCTAGGATTTTATGCATATCGAAAATCGGCACTGGATCGTTTTGTAGCCTGGCCCGAGTCGATCCCTCGAACGGAGCGAACGTTTGGAGCAGTTGCGATTTCTTGAGAACGGCACTCGCTATTCACGTAGTTGAAACCCCTCACGATTCAGTTGGAGTGGATACAGAAGAAGATTTGCGCCGAGTGGAGCAGATTCTGCTAAACCGTTAAACAGAAATTTTTAGTTCGTGGCAGGCTGGTCTTTTCTGGATTGGACTCCCGCCCATGCTTCGGCTGCCGCCACCCGCCGCGAGATCGATGGATGCGAATGAAACAAAGCCTCCACCAGCCGCGAAGGTTTTCGCTCCGCCAGGTTTTGGTCAGCCAACTTATTCATGGAAGAAATGAATGGCTCGATATTGTCGATAGATTCGAATGCATAGCGATCCGCTTGGCGTTCGTTGTAACGCGAAAACGCATTTAGCGCGGGAAGAGCAACAAGCGACAGAGCGGTGGAAACTAAAGCCAGCAACGGAAGATTTGCGAAGTCCGCAAGCGTCTCAAACATGCCCAACCGGTCTACCGCGTAGTGCAATGCCCAGTTCGCTGCCCAAAATCCCACGAATGTTATCCCCGCTTGCACAGCAATACTTTTCAGAATGTGCTTGTGAACGTGGTGTCCAAGTTCATGCGCCAGCACCGCTTCAATTTCGTCTGGAGAATAGTTATCGAGCAGTGTGTCGGCGAGAATGATTCGTCGCGTGTTTCCGAGTCCGGTCAATGCCGCGTTTGCTTTCTTGCTTTTTTCCGACAGGTTCCATTTATAGACTCCGCGCACACGCGTTCCCGAGCGTTCCCCTAACCGGACCAGCCGCGATTTCAATTCTTCATCCTGCAACGGCTCGAATTTATAAAAGATGGGAAGCAAAATTACTGGAGCAAGCTGCGCCATTAGTACAGCCAGCGCCAAAAATATAGCCCATGCGAGTATCCACCAATGTTGCGGAAACTCCCGGATCATGAAATACAGCAACTCGGTCAGGATGCCTGCCAGCACGAGTCCGAGCAGAAATCCTTTGACTTCATCCCATGCCCACGCGCGGAATCTTTGATTAGAGAGCTGAAATCGATGTTCCAGGCGAAAACCGTAATAGTCGAGGCCGATTCCAAGAAGTTTTCCAATCGACAGCAGCAGCAGAACAAAAAGGAAAACGGCAAGAATGTAGTTCTGAAATGCAACGCGGTACGCAATGTCACGCAAGGTACCGCTCCAGCCAGTCGCAACCAAAACCACCAACATTCCTAAGCCGAGCACAAAATCCGCTATCCCCAGCCAGCGCTTGATCCGGTTGTAACGCTTCGCCTCGGGCCGATCAACGGCGGGCACTGTGGATTCGGAAGTCATGCAATGGAATGATTATCGTACGAGCGGAGAACGAACGCGAGTCCCAAATACCGAGATCGCGGCGGATGTTGCGACCGACCCCGACGAGCAGCAAATCTGGGCTTACGAGTTGTTCACGAACTTTTCAGCGGTAGAAAGAATCTCGTTCACCAGCTCTGGCGAGGCTGCTTCGGCGTAAACGCGCAGCAACGGTTCGGTCCCTGAGGCTCGAAACAAGATCCATGGCTCTGCTCCGTTGCCATTCTTGGAGGCATTGAGGAAGAATTTTATTCCGTCGAGATCTTCCTTCTTGATGACGGAATGACTACCGAGTTTGTTAGTTCCATCCGCCTTCGCTCTCTGGATAGCGCTTTGCTTCACTTCCTCGGTAATGTGCATATCTCGCCGTCCGTAATAATGCGCTCCATATTCGCGTTGCAAATCAGCAACGAGTTGTCCAAGAGGCTTGCCTTCCTCGGCCATCACATTTGCCAGCAAGAGGGCATTGAGTATGCCATCGCGTTCCGGCAAGTACCGCGAATATCCGATGCCACCAGATTCTTCTCCACCAATTAAGATTTCCTGCTCCATCATCAGATCAGCGATGTACTTGAATCCGATGGAAGTTTCATGCAATTTGCGGCCGTGTTTAGCAGCAATGCGGTCGATCATCCGTGTGGTGTTGAAAGCTCGCACTACGTCGCCCGGCCATTTCTTCCGTTCCAGCGTCCAGCGCAACAAGACGCAAATAATCTTGTGGGAATCAACGAAGCTGCCGTCTTCTGCGACTGCTCCGATGCGATCGGCATCGCCGTCAGTAGCAAGACCGGCGTGACATTTTTCTTGTACGACCGTTTTTTGCAGCTCGGCCACGTGAGGCAAAATAGGCTCGGGATTGATACCCGGGAATAGCGGATTCAGTTCCTGACGAATGGCGACATGATTGATTTTGCGGTCGCCAAATATTTTCGCCAGAATGCCGCGGCCCGATCCGAACATTGCATCAACTGCAAATTTGAAATTGGCCTTAGCTGATCAGGTCCAAATCAACGAACTTGCAAACGGCGTCGATATACGGCTGCTTCAGATCAACTTCTTCGATCGCTGCTTTCTTACCCTTCGGCATTGCTTCCGCACGAACTTCTTCTTCGATTACTTTCATGATGGCGGGCGTGGCCGATCCGCCAAATTTAGCTTTGAACTTCACGCCATTCCAATTCCACGGATTATGGCTCGAGGTGATGACGACTCCCCCCGCCGCCCCTTGGTTCTTCACGGCTAACGAAATTGCGGGAGTAGGAACGTAGTCGCTCGCGATCTTCACGGGAATTCCGGCGCCAGCGAAAACTTCGGCCGCAACTTGCGCGGCAGATTTGGAAGCGAACCGCGTGTCGTAGCCGATTATTACGCCGTGAGACGGGTCTTCGTGCTTCAGGATATAAGAAGCAATTGCGCCCGCAACCCGCCGTACATTTTCAAAAGTAAAGTCGTCGGCAATAATGCCGCGCCATCCATCGGTACCAAATTTGATAGGGCTAGGGGTCATGAGTGGCTTGATAATCGTTAGTTTAGAATCTCCGTCGCTTACGTCAACTTATGCAGCTTCTTCTCGTCAAGATGTTTGACTACCTTTCCGACATCTTGCGCTTGGTCCCGAGTTGTAATGAGCAGTGCGTCCTCTGTCTCTACAATAACTAAATTGTCGACGCCCACCACCGCTACGAATTTACCGGGCGCATGGACATAGTTGCCTTTCGCGTTCAGCGTGAAGATGCCCTGCCCGGAGATCAGGTTGCCATCTCGCGGCGCGCGCTTGGTTGCGTGGTGTTCATACAGCGCGGTCCAGGACCCTAGATCGTTCCATCCGAAGTCCGCCGGGAGGCAATATAAGTTGGATTTTTGTTCCCCCATGAGTGACCGCGGCTCGAGCACCGCATAGTCGATGCTGATGTCTTTGCATTTGGGGTAGAGTTTGCGGAATGTACTCGCAAATTTAGAAGTGCCAAATGCTGCTGCGATTTCCTCCAGCAGCGGCGCGGTCTTCGGGAGATGCGCACGTAAGGCATTGGTTAAGGTTCGCGCGCTCCAGAGAAACATTCCGCTATTCCAAAAATAATTCCCCGCTTTTAGAAATTCCTCCGCTTTTTCTTGGTTCGGTTTCTCAGTGAAACGTAGCACGCGTTGAACTTGACCATCGAGACTTTCCCCGGCCTCGATGTACCCGTACCCAGTTTCGGCGCGAGTCGGATGGATTCCCAGCACAACAATGTTCTCCCCTGACGCAGCTAGCGCGATTCCTTGCTGCAAGACCTCGCGATATTTTTTTTCATCTCCGATCACGTGGTCAGAAGGAAACATTCCGATCACGGCGTCAGGATCGCTTCTCAACAAGATGAACGCCGCTAATCCGATTGCGGGCGCGGTGTTGCGCCCCAAAGGCTCGGCAATGATCTGCGCTTTTCGCAGCGTGGGCAGTTGGCGACCAATCTCCCGCTGCAGGTCTTCATTAGTGACAATCAAAAAACGGTTCGGAGGAGCCAGCTTTGACAGGCGCGAGACCGTTTGCTGAATCATCGTCTGGTTGCCGTCGAGCGCAAGCAATTGTTTAGCGCGGCGTTTCCGGCTCAATGGCCAGAAGCGCGTGCCTCGGCCTCCAGCGAGAATTACGGGATGAAAATTCGGTTTTTTCTTAGAATTGATTTTGTTGTTCATCGAGTCAAAGGCCGTGCTGCCGGATCAAATCAACACATTGTGCAGCGGACAAAATTCCCTCAAAATCGCCCCTTGCAATCCGCCCTGAATGACTTCAATTTTTGAGCCTACATTCTGGTCACCGGTTCCGGCAGTTCGCCTGCGGGTACGTACGACTTCAAAAACTCGAGCGACCACTGCGGTTGTACCCTGAACTCTTCAATCTCGGCCGGAACTACGATGGCATCGCCTTTGGTGAATGTCACGGGCTCTGAGCCGCGTGCTTCAACTACTCCGCACCCCTCGGTAGCGACGAGGATCTGCGCCGAAGTCTTCCCCGCTTCATCTTTTGTTCTAAACTCGTGCGAGGTCTTCAACTCAAACATATCCACCACAAAACAAGGGGAAGCAATCAGGGACGAGCGGCGATTCTTCGAGCCATTCATATTTGTCGGGGCTGGCCGCACGACTTTTCCGGAGGCAACTTTTTCCTTCATCGCTTCCAATCCCAGCTTGAGATGCAGCTCGCGTGGCCGCCCGTAATCATAAAGACGATAAGTGGTATCCGATTGCTGCTGGGTCTCTACGATGATCGAACCTGGGCCGAGAGTGTGCACTGTTCCCGCCGGCTACATAAATCATTTCGCCAGAAAAAACATTGATCCAGTTGAGAAGCTCTTCGGCCCGCTGCTCGTTTATGGCCTGTTCAAACTGAGCGCGCGTTGTTCCTGGCTTCAATCCAAGGCCGATTTGTGCTCCGGGGTTTGCGTGCGCAACGTACCAGCACTCGGTTTTGCCACAAGGTTCGCCAACTCTGCGGGCACTCTCGTCGTCGGGATGCACTTGCACCGACAGTTTTTCATGCGGAAAAAGAAATTTCGAAAGCAGCGGAAAGCGGGCACAATCCTTCGCAGCATCGCCGACAAGTGCCGCGCCGAAGCGGGAACTCAACTCCGCAAGCGACTGGCCCTTCAGCGCGCCATTCGCTACTTTGCAATGGTCGCCGGTCAGCCATGCTTCTCCGATCTTTTCTCCGAAACGATGGTTCGGGTAAACAGGAGAAAGATCGAGAGTCCCCCACGGGCGGGGATCAAAGGCTGGCGACATAAGGAATGGGTATAGATCGTTCATCAAAGGATTCAGTAGGCCTGCGCGGCAGTTCCTGCGGCCCCGCCGTGCCAATGGGGAATCGGCATGGACCGGACCAACTTCGGCGCGCCTGCTGCGGCGAACCCGCTCCGTTCTCGCCCATTAGAAGCGTAATTCAGCAGAGAAGCTGCCTGAGAAAATTATTACTTGCGGAAAGTACTGTCGTCATAAGGATGCTAAGAACTTGCGCATCCTTTCCAAACCGCGGTCCAGCTCGCCAACGGAAGTGGCGTAGGAAATACGGATATGCTCCTGTGTTCCAAAGCCTTCGCCCGGTACCGTGGCGACGTGGGCCTCGCGCAGAAGCTTGCCGGCCAGATCGGCTGGGGAGTTCACCCCACCCTTTCCGAAGAACGAAGAAATATTCGGATATGCGTAGAACGCGCCTTCCGGCAGCGTGCACTTTACGCCCGGGATGGAGCGTAGTCCGTTCACCACATGGTCGCGCAGCCTGATGTACTCGAGGCGCATATCCTCCACGCATTGCTGCGGACCATTTAGCGCGGCAACTGCGGCTTTTTGCACGATCGAAGTAGGATTCGAAGTCGATTGGCTTTGCAGCTTTTGCATCGCGGCAATCAGCTTCGCCGGGTGCAAGTGCATACCCCAGCCGCCATCCCGTCATGGCATATGTCTTCGAAAGTGATCCGACGATCACCATCCAATCGCGATATTCGTTCAGCGATCCCACCGAGAACTGCTTGCCGGTGTAATTCAGGTATACGTAACATTCGTCGGAAATGACCCAGATCCCGCGCTGGGCAGCCATCGCAACGACTTCGGTCAGATCTTCGGGCGACATTACGGCTCCCGATGGATTCGAAGGAGAATTGAGAATAATGAGCTTGGTGCGCGGAGTCACCAGTCGCTCAATCATCTCCGCGGTTACACGGAAGCCTTTGGCTTCGTCGGTTTCGAGCAGCACGCAATTTCCGCCTGCGTAACGGACGATGTCCTTGAACGATACCCAGTAAGGAACCGGCAGAATGACTTCGTCGCCGTGATCGACGAGCACTTGGATCGCATTGAACAACACATGCTTTCCACCGGTTGAAGCCATGGTTTCTTCCCGTTTGTACGCCGATCCGAAATCGGCCGCATGGCGATGAATAATGGCGTCACGCAACTCAATAGTTCCACCGACAGCCGTGTATTTGCTGAAATTATTTTGGATGGCCGCAATGGCAGCATCCTTGACGTGCTGTGGCGTAGAAAAGTGCGGCTCGCCCGCTCCGAAATCCACGACATCGATGCCCTGCTGGCGCAGCTTGTCGGCTTCAGCAACCACGGCCATAGTGGCGGAAGGTTCGATGCGGTTGATGCGTTCGGTCAGCTTGACGGACGCAATCTTAACGGCGGGGCTAGCTTCGGTTACGGGAGTCATGCGCGTTTTCCTGTCTTCAGTTCTTTAACCTTGGATTTCTTATCTTGCTGCTTCGTTCTGGCGTTCTGTAATTTTATCGCCGGATCCAGCTTTTCTCGCAATCTTTGTTCTACCAGTTCAGGAACTAGGCCGTTTATCGCTCCCCCTAAACGGGCGACTTCCCGCACCAGGCGGGAGCTCAAATATGAATATTGCTCGGCCGGCATCATAAACACGGTTTCCAGATTCGGCTGCAGCTTGCGATTCATCAAAGCCATCTGCAACTCGTACTCGTAATCGCTCAGGGCGCGAATGCCTCGCAAAACCGCAGTCGCATTTACCCTGGCTGCATAATCGACCATTAGCCCGTCGAACGTATCTACTTGAACGTTCTTAAAGCGGGAAGTCAGGTCTTCCAGCATATGCCGCCGCTCTCCCAGGCTGAACAGCGGGTTTTTCTCAGGATTACGAAGAATCGCAACCACCAACTCGTCGAAAATCCTGCTGCCGCGTTCCACCAAATCGAGATGCCCATTAGTCGGAGGATCGAATGAGCCGGGATAGATGGCGATAACTTTCTTCAACTGGCCTCTTTTTCGAGTCGTCTTCGCGGACAACAGCCCCGGCTGGCAGCAAGTAACTGGGATAACAAGATTCTAAGCGGCAGGGCAGAGAAATGGCAATGTTTGATCGAGCTTCTGAAGATCGAGCTCTAATAAGAAATCGTCGGCCAGGGAACACCTGACCGACGACCGTTCAAACGCTATCGTCTGGCCGCTGGCACTTTTGCCGCTTCCGGATTCGCGCTGGGCATAGTCGTCACTCTCGCGCCTTGTGGCGGAGTTGTTCCCGCTGGAGCAGCCGCAGCGGCGGCTACCGGCGCCGCCCCATTGGGTATCAGTCCCAAGTGCTTGCGCACTTCGACGTCGAGCTTGGTCATCGTGTCTTTGTTGTCTTTGAGGAACTGCCGCGCGTTCTCGCGGCCTTGTCCAATGCGCTCGCCCTTGTAGCTGTACCAAGCGCCAGACTTCTCCAGCAGGTTGTTATTAACAGCGATATCGAGAAGGTCGCCTTCGCGCGAAATCCCTTCGCCGTACATGATATCGAATTCGGCTTCTCGGAATGGCGCGGCTACTTTGTTTTTCACTACCTTAACTTTTGTGCGGGAACCCGTGACTATATCACCATCTTTGATGGCTGCTATGCGACGGATGTCCACGCGCACGGACGAATAGAACTTCAGCGCACGGCCGCCTGTTGTGGTTTCCGGATTGCCGAACATCACTCCTATTTTTTCGCGGATTTGGTTGATGAAGATCAGGCACGTCCGTGATTTCGAAACCGTTCCCGTAAGTTTCCGCAATGCCTGGGACATCAATCGGGCTTGCAGTCCCATGTGGCTGTCGCCCATCTCGCCGTCGAGTTCGGCCTTGGGCACGAGCGCCGCGACCGAATCGACTACGAGGACGTCAATGGCATTTGAGCGCACCAGCGCTTCCGTGATTTCGAGTGCCTGTTCGCCGTAGTCGGGCTGCGAGACGAGCAGGTTGTCCACGTCGACGCCCAGCTTTTTCGCATATCCGGGATCGAGCGCATGTTCGGCGTCGACGAACGCCGCCATGCCGCCCGTTTTTTGAGCTTCTGCGATGACCTGCAAAGTGATGGTTGTCTTACCAGAGGACTCCGGCCCGAAGACTTCGACCACGCGCCCGCGTGGAAAGCCTCCAACTCCAAGAGCGGCGTCGAAAGATATTGCGCCGGTAGAAATCACCGCAATCGGCACAATGGCTTCTTTCGATCCCAGACGCATGATCGAGCCCTTGCCAAATTGTTTTTCGATCTGAGCAAATGCCAGATCGATTGCTTTGGATCGTTCGTCGGCCATATGAGTGCGGCTCCTTCGATGAAATTAAAATGAATTGATCTAAGCGCGGATTATACACTCGGCTTGAAGCGAATAAAAAGCGAATTTCAAAAAGATTGTGGATTTTGGTTCCGAATGTGAACTACCGATTCGCTGCGAAGCCGGACCTCAGCAAGTCTGGGCCAACCGGAGTACCTATGCAGAGTCGGGTTTACCCGATTGTTTCGCTCGTCCTTCGTGCTCGCTATGGTCCAAAATCCCTTGACCACGGAGAGCACAGGGTTCACAGAGAACGAGCAATAAGGAAACCTTGGGCACATAAGCCGAAACAAGAAGGGGAAAAGAACACGTCAGACAGAGGACATTGAAAAGGCTTGACAGCGTATCTATATTTCTGCAATTATCGAAATATGAAGTTGGCTGGGAGCAAGCAGAATATTGAACAGGTCGCAAAATACGCCGATATGTTCTCGGCCATGGGCACAGAAGCTCGGCTCCGCATTATGCAATTGCTTCTCACGGCGCATCCCGAGGGCCTTGTGGTTGGTGATATTCAGACAGAATTGGAGATCCCGAATTCGACCCTCTCGCACCATCTAGACAAACTCAAGAATGAAGGCCTTGTACAGGTGCGTCGTGAAAGCACTTTCTTGCGCTATACGGCAAATACGGAGGCTTTGCAAGAACTGCTGCAATTTTTGTATGCGGAATGCTGCACCCGAAACAAGGCATTAAAGCCGCAAGACATAATTCAAATCTGCAAGTAGGAATTTAGAAAATGAGGCGCTAATGGAAAGTACAAATATTAAGGACATAGTGAAAGAAAAATACGGACAAGCCGCTTTGCGGGTGACGAGTGGCGGAAGCAGTTGCTGCGGTGCCGCTCCGGTTAACGGCTCAGGTTGCGATCCGATTACCTCCAATCTTTACGACGAAGCCCAAGCTGGGCAAATTCCTGCCGAAGCCATGCTGGCGTCGCTGGGATGCGGGAATCCGACTGCATTAACGATGTTGAATGCCGGAGAAGTTGTGCTGGATCTTGGTTCCGGCGGCGGGATCGACGTGCTGTTATCAGCCAAGCGGGTTGGGCCCACCGGCAAAGCCTACGGCCTCGACATGACGGACGAGATGCTCGCACTCGCGAACGAAAACAAACGGAAGGCGGGAGCGGAGAACGTTGAGTTCCTGAAGGGCGAGATTGAGAATATCCCCCTGCCCGAAAATTCAGTCGATGTAGTTATCTCAAATTGCGTAATCAATCTATCTGCTGACAAGAGTCGCGTGCTGCGAGAGGCGTTTCGCGTCCTCAAGCCGGGTGGACGGTTCGCGGTATCGGATGTCGTTACTCAAGGTGAAATTACACCTGAGATCCGCAAAAGCGTACTCCTGTGGGTCGGCTGTGTCGCCGGAGCGCTGACAGAGACCGAATATCGCGAGAAGCTGACAGGGGCAGGGTTTGAGCAGATCGACGTTGAGCCAACCCGCATTTACCGTGCTGAAGATGCGCGTGAATTTCTCTCGGCCGAAGGCATTGACGTGGATGCGATTGCGCCACAGGTGGATGGCAAGATCATGAGCGCATTTATTCGTGCAGTCAAACCGAGCAGTGCGAGCGATAAGTCTTGCTGCGCACCGACTTGCTGCAATTAGAACGCGTCGCGAAGAACAACCATGCCAAGACACTACAACGTTTTGTTTTTATGCACTGGCAATTCGGCTCGCTCCATAATGGCTGAGGCAATTCTTAACTTCAAAGGAAAGCCGGCCTTTACGGCGTATAGCGCCGGAAGCCATCCGTCAGGAAAAGTTCGACCGGAAGCGCTTCGACAGCTCGAAGCAGTCCACTTACCGACCGAAGGTCTACGGAGTAAGGCGTGGGACGAATTTGCCCAGCCCGATTCTCCGAAGATGGATTTTGTTTTTACGGTTTGTGACAACGCCGCCAACGAGGTCTGCCCAGTGTGGCCGGGTCAACCAATGACCGCACATTGGGGTGTTCCTGATCCGGCAGCGGTTCACGGATCTCAGGACGAGGTAGACCGGGCTTTCCGGAGTACATTTTTGACCCTGCAACACCGAATCAGCTTGTTCCTTTGTCTTCCGTTTGCAGCGCTAGACCGGCTTGCGTTGAAAAGAGAAGTCGACAACATTGGATCGATCGAATGAGCACAACTGGCCGTCTTAATTTTCTTGACCGTTATTTGACTGCCTGGATCTTCACAGCAATGGCCGTTGGAGTGTTCTTGGGATGGCTTGTGCCCGGACTTGTGCCTTTCCTGGATCATTTCAGCGTCGGTACGACTTCGATTCCGATTGCTGTCGGATTGATCGTAATGATGTATCCGCCGTTCACGAAAGTGCGGTACGAGGACTTGCACGAAGTTTTCCGCAACAAGCGCGTACTCGGCCTATCGCTTGTGCAGAATTGGGTGGTTGGACCGATCCTGATGTTTGTACTGGCGATCGCTTTTCTGCGCGGGTACCCGGAATACATGGCTGGACTAATTATGATCGGCCTCGCTCGCTGTATTGCAATGGTGATCGTATGGAACGAATTGGCTAAGGGGGATACGCAATACGCGGCCGGGCTGGTCGCCTTTAATTCTTTATTCCAGGTATTTTTCTATTCGCTCTACGCCTGGATCTTTATTACGGTTCTTCCCGCCAAGCTCGGACTGCAAGGCGCCGTCGTAAATGTTGCCATCGGGCAAATTGCGAAGAGCGTCTTTATTTATCTTGGGATTCCCTTCTTTGCCGGATTCGTGACCCGAACTATACTGATTCGCGCTAAGGGTCGCGAGTGGTATGAGCGGACTTTCGTTCCCCGTGTAAGCCCGCTGACGCTGATCGCATTGCTCTTCACGATTGTGGTGATGTTTTCGTTAAAGGGCGAGTACATTGTCCGGCTGCCGCTTGATGTTTTGCGGATTGCCGTCCCATTGCTGATCTACTTCGTCGTGATGTTCCTGGTGTCGTTTTACATGGGAAAGAAGTTGGGCGCGGACTACTCCAAGACAACGACTTTGGCTTTTACCGCTGCGTCCAATAACTTTGAACTGGCGATTGCGGTTGCCATTTCAGTTTTCGGGATCAACTCGGGAGCTGCGTTCGCAGCTGTTATCGGGCCTCTAGTCGAAGTACCCGTGATGATTGGGCTCGTTAACGCGGCATTCTATTTTCAGCGGCATTACTTCCGAGATTTTGCAGCGTCTGCTGTAACTGCTCCCGAATAGCCAACTGCCTAACTGACCATCTTTTTCTCTGCCCTTCACATGACAGGTCTTGCATAGGCAATTCGGTTGAATTTCGGTTATGCTTCGTCCATGGACCCGGTCATCAAAGGCGCGATCCCGGTTCTACCTGCAGCTGATACGACAGAATCGCTGAATTGGTGGACGGAGATCTGCGGCTTCAAAGAAACCTTTCGCGACAGCACCCCACCGAGTTATGCAGGCATTAACCGCGACGAGGCCCACCTGCACATCGCCGGCATGACCGACAAGGCACTCGCGCGAAAAGTCGGCGACCAGACGATGGTGCGACTCGCCGTAAAAGGAATCGAGGCGATGTATGCCGAGTATCAGAAACGCGGCGGTAAGATACATCCCAACGGCCCATTACAGACCAAGCCTTGGGGAACGAAAGAGTTCGGCGCTATTGACCCGAACGGCGTGTGCGTGACTTTCCAAGAGTGAGAAAGTGTAGTGCGACTCACTCGTTCCCAGCCCTGGACAGCAGTCCTTCCACCAGCGCTGTCCATTCCGCCTCAAGAGTAGGACGGTGAAAACTGCGTCCGGCGCGACCGTACCAGTAATCGGCATTCGTAACCGAGCCCTCTTTGCGGTGCAGATAGGCGTGGACGGCCATGCCATCTTCGGTTTCCAGTTCGTCAACCAGTGCGTGAGCACGGGTCCAATCTCGTTTGGCGTCCCACCACAGGGCCGTGAGCGGGGCCGATAACGCTTTGGGCGGTGCCTCTTCAGTAAGCGATCCTCTGAATTCATCGAGGTTCATCTTCTCCTCCCGTCTGATTCGCAGCCTCGGAGCCAATACAAATAATTCCATATCATCTGGCACCTTTCGGCAAGCTTCATTCAGTCATTCTCGCCCGCAAATGGATCATTAAACGCGATCCCGTTTGAGGAGGCTCCCGATGAACATCGGTTTCAGGTAGGATTTGAAGTTTCCACAGATGTGAACGAGGCCCTTTACATGTCCATTGAACGCCGCAATTTTTTGAAGTCCATCGCAGGCGCTGGTTTGCTCGGCGTTACGACTCGTCACATACAAGCGCAAGAACAGGTAGCGCGCGCTACCCGTGGAATGCCAGCGCCACGGATCAAAGACATGAGCGTAATCGAATGCCAGCCCGCCGGCGTGCGGCTCACGGTGGTCAAGATCACCACTGACCAGGATGGACTATACGGCTATGGCTGCGCGACATTCACGCAACGCGCCGATCTGGTAAAGCCGGCGGTCGAAAAATATTTGAAGCCGTTCCTCCTGAATAAAACAACCGACCGGATCGAAGATATCTGGCAATCGTGCTACGACAGCTCCTATTGGAAAAACGGTCCCGTGCTGAACAATGCCCTCAGCGGGATCGACCAGGCCCTTTGGGATATCAAGGGCCGCCAAGCGGGCATGCCGGTTTATCAGCTCGCCGGTGGCAAATGCCGAGAGGCAGCCGACACTTACATACACGTTGACGGCTCTGAGTTCCAGGAGGTTGTCGAAAATGCAAAGCGATACATGAGTCAGGGTTTCCGTAACGTCCGCGTTCAGGTGGGAGTGCCTGGAATGGCCGGCTATGGAGCACGCCGCAGCGGCGTAAGCGTGAAGGCGCTCCATGATAAACCAGTGTTCGAGTCGGCCTACTACATGCGTCGTGCCTTGAAACTTCTAGAAGTATGCCGTCAGGAATTAGGTGAAGAGGTCGGATTACTGCATGACATGCACGAGCGTCTATTGCCGAATGAGGCAGTGCAATTCTGCAAGGACGCTGAAAAATTCAAAATGTTTTTTCTCGAAGATCCGCTATCTCCTGAAGATCTGGGATATTTCCGGCAAATACGCCAGAATTGCGCGACACCAATCGCCATGGGCGAACTTTTCAACAGTCCGCACGAATGGCAGCCGCTGATCGGAGAGCGGTTGATCGACTACATCCGAGTGCATGTTTCGCAGACAGGTGGATTCACTCCCGCGCGCAAGATCGCGATCCTGGCTGAGCAGTACGGCGTCAGGACGGCATGGCACGCGCCGGGCGATGTTTCGCCCGTCGGCCACATGGCAAATGTCACCCTGGATGTTGTCAGCTACAACTTCGGCATTCAGGAGTACACAGCGTTCAACGACCGAACGCAGGAGATCTTTCACGGCTGCCCCGAAATGAAAGACGGATACCTGTGGGTAGGTGAGCAGCCTGGATGGGGAATTGAGATTGACGAGAAGGCCGCCGCTAGAGCTCCGTTTACCTCCGGACCGGACAATCTGAATGGAGGATGGGGAGAAATACGACGCCGCGACGGCACGGTGATTAAGCAATAGTCGGCCAGCGGGTTCTTTGCTTTCAATTTCGGAGCCAGTGCTTCGATCTTTGCCGAACCAGCATCCAACGAAACCCGTAAAATAGTCGTTCAACAGGGACGGCCTGTGCGGTAATAAACTTAGCAGGAGAGAAATCTTTTTGGCGATACCGCAAGACCCACTCTGGTACAAGGATGCCGTTATCTATCAGGTCCACGTGCGGACCTTTTATGACAGCACCGGCGACGGCATTGGTGACTTTCGCGGCCTCGCGCAAAAACTCGACTATCTGCAGGATCTCGGCATCAACACCATTTGGCTCATGCCGTTCTTTCCCTCGCCCTTACGCGACGATGGATACGATATCGCTGACTACTTTTCGGTTCATCCCAGCTATGGCAGCCTCGAAGATTTCAAATTGTTTCTCGATGCCGCGCACCAGCGGGGAATTCGCGTCATTATCGAGATGGTGCTGAACCATACCTCTGACCAGCATCCCTGGTTTCAAGAGTCGCGCAGCTCTCGTGATAATCCAAAACGTGATTGGTACGTGTGGAGCGAAACTGACGATCGTTACCGCGGAACTCGCATCATCTTCGTCGACACAGAGATGTCCAACTGGGCGTGGGACCCGATCTCCAAGCAGTATTACTGGCATCGCTTCTTCAGCCACCAGCCCGATTTGAATTACGACAATCCGGTTGTCCGGGAACAGATGTGGAGCGTAATGAAGTTCTGGTTGGACATGGGCGTGGACGCTTTCCGTTTAGATGCAGTGCCTTATCTATTGGAACGGGAAGGTACAAATTGCGAGAATTTGCCCGAGACGCACGAGGTTCTGAAAGAAATTCGTGCCCGACTCGACAGAGAATATCCGGGCCGGATGCTGCTGGCTGAAGCCAATCAGTGGCCGACAGATCTTCGTCCTTATTTCGGTGCGGGCGACGAGTTCCACATGGCTTTTCATTTCCCGCTGATGCCGCGCATGTTTATGGGACTGAAATTGGAGGATCGAAAGCCAATCACCGAGATTTTGCAGCAGACGCCGGCCATACCGGACAATTGCCAGTGGTGCCTGTTTCTGCGTAACCATGACGAGTTGACGCTCGAGATGGTCACGGACATGGAACGCGATTACATGTATGACGAGTATGCCAAAGATAAAAGCATGCGCATCAATCTTGGCATTCGTCGGCGTCTCGCGCCGCTGCTCGATAATGACAGGCGGCGGATTGAATTGATGAATGGGATGTTAATGTCCATGCCGGGAACTCCCATCATTTACTACGGCGACGAAATTGGCATGGGGGATAACGTCAATTTGGGGGATCGCAATGGCGTTCGCACTCCGATGCAATGGGACGGAGGCTGGAACGGAGGATTTTCGGCGGCCGATCCTGAAAGTCTTTATTCGCCGCTCATGCTGAATCCCGTTTACGGGTTTCAGGCGCTCAATGTGCAGTCGCAAAAACGCTTTGACCACTCGCTTCTTTCCTGGATGAAGCGCATCATAAAGGTGCGGAAATCGGCTCCGGTTTTCGGACGGGGAACGATCGAGTTTTTGTATCCAGCGAATCATCGTGTGCTGGCGTATGTCCGGCAATTGGGCAAGGAAACGGTCTTAGTGGTGAACAATCTTTCGAGTGCCGCGCAGGCCGTGGAACTCGATCTGAAGCGGTTCAAGGGAAACATTCTGATTGAAATGTTTGGCAAAAATATTTTTCCAAGAATAGGAGACCTGCCTTATCTGTTAACCATGGGTCCCTATCAGTTCTATTGGTTCCGATTGCGAAAGATTTAACGAGAGATTCAGTTTCGGCAGCTTAGCCGTTAAGAAAATGGAGGATACGTTTGGCCGAAGGAAGCATTCTCACGGATGATTTTCTTCGCGAGTTGATGAACGTCGGAGAAGTGGACATCCTGATCGGGGTGCCTACCTTCAATGATGGAAAGACAGTTGGTCAAGTCGTGCAAGGGATTCGCGCCGGTCTGCTGAAGTATTTTCCTCGGCAGCGCGCAGTAATTATCAATGTAGATGGGGGCTCGCGGGACGGCACTCAGGATATCGTACGAGCCGCATCGATCAGCGATCTGCACCACGTTTCAAATCTGACCGCGCTTCGTACTCTGCATTCCATAAGCACGCAGTACGAAGGTGGCCCGTCCATCGGCAACGCGTTGCATACCATCTTCGCTGCTGCGGATTTGTTGCGGGCTGGTAATTGTGCAATCGTGTCACCCGATTCGACGAGCCTTGAACCGGAATGGATCGACCGGCTGCTGCGTCCCGTGGTGCGCGACAATGTCGATCTGGTCACCCCCATTTATCGGCGTCATAAATTTGACGGGCTGCTCGTGAGCAATCTCGTTTATCCAATGACACGTGCGCTTTACTGTCGTCGCGTGCGCGAGCCGCATCCTTCGGAATTTGCCTTCTCTGGCCGCTTGGCAACCCACTTTCTCGATCAAGATATATGGGAGCAGGAAGCTTGCCGCATCGGCGCAGAAACATGCCTGACGCTCTCTGCAATCAATGGCGGCTTCCAGTTGGCTCAATCATTTTTGGGAACGAGAACACGGTCCGAACACCCCCCTTCCGACCTCGTACTTGCAATGCGGCAAACAGTCGGGCGTTTTATTTTGGTCGATGGAGGCCAGTATGCCTTCCTGCTCTGCAATTGCCGATTCGGAAGTAGTTCCCACCATCGGGGCTGAGCATGAAGTCAGCCTGGAACCCCTACGCATCAACCGCAAACGCCTGCATCAAATGTTCGTGCATGGTGTAGCTGAGCTCGAACTCATACTGCGTTCGATTCTGTCAGAGTCTACCCTGTCAGAACTGCGGCAAGTCGCCGCGACTCCGGAAGAGGACTTCCGCTATTCAGACGATTTATGGGTTCGAACCATTTATGAATTTGCTGCCTCGTATCACAAGGCGGTAATTAGCCGTGATCACATTTTGCAGGCGCTTGCCCCGCTGTATCGGGGAAAGGCTTATACGTTTCTGGTCCAGAATCGTGATGCCTCGGCCAATGAGGTGGAAAGCAATGTCGAACAGCTGTGCTTGACGTTCGAGCGAAACAAACCTTATTTGCTGGAAGTGTGGAACGGAAGGAAGTGAGGTCACTATGTGGGAAAGGTTTGTAAATGAATTAACCAGGACGACGCAGGAAATCGCCGGCAGCATAGGCAAATTCCTGCCCCGGCTCATGGTGATGCTGCTTATTGTGGTGATTGGCTGGGTAATCGCTTATGTTGTGAAATCCATCGTTAGAAGCATTCTGCGGCTTGTGAAATTTGACCGGCTATCTCAAGATGCGGGCGCGACCCAATTCTTGAAGAACGCCGCGCTTCCGTCTTCGACAGAACTGCTGAGCCGTTTTGTTTTCTGGGTGGCCTGGATTGGGTTCATTCTTGTGGGGGTCGATGTCCTCGGCATCACGGGAATGGAGCCGCATATCTCAAGCTTCTTCGGCTTTCTACCCAAATTGTTTGCCGCGCTTTTTGTTCTGTTTTTCGGTCTTTGGGCGGCCAGCTTTTTTTCTCGCGCCGTGCTTTTGGCCGCAGTCAACTCCGATCTACCTTCGCCCCGGCTGATCAGCCTTACGATTCAGATGTTGATCATTCTCTTTAGCGTATCGATGGCGTTTGAAGCCATAGGTGTTGCTGAACATACGGTACTTGTGGCATTTGCGCTTATTCTGGGATCGCTTATGCTGGGTCTTGCCATAGCGTTCGGGCTCGGGGGTCAGGACTTGGCACGCCGCTATCTGGAACGAAGATTGCAACACGCCAAGAAGGAAGAACGAGAGGATGAATTATCTCCTCTGTGAAACTGATAAGGTTCCGCTAAGGCGTTGGTTGTTACGCTGCTCGCCATGCAAAGAGTGTTTAGGCAAAGAAGGAAACAACTCGAAGTGTGGCAGGTCATGGCATGCCTGACCACGCTGGTCTGGATTGCGGGCGGCTCGGTGCAATTGTGCGTGGCTGACGCGAGTTCTACGGCTCCAAGCCTATCCGCCGATGCAATTGTCCAAAGATTAGTAGCTGCTAACGCCCGCCGGGCCGAGGCTTTGCGCGGATATCACAGCAATCGGGTTTATAACGTTGACTATCATGGCTTTCTTGGCAGCCATCAGGCTCGCCTGCAGGTCGAAGCCAGCTACACAGCGCCTGACAAAAAAGACTTCACGGTCATTTCCCAAAGTGGATCCAAGCTGCTGATCAATCGCGTGCTGTTGAAGCTGTTAGAGAGCGAGAAAGAAGCGGTTCAGAATCGGCAGAATACGGAGCTCAGTCCCCGAAATTACGACTTTACCCTGCTTGGTACTGAACACCAGCCTACGGGCGATCTTTACATGTTGAGTGTAAAACCTCACGTGAACAGTAAATTTCTCTATGTGGGCAAGATCTGGGTGGATGCTCGGGATTTCGCGGTCGTCCACATGGAGGGTGAACCAGCCAAGAATCCGTCTGTCTGGGTCAGTCACGTAAAAATCGAATACCGGTGGGGCAAGTTCGGAGGTTTCTGGCTCCCTGTGCACAATGAGTCGGTGACCCAAGTGCGCATGGGCGGCAAAGCCATCTTAACCATCGACTACACGGATTACCAAGTTACGGGCGTGAATAGAAGAGGAAATGGCACGGACTCTGATAAAGATTCCGTGCTTCCCGATCCTTCATCGATGACGCCGGATCAACACTGATCGATCCGAACTCTTAACTCTTGATCGTTTTCGACGCCTCGTCCCAGTACACTGCCGTCTTCCGGAAATAAGACTCGTTCGCCAAGTGGCAGGCGAGAGCCGCATGATGGCCGAATACGGCATCTTCGACCACTGGTTTTCTTGTGCGTACCGCTTGGAAAAAATTCCACAAATGCGGCTTCACGTCGTCCCACGAAATTCCAACGTAGGTAGTTCCCTGCGGTGTCGGTTCCTGTCCGGGGAGTGGATCGTGTTCCTGATGCCACTTCTGCGCGTATTCCCGGTACATGGCCCGCGGAAAACTGTTCGCGTAATAGCTGGGCGAATCATCTACCCCGCGTTGCGGAGTAAACGTAACCGATTTTTCGGTGACTTCGAGAATTCCTTTAGAGCCCATGAAGCGATAGATTTCTGGAGTCTCCGTTCCTAGATTCAAGCGCATGTAAACCGGCACCTGGCCATACTCGAACAGAGTGGCATGTACGTCAGGCATATTGCGGCCATCTTTCCAGCGAAGAATTCCGCCCATAGACATGACTTGCTTCGGCGCTTCGTTGATGCCGAGGATATATTGCATGCCGCTGACCAGGTGTACGAACAAGTCTCCGGCGACGCCTGTGCCGTACTCCTTCCAGCAACGCCAGCGAGCGAAAGTGTACGGATCAAACGGCTTCTTAGGCACGGTTCCTTGCCAGGTTTCCCAATCCAAAGTTTGCGGGGACAGATCGGGAGGCGGCGGATACTCCCACGCTCCAGTGGGATCGTTACGACCGAGTGAGCCTTCGACCAGCATCACGTCGCCGAGCACGCCTTGGGCGACCAACTCTTTGGCTTTGGCGCAGATCACCGAACTCACGCGCTGCGAGCCGATCTGCACGATGCGCCCTGTCTTTTGTGCGGCGGCAACCATCTCGACCCCGTCAGCGGGAGTATGCGACATGGGCTTCTCGCAATAGATGTCCTTGCCCGCGTTTACTGCGTCAACGACAACCTGCTTGTGCCAGTGATCGGGAACAGCCGCGACCAGGCAGTCGATGTCTTTATTGCTGAGTAGATCCTGATATCGGCGGGTCGTGGGCAGGTTGGGATTTACGATTTCTTTGGCCAGCGTATGGCGTCCGTCATACAAATCGCAGGCGGCAACACATTCCACTCCGGGCAATTGGATGGCATTCTCCAACAGACCTGAACCCTGCATGCCGATGCCAATGATCCCAAACCGCACCCGGTCACTGGGCGGGACTGGAGTCGGCAAGGCAAACGCTGGTCCGGGATCTAGAAGGATTGTTTTTGCTGCAAGAGCTGCACCTGTCGCACCGGCGCTGATCCCGAGAAATTTGCGGCGGGAGAAACGATTTCGAGACATAAATTCTCCTTATAAAGTTTTAAAGAGGAGTTATTGCTTGAGCATTTTGACTGCGACTTCTTTAAAGAACACGATGTCGTTGTCGCTGTGATTTTGTAGTCCGATATACCCGTCTTGCGGACGCGGGCCGCGCTCCGGCTCGAAATCAAACTTCTTCGCAGGGACGGGGTCGCCTTCTGTGAACTCGGTGACTTTCACGCCATTCAGAACGACAGTCGTGTGCGGACCGTCGAGCGTGATTTCCATCGTGTTCCACTCCGGCCCCGGCTTGCCAGGTTTCGCCAGCGGCTTCGTCAGCGAATAAAGCGTGCCGGTGACGTGGTAATCATCTTCCTTCGATTTTTCCGGCTCATTGTCGATCTGGACTTCGTAGCCATAGTGGACCGGCATCCAGGGCTCGCGGGGTTCGATGGGAATTCGAATGAATACTCCGGAATTGTCGTTGTGGTCGCGCATCTTGTAGACCACGCGGATCACGCAATTCCCGAGAGTGCCACCTGTCCAGTAGAGCAATCCCATGCCCCCGTGGGTGCGAATCAGGCCGTCCTCGACGGTCATTCCTCCCGGACCAACGTGTTTCCATCCCGTGAGGTCTTTGCCGTCAAATAGCTGTTTCCATTCTCCAGATTGGGCCTGGGCGCTTGGGATCAATAGCGAGAGGGCGAGAAGAACCGCGGCGAAAAGTCTTGGCATCTTGGCTAAGCTCCTACGCACCGAACTTTACACTAATTGGACTAATCTGCGACTCGCATGTAAGTCTTTTCTTTTGAACAGAGGATGAAGCAGTCAGAGCAAAGGGTGAAGCGGTTCCCGATGGGACCAGTGGTAGAAACCGGCCGAAATTACCGAAGGGTTCGTTTTGCTGGAGCAAAGTCCCAAGAGGCCGCATCAAAGTAATATAATGCTAGCTACTTCCGTGGAAGTAACTTCCACCTTGAGAATACTAACCCGATGTCAATAAAGATCAAAGCCGCAATTCTGGTTTCTTCTGCTGCCGTGCTTCTATTCACGCTGGTCGGTGGCATCAACGGCGTTCGCGCTTCGAGCAAAGACGGCGCTTATCCGCAGCTGCAAGTTTATAGCGAAGTTCTCTCGCGAGTGCGCAGCGAGTATGTCGAGGAACCGAATATCCCGGTCGTCACCGACGGCGCCTTGCACGGGCTGCTTGAGTCACTGGATGCCAACTCGAGTTATCTGACCGCGTCACAGTACAAAGAGTACAAGGATCATAAGACGGAAGCCCGGGGAGAAATTGGGGCAGCAGTCTCCAAGCGCTTTGGCTATGCATCGGTAGTGTCGGTCATTCCGGGTAGTCCGGCAGACAAAGCTGGTCTGCAAGACACTGACATCATCGAAGCGATTGAAGCCAAGAGCACGCGAGAAATGTCGCTAGCGGAAATTCATAATCTGCTCTCCGGCCAGCCTGGTTCCAACGTTACTATTTCGGTTGTTCGCGCCCGCAAAGCCGAGCCGCAGAAAATGGTCATTACTCGCGACATGATTACGATCCCGCCGGTTGCTGACAAGATGCTGGAAGACGGCATCGGCGATATTAAAGTTGACGCTCTTACCAAGGGCATGCCCGAAGAGATCGCGACAAAAGTAAAAGCGCTGCAGAAGTCAGGAGCCAAGAAGCTGATTCTGGATCTGCGGAACTGCGCCGAAGGCGAAGAGGCAGCAGGCGTGGCTACGGCTAACCTGTTTCTGAATCACGGGACGATTAGTTATCTGCAGGGACAGACCTATCCACGAGAGCCTTTTAACGCTGATCCTTCCAAGGCGATTACGAACTTACCCGTTGCTGTGTTGGTGAACAAAGGAACGGCAGGCGCGGCTGAGATTGTTGCCTCCGCAATTCTAGAGAATGCTCGCGGTGATGTTGTGGGAGACAAGACGTTCGGCGATGGTTCAGTTCAGAAAGTGATCGATTTGCCGGATGGCTCGGCGCTGATTCTGTCAGTCGCGAAATACTACTCCCCCAGCGGAAAGGCGATTCAGGACTCGGCGGTTACGCCCAACGTTCTGGTTGCCGATGTGGACGATGGTGCGGCAGTTCCGGATGAAGATGAAAATGCAACTCCGTCCACCGAAGAGGAAAAGAAGCAGCCACCCCAGACAGACGATCAGCTGAATAAAGCGGTTCAGGTGTTGAAGAGTCACAGCAGCTAGTTCTTGGAATTGGCCGGAATCGCGCGTCTTCGGGCGCGCGATTTTGTTTTTGGCGAGCTTTCAGGTAACCGGTCCGGAGTGACGGGCCAACAACTAACGCGACTACCAACCGCCTTCCCACCCCTGCTATCCTTGAGCTGAACCTTCCATGAAATCCCTGCTGCAAGAGCCGCCTTCGGTTGAAATCGCCGGACGCAAGCTGGTGGGCCGCGTTCTCTTCGCGCTACTGGTACTGGTTGCGGCGGGGCTCGGCGCAGGCGGCGGGCTGTTACTCGTTTATTCCACCAATCTTCCGCAGGTCGAGGAGCTTGAACAATACCGTCCCAGTTCGATCACCGAACTGTACGACGATCACGGACGCGTTATCGGATCATTTGCCCTGCAGCGGCGAGTGGTGGCTTCCTATGACGAGTACCCGAAGGTTCTGCGCGACGCTTTGGTCTCGATTGAAGATAAGGATTTCTATCGTCATTCCGGCATTAATGTTTGGCGCATCGCTGGCGCAGCTTATCGCGACATTGAGTCCGGCGGCAAAGTGCAGGGAGCCTCGACGCTTACCATGCAGCTCTCCCGCAATCTCTTCTTAAGTCCGGATCGAAATTTCCATCGCAAGATTCAGGAAGCGCTTCTGGCCATTCAAATGGAGCGCCGTTTTACTAAGGAACAGATATTCACGCTGTATGCAAACCAAATCTTTCTGGGACATGGCGTATACGGCTTCGAAGCCGCGTCGGAATACTACTTCAGCAAGCCTGCCAAACAACTCACGCTTGATGAAGCCGCTTTGCTGGCCGGACTTCCCAAAGGACCGGGCTATTATTCGCCGATCAATCATCCTGACCATGCCATCAAACGCCGCAATCTTGTGATCAATTCCATGCTCGAGGACGGCGAGCTCACGGCCCAGCAAGCCATTGAGGCCCGCAACCAGCCTCTGCAATTGAGGCTGGCGCACGATCCCAATTCGCTTGCGCCTTATTTCGTGGAGGAGATTCGCCGCTATCTCGAAAACAAATACGGCACCGATCAGGTACACGAAGGCGGCCTGCGGGTTTACACCTCGCTTGATATGGACCTGCAGCGTGCTGCAAATCAGGCAGTGCTGGACGGTTTGGCTGCCTATGAGCGCCGCCACGGATGGAAAGGCAAGCTGGAAAATGTATTGAGCGATGGCGGCAGTCTCACCAATTACGAAAACCCCGATTGGCAGGACGAGCCTGAAGTGAATTCCTACGTTCATGCTCTAGTCACCAAACTATCCCCGGGCAGCGTGAACATCGATTTTGGCCGCTACAGTGCCACCCTCACGCAAGCCGACGTGGCTTGGACGCAGCGCAAGCTCCAGGACATTCTTAAGCCTGGTGACGTGGTCTATGTGAAAGTGCTCTCGCTTTCTGCGGATGGAAAAGCGCGAGTGAGCCTCGAACAGGACTCCGGCGCGCAAGGAGCGCTCGTAGCAATCGACAATGCGACCGGCGAGATCAAGGCAATGGTCGGCGGACGGGACTTCAACGAATCTAAGTTCAATCGCGCCACACAGGCATTGCGGCAGGTTGGCTCGTCGTTCAAGCCGTACGTCTACACGGCAGCAATCGATCAAGGAGCAAAACCCGACGACACGATTGCAGACGTGCCCACCACATTTCAGACTGCTTCCGGTCCGTATACTCCGCACAACTACGAAGTGAACTTTGAAGGCACGATTACCTTGCGCCGGGCTCTCGCGCAGTCTCGAAATATTCCGGCGCTCAAACTTGCAGAGAATATTGGTATTAAGACTGTGATTGATTATGCGCATCGTTTTGGAATCACGTCGAATATCCCGGCGTATCTTCCGATTGCGGTGGGCGCTGCGGATATTACGCTATTCGAACAAACCTCTGCGTACAGCGTGTTTCCCAATGATGGAGTAAGAATTACTCCGCGTTACATCACCAAGGTGTCTGACTATGAAGGCCGCGTGCTCGAAGAAGATTATCCCGACGTAAAAGATGTCGTGAGCGCCCGCACCGCAAGAATCATGACATCCATGTTGCGTGAAGTTGTGCTGCATGGAACGGGCTTGGCGGCCAGCGTGATGAAGTATCCATTAGCGGGAAAGACCGGGACAACGAATGATTTCACGGATGCGTGGTTCGTCGGCTTCTCACCTGCTACGACATGCGGAGTCTGGGTAGGATTCGACGAGAAGAAATCGTTGGGAGCAAAAGAAACCGGGGCGAAAGCCGCATTGCCGATCTGGATGGATTTCATGAAAACGGCATTAGCGGGAAAAGATCCCGGAGAATTCAAACCATCCGATCTGCCGGTAGATACAAGTGCGCAGAAAGTAGATACGCCAGACACCGCACCAGCTGTGGAAGAGACACACTAAGGAATTGTAAGGCCGTTTTTTTCTGCTTTGTTTGCAAAAACCCTCGCGTTCTTTGCGGCTATAGCTCTTCCGACGCGACGGTATAATCGAACGTCCCATGAAAGCATTCCCATGAAGACGTTCTTCCGGCTGATTCTGCTGGCGTTGGTGCTGGTGATCGTCGCGCTCATTTCCGCGCTGACTGCCATGCGATTCGCTATTCATGGCAGCGAGATAGCTGTGCCGGATCTCGTTGGCAAGGCTCCTGCCGAGGCGCAACGAATCGCGCAAGCGAATGGTCTTGATGTGAATGTCGAGCGCCAGTACTACAGCTCCACAGTTCCGGAGGGAAAAATCGTTTCCCAGTCACCGACCGCTGGAACGCACGTACGACGAGGATGGCAGGTCCGCGTGGCAGCTAGCCTCGGACCACAGCGTGCTGAGATTCCGAATGTAGTTGGAGAAAGCGAGCGAGCGGCTGAAATCAATATTCGCCGCCGTGGACTCGACGTTACCGAAGTCGCGCAGATTGCAATCCCGGGCTCTCCTTCTGCGGCACAAACTCCCGATCAGGTTATCTCACAGAGCCCGCCGGCCAATGCCAGCGGAGTTGCGGCTCCGAAAATCAATCTCCTCGTCAACGCAGCTCCACAGCCGGAAGCGTTTGTCATGCCGAGTTTTGTTGGACAGCAACTCGGCAGTGTGACGACAATTTTGCAGAATGCCGGAATGCGATTAGGAAGCGTCACCACGGTTGCGGTGCCTCCGGCTAATGGTTCTGTTCCGGTTCCGCCCCCACCGGTTCAATCTCAGAGTAGCATTATCGTTTCGCAAAATCCGGCAGCGGGCGAAAAGATAATCAGCGGCGCGGCAATCAGCTTCGTAGTTCGATAAGCGGACTACTGCTTCTCTAAAATGGCGGCGAAAAAACCATCGCAGGCGTGAATGCCAGGGATGGTTCGCAAGTACGGCCCGCTGATCAAGGAATCGATGTCAGTCAGAGCGAGCTCACCTTCAGTTTTCAGCCGCTCTAATTTGGTTCGACAATCGATGACGCGAAAAGATGGATTGTCTTGAAGCGCCCTTTCAACGACGTCCGAATTCTCTTCTCGCTCCAGCGAGCACGAGGAATAAACGAGTCTCCCGCCCGGCGCGACCTGCGTCATAGCTGACCTGAGAATGCTAAGTTGCCGAGCCTGCAACTCGGCGAGATCTTCCCTTTTAAGTCGCCACTTGATCTCAGGATTGCGCGCGAGCGTTCCCGTGCCGGAGCAAGGAATATCTGCCAGTACGCGACTAAATTGTGCATTGATTGGCAGTGCGCGAACATCAGCTGTAATGATCTGCACGTTCTCAGCGGGAACGAGTTTTTTTAGAAGCCGTGCGCGATGCGGGTGCAACTCCAGCGCGACGATGGTTGAGCCTGAATTTCGGGCGGCGAGAATTCGAGTTTTTCCACCGGGAGCTGCACAGCAATCGAGGATGCTGGTTCCTCTCCCCACAAGCAGTGCAACCAATTGGGACGCTTCATCCTGAATGTGTACTCTGCCCTCGCGAAATGCGCGAGTCTGAGTGATGTCACCCGAGAGCACGCGGCGGGAGGAAGTCAGCAACCCGCCCGGTGCCAGCTCAATTTTGTCGCGCAATAATTCTTCTTCGAGTGACTCATCATCCAAACGAATGCTGGTCTCAGGAATCGTTTGGTCGTACTCGCAAATTCTGCGGGCCGTGTCCGCGCCAAATTCCTGCACCCAGCGTTCTGCCAGCCAAGCCGGATGTGCGAAGGATGATGCCAGGTCCGCAACGCTTCTATCTGCGTTTTCCTTTCCTGGTTTCTGAAAAGAATCTTTCGCCTGAGCGAGTTTCCGCAGAACAGCATTTGCAAACGGCACAGCTGATCTCTTCCGTGCGCGCTTTACCAGTTCCACGCTCTCATGCACCGCAGCACGTTCGGGGATGCGATCCAGAAATGCAAGCTGGTATGCCGCGAGGCGCAGTGCAGTTAATACTTCTGCGTCCAATTTCTGCAATGGCTGTGAAGAGGCTTTGGCAATGTTCGCGTCGAGCAAAGCGCGCCAACGCAGGACGCCCATAACCAGCTCGGTCGCGAGACCGTGATCAGCTTGCGAGAGTTTGGAATATTGCGATGAGTGAAGCAGATCGGAGCCATAGGCATCCTCCTGCTCAACCCGCAGCAGGATGTCAAACGCAGCAGCGCGAGCAGGTGTAATGGCCATCAGACCACAACTTTGTTGGAGAGGCGGACGGCAGTACTTGTTATGCGCCAAGCTTCTCCCCCTCTGGATGATAGCCGTGAACAAAGTCGCGCGCTGCCATACGCTTCTTTCCCTCAGGTTGGATTTCGATCAATTCAAGAGCCGTACTCTGACCACATCCCACGATCAAGGATTGTCCTTCAATAAACATTTCACCTTCTGAGGCCGATCGCGGTTGGCTTAAGCCATCAAACACCCGTGCAGCCCAGACATTCAGATTCTTCCCGCGAAAACTTGTGAATGCTCCCGGCCATGGCTGGAATCCGCGAAGGCGGTTGATGATTTCCTGCGCCGGTCGTTGAAAATCGATGCGTCCGTCTTCCTTCGTTAAAATCGGAGCCAGGCTCGATCGCGCATCGTCTTGCGGACGCGGATGGACCGACCCAGCCTGCAATCCCTTAAGTGTCTCGACCAACAAGTTCGCTCCGGCTTCCGCCAATCGCGGCGCCAAAGTTTCAGCTGTATCCTCGGGCTTGATCGCGACTTCTTGCTGGAGAAAAATATCACCCGTATCGAGTCCAGCATTGATTCGCATCGTTGTATTGCCAGTCACGGTTTCTCCGGAGGCAATCGCCCATTGAATCGGAGCGGCACCACGATACTTGGGCAACAATGAGGCGTGCAAATTAATATTTCCCAGCGGCGGCAGATCAATCATCCATTGCGGAATAATCCGTCCGTATCCCACAACGATTATTGCGTCGGGTTTCAATTCCGCGAGTTGATGGCGAAACTCTTCGTTGTTCTTGATTTTGTCTGGTTGCGTGATCGGCAGCCCTAGTTCGGCAGCCCGCTGCTTGATTGGGGAAGCCGTGAGTTCCAGGCCGCGCCCCCGTGGTTTGTCCGGTTGCGTGACAACCAGTCGGACAGGAAATCCCGCTTCAACAAGCTTCTCAAGTGAAGGAACCGCGAATCGCGGAGTTCCGCAAAATACAAGATTTAGAGAGTGACTCATTGAGTCCTACCACTCTCCCAATTTCACCAACTTGCGAATTTTTCTTTTGATCAAGTCGCGCTTCAAGGCGCTAATGTGACTAATGTAAAGCTTGCCGTCGAGATGATCGATTTCGTGCAAGAAGGCGCGCGCCAGCAATTCTTCTCCTGTCTTCTCGTACCACTCACCATGAACGTCCTGAGCGCGGATCGTCACCTTTTTCGCGCGCGTCACAGATTCGCGAAAATCAGGAACACTTAGGCAGCCTTCACTCTGCGCCTGTTTACCTTCTTTATGAATTATTTGCGGATTGACCAGCACCAGCTTCGCATCGGGATCTTCCTTGAATGTCACGTCGATGACTGCAAGGCGCTTTGAAATTCCAATCTGTGGCGCGGCCAGTCCGACTCCGTGCGCCTCGTACATGGATTCGAACATGTCGTCGACCAAGGCTTTTAGCTTGTCGTCAAAAACTGTTACCGGCGATGCCGGCTTTTCCAGGACTGGATTTCCAAACCTCACGATAGGATAGATCATTCAGAAGTTCTTCAGCTGTTGGCAATAGCCCTGATAATTGCGCACCGTTTCTAACATCGAATCCCCACCAAATTTTTCCAACGCACATCGCGCCAAAGTTAACGCCACCATCGACTCGGCAACTACTCCCGCAGCCGGCACCACACATACGTCGGATCGTTCGTAAGCCGCCTTGACTGGCTCGCGACTCGCAAAATCCACCGACTGCAGCGGACGCCTGAGGGTCGAAATCGGTTTCAGATAACCGCGCACGCGGATTTCCTCTCCGTTGGAAACACCGCCTTCGATTCCACCCGCATTGTTTCGGCTCCGAGTGAAACCGGTGAAGTCCGATCCGGCAGCATATCCTATTTCATCATGCACATCGGATCCCGGTAACCCAGCGGCCGCTATCCCAGTCCCGATTTCGACCGCTTTGACCGCTTGCAATGACATGACTGCGGCTGCGAGTAGTGCGTCCAAGCGCTCATCCCATTGCACGTAAGTTCCAAGGCCCGGTGGAACTTTGTGCGCGACCACCTCGAAAGTTCCGCCCAGCGAATCGCCCGTTTTGTAAATCTTATCCACTTCGGCTTTCATCCGCTGCTCGGCCTCTGGATCTGCACAATTCAGCAGGACTTCCTCTTTGCTCCAAAGAGCCTCTATCTGCTCCCAACAAACTTCCTTGCCATCCAGTCCTGCATTCCCAACAGCTATTACGTGACTGAGAACTTCAACGCCAAAACTACGCAAAAACAATTTTGCCAGCGCGCCAATCGCAACCCGCGCCGCTGTTTCCCTGGCAGAAGCTCGTTCAAGCACATACCGCGCTTCGCGAAAGTTGTATTTCAAAGCGCCAGCCAAATCAGCGTGGCCAGGACGCGGAGAAGCGACTGGTTTGTGTTTAGCCGCATCTCCCGTTTCAACCGGAAGGGACTCTGTCCAGTTCTTCCAATCTTTGTTCTCGAGAAGAATAGAAATTGGTGAGCCGATGGTTTTCCCGTGACGCACGCCGGACAGTATGTGAGCGGTATCGCGCTCGATCTTCATGCGACCGCCGCGTCCGTAACCCTGTTGCCGACGCCATAGTTCGCGATCGATAAACGCCTGATCTACGGCAAGGCCTGCGGGAAGGCCTGAAAGAAAAGCGGTCAGAGCCTCGCCATGGGATTCGCCAGAGGTAAAATATCGCAACATTCCTTTGCATTGTATCTGATAGACGGACAAACCTAGAGCAGCAACGCTCATCCAAACTAATGCTTTTAGCAGATGTGCGCTCGTGTTTCGCCGCGAGCTCATCGACTGCGAGGCTCGAGGTGGAGGAGTGTCAGGGAAATTCCCGTCTAGAGATTCACGAGCCTCGCCCTCCTCGCGTTTATCGAATACCCATACGGCAGAGCTGTCTCGTCATTTGCTCCGCGCTCAGGAAGAAGAACGCAAACGCATAAGCAGGGAGCTGCACGATGATACGGGGCAGGCGTTGATGGTGCTGCGGTTTTATGTGGGCATGCTGACGCAACCCGACAACGAAGAGCACTCTAAGAAAGTTCAGGAAGCGCTCAGCGTTCTTGATCGCACGATAGAAGGGGTACGTCGGATTATTGGAAGGCTCTCCCCCCGGCCTCTGGAAGAACTGGGTTTGCTAGCCGCGGTTCGCAAAGAAGCGCGCGATGTAAGCAGACAAACAGGTATGAAGTCAGAAGTTACGCTTCCCGAACAACTGCAGAATATCAATCGCGAAATCGAAATCGCGATTTATCGTTCTGTTCAGGAGGCTTTGCATAACATTGCCAAACATTCGCAGGCTAATGGTTTCAAGATTGAGATTCAGGATAAAGGTCAATCCCTGTGTCTTTTGATAGAAGACGATGGAGTCGGGTTCTCGCATAAGAGTAATTCTCGAGCGGGGCGGTTCGGCTTGGTTGGGATGAAGGAACGCGCCGCAGCGCTGGGTGGAATAGTTCGGATACATTCGCGAAAGGGAACGGGTACGCGCGTCACAGTTACGCTTCCTGCAGACAATGGAGCATTAGCAACGAAGAAAAAACGGGTTCCGTTAGCAAAGCGGGCTGCGGCAGCGAAACTTTGATAGCTCGATGTTGTGCAGCTCTTAAAACGTAATTTGGATCAGTGACATCTGAATCAGTAACAAAAGATTGGCTGGAAAATGACAATTCGATGCCTGATCGTCGATGACCACACCCTCTTCCGCGAGGGATTGCGGCGCGTTTTGGAAAGCGAAACCGATATCGAAGTGGTGGGCGAGGCGCGGGATGCCATTGAATCCATTGAAAAGGTACGCGAGCTTAATCCTGACGTTGTCCTCATGGATATCGGCATGCCCGGTCCATCGAGCTTCGACGCTGCCCGCACCATTCAAAAAAACTTTCCTGCGACTCATCTCATTTTTTTGACCATGCACGAGGACGAAGAATATTTGTTTCAGTGTCTGGAAGTCGGCGCGGCGGGCTATTTGTTGAAGGATTCTCCCGCAGCCAAGCTCATCAGCGCAGTGCGCGAAGTCAGTCAGGGACGGAAATATCTAAGCCCACAGGTCTTGGGGAAACTGGTGGACGATTTTCGTTCGCGCTCCATACACGGTCTTCCTCGAGGATCGAAGCTGACGCCTCGCGAACGTGAGGTCATTAAAATGCTTGCCGAAGGACACTCGGTGAAAGGGATTGCTGCACTCCTGGGACTAAGCATCAAGACCGTCGAAGCGCATAAATTCAACCTCATGCGCAAGCTGGACATTCACAACAAGGCACAATTGGTGACCTATGCGATTCAGAAAAAAATTGTGAAGATGCCCGCCGGAGCTTAGTGATTGCCAAGATCTTCGTTTTGCCAAGACCCTCCTAACGCTTCACTCCTTTTCGGCAGTCTTAACATCTGTGTTAAAGATGTCGGCCGCGACTCTCCACTTTCCGTCTGTTTGCTTCCAAACCACCACATATTTACCAGGCGTTTTGACGGGCTTTCCTTGTGCGTCATCAAGAGTCAATTCAAATGTGCCCACTTCATAGGCTAAATCACGGGAGTGAGCCACCTGAACGTTGTTCGGCGCGAAACGTAACGAGAAACCCGGGGTCGACATCAAGTGCGACCAGAGCTCCCGGATTTGAACCTTGCCTGTGGTGATCGGCGCATTGAACGGGAGCACGGAAGCGTCATCCGCGTAAAAGGAAACCGCTTGTTCGAGATCCTTTGTCTCGGTTGCATGCGACCACAATGCGTCGGCGTCGCGGATCGTCTTCTCGTCGGTCGGGCTTCCACCTTGTTGTGAAAACGCGAACGTGGAGACACACACAAGAACAATCAAAGCCAAATCGTATCGTCTGATGCCCATGGAATTCCTCCCTCACAACCGAACCCATTAAAGCACGCCAGCACTCACAATCGACAAGATGCTTGTTTCTTTGGATACGATCGCGACGGTGCCGGCGATTGTGACCAGATCTTCAATGACTGCAATTGCAGGGTCGGGAGCCCCGAGATGATGGGTAAGACTTCGGCGGAGATGGTATCCCGCAAACGCTCCTCCGATTGCGCCGACGCCTCCGAGAATTGCTCCGATGGCAATGCCTGATGGATAACTTCGTTTGAATGTGTTGCCTCTTCGTAATCTGCTCGTGAGCGATTTGCCCGTACTGCTTGCCATAGAAATCGCTGCTCCGCAGAGCGCGCCAGAGGTGGCCCGAACTGCCAAGGCAGCGGGTTGAAGGCGGCTGGGAGTAAACGGCAGTTTATCTCCAATCAACTCTCCAACAGCGAGAGCGGTAATGATGTTCGCGGTAACAGGAGATCGTAAGAATCGTAAGCGGGACCGACGGACACCGATCAGATTGTGTCTTGCGGCCTGACTGACAATGGCTGGAGGCGTGAAAGCACGCAACCCGGCAAGTGCGCCAATGGCTGCCGACAATGCGAGGGTTTCACCGGACTTCATAGCAAGACTCCTAAACAGTATTGAGAACAAAAACTCAAATTATTTCGCGTACCTGGCCGTAATTCAGCAGGCTAACAAGGAACACACCGCCGAAGATGTTGCCGAGTGTCGCTGGAATGATCCAACGTAGGTACCCCATCAACGGCATGCCGCCGGAAACCACCACGGAAAGAATTTCTGTACTCGCAGCGATGCAGTGGGCGAATTTGCCTACGCCTACAACAAACGTTAGGAGCCACACCATGACGAGTTGGCCAATCGTCCAGTGACTCGCCGTAACCGTCCATGCCGTCAGCGCGATGAGCCATCCTCCAATTACGCCGCTCCAGAAAAGTTGACTCGCGCTGCCATGAGCTGATTCGATCCCAAGTCTAAGAAGTTGGGAGATGATTTCCGGCCGCACGGCGCTGGTCTTCGTCATCAGCAAAGCGAAGAGCAAAGCGCCAAAGACATTGGAGGCAAACACCACGGCCCAGAGCCGCAGTGTTGCAGCGAGGTAACGTCTCTTATCGAGAACCAGAACCACTGGATATAGCGTGTTCTCCGTAAACAACTGGGCGCGCCCAATAATCACTGTGATAAATCCAACTGGATAAATCACGTAAGAAACAAGCTGCTGCCATCCTCCATCTCCAATGAGAGCGCGAACCGACGCAACTCCGAGTCCTGTCAGCCCCATGGTGACGCCACCCGCAATGCCCGAAAATATCAAAGTGCGGACCGACCGTTTGATTTCCTCCCGCGCATTGGCTACGGCAGCGTCAAAGATCTCGGGAGCAGTGAGTCTCCTATCCGCTGCTTCGGTGTGATCGGGCATCCGGGCTTGGATGTGCTGGGTTCACTCTGGGTTGATTAACGAGAGTGTCATTGTTAGTGGAATGAATCTGGGCAGCACCGAACGGTACAATAGGCAAGGTGAGTGCTGCTACAACCACGCCAGTTTCAACCGCGCCGTTCACGCCAGACGGGCGGTTCACTCTGCGCCAGCGGATACTGCTTTCCTTAATCACGTGGGCGGGATTTCTCGTAATCAGACTCATCGGTCCGACACTGAAATTTTCCGTGTCCTTCGAAGAGGGCGCACCAGCGGGACTGGACACTCGGCCCATGATTCTGTCTTTCTGGCATAACTGCGTCTTTCCGGCGATCTACATCTGGCGGAATCTTGGAATTCGTGTGATGTCCAGTGACAGCTTCGATGGCGAATATACCGGGCGCATCATTCGTAAATTCGGCTTTGTGAAGGTCCGCGGCTCCAGCAGCCGGGGTGCAGTGCGCGCCTTATTAGGAATGCGGAAAGTGCTGGAACAAGGCTGGCCAGTCGCATTCACCATCGATGGTCCAAGGGGGCCGCGTTATGTTGCGAAACCAGGTCCAGTGCTGCTGGGGCGCACAACCGGCGTACCCATGGTGGCTTTTCACATCGCGGTCGGGGATGCGTGGATCCTGAGGACCTGGGACGGATGCATGATTCCCAAGCCATTCTCCAAGGCTCTGATGAGGGTCAGTCGTCAAATCGCGGTTCCTGCCAAAGCAGATGACGCACAAATGGAGAGCTGCCATCAAGAGCTGCAAGCCTCGCTCGATCGAGTAAGGGAGTTCGCCGAAGCCAATGTTCAAAGTGTCGGGACAAAGGATTTTCCGCTGTTCTCGGCCAAAGGCTAAGGTTCAAACGGCAGCCATTGTTGAATAGATAATTTTCCAAATGTTGCTTAGCATTCTTTGTGGCCCTTTTTCACGCACTTCGCAGTTAAGGTCTTTAGGTCTTCAGTCTGAAAAACTTTCGCGCGACTTCAGATAAACTTTTGGTGCAAGCCAGAATCACGAGGTTTCATGTCTGCAACTATTCTCGATGGCGTCAAGATCGCGCGTGACATTCGCTCCGAGGTCGCTAATGAAGTGAAAACGCTGGCCGCCGCAGGCATTCGGCCCGGCTTAGCCGTTGTGTTGGTCGGTCACAATCCGGCGTCCGAAGTCTACGTTCGCGGCAAGGTAAAGAGCAGCGAAGAAGTCGGCATTTATAGTGAGAAACACACTCCGGCAGAAAGTGTCTCCACGGAAGAGTTGCTTGAACTCGTCCTCGGATTAAATGCGCGTGATGACATTGACGGCATTCTCGTGCAACTACCGTTGCCTTCGCAGGTGGACTCAAAGAAAATTCTGATGGCTGTAGATCCCGGCAAGGATGTGGATGGTTTCCATCCCGTGAATGTTGGGCTGCTCTCGACACAGAGAGAGGGGCTGGTGCCATGCACCCCGGCAGGAGTTATCGAGATCTTGAAGCGCAGCAATATTCCGATCGCCGGACAGGAGGCCGTTGTTGTAGGACGCAGTGACATCGTGGGGAAGCCGGCGGCGATGCTACTCCTAAACAACAACGCAACGGTTACTGTCTGCCATTCAAAGACTCACGATCTTCCAGGAGTTTGCCGTCGGGCCGATATTCTTATCGCCGCCATCGGTAGAGCGGGAATGATTACGCGCGATTTCGTGAAGCCCGGCGCAACAGTAATCGACGTAGGAATGAACTCGGTTACTGATCGAGCTGAATTCGACCGGTTGTTTGCCGGAAATGCCAAGCGCGAAGAGACTTTCCGCAGCAAGGGTTCCACACTGGCGGGAGACGTCCATCCAAATGTTGCTGAGATTGCGGGAGCGATGACCCCGGTTCCAGGCGGAGTCGGCCCACTGACCATAGCAATGCTGATGGCAAATACCGTGCGGGCGGCGAAGTTGCGTCGAGGAAAGAACTGACTTGCTAAAAGTTGGCTTGACTGGCGGTATCGCCTCTGGGAAATCCACAGTGGGCGAAATGTTCTCCGCCCTCGGCGCGCACCTGATTAAGGCTGATGAGATTGCACACCAGTTGATGCAACCGGGACAGGCCGTTTATCTGGCAGTAGTTCGGCACTTCGGATCCGAAATTCTAAATTCGGATAAAACCTATCAATCGCGCAAAGCTGGCGGAAGCCGCGTTCGGATCATGCTCCAGAGGAAACGCCGAAAACCCATCGCGAATTCAAGAGCTGAATCAGCTCGTCCATCCTGCAGTAATCCAATATCACGACAACTGGATGGCAGAAATCGGCCGCTCTGATCCGCAAGCCATTGCTGTTGTCGAAGCGGCCCTGCTTTTGGAAGCTCACGCCGAAAAGAGTTTTGACCGATTGGTTGTGGTGACCTGCCGCCCGGAACAGCGAATCGGACGCTGGGCTGAGCGCATGAAAGTAGACGAAGCGAACGCCCGAAAAGAAGTCGCCCGCCGAATGGCCGCGCAGTTTTCTGATGAAGAGAAAATAAAATACGCAGATTACGTCATCGATAATTCGGGTAGCTTGAAGGAAACTAGGCAGCAGGTAGAAACCATTTATCTGGAATTCAAAAAGCAAGCATCGGGGAGCAGGCTTTAGGCTTCAGGCTCTAGGAAATCGGTTCGTGTCGAGGAGTTAGAGTCTTTCCGCAACTTACCGAAGGCCTGACGCTTCTGTCTGAAGCCTAAAGCCTAGAGCCCGCTTCCCAGAGCCTACCCTAACATTGCGCCTCCCGCGCAGCCCGGGTAGCATCTAATTCACAGCATGTCACCCACGGTTACAGCACTTGAGATTCGTAGGCCACAACTTGCGCTCGGCGAGATCATTAGTTTCGCCTACGACACATTTTGCAGTAACAAGGTCCGTTTTGCCCTGACCGGGTTAGGCATGGTGATCGGCACCGCTTCTTTGATCTTGGTTGTAACCATCGGCATGACTGGCAAGCAGTATGTCTTGAATCAGATTCAAGGCATTGGCGCCAATCTGATCGACGCTGAGTATGCAAGCGGGTCGCAGCGAATTAGCGGGGCCACCTCCGACCCACTGACGATTGATGATTTGCGGGCCGCCGAACAGGCCGTGCCGGCCATCGTTGCTGGATCTCCTGTCGTTTCTTTATCTGATCGCATTCCCATTGGCGGCGGGAAAGAGCGCGATGTTCTTGTCCTGGGCGTGTTTCCCGAGTACCGCGCGGTGCGCAACCTGGTTGTGCTTTCTGGAAGATTCTTCGATGTTCAGGACGAGCAGGCTCACAACAAAGTAGGCGTGATTACCCAGAAAATGGCCGAGCAGCTTTATGGATCAACCGAAGCCGCCGTCGGCAAAGTCATCAAGCTAAGCGGCCTGCCTTTCACTGTGATCGGCACCTTCAAAGAGCGTGTGGATACTTTCGGACAATCGGAAGTCATCGACAACACGATGGCGATTCCTTATACCGTGAGTCGATACTTCACCGACACTCCAACAGTGAAGCAAATCTATTTTTCGGTGAGTGACCCTGCATTGGTGGTGCCAGCTACGGAACAGGTTCGTCGTGTGATCCAGTCCCGACACCGGGCAGAGTCGGTTTACAACATAAGCAATCTGACGGAACTCGTTTCGGTTGCCGAGAAAACCGCTAATGCTTTAACTGTAGTGCTGTTCCTGGTTGCTGCCGTCGTGCTTTTGGTAAGTGGCATCGGAATCATGAATATCATGCTGGCTACCGTAAGTGCCCGCATCCGCGAGATTGGGATTCGTAAGGCGCTTGGGTGCAACTAACCGCGAAATACGGTTTCAGTTCTTGTCCGAAGCAGTTCTGATTTCGGTTGGCGGCGGCCTCATAGGAGTAATTATCGGGCTTGCGATTCCGTACTCGGTACGTTTTCTGACGGAATACCGCATCCCAATCTCGGGATTGTCGGCGATAGTGGCAATCGTGGTTTCTTCCCTTGTAGGGATACTTTTTGGTACGGTTCCGGCAGCTCGGGCCGCGAAACTGGACCCGGTAGAGAGTCTCAGATACGAGTAACCAGTGGTCCTTAAAAGGGAAAAGCCGGACTGGTTGGTCCGGCTGCTTCTCTTTACTTCCACCTTCGGAGAACCGCTTGGTTCCGCAGCCCCCTAGATCTTCTTAATTCGTCCTCAGCCCCGCTCCTTCACCGCTCACATCACCAGAGCGAGGTTCTCCAATTCGTGCTGCAACACCGGCAGGGCGCAACCGGCCATTTCTACTCGGCCAACCGCATCTCTGGCAGCTTGCGGAGAAACACCGTAACCCCTGCCCATCAGGAATATCTGTACTAGTTCGGCGGCCTCGCGAAAGTCGATCAATCCACCTTGCAGTAGATCGTTTCGCAAAGACGTAAGTTCGTTTTCCGAGAATCGTTCTTTCATGGCCGTCATCACCTCCGACTCCGACCTCAACCACTTGCTTATTAGACTCACTGGGTGCCAGCTACGTTGCATGCAATTTTGTTGCCGCAATTGGCCGTCTCCCTATGTACCTTCGAAAGAGCCTACTGGATTACTTAAACCCTTTGAGATGGACTAAGTTGCGAGGCAATTCTTTCCGGAAGCGACGAAAACTGTCGCAATCTGAGCCTATGTCTTGACACAAATTGTCGTCAGAGAACCGAGGCGAGGACTTCCAAAATGGATAGGTGGGATTACGGCGGTTGTTAAGCGGCAAGGCTACTGTTCGTCGAAGTGCGGTAAGTTTCTCAGACGGAGAATCGTCAGAAGGGATCGATAACAGCTTCGTCGATCAGCAAAACGGGAATGTTGTCCCGGACCGGATACACTCGCCTGCATTCCGCGCATTTAAGGCTCTCCCCCGTGTCTTTCAAAGTTAGGGGCTTCTTGCAAAGGGGGCAAACTAAGATATCGAGTAAATCCTGCGGAATTGTTGAGGCGGGGCTCATCCTGGCATTCTACGACAGATGCAAATGGTTAACCAGATTTATAGGAAGCAAGAGATCCGGCTTTTATCGCGAAGCCGTTGAGACCCGTTTTCGCGAACCCGGCATGGAATTCGTCTGCCCGCTGGCGGGCCGAGGTTGACTGTGATGGCCATTTCCGTTCCCGTCCCCAATTGCCAACGGCATAGGCGCAGCGGACTTGTTCCCTTGATACTTGGTGCGCACAATCATCAACTTCTCAAGTTCTCGGTCGCCGAGTGGCTGCTGGCATCCGAGCATATGTGTGACCAGGGCAATCTCGGCAAAGTGCTCGACCGTTTCCATCTTCATGTACGCCTGATGTAAGTCGGTGCCGTAGGTGACGACTCCGTGATTTGACATGAGAATCGCGTCATATTGAGAAACTAACGGCTCTAATGCTTCGGCCAACTCAGGTGTTCCCGGGGTTCCGTATTTCGCCAATGGAATCGAGCCCAACCCGATCACGACTTCGCACACTAATGGCTTGTTCAAGGCAATTCCAGCGGCGGCGAAACCGGTCGCGGTGCGCGGGTGGGCGTGTACGACACCTCGTACGTCCGGACGATTCCTATATATCAGCAGGTGCATTCCGATTTCGCTGGAAACGCTGCGTTTACCTGCCACCACTTTGCCTTCCATGTCCACGATGACGAGGTCAGAAGAGCGCATCATCCCTTTGCACATAGAAGTAGGAGTGGACAGAATGCGATTTTCCCCGAGGCGTACTGACAGATTGCCGTCCATAGCGGCGACATAGCCGCGGTCGTGCAGCATTTTCCCGAAGAAAACGATCTCTCGCCGATATTGACGTTCGCTTGGCATGGTACCCACTGAAATTAGGGCAGGCAGTCAGTCCGCGTATAGTACCGCACGGCACGGACCGAAACAATCCGTAAATTCAGGGATCCAAGCCGGGAACTAATGGTGACACTATAATCGAGAACGTGCTGGTCTCGGAATTTGCCTACCTGCTCCCCGATGAACTGATTGCCCAGACCCCGCTTTCGGACAGAGCCGCTTCTCGTATGTTGCACCTCGAGCGTTCCTCGGGGAAAGCTCATGATCGGGAATTCAGGGAATTCGTGGATCTGCTCCGACCCGATGACCTGATCATCTTCAACAACACCCGGGTTTTTCCCGCTCGTCTTTACGGGAGAAGAAGCGGCAGCTTGGCCCAGCCAATTAGTCCGAACAATCCGGCGAGGCGAGAGTTCCTGAAAGGCAAAGTGGAAGTTCTTCTTACGCGCCAGATCTCGGTAGAACCAAACGACTGGGAGTGTCTGGTTCGTCCGGGACGCAAGATCGGCATAGGGGAGCGCCTGTTCTTTGGAGATAAGGATGAGCTGAGTGCCGAAGTAATTGCTCGCGGCAACTTCGGCGAGCGGCAGATCCGCTTTCAGCCGTGCGATCGCTTTTTCGACAAAGTTGAACAGATCGGGCATGTGCCTCTCCCGCCCTACATTGACCGGCCGGACGACCCACAAGATAAAGACCGTTATCAAACCGTTTATGCCAGAGAGCGCGGGTCGGTTGCCGTACCGACCGCTGGCCTGCATTTCACTCGAGAGATCATCAACACCATCAAGAAACGTGGCATCGAAACGGCCGAGATTACCTTGCACGTAGGTCTAGGAACATTCCAGCCCGTCCGAGTGGATCGGGTGGAGGATCACAAGCTGCATCGCGAGTCGTACACAATTTCCGAAGAAGCAGCGGACACAATCAATCGCGCTCTCTCCGAAAAAAGGCGTATTGTCGCGATAGGTACCACTACGGTTCGAACACTAGAGTATTCAACCCAACGGGGATCTTCGGGCAGGGTGACTCCTGGCCAAGGAGAAGCAGATATCTTCATCTATCCGGGATATGAGTTCCGAGTTGTCGGCGCGATGTTGACCAATTTCCACCTTCCCGAATCGACTTTGCTCATGCTGGTTTGTGCATTCGGCGGTAGGGAGAACGTGCTACGGGCCTACGAGCATGCGGTCGAACAAAAGTATAGGTTTTATTCCTATGGCGATTGCATGTTTGTGGAATAGTGAAAACCCAACCAGAGTTATACTTTACGAAGGTGGATCATGAGTACAGAAATTCTTTCCAGGCAAGTATCAATCCAACATTTTGTAACGGAATTGCAAAAATTCCCCGAGCCTGCCTTTGATCGCACGCCTGACATCCTGGCATTCATGGAGCATAACCCTGTTTCGCCTGAGACGCTGACGCCCTACCTGACCTGGGATCGCCAGCATTACACGCGCAATTTGATCGACAAAACACCGCTGTATGAACTAATCGCTATTTGCTGGGAGACCGGCCAAGCCAGTTCGGTTCACAATCACCGCGATCAGAATTGTTGGATGGCTGTTCCCATCGGGCGCTTGTTGGTTGAAAATTACCACCTCGTATCGCAAAAACTGGACGAGGGACGGTGTCATCTGGAAACGTCTGACACGGTCGAGATGAATCCATCTCACCCATGCGCGGTTAATCCTGGGGATCCTGTGCACAGAGTGCTGAATCCCAGCGAGTTCAAGGCAAGAGCCGTAAGCTTGCATGTATATTCGCGCCCGTTCGATACCTGCGTGGTATATTCCCCGGAACGTGGAACCTGCGGAGAAATAAAACTGCACTACAACACCGAGTTTGGCAAACCGAATCCGGCGCTGGGAAATAAGGGTTAGAAAAATCACAACTCGATGCGAATCGCAACCAGAGACTTTGGCTTATTTGTAGCGCTCACCTTGCTATCATTCGCGATCGCTTGCTCGAAAAGCCAGAAATCGGACGAAGTCAAATCGGAAGCAGCCCCGTCCGTAGATCACGTTTCATCCTTGGCTACTTCTCCACCTAATCATTTCCTGCACAAGACCTTTACTCTCAAGAGCTATGAAAAATTCGACTTCATCGTCCCTGCTCACACTATCAAGCCCACACTGCACGGCAACTTCGTGTCGTTTTCGCAGGTGAATGGTTCCGGCATTACCAGTAACCAGAATGCAAATATAGATTTGATGCTGTTGAATGACCAAGAATTCGATGACTTTTCCCATGGTAGATCAGGAAGCACTACCTATGAGACTGAGCCGTCATATAACCAAGTTGTCGACTTTGCGGTACCCGCGACACACGAGCTGCAGCAAAGGTATTCGCTCGTTTTTCGGAATACTCCTGGTGGCCTGAAAAGTAAATTCGTGAAGGCTGACTTCACCATCAGCTTCGAATAGCTGCCCGTGGGCTTCTCGCCTGTTAAAATTTGAGTATTGCCTTCCAAGAAGAAATCCTCGACTGCCGTTGCTGAAACTGCGGACTCCTCCGCCTCTGCTTCCGATCGCTTTAAGCCGAGCCCCCATACCAACACACGCGACCGCATCTTCTTTATTGACACCATGTCGTTTATCTTTCGCGCCTACCACGCTATGGCGCGGCAGCGCGGGATGTCCACCAAAACTGGACTGCCGACGGCGGCAACCTATGTCTTCGTCAACATGCTGCGCAAACTTCGCGATGATTTTTCTCCGCAGTACATTGCCGCGGTGTTTGATGTCGCCGCGCCGACTTTCCGGGATCAGCAAGCTCAAGGTATTACCAACGTTCGAAGGTTCGATCTGAAGACACAAAGCTTTCAGGAGATCGAATATCACGGTTACAAAGCCAATCGCAAAGAGATGCCGGGCGATTTGGCGCAACAGTTGCCCTATATTCGTCGAGCGCTCGAAGCCTATCGCATTCCGATCCTTGAACTTGGAGGCTACGAAGCCGACGACGTAATCGGTACCCTGGCTCGCAAAGCGGTCGCCGAATCCTACTGTGCTTACGTTGTCTCAAGCGACAAGGACATGCTCCAACTCGTTAACGATCACGTACTCGTCTTAAACCCGCCCAAAGACAATCTGATCTGTGATGCCCAGAAAGTGGAAGAAATTCTCGGCGTGCCTCCGGAGCGAGTCATCGATGTGATGGCACTGCGCGGTGATTCCATCGACAACATACCCGGCGCGCCCGGAATTGGCGACAAAGGATCCGTGGAACTCATCAGGCGTTTTGGATCTGTTGAGGCAGCGCTCGACCGTGCCGCGGAAGTCGAAAAGAAAACCTATCGTGAGTCGCTGCAAAACAATCGAGACAACATTCTTCTTAGCAAGACGCTGGTGACGATCGATTGCGACGTTCCCATTGAATTGGACGTGGCGGCCATGAAGGTTGGCCAGCCTGATATCGAATCCCTGCGATCCCTGTTCACGGAACTCGAATTCTCTTCATTATTAAAAGAGTTACTTCCCGTAGTCGAGGTAACAGAGGCAAATTACACCGAGGCAAAATCAGCCGAAGATGTGGAAGTTATTCTCAAAGCGGTTCTGGTAAGCGGTGCGCTCGCCGTTGCAGTGGAAGCAGAATCCAAAGCAACCGAACCGGAAGAAGCCGAAGAGGAAGATCTGGAAGAAGCACTGCTGCCACTGACGACTGAGACGTTAGAGCCTGTCCGGCCCCGCGACATAGCTGTTTCCGCGAATCCTGGCACAGCCGCGACCGTTGCTGCCGAAAATGCAGATGCGTCAGAGCGCTTGCGGCTCGCCCTCGCTGACGAGACTCTGGTCAAGGCTATTCACGATTACAAAACCGCAGCTCATGCTTTCGAGCGGCAGGGGATTACACTCGCCGGAGTGCAGCACGATTCCATGTTGTATTCGTATTTGCTCGACCCAACCTATTCATCGCATCGCCTGCCTGACGTGGCTTTGCGCCGCTTCAACTTGAAGCTGAGTGGAACACTGCCGGAGTCCGCCGACATCACTGGACGTCTTGCAACCGCGCTGCGCGGGGAAGTCGAAGCTCAAGGACTGCAAAAGCTCTACGCAGATATCGATCTGCCTCTGGTTCCGGTGCTTACCCGAATGGAGCATGCAGGTGTAAAAATCGATCGCGACGCACTAACCAAAATGTCATCGCGAATGGAGCGCGAGATCGACATTAAGGCAAAGCAGATTTACGAGTGCTGCGGCTCCGAGTTCAATATCAGTTCACCCAAACAGCTCGGCGATGTTCTCTTCAATAAACTGAATCTGCCCAAGCCTGTGAAGTACGGCAAGGGCAAAATGATATCGACTGCGGTCGATGTCCTGGAATCTCTGGCCGCAAGTCATGATGCTCCACGACTCGTTCTCGAATACCGCCAGCTTACAAAATTAAAATCGACCTACGTCGACGCGCTCCCTGCCTTGCTGAATCACTCCAGCGGCCGCTTGCATACAACCTTTGGACAGACGGGAACCGCAACTGGCCGCCTGTCGTCGACTAATCCAAATCTGCAGAACATTCCAATTCGGACCGAACTTGGACGAGAGATTCGAGCGGCCTTTACTGCCGAACCCGGACACGTGCTCTTGGCCGCCGACTATTCGCAGATCGAACTCCGCCTGCTGGCGCATTTTTCAAAAGATAAATTGCTGGTGGAAGCGTATCGAAACGGCGATGATATCCACACTCTCACGGCATCACAGGTCTTTGGTGTACCGCCTTTGATGGTCACGCCGGATCATCGTCGCCAAGCGAAAGTTGTTAATTTCGGAATCGTGTACGGTCTTTCTCCGTTCGGACTCTCGCAGAATTTGGGAATCGAACCTCGCGAAGCCAAGCAGTTCATCGATGCCTATTTTGAAAAATACAGCGGAGTGCGCAAATTTATCGATGACACGCTTGAAGAAGCCCGTCGCGATCAAAGCGTTAAAACGCTCTTCGGACGGGTGCGTCCGATCCCGGACATCAACAGCAAGAATGCGAATCTGCGCGGCTTTGCCGAACGCACTGCCGTGAACACGCCATTGCAGGGAACCGCAGCCGACTTAATCAAACTTAGCTATGATCCGTGTCGATAAACTCTTGCGCGATCAAGGACTGAAATCGAGAATGACCCTGCAAGTGCATGATGAATTAGTGTTCGAAGTCCCGGAAGCGGAGGTCGACACCATGCGAACGCTGGTACGAGAGCAGATGGAGAACGTCCATCCATCGCTGTCAGTACCGCTATTGGTAGAAATCGGAGTAGGGCCGAACTGGCGCGACTTGGACTAGCCGTCCACCTGTTTTATTTTGGAATCCTTTGCGAATCCTTCTTTGCAGCTAAGAGCTCTTGTTCCCACCGCGTTCCGCTGCCTCGCGCATCATTCGTCGTGATCTCGCATTAGCGATTCTTCTGGCCCGGATCAATCTGCGGAGAAAAAATCCATAGACGAACCACAGCAGCGTTCCTACTACAGCAATGAGAAGAATCAAATTCCAGAATGCCGCAAGTTGGGAAACGAATCTCATCAGACAATGTCATCTTGAGTGGCCCTTAGGCCGCGAAAGATTCAATGCAATTAATTCCGCAAGCCTACGCGCCCAGCGTCTCCCGAATCGCTCCCGCAATGTTCCCCGCCAGCGCCTTCATCTTCTCTTCGGACTCCGCTTCGATCATCACTCTCGCCAGCGCTTCAGTTCCCGAATAACGCACCACCGCTCGCCCATTCCCATCCAACTCGCGTTCTGCGGCTTCAATAGCCTGTTGAATTTCCGGAACTTGCGCAAATGGAACTTTCTCGCGTACCCGCACATTTTGAATTGTCTGTGGAAGCGTCTTCAAATCGCCGATGAGTTCATGCAGCGGCTTACCTGTCCGCGCGATAATTTCCATTACTCGCAAAGCAGTTAACAAGCCATCGCCGGTCGTAGCCTCGCCATCGCGAAAAATGATATGCCCAGACTGCTCGCCTCCAAGAATAGCGTTCGTCTTGAGCATCTCCTCCAACACATACTTGTCGCCTACATTGGCGCGCAGCATTCGAATGCCGGAGTTTCGCAGCGCAATTTCCAATCCCATATTCGACATTGTGGTCGCGACAATCGTGGAACCCGGCAGCGCATCCCGCGATTGCATATCCCGCGCCACCAACAACAGCACCGCGTCTCCATTCACTACGCATCCATTGGCATCACTGAAAAGTGCGCGGTCCGCATCTCCATCGAAGGTCACGCCCAGATCGAATCGGCCGCCACTCTCTGCGATCTGCTTCGCCGCAATGCTCGGATGCAACGCACCGCAATTCTCATTAATATTTTTCCCGTCCGGCGAAGCGGCAACAATTGTCGCCTGAATTCTGCATGCACGAAAAAGCTCAGGAGCTTCCGCAGTAGCCGCTCCATTCGCGCAGTCCACCAAAACTCGCAATCGGCTGAGATCGGTTTTTACATTCGTCTGCAACCATTCGATATAAGCGTGACGCAGGCCCTCTTCGCCCGGCAAGCTTGATGGAAGTTTGATCGCCGGCTCCGGGTGCGATCCCGGATCGGCCAGCAAAGAAAAGATTTCGTGCTCAATTGCCAACTCATCGCTGTCGGGCAATTTATAGCCGTCACCAGAAAACACCTTGATCCCATTGTCCGTCCAGGGATTGTGTGAAGCCGAAATCACAACTCCGGCAGAAAGTCTCCGCGAACGCGCCAAATAAGCGACCCCGGGAGTCGTAATCACGCCAGCGCTGTGAACTTCACAGCCTGCTGACGCGAGCCCAAGTGTCACTCGGTCCGCAATCCATCGGCTTGACTCACGCGTATCCTGGCCCATAACGACGCTGGCGCGCGAATTAGTTTTTTTCAAATCATGGCCAAGGGCTCGGCCAATCAGGTATGTACTTTCTGTGGTCAAAGGAAATTCGCCCGCAACACCGCGAATCCCATCGGTTCCGAAGAGTTTTCTGGTCTGGAATGTCATTCTTGTTTAATGTACGCCGGCGTTGGCAGGAACTTTCTCCATAATAACTGTAACTCGCACCGGCTCGGCTCGAACAACCTGAATTAACGGATCTGGTACGTAAGCATGCCGCGCGAATGTTGCCCTGTCGAGCGTGCCGGTGACATCAATGGGATCGGTAATCGCGGCATCAATGGCTTCGACTCGCGCCTGCGGGCCACTTACCGCGACTTTGGAAGGATCAACCAAAACCTGCTTGATTTCGTAGCCAGCAGCGAATGTCCCAACCACGCGTGGATGCACGTCGACCTGGCGAATCATTCGCGAATCAAAAGCCACGCGAAACTCGCTGGGAATGATCTGCACCACATCCAGGCCATGCGGACGATGGACCTGCTGGTCTGTTAAGTCAAATGTACGCTCACCCGGCCTGAGCCCACTCAGATCAATCTCTGCGTAAATATCCGACGGTTGCAGTCGATGGATGGTTCGCGCCGGACCACTCAGCCGGATCTGTACACGGCTGACATTTTCCGAACTGATCTCCATGTTCGCAGGAATGTTATGGAACTCGACAGGTACTTCCACTGCAACTTCCGCGGGCTGATCATGCGCAACCGCCAGCCAAAGGCCCACTGCGAGGACCAGAGACAACACTTTCAATCCAAAATTGTGTGCCACATGACGACGAAAAAAATCTCTCATAGTCGGCGATCCTCTTCGCGGGAATCTTGCATGCGCGCCAAGGATGTTTCTGAATCTTCCGATCGAATCGTATCGAGAGTTTCGCTGCCCCGGTTGATCGCAGTCGGCAAAGTAGATTGCGGGACGTACCGCCGCAATAGTCCACCCAATCGTTCCCGAAGCTGCTCAACCGTGAGATCGCGCTCAATATGGCCGGCTATAGCCAGACTCATGCTGCCAGTTTCCTCTGAGACAATCACGGAAATTGCATCGGTTTCTTCAGTGACGCCAATGCCCGCTCGATGCCTGGTCCCAAGTTGAGTCGATAGAACCGGATTCATAGAGAGAGGAAGGAAGCACGCCGCCGCCGCAATGCGATCTCTCTGTACGATCACTGCGCCATCGTGCAACGGAGCGCTGGGACGGAAGATCGTCGCCAGCAGATCATAGGAAAGATGCGCGCCCAGGGGAACCCCGCTTTCTATGTATGTGCGAAGTCCTATGTCTCTCTCAATCACAATGAGCGCGCCCGTCTGATTTTGCGAAAATAAATTGGCGGCGAGCACGATGTCATCATAAGCATCCGCTTCCGCAGATGCCGCGCGGCTCAATGTGAGCCTTCGGCCGAGTCGTGCCAAAGCCTGTCGAATTTCTGGAGCGAAAACAACGATAAGAGCAAATCCCGAGTAGGGCAGCAGCCGGTTCATCAGCCAATTTGCCGCGCCCAAGTCGCCGAGACGAATGAAAAAAAATAAGATCGCCAGCGTTCCAATCCCCACCAGCATCAGTGCGGCGCGCGTTCCCTTAATAAGAGCAAGGAATTCGTAAATGATCAGCGCCACCAGCAGAATGTCGATGACCGATACGACCGACACGTGCGGCCACGATGCTGGGAGTGCTATCATCCACGCCCCTTTCACAAAGCTCCCTGACACTGTTCATTGTAATCCAGCTTTCAAAGTCATAGAAAAGCGAGCAGAAACCAGTAGGACTTTCTGTCACTATCGAAAGCAGCGACAATAGGGGACAAGAAGGCTCTTCGCAACTCCGTGACGCGAAAACTTAATGACGGACTAGCCGGTCCAAAGGCTGGACCACCTTATTTTTGCCGAGGTCCCGTACGGATACGTATCGCCATGAAGCCGTGTCGCCAAGAATTGCCGGTTCTAGTATTGGCAATCTTTGCCAACTTATTTTATACTCATACAAATATCCACGTTCATCAAAGGGGCCTCACAATGCCTACTCGCAATGTCAATCTGACTGATAAACTTGACCACTTCGTAGCCGCAAAAGTGAAGAGCGGACGTTACGAAAACGCGAGTGAGGTCGTGCGCGCCGGATTACGTACTTTGGAGCGCGAGGAGCAGCAGTACGAAGCAAAACTGGCTGCGCTGCGGACCGCGATTGACATTGGCGACACCAGCGGTGTTGCCGAAGGCGACGTTTTTAGGCGCGTTCGTAAGTCGCTCAAGCTTCCCGTGGCGCGCTAATCATGGCTCGGTTTCGATTTTCAGTCGTGCTGAGGCCGCGAAATTCCTTGAGACTCGACATGCCTTCTCCGTTGAGCGATGGCTCGGCAAAGGGCTAGTATAGCGGCAAGTCGGCTTAACGGTTTTCGATTGAGTCCGAGCAGTTCCCAACTAAGAAAACCAGTGAAACTGTAGGAATGGGCAAGTGTATGTTTTCTGATCCTCACGAGCCGGACGACTTCTAAGGCAGTTTGAAATCTACCGTGACCAGCGTCGTGGCTTCCACGGCGTGTCCCTCGAGCAAGTACGGCTTATATTTCCACTGCCTTACCGCTTCACAAGCCGCCTTTCCCAGTAGCATAGGACCGCTCAGCAGCTTCAGATCCCGGATCATTCCGTCCGTGCCAATCAATGCCTGCAGCACTACCGAACCTTGAAGGCGCGACCGCACTGCCAACGCAGGATAAGACGGCAGGGTTTTTTCGAGCAGCAGCTTGTCCGCAAGGTCCCCCGTAAGATTCACCGGTAACAACGCTCTCACCAGACGAGTGGGAACATCCGCTGGCAACTCATGGTCGGCGATCGGTGGCCGAGACCCAATATGCAAACTCTCCGGAGCGGCCGCGGATGCCGCTACGAGCGGAGGAGCAAAGATGGAAGTGGCAAAGAGAGGATCACCGAAAAGCGGGGAGGGCCGATTGCCAAGTTCCAGACCAACTGCCGCAGGCGTCTCCTCGTTCGTCAGCATAAACGTAGCCAGCTCGGTTGCGATGGGGGAGGGCTGCTGAACCGGCATATTCGGGTAGATTTCGGTAACGTGAATGCGTGCATCGTTTCTTGAACGGAATCTTCGGCCTCTAACCTGCGCAGCCTCGGGTGGCTGCCCTTCGTCCTTGACGCGATTGCGTGCTCCCCTGTGAATCAGAGCTTCTGCTCGAGCCTCCACGTCACGTCCAATATTTGACGATGCACTCACCACCCTGCTCCACAATGGATGCTCGTCAAAAACATAGTCAGTAAAGAGCATCGCCGCGCCTAGTCCGACGCACAGCAGCAAAGGGATGATCGGCCCGCTCTTGGTGCTCGCTTCTGCTTGAGCATTCGCGTTTGCAAACAATGTCTGGATATCAGAGTGAGAGGGAAGACTCGCATCGACATCTTCCATCGGATCAAAACCACCGGCTTCCGCAAGTATCTGAGATTGAATAGGGGAGGGCTCAATAGCGCGAAATTCCTGCGGCTCCGTTGCAATCACTCGCGGTTCCAACTCGCCAAGCGCGCTGGAATCAACCGCTGCAGCGTCGATTGCCTTCCTTGACGACTCAGCCGGAGTCAACCAGCTCCTCATGTTCGCCAGGAACACATCGCAGGTAAGGAGGTCGTACTTCACCTTCTCGGAAATAAACGGGCTCCGCAGAACATGGGTCGCCCCAGTCAGATCGGCGGATAGCCCCTCCGAATCCCCAAGCACAACGGTGAAAGCGGATTGCGTGCTCTTCAGCTCGCGCGCTGTTTTCAGCAGGAACGCGGCTTCCGCTCCATCACAGGAGTCTGCAATGACCGCTTCGTAGCGGCGCGTGGTGAGTTTTTCCAGAGCGGCGAAGATTTCTCGGCAAGAATCAACAGAGAAATCGAGCTCAATAAGAGCTTGGCCTATCTGGCGCGACGTCTCCTCGTTGGAGGAGAACAAGAGAGATCGTGGCGACATGAGAGGAGACTAATCTTTGAGCTTGAGGCCAACAAGGTTACGAAGTGACAAGAGGATTTCGCGGAACGGTACAGGTAACAGATAGGAAGATTACATGTACCAATGGAAGTTTCGTAATCAGGTAAAGCCCCTACGAAGTCCAGCGCCGGAACAAGAGTGCTCCGTTGGTGCCACCGAATCCGAATGAGTTTGACAGAGCGTACTCGACCGGCGCTTTGCGCGCATGGTTCGGAACAAAATCCATATTCATCGTATCTGGATCCTGGTTCTCCAGATTAATTGTCGGAGGCAGTATCTGATCGCGAAGCGCCAATATCGTAATCCCAGCCTCCAAACCGCCCGCCCCGCCCAGTAAGTGACCGGTCATTGATTTAGTCGAACTCACCGGAACTTTGTGCTCTCCAAAGAAATTGCGGATAGCATGTGCCTCGAGCGCATCGCCGATCGGCGTAGAAGTCCCGTGAGCATTCACGTATCCGATATCGGTTGGGTTGACTTGGGCATCATGCAAAGCGTTCTTCATAACTCGGAATCCGCCTTCATGCTCGGGCGCCGGTTGCGTGATATGGTATGCGTCGCCGCTCATGCCATAGCCAACCACTTCCGCCAAAATTTTTGCATTATGTCCGCGAGCGAATTCCAATTCCTCGAGAATCAAAATTCCCGCGCCTTCACCCATCACAAATCCATCCCGCGCCGAATCCCATGGACGGCTCGCCTTCTCGGGATCATCATTCCGCGTAGACAGCGCTCGCATTGCGGCAAAGCCGCCCACACCCAGAGGCGTGATCGCAGCTTCACTTCCGCCCGCGATCATCGCGTCAGCATCGCCGCGTTGGATAATCCTGAAAGAATCTCCGATGGAATGCGCGCTGGTAGTGCACGCCGTCGCAGTCGCTTCGTTAGGACCCTTGGCGCCGAAGCGCATCGAAACATGGCCAGCGGCCAAATTCACAATCGCCCCCGGAATAAAAAATGGAGAGATCTTGCGCGGTCCGCCTCTTATCAAATTCAAATGCTCGCGCTCAATAAAATCGAATCCGCCGATTCCCGACCCGATATGCACGCCCACTCGCTCCGCATTCTCAGGTGTCACATCCAGCCCCGACGACCGCATCGCTTCTTCCGCCGCGCCCAGCGCCAGGTAGATGAAGCGTCCCATCTTCTTCAGTTCTTTTTTCTCGACAAACTGCAAAGGATCGAAGTCCTTGACTTCAGCCGCGATCTGGCAAGCGAACTGTGACGCATCAAATTGCGTGATGCGCCCGATGCCGCTCTTGCCCGCGAGCAGATTCTTCCACACTTCTTCCGTGGTGTTTCCGACTCCACAGACCAGGCCGATTCCAGTAACTACGACCCTGCGCTCCAACTATTTTCCGCCTTTCGAATTCTTTCCGATGTAGTCGATCGCATCTTGAACCGTGCGGATTTTCTCCGCATCCTCATCGGGAATCTCGATCTCGAAAGATTCTTCGAAGGCCATAACGAGTTCTACGGTATCCAGTGAATCAGCACCCAGATCGTCTACGAACGACGCGCTTGGCGTAACTTCCGCGTCATCGACTCCCAATTGCTCCACAATAATCTGCTTTACTTTTTCATCCACGGCGGCCATTCATTCTCCCCTTGTTCTGTTGCTAAATTAAAGACGGTAAGCACCGCCTGATTATTAGATGATCTTCAGCATCGAAAACGCCGCAGCGTCGAACACTGATTGTCGAGACGATTATTGATTATTGGTTAAAGACAAATATTCCGGGATTCCCGCCCGGCGGGCGAGCTTGCGCAATCCAAACTCGTCCGCTGCGTTGAAATCAGTTAATCCAGTCGATTACTTTTTCGCCTTGGCGTGCTTGTCGATGTAGTCGACCGCATCCTGCACGGTGCGAATTTTCTCGGCGTCTTCGTCAGGAATTTCGACGTCGAATGCTTCTTCCAGCGCCATCACCAGTTCGACTTGATCGAGGGAATCCGCTCCCAGGTCGTCGACGAACGATGCGCTCGGCGTAACTTCGCTTTCATCCACACCTAACTGCTCGGCAATGATCTGTTTCACCTTCTCAACCGCTTCTTTATTCACTTCAGTAGCCATACTTTTCTCACCTCCGCAAAACGTAAAAGGGAACGAGTAGTGTACTGGCCCGAGCGAAGCAGTGTAAAGGAGCAGTCCACTGCGCTCGAGAACCATGTTGCCGGATTCTGGGGCATTCTCCCCGAAAATTATCCAGAAGAAATCCTAATTGCTGGCCCTCACTGCGGTCAACGCTGGGCGGTCTCCTCTGTGTTCTCTGTGCTCCCTGTGGTTTCGCGGTTCTCGTAGGTGAACTGCTCGATCTTGATTCAATGTAGCGACGGGCGTCCTCGCCCGTCCGCCATACTCATATCTTCGCCATGCCGCCAATCAGTACAAAATCTCGGCAACTCTATATGCTCGAAAACTACGCGGATCATCCCGCCTAGAGGTGTACTGAATATGAAATTTGCTTTTTGGATTCTTCTTCTGAGCCTTGCCCCATTCGCTCTCGGCATCAATTGCCCGAAAGACCAGCCGAAAGATGGCAGCGCATTGTTGCAGCTTGAACGCACCTGGGCCAAGGCTCTAGAAGTGAACGACGGAGACGCCGTAGCCTGCATCCTGGCCGATGAATTTGAAGACGCCGATATCCACGGAGATCTGCACAATCGCGGCGAAACACTGGCCCACGTGCCTCAGCGCAAACCTTCGCATAACCAGCTGAGCGAGATCAGTCCTCATGTCCAGGGTGACTTCGCCTTTGTTCGTGGACTGAACACCGTCACCGATCCGAAAGGAAACCCTCTTGCCAAAGTTCGCTTCACCGACATATTTATATATCGCGATGGACGCTGGCAGTCCGTCGCCGGACAGGAAACTTCGTTGAGCGAGCCCTCAAAATAATGCGTGCCGTCATTCAACGTGTCAGTAAAGCCGAAGTTGCGGTTGCGAATGAAATCGTTGGACAAATCGCGAACGGATTATTAGTTTTTCTGGGCGTTTCTAAAGCCGACTCGGAAGCGGACGCCGATTACCTGGCCGACAAGATCGTGGGACTAAGAATCTTCGAAGACGCCAATGAAAAAATGAACCTCTCCGTCATGGACATTCGCGGCGAAGTACTGGTCGTCTCTCAATTCACGCTCTACGGAGATGTGCGCCGAGGCAAGCGTCCGTCATTTGACGATGCCGCGCCGCCGGAACGTGCTCGTGAACTCTACGAATACTTTGTAGGCCGAATCAGATCGGCAGGATTGAAATGCGAGACAGGACAATTTCAAGCCATGATGAAAGTGGAGTTGGTAAATGAAGGGCCAGTAACGATTCTGCTGGATTCGAGCAAGGTGTTTTAGGTGAGATTCACGAATTGGGTAGTGGGCTGTTTTTCGTTTGTCGCTTCACGCGGTTAACGAATGCATTCTTAAGAAAGTTCAAGAATGACTGAGGCAGCATGACGCGATCACGGAAGCTAGGTATTGTTAGCGTAGTTCTGCTCGTAAGCATCTTTGTTCCACCATTCTCCGATTGGCGCCAACCGATTAATTTTGCCTCTGTCGGAGTGTCAGTGGTGCTCGGTCTACTTGCCGCGCAGCAAGGAAGCAAATGGTGGCTTGTCATACCGTGCGTCACCGTGGTCGGGTTTGCTGTCGTTATGTATTTCGCAGCACATTCGTTTTAATCAGAGATTTGGTTTCTCCCAGTGTTTGGTTTCCGCTTGAGCAAGTTCCAGACGCATCACACAACAACATCCCCAATCCTCACCGCATCCGCACACGCCCTCACATCGTGAGTTCGGATTATCTGCGCGCCTTTCAGAATTGCTGCTGTTTCAGCAGCCAGAGTTCCGTAAAGACGCTCATTCAGCGGCGCATCTTTGCCATCGCGTGCCAGTGCTCTGCCGATAAATCCTTTCCTCGAAACTCCTACCAGCAGCGGATAGCGCAGCTGATGGAATTCTTCGAAGCGTTTCAGCAGAGGATAATTTTCTTCCAGCTTCTTGCCGAAACCGAAACCAGGATCGAGCACGATGCGATCCCGTTTTACTCCCGCCATCAGAGCCGTATCGACGCGGTCTCTTAATTCCCTTTTCACTTGAAGGACGATATCCGAGGCTGGCGGCTGACTATGCCACTCATCGGGTCGCCCGCGTGTATGCATCAGCACAGCCCCGCACTTCAAAGATGCGAGTGTCTTCACCATCCGCGGATCCCAGAGAAATCCGCTCACGTCATTCACGATCTCGGCGCCTGCCTGTACGGCTGCTTTTGCAACTACAGATTTGTACGTATCGATGGAGATGATCGCGTCCGGCCGTTTTTGTTTGAGCGCAGTGATGACGGGAAGAACGCGCTTCAACTCCTCTTCTTCTGAGACTTGCTCTGATTCTGAAGCCTGTCCTGAAACAGGGGCGGCATTGGATTGCTTTGCTGCTGAGGCTTCCGCAGGACCGGCAGCCGGTGGCGAAATCTTTGCTCCGGGACGGGTTGATTCTCCGCCTATATCAATGATGTCCGCGCCGTCGGTCTAGGAGCTTTAACGCGAACTCCACCGCTTCAGAAGGATCAGAGTCTGATCAAAGTGCTGCCCACCATCGGAAAAAGAATCAGGAGTGACATTCACCACGCCCATAATGAGCGTGCGCTTGCCGAGTTGAAGAGAGCGTGAGCCGAGGTTCCATTCGAAGACAGGCCGCATCTGAAACTGAAACCCGCTGCTAGCCTTTCCCCTTCAACATTCCGACAACGCGTTGATAATCATCCACGGTCGCGTACTCGATCACAATCTTCCCTTTTCCTTTGCGATCCGAAATGCGCACTCTTACTCCCAGCGTTCGTTCCAATTGCGCTTGCTGCGCGCGCACATTGGGATCTACCCACCGCGCGCCGTGCGATTGCTTCTCCTGCGGCAGCTCGTAAAGCTTGATCGTGATCTTGTCGACCAGATCATCGAGTTGAATAAAGGACATGTTCTCGCGCACCGCTTTATCCGCCGTCTTTTCCAGCAGATCCACATCCGTGATTCTCAGCAGCGACCGCGCCTCGCTGAAACCTAATTTCCCGTCATATAAATACTGCATCACCTGGCCCGGCAGCTTGAGCAGCCGCATGTAATTCGAGACCGACTCGCGCGAAATCCCCACGCGCTTGCCAATCTGCTCCTGGGTCATGTTGAATCCCTGGCTCAGTTTGGCGAACGCCGCAGCTTGTTCCATGCAATTCAGGTCCTGCCGTTGCAGGTTCTCGATCACCGTCATCTCGGCGGCTTGTTGCTCTGAAACCTTGCGCAGGATCGCCGGGATGGTTGTCTTGCCCGCCAGCTTCGAAGCCCGGCAGCGCCGTTCGCCGAGAACAAGAATGTAGCGCCCGTCTTTTCCCGGACGCACGACGATAGGCTGAATCAGTCCGCTGACGCGAATCGACTCGGCCAGCTCTTCTAAAGCTTCTTTGTCGAACTCAATACGAGTCTGGTGCGGATTGTCATCGATGTCCGCGAGTGGAATCTGAAGCACAGAATCACCGCGTGCCGCAGCCTGCGCCTGAATGTCACCGATCAGAGTTCCTTCATGTGGCGCAGGCGCCTCGCCCGCGTTCCCGTTAGCCGTGGCGGCCGTGTTTACAGAAGACGGAGGACTCGGCACCACTCGAGGCCCGCTCGGAAGCAGCGAGTCGAGCCCCCGCCCCAGAGCCCGTCGCTTGTCGAGCGGTTTATCAGGCATCTTGTCAGCCGGCTTCTCTGTCGCGCTCATACTGGCTGCAGCCGTCTTCTCAACTATTGTCGTCATCGTCTCTCCCCAATTACCGTCATCCTGAAAACACTGTCATCCTGAGCAAGAGATTCGTTCGCAAGCGAACGAATCTCGCGTCGAAGGACCCCTACCTTAACCATGCTCCGAACATATATCGATGATCATCGATATACTACCTTCCCGATATATTGATGGTCGTCAATTTATTCCGCTCTTTCCACCGCTTCCAGCGCGGCGCATTGACCACCTGCTTCTCTTCCATTGCTTGCTCTTCGGTCGAAGCTTCCGCTTCCTCACTCTTCCCTTTCAACTGAATCACGCCCGGCATATCCCGCTCGATCAATTCTTTTGCGAGCTGAATGTAACTCTCCGCCCCGCGCGATCGCACGTCATAAAGCAGAGCCGGCTTGCCATGGCTGGGAGCCTCGGCGAGACGAACGTTGCGAGGGATGGTGGTCTTGCAAAGCTTGTCCCCAAAGTAGCGGTCAAGCTCAGCCGTAACCTGGAGCGCGAGATTAGTGCGGTCGTCGTACATAGTGAGGACCACACCTTCAATCGCCAGCTCCGGGTTGAGGCTGGAACGTATGCGCTCAACCGTATCGAGCAGCTCCGATACACCCTCAAGAGCAAAGTACTCGGCCTGCATCGGAATCAAAACAGCATCAGCGGCAACGAGCGAATTAAGTGTGAGCAGGTCAAGAGCAGGCGGACAGTCGATCACGATGTACTGAAAACGTTCGCGCAAGAGGCGCGAGCGCATCCTTGAGATCGGAATTCCCTGCGCTCACCATCGACCAGCTCGATATTTGCGCCTATTAAATTCTTATGCGCTGGAATAATCCAAAGCTGATCGAGCTCTGTTTTTTGCAGAGCGTCTTCAGCCTTAGCCTCAGCCATAAGTAAATGGTAGGAGCTAATCCGATCAGGATCCTTGGCCAGGCCAAGTCCGCTGGTAGCGTTTGATTGAGGATCACAGTCCACCAGCAGAGTATTGACCTCTGCGGCGGCAAAAGATGAGGCTAAATTGATAGCGGTCGTGGTCTTACCGACGCCGCCCTTCTGGTTGGCAACAGCGATTACGCGTCCCATTGAGTTTTTGAGAGAACCGAGAGTGGAGCCAGAATAGTGCGAACGAAGAAGCAAAGCAATGCCAGAGTTTAGTGCAAGAGAGTGTTCCCGTGGGAACATCTGTGGAAAAGTCAGGAGTGTTCCAACGGGAACATTGGGATAAGGGAGATTGGGAAAGGAGTAAGAGTGTTCCTGTGGGAACATTAGCGTTGTCTAGTTTCAAAGAGCCGATATGTTCCCGTAGGAACACTTCATAGAAGTCCTGCCGTTCAAAGCCAAAACTCTTCGAAAGAACGTAAGTGTGAGTGTTCCAGCGGGAACATTTGAATGAAGAAGCTGTGACGAATGTTCCCACGGGAACATTAAACCAATTCCTGGAAGCTGGATTGGCGATATATGGCGGATGCACTGAGTGTTCCCGTGGGAACATCACGTGAAAAGAGTGGCTACTTGGCTTGCAAGATACTGACTCTCAGGCTTTTCTCCCACTTTGCATCCCAGTCTCGCCAATATGCTCACACTAACGCTCGCAAATTGATAATTCTTCCCACCTATTAACTTCCTTGAGGCCTAGGTTTGTAGGTTCGTTCCTAGCAGCAGCACCCGGTTTAATGATTCTGGAATGCAGATAGGAGTTTCCCATTGGAACTCTGGGACAAGTTCAGTCGCCCGCTTAGCCTGCTGCTCTCCTATCAACAGCGCGACCCTTCCATCCGGCGCGACCAACTTGGCCGCAACAGGTAGAGTCTCTTCAAAGCGCTCTACCGCTCGGAGAGTTGCAACTTCGCCTTGCTGTTTGAAGTCTTGCGCACGACCGGCAAAGACATCTGCCCGAGTCAATTCGAGTTTACGAATCACCTCCCGCAGGAACGTTGCCTTCTTGTGATTCGATTCGATCAGTGTGAGATGGATTTGAGGCGCCCACAATTTAATCGGCAATCCTGGGAAGCCGGCGCCGGATCCAATGTCGATGACATGAGTCGGGCGCTGGTGAGAAGGAGTCGAGCTTTGCTCGACCGGACAGCCGGGGGCGGCTGTCCCTACGTGATTTGTTTGCGGAGAGAGAGCGGGAAAGAGATGGCGGGCGGCGAAGAGCGATTCACCGAAATGTCGTGTCACGATACTTTCTTCGTCGCGCACGGCTGTGAGATTCATGCGCGCATTCCAGCGCAACAGTATATCGATGTACATCGATATATTATTTAGTTGAGATTCGCTCAGAGCAGCGGCTTCAGCAACCAATGGCAGTGGGCCAAGAAAGGGCTGCAGCAGCTCGGCGATACGCGCACGGTTCATCGATGGGATTGTAGAACACGGAACAGCTCTGAGGGGTGGAGCTGAGGCGGCTGTCGCCCACGCGAGTGTTGCGGACGAGACGCCCATCTCTATGTCATCAGGAGATCTCGGAAACAAAACAGCATGGGGCGAGTGGAGTTGTCACACCATTAACCACAGGGGTCACTGAGACCACAGAGAAATATACAGCCGCTCGTTCATGCTCGCCCGTGTTCCCCGTGATTAACAAATGGCGGAGTACGCGGGCAGGAGTGTTCGCGCCACGCGATCCAAGGCGACGGGCAGACAGCCGAGGGCGGCTGTCCCTGCGTGATTCAGGCGAGCTGCTACTTCAGGCCTTTGACTACGTAGGCTTGCGACAGTACTTGAATATAGGCGTAAACATAGCGGTTCCGTCGCTGGAGAAGCGCAGCACGCCAGAGCCTGCGCCGGTTGCATGCCAGCTCCGCTCCGAAAGTCTTCCAGAATTCCATCTTGCCTGGTCACTGATTCACCCGGAAAATTTCGCGGCGCCCCGATGCTGCTGGCTGGAGAACGCGTATAGCGAGGCGCCATCCGGCGTCCATCCGTGACACAACGTACTTCGAATCGAAGTCCTGGGATTGGACGCAGCCCGCTTCCATCCATCGGCCAAATGCCCAAATTCCCGTCCGGCCCAGCCACTACTACACTGCGGCCATCGGGCGATAGAACGGTCCCGGCAATGCCTTCGGGAGTAATGGGTTTGGATTGCCGTTACTCAAATCGATCAGATAATCGCGCCTTCCGTGGCCGGCCTCGATCCCGCTAGCAAGTAACTGTTTGCCATCCGGCAGGTAGCGAACCGCTGCCATAGCTAATGTTGTCATGAGTCAACTGCGCGGGCCTCACCCGCACCGGTGGGGACCACGCTTAGCTGTCCGCCCTTATGTGGGTTTCGTGATCACCCATTTGTTGTCGGGTGAAATCGCCCGGCCTTCGCCTTCGCCGATGCGCACCGGAGGCGACCCGTCGGTATCGCGCAGAAATACTGGTGTAGTTCGGTCCGCCGCCATCGGCTTGTTCCTCGAACAGAACTTTCTTGCCATCGCGGCTGATGTCTCTAAAATACGACCATCCGAACCATCCCAGTTCATGCTCTTCCTTCCCACCGGGCGGGATGCCGCGGATTCCCTGAGTATGGCGCTGAGTCACGGTCAACGCCACGCCGTTGCGAATGTCTTCCAGCCACATGCCGCCAGGCACGTTGATGATGGTTCGCAGCTTTGCCGGCCAGAGTGACTCCGCGAAGATTGTCGGCGCTGCCGCTATCGGAAGCAGTGAACCAGATTTCATTGCCGGCTGGTGACCAGAGAATTCCTTGTATGGAGACTCCAGCCTGATGAAAGTTTCTTTTCGCGTCCGTCGGCCCCGATTACCGCCACTGTACCTTCGTCGTCGCCCCCGGTGTTTTCGTGGTCGGCAAATGCCACCCATTTGCCGTCTGGAGAAATCCTGGGCTCACCGATCCAGTTGATGCTGTCGAGCAAGACTTCGCCGACCGGATATTCCAAATGCCAATGATTGTTCTCTGGGACATAGCGGACGATGGCCATGTTTTCGCCGTCGGCCGCCCATTCAGCATCCTGCACATTGTCCAATACCTCTCTCGGTGTACCTCCGCTCAAGGGGACGCGAGCGAGCGTTCCTACCTGTGCGTAACCGCTGAAAAATATGGTGTTGAGCCGGATTGCCAGTTCTCCATTCTTCGAGATCGAAAGCAGGATTCGGCATTCTTTAAACCCAGTTCGCGCGAGCCAGTGTCGTCGGTGCGGGACATATAAATTTGCTGGTCGCCGCCTTCCCACGATGCGTCGTAAACGACGCTGCCGTCGGGAGTGAAGCGGGCTTTTCCGATGGAACCGGTGCGGAAGGTGATCTGCTGATACTCGGCGGGAGGCGCGACGGCGCTGCGTTTGCCCAGCCACCAACCGAGAGCCAGTCATTGCGACGAGTGCGACGATGGCGACGCTGGCAATGATCAGACTTGCGACGCGAGCTTCGCGCTGCTGGTTTCGCTGCATCGCGTGTTGGCGCGCCGGATTTGCTGGTGGCGGAAATTTCGGTGAGGGCTTCCAGCGCGAATGCCAAGTCGCGGGCGGAATGGAAACGCTCCGCAGGATTCTTCTCCAGGCAATGCCGCACGATTCTTTCGAGCCCGGGTGGGACAGGGCGTCCGGTTTCGGAAAGATCGGGCGGCTCTTCTTTCAGGATCGCGCTCATGGTGTCGGCGGCGGTGTCGCCATGGAATGCGCGTTTGCCGGAGATCATTTCGTGGAAAATTGCGCCGAAGGCGAAGATGTCGGAGCGGTGGTCGGCTGGCTTTCCCCGCACTTGCTCGGGAGACATGTAGCCGGCGGTGCCCATAATCAGTCCGGGTTCGGTTAGACCCTGGATGGTGGGGGAATCTTCGCCCGAGGATTGGTTTTCCGGGCCAATCAGCTTGGCCAGGCCGAAATCGAGAATCTTCACGCGACCATCAGTGGTGAGGAACAGGTTTTCTGGCTTTAAGTCGCGATGGACGATGCCTTTTTCATGCGCCGCCGCCAGGCCTCTCGCTATCTGCAATGCGTAGTCGATTGCTTTGCGGCTGGAGAGAGCTCCGGTTCTCAGCCGGTCGCGCAGGGTTTCGCCTTCCAGCAACTCGGAGACGACGTAGGGCGCACCTTGCTGATCGCCGATATCGAAGATCGAAAGAATGTTGGGATGGTTCAGCGCAGCGGCGGCGCGTGCTTCTTGCGCGAAACGTTGCAGGCGGTCGCGATCCGCCGAGAAGGATGCGGGAAGGACTTTGATTGCCACCGTACGATCGAATCGGGAATCGTGCGCGCGGTAGACCTCTCCCATGCCACCCGCACCAACGACGGATTGGATTTTGTAAGGGCCGAGATTGGTACCGGCGGTAAGGGTCATGGCTAAGCCAGGGTCACGGATGCGCCATTGTAGCAGCAGGAACTTTATGGTGAGGGCGAGTTCGTGAGGGTGAATTTAAATTTTGGGATTTGGATAATTTGGCGGTCTAGCAAAGATTTGAGCATGGCGGACGGGCGAGGACGCCCGTCGCTACATTGAGCTAAATTGCAGGGGAAGATGAAATAGAAAAGCGGCCGGAATAAATCCCGGCCGCTTCGTTGTTTTAGTGTGCGATTTACTGCACAGTGAGAGCTCACACTGAAGCTGTGAGCCGCCGTGGTGCCGCTGTTGCTGCCAGCCTGCCCGTTGCGGTCGCTTGTACGGTGTAGCTACCAGCTGGCGTGCCGGGAGTACCGCCGCCGCCGTTGCCCCAGAACTAGAGCCGCCTCCACTGCAACCGACCAGTGAGAACATCATCACCAGGAGCAGAATCCCGAGGATGATGGCCATCTGGCGGCGATTGCGTTTCTTGCCGTTTCCAGTCAAGTACAAGACCGAAGACGCCAAGTCCGCTCAAGCTCGCCCAGAATGTGGGAGCGCTTGGTTTGGAGTTCGGACGGACCGGTGCGACAAAAGATGCCGTTGCCGCAGCAGTGGTAATTGTCAGGGTAGTGGACACTGGAGCATTACCCGTAGGAGTCAGCGAAACTGGACTGAACGCGCAAGCAGCCTTCGCTGGCAAAGTGCCGCAACTGAACGTCACCGTCCCGTTGTAGCCGTTGCTCGGAGTTAGGGTGATGGTGAAGGTGGCCGACGAACCAGCTTTCACCGTGGCGCTAGCCGGAGTTGCCGCCATACTGTAATCCGGCGTCACTGTCACGACTTGGCTCAATGCGGTCGAAGTGCTCGTTTGGAAGCTGGCGTCTCCGCCGTACTGCGCGGTGATGCTGTGGGTGCCAACGGCCAGATTGCTAGTGGTTAGCGTAGCCACGCCACCGCTTAGGCTTGCCGTGCCCAGTAAAGTGCTCCCGTCAGAGAAAGCGACTGTACCTGTGGCAACTGCAGTTACGCCTGCACCGCAGGTGCGATGGTAGCAGTGAACGTGATGGGCAGAGTTACCCCTGCCGGGTTCACGGAGGAAGTAAGGGTGGGGGCATCCGGCGTGACTGTCACTACCTGGCTTAACACCGTCGAAGTGCTCGCATGGAAGTTAGCACTTCCGCTGTACTGCGCGATAATGCTGTGGGTGCCAACGGCCAGGCTGCTGGTAGTGAAAGTAGCCACCCCGCCGCTTAACGTCCCGGTGCCCAGTAAGGTGCTTCCGTCAGTGAAAGCGACCGTACCGGTGGGAACTGCAGTTACACCGTGCACTGAAGCTGCCACGGTTGCCGTGAGAGTGATGGATTGGGATGCTACTGCTGGGTTCAGCGAGGAAATGAGGGTATCGGAGCTTCCGCTGTTATTGAGCAGCACCGTTGCGGCGCCAAAATTGGAGCCTACGGCCACTACGTCGATTGCTCCGTCCCCGTTTATGTCCGCCAAATCCAATCCAAAACCATAACCAGCGGAAGCATATTCAACCGGGTTATTAAACGAACCATTGCCCTGGCCCAACATGACGCCTATCGTGCCGTAGTTGGAGTTGCTGTAGACCACATCCAGTTTGCCGTCGCCATCTACGTCGAGCATCTTGACGTAGGTTGGTGAAGGCGAGCCCCAGTACGGGTCTTGCAAGCTGCTGGGGAAGAGCTGAGCTGCACCGAATGTCCCGTCGCCATTGCCCAATGCAACCGCAATTCCTGTGCCCTGGTCGTCGATACTCACGGCTAGATCGGCCTTGCCATCGCCATCCAAGTCGCCAACTGCTACCGAAAACGGAACGTCACCAACGGCGACATCTGGTTTCACCGTGAATGTGCCCGTGTTGTCGCTGTTCCCGAGCAGAACGGCCACTCCATTGCTGGGATAATTGTTCATAGGGACTAACAGGTCAAGATAACCATCGCCGTTCAGATCGGCAGCGGTAATCTCAAAGCCATATTGTGAAATTGCATAGGTAGACGGGGCCAAAAAATTTCCAGTGCCATCTCCCAGCAGAATGCCGACGTCTCCCCCGTTTGTTACAGCCAAATCCAAGTGTCCATCGTGGTTATAGTCCCCTACCGCGACGCCATAGGATTGATTCGAAACGTTATCAGTTGGGAAAGTGTTACCAGCCGTGAAAGTGCCATCGCCATTACCTAGGAAAATCTGAACGCCCCCGTTAAAGAGATCCGTTGCCGCAATATCAATGTTATGGTCGCCATTGAAATCTCCGACTGCAACGAATGCCATGGCCAATCGAGCCGTAGTTCACGCCGGGCTGAAGGCTTCCATCTGCTCGCGATAAAAATACGGTAATGCCGATGGTGCTGTCGCAGCAATTTCCAATCACAACGTCGGCTAAACCGTCCCCGTTAAAATCACCGGTCGCAACTGAAAGAGACTCCGCCCGCACCATTGTCGATGATTGGCGCATAATAATTTACGGCTGAGCGGAAGCTGCCATCACCGTAGCCCTGGAGATAAGCGAAATTCTGACTCGGGCTCATGCAACAAAAGTTTTGATTTTGGCCCGCGCCAATAATGTCGGCTAGCCCATCTCCATTGAAGTCATCTACAAGGACAGCGGTTTGCGCGTTTTGACCGACAGCATACCCGACATTTGGGACCGCAACCGTTCCGTCTCCATTGCCAAGTAGAACTGTCACATCACTGCTTAAGGCATTCGAAACAAGAATGTCATTTTTGCCATCACCGTTCACGTCCGCGATGGTTGCCGCTTGGGAGTAGACTCGTGGGAGGTATCCGCTCGCAGAGGCCGAGTTGTAGTAGACGCCTTGCTGAAACGTTCCATCCCCATTGTTTAAGTAAACGGTGACGTTGCTATCGTAGCAATTCGTGCTGACGATCTCAGCCTTGCCGTCCCGGTTCAAGTCCCCAGTCGCCAGACTGCAACTATCGTAAACAAGGTCCGAAGTTGTGAGGGGAGCGCTGGCGAGCTGGAAGCCGCCTACGATTCCCAAATAAACGTTTACTTGATTGTTATTGTCCATTCCGGCGAAGTCGATCTTTCCGTCGCCATTGAAATCCGCAAAAACCAAATTGGTTGGGGCAGCCACCGTAAGGGTTACTGAAGTCGCTGCTTGGAAAGTCCCATTTCCGTTGCCCTGCAAAGTCCAAACTACACCGGGCGTTTGCGAATCCACGGCAACCAAGTCCAGCATACCGTCGCCATTTACATCGGTCAGAGTGCCGCCTTGCAGAGAAGCGGTTGAGATTTGGTAATTGTTGCCCAGAGTAAACGTCCCATCGCCATTGCTCAGCCAAATATCGACTGTCGACGGGGCGCTACCGGGATGAGCCTGAATTATGTCGTCCTTGCCATCGCCGTTTAAGTCGCCAACCAGAATGGGGTCGTTGCTGCCCACAGCCGTAAGTGCGGGAGCCTGGAAAGTGCCGTTCCCATTGCTCAGCACGACCGAGATGCAATACGAAGCAGAAGTGTTCGTGTTGCAGTTGTTATCGCTCTGAATGAGCGTGACCACATCTTTTTTATGGTCGCCATTGAAGTCGCCCGCGAGCGCTTGCTGCTGAGTCGTCCCGCCTGCTGCAATTTGTGTCGCGCTGATAAATCCAATGCTACTCACCGGACTATTATTGTGTGCTCTCGAACGCGCAATATGCGCGTGAACTTGCCCCGTTGCTGTTGGACTCGTCTGAATGTGCTGTGTAAGCGGCGATGTTGGGCCTGATTGATTCGAGATATTTGCGTCTCGTAAGTGTGTTTGGGTTTGTTTCGCACTATGCGGAACATGGAATTGACTCGGGGATCCAGATTGGTTTTGCAAACCAAAAGTGGGGATTGAACCCAGTGCGAGGACAAGTGACAAAGCTAAATGCTTTTTCATAGACGTGTGTAGCGCTCCATTTCGTGGTGCTTCGTTTGGTATTGCTAAGGTTGGGAAATCCGGCGAGGTTGATACGCAAGAAATTATGAGAGCAGGGTGATTCCCAGCTTTCCCAAAATGGAATGTATTAGAGCCCTCTTATTTTGTAGAGAGTACGAAAGTTACTCGTGTACCGATAGAGTCATGCTGCGTGACTGGAGTGGGGTCAAGCCGGCCCTGTGCTCGCGATTGCGTACCGGCTGGGAAGTGAGTGGCGGAGCAAGGCGATTGGAGCCGAGGGCGGCCGGCCCGTACGTGAGTTTGGGCGGAAAGCAAGGCTCGGGGCCACTCACACTGATTGTTTGCAGAGTGTCTCGCCTCTGAGCCTTCTTATGCTTCTAAGTCATCTTAGAGGTCGGCAAGGATAGAACACATGGAAAAACGTAAGTTAGGAAGATCTGGAATTGAAGTCTCTCCTCTATGTTTAGGGGGCAATATTTTTGGATGGACTATTGACGAGCAGCAGTCGTTCACGGTTCTGGATGGATTTGTGGCCGCGGGATTCGAGTTTATCGACACGGCGGATGTTTATTCGAGATGGGTTCCGGGGCACAAAGGCGGAGAGTCAGAAACTATCCTGGGCAATTGGATGAAGCAGCGCAGGAATCGAAAGAAGATCATTCTTGCTACCAAGGTAGGAATGGAGATGGGCGATGGAGGGAAAGGCCTCTCAAAGGCTTACATTTTGCGCGAAGTCGAGGCTTCGCTCAAACGGCTGCAGACGGATTACATCGATCTATATCAATCTCATAAAGATGATCCGGAGAGCCCTCTTGAAGAGACTCTGGAGGCCTATGCGGAATTAATCAAGCAGGGAAAAGTGCGGGCGATTGGCGCGTCTAACTATAACGCGGAAAGACTCGAGGAAGCATTGCGGCTCAGCAAAGAGCATGGATACCCGAGATATGAGAGCTTGCAACCGCTCTACAACTTATACGACCGCCAGGAATACGAAACGAAACTCGAACCGGTATGCGTGAAGAATGAACTCGGAGTGATTCCTTACTATTCGCTCGCGAGCGGATTCTTGACTGGCAAGTACCGGTCGGAAGCTGATCTGAGCAAGAGCAAACGTGGACAGGGAGTGAAGAAGTATTTGAACGAGCGGGGATTCCGGATATTGGCCGCGCTCGATCAAGTTGCGCAAAAATATAATTCGAGTGCAGCGAGAGTTGCTCTCGCGTGGTTGATAGCAAGGCCCAGCATCACGGCTCCGATTGCGAGTGCGACGAAGCTGGATCAGCTCACGGAGTTGGTGGGAGCGACCAGACTGGAGCTCGATCAAGCATCGATTGAGTTGTTGAACGAGGCGAGCAGATACTAAGTGACGGTGTGACCGCGGCGAGGAAAGCGTGTCGAGCGATGCTCGACCTGGACGGGCGAGGCGCCCGTCCTTACACAATTTTCGCCTTTCCTACATTTTCACCTTCCTAGATAAGTTTTGCGGAGATACGATTCGACGAGAGCTACTGCTGGGAGTCGCGGATCAGGACTACGTCGGAGTCGTTGTGGCCGCGGATCAGGCCTAATTTGCTTCCATCAAACGACCAGTGAAATTCGCGGATTTGTTCGGACTTGAAGTTGGTAATTTGCTTTCCGGGAGAGCCGTCGAGCGGCTGCGACCAGAGGTTATCGACGCCACCTTCGCGAACGGGGTAGACAATTGCCTTTCCATCCGGAGAGTAGCGAATGTTTCCCTGGTCGGGCCGCTGGAACTCAACTCTTCGCAACAGTTTCCCGGATTCAATGTCGACCATGACAAGAGTCTCCGCATGATCACCGACATGACCGAAGGTGGCAAACGCAGCAGTCTTACCATCCGGAGAGATGCCGTAACCGCGTGTTACAGGTAAATCAGAAAGCTGCTGTGAATTTCCCCCGTCTATCGATACTTTCGTCAATTTTGAACCGGCAGTCTGATCGGCATAAAGAACCCAGCGGCCATCCGGAGTGCAAGTAGGCAACTGCTCGCAGCTTGCCATTCGTAAGTTGCTTGAGATTGCCGCCGCCCGTATCCATGCGCCAGACATTAAGAGATCTATCGTTTGCATGAAATCCAAGGCTCAGCACCAGATATTGGCCGGTTCCACAGGCCGAAGGAGCAGTGGTCAAGGACCCCTGCTCAATGGGAAGCATAGTTTTCACGCCGGTGGCAGGGTTGATCAGAGCGATCGCAGAATCCTGATCGGTTACGATTTGGTCGTCTTTCATCCAGCTAAACGTATAAACCGGTGCCCCGGAGGTCACCTGTTGTTCTTGTCCGCCGCCAGTGGCCGGTTCGACGTAGAGATTCCAGCGACCTTCGCGCAAGACAGTGGCGAGGGTTCGGGAGTCGGCAGCGACGCTCACAGATGAGTAGTTATTGGTATCGCGAGTGATAGGACGGACGATCCCCTGAGGATAAGAAACAAAGCCGATCTGCTGACGAATCATGTTCGTGCCCGGATCGAAATACAAAACGGCAAGTCCGCTGCCATCAGAGAGCCAGACTGGCCTTGAGAAAAGGCTAGTATTTGCGCTGGCAAAAAGCTTGCGTTGCCCGTCCCCCGCGACATTGATGGCAACCAAACCGGAAAGTGCAGTTCCAGGTTGCAATACAAAACATACGATGGTCTTGCCATCCGGCGACCACGCTGGATCATACAAGCCTTCGCTCGCCGCACCACCGATTAGTACCTTTTCTTCGCCACTTGCCACTGAACGGATGATCAAGCGGAATTTATCGGGATCGGGATTGTTGTAGCGCACATAAGCGAACTGCTTGCCGTCGGGAGAGAAGGTGATGTTGGAATCTATATCGGTGACCAGCTTCTCGAGCGTGCCTCCGAGAACTGGCGCCCGGTAGAGATATTCAAGCTCCTGATTCCCAGCTTCGTTACGCACAAAATACAGATAATTGCCGTCCGGAGAAAATTGCAATCCCGTGTAGTGGGCGGGGGACGGTGCAAGTACCTGGGTGTTGCTGTTGCTGGGAATATTGCGCAACCACAGGCTCTCCTGTCCATTGTCATCCATCACACTCAGAATGTATTTTCCGTCTGCCGAAATAGCGGCTAACGCGGCTTTGCCAGTTTCTGTCACTTTTGTGACGGAAATATTTTGAAATGGTCCGGGGCGGGTGCGCGCGACAAAGGCGTATATGCCGTAGGCGGCGGCTGCGATCAACACAAGGACAATCAAGACAGTGAGGCCCATTCCCAATTTGTTCTGACGGATGGCTGTGATGACTGCCCCACTGGGGGGCTGCGATAGAGAGGCGCTGGACTGCGCCGTGGATGTCGTGGTCGGCGACGCAGCTTGCACAACCTGCGAAGGCTTTCTTCCGGACTCAGTGTCACGCTTTAGCCGCTTGAGGTCGCCGCGCAGATCCGCCGCGGACTGGTAGCGGAGGTCACGATCTTTCTCAAGCGCCTTGCCGATGATTTCCTGCAGCTTTGGCGGAAGGTCGGGATTGAGTTGGATGGCTGGAACAGGGTCACGATCTAAAATCGCATGGAAAATGACTGCCGAGGTGTTTCCGGTGAACGGAAGACGTCCAGTGGCCATCTGGTAGATCACGGTTCCGAGAGAAAATAAATCGGTGCGGGAATCAAGCTCTTCGCCACGGGCTTGCTCCGGCGACATATACGCGACAGTTCCGACAGTACTGCCTGGGCTGGTAAGATTCGCCGGCCCAGGATTGGTTTGCGTCGCGCCCGTATCTAGCGAAGTCGCAGCGGCTTGGGTTAACTTTGCAAGTCCGAAATCCAATATTTTTACTTGGCCGCGTGGAGTAATAAAAATATTGGCGGGCTTAATGTCGCGATGCACGATGCCTTTGCTGTGGGCAGCATCGAGAGCATCCGCCAGCTGAGTACTGACATCGAGAAGGCGATCAAGCGGAAGGGAGTTTCCGGACAGCTTGGTATCGAGGCCTTGTCCCTCGATCAATTCCATGGCGATGAAGGACTGCTCACCATCTTTTTGCACGGCGTAGATGGTGCAAATGTTGGGATGATTCAGCGCGGAGGCCGCACGAGCTTCAAGAAGGAAACGCTCCAGAGCGGTCGTCTCACGCGCGACATCTGGAGGCAGAAATTTCAAGGCGACACGGCGGCCAAGATTGAGATCCTGCGCTTCGTAGACCACGCCCATCCCACCGCTGCCAAGGCGGCTTACGATGCGGTAGTGGGAGATGGTTTCGCCGATCATTAGTAGGACAACCCGGTGAGAACGGAGGGTCGGTACGTCCGTCCATCTTATGAAGAACGCGGGAGGCAGTCAAACGATAACGGGCGCAGGAGCCTGGCGCGACGATCAAAGTTGCCGAGCAAGCTCGGCCGGCCAGCCGGGGGCGGCTGTCCCTACGTGAGACTCGCGATCACGTGAGATCGCGATGAGGCTATTTCTCGGAGAGTTCGGGGCCGTAGATCATGCTCATCTGGGCTAAAGGCTTATGAAGCTTGGCAGGCTTAGTGTCATCGATATGCAAGACTTCATGTCCATGTAGGGTGAGCCAATCCGAAACCAGCATACGATGGCATTTGAAGTAGACGCGCTCAGCGCACATGTATGCAGTTCGGGAATTTTCGGCAAGGCTGATTAGCCCTGCGATTGCTGTTTCGAATTCTTCGGTGAGCATGTAATCGGCGTAGTTGCGAAAGCTGATGTTACGTAGGCCGACGTTAGGTGAGTCATCACGAATTTTCTTGCGGCGTCCTCCGAGGTCTTTCATCCAGATGTAGCGAATTCCTGAAGCGAGCAAAGATTTCTCCAGCGATTCGCGATTGAAGTGCGGAAGCCGCTTCGACATGGGAAAGGAACGAATGTCGACCAATGTTTTGATGGAATGAGCTTGCAGGGCTTCGACGAGTTCTTCCAGCGTTCGGGTGGAATGGCCGATGGTGTAGAGGGTCGCCATGACAAGTCAGGTACTGCTCCCGCCCTTCGCTTCGCGAGAGGACGGGGCACCCGCATTTATCGTTAGATGCCGCAAAGTCGGAAGCTATTGGATTAGGGCTTGGGTCAGTGCTCCATCTTGCTCGGGAAATACTGTTCGCAGATCGAGCAGCACTCGTCCTTCTTCGACGCGGGCGATGATGGGCGGGGTGGATCGCCGCAGACGGATGCTGATTTCTTCTGCGCTGAATTTCTCCGAGGTAATTGCCAGTAATTTTGTCGGCAAGGCAGCCGAAGGGGCAGCCCCTCCGCCAATCACGGATTCACCATCAACTATTTCAATATTCAGATTTCCCGATCGAATCTTTGTGACTATTGTTTCCGCCCGGCTGCCGATTTCTTCCTTCGAAAGCCTCATCATCCTTATTGCAGGGATGGCGTCGTGATCGCGCTTTATATACGCAAGTAGTGTGGCTTCGAGTGCGGCATAGGTTAGCTTGTCCACCCGTAAGGCGCGGAACAGGGAATTCGCGCGCATGCGTGAGATCAAATCACTGCGGCCGCTGAGAATTCCAGCTTGCGGGCCGCCCAGTAATTTGTCTCCGCTATAAGTAACTACGTCAACGCCAGCTTGGAGGCTGTCCAGAACGCTCGGTTCGCCGTTCACTCCAACTGATCGGAGGTCGAAAAGCGCGCCGCTGCCGAGATCTTCCATAAGAGGCAGGTTGCGTTTTCGCGCTAGCTCCGCTAGTTCAGCAATCGATGGTTGTTCAGTAAATCCGGTGATCTGAAAATTCGAACGATGAACGCGTAATAATAATTTTGTCTTGTCGGTGATGGCCTTCTCATAATCGGCAATTCGCGTGCGATTTGTTGTGCCCACCTCGCGAAGAATTGCGTTGGATTTTGACATCACGTCGGGGATGCGGAACGAACCACCGATTTCGACGAGCTCTCCCCGAGAGACTATGACTTCTCCGCCTTCGGCAAGAGTGTTCAGCGCGAGAAGGACAGCAGCGGCGTTGTTGTTCACGACAATGGCGGAGATAGACGAGCTTTGCTCGTCCGGACAGCCAAGGGCGGCTGTCCCTACGCGAGCGTTGAGGAGTTTGCGAAACAGGCGGTCAATATGAATGTCCCGCTTGCCTCGCGCTCCAGATTCCAAATCAAATTCCAGATTTGAATATGCAGACGCAGTTTCGCTAATGTGCTCGATCGCGGCGGCAGCCAGCGGCGCGCGTCCAAGATTGGTATGGAGGATCACTCCCGTTGCATTGATGACCGGGCGCAATGAGTAGCTCAGTGACTCGCGAAGCTGTCGCTCAACCGCATCTGCGATTCCGGAGAGAGCAAGATCTATAGCTGCGGAATCAAGTCGTCCCGCCGGTGATTTCGTCACGGAGGCGAGCGAGAACGAGTCGAGCCGCATCATTGACTGTGGTCTGGCCGTTCCTCTGAAACAAGCGATGCTAAGTTCGGAGCTGCGCGCAAGCTGGTCTACGGACGGCAGCTTGCGAAGAAGGTCAGTCTTCGATGTGGTTTGACTGGGCATCGATATCAAGCATTATCCCACTTCTACCAAGCCGTAGCTTTTCGGCCAGCGGGTTCGCATGTGACGGATGGCACGGCTGATTTCTTCCTGCGAGACTTCTTCATTCGGCCCCGCAATTACCGCTGCGGCCTCGCGTTTAGCGGCTTCCAGCAACTGCCGATCACGGATTAGATTTGCAACTTGAAAGCTGGGCATGCCCGCCTGACGGGTGCCAAAAAATTCCCCAGGGCCGCGAAGTTCAAGATCTAGTTCGGCAATTTGGAATCCGTCGTTGGTGCGAACAAGGGCATCCAAGCGGCGTTCTCCATCTTCGGAGACTTTTCCGCCCGTCATCAGAATGCAATATGACTTCGCGGCGCCCCGACCGATGCGTCCTCGAAGCTGGTGAAGTTGGGCGAGGCCGAAACGCTCAGCGTGCTCGATCACCATAACTGCGGCATTGGGAACGTCGACTCCGACTTCGATCACAGTGGTCGCGACCAAAATGTCCAGACCACCTTTCTGAAACATGCGCATCACTTGTTCTTTCAGCTCAGAATCGAGGCGGCCATGAAGAAGCCCGACCTTGAGCTCCGGGAAGATGCGGTCGCTCAATTCCTTGTACATCTTTATCGCGGCTTTCAGCTCAGTCTCTTCGTTTTCTTCGATGACGGGATAGACGACGTAGGCTTGATGTCCGGCCTTCACTTGCTTGCGGACGAAATCCCAAACTTCTTTCGAACGATCGTCGGAAACGCGGCGAGTGATGATGGGCGTGCGTCCGGGCGGCATTTCGTCGATCACACTGAGGTCGAGATCACCATACAGAGTCAGCGCGAGCGTGCGCGGAATTGGAGTGGCCGTCATCACGAGGACGTCGGGTTCCTCAGCGGTCAGATCTGTCGCGGCCTGGACGGGCGAGACGCTCGTTTCTACGCGATCACCAGTCTTGTTCATCAACTTGAAGCGCTGCAGCACTCCGAAGCGATGCTGCTCGTCCACTATCACCAGCCCCAGCTTTGCAAACTCAACTTTCTTTTCAATCAGCGCGTGTGTTCCGATGACAAGTTGCGCGTTACCTTGAGAAATGTGGCGGCGGATCTCTCGCTTGCGATCATCTTCCAGTGAGCCGGTGAGCAGAACGACTTTGTATCCGGCAGGTTCAAGAATGCGGCGAGCGGAAAAATAGTGCTGTTGGGCCAAAATTTCTGTAGGCGCCATCAATGCAACCTGAAATCCATTCTCCATCGCGATAATCGCGGCTTCAAAGGCAACGATTGTTTTGCCTGACCCCACATCGCCTTGCAACAGACGGCGCATAGGCGAGGGTTTCTCCATGTCGGCGGCGATCTCTTTCAGCGCGCGCTTCTGCGCGGAAGTCGGATGGAAGGGAAGTATCTTCTTAATAGCGTGGCGGGCCCGATCATCTAGTCGGAAGGCGACTCCGGTTTGTGCCTTTTGCTGGCGGCGCTTGAGCTCGAGCCCGAGTTCGACGAAAAATAGTTCTTCGAAAATGAGACGCAGGTGGGCCGGCGTTCGGGAAGACTGCAAGTCCTGCAAACTCTCGCCGGGATCCGGCCAATGAACGCGCCACAAGGCCTCGCGCGGCGAAATAAGAGAGAGGCGCTTGCGAACTATAGAAGGCATCGGGTCGGGCAGCTCTGGCGGAAGGTTTTCGAGAACGTTGTGAATGATGCGGCGAAACCAGCGGGGAGTGAGGCGGCCTTGTCCGGCAGTTTCGTAGATGGGAACAATGCGTCCTACTTCAAGCGAATCAAGCGCTTGCTGATTAGCAGCGTCACTTGAGTCTTCGGCGGAATCGCCTGCTGAGCCGTCACCAATGATTTCGAATTCCGGCTGGATTAACTGCAATCCTCCACCGCTTCGGTTCTCTTCAACTTTGCCGTAAAGCGCGACCATCTGACCCGGCTTGAACTGGTCCCGAAGATAAGTCCCATTGAACCAAATGCATTTCAGTTTTGCCCTGCCTTGGCCGGCTGTCATCTCAAAGATCGGCATACGACGCGTGCGAAACAGACCAGAGGTCCGGACTTCAGCAATCACGGTGGCCATCTCTCCGGCCCGGAGCTCCGCAATGCCTCGGGGGTTAAGGCGGTCTTCGTAGCGGAAAGGCAGGTAGTGGAGCAGGTCGTCTACGGTTTCGATGCCTTTGGTCGCGAGTACCTGGGCGAGGCGAGGGCCAATCCCTTTAACATATTGGACGGAGGTGGAGGGTTCCAGCATCTCAAGGGATGTTAGCAGGGCGATATTTATGGAGCTAATAGGTAAGAACGGTGTCTAAACCGGCAGTGGTCAATTTCGTCCAGTCACTGATTGCTGTGCTGGCAGGAAACGCCTTGTATTTCTCAGTGATGCCCCACTTGCCCCCTGCCGCCAGGCACGTGCCACCTCGGCTGGATTTGGGCGTGGCAGTCGATTTCTGGTTCTGCCTCCTCATCTTCGGAACCATCAAGACGGTAGCTCAATGGCGGCGACGCTCCTAGTATCTTTCTTCTGAGGTCTTCTGCTGATGTCTCCGGGATAGCTCACGGGTTACTTTCGGAACCTCGGTAACCGCCTTGGGACGAGATAGAATCCGGCCAGTAATGCAAAAAATTGCCATACTTTACGATGCCAGTCAGGCTGTGCTGTCTACATTCGATTTGGACGAATTGCTACAGCAAATCCTGATTATTGCTCGTGACTACTTCCATCTGAAGAATACTGCCGTGTTTCTCCTCGATAGAGAGAAGAACGAGCTTTACGTGCGGCGTCAAATAGGGTGGGACGAAGGCTATGACAACCTGCGCCTGCCGCTGGGGTTGGGAATCTCGGGCATCGCGGCGCAACAGAAGCGTCCGCTCTATATTCCCGATGTGCTGAAAGATTCGCGTTACATTTCCTCGTGCAAGAGCTCGCGCTCGGAACTTGCCGTGCCTCTCATGGTTCGCGACCAGGTTGTGGGAGTGCTCGACTGCCAGAGTGAGAAGCCTGACTATTTTGATTCCGACACCATTGATCTACTCACGTTGTTTTCGACTCAGGCATCGATGGCGTTGCAAAACTCCCATTTGTATTCGCTCGAGAGACGCCGGGCATCGCAGCTGCAGGCGATCAATGCAATTGCCCAGCAAATGACGGCGGTTCTGGATTTGAAGGAACTACTTAACAAGGTCTGTTTACTCGTACAAGAGGCGTTTCAGGCCGCTCATGTTTCCGTGCTTTTAAAGGAAGAGGATGAACTCGTTCTGCAGGCTCATCACGGCCATCTCACGCCGCGTGTTCCCGAAGGTGGACGAGTTTCGGTGGACACCGGATTATGGGGGCGATCGCTGCGCGCGGCAAAGACCCTGATTGAAAATGATTCGAAGAACGATCCAGAGTACATCGGCTTTTACCTGGAAACAGGGTCGCGGATGTGCATTCCGTTGGTGTCTTTTGGGCAGGCGCTTGGGGTACTGGTGCTGGACAGCGCCGATGCGAACACATTCAACGTGCATGACATGCAGCCGCTCGAGTCGGTCGCCGATATTTGTGCCACCGCGATACAAAACGCGCACTATGTCGAGAGAGTTAAGCAGCTCGCCTATCTGGATGGGTTGACAGGAATTTTCAATCGCCGCTTCTTCGAACTTCGCATGGTGGAGGAACTTGATCGCGCACGAAGATTCGGGGCAGGCATGGCGGTAATCATGGTTGATATCGACCATTTCAAGCGTCTGAATGATGAATTCGGGCATCTACTGGGTGATGAAGTTTTGCGGCAGATCTCATCAATATTTCATCAGCAACTGCGCAAGATCGACGTTGTCTGCCGGTATGGCGGCGAGGAGTTTGCAATTCTGCTTTCGCAGACCGATCCGGAGCATGCACTGACGGTGGCGGAGAAGCTGCGCAGCGTCGTGGAAGGATGGCAATTTCCGGGAGTGCCTCGCTCAGTAACGATTAGCGTGGGAACCGCAAATTATCCGGATCACGGAACAACACGCGATGAACTCGTCAAGGCCGCCGATGCTGGCCTTTATTCCGCGAAACAAGCGGGACGCAACCAAGTGTTTCGCGCGCCCGACTCTCTCAAGAGCCTGGTACAGGTGAGCGGTAACTAGCAAGTTTCGAGAAAACACTCCAAGATAACCCCTTCCATTTTTTTCTGGTGCTAATCTCTCCACGTAGAATGTTCCGTATACTTTATTTCTGAATGGAAACTGAGACACTCCGAATATTACGATGACTGATCCAATGCAAAATAACGGCGACACCGAGAAGAAGATTTACGTAACCCGCACAGGGCTGCCTCTTTCGTTTCATCTGCAATGGCCTTTTCGCAAATCCACATCAGGTGCTGATTTCTGGTTCTTGCACGCGGATATCCGGCTGGAGAATTCGGAAGGGCTGCATGCTCCAATGGCAGTGAATCTTTCAGCGACTTTGCGTGAAGTGCTACCGTCGATCGAGCCCAACGATGCGGAAGGTCCGGTGATCAATGCGTTGCGGAAAGAAGTCGACAAACGCCAAGTGGAATTTGTGAAATCGGGGAAGCTGATTCCGGTCCAATTTTCGAGCCGCCACTACGACTTCAAGCGAAATAAGTGGGTGTTCGGGCAAACATCCGAAGAGGACATCTCATTGTTGGTATCTCGCAAAATTTATTGGCAGACCCGGCTTGCCGCTGGATCTGTCTGGGTTGCCGATCCAACCGATGCCCTGTACGTCGAGACTAGCCCGGAACATCTGCTCGAAACGGCCAAAAAATTAGAAGAGCAAGGGATGCTCAAGCTCGAAGGAGATCACGCAACTGCGACGCCTCTTTTGATGGATCAGGCGGCGAAGTTCGAATCGGATATGCGTGCGGCTCTGGAAGAACTAGAAAAGAAACACGCCTTTGAAAGAGGATAGAGGATTGCCGCAGTTCGGACAGCCGAGGGCGGGCTGTCCCTACGCGAACTCTACTTCATTGCGTCAATCATTTGGAACAACTGGCTTCTATCCGTCACTTCCATGTAGGGCTTGCCGCCGGGTTTGTTGCTGACGATATAAATCGTAGGCGTGTGATTGATGCCTACGCTCGTGCCAATATTCTTCTCAGCGTTCAAATCAGCCGCCAACTTGCCTTGCGGATCTACCACGAAGGGCAAATCCACCTTGTGCTCAGCGGCGAACTTATCTGAAAACGAGCGGAGATTCTGCGGCGTGATTTCCGGCTGGTGCTCGAAGATGTAATCGCGATATTCATAGCCCAGCTGCTTGGAATGCGCGTCGAAAGTAATGCGCGATCACTGCGGCGTCGAACGACCAATTGTGCATCGGAAGCGGGAAGTCGTACCGAACGACGGGAATTTTGTAAGTCTTTCCGGCTTCTCTCACCACCGGAGCCGTGTTGCGGCACTGCGGACACTGGAGATCTTCAAAAACGACGATCGCTTCCTGAGCGCCCTTCGGAGGCTTGAGAGCAGGGTTGGGTTCCTGGGCAAAAGCTAGTGAACCGAGTAGAAGGACGAGGAGCGCATATGCAGTACGAGCAATGTTCATATATATGTTTGGATCCAACTATCTATTGGATGCTGCGAGCATGGAATCTACTGCTCTGACTATGGTAACCGAAGCTGCTAGTGCCTGTCAGCGGCCGCTGAATCACAACAGCCGCAATTGACGGCGCTCCAAGCCCAGCAGCTTTTCCTTGATCGGCAGGCCTCCGCCGTAGCCAGTGAGTTTCCCGTTGCTGCCAATCACACGGTGGCAAGGAATGATGATCGGAATCGGATTGGAGCCATTTGCTAATCCCACGGCACGACACGCTTTCGGATTTCCAATGCGATTGGCTAGCTGTCCATAGGAAATCGTCTCCCCATAGGGAATTTCATACAATCGCTTCCAAACCAACAACTGGAATTCAGTACCCTTCGGGGAGAGTTGTAGATCGAAAGTTTCGAGATCTCCGGCGAAATAGGCATTCAGCTGCCGAGTGGTTTCCCGAAGTGCATTGTCATCTCTTCGCCAAGACGGATTCGCGGATGCCGAATGCCGTCCGTTGACGAATAAGATTTCCTGAAGACCCTTATCATTTCTCAGCTAATAACAGTGGGCCGATTGGGCTCTCCATCTGGGTGTACATGATCTCTTCGATGGATCGATCAGCCTTCTTCACGCGTCTAATCTAACAAGCCTCTTGCCCGCATGTCATCTCCGCTCTAATTCGTCATTCGCATCTTTATTCGCATCTTTGGGATCCCGCAATTTCAAAGGAGCTAGAATTGATCTATGCAAGACACTTCGCAAGTTCGCCTAACTGAAACCGTAAAAGCTGGGGGATGCGCTTCGAAATTGAGCCCAGCAATTCTGGATAAGGTGCTCGGAAAGCTGCCCAAGCAAACTGATCCCAACGTACTTGTCGGGTTCGATCACGCCGACGATGCTGGTGTCTATCAGATCGGTCCGGGTACCGCGCTGGTTCAGACCGTGGATTTTTTCACTCCGATGGTTGACGACCCATACACTTTCGGCCAAATCGCCGCTACTAATGCATTGAGCGACATCTACGCCATGGGCGGAAGCCCGATTACCGCGCTGGCGCACGTTTGCTTTCCGGCTAACGGAGACGTCTCTACTCTCGAGGCAATTCTCGCTGGCGGTCTTTCGAAAATGATCGAAGCTGGATGTTCGGTGATTGGTGGCCACAGTGTTCGCGACGAAGAAATGAAGTTTGGTTATTCCGTCACTGGCTTGATTCATCCCAGTAAAGTTCTGAAAAACGGCGGCGCGGAACCCGGAGATCGCTTGCTCTTCACAAAGGCTTTAGGGACGGGCGTGATCTCTACTGCTATTAAGAAAGGCGCAGCCCAGCAATCATGGATTGATGCGGCGATTCGTTCGATGACCACGCTGAATAAAACTGCTGCGGAAGTAATTGCCAACTACATGCGCAAGGAGGAGACGCCCGGTATTCCGGCAGCGATCGAAGGCGCGAGTGAAACGGCTCCGAATAAATCCCCGATCCACGCGATGACAGACGTCACCGGCTTTGGTCTCATTGCTCATTCTCGCGAAATGGCGCTCGCATCCGAGGTCTCTCTGCGCCTATTTGCCAACCGCATTCCACTGCTGGATGGGGCGCTGGAATGCATTCGCGCCGGGCATATTCCAGCCGGGCTCAAGGCCAATCGCGAGTTTGCTGAATGCGTTGTGGGATATGAAGATGGGGTTAGCGACGAACTCAAAACCATCCTTTTCGATCCTCAAACCGCAGGAGGGTTGCTGATCGCAGTTGCGCCTGATGATTCCGCGGAACTCACGCGAGATCTCAATGCAGGCCGGCGTTCCCGCTGTCGAGATCGGCGAAGTAATTTCAGCGGGGAAGCCGCTGATCACGGTAGCTGCCTAACTAATCCTCAACCATCTACTGCGTTAGCGCATCTATAACCGGGTGTCCAAGTAGCCCCACATATATCAATAGAACTAATCTTGTATAGCATCATTATCAGGAGACGATCATGAAATATCGCCAATTAGGACGCACCGGTCTAAAGGTTTCCGCCTTAGGACTTGGATGCATGGGCATGTCGGATTTTTATAGCGGACGCGACGATGACGAATCCATTGCCACAATCCATCGCGCTCTCGAACTCGGTGTCACTTTTCTCGACACTGCCGACGCGTATGGGCCTTATAAGAACGAAGAGCTCGTAGGCAAAGCCATCAAGGGAAAAAGAGACAAGGTGGTGCTCGCGACAAAGTTCGGGATCGTGCGCGATCCGGCGAATCCCGCTGCTCGCGGAGTAAATGGAAAGCGCGATTATGTCCGGAAGGCTTGCGAGGGCAGTCTGAAACGGCTCGGCGTCGAGACCATCGATCTCTACTACCAGCATCGCGTAGATCCGGCTACTCCTATCGAAGAAACGGTGGGCGCCATGGCCGAGTTAGTGAAGGAAGGCAAAATCCGCTACATCGGTCTGTCGGAAGCTGGACCGCAAACTCTTCGGCGGGCCTCGCAGGTGCATGCGATTACCGCGGTGCAGACCGAATATTCGCTTTGGACCCGTGATCCTGAAGAGGAAGTATTGCCTACTTGCCGGGAGCTCGGGATTGGATTCGTAGCTTATAGCCCGCTGGGACGCGGCTTTTTGACCGGACAAATCCGGCGATTCGAAGATCTGCCAGAGGACGACTACCGTCGGCAGTCTCCACGTTTTCAGGGCGACAACTTCCAGAAAAATCTCGACCTTGTGCGTCGCGTCGAGGAAATTGCGAAAGAAAAAGGCTGCAAGGCTTCACAACTGGCTCTGGCTTGGGTGCTCGCGCAAGGGGAAGATATCGTCCCCATTCCAGGCACGAAGCGCCGCAAATACCTGGAAGAGAACGTCGGCGCACTGGATGTGAATCTAACTGAGGAAGATCTGAGGCGGCTCGATGAAGTAGCTCCGCGCGGTGTAGCTGCAGGGCAGAGATATTCAGAGGAGATGATGAGATTAGTAAATGCGTAGCTTAGGAAGAATGAAGTTGCAAAATAAAAGCGGCCACGTGGGCCGCTTCTATTTTTATAGGTTGTCGTCGGTTTACGCTGGCGCGGGCTGTCCTCCGCCTTTTGCGATTCCAGGACGCGCTTCCGGTTTGAGTACTTGCTGCACACCGTTGTCATCCGACCTGGGAGGAGGCGTCAGCTTTGGCAATTCCTTGCCATCGATGAGCAATCTGATCTCATTGCCGTCGAGGACTTCGCGCTCCAGCAGAGCAAGCGCGATTCTTACGAGTGGTTGATTGTGTTCCGCAAGAATGCCTTTCGCGGTGTTGTAACCCTGGCCGATCATACGGCGAACTTCGTCGTCGATCTTGACCGCCGTCGCTTCGCTATAGTCACGATGCTGGTTGATTTCGCGTCCCAGGAATATCTGCTCTTCCTTCTTGCCGAAAGTCAGCGGTCCAAGGTCGCTCATACCAAATTCGCAAACCATCTTGCGAGCCAGTTCCGTGGCACGCTCAATGTCGTTGCCGGCGCCGGTGCTCATCTGACTGAGGAACATCTCTTCGGCGATGCGGCCACCCATCATGATGGCGATCTCGGTTTCGAGATATTCTTTGGTGTAGTTGTGCTTATCGTCGATCGGAAGCTGCATGGTGACGCCCAGCGCCATTCCGCGCGGGATGATCGTGACCTTATGCAGCGGATCGGAGTTGGGCAGTTTGGCCGCAACCAAAGCATGGCCAGCTTCGTGGTACGCCGTGACCTTCTTGTCTTCTTCCGTGAGGATGAGGGACTTGCGTTCCGCACCCATCAGCACTTTGTCTTTGGCCAGTTCGAAGTCGTACATCAGCACAGCTTTGCGGTTTTGCCGCGCCGCGCTCAATGCTGCTTCGTTCACCATGTTGGCAAGATCGGCTCCAGAGAAACCTGGTGTGCCGCGGGCGAGAACGGAAAGATCAACGTCGTCCGCCAATGGAATTTTGCGGGTATGAACGCGAAGAATCTCTTCGCGGCCACGCACGTCCGGACGATTAACAACGACGCGGCGGTCAAAGCGTCCCGGCCTTAGCAATGCCGGATCGAGAACATCGGGGCGGTTTGTCGCCGCCATCAGAATGACGCCTTCGTTCGACTCGAAGCCGTCCATCTCGACGAGCAATTGATTCAGCGTTTGCTCACGCTCATCGTGTCCGCCGCCAAGGCCTGCGCCGCGATGGCGTCCGACAGCGTCGATTTCATCGATGAAGATAATGCAGGGAGCGTTCTTCTTGCCTTGCTCAAACAAATCACGAACGCGGCTTGCACCGACGCCTACGAACATCTCCACAAAATCCGAACCGGAGATCGAGAAGAAAGGAACATTCGCTTCTCCGGCAACGGCTCGAGCAAGCAGAGTCTTGCCAGTGCCGGGAGGTCCGACGAGCAACACGCCTTTCGGAATGCGTCCGCCGAGCTTCTGGAATTTCTGCGCCTCGCGCAGGAACTCGATAATCTCTTTCAGCTCTTCTTTGGCTTCTTCCACGCCAGCCACATCCTTGAACGTGACTTTCTTCTGCTGCATGGAAAGCAGGCGGGCGCGGCTCTTGCCGAAAGAAAGCGCTTTGTTTCCGCCCGTTTGCATCTGGCGGATCATGAAGAACCAGAGTGCGCCTAACAGAATGAGAGGCAGGAAGTTCGCGACCCAGCTGGGCCAACTGCCACTATTCATGTCGTGGAAGGTAATTTCGACGCCTTTTTCTCGCAGCGTCTTGGTCATGTCAGGATCATTCACCGGTCCGGTGACGTGGAAGCCGGCATTGTCCTTGAACTTGCCATGCACTTCCTGTCCGGTGATAGTGACCTCTTTGACATTTCCCTGGTCTACATCAGACATAAACTGGGTGTAGTTCGCTTCTTTCTCTTTTTGCCCCGGGTTCGCGCCTTTCACGACTTGCCAGAGCAGAACTGCCGAGAGAAGAATGACCACCCAAAAAACTACGGTTTTAACTGTTGAATTCACCTAAAACTCCTGAGGAAATAGAACCTTGTCCAAAAAAACGTAGCCAGGCAAAGCTACTCTCTAAATTAGATGCTCGGCGCGGGATTTGGATTGGACAAAATGCCAGCCCTGCCATTCTAAACCTTGATTGTGGAAAAAAGAACGGTCTTCTTTCAATGACTTAAGTCACGAGTGCCGGATGGGGCCGCCGCCACGTAGGGGAGATTGCGATTGGTTTGATCCGGCGACCCCAATCCATACCCTACAAGGAACGATTCGTCGACCAAAAAGCCGAAATAATCGGGTTGGAGCTGAACCCGGCGGGCGGATTGGCGGTCGAGTAAGGTGGCTAGCTTAACGGAAGCTGCGCCGCGGCTCCGCAGGTCGCTCATTAGGAATTCCGAAGTCACGCCAGAATGAACCAAGCCTTCAATCAGCAGAAGATGTTGCCCACGGATCTCAGGTTCATGACTGAAGAAAATCTCCAATGTTTCCCCTTCGCCATTCCCCGGCTGGGTTCGATACCGGGGCTTGATGAACTGGCAAATCACCGGGACCTCAAGGATCCGCACCAAATCGGCGGTAAAAATGAACCCATTTTCGAGGAGCGCCAGGGCATGAACGGTTTGTCCGGCGTAATCGTGAGAAATTTGCCGCGCCATCTCGCGTACTCGCCGCTGTATCTGGTCGGCGGAGATTATGGTCCGAAGTTGCCCGGATTGTGAGACGGGATTCATGGTTTCGGCTGAGATTCCGCGGTGTATGGTCTCGAAACGATTGCCCTTGGCGTCAGATACGTCTTATGCAGCGACCTCTTCAACAATTTCGTAATGATGAACAGTTCTTTCAAAATCGACCAGCACCGCAACTGCCTCCGGCTCGACTACAGCTCTTGTGATGTCTTTTCCGGCAAAGGACCGGATAGCATCCATCGAAACCCACCTGCTTAGGACAAGAAACTCGACTTGCTCGGATTGGACTTCCTTAAGCAGTGTGACACCAACAAAACCATCGACGCCGCGCAACTGCGGAATCACATTCCGCTGGAAGTGTGAAACGTAAGCGTGCTGGTTTGATGAGGTTGTCCACCCGCGCCATGCTCGAACAATCATTCACCTAACTCCTGCGTACTTAACTCCTGCGCGCGTATCAGAACTGCTTCGTTAGCATCGGCGCGGGCTTTGAATTTTGGGGAAGGGGCAAAGCCTTGTACCCAAACTATGTCCACTCCATTTGTTACAACCGGCCAAAGCTTCCTTTGGGATCCGGTTATGTGCTTCTGCTGCAATAATTCCTTAATCTTCTTCGAAGCTTTCGTATGCGCCGGCCAGAAACGGTCTCCTGGATGCCAATTTCGCACGATTAGTTCTTTGTCCAACAATGCGGGGTCGAGCAATTGGTCAGGATTATAGCTTTCGGACGAAGTATGAGGTATCGAAATCGCTTCTAACGTGATGCCGGCCTCATGCAGTACGATGCGACCCGGTACGTGAAGACGATACTCGTAGTCTGTGGGAGCGCTGTCCGCAGGCGCTGAATCAGGCGGAATGAATTGCAGGTGATCGGCCCGACGAACCACTTTCCAGCCATCAGGTAGCTCTAACCGCTTTTTGCTCCTCAATTCAGCGCTGGCCAGTTCGAGAATTTGATCGATATGCTTAAATTCCAGATTCAAACTCGGTTGGCTGGTCCGACCCCAATGGTGCAGTAATCGGCGCCGCACCGCTAGCGGTTGAGCTTTGAACAATTTTAGGTCAAGGCAAGAAACGTACGGCTCTGTGTCGCTCCGGAAAATCTTCTCTTCTAATTCGGCACATTCCTGCTCCCAGAACTCTTCTTCAGCTCGCGCGATTTCCGAGAGTTCGTCCAAACCCTCGGTCACTGCCGGATTAAATTCGCGCTCAAGTAATGGCACGAGAACATGACGGATTCGATTTCGCGTGTGATGAAGGTCGCTGTTAGTGGCGTCTTGTCTCCATCCCTGGCCGCGCGCAGCCAGGAACGTTTCGAGTTCGGCATGGCGCGTTTTTAGAAGTGGCCGAACGATTGTGCCGCAGATCTGGTCTTCTTTCTTCACTAAAAGCTTCGGCTGGATGCCGCCGAGCCCCCGCAGTCCGGTACCGCGGATAAGCCTCATCAGAACGGTCTCCCCCTGGTCGTCCAAGGTATGCCCAGTCGCGATGCGGTTCACCTTGCCAGTACTTAACAAGCTGTCGAAATATTCGTAACGCACTTCGCGGGCTGCGGTTTCGAGGCTGAGGCCATTTTCTCTCGCATGTTCGGGCACGTTGCGAGCTTCGCAATGTAACTCGAGTCCATGCCGAGCTGCCAATTCGGAGACGAATTGCTGATCAGCATTAGATTCGACTCCCCGTAGTTGGTGATTGAGGTGGACTGTCGAGAGAACTAGGCCCAGATCTTGCCGAAGCTCCAGCAGCAATCGGAGCAGAGCGACTGAATCGGCGCCTCCGGAAACAGCTACGCCGACGCGGTCTCCGGGTTTCAAGAGATCGTGCTTTTGGATGTAGTTCAGAACAGCCTGGGGCAGCTCGTGCACCGGAACATAGTACAACTTGGAAAGGCGAGGGCACTCAGATCATCCCAGCAGGCGGTTTATGTCTTCATAAGGTATTGAGTCTTCGAGTGCACCATATGTGCCGCTGCTCTTGAGCTCCCGCGCGATTCTCTGGACCACTCCCAATGTCGCTCGCATAGGACCTGAGCCCAGACTTACACGCGCCACCCCCAATTTCTCCAGCTCAGGGACGGAGGGAGACCCCGGCCCAGCCAGAATATTCAGCGGACAACTTAGGTCGGCAACAAGACGGCGGATAGTTGCTGCGTCGCTTAATCCCGGTACAAAGAGGCAGTCCGCGCCGCTGTCTCGAAAAGCGGTCAAACGTCGCAAAGTTTCGTCATAGCGCTTCTCTGTAGGTCCTACTTGCAAAAGATAAGTGTCAGTGCGAGCGTTCAACAACACCGATACCTTCGATGAAGTCGCTTGTTCGCGAACCGCTGCAATCTTTTCCAATTGCAGCGAGAGCGGCACCAGCGGATTTTGCGGATCATTCGTCGCATCTTCGAGATTCATGCCAACGGCGCCAGCTTCGATTACTCCTCGCGTCGTTTCAGCAGCATCTTCAGGACCGTTTCCATATCCTGCCTCGACATCAGCTGTTACTGGGACCTTCACCGCAGACGCGATCCGCGCCACAACTTCCAACATTTCCTCGCGTGCGATCTTCTGGCCGTCTGGATAGCCCAGAGTAAAAGCTATTCCGGCACTGGTGGTTGCGATGGCGTCGAAACCGGCTTCTACAACGACACGGGCACTGGCGACATCCCAGACATTCGGAAGCAGCAGAATTTTGGGGTCGTGATGAAGAGATCTAAGCTTTTGCGCCAGGCTTTCCTGTTGCTGGATATCGATCATTGAGCTCGCCTTGGTAATCTAGTAGACGTAGTAGCCGCCAAAAAGAATGAGCCAATGACTTTGGAATCACTGGCTCTGTCACGAAAATTCGATCTCTAATCAGATCTACGCGGCTTGTAGCATCCGTCGCGCTTCGATTCCATCCAGAGCTCGCCACAACGCTTTGGCGGCATTCTCGCCTGCTGCCAGCGCTTTTTCCGCTGTTTCGCGATTGGCTTCGATGCGCTTTCCTAGTTGCTGACGCCAGAGCAGTGAGTGGTATATGTCTGCAGTGGTGTGCAACGTAAAGTAGCCGCGAGTTTTCTCGTCCACGCCGTACATGTTCTGCAATCCGTTCGGCTTTTTCCTTGGCTATGCGTGGGACTTGCGATTCATAGGCATAGAAGGCGGCGAGCGCTTCTTCTGGCGTCCCTTCACTGGCAACGCGGTGGAAGGAACGAGTCAATTCGGCAACTTCCGTTATGGGCTTGTGGGCATGCAGGTCGCGATCACCACCCATACCTTCAACGAAGTCTAGCCATAACTCGGAATGTGGTCCTGTGGCTTCACTGGAATCGTCTGCCAGTCCTTTTTCATCGGCAAGATTAGCCAAAACGGCCTGGCGCAGTTCGCCTTCATCGAGGCGAATACCAAACTCGGCCAAGTAATCAGGAAACGCCTCGACATGATGATAGTAGTCGCGCGCATATTCGCGGAGATCGTCACGCGTCAACTCACCGGCAGACCAGGCTTTGTAAAACGGATGGCAGAGTAGATCGTATTTCGCGATTCGTGAATCGAGGTGCTCGAAGAATTCATTCGAGGTCATGTGCTGTTTTTCCTTTCGGTTAAGACACCAATATACGAGCGCGGAAAGAATGTGACAACTAGGGCGATTTCTTTTTGGAGCTGTGACGAGCATCACCTTGCAAACGGTTTGAATTCAATAAAATTCGCGAATGACGAGGAAGGGCCACGCAAGCCGCTTAGCAGCCTGGGCGATACCAGTTTTGATTGGACTTCTGATTATCCCGGCACCAGCACACGCCCAGTCAAATGTTCCCGCAATCTCCGCCATTTCTCCCACAAGAGGCCCTGAGGGCACACGCGTCCAAATAGTTGGTAGTGGCCTGCAGGGCGTTTCCGCTGTCCTGTTCGGAAGCACGCCTAGCACTTTCAAGATTGTTTCGGCGGAGAAGATTGTCGCCATCGTTCCTCATCGCAGTTCTACGTCAAAGATTGCGGTGGTGGGTCCGAGAGGCCGAATCGAAAGCCCGGCGCTATTTTTGGTTGATAACGATCCGAGAATTCCCGAGGAAGTGAGTTACAAAGCGGGATATATCAATCCCGTACCGCCGCCCATCGATTTCCATTCACCTTTACTGTGGGGAATTGCCATTGCCGATGTTCGTGTTGCCGGATACGAGGCAGCAGAGGTACGGATCGCTTCGACTAAATTAACCTGCAGAATCGATGGAAAAGATATTGTACTCAATGATGACGCTGGAAAGGTGCGAGGAGGGCTGTATCGCAGGCAGCCCTGGTTCGGTACGGATCAACACGAAGATATGCCAATGACCTATAACGAGGAGGATCATGCTACGGTTCTGCGCGTAGGATCCCGCACAGACCGTGTCTGGCATTTTTGGAGCGCGTCTTCCCGGGCCAGTCTACCTGCGGGAAAGCTGGAAGGGTGCAGGGTAACAGCACGCGTGAAAATCTTCGCCGGGGGCATTGTTGCAAATGGGCATGGATTACTGGCGTTCGGCGACTGTTCCTTTCGGCTCAGGTGGAAATAATCACGAAGCAGGCGCCAGTGGCTGGTATTTTCCTTCGCCGGAATGGCAGGAACCGATATTTACGGATGTTGGTGGAGTGCAGTTTTAAATTATCGTTCCGCATCAACTCGTAGGGACAGCCGCCTTCGGCTGTCCGGCTGAGCAAGCTCAGCGGTATTAGATTTCATTCAGCAAGACTCCAGACCGGAGACGGCACAGAGAAGGACCTAGTCGAGCACCGCTCGACTGGACAGCCGAGGTGGCTGTCCCTACGTATTTCTCGCCATATTGCTAGAATGAAGCTTACGTTTCCCCAGCTTCAAGACTAAAAATTTAATGCCCCAGTTCACTGAAAATTTCGATGTTGTCGTGGTTGGCGCTGGTCATGCCGGATGCGAAGCCGCTATGGCTGCCGCCCGCATGGGCCTAAAGACTGCTCTCTACACGCTGAATGTCGACCTTATCGCGCAGATGTCTTGCAATCCTGCTATTGGGGGAATTGCCAAAGGACATCTTGTGCGCGAAGTCGACGCTTTGGGCGGCATCATGGGCGAAATGACCGATGCGGTCGGAATCCAATTCCGCCTGCTGAATACGTCGCGCGGCCCGGCAGTGTGGTCTCCTCGAGCGCAATGCGATAAGCAAGCTTATCGGCTCAAAATGCGTGAGGTGCTTGAATCGCAGCCGAATTTGAAGATCAAGCAGGCGGAAGTGGCGGAATTGATTGTGGAAGAGTCGTTGGCCGGTGGTCGTTCGTCGTTGGGTGACGGCGCTGACACTATCGGTATTGCCCACGACCAAGGACCGACGACCAACGGCCGAATTGTTCGCGGCATCAAGCTTCGCGATGGCCGCACTGTCGGGGCTTCTGCTGTCATCATCACAACTGGGACTTTTCTCAATGGACTAATTCATTGCGGCGAGCAACAGTATCCGGCAGGACGCTCAGGTGAACCTGCGGCTGTACTTCTCGGCGAAGCTCTCAAGCAACTTGGGCTGCGCGGATGCCGGCTCAAGACGGGAACGCCTCCGCGACTCGATGGTCGAACGATCGACTGGTCGCGCTTCGAAGTGCAGCCCGGCGATATCGATCCGACACCGTTCAGTTTTCGCACCAAGCGCGTCGCACATCACGATTCGCAAGTGCCCTGCTACATTGCATGGACTACGCCGGAGACGCAGCGGATTATTCGCGAGAACGTGCATCGCTCTCCGATGTACAGCGGACAGATTCAATCGATTGGGCCTCGCTATTGTCCGTCGATTGAAGACAAGATTGTCAAATTTCCAGACAAGACGACTCATCAGTTGTTCCTCGAACCCGAGGGGCTGAACACACATGAGATCTACGTAAATGGCATGAGCACCTCGCTGCCGGTCGAGGTGCAGCTCGCGATTTTGAAATCGATTCCTGGGTTAGAGACCGCCGACATGCTGCGTCCGGGATATGCGATTGAGTACGACTCGATTGATCCGACTGAACTCGAGCGAACGCTTGAGACGAAGAAAATCGCTGGCCTCTTTCTCGCAGGACAGATCAACGGCACCAGCGGGTACGAAGAAGCGGCTTGCCAGGGATTGATGGCGGGCATCAACGCAGGTTTGAAGGTAAAGAACGAACCGCCGCTGATTTTGGATCGGACCGAAGGGTACACGTCGATCCTGATTGATGACCTCATTTCCAAGGGAACGAACGAGCCGTACCGCATGTTCACTTCGCGGGCGGAGTTCCGGCTGCACCTGCGGATTGACAATGCGGACCGGCGACTGACGCCTCATGGTCGGAGGGTGGGCTTGATTTCCGATACCGCATGGGCTGAGTTTCTGGCTAAGCAAGAGCGTTTGCAGTCAGTGAAGCGTTTGTTGGAGACAACACGGCTAACACCTGGCATGTTGGAGAAGATTAGTGCGATACGAGCGGGTAGCCGGACGGGCAAGACGCCCGTCTCTACATCAGAGGACGAGGGAAACCGGATTGATCTGTCGAGTGCTGCCGGACAGACTTGCGCCCAGCTACTAAAGCGCCCTGAAATTATCGTCGAGAATTTCGCTGAGATACTTTGGAATCTCGAGCCTGAGTTCTTTGAGAATCGTGGAAACAAGTGTGAATCAGCGACAGTTCTCACTTCCGAAGTAAGGAACGAACTCAAGTCCGTGGAAACGGAAATCAAATATGAAGGCTACTTGTCGCAACAGCAGCGCGCTATCGATCGGCTGAAGAAGGCCGAGCAGCGACCGATTCCTGAGTGGTTTGATTACCGCTCCGTGAGCGGATTATCCCGCGAAATGCAAGAGAAGCTGTTGAAGATTAGACCACGGACGATCGCCCACGCTTCGAGCATTCCTGGAGTCACGCCCGCTGCGGTTTCGCTCGTGAACATCTACATCGAAATCCAAGGGAAGCGCCGAGAACAAGCTGCTGTTGTGATTAGTTGACGCAAGCAGACCCTTTTGGTCCGCGCTACTTCGTAGTAACATCCATGATCTTCACTTCTGGGTAGGCGTGGTTCCAGTCATCGCTCACATGCTCAAATGTCAGCCGGAATGGCTTGCTCTGTCCAGGCGCGAGCGGCGCAGCCTTGAGATCGACCGTATCGGGATATGGGCCGGTGGTTTGCAAGACCTGAATAGGGAGATCTTCGCTCTGCACGACCTGATCAAGTGAGTTCTTGAATGTCACATGCACCGTGGCGTGCGTCACGGTCTTCGGTCCGTTATTACTAATCGTCCCGTCGATGTAGGTAACGCTCGCGCCAACGAAATTCTCTGCCTGGCTCATCTTAAGGTCAGAGATTTTAAGATTAGGCAGCGTAAGGATCCGGCGCGGGAGCTGCTTGCGGATGAGAGCGCAGCAGGAATGCGATCGCAACTACCACGACAACAACTACCACAACTCCGATGATCACTGGACGCCAATCGCGTTCATCGCTCAGCGAAGATGGTTCGATTGGGCCATCGGTCATGCAAAGATTGTACTATTCGCAGCAGTACTTCTTTACTCGCCGCCAACCAGCAGGCCGTCAATTCGAATCGTGGGCGACGCTATCGCACCGCGAAATTCCAGATCATTTGCGATCTCAGAGATATTGAAGAACATTTCTTTCAGATTTCCCGCGACGGTGATCTCTTCGACCGGATATGTGAGTTCACCGCCGGAAATCCAAAGGCCCGAAGCACCGCGAGAGTAGTCGCCGGTTACGAGATTCGCCCCGTGACCGAGAAATTCCGTTACGTACAGACCTTCTTTGATTTCGGAAATAATTTGCTGCGGCGTTTTGGTTCCCGGCTGCAGAAAATAGTTGCCGGGACCGATCCCCGGAGTACCCGCCAATCCCCTCGAAGCATTCGCGGTAGTTTGCAGTCCGAGTTTCTTCGCAGTGTAAGTGTTCAACAAGTACGACTTAAGCACGCCATTTTCGATCACCAGCGTGCGTCGGGTCGGAACGCCTTCGCCATCGAACGGACTGGTGCCGAAGCCGCCCTTGATGGTTCCATCGTCGATGACCGTGACCTGATCAGCGGCAATTTTCTGACCTAGTTTTCCGGCCAGAAACGAAGCGCCGCGATAGACGGAGTCTCCCTCGACTCCCTCGAAGATGTGACCGAGAATTGAGTTTGCGACGAGCGGATCGAACACGACCGGCACCCGCGCCGTTTTTACTTTTCGTCCGCCCAGTCTCCGCAATGTTCGCTGAGCAGCAATTCTTCCTACCTGCTCCGGAGATTCCAGTTGCTTCAAGTTGCGCGAAACGGAGAACCAGTAGTCGCGCTGCATGCCACCGTCATCGGTCTGCGCTATTGGAACAGCAGAGATCGAACAATAAGAACGTCTATATTCGCCCACGAAGCCGTGTGAGTTGGCCATAATCTTGTGACCAGTCGCGGCGTCGAATGAACCGCCTTCAGAATTCTTGATTCGCGGATCGGAGTCGAGTGCAGCTTTTTCGGCGCGACGAGCATAGCTGATGCGCTCTTCGCCCGGAAGCGAATAGACGTCCGCGTGAATAAAGATCGAGGTCGCCAGAAATGGAGCCCAATTGGCCGGGCTCTGGAATTCCGGCAAAAGGATCTTCCGATGTGATTTTCGAAAGCTCCAGCGCAGACTTCACCATACGGTCGAGACCCGCGCGTGAAAAATCGCTGGAGTAAGTGCTAGCGGCACGACGGCCGTTAAACACGCGAACTCCAACGGATTTCGAGCCCGATTCCTTTAGCGTTTCAACCTGGCCTAGACGAACGAGCGTAGAAAATTCATCACCTTCGCGAATGACGCACTCTGCCGCACTCGCACCGCCAGCAACGGCTTGGCGGACGATATCCTGGGCAAGCTCTTTTAAGTCAGTTGCGATTTTCTGGTTTCCAGTTTCGAGTTGAGTAGTAGACATTGAATCCTTAATGCAAAATATTATTCACCACGGAAGCACTGAGACATAGAGGAAACGATCAAGAAATTCTTACTGGTACGTAGCTGGGCTTTTCCGTGATTCGGTGTCTCCGTGGTAAAAGCAGTTCGACTTACTGCATGAAGCCGCCGGCCTCTTTCCTTGCCGTTCCACCCACGGTCAGGCGATCCATCTTGACGGTCGGAATGCCCACGCCTACTGGCACAGCTTGTCCATCTTTACCGCACGTGCCCACGCCTTCGTCGAGCTTCAGATCGTTGCCGACCATCGAGACGCGAGTCAACACATCCGGCCCGTTGCCGATCAGAGTTGCGCCTTTGATCGGCGCGGTGATTTGACCGTCTTCGATCATGTATGCCTCCGACGCGGAGAACACGAACTTTCCGTTGGTGATATCGACCTGGCCACCGCCAAAGTTCACCGCGTAAATACCATTCTTTACCGACCGAATGATGTCTTGCGGATCGTCCTCCCCGGCCAGCATGTAAGTATTCGTCATGCGCGGCATCGGGATGTGCTCGTAACTCTCGCGGCGTCCGTTGCCGGTATCGGCCATTCCCATCAGACGCGCGGAAAGCTTGTCGCTCAGATATCCCTTAAGAATTCCCTTTTCGATCAGCATGGTGTTCTGCGTTGGCTGGCCCTCATCATCTACGTTCAGCGACCCGCGCCGCCACGGCATGGTTCCGTTATCGACCATTGTGCATTTGTCGCTAGCCACACGCTTGCCAATTAATCCAGCGAATGCCGAGGTCTGCTTGCGATTGAAATCCGCTTCTAGTCCATGACCAATTGCTTCGTGCAACAGTACGCCCGGCCATCCTGGACCGAGAACAACTTCCATCTCGCCTGCCGGAGCTTCGCGCGCATCAAGTTGCAGAATCGCTTGGCGTGACGACTCTTTGGCGAAATATTCCGGAGTCTTTTCTCCGAAGAAGAAATCCAGCGCCACGCGCCCACCGCCGCCTGAGCTGCCGCGCGCGGAATTGCCTTCAGTTTTCGCGATACAAGAAACATTCATGCGGGCAAGCGGCTGGGAATCTTCCGCCAAAGTTCCGTCCGACCCGACGACCAGAATGTTCCGCAGTTCGTCCGAATAGCTGGCGCGCACTTCCTTAATGCGCGGATCGTAAGCTCGAGCCGCAGCGTCTGCCCGCATTACGAGTTCCACCTTGGCGGAAATCTCGGCATCAACCGACGGAAGGGTAATCGGATACAAACTCCGCGCTGCCTTTTGCTGAAATCCCACCACCGGCGTCTTAGCCGGGCCGCTGGCAATCAGAGCCGCAGTTCGTGCCGCATGCAAAATCCGTTCAGGCGAAAGATCGTCCGTGTACGCATAGCCCGTACGCTCGCCCGAAATAACCCTCACCCCGCATCCCGCAGAAATTCCCTGAGAAGCCGACTTCACCATCGATTCGTCCACGGCCAGAGAAGTCGAAGAAAGGTATTCAAAGTAGAGGTCTGCGTAGTCGCCACCTGCCGACAATGCCGCTGCAAGGAACTGTTCAAGGCTGCGCTCGGTAAGGCCATAATGCTGCAAAAAGAATTGATTTTTGTCCACGGTAGTTTAGATGCCGGACGGTTTTCGAAGGACTCCGCAGGCAATTTTCATTATCCCACACCAACTTAGTTGCCGCAGAAATCGGCTGGCTTTGGGACAGATTGGTTGCCCGTCACAGACCAGGAATCGGCGCTCTGCAACAATTCCAATGTGACTCCGGAATCTCTAGTTCGCACCGTGGAAGACTTCCTTGCTGATGCCCGGGGCGCAGTGGTGCTTGAAGACGGCGCAGTCACGTTCGACCTACTGCAAGCGAAGTACTCTATTTCCGGAGAACGAAACAAATGCCTGCTGCATCTTTGGTCAGCGGAGCGCAATGTTGTACGGCGGGTGCTCGATGCCGAAGTCAAAAATGAAGGCCTTCGATTATCTGTTCAACGAATGGGGCAAACGCGTCCTACAAAGCTTGAAATCTGCCGAGAGCGCGATAGGCGTGCGCCGAGTCGCCAAACGAGCCGCACGGGTGGCTTATCAAAAAGAGCTTCGCAGAGTTCTGGGGCGCCGCTTTCCCAGTTCTACAATTCTCCAACTCAGCACAGCAATGGACTTGGAAAGATCCTTCGGCCCAATTTACGCGCGGGGAGTGCTGAAGCAGGGTCAGTCCGGCTTTGCGGTTCTAGGCGTCAACTCACAGGAGACTCAGGGTTCCATCGATGCGGCGCTCACATTCGGGATCCTGTGGCTCGATGTTTGCAGACAAGCACACGCCGGAAAGTTCATGATCGAAGGCTTGAAACTGTTCTTACCGCCTAAGAGTTCAGCGTTGACGCGCGAACGAATCGCTCATCTGCATCCTTCCGCAGCAAAGTGGCAGTTGTATGAACTGCATGAACGCGAAAGCAGCTTACGCGAGATCGACATTTTCGATCGCGGCAATGTAGCGACACGACTTGTGCAGGCTCCTGACGAAGCTGCAACACGGGACCGCTTCGGGGCCGCTCTGGCTCAAATTCGCGACTTGATGCCGGAAGCAGAAGTTTGTGTGCTATCTCCGGCGGAAATTGCTTTTCGCTGCTACGGCTTGGAATTTGCCCGAGCCCGAATCGCCCACGAGCCCGGCAATTTCCGGAGCACGACAGAAATTGTGTTTGGCGTTGGCGCCCAAGAACGAGTGCTATGCGATCAGAATGCAGACGACTTCCGAAACTTAGTGAACAGCATTGGAGAAGTGCGCCATGCAGAGGGTCCTCGCGACAGTCCTTTATGGCGAATGCATCCTGAACGCTGGCTGGAATCGCTGGCGGTGCGAAATATTGCTGCGCTCGACGGTCGACTAGATGCAGCTTGCTTGTATTCGCAAGTACCAGCGTTTTCTGCGTCGGACCGCGCGATGATCGACGTACTTACCACCACCCACGAAGGACGGCTTGCGGTGGTCGAATTGAAAGCGGATGAAGATATTCATCTGCCATTGCAGGGACTGGATTATTGGGCCCGAGTGGCGTGGCATCACGAACGCGGCGAGTTCCAAAAGTTTGGATACTTTCAGGGAAAGGAGCTTTCAACGGAAGATCCGTTGCTGTTTCTTGTGGCACCAGCGTTGCGCGTTCATCCTGCTACAGACACATTACTGCGATACTTCTCGCCAAAGATTTGTTGGACGCTGATTGGAATCGATGAACGGTGGCGCACAAATCTAAAGCCTGTCTTTCGAAAGCGGCCGACGAGGGAAGGTTTACCGAGCTGCAAACCAAGAAGTAGCGTAAAGCGTGTGGAACAGACGAGAGTGTCCGCCCTACGCTCTCACTTATCCCAGGCACCCAGCAGCCGTCGCACATCGATCAATTGCGCCACATGGTAGGCGTTGTGATCCGCCATGAGCAGGGCCTCGCGCAAAATGGTTTGGCCGTCTCCCCACGGGATCTGCGCGTATAAATCGGTGTCGGGATTCGCCACGAGTTTTTGCATCTCATTTAAATCGGCGTGGAACTTTTTGATGCTCTCGCCCCATGCTGCCGTCCGGGGTGGCTTTTCGTCTTTTGGCCAGTAACCTTCCGGCCATTCGGGCGAGACATGTTTTGGATTGCGGCTAAATTCGAGAATATCCGTTTGTCCAATGCGCAAATGCTCTAGAAGCATCCATGGAGAATGCGGAAAGCCTGATGGCCTGCGTCCGCGTAGTTCAGGGGGCAAGTCCTTGACAGCGTCTTCGAATTTAGCATGCGCCCCGCCGCCCTTCAGCAGTTCGACTAAATGTTCGCGCAGAATTTTGCCAGAGTCATCTTTCATTGGCTTAACTTACCCTTCGTTATATCGCGCAGTCTACCTTCAACTCGCAGTAGTTTTCGCATTGTAGCTTTGCTTTATCGAATATCCGGCCGCGTTGAAATGTTAACGGATGATTGTAAACTCTCCGGCTCTGGTTGCAGTTTCTCTCCCCGGTACACACGCGAGATTCCTCGCACGATTCTTCGCATGGGCAAGATGTTTTTGTCGTCGGCAAAGAAGATTTCGCCGATTCGATTGCTGCGATAATACCAACGTTTCAAGATGGCCAAATGCTCCATAACTTCAGTTGCAGTTTTGAGCTTGTCGTATTGAGTAGTTTCAAGGACGTCCTGTACGCGCGCTTCCATCGACTGCGACTTAGCGTGCCCTGTAATTTTAATCTGCAACAGCATGGGGCCGCAGATTTGCGCCGCTTCGATTCGGAACAATGCAACAGAGTCCGGCATTAGCAGAGGGCTGCACAATTAAACCGGAAAGACGGTCGATCCGGTGCACAATCTCCGGAACCTGGCTCAGTACAGGTTTCAGCTTTTCAATGCGTCCATGCAGCGCAGCAGCATTTTCGAAATCCAAATTTGCCGAAGCCTGATCGCGTTCAGCGAAAAGTTCACGCAGTGTAGAGTCACCGTTGCTGTCGAACATGGCTTGAACACGGGCAACTTCGGCTTCGTATTCCGCGTCGCTACAGCCCTTAAAACATGGCGCCAGGCACATCTTCATCTCGGAATAAATACAGCCGGGAAATGCGGGATCGGGATGCAGGTCCTCGACGCAGCGGCGCATCTTGAAGAAGTCGAGCGAGTCGCTGGCGAACTTCTCGGCAAAGGTTCTTGAGGGAAAGGGACCGTAATAGAGCGCTCGTCCGCTGCGAGAGATTTTTATTGTGACGGAGGCTCTGGGAAACTGGTTTTCGAGGTGTAGCTTTATTAACGGCGCAAAACGTAAACGCAGGCGATCACTGTAAGTTTTCGGAAAGGCAGAGCGCAGGAGCTTGTAGAGAAGGAATCCAGATTCAAAATCGGAGCCAGTGGATGTGTACTCAATCCAGCGAACCCGATCGCGCAGGTTCAGCTTCTTGCTGTGTTCTGCAGATACGCCTAGTAATCGCTGAATTCGTCGGCGGAGATTGGCGGTTTTGCTGACGTAAGGTTCAGACTGAGGATCATCGCCCCGAAGCAGGAAGACGGCCGGCAAATCGGGAATCGCTGAAAAGAATTCAGTATCGCAATCAGGCGCGAATTCGAAGCGATTGGCCAGCACGAGGCTATTTTAGACTCATCCACAAACCAGCCGCGAAGCTTTTGGAGCGCCACTGTTCACCTGAGATATAGAACGGATTAAGTAGATTATTCCTGCAACAAATTCCCTCCTCTGTTCGTATCTCTCACAGGAAGTAGGTCTGACTTCGGCTTACGTTCCTTCGAGGCCCGCGTCCAATAGACGGGCTATTACGAAATGGTTCTTCGGGATCTCATTGGCGATGTGTTGCGCACCATGTGGGCGCACAAGTTGCGCACGTTTCTTACGATGTTCGGCATTGCGTGGGGAATTGTTTCGATTGTGTTGATGGTGGCGGCGGGCGAAGGGTTAGAGAAGGGACAGGAAGCGCAGGCCAAAACTCTTGGCAAGGACGTGATGATCGTCTTTCATGGTCGGACCAGCTTACAGGCCGGTGGAGCGCGGGCAGGACGCGTTGTGCATTGGGAAGATCCTGATGTTCCCGCGGTGCAGGCGGAGGCTCCCGATTGTGAGTATGCGATTCCGGAACTGGAGCAGGAAGACGTTCGCATTCACAGCAATTACAACAATGCGGCTTTTCTGATTACTGGCTCGCAGCCTCCCTTTCAGGAGATTCGCAGTCTTGGAGTGGGCCAGGGACGCTTCTATACGTGGGACGACACCCGCGAGGGACGCAGGGTTGCTTTTCTTGGAAGCGATGCGGCGAAGCAGCTTTTTCAAGGACGCGATGCGATTGGACAAAACATTTATCTCAACGACTTTCCTTTCGTAGTGATCGGGGTCATGGCGAAAAAGAAACAAGACTCCAGCTATGACGGATGGGATGTGAATAAAGTTTTTGTTCCTTTTGGTGCGATGCGGCGGGATTTTCCGGATAAGCCGCCGGGAACACCGACTACTTTCGATCAGCTGCTGGTCACTCCGAAATCGGTTGAGCAACATGAGGCTTGCAAGCGCGAAGTGCGCGCTGTGCTGGCAAAGATGCATAACTTCGATCCCCTGGATAAAGAGGCTTGCCCCATCTGGGATACGGTGCAGGAGGCGAAGGCCTTCCGGCAAATGACGGATGGCATGAAATATTTTTTAGGAGCGGTGGGCATCGTCACGCTTTTCCTTGGCGGACTCGGCGTGATGAACGTGATGATGGTCGCGGTGCGCGAGCGAACTCGCGAGATTGGCGTGCGTAAGGCGCTGGGCGCTCCGGCGCATACGATCCTGAAACAATTTTTTATTGAAGCGCTGCTGATTGCGTTTTTGAGTGGCGGTATCGGATTAGGTGTTGCATACGGACTCTGCTGGCTGGTGAATTTGCTGCCAATGCCGGATTTCTTTGCGGGCTTGCTTCCGACGTGGGAGTCAGGATTGCTCGCGTGTTCATTGCTGGGATTCATTGCAGTGGCTTCGGCGCTGTATCCGGCGAGGAGAGCGGCTTCGATTGATCCAATTGAGGCGTTGCGGTTTGAGGCGGGCGGGTAAATCTAGCCTTTGCGCCGGAAGGCTTTGTCGAACTACGCTCGACCGGACAGCCGAGGGCGGCTGTCCCTACGTGACCAATGTTGATTGAAATTATTCTCGAAGCTTGGGTCGCGCTTAAGCGCAACTACACCCGCAGCATGCTTACCATGCTAGGAATCATCTGGGGTATCGCTACGGTCACGCTGCTAATCGCGTATGGCAGCAGCTTTCGCCAGATACTGGTTGCCGGATTCGACGCTTTTGGAAAAAGTGCTGTCATCTGCTGGCCGCAGCAAACCAGCGAACAACCGGGCGGTCAGCGTGCCGGTAAAAAAGTTGTGTTCGAGCAGGCGGATGTTGACATGGTGAAGGCTACGGCTCCGCTTGTTAAACACGTTTGCCGTGAGACAGTGCGCCGCCCGGGGATCGCTTATGAGGATCGCATGGTTGGGACGGCGGCGATTCGCGGAGTTTGTCCTGAGTATGGCGAGATGCGCAATGAGGTCCCGATGGAAGGCCGCTGGATTGACAGCACCGATGAAATTGAACGGCGGCGGGTATGCTTTCTCGGAGGAAGAATCCGTGAGCAGCTGTTCAGCGGGCGGCCTGCGGTGGGTGAGACAGTTGCCATCGGCGGTGTGCGCTTCACTGTGATTGGTGTCATGCAGCGCAAGATCCAGATGAGCAATTATTTTTCCAGCGATGACGAATCGGTTTGGATTCCATATTCAGCGGCGAGTGATCTTTGGGATACACGTTACGCGGCAGTGCTGATCTTTGCGCCAATCGCTCCGCAATTTGAAAAACGCGCAATGGCGCAGGTGTTGGCGGCAGTCGCGACTCGACAGCAGTTTTCGCCGACTGATCCCAAGGCAATTCAAATGTTCGGACGTGATGAGTTTCGTCCAGTGATCGATGCGCTGACGATTGGTTTGCAGGTGCTGCTGACTTTTGTGGGGACGTTGACACTCGGCATTGGCGGCGTGGGGGTGATGAACATCATGCTGGTGTCGGTGGACGAACGCATCCGCGAAATTGGTTTGCGACGCGCGCTGGGCGCGAAGAAGATTCACATCAAATTGCAGTTTCTTGCGGAAACACTTTTGATCATGCTGCTGGGCGGAGTTATCGGAGTTTTGATTTCCTACGCTGTCGCAGCGGCGGTGGGCACCCTTCCATTAATGGGGCCGTTGTTCGAAGATGATTCGGGACGAGGCGACATACACCTGCACATTTCCTTGCTCACAATAATGCTCTCGACATTTGTTCTGCTGATTGTGGGTGTGATCAGCGGATTGGTTCCCGCATTGAAGGCCTCGAAACTCGACCCGGTCGAGGCTTTGCGGTACGAGTAAACGCAAGGTGCATTCTCCTGATTAGGTTAATCCGATTAGAGATCGATGGTTATCCTGTGCCGACTTATACCACTGGCATTCGCAAACTGGACGGCAGACTCAACAAAGACGGAACCATGACGATTTATGCGATCACTGCTCAGCAAAGAAGTCTTCCAGGCCGGGGTTGTGATCCCCGGCTTATTTTTTTGCAGGGGTTTTCGAAGTGCCGCTCTTGGGCATTCAAGCAGGGTTTCCCCGTTGACCTCGCGACCGATTGGCTGTACCTTGCTCCCATCCGAGGATATTTTGTCCGCGAGGTGCTTGCTTGCCGATTTCTGCTGTCGACGCGATTCAGCCAGCTTTCCAGCACACCACGCAGCAACTTCTAAAGCCCTTTCGGGCTGCGCAATGGGCCAAGCTTGCACTGGTCGGATTTCTCGCGGGTGAGATGAGTTCGGGTGGCTGCAGCGTGCCTAACTTTCAAGGCTATAGCGGCCATGGGTCGCATCGTTTTGCCGAGTCAGCGCCGCCCAACTTTAATTTTCCAAACCACCCGCATCTGGATCCAGCCACTCTGGCCTTGCTGGTCGCATTTTTGATTGTTTCCGGCATTGTGCTTTTCGTACTGTTCATCTACTTGAATAGCATGATGCGGTTCGTTTTGTTCGACAGTGTGATTGCAAAGGAGTGCCGCATCCGGCAGTTTTGGCGCCGCAGACACGCTGCTGGGTTGCGTTATTTTGTTTGGCAGATTCTGTTCATGCTAATCACGACGGGCGGCATGGTGATTCTGATCGGCATTTCCGTGGGATTTGTTCTTGTTTTGGGGTGGCTGAAACAGCCACGCGAGCATATAGTGGCGCTGATCCTGGGCGGAATCTGTCTATTTTTCGTATTCGTGACATTCATGCTGGTCACATTTGCTGTCACAGTTCTCACTAAAGACTTCGTGGTTCCACAAATGGCTCTGGACAATATCAGCGCATTCGAAGGATGGCGGCGATTGCTGGCAATGATGAAAGCGGAAAAGGGCAGCTACGCTGGATACATTGGAATGAAGATCGTCCTAGCGATTGGAGCAGCCATTGTTTTTGGAATCGTTGCCGTCATCGTAGCGCTGGTGTTGCTGATTCCTGTTGGCGGCCTTGGCGCCATCGCGGTACTGGGTGGAAAGGCTGCGGCCTTACCTGGAATTTGTACACAATCACAATTGTGGTCGTAGCCGGATGCACTATCTTGGCAATCCTGCTTTATGTCATCTCGCTGATTTCGGTTCCGGCCATGGTTTTCTTTCCAGCGTACTCGATCTACTTCTTTGCTGCACGGTATCCAGCATTGGGGGCGGTTATTTATCCATCGCCGATACCGCCTATGCTGCCACAGTCGGGTCCA
>CAWBSY010000008.1:0-332422 GCA_963791575.1 Terriglobia bacterium | reverse complement strand
CATTGTCATCATCCTTCTCGCCGCAGCACAGGCCATCGCCATCGTCGTGATCGCCTACGGATTTATTGCCACTGCCGTGTGCGTCCTTGTTGGCCCGATATTCATACCGTTCTTCATAGTCCCGAAATTGGAGTGGCTCTTCTGGGGTTGGTTCCGCTGCTTCATTCAATACGCCTTTTATCAAGTGATCGCCGCAGCGGTCGTTTTTATCATTGGCAATCTGATCCTTGGAATTCTCAACTTGCAGCCCAATGGCTCGATTTCAACCGTGCAGCTCCTTGGCTGGTTTCCTGTCTTACTCATCACTTTCGTCGCTTCCATTTACGTGCTGCTGAGAGTTCCAGCTCTGACGAATCACATTTTCAGTGGCACGTCCGGCGGCTCGTCGGCACAAATCCTTCAGGACTTTCTAGCATGAACAACGATGCCAGTTTTCTCGATGCGAAGCGGCTCTATCTCGAACAGTACGGTGATCCAATGGTCACAAATACCTATCTGAAGATCGCTCTCGCCCTGCTCTCTATTGTGTGCGTTGCCTTAGCACTGATTGATCTGAGGACGATTCGCACGTTCCAGAACTTCCGGCCTCTCGTCATCCGCATCGACGACCTCGGGCGGGCCGAGGCAATCAACTACCACAATTTCGAATACAAGCCTCAAGACGCAGAGGCGAAGTATTTCCTAAGCCAGTTTTGCGCCCTCTACTACCGTCGTAACCGATACACGATTCAGAATGATTTCTCAAAGGGTTTGTATTTCCTAGACGGGAAGTTGGCCGATGGCATCCTCGACGCGTACCGGAAAGACGACATTATCCGAAAGTTTCTGACGAACACGTCCGCGCCGGAGATCGACATAGATGTGAAGAAGGTTGCACTCGAAGACATGCAGGCCCCGCCGTACAAGGCGCGAGTGGACTTTTACATGGTGTACTACTCGCCCGCCGACCATAGCGAAATCAAGCGCGACCTTTACACCGCGAATTTCGTCTTCGTTTTCAAGAACCAGGTTCCCAACGAGCTCATCCCCATCAACCCGCTTGGGTTGACGATCACGTATTTTCGCGAGGACCAGGCATTCAAATGACGACCGGCATCCGCGTGTCGCGCTTAGATGGCGTCGCTGTCCAGTGAACCGGGAAGAACAACATGATCGGCAATGCGCTCATTCTGACTATCGCTATCCTTCTCGCGCTTTCCTTCTGGCTCATGGGAGAGCTCAAGTTCCTTATTCCCTATAAGGCTGTTCTCATCCACGCGTACGGCACCCCGGTTTTCGTATTCCTTGCAGTGCTGTTTACGAATCTCTTTGCCGCAGCATTCGCACTCAACCGCAGATTCTTCCTCAAGGACACAGGCAGAAAACTTTCGCATCTCGACAAGCAAATGCAAGTCGGCCAGGGGGAGTTGCCCGCACCTTCCATCGACACCATTGATGGAAATAGACGAGGAGTTGAGCTGAGATGTCGCGCTCATATTCACCCGAAGAAATGGCCGGCTCTCGCGGCCAGTCGTTGCAAACGATAGGAGACTTACCCACCCCGCACGGGCACGAACAGAGGCGGGAATCCGGCCCAGGCGTCGGCGCTGACAGCCAGCCTCGCCCGGACGATACGCCAGAAACACCGAAAACCGAAGCCCGTGTCGTTGAGCCTCGTAAGCCATACGAATATCGCAGCCGAACCTACAAGCTCCGCAGCTCTGAAATCGAGGTGATGACTGATATCGGCAAATTCCGGGCAGTGGCCGCGAAGGATCTAGAAGAGTTCATATATCGCGGAGACAGGAAACACATGGAGGCGGACCTCACAAACCTCCGCAAGCAGCGGCTGATTTCCGAACGAGAAATCCCTCACGCGGAAACATCCCCTCGTCGGCTTCTGGCGTTGACCAAGGAAGGCCGCCACCTCTTGATAGCAACCAAGACTGTCCCGAAGCGACAGGCGATCTACCACGGATTTACGAAGCCTCGCGAGGCCCACCATGACGCCGACCTATATCGGCTCTACCAACGAGGTAGGGACAGAGTGAATCGGGAGGGAGGCAAGAACGTACGAGTCATTCTCGACTCGGAACTCAAGAAAATCCTCTACCGCGATCTAGCCCGTGCCGGACAAACAGCAGATTCAGGCACTGCCAAGTCCGATATTGCCGAACGGCATGGCCTCCACGAAGTGCGTGGGAGGATTCCGGTGCCTGATCTTCGTATTGAGTACGAGACCCCGGACCAGGAAACCGCTCGGATTGACCTCGAACTCGCAACCGAGCACTACCGCTTCAAAAACATCGCCCAAAAAGTCCGCGCAGGCTTCTCCATCTATGCCCGCGCTCAGGACGTGCCAAATCTGCGCCGCGTACTGGAGCAGCGGGAAATCACTGCGGAGATTCTGACTTTATGAACATCCCTCGCAATCAGGTCGAATTGCTCATGGAGTTCGGTTACACCGAGCCGGAGGCGCAATTCCTCTACGTTGTCGCGACTCACTCGGGTTATTTCATTCTCCGGCAGTATCTGAACTTTACGGGCGCACACCGTGGAAAACGCTCCTCGCAATTTGCTCGGAAGATACTGAACAACGGTCACGCCTCCGTTCGCGACTACATGGGATACGGCTCGATTTACCACCTTTTTTCGAGGACTCTCTACGGGCAGATAGAGAAAGGGAATCTCCGCAATCGCCGCGCTCATTCGTTTGAATTCATCCGCACGCGGCTCGTATTGCTCGACTTCATTCTTGCCAATCGTGAAGTGGAGTATCTCGAAACGGAACCGGACAAGATCAGGTTTTTCTGCGACAAACTAGGCGTCGCAAAGGAGTTTCTTCCGGGCAAGGTTTATGAGGGAGGACCAGGAAGCCGTCCAACGATTCGCTATTTCGTGGACAAATTCCCACTGTTTCTTGCACCGCCTCTCCCTGGCACTCCCCCCGTGGTCACCTTTTCTTATGTTGATTCGGGCCTCGGCAGCATTTCGGGCTTCCTGACCCATCTCGCGGCCTATCAACCACTCTTTCGGCAACTGCGTTCGTTTCGGTTCCTCTACATATCGCCGAGGGACGCAGAATTTCGCGAGGGTGACGGAGTGCTTCCGCTCCGTCGTGAAGAAACCTCTTGAGTCTGACGTATCGGGCGAGATCGTCCGCTACTTCCAGGTTCGGCAGCGGTTTGAAAACCGGCAATACGTTGTGCCGGTGACAGCGGATTTCGAATTTCTGAACGAAGCGAAGCGGCGGTTTCACGGAGACCGCTTCGAACACCTGTACAAATCTTGGGACTTCAGGAGCACTGAGCGAGCAGGAACTTCGGCGCGAGTTCTGCCAGAACAAGCCAGATCGGACAGTTTTTTTCGAGAGCTATCTGGTGGCCAACATCGGTCACATCTGGCCGAGACAAAGCGAGAGACGGGTGAACGTGGCGTGAAAGACACAGATCACCCCTTGGTTCACCGTTCCGTTCACCTCTGCGGTGAACGGAAGTTGTCGGGAGCAATAAGGATGCGCGTGGCGCGACATTCAATTTTGGGCGCGGGCAAAACACCGGACTGGGCTGGAGCGACCCCACCTTTGGCGGCCTTCAGCCGCCCAAAGATCTCGTGGGGTCGCTCCAGCCCAGTGTTTCAAGGATTGCCCGCGCGCATTTACGAACGGTCACAAAAAGGAGGATACATGTCGGTCATCAACAAACCACCGCAAATCGTCGAACGCAAATATCAGTTGGAAGACCTGGTAGCGGACGCTGCCGAGCAGTATGCCGGTTGGATCGGCAGCACACCAGATCACGTCGTCAATTCAGCCGTCAAGATGATGCTGTGGAGAGACAAGGGCTTCTTGGCATGGCGAAAAGCCCAAGACCCACGCAGGGGCGGGCCGAGCGGCCCCAAGTCAGGGGCAAAAGCATGATCCAACGCATTCTCAACTCAAGGAACTTCGTCGCCTGCCTTTTGGCGGCGGTTACGGGAATGGCGCTTTATTTCGAGCTGCCATTCCCCACGGAGAATGTCTTTGTGAAACTCATAGCTCTGCGGGCACCACTCGTGCACGACGGGCTTTTGTATTCCTACAACCTCTTCTTATTTACGACCCCCTACATCGCGTATTCGATTCTGCTATCCGGGCTGTATGTTTTTGGTCTTACGGTCCACAAGAAAATCAGGGCGGGCAAGTTGCCTCCCTATCCTGACCCGAGCAAGCGCGACGATCTGTTTCTCGTTGTCGGAGAGGTTCACAACAAGCGCAAGCCGATAGCTTCCGAAACCCCTCAATGGCTGACGATCCCGGAGCGGGCACTGTTCACAGGCACCGCAATCGTCGGCGCAATCGGCACGGGCAAGACGAGCTGCTGCATGTACCCTTTCGCGGAGCAGATTCTTGCTTACCGCGCAGGCGACAAAGAAAAGCGGATCGGCGGCCTGGTTCTGGAAGTGAAAGGCGACTTCTGCCACAAGGTGCAGGAAATCCTCGAGCGCCACGGCAGGGCTGAGGACTACATCGAAATCGGTCTCGGCTCCGAGTATCGCTACAACCCACTTCACAACGACCTCGACGCCTATGCTCTCGCCTACAACATCGCCTCGCTGCTGAACAATCTCTTCGGGCAGAGGCAAGGAACCCTTCTGGCAGCAGGCATACACGAACCTTGTGAAGTTCATCATCCTTCTTCACAAGGTCGCTTACGACTACGTCACTCTGTTCGATGTCTACGAGTGCGCGATCTCCCCGGTCGTCCTCGAAAGAAAGCTGAAGGAAGCAGAGCGGAGGCTCGGCGAGTCTGATTCCGTGCTGGTTTCCGAGGACAATTATCTTCAAGCATCCGCGCGACCTCGAACCCTTCGAATTTCGGTTGAACGACGGAGCTCGGTTCTGTACAAGGCCCAGAGTTCCGCCGGTCTTGCTGCGGTCTTAAGGAGAAGGACATTCCGTTTGAAATCCTCAATGAATCCGCCGAAACGAAGTCGGTTCCCAGGACAAGCGGGAGCAACTTGAAGCAGTCAAACGCTGGTTCTATAACGACTGGCAGCGGATCGAGCCGAAATTGCGAACGTCCATCGTCGAGGGAATTTCAGTGTTCCTATCGCTCTTTGACGACAACCCGGTCGTGAAGCGCACTTTTTGCCCGCCAGCAGAGTGCTACGATCCCGTGGCCAATCGGGATTTCAAATTCGGCAGAGCCCCTGCCTTCATTTTCCTGGCTGATCGAGAACGGCAAGTTGTGCGCACTCAATTTCCCAGCAGTCATGAACGCGGGCTTGGCAAAGGCCCTCGGCGTGATGATGAAGCTCGACTTCGAGCGGGCCGTCCTGAATCGCATCCCGCAGATCGAGGCCCACCCAGAGCAGTATTTTCGCCAGGTGCTTTTCCTGTGTGACGAGTACCAGCATTTCGCCACAGTGGGCGAGAGCGAGCCAACGGGCGACGAAAAATTCTTTAGTCTTTCCCGTCAGCCGAAGTGCATCCCCATCATCGCCACGCAAAGCATCAGTTCATCTGAAGTCCGCGCTACCAGGCGAAACCTGGCGAACCCTTCTGCAGACCTTCAGGACGAAGATATTCCTTGCCCTCTCGGACGATTTCTCCGCTCGCACCGCAAGCGACCTCTGCGGAAGGGAGGACAGTTCAAAGTGAGCTACAACCTCTCCGAGAGCGGACACGACGCCCGTGTCAGCCTGCTCACAGGCAAGGCGCTTTCCCACCGCGCAAACATCACGGCGTCGAAGAGCTACAGCACACAAACGGACTATCGCTTCGACATGAAGACCTTCATGGAATTGCGGAATGCGCAGGCCGTGACCATCGCGTATGACGGATCGAATCCTATGCCGCCGATGTTCTGCTACCTGAAGCCCTACTACAACGACCCAAACAAATCCTATTTCGTGCAAGTTGCCGAAGGAGAGCTGTGATGAACGGATTCGAGATGATCCTTCCATTTCTCAAGCCCATCGAGCACCTGATCCTCGACGAAACGATCAGTGAGGTCATGGTAAACGGCCCGAGCCATGTCTTTATCGAAAGGGACGGATTCATCGAGGAGGTCCGTGGCCTTTCTCTCGGCGAAAAATCATTGATGATCGCGGTAAAGAACATCGCGCGGCGACTTGGCGACGATATTTGCGAGGCCAAGCCGATCCTCGATTCGCGGCTGCCAGACGGGAGTCGCGTTGCTGCCGTTATTCCTCCGTGCAGCCTGAACGGAGTAACACTCACCATTCGAAAGTTCAATTCGCGCCACTTTGGTATCGACGATCTCGTCACCGCTGGGACCTTGGAGCGCTGGCTTGCCAACCAGCTTGAAGACTATGTGCTGGGACGCAAGAACATCCTCATTGCCGGCGGAACCGGGTGTGGCAAAACGACCCTCTTGAATATCCTCGGAAAGTTCATCCCGGAGGAGGAACGAATCCTGCTGATCGAGGACACCTCCGAGATTCACATGGGACAGCAAAATCTCGTTCGGTTTGAAGCCCGGCAGCCGCAGAACGGGCTGCCGGCAGTGACGATTCGGGATCTCCTGAAAGCAGCGCTTCGCCATCGGCCCGACAGGATCATCCTCGGCGAAATCCGTGGCGGAGAGGCTTTCGACCTGCTCCAACTTCTGAATACCGGACACTCTGGCAGTCTTTCAACGGTTCACGCTACTTCGGCGAGGCAGGCTCTGGCGCGTTTCACGAGCTGCGTCCTACAGAGTGGCGTGGACCTGCCTTATCGCGCCATCAAGACGAATATCGGCTATTCACTGAATGTTGTTGTGCAGCTCGAACGGCGTCCGGGTAGACGATTCGTGTCCCAAGTTGTCGAAATCAAAGGGTACGACCCAGACCGGGACGAGTACGACTTCGCGGCGATCTTTCAGAGTGAGCGGGAGCCGTTATGAATTCCAACCTGGAATCAAAATCGGATTCCTTGTCCGCGACGGACTACATTCTTCAAAACTTTGAAGCGTCCGACCGCATTGCTGTGCTGGTACGGAGTCGCAGAGCGGGCGAAACGATTCAACGGATCACGACGGCGACGAATGCGGCCAGCCAGGATTTTCAGGCGTGGCTCCGGCACAAGAATGTCAATTCTGACGTGTACATCGGAATGAACACGCTCAGGCACGATGCCCAAAGTCGCACCAAAGAGGACATCGAAGCAATCCGGCATCTGTACCTCGACATCGACCGCAACGGGCCGTCAGCTCTCGAGGCAGTCGAAACTTCCGCGCTTGGTGCCACGGCCCAACTATGTCCTTGAGACATCGCCGGAAAAATATCAAGTCGTTTGGAAGGTCGAGGGGATTGCACAAGATCAAGCAGAGACCCTTCAGCGTGCGATGGTGCGGGAATTCGGCGGCGATCCGGCTGCTACGGATTCTACGCGGGTTCTGCGGCTACCAGAATTCGTAAATCGAAAGTATGAGACGGAGCATGTAGTAAGGGCACAACCAGGAGCGACGCAGACATACCATCTCGAAGACTTCAGGCTTCGCACGGATCTTCACGAGACCCCGGCCCGAATATCGCCCGCATGAAGCACGAAGCGCTCCTCCCGGCGACATCAGCCAATCAGAGCGGGATTGGGCCTTTGCCAAACGCGCCCTTGCTCGCGGCGACGACCCCGAAGAAATCATTCGCAGAATTGCAGACTATCGCGGGGAGGAAAAGCACTCGAGCTATGCGCGGTACACCGTCGAGAAAGCTCAAGCCGCACTGCAACGAAGGTGGGCGAAATGAGTAGCGCCGGTGGAGAAACAAGGCAAGCGCTTGAACCTGGCCGAGACACAATCGAAATCCCATGAACGAAATCAACTCCAATTGTGCCGGAGGAATTGCATTCACAGCTAGAAGCAGTGGAGCGTTACGTGAATGCGGCTGAAGCGGCGAAATTCCTGTCGATAAATCGTCGCACTCTCCTGCAAATGGCGCGAGAGGGTGTCGTTCCAGGACATCCTCTTGGCAACGGCCCCCGCCGCCTATGGCGATTCCTTCTGTCGGAGCTGGACTGGTGGATGCGCAACCGCGTAGACTCGCACTGCCGTCCGTGCTCTCCGAATAGGAGGGAAATTTCAAGATGAGAGCACGGTATCAGAAAGGAAGTCTTACGAAAATCAAGCGCAAGAACGGCTATTTGGTCTGGCTCTTCCGTTGGCGGGAGACCGGCTCCGATGGCAGCCGCCGACCTAGAAACATTGTTGTCGGTCCGGTAAGCGAGTTGCGAACCGAGGCCGATGCACGGCGGGCACTGGAAACCTTGCGGCTCAACATCAACCTTGACCCCTCTGAGCAGGCACGTCCTCCACGTAATTTTAGGTCACTCGTGGATCACTACCGCCTGAAAGAGCTGGTCTTTCAGAACGACGAACGGAAGGCGTACTCGACCAAAAAGGGCTACGAGTCCTACTTGAAGAACTGGATCGTACCTCGATGGGGCGAGTATATGCTGGCGAGGTTGGAAAACGGCATTGCGGTTCACGTCGAGGAATGGCTGGGTAGCATCACACGCAGCCGTGGAACCAAGGCGAAAATCCGCAATATCATGAGTGCCGTTTGCACCCACGCGATCCGTTACGGTTGGATGGCGACTAATCCGATTCGCGCCGTTCGCCAGAGTGCGAAACGAGAACGCGTCATAGTCCCTTTGACGGCAGAAGAACTTCAAAGACTATTTGCCGAATTGGGACCGCGAGAGCGGACTCTCGTTCTTCTTGACGTTCCCACCGGAATGCGCAGGGGTGAAGTGCTAGCCACACAATGGTGTGACATCGACTTCGAAAAAAAGACACTCAACGTCCGAAAGTCGATTTGGCAGCAGCATCTGGGGCCGGTGAAAACAGAAGAGAGCGAGAAGATGATGCCGCTTGACGACGAAATGATTACTGACCTTTTGCGATGGCGTTCCGAAACGCCTTACGCGGGAGAGCAGGATTGGATCTTCGCCAGCGGGCGTATGAAGGGTCGTCAACCACTTTGGCCGGAAGCTATCGAGCGGAACTACATCCGACCGGCAGCAGAACGGGCCAAAATCACGAAGCACATCAGTTGGCACGTATTCCGCCACACATTCTCTACGCTTCTTGCCGAAAATGATGAGGATGTGAAGACGGTGCAATCGCTGATGCGCCACGCCAACAGCAACATCACCATGAACATCTACACCCACGCGGTCAGCAGCAAGAAGCGGCGGGCGCAGAGCAAAGTGGTGGAAATGATTCTGCCGCAAGCAAAAACGACACCGTGTGGTCGCAGTCGGGTGTCGCTTAATGTGTATTTTCTTGTGTATCGCGCCGATTTTCCAAAAGCGGTCTAACTCTTTTGGAAAGAATGGCGGGGACGACGGGACTCGAACCCGCGACCTCTGCCGTGACAGGGCAGCGTTCTAACCAACTGAACTACGTCCCCACTCTTTACTCTCAAGCCCTTACCAAATTCGCCGCGTTTTGCGCGGAGCCAAATGGGGCAAGTTCTGCCCACATATGACCAACTGCTCAACTACTTTTTCGTTGAGCTGCTCTCTTGGCAGGTGTCACTGCTTGAGCGTAGGCATCTAGTGTAACCCGGCTGTTGGCATGACGTAAACTCTCCTGCACAACTTTTCTACCTTCACCGTTTACTTTTAGCATCATGGCCTAGCGGCGCACGATTCAATCTGTCCTAGACAAGCGGCGGAGGAGCGTTCAGACTTCACTTGAGCCTATAACACTCCCGATTTTCCTGTCGGTGCAAAGAAGCTTCTCGCCTCATCGCGCTATAGTTCGATCTAGGCCTCTTGAAACCCAGTCGTCACCCGCTCCAGGTCGAGCAACGCGCGACTCCCACAAAAAAATCCATCTCGTTCGCTTTCGCGGCCAATACACTAAAATTCCTTATGGAGCTGCGCATGAATCCTCACGTCAATCACGACTGGCCCGACCTCCCGCTCGATGCGTGGCAAGACACTTACCACACCCTTCACATGTGGACGCAGATTGTCGGCAAAGTCCGCCTCGCGCTCAGCCCACGAGTAAACCATTGGTGGGAAGTCCCGTTCTACGTCAATTCCGTCGGTCTCACTACTTCCGCGATCCCCTACGCTGGCGGCATCTTCGAGGTGCAATTCGATTTCATCAATCACCAGCTCCTCATTCGGACCAGCCATAACACAAGCACCACTCTTCCCCTGAAGCCGCGTTCAGTCGCCGAATTCTATCGCGAGTTCATGAGCGCATTGGACTCGCTCGGAATCCACGTGAAAATTTGGAAAATGCCAGTCGAAATTCCGAATCCGATCCCATTCGACGAAGACACGCAGCACGCCTCTTACGACCCTGAATATGCCAATCGCTTCTGGCGAATTCTCGTTCTCACTGACGCGATCTTTAAGGAATTCCGCTCCGCGTTCATCGGAAAGGCCAGCCCTGTGCATTTCTTCTGGGGCAGCTTCGATCTGGCCGTGACCCGCTTCTCAGGCCGTCGCGCGCCCGAGCGCGAAGGAGCCGATCTCATCACGCGCGAAGCCTACTCGCACGAATGCATCAGCGCTGGATTCTGGCCCGGAGGCGGTGAGATGAAAGGAGCAGCCTTCTACGCCTACGCCGCGCCCGAGCCGGCGGGATTCGCGCAGCATCCCGTCAGCCCCGCGCAGGCTTTTTATGATCCGGGAATGAAAGAGTTTTTCCTGATGTACGACGACGTGCGAAAGTCCAAGTCGCCGAGGGGAACATTGTTGGAATTTCTGCAGAGCACGTATGATGCGGGAGCAGACCTAGGAAAGTGGAATCGGAAAGAGTTGGAAAAAGCGGCAGCGTAAGATTACCAAGTCCTGCCACAAACAAAAAGCATGACACAAATCGGTACATAGTATCGTAGGTTCATGCTCGTACCGAAGAAGACCAAAAGCACGACGCGATTAGTGGCTGAATGGGGAGTCATTGCCGTCGTTGCAATTCTGATATGGCTCTACAATCGCGGCGATCTGATGCATTTCGGAAGGCGGTAATTAAAGAGTTCTTCCTGATGTACGACGAAGTGTGAAATCGAGGGGACACTGTTTGAATTTCTCCAGAGCACATACGACGTGGGCGCAGATTCAGGAAACTGGAATCGCAAGGAGCTGGAAAAAGCGGCGTGATTAAATGACCTACAAACGAGACAAGGGATTCCTCTCCCAAAACTGTGCGCCACATCCGCTAGATTTTCCTATAAAAGATCCTTTTCGCGAGACATACAGAGGACGATGGTCACAGGTTCCGATTCTACACAAGGTTTATGTAGTGATCGTGCTCGGATTCTGGTGCCTGTTCATTTCTGTAATGGTATGGAACAAAGGACGGCCGCAATATTTAACCGTTTTGGTAGAAGTGGTCTTTGTAGCAACTACTCTCGGTACATTCTTCCTCTGCTTCGGAGATATATTCGATAATATCGAAGGCCCAAACACAAAGAGCACGCCCGAAGGCGTGCTCTTATACATCAACGAAACGTCTCTAAACCGAGGCCAACTCAGGCTCTGGAATTGCCGTTCCTGCTGCGATTCTTGCCTTGAGTTCTTCTTCCTTCTGCCTCAACTCTTCAATCTTCACGCAGTAAATCTGCTTGGCTAATCCCAGCTTCTTCAGCGCCCAGATGCCGTACCAGTTCATGTCGATTTCGTACCAGCGCAATCCATGACGGGCCGATACTGGATGCGCGTGATGATTATTGTGCCATCCTTCTCCGAAGGTGAGCAGCGCCACCCACCAGCTGTTGGTGGACAAATCCCGCGTAGTAAAGCGCCGCGTTCCCCAGCTATGCGTCGCCGAGTTCACCAGCCAGGTGGCATGCAGGCCAACCACCGTCCGCATGAAAATTCCCCACATAAGAAACGGCACGCCGCCGATCGCCAGCAGAATCAATCCCAGCACAATCATGGGAACGTAATGATATTTGGTGATCCAGACATGAAACTTGTCTTTGGCGAGGTCGGGCACAAATTTTGCCAAGGTGGTCGTGTCGTGATGCATCGACTTGCCCATCAGGATCCAGCCCATGTGCGCCCACCACTTGCCATCATTCGGTGAATGCGGATCGCCATCCTGATCAGAATATTTGTGATGAATGCGGTGCGTCGCTACCCAAAAAATCGGTCCGCCTTCAAGCGCTAAGGTCGCGCAAGTGGTCAGAAAATATTCAACCCATCTGGGAGTCTTATATCCGCGATGCGTGAGCAGCCGGTGGTAAGCCATGCCAATGCCCAGACTTCCGGAAACCCACCACAAGAACATCGAAACCAGCAACGCCTTCCAGGTAAAAAAGAAAAGTGCGGCGACAGCGCCGACATGAAACAGGCCCATGAAAATTGCGGTAACCCAATTGATTTCGTTGTCAGCGGCAGCTTTACGATTTAGCACTTCTAGTTGCATTTGGAAATGGCCCTCTCCCGATGTTGTTACTATCGACTAAATTAGCAGGCGCAGTTGTAGTCGCGTGTAATACTTATGTAATAGAGAGCCAAAGAGTTGTTACCACCGTCACCGCTGGTTCCAAGTTGGAATTGCAGTTAAGAATAGACCGTGAATTCCGCTGATTAACTTTTCGCTTCACCGGCCAACGCCGAACTTTTCACCTCGACGCCAGCCCATTTCTCCAGCAGCGTCAAAGTCGCGGCATAATCGAGGTCCTGCTGACCTTCTTCCATGGCTAAGTCGTAAACTTCTTCCACGACGGGTGGCCATTCAAGCTCGGTTTTGGACTGAGTGGGGTAGTTCTATACCTTGACATTCAGCGTGCTAAAGTCGCGATAGTACTCAATGAGGACTTAGTTCACAGCAAGGCTTAGTTAATTGAGGGCTATATTCGATGGGACGAGAGACATGGGCCACCCAAGAACAAGAAAAATCTTATAAGAAAAAATTATGTTCACTAAAACCGGAATCTCCGAAATACACGACGCAATGCACGACAGAGTAGACCTCTTGATGAGCCATGTCGCAACCATGCCTGATGAACTCCGTCACAAACCGATTCCAGGATTCGGCCATCCGTCGATTTGGCACCAACTGGTGCATATCCTGACCTGCGAAGAAGGCTGGGTCCATGATTTGCAGAACAAACCCTTTCCTGGTTGGAACGAGGAAGATTGCCCAACGATGGCAGACTTGCGAATTGCCAAAGCGCGAATACGAAAAGCAACCCGAACCTATTTGGACTGTCTCACAGACGAGCAATTGAACACCACGCTTGCAGAGCGTCCTGTAGATTGGGGCGGCGAACTGCGGAGTCCTGCTTTTATACTGCTGCACGTCGTAACCCACGCGTTCCACCACAAGGGACAGGTTGTCGCGATGTCACGAATCCTTGGCTACGCAGCACCTGATACAGACCTGCAGCCTGTGTAGATTGCTACTAACGTAGCTGTCATCTTTGGATGGCTGCGCACACAAGAACTAGGCCACGGCTTCTTTCACTTCCACTCCGGCCCATTTTTCCAACAAGGTCAAAGTCGCCGCGTAGTCCAAATCTCCACGCCCTTCTTCCATGGCAACATCGTAAATTTCTTCTACCGTTTCAAGGCCGGGCAGCTTGACGCGAGCTTCCTTCGCCGCTTCCAAAGCGAGTCGGATGTCCTTGTGCATCAGTCTGAGCGGAAAATTCGGGGTGAAGTCACGTTTCAAAACAAAAGGCGCTTTGTACTCGACCACGCCGGAACGCACCATAGTGGCATTGATGAGCGATATCAGATTTTCGGCATCGACTCCCAACTTCGCCGCCAGCGTAAGCCCTTCGGCAAATCCTTCATAGATCAAAGCAATTTGCAGATTCATCGCCAGCTTGGTCGCGTGTCCCTTGCCGGTTTCGCCCATGCGGAAAATTTTCTTGCCCATGGCGGCGAATAACGGCTTAAGTCCTTCGATAGCAGACTCCTCGCCTCCGACCATAAAAATCAAAGTCCCACTCTCGGCCGCAACTTTGGACCCCGTGATGGCAGCATCGACATAATGAACTCCGCGAGGACGAACCCGTTCAGCAAATTTCACCGTCGCAGAAGGAGCAATCGTGCTGGAGTCGACGATCGTCATTCCCTCGGTCGAGCGAGTTCTCGACGCCATTCTCCCCAAAGAGCACGTTTTCAACTGCGTTCGTATCGGAAACGCACATCCAAACTACTTCCGCTCCTTGAGCCGCTTCCGCCGGAGTCGCAGCCGCGCGTGCGCCTTCGACATCTTTGCCCGGAGTACGATTCCACACGGCAACCTCGTGTCCAGCCTTCACTAAATTCACCGCCATGGGGCGCCCCATGATTCCTAACCCTAAGAAAGCAACTCGCATTTCCTGGCTCCTCTTTCACTTGGCATTAGTCGCGTGATCTTGCAATCGACGTTAACGTGTCGTGGTTTGATGGCGAATTGTCGATGATCAACTATGGATTTTTACTTTCGGCCTATTGTTAATCTCAGGTTACAAACAGTTTCGCCCAACTGAATACAACTGGTCTGAATAAAGATTAGCATCGCCTGATGTGATTACGCTGAAGCAATTGCCGGCGAATTGCACTAAAATGGGTACACACTGATCAGCGACATTGCTCAGCCATTGGGAGCAGAAGCTTTTCAGGCATGCAGTCATTATCTTCGAAGTGGAATCCGCATCGGATTTCGGGCCCGCAATGGATGGTAAAGGTTAGCCTTAAAGATCCCGCGCTGCGCAGGCGAGCACAAGAGTTTGGCCGCTTGGTGCGCCACTCCGCCACAACTCCGCGAACGGGAGAGACCCACAAACCAAAACTGGTTACAAACGGAGAACTTGGCGTAACTTTTATCGGTCATGCCAGTTTTTTTGTGCAGATTGGAGGACAGAACGTCGTTATAGATCCGAATTTTGCGCGCTGGCTATTTGTCCTCAAGCGGTTGCGAAAACCCGGGATGCATCTGCGCGACCTGCCTGCAATTGATCTCGTCTTGGTAACCCACGCACATTTCGATCACCTGCATCGCCCTTCGCTGCGCGCCATCGTTGAGCAAACGGAACGCCGATACGGAAGATCGCCGACAATCGTCGTGCCGCATCATGTGATGGATCTGGTTTCCGATTTAGGATTTAACGAAGTCGTGGAACTCGACTGGTGGAATAACTACCGTCATCGGGGATTGACGATTACGCACGTGCCCTCGCGACACTGGGGAGCGCGAATTATTCGCGACTCGCATCGCGGCTATGGCGGCTATGTGCTTAGAGACAATAAGCACTCCGTCTATCATGCGGGAGATACGGCGTATTTCTCTGGTTTTCGTGAAATCGGGCAACGGCTTGCGCCAGAACTCGCGCTTCTGCCGATCGGCGCTTACAACCCGGCGTCGTTTCGCAATGTACATACAAATCCGTCAGACGCGACGCGGGCATTTTTGGATTTGAAGTCGCGATGGATGGTCCCGATGCACTACGGAACTTTCCGTTTATCGCACGAACCCATGGATGAACCGCTGCAACTGCTTGAAGAAGAAGCAAAAGCTGCGGGAATTGAGGACCGGGTGGTAGTGATGGAAGAGGGCGTTACTCGGTTTTTCTGAGTCGCCGTTTATATATTTAAAAGATAATGATTTTCGGGCTGCTGGAGCCGTCACGACTCTGGATGACTTGCTATTCGATCGTGTACACATGGGCTGAGCCACGCGTGCCACAGTGACTTCGTAAGTTTTTTCAAAACACATGTCAACATCTGCTATCGCATCGCAATGTGTGGTACATGGTTCCGCATCTTCCGCCGGCGATTGCGGGACGAGCATAAGGGGAATGATCTGATTATTGATAGCGGCTTTTCGTTGGATGTGGTCCACAACTATAGTTTTAGCCACACGCTATGTTCCTGGAATCGCGGGATGGAACCGATTGCATCCGGTCCAAGCAACGCGCCATTTTGGCACTATGGCCATGTCAGCTTTAGTGGGACGCGCAGCTTGATCGAGTATTGGAATTAACAGAGCATGGCTTTCTTCTTCCGAAGAGGCCACGCTCTGTTTTTCTCAGGATGGTCTATAACGCAGTTGTAACGGCCTTCAGTTCCGTGTAGTTGTTAAGGACTTCGGCTCCCATTTCTCGGCCCCATCCTGACTGCTTGTAGCCTCCGAAGGGCAGCGCGGCGTCGAATACATTGTGGCAGTTGATCCAAACAGTTCCGGATTTAATTCGACGCGCCATCTTATGCGCGATGCTTAGATTGCTCGTCCAAACGCTTGCGGCTAAACCGTAGATGCTGTCGTTGGCTTGGCGAGCGATTTGGTCTAGATCTTCGTCCGAGAAACGTTGGGCACAGACGACCGGTCCAAAAATCTCCTCTCGAACAACCTGCATCTCAGGCGTGGTATCGACAAGCACCGTCGGCTGAACGAAATATCCGCGATCACCTTCGCGCTTGCCGCCGATGGTCGCTTTCGCACCTTCCTTAAGTCCAGTCTGGATATATCCCGTGACGCGGCGAAACTGCTCGTCGGAAACCAATGGCCCCATTTGAGTTTTCGGATCTAGGCCGCTGCCGATACGAATCTTGCCGGCAATCGCAGAGACGCCGTCAACAACCTGGTCGAAAATTTTCTCGTGAACAAAGAGGCGCGAACCAGCGCAGCAGCATTGTCCTTGATTGAAAAAGATCGCCGAGGCGGTGCCCGAGATAGCCCGCTTGAGATCGGCATCGGGAAAAACAACGGAGGGAGATTTTCCACCGAGTTCAAGAGTAACTTTTTTAAGATTGCCAGCAGCAGCTTTCAGAATTAGCCTGCCCACTTCAGTTGAACCGGTGAAGGCCACTTTGTCGACTAAGTCGTGCGCGGCAAGGGGTGCTCCAGCTCCTTCTCCGTAGCCAGTGAGAACATTGACCACGCCTTCGGGAAAACCTGCTTCGTGAATGAGTTCTGCAAGTCGAAGCGCGGAGAGCGGCGTTTGCTCGGCGACTTTGAGCACCACGGTGCATCCAGTGGCCAGGGCCGGAGCAAGCTTCCAGGCAGCCATAAGCAGAGGAAAATTCCACGGAATAATTTGCGCAACCACACCGACCGGCTCGCGCAACGTATAGCTGAGATATTCGCTCGGCATGGAGATCGGAATAGTCGAACCGGTAATCTTCGTAGCCCAGCCGGCCATGTAGCGAAACATATCGACGGCGAGAGGAACATCGGCAGCACGCGCGACGGCAAGTGGTTTGCCGTTATCGATCGATTCGATTTCGGCGAACTCTTCCAAATTGGCCTCAAGCAGATCGGCAAGCTTCCAGAGGAGTCTTCCCCGCTGTGATGCAGTCATGCCCGGCCATGGTCCTTCATCGAAAGCCTTGCGAGCAGCGTGAACTGCGGCATCTACGTCGGCAGCTTCCGCCTCGGGCACATGGGCGATTACTTCTCCGGTCGCAGGATCGTACACAGGAAAGGTCTTGCCGGATGCGGCGTTTACAAACTTTCCGCCGATCAACATACGGTGATTGTGAGTTACGAAGTCGGCGGTTTTCGCGCTGAGCCGGGTATCGACGGATGCAGTAGCCATAAGAACCCTCCGGCGCACCGGCTGGAATGGGGATTAGAGAGCGATCAAAGATGCCGGTAAGACGCCGTTAGTCAAGATACACCTGCGAGGGGGGAGTCGAAAAGGGCTGCAAGGTGCGTGAGTTGGATTGTGCGGTCGCCACCGGGCGTGGATCGAATGCCTTGTCTCTGGCGGGCAATATTTTCAGCGGCGTCCTGCTACAATTTCTGCTGCATCGCCATTTATCTACGTAAGCTTTTCACATGCCCGGGTGGCGAAACTGGCAGACGCACGGGACTTAAAATCCCGGGTTCCGAAAGGGACGTACCGGTTCAATTCCGGTCCCGGGCACCATCTCTAAAACTTTATGCTTTCCGCTTCGCCCCATGTTCTGCAACGGCAGTAGTACTCGAAACTGGGCGCTTATTGTGCGGCTCCTCTACGTGCCTAAAGAAGCAAGCCGCGCATAGACTTTCTCCGCAAAGATCGCATGACTCAGCATGCAAACTACAAACACTAGTGCCGCACTCAGCGCACTCTTCGGTTGAGACTGCGCCGCAAGGATAGCCCACGGCATCCTCGCTATGCCTGACCAGCACGATCTCGCAATGTTTCAACCGCAGCCTCCGTCGCTTTTATGCGGCGTATCAAAACGAATTTTAACTAAAGCGGCAGCTCTTGTGTAGTCGGAAAGTGGTGCTGCTCGCGTCCGACTTTGCCGTCGTACTTGGTGGTCATTTTGAAGAGTTCGTAACGGCCATCGGCAGCGAATTTGCGGCATTGATCCCGCAAGCTCTGCATTTCTGCCGTGGAGAGTGGCTGAAAATTTACTGCCACCGCAAGATTCTGGTCAAGCACTTCCATTGATTCGATGCCGCTGATGGTCGTCGCAACGGGCAGACTCATGGCATAGCGCAAGCCCTGTTCAGGCGTAATTGCGCCATGTCGCACCATCTCTCCGCTGCCCCCCAGACTTTTCATTCCTAACGCCGCGATACCCTGGCGAGTCGCTTCGGGCAGTACCTGGGTTTCAAAGCTGCGAAACGTCGCGTCGAAACAATTCAGAGGCATCTGCACCGTATCGAAAGGAAAGTTGTGAGCGAGCATCTTCAGGTGAATCTCCGGGTCTTTGTGGCCGGTGAAACCAATGAAACGAACTTTGCCTTGCTGTTTAGCGGTAAGAAGCGCCTCGGCAGCGCCGTTGGGTTTAAAAATCAGATCAGGATCATTCTCATAAATCACTTCATGAATCTGCCACAAGTCCAAGTGATCGGTTCGCAGCCGCCGCAGAGATTCTTCCAGCATTCGCATGGCAACGTTCTTGTCACGACCGTGTGTGCACACCTTTCGTCATCACGAAAGCTTGCTGTCGTTTCCCTTTCAGCGCGTTGCCGAGTCGCTCTTCGCTCAGTCCATCGTGATACTCCCATGCATTGTCGAAAAATGTGATGCCGTGGTCGAGCGCTTTGGCAACTATTTCATTTGCGGCCTGGTCGGTTTCCGCGGAGCCGAGATGATAGCCTCCAAGGCCTAACGCAGATACTTCGACTCCGGTCTTCCCCAACTGTTTTTTGGGAATCGTGCCCGAAGGAATTGATTGTGATGTTTGCTCTTGCTGAGCCATACTGCCTCCGGGAATAAGCGGCGCCGCTCCCAACACGGCCGCGCCTTTCAAGAACCTGCGTCGATTAAACTCGAGCTTGGAAGCCAACCCGATCCTCCTATAGCTGCTTCTCTGGAAATGGATGACCGGTATTTAACTCGGAGCCCAACATATCTTTGACCTCGGATTGTTTAGTGTCGAGCGGGAATCCATGAGCGAGGCGCGACTCAGGATTATCGAACCTCAGGGAAAGCTTATAGAGTTCGTATCGGCCATCCGCAGCGTACTCTTTGCAGCGATTGCGCAGTTCGTTCATTTCAGCGGGAGTCATAGGCGTAAAATTTTGTGCAATCTGCAAATTTTGATGGAGCACTTCCAGGCTGTCGATCCCCGTAATAGTGGTCGTCACCGGTAGGCTCATCGCATAACGCAAGGCCTCCTCTGCCGTGAGGGCACCGGCTTTGATCGGTTCTCCGTGACCGCTTAGTGGCTTCATCCCGAGTACAGCTATGCCACGCTTGTTCAGTTCTGGCAAGACTTGGCGCTCAAAGCTTCTCGTGAAATTGGAATCGAAGGCGTTTAAAGGCATCTGCACTGAATCGAAGGGAAAACCGGTTTTGAGCATCCCGAGATGTACATTCGGATTCTGGTGGCCAGTGAATCCGACGAAACGCACCTTACCGTCTTTTTTAGCTTTCGTCAGAGCTTCAGCCGCGCCATTCGGACGAATAAACAACTCGGGATCGTTGTCGAAAGCCATTCCGTGAACCTGCCAGAGATCGAGGTGGTCGGTCTGCAAGCGATGCAGGGACTCCTCAAGCATTTCGAGGGCAAGATCTGCATCTCGGCCATGTGGGCAGGTTTTCGTCATAAGAAAAACTTTGTCGCGACGGCCTTTTAGGCCCGCGCCCATCCAAATTTCGGTTTTTCCACGGCGATACTCCCAGCAATTGTCGTAAAAGGTAATCCCTCCATCGACAGCTTCTCGAATGATGCGGACGGCAGTTTTCTGATCTGGTGCGTCACCGAGATGATGACCTCCGAAACCTAAGGATAGAGATTTTGGCGTCCGAACGGCCGAATTGTCGAACCGGAATACTGCCACTTGAGGTTTGCTGCATCGCTTACCTCTGTACTCTCTTAACTTAAACGTTCAAACGCCTTGGATGCTGTGAGTATGAAGCGGGTTTTGCGAAAGAAAAATCCGTAATTTGTTTCCTGCGCCTTGAGTTACGTCTTTCCGGGACTACAATCCTTTCACGTATAATCAGGTGTTCCCTTCAACATGAGCTACCAGGTTCTTGCCCGCAAATATCGTCCTCAAAATTTCTCCGAAGTCATCGGGCAGGAGCACGTCACCCGTACCCTGAAAAATGCTCTGGAACAGGGCAGGATCGCGCACGGATACATCTTTAGCGGGCATCGCGGTATTGGAAAAACGACGGTAGCGCGGATTCTTGCCATGGCGCTGAATTGCCGGTCGTCCGAGAAGCCGGTGACGGAGCCCTGCGGAGTGTGCGAGTCCTGCACCGAAATTCGAGCGGGAAATGCTGTAGACGTTATAGAAATCGATGCCGCGACAAATCGCGGCATTGATGAAATCAGAGAATTGCGAGAGGCTGCCCGCTACCGTCCTGCGCGGGATCGCTTCAAAGTTTACATACTGGACGAAGCTCACCAGATCACGGATGCAGCCTTTAACGCGCTTCTAAAGACCCTGGAAGAGCCGCCGAGCCATGTGGTTTTTATGTTGGCTACGACTCAGCCTGAAGACATTCCGCAGACCATTCGGTCACGTTGTCAGCACTTCAGCTTTCGCGCAGTACGGTTTGAAGAAATTCTCGGTCAACTCAGGGACCTGTCAGGTCGCGAGAAAATTGCGGCCGATGAAGACGCGCTGGCTTTGCTGGCCGAAGCGGGAGACGGATCGGTGCGAGACGCACTTTCCATTCTCGATCAGGCAATTGCTTCTTCAGACGGGAGACTCACGGCTGAAACGGTTCGCCAACTTGTGGGCGCTGCTCCTTCCGGAGTACTTGAAGAGGTGATGCAGTCCGTTGCACGCGGATCGAGCGAAGAAATTCTGCGCCAAGTCGATCGTCTCATCAGCGATGGACAAAATCCTACCCACTTTGCTCGTCAGATGGTTCGATTCTTGCGAAACACGATTGTTGCCAAGGTTGCTGGAGGTGACTCTTCCCTGCTGCAAATCTCGGGCGACGAACGGAACCGTGTGTCGCGAGTTGCGGAGTTATTCAGCGAAGAAGACTTAACCCGGCACTTGCAGATTATCTTGCGGACGCACGGAGAACTGGGTTACCGGCAAGAACAGCGGTTCCATCTTGAACTCGGTCTATTGAAGATGTCGCATGCTCAACGGTTGCTGCCGATCGAGCAACTATTGAGCGATGCCGCTGCGCAGTCGCCGAGTAGCGCACGGACAAAACCATCGATCGTTCCGGACGCGCGATCCTCTGGCCAGAGCGGCCCCGATAATCGCAGGCCGGAAGCTCCACAGGCTGCGCGACCCAACTATGTCTCTCCGTTCGCTGCCGATTCGGCGCGCAAAGGCAGTTCGAAGCCGGAGCTGTCCAGCAGTAACTCGTCAAATGAGAGTTCGCCCGAGGATCGACCACAGCAACCCGTGCGGGCCGTTGCATCCAGCGTGGCTACGGCACCCGTGGTAATGGGATCAGCCGCACCGGCAGCAGTGATGGAGCCGGCTGCCTCGATCACAATGGAAGTCGAAGAGGATGAAAAGCTAGAGCTAGTCGTTGCTGGGGACCAGGCGTCACCAATTGATGAAGTGAAGAATGCGGTTCTAAACGCTCTTTCCAATGGTGGCCATCGCATGTTGGCCTCCATGCTGGAGGCCGGGGAATGGCAACTTGCCGGGAGCGAGCTCGTCATTAAAGTCGCATCTTCGGCAACCGTCATCGATATGTCGCTCGGCGCTGAAGGAAAGCGCCTGGCAATTGCAACGGCCAGCGGAGTGCTTGGTCGCGCGATGAGGTTAAAAGTTCTGCCCGGCGGAGTAGCGCAATCCGGACCAACGAATCGGATTTCAACATCTAACGGTAATGGTAGCGGTCGGAGCCGTGCCGAACAGGATCCCATTGTGCAACGCATGAAAGAAAAATTCGGAGCCGAGATCCGGACGATCATTGACTATCAGCAGAAGGATTATCGGGATAAGCGCTCATGAGCAGCGTAGCGCGTTAGGTCTGAGACAGGAGACAAGAGGCTTCTAATGGGCGGCTTTAACATTCAAGAATTGATGTCGCAGGCGAAAAAGCAATATGAGGTCCTGCAAAAGAAAATGGAAGAGACCGTGGTCGAGGGCTCTTCGGGCGGTGGCACCGTTACGGTGAAAATGGATGGCCGCAAGCAGGTAGTGAGTATCAAAATCGATCCGGAAGCGGTCAAAGAAGGTGACGTCGAAATGCTTCAGGATTTGATTACGGCCGCGATCAATGGAGCGGGAAGAAAAGTGGACGATGCGATGCAGTCCACTATGGGCGGAATGCTTGGCGGCATGGGTATTCCGGGCATGTAACGAACGAATGAATCATCACAACACTCCCCCAACTCTCACGATCTAGAACTTCAACCGAAACTTTGGATTCAGAGTATTCCCGGAGCCTCAAACTAATGAGTCGTTTTGCTGAGCCGATGGCGCGGCTGATTGAAGAACTGAAGAAACTGCCAGGAATCGGCAGCAAAACCGCACAACGGCTGGCGTTCCACATTCTACGTTCAAGCGATGAGGATGCCGAGCTTTTGGCAATTGCAGTCCGCGACGTGAAGGCCAATCTGCGGCTATGTTCGACTTGCAACAACATTACCGATGTGGATCCTTGTGTCTACTGCAGCAGTGCCACTCGCAATCAGCGGCTCGTCTGCGTCGTCGAGGAACCGACAAATATAGCGTCAATAGAAAAGACGAAACATTTCAACGGTGTTTACCACGTTCTGCACGGCTCGATTTCTCCGCTGCATGGTGTGGGACCGGAACAACTGCGAATTTCAAATCTAATGCGGCGGGTCGATGCCAATCAGGTGGATGAAGTCATCATCGCAACCAATCCCACTGTAGAAGGCGAAGCCACGGCAACTTATCTTTCAGGACAGTTGCGCCGAGCCGGACTGAAGGTCACGCGTATCGCCATGGGAATTCCGGTGGGCAGCGATATTGAATATGCCGATGAGATTACGATGCTCAAAGCCATGGAAGGCCGTCGCGAGTTGTAGCGCTAGCCCGGCCCCTAATCTTTTAGTCCACACGCTTTGCGAAATCGATCAATCTCGAGGCCGTCCGGCGTGAAGTTTGCAATCTCTGGACCGTTCAAGCTCCGGAATTCTATTTTGAACACTTTCGCATGTACCAGCTCGCGAGTGCTTCCTTTGTCCATGGAAAGGAATCGGCCATTGATCCAATTCCATCCATGATTGCTGTGTTTGTCGTCGGCACGGACACGCACTTCCAACTGCGGTTGTCCCCAGAAACCTGGCCGGTTGGGTGGACCGATTTTCACATTGGGGTCGAACTGGGCCGCTGAGAATTCACCGTTGTCTTTGCAGAAGATCTCTATCTTCGGTTTGTAGTAGCCGCTGTTATGTAGAAAATTATCGGCTTCGATCTCAAATCGTACCCTCTTCGCGTCGGTCATCGGATCTTTCTTATCGAACTCAAGCCAGTTTCCGCCTGCACTGATCCCCGACTGCTTTGCCGACTGATCTGTTCCGCTATCGTCCTGCGCGACAGCCGAGATCGCCAACGCACAGCACAGGACCAAGCCAGCTAGTATTCCTCGTTTCACGAACGCCTCCAGAGCAATCTCTAAGTCTCTCAACCAGTTGCCAGCCCAATTTTCGGATCAATCTCCAATTCCAGAATTTCGGAATCCATGATTGAAGAATCCCGAGAATCCAGAAAGAAATTCGCTTCTTCCTCGGCAGGCTGAATGCCTCCGGGCAGAATGCCGCGGTTGTACTCCGCCATGCGGTTCTTCCATTTCAGAAATTCAGTGATAGTCTGCGGCTCGATACGAATCTCCACCCGGCGCAGACTGGCCAGCAAAAGGTTCATCTCATACTTGAACCCTGCATCGGAACGAAAGTTCTTCGCCGAACGCTGGATCAAACTAACTTTACGATTGCGGTATTCCAGAAGCCCCCAACCGGCAGGCAGCTCCTTGGCGCATGCCAATCCAGCAGGAATTAGATAAAACCGCTCGCAGCCCAGACCGGTATCCGGGCGCTGCCGCGACGGTTTGCCGCGGTCCGCCAGAAAGTCACTACGCGAGACTTTGCACTCCACGACGACGGAATGACATGCCTTCTTCCAACCGATCGCATCTGGCATTTCACCGCTTATACAGGCTTGCTCGGAAAGCACCACTCCGCAGCGGTAGCGGCGCAGCCACTCCACTGCCTTTTGCACCAGTTGAGCATGAGTCATGATGAATTGAAACTACGCCAGACTTCCTGGGGATGGGAGTAACGTAAGAGTTTCTAGCTTTGGGGTTTTTGCCACCGTCATTGCTTTAGGATTGCGGGCCATTGTCACTTTCGCTCGTTTCACGACCAGAGGCTTAACCAGCACCGGACAACGCAAAACCGTTTCGAGCAGATGGCGCGCGGCGGCAATTCTTTCTGCAAGCGGATCCCGCGCCGTATAGCCTTCCGCGATGATCAGAACAAATCCTTTATGTTCCTGTACAGACAAACTGGGAATTCTGCCGCTATGATCGGCATCGAATGACTCAGCCAAACGAAGAATTCCGGCAAGTCGGTTCACAGTTTGACGCTGACTTTGAATCAAACCAAGCAGAGTTTTTTGACCGGTACGAGGAAGGGGGCCAGCATGGTATCGCGCCACCACGGCAGCCATTCTCAGTGTGTCTTCGTTAAGTCCCAGTGGCGGCGCCCAACCGCGAATTAATTTAGAACTTGCCTTATGCGAATTCTTCCTGCCTCCTGAGCGGCCAACGTCGTGTGCTAATGCTGCGATCTGCAAGACGACGCGCTCGTCGGAATGTTCCAGCGAATTGAATCGTCCGTTGCTCGACAGCCCGTCATAAAGCTGGAGGGCAAGTTTCGCCACATTCTCCGAGTGCTTGAAATCGGGATCGAGAAAAGATGCCCATAACTTCAGTCGACGTAATGCAGCTGATTCAATCTGCTCGCCTTGTGGCAACGCAGCGCGCCACAGTTGCCACAGCGAATTTTTTCCCGACATTTTCGCACGATATTTAGCAATCCGCCCCCTCGCTCATTGGCAATCCTTTTCTGCCAGCGTGTTCGTGATTCAATATCAGAAAATGCATTCGCCTGCAAAGCGGCCGCCCATAGAACGTCGAGATCATGGACTTCGCCCAATAAGTCTTGCAACTGTTTAAGATCGTCCTTCCATGCTGCATGCTGCTCGGGAAGAAAATTCTCGACAATGTAGCGAAAGCGCTTCAGCCCAATACGTAAACTGTGGAACGCAACTTTTGAACGATTCCGCAATGCGAGCCGGTGTAAATCATAGGCAGCGTTCCATCGTTCCAGCGCAAGGTGTTTGAACAGAATTGTTCCGGGACGCAACTTCGCTCCACGCCGTGGTAATGTTGTGCTCCACTTTCCCCACTGCTTACGATCAAATTCTTGCAGAGCTTTGGCGGCCTCTTGTTTGAGCTGCATCTCCCGATCCGGAAAAGCTTCGCAGCAGAACTTGAGCTTCCACGTCATTGGCGGAGCGAGTCGCTGAACCCACTCTTCCATGACTTGCACATCGCGCAAATCTCCTAGTCGCTGAACAGCCGCTTTCCCGCTTTCTTCATTCGCTTCCACTCAGGGTCAGGATCCATGACCATAAGGCCGTCGGCAAGCGAACGACATCGACGCAGCGCGACCCGCAGGTCATGCACTGGATCCGCTTCAAAACCCACGCTGGCGCGATCGCACTCTTCGAGGACACGCGCCATCCAAAGAGCAAGGCCCGTCTTTTTTCGAACAGGTTTCTCCTGAACTGGCTTGGGTAGGGCAATGGCGACAGCAGAGCTCATGACCTTCATTGTCGCCGTAAGCTGCATTTAGTTCCAGTGCTTTTCATTCTCCGCTTAATACTGAAGCGAAGTTGCGACTTGATGGTTTAGCGTCATCTGCTCCAATAAATATTCACGGTATGGCACACTGGTAAGTAGGTATTGAATGACCGTTCTGGAATTCACGCTACTAGTCTCGTTGGGATCGCTGCTGGCTGGCCTTTTGGGATCCTTGACAGGGCTGGGAGGCGGAGTTGTGCTGGTCCCCCTGCTGACCATTTTCTTTAAGGTGGACCTTCGATACGCAATTGGAGCCTCTTTAGTCTCGGTCATAGCCACGTCGTCTGGCGCGGCGGCGGCCTACGTTAAAGAAGGATTCTCCAACATTCGCATCGGCATGTTTCTTGAAATTGCCACAACTCTTGGCGCTCTCCTAGGTGCATATCTCACCGCGAAAGTCTCAAGCAGCGCTATCGCAATCATCTTTGGATCGGTGCTGCTTTATTCCGCATATATTTCGCGGCGGACAAGATCCCGGTCTGAAACCGAAGACCCGCCGGATCCTTTAGCGACCAAACTGCGCATGAACGGCAGCTTCCCAACAACTACAGGCATTCGCCATTACAACGTCTACCGCGTCCCTGCTGGATTTGGACTTATGTTTGGGGCGGGCACTCTGTCCGGATTATTGGGAATCGGATCGGGAGCAGTGAAGGTCCTAGCCATGGATCAAGCCATGAAGATTCCCTTCAAAGTCTCGACCACCACCAGCAACTTCATGATCGGTGTGACGGCCGCGGCGAGTGCGGGCGTTTATCTCAGCCGGGGCTACATCGATCCTGGACTCGCGATGCCAGTTATGCTCGGGGTTCTGGTGGGTTCGTTAATTGGCACGCGCATTTTGGTCAAAGCAGAAACCAAGTGGCTGCGGCTCGTATTCAGCATTGTGATTGTTTTACTCGCGCTGCAGATGATCTATAAAGGGATCGCGGGGAGGATCTGATGGCATCAAGTCAGCCATGGAACGACCAACGAGTGGAAGAAATAATCGGCAATTTGTTGCGCGCTGGCGTACTGCTATCTGCGTTCGTAGTGCTATGCGGCGGAGTAATCTACTTAGCCAGGCACGGAGATTCACCTGCCAATTATCGAGTATTCCACGGCGAGCCCAGTGAACTCAGAAGCGTCACCGGGATATTGCACTATGCTTTTGCATTGCGGGGCCGTGGAATTATCCAATTAGGACTGCTTCTCCTGATCGCAACACCAGTAGCGAGAGTGGCATTCTCTATATTTGGCTTTGCTGCGGAAAAAGACTGGATGTATGTTGCCTTCACACTAATCGTATTGACGATATTGTTGTACAGCCTCTTCGGCTCATCCTTAATGATTTAGCGCTTCGAATGATTAGCCCCTCGGCGAACCGACGTTACTCACTCCGGGAATTCTGTAGAGGAACTTGCGTCATGCATGAACTGATAGTGCAACTATGAGAGCTGCTGGAGCATCACTTCATAATGCATGTAGCAGACTTACTCACCCGCGGCAGCATTCGTGTCTGTTCCATACTCGTTTTACTCTCCCAGCTAGCTTTATCTCAACAAACTGGGCTGCCCGATACTCCACAACCGCAGAACCAACCAAAGCAAACGAATCCTGAGAATAATGGCCAGAAACACAAACCCAGTCCGAACCATATCTTTTGGATCATTCCAAACTACCGGGCCGATGAAAGCTCAGCCGAGTTCAAGCCTCTTACATCTCATGCGAAATTTAAAGTAGCAGTCGATGATTCTTTCGATCCGTCGGCTTTTCTCGTGGCGGGAGTATTCGCAGGTATGTCTTTGGCTCAAAGGCAGTATCCTGGTTTCGGACACGGGGCCTCCGCAGTGGGCAAGTATTACGGGGCGGCGTTCGCAGACCAAGCGATTGGCAACATGATGACAGAAGCGTTATTCCCAATCGCGCTTCATCAAGATCCGCGATACTTTGTGAAATCCACGGGCGGCTTCTGGAACAGAACAGGTTATGCGATCAGCCGCGAGGTAATCACAAGAGGCGACGACGGACGGAATCACTTTAATACCTCCGAACTTGGCGGAAACGCAGTGGCGGCGGGCATTTCCACTCTCTATTACCCCGCCTCAGATCGATCTTTCGGAAACACCGCCGACAAATGGGGCCAGCAGGTCGGCTTGGACGCTTTTTTCAATATCATGAAAGAGTTCTGGCCGGACGTTCGAACAAAATTATTTGGCCAGTAAGTCGCCACTCTGTAGATTGGACCGTTCCCAGTAGTTTAGAATGTGGAAAATCTTCCCTGGATGATGCCATGCGTTGTTTCCCCCGCTTTTCCTATTTGTCCTCAATGTCGATGTTGGTAATCGTGGTTGCGCCCGGTTACGCCCAGCAACCTGAACCAGTACCTTCCCCCGCCAGCTCGATTGTCCGAGTGGAGCTGGATTCTCCGGCGAAGGTGAAACGCGGTGCGCCAGTGCACGCTCACACGGTAGAGCCTCTTTACAAAGCGGACGCCCTCGTATTGCCTGCTGGGACCGCCATTACCGGCAAGATTATCGATGTCACTCCGGTAATAAAAGGCAAGCGCATCGATGCGATGTCGCATGGTGATTTCACGCCTCTCCATGAATCCCAGATAAAGTTCGAAAGCGTCAGGATGGCGAACGGATGCTCCGTTGCGATTGACGCGGCTCCCGCACAGCAGAGCAGTGCAGTGGTGCGATTCTATAGTTCCAGCTCCAAGCACCCTTCGATTTTCGGCCGTCTGTGGGCGAGCGCGGCAGATCAAAAGAATCAAACCTTGAATTCCATCACTGGGCCGGGCAAAGTCGATCGTTTGAAAAAATATGTGTTCTCGCAACTACCATGGCATCCTGAAACTATCGACGCCGGAGTTCAGTACGACATCGCACTTCGTGGAGTTCCAGCAATTCCGCACAATACGGACCTCTTGACCCCGAACGTCTCGGCAGCTACGACGGCCGTGGAAAGTCCGTCTGAAAAGAAACAAGCTGACAAACTAAAACGGCCTGTGGTGCTGCACGCGCGTTTGGAGTACGAACTCAGCTCAAAGAACGCAAAGCAGAATGATGCGGTCGTCGCCAGGGTAACTCAGCCATTGATCAATAAACAGGGCCAAATTGAAGTCCCACAAGGAGCGCTGCTAAAGGGGAGGGTGCTTCGTGCTCGCCCTGCGAAGGGATGGGGCAAAGATGGCGCGTTACGGTTCACCTTCAACCAAGTCGATTTTCCTCAAGGTGCTCAGCAGCAAGTATCAGGTGTTCCAACCGCGGTGGACGGATCCAGAAATCAAAGCCTGAAACTTGATTCGGAAGGCGGTGTCGAACCTAACACCAACAAGGGTCTGGCGATGCCCTTGGCACTTGGGCTAATAGCCGCTTCGACGTTAACCGACGGGGACGGAGGAGCAGGCAAGATCGGCGTTTCCAGCAACGGCTTCGGGTTAATCACGCGAGTTATTGCAATCGGTACAGGTTCAAGAACTGTGGGCGGGGTAATTGGATTGATAGGAACTGGACGTATGGTGTATTCCAGATTTCTAGCTCATGGTCGCGATGTTGTCTTTCAGCGCAATTCTCCTATTGAAGTAGAAGTTGGACCTATTCACAAACTGACAACTCCGGTCACCTCCGCCCCTGCAAGCTAAGCGAACGTAGGAAGCGCATCTGTAAGCGCTTGTTCCGCCTCTGGAATGTTGCTCGGAATTGCTCCTGTTCTTACGAACTTTTACTTCCTTTTACCAAGTCTTTACCTCCTCGTTTGACGCTAAGTGTTCCTATTGTTAGAGGAACTCGCCTTTGGATCTATGGCTGAGTTCCTCACACAATTGGAGGAATACGAATGTTGAATTTCACCGCTCACAGCAACAACTCCCGGTCTGCTGGGTTCAAATCGCTAGTTGCCGCGACCACGTTAGCAATCCTGATCAGCATTGGGATTTGCGGGGCTCGGGCAACTGCACAAGAGACTCCGAGTCAAGATTCGCAATCGCAGCCGACGCCACCCGCAGAAGAAGGAGGAGGAGGACACTGGGGCCATCACCACAAAATGCCGAGCGTTGATCAACAGATGAAACACTTCACCAAGGCGTTGAAGTTAAGTGACGACCAACAGACAAAAGTACGAAGCGTCCTGGAAGAACAGCATAAGCAGATGGAACAAGTTCACAATGATTCTTCTTTGTCGCGCGAGGATCGATTCAGCAAGATGAAACAAATTCACGAGAGTACGAATACGCAGATCAAGTCTGTCTTGAATGAGGATCAACAGAAGAAGTTTGACGAAATACAGCAGAAACATCAAGAGCACATGAGAGGTTAAGAGCCACCAGTCCATCAATAAAACTGTTATGGCAGACGGCATCACAAACCGAAGTAGCACGGTCCTCTTTAACTTGCTCTCGTCAGCGACCCTGGCCTTCCCCAGCGTAGCCGGGGTCGCATTTATTTTAGGAATGATTCTTACGGTGGGTTTGTCGCCGTTCCGACTAGGCTGCCTACGGGATTATAGACAGTGAACGCGAAGTGAATGGGGTTCTCGCGGCTGCACTATTCTCCGTTCGATCGATTTCGGATTAGTGAGAGAAACTCAGTTCTGGTTTCTTGCTCGTCGCGGAAACAGCCCAGCATCGAAGAAGTTACGGCAGAGGCATGCTGTTTCTCTACTCCCCGCATCATCATGCAAAGATGTCTGGCTTCGACGACGACGCCGACGCCCTGGGGTTGAATTACTTTCTGTATGGTTTCAGCAATCTGGGTAGTAAGGCGCTCTTGAATCTGCAGCCGACGCGAAAATATTTCGATCAAGCGAGGAATTTTGCTCAGTCCGATCACTTTTCCACTCGGGATGTAAGCGACATGCACTTTGCCGAAGAAAGGCAGCATGTGATGCTCACATAAGGCTGAACATCTCGATGTCCTTGACGATGACCATTTCATCGTAGCTGACCGTAAAGAGCGCTTTGTTAAGCATCACTTCCGGATCTTCTTTGTAGCCTTTAGTGAGATGCTCGAATGCACCATGTACGCGCGTCGGCGTACGCACCAGACCTTCCCGCGCGGGATCTTCGCCCAACCGGACAATCATTTCGCGCACTAGCTCTTCAAAGCTTGCGCTGGTTAATGTAGTTGTTTCGACTGACGAGGCCATGTCGTTCCCTTCCCTGTCCTGCCTAAATACGCGTCTCCGCGCCGCCTGCGTATTCAAACGAATTCATCATCGTTTCTTCCAGACGTACTTTCTCCAGATGAGCAAACTTGAAGCCGCGTTTCAAAATCTCGAAAAGCACCATGCATAGATGCTCGGTGGTCGGGACATTTTTGGCGAATTCGGGCAGCATATTCAAATTCTGTACGTCGAAATGTTCGAGGATTTCCCGCTTCACAAAGCCATCCAAATCGACGAGATTACAGATCATTCCCGTTTGTTCGTCTACCTGCCCGCTTACCGTAACTTCGAGAGCGTAATTGTGCCCGTGTCCGTAAGGATTGTTGCACTTTCCGTAAGTCGCTAGATTCTCCTCCATCGACATTGTTTCACTGTGCAAGCGATGCGAAGCCGAAAACATGTAGCGCCGCGTCAAATAAGCCTTCATGCTTCCCCGTAGAAATCGACGAAAAGATCAGGAGTCTCATAGACCCGAACGCGGTGCAAGGTTGCCGCTTGCAGTTTGGGAAGGAGACGCTGCCAGATGGCAATCGCAAGATTTTCTGTGGTAGGAATTCGATTAAAAAATTCTGGAACTTCTTTGTTCAGGAAACGATGATCCATTGCATCCAGCACTTCGCGATGCATAGTATCCTTCAACTGCTTCAGATCGACCACAAAACCAGAGCGCGGATCGACCTCGCCTTTAACCGTCACTTCCAATGTGTAATTGTGGCCATGACCGTTCGGATTATTGCACTTGCCAAAGATGCGCTGATTTTCCTCCGGAGTAAACTCCGGATTGTGATAAACGTGCGAAGCAGAAAATTCAGCTTTGCGAGTTAAATAGACCATTCATTCCTCTCTGGCACGCGCCAGCGCAAGCTATGAATCTATGACGACGAAGTCGCGAGTGGTTCCCTGAATTGCTCGCTCTGGGACGCCGGGAGATCCGAACCATAGTCGCGCCCCTTCCAGCTTACCTTGCCTTTTGCATGTGCCGCTTTAGAGCGCAAAAGGAGATATGAGAAAAACGGAAGTCCAAGCAAAGCTAAGACATTCGCATCCCAATAAAAATGTGCTTTGGCAATTCGCTTCAGGAACAATACATATAGGATCGCAACCAGAGCTGCAGACATCAGCGCCAGACGCGACTGTCCGTTAAGACCTAGCATCAAGGCTAAAAGCGCACCAAACACGATCAGCAGGAACTCTAGCAGTTCGGACTAAGCGCGAGCCGTGTCGGAGCCGGGAATAGGAGCACTAGATTCTTTGTCCAGCCTTCCCGCAATTGCGTAAAACTTCGGTACATTCGCGTGCGCACCGCATCCCCGCCATAGCGAAAAAATATTTTCCGGCCTGACGCTTTCACGACGCGTGCTAAAGCAACATCCTCTAGCAGGCTCGATGCAACGGCGGCGTGCCCGCCGACGGCGTCATAAGCCTCCCGCGAAACCAGAATGTATTGTCCATTCGCCGCCGCTGCTGGAGACGCCGGATCGCTCACATCCGATGGCCTGAATTGCGCAGCCAGTTCGGCGAAGATCACCGGCATCACTGCTTTCTCCCAGAAGCCATGCACTTCCTGCTCTGGAGAATAGGAAAGCAAAGTCGCACCTTGCTGCCTTGCCTCGGCCAACGCACGCGCGAGCGAACCCGGGATGATGGATCGTGTCGGCATCTGTAAACAGCAGCCATTCGCCACTCGCAACTTTCGCGCCCGCAGTCACCGCATTGTTCTTGCCAGTCCAGCCGAGCGGCAATGGCGGGGGATTAATTACTCGAATTCCAGCAAACGATTCCGCGATCTGCCGGGTGCGATCAGTCGAACCATCGTCTACTACGATGATTTCGAAACTAATCCCGCTCTGCTCAACTAATGATTGCAGGCACGCGCCAAGACAAGCTTCCTCGTTTCGCGCCGGAACGACCACCGACACGGCGAGCCTGCCCGATGCTGGATCTTCTAGTCCCATACGCTGAATCAGATATTATATCTGCGTGCGACGATCTTATATTTTAGCGATTTTATTGGCCTTCACTCTATCCGGTTGTTATCGCGGTTCTAAACCCGCCCGCATCGGAACCGTTGCTCCCGACTTCACCGTGCAGGACTCCGATCGCAAGATCACTCTGAGTGATTATCGCGGCCAGGTTGTGGTTCTGAATTTTTGGGCTACGTGGTGCCCTCCTTGTATCGAAGAACTGCCATCGCTGGAAACCCTGCAGCAGCGCATGAAAGATAAAGGGATCAAAGTTCTGGCGATAAGCATCGACGACGACGACAGTGCTTACCATCAATTTTTGAAAGACAACAGAGTCGATTTGCTCTCGGTGCGGGATGCCAGCAAGAAGAGCAACAACCTCTACGGCACATTCAAGTTTCCGGAGACTTACATCATCGATCAAAAAGGGATCGTCCGACGCAAATTCATTGGAGCCGTGAATTGGAACCAGGCAGAGATCGTGGATTTTCTCAACAAGCTTTAGCTTTTTTGCGTTAGCTCCGAATTTGTCTATAACGCCATCTTCAGCCGCTCCCATCTGAGTTGAGCAATCTTTGTACAATGCAAAAGTGCGAACGAACGTACGAACTTGGGACGTAATCATCATCGGCGGCGGAATCATTGGTCTCTCGCTTGCGCGTGAGTTACGCAAGCAAAATCTTAAAGTGTTAATAGTCGAGCGCGGAGAGCCAGGGCGTGAAGCCTCTCACGCTGCCGCCGGTATGCTGGTTGACGACAAGGCAGAAACTCCGCCCGCGCTGCAAGCATTGGCCACGGCCAGTGCGCAAATGTATCCGGAATTTGTGCATGAGTTGCAAGATGAGTCTGGGATCAATCCTGACCTCCGCGACTTCGGAACGCTTTTCTTTCCTTCAAGCGATGTGCTTAACAGTGAAGATTTGACCTTCGAACCATCGAACTCTCTGCCCGCACCACTGTCTGAACTTGAGCCGGCCCTCGCTCATGATTGCGGACGCGCAGTCTATCTAAAAGAACGCAGCGTGGATCCTCGCGCACTAACGTCCGCTGCTCTGAAAGCGGCTAGACATCGCGAGGTCGACATTTCGTCCGGAACCACTGTCACCGAGATTCTTCTGTCAGATAGGCGCGTAACTGGAGTCCGCACAGATAAGACCACTTACATCGCTCCAGTTGTCGTGAATTGCGCAGGGGCATGGGCCGGACAGCTCTCTCCATTCCATCTCCCTACTCGCCCAGTTAAAGGGCAAATGCTCTCTATCGTCGGTGGGCCGCCCTTGCGGCATGTAATTCGGGGTGAGATATATCTGGTGCCCCGCAGCGATGGGCGGATTCTTATCGGCGCAAGTGTGGAAGAAGCCGGATACGATAAGCGCACTGACGTCGACACGATCAAGCACATGCACCAAAGCGCCATTCGAATGGTTCCAGCTCTGGCTCAAGGCCGCATTCTGGAATCGTGGGCGGGATTGCGTCCGGGAACGCCAGACGACTTACCCATCTTAGGCGCAACGGAAACGTCCGGATACTTCGTCGCCACAGGGCACTTCCGCGACGGTATTCTTCTCGCTCCAATTACGGCGTATGTAATGACGCAACTGATCACGGGCGGCGAAACCAGATCATGACCTTTCAGCTTTCTCTCCGCATCGCTTCAAGAACTAATCTCGCCTGCAAACCGAATCATGATTAGAAACCGTTTCGGTGCAATTCCGTTATACTGAACGGTTTTCTTAGGCTGTAATCCTGATCGCATTCATGTCCCGAGAAAGGGCGCTTCATGACTCCTTCTTCCAAGTCATCATCTGTTTCAGCAAGTTCGACCGTTCCCTCGCCGGCAGTAGATTTCGCTCGTCAAAATCAGCCGCGCTTCCTCAATGAACTTAAAGATCTGCTCCGGATTCCCAGCGTCAGTACGGCGCCCGAGCACAAGGACGATGTGAGGAAAGCCGCCGAGTACGTTGCCAACGAGCTCAAGCGAATCGGCATGGATAACGTCGAGATCGTTCCAACCAAGGGCCACCCGCTCATTTATGCCGACTGGCTCAATGCTCCCGGCAAGCCGACCGTGCTTTGCTATGCGCACTACGACGTTCAGCCCGCCGAGCCTCTCAACGAATGGATCTCACCGCCCTTTGAACCCACCGAACGCAACAATAATCTCTACGCCCGCGGCGCAGTCGACGATAAAGGCCAGCTCTGGATGGAGATCAAAGCTCTCGAATCCCTCATGAAAGGGCACGACGGCAAGCTGCCCATCAATGTCAAAATTCTTATCGAAGGCGAAGAAGAAGTCGGAGGCGAATCGATTGCCGCCTATGTGCGAAAAGAGAAATCAAAGCTGAAAGCTGACTTTGCGCTGGTGTGCGATACCGAACTCTTCGCTCCCGATCTTCCTACTCTGTGCGTTGGACTGCGCGGACTTGTCTATACCGAAATCGAAGCGGTGGGCGCAAAGACCGATCTTCATTCAGGCATGTACGGCGGTGCGGCTCCAAATCCATTTTTTGCATTGATAGAAATTCTCAGCAAGCTCAAAGATTCCAAAGGCCACGTGCTCATTCCGGGCTTTTACTCAAAGGTCAAGGCTCCGAGCGCTGCTGAACTCAAAGCCTGGAAGAAACTCCCTTTCAACGAAGAGCACTATCGCAAGACCGAAGTTGGATCGACTGTTCTCACCGGCGAGCCCGGCTTCTCAGTTCTCTATCGCACATGGGCGCGACCGACATTGGAAGTCCACGGCATGCCCGGCGGATTCACCGCTCCCGGCGCGAAGACCGTCATTCCCGCCAAAGCCTCGGCAAAAGTCTCCATGCGTTTGGTGCCCAATCAAGATCCAGACGACATTCTCAACCGCTACACAAAGTTGGTGAAGAAACTTACTCCCAAGGGAATTCAGACCAGCATTAAAGTCTGGAGCAAAGGCCCAGCATGCGTAGTGGGCACAGATAACAAGTACGTGAAGGCTTCAACCGAGGCGCTGCACGAAGTGTTCAAGAAAGATACGGTGTTCATCCGCTCCGGAGGATCGATTCCCATCGTGACTGATTTTCAGGATGTACTCAAAATTCCTAGCGTAATGATGGGATTCGGATTGCCCGACGACAACCTGCACGCGCCAAACGAAAAGTTCCACATCCCAAACTTCTACCGAGGAATCGAGTCAATCTGCCTGTTTTTCGAAAAGCTGGGTGGATAGCCAGAATCCTGCGCTTGCACGGCCAAAGATCCAGCTCGCTGGTTATTAATTGAGACTCTATCAGCGCATAAACGCCGACTTCAGGAAGCCAGAGCTTCGAGTGCATTCCGGTTTCTGATTACCAGTGTCGCACCATCCAGGCGAATGAATTCTTTTCTTTTCAAATCACTTAGTAAGCGAGTGACCGTCTCACGGGATGAGCCAATCATCTGAGCCATTTCTTCATGAGTGAGGCTGGATCGTATACGGACCTCGGACGCGATGCTGTCACGATCAGTTCCTGACATCCAGGAAAGCAGTAATCGGGCGAGTTTTCCGGCTGAGGATCGTGCGAGAACTAGATCATGAATATCGCGGTACGCGGATTGAAACTCTCTGCTCAAGGCTTGGGCTGAGTGAAGGCCCAATTCTCCGCTCTTCTCCATTAAGCGCAGCAGCGGTTCCCTCTCAACAAAGTTCACCTGACAAGGCGCGACTGTTTCGGCTGTTACCTCGTAGGCTTCGCCGGCAATGACCGCGCTCAGTCCCAATACTTCACCAGCCTCGGCGATTTTGAGTATGAGAACCTTACCGTCTCGTGAAGTAGTGAAAAGCTTAACTTTGCCAGAGCACAGAACAAAAGCTCCTCGCGGTGTTTGCCCTTCCACAAACAAAAGAGCACCACTCGGATAAGTGCTGAGATGACTCGCGGCACTGAAGGGCTTCAGCACGTCAAGAGAAAGACGGCAGAACCAGCGGTCTTTGTGCAACTTGCAAGTAAGGCAACTTTCCGCCATATCGAGACCGTACGGAGTATTCATCTGTTTCACCTCTTGAGGGACGGGCTCTGACCGTTGGCTGATGTATCGCGTCTGAGTTTCCCCGATCTTCACTCTTGTGCGGCGTAAATCGCGGACCAGCAAGCGTGCGTCCTCGGTGGTCGCAAGCATGGCTGCCGCCACACCTCGCACGTTGCGATCTCGCGATCTCAAGCCGCGAATCAATTCCCACCCTGCTCCAGTTTCCCCTTGCTTATGCCATTGAATGCTGCAGCAAAACAGGTACAGCGGATCGATCGATTCAACGGCGGTTTGTGTCTGCGTAGAAACGGCTCTGCGGCCTCTTAACCAGTTCGTGAACCCTGAACCGGCAACCACCGCATTTGGAATCGGAAGTGGCAGAGTCCCAAGATGTTTCACGAGCAACGTCGCTGGCGCGCCGAAACTACCCACTCGCATAATTCTCCTAATCGAGTGCTTTCAACCTTGGGTGAAGGAACCTTTATGGCAGGTGGAGGTCCAAAGTGGCGACGAAGCTAAGTAGCTGGATTTAACAGGAACAATGCTGGTAGGCGAACAAAAATTAACGACTGTGTGACGCGAGAGCGGCAGGCTGCCGAGAAATCGGCACTCACATGGAGCTCCCACGATCAGTCCGCGTAGTCGCGGCGACTGATACCCATCTTCAACATTCGAGATTGAAGGGTCGTTCGTTTTAATCCCAGACGTGCTGCGGCACCATGCGACCCAGCTATGACTCCACCGGTTTCGCGCAATACTCGAATGATGAACTCGCGTTCCATATTTTCTAGTGTTCCATCAATTTCAGATTCGAGATCGCTGCTTCTCAATTCTGCTAAAGGAACGTTAAGTACGCTACCCTCCGTGAGAATAACGGAGCGTTCGATAAAATTTTCCAACTCCCGCACATTCCCCGGCCAGTCCCAGCGGATGAGGGCATTCATGGTCTCAGTGGGAATAGTCTCGATCTGCTTATTCATCCTGCGAGAAAGTTTCTGCACAAAGTAGCGCACCAGCAACGGAATGTCCTTGGTGCGTTCTCGTAATGCTGGCATATGGATTGGGAAGACATTCAGTCTGTAATAGAGATCGCTGCGGAATTCGCGTTCGGCGACAGCCTGAGCTAAATTGCGGTTGGTGGCTGCAATGAGACGAATATTCACTCGGATCGTGCGATTTCCGCCTAATCTCTCAAATTCCTGGTCCTGCAACACTCGCAGCAATTTCGGCTGCAATTCGGATGGAATGTCTCCCACTTCATCTAGAAATAGTGTGCCTTTATCGGCTAATTCCAGCCGTCCTATTTTCTGAGTGACAGCGCCAGTGAATGCACCTTTTTCATGTCCGAACAATTCGCTTTCCAGCAATCCGGTGGGAATCGCCGCGCAATTCAGTTTGATAAATGTGCCGTCCTTTCTGGAGCTCAGGCGATGGATGGCGCGGGCAATCAGTTCTTTCCCAGTTCCAGTTTCCCCCAGAATCAGCGTAGTGGCATTGCTGGGGGCGACCGTCTTTACCTGGCTTAGCACTCGCGTCAAAGCCGGGCTTTCGCCAATTATTTCTTCGAAATTCAGTTCGCTGCGAATTTCATCTTGCAGATAAAGTTTTTCTTTCTTGAGCTTGTCGGTGAGTTCGGCAACTTCGTGATAGGCCTTAGCATTGTCCAAAGCGGCTGCAATTTGCCCCGCTAGCTGGTTCAGGAACCCAACGTCTTGCGGTAGAAAAGCACCGTCTCGCATGCTGGCGAGATTCAGCGTTCCCAGCACGCCTTTTCCGGTAATCAACGGTATAGCACACATTGATCGGTATCCCTGCTGCATGAACTCAACAATATGTTTACTTCGAGATTGCACCAGTTGATGGTGAGTGACAATACGCGTTTCCCGCCTCGTGAATGCCGGTCCCACTGCAAGGGTATCTTCGAGTGGAATCACTGCATCCGGACGCAATGAATAAGCGCCGACAAATCCCTTCGCGAAGGGTAAATCGAGTATGTGTACTCGAAACGAATGAATACCTTCATCGTAAATAGAAAGGCTTGCATAGTCATGCCCGACCACGTTACGAACATTGACTGAAATTTCCCGGAATAATTCCTCGGGTTTTCGATTGGAGATAAGCGTTCTACCGACATCCAGAAGTGCCTGAAAACGTTCTTTTTCTTTTGTCAGGGCTGCCCGGGTGAGGGCATTTTCAACTGCTAGGGCAACCAAGTCCGCAACTCTGAGCAAGAGCTGCAAATCCTCTCGTTCGTAAGCTCCCGCTTTGCTACTTCCAATTCCCATGGTCCCCAGCCGCCTTTGCGAGGTAGTCATGGGCACCGTGCAATAAGATTCAAGGCCCTTTTTCTTCAACCAATCCAGGGCTTTCGGAAAACAAGGAACATCGAGGGTTTCTTCGGGAACGATTAAAGGCTTCTGGTTTTTCCATACCCAGCCGCTCAGAGATTCTTGGGTGGGAGCCTCCGCCAAGGTTATAGCGGGCGTGGAATGATGCCAGGTATGAACCCACATGGCGTCTCTGGTGGGATCATGCAGAGCGAAGCTGGCGGTTTCAAAAGTTGCCAGATTCTGCAATCGATCGGCCAGATCGCTGAAGAGGTCTGTTACGTCTCGATGGTCGACCATAAGGTCGGCCACTTGCATTAACGTTTCGTAGCGGCGGAGCGCTCCGGCAGACTCTTTAGACGAAATATCGTTTTCTGCTTGCACGAGTTAAAAACTTACTCCCCCTCGGGCAAATACCTGCTCTAGTTACTACGTACAGATTACGGCGGATCATATACTAAAAAACTGAGCACGCAAGTACTTTTTTTGATTTGTCACGTTTTATGACTCTGTTGTGTTCATACGCTGGTAGTGCGGGTTTGAGGATCAAGGAACGCTTAGTTCCGCGAGAGTGGCACTTTCGTGCCATCGGCTAATGAATAAAATCACAATAAACATGGGGCAGAAGTGAAATAAACGTCTTGAGCAAGAGAGCCTTGTGAAAGTCCGGAGATCGTCCGGCAAATGTTTGGCGCGAACGTTTGGCGAAGTAATTGTCCGTTCCTTATTGGGAATGATTTGGGATGACTCATTGCTTCGTTTTCGTATAATTTCGTTATGGCACGAGGATGGGAAAGTAAATCGATAGAAGAACAACAATCTGAAGCGATCTCCGCAAGAGACACCTCGAAACCGCGACTTACTTCCGAGCAGGCTGACCGTAAACGTTTAAAAGATGGGTTGGAGCTGAGGCGGAAAGCCGTCCTTCAGCAAATGCAAGTCGCCACGAACCCGCAACATCGCAAGATGCTGGAGGCCGCGCTGGCGGACCTGGAGCTGAGGCTCGGAGAGCTGAGTTAGTCCAGTGTGCAGGCAGAAGAGACCCCTTGCCCCCTCCGTACCTTCGTCACCTCTTGACGTATAATCTTCTTTACCCCTATGAAAGCTTACGTGTACGTTTCTCTTAAGAAGAGTGTTCTTGATCCTCAGGGAAAGACGATCCAGGGTGCTCTCAAGAAGATGGGTTATAAGGGGTTAGAGGAAGTTCGCCAGGGAAAGTATTTTGAGCTGACTTTGGACGGTGGGCTAAACCGCGCCGAAGCAGAGGCAGAAGTGGGACGTATCGCTCGCGAAGTTCTCACGAATCCGGTCATCGAGGATTTCCGCTTCTCGGTTGAAGAGTAGCCGATTTCTTGCGATAACATTGCTCGTGCGAAGTTAAGACTCTGATTGCCCCCTCAATCAACTCCGTAGTTTTACGAAAATTTTCTCGGTTTCCCCCGCCGATTTAGGAGCCATTACATGTGCGGCATCGTAGGATACGTCGGCAAAAAGAGTGTTGTACCCGTCATCATTGAGGGACTGCGGCGGCTCGAGTATCGCGGATACGATTCAGCTGGCATTGCGGTTTGTGGCAATGGCGACGGCTTACAGATCCGACGCGCTGAGGGCAAGCTGCGAAATCTGGAAGAAGTTATCCGAGTTAACCCGCTCAATGGTACCTATGGCATCGGACACACTCGTTGGGCCACGCATGGCCGCCCCAGCGAAGAGAACGCACATCCCCATCGCGATTGCACCGGTCGGATCGTCGTCGTTCACAACGGCATCGTCGAGAACTATGTAACGCTAAAAAGGAAACTGATCGAGGAAGGCCACAAGTTCACCACCGAAACCGACACTGAAGTCATTGCGCATCTTGTCGAAAACTACTATTTCAAGCACAACAATGGCAACCGTCCTTCGCTTGAAGAAGCTGTTCGCAAAACCGTCAAGCAACTCACCGGCGTTTTCGCACTTTCCGTGATCGCCGTCGATGAGCCTAACAAGATTGTTGCTGCCCGCAATGGGCCGCCTGCCGTGATCGGGTTAGGCAAGGACGAATATTTTGTCGCCTCCGACGTCCCTGCAATTCTTTATCACACGCGTGACCTCTTTTTTCTTGGCGATGGTGATCTCGCCGTCATCACTCCAGAGGGAGTGAAGCTCACGGATTTTGAAGGCGCTCCGGTGGTTCGCCAAGTCCAGCATGTGACGTGGGATCCGATCATGGCTGAAAAAGGCGGCTTCAAGCACTTCATGCTCAAGGAAATTTATGAGCAGCCTCGCGCCGTCCGCGACACGACTCTGGGACGAATCTCTCAGGAAACCGGGCAAGTGTTTCTCGATGAAATGCAAATTTCCGAAGCCGAATTCAAATCACTGAAGAAGATCAATATTGAAGCCTGCGGAACCAGTTGGCATGCCGGCCAAGCCGGTAAGTTCATGATCGAAAGTCTGGCGCGGGTTCCGGTCGAAGTCGATTACGCCAGCGAATGGCGCTATCGCGATCCCATTGTCGATGCAAACACGATCACGCTGGTGATTTCGCAATCGGGTGAAACCGCCGACACCATTGCCGCTCAGCGGGAAGCAAAATCCAAAGGATCAAAAACTCTGGCCATCTGCAATGTGGTCGGAGCGATGATCACGCGCGAGGCAGCAGGAACTATCTACACCCATGCTGGGCCTGAAATCGGCGTCGCTTCTACAAAGGCATTTACCGCGCAACTTACAGCACTTTATCTGTTTGCTCTTTACCTTGCGCAAGTCCGAGGCACCATCGGCAAGGAACGTGCTGAGGAGGCAATGCAGGAGCTTACGCGGCTTCCCGGTAAGATCGAGCAACTGCTCACTCGTGACGAAGAATGTGAAGCTCTTGCCAAGCTCTATGTTCGCGCCCAGGATTTCTTGTTCTTGGGGCGCGGCATTCATTATCCAATCGCGCTGGAAGGCGCGCTCAAGCTTAAGGAAATTTCCTACATTCATGCTGAAGGATATCCAGCTGGAGAGATGAAGCATGGACCAAACGCACTGATTGATGAGAATTTGCCGGTAGTTATTATTGCGACGCGTGATCCGAAAAACGAGCTTTCGATGATTCGCTACGAGAAGACGATGTCGAATCTGAAAGAAGTAAAAGCCCGGTCCGGCAGAGTAATCGCGATTGCAACCGAGGGCGATGAAGATATCAAAGAAGCAGCCGACCATGTACTATACGTTCCGGCAGCTCCCGAAGAGCTTTCGCCGATTCTGGAGATTGTCCCGCTGCAATTGCTGGCCTATCACATTGCAGTGCGGCGAGGATGCGATGTGGATCAGCCGAGAAATCTGGCGAAGTCGGTCACGGTAGAGTAGAAGTCAATCATCAGTAGTGGATGCAGAGTCGCTGCCTGCTTTGATTCCGCCTAGCCTCCGGTATCATCTACATTATTGATGCCGCCATTTCAATCCCATACTGCACGACTGGTTCGCTCTATCCCTCTATCCGAGTACACTAAGCACCTCGAATTTGAGATGGTCGGCGTGCCTCGCTTTGGCTTTGTCGCCGGACAATGGCTCTCCCTCAAACATACCAAGCCTGACCGTGAAGAGATTACTCGCGCTTATTCCATTGCTTCTCCCCCGGCAGAAGGAAGCCCCCCAGAAGATATTCGCTTTGCACTTTGCTTGAATCGTGTACAGGACGGTTACATGTCGAACTTTCTTTGTGACATGAAAGCAGGCGACGAGATTAATGGGCAAGGGCCTTTTGGCGACTTCATTTTGCGTCCGCCGATGCGCGACACGATCTTCATTGCTACGGGCACCGGAATCGCGCCCTTCCGCTCTATGCTGCACTGGTTGCTCGCAGGAGAATCGCGTCACCAAAACAAGCAGCTATATCTGGTCTTCGGAAACCGCACCGAGAAAGACATCTATTATCACGAAGAGTTTTTGCGACTGGCGGCTGAACGCGAGAACTTCCACTATCTGCCAACCCTTAGCAGAGGCGGGGCGGACTGGCGAGGCCTTCGCGGGTACGTTCAAGAGCACGTGGTAGGAATAGCCCAGGGCCGGACAGACATGCACGCCTACGTCTGTGGCCTCGACAAGATGGTCAAGGCGAATCGGGATCAGTTGAAGGCACTCGGTTGGGATCGGAAGTCGATCCTATACGAGAAGTACGACTGAGCCTACTCGTTTTTGACCCAATATTTTCCCTGTCATCTTGAACAAGCTATCGTCCGCCAAAATGGACGATAGCGCACTTGAAAGATCTCTACAGTCCGGATGTCAACGATATGGGCATCTCCGCAAGGTAAGAGGTTGGTTCGGGTAGGGGTCCTTCGGCTCCGACTGTTTCGCATTCGCGAAGCAGACACTACGCTCAGGATGACAAACGGGCAGTTGGCTGGGGATCGGAAGTCGATCCTATACGAGAAGTACGACTAGCGTCCCTATGGCCCATTCCTAATACTTTCAGTGCACTTTCCCCTCTTCCCGCATCCCAATTACTTTCACCTGCATCTAAACATTGACAATGATTCACTCAAGTCCTATTATGCACTTGGCTGCAATAGATAGAGATTGATTACAAAGCACTTATTTAGTTTGGGAGGAGTGTTCTATGGCAAAGATTATCGGAATTGACCTCGGTACTACCAATTCCTGCGTAGCTGTTATGGAGGGTGGCGAGCCCAAGGTTATCGCCAATGAAGAGGGCGGTAGGACTACCCCGTCGGTCGTCGGATTCACCAAGACCGGCGAGCGGCTAGTGGGTCAGGTAGCCAAGCGGCAGGCCATCACCAATCCGGAAAACACAGTTTATTCGATCAAGCGGTTCATGGGACGCCGCTACGACGAAGTAACGGAAGAGATCAAGATGGTCCCCTATAAAGTCGTGCAATCGGGCGACCATGTAGCCGTTCTGGCGCAGGGCAAGGAGTACACGCCTCCGCAAGTCTCGGCCATGATTTTGCAGAAGCTGAAGAAGGCTTCCGAAGATTATTTAGGCGAGAAGGTTACCGAAGCGGTTATCACTGTTCCTGCGTATTTCAATGACGCGCAACGGCAGGCGACCAAAGACGCCGGCCAGATCGCCGGCCTCGACGTAAAGCGCATTATCAACGAGCCTACGGCGGCCGCATTGGCCTACGGTCTCGACAAGAAGAAGGATGAGACCATCGCAGTGTATGACTTCGGCGGCGGAACCTTCGACGTTTCGATCCTGGAAGTTGGCGAAGGCGTCATCGAAGTAAAAGCCACTAATGGCGACACGCATCTGGGCGGAGACAATATCGACCAGCGCATTGTTGATTGGCTTATCGATGAGTTCAGAAAAGATGAAGGGCTCGACTTGCGCGGCAAGGGCAACGAGATGGCATTGCAGCGTCTGCGGGACGCAGCCGAGCGTGCCAAGATCGAACTCTCGACGACCATGGAGACCGAAATCAATCTGCCATTCATCACGGCAGATGCCGGCGGTCCTAAGCACTTGGTAAAGAAGCTCACCCGGGCGAAGCTGGAATCGATGGTCGAAGAGATCATCCAGCGTTCGATTGGTCCCTGCAAGCAGTGCATGAAGGACGCGGGCGTAGATGTCGGCAAGATCGACGAAGTCGTTCTGGTCGGCGGACAGACGCGCATGCCTCGCATTCAGGCGTTGGTGAAGGATCTGTTCGGGAAAGAGCCGCACAAGGGAGTGAATCCGGACGAAGTAGTCGCAATCGGCGCTGCCATTCAAGGTGGCGTGCTAGGCGGCGAAGTTAAGGATCTGCTGCTGCTCGACGTGACTCCGCTGTCGCTGTCCATTGAAACTTTAGGCGGTGTGGCGACACCTATGATTCCGCGCAATACGACGATTCCGACGCGCAAGATGGAGACGTTCTCAACTGCGGCGGACAATCAGACTTCGGTCGAAGTTCACGTGTTGCAGGGCGAACGGCCTTTGGCACGCGATAACCGGACGCTTGGCAAGTTCCATTTGACGGGAATACCACCAGCGCCGCGTGGTGTGCCGCAAGTCGAGGTGACGTTCGACATCGATGCCAACGGCATTCTGAATGTAACAGCAAAGGATAATGCAACTGGCAAGGATCAGAAGATCACGATCACGTCGTCATCCGGTCTGAGCAAGGACGAAGTCGAGCGGATGGCCAAGGAAGCCGACTCACACTCGGCCGAGGATAAGGCCAAACGCGAGGAGATCGAAGCTCGCAACCAGCTCGATTCCATGGTCTACAACGTGGAAAAGATGCTGCGTGAACAGGGGGACAAGATCTCCGGCTCGGAGCGCGGAGACGTAGAAAATGCGATAGCCGATGCCAAGAAGGCGCTGGAAGGCAGCGACAAAGCAGCCATGGACAAGGCCCGCGAGAGCTTGACTCAGGTTTCGCACAAGTTGGCCGAACAGATGTATAAGGCTGCGCAGGCGCCGCCACAGGGCGCGCCAGGTGGCTCTGCTACTGATGCTGGGCCAGAGGCTAATGCTGCTGGTAACGGGCAAGCGAAGAAGGACGAAGGGGTAATCGACGCCGAGTACGTGGACGTCGAAGATAAGAAATAACCTCTAGTTTGTAGCTTTAGCTTAAACCGGGAATCTTATTGCTTGGCCACGGAACGCGGAACGCACAGAGAACAATCTCTGAAAGTCCGCAGCATCCGTGGCTGGCTTTTTAGAACGAGAAAGGAAAGAAGTAAGACAGTATCCCAGGGGAGGTTGAAATGCAGTTTGAAGTAAATGGTCATGATTATTTTTTAAATTTTATGGAGGATGAAGGCCGCTGGTACGTACTTGAGCCAACACTGACCGGAATACAACGAATTCCCGTCTATGTGGATGGTCCGAAATATGAGCGGATCGGAATCCTGGAAGCTGGAAGACACAAAATCCAGAACTAAGTTCTACAACCAGCATTTGTTGACTCACATCCTGAGTGGAGAAAGACCTTCCCTCAGGATGATATTTTTAGAGAAACAGCTCAGATTGAAGTTAGAGTAAGCACCGATGGCAACCGCAACCAAAGATTATTACGGCACTCTCGGCGTTAAGAAGTCCGCCTCGGCGGACGAAATTCGCAAGGCATTCCGCAAACTTGCCCGCAAGTACCATCCCGACGTTAATCCCGGCGACAAATCTGCCGAAGAAAAGTTTAAGGCTATGTCTGAGGCAAACGATGTCCTCAGCGATCCCAAGAAACGCAAGATTTACGACCAACTCGGCTTCTACTCCGACAATATTGACCAGGCAACCGCCGACGCCTATGCGCAAGGTGGGGGGTTCACGTGGAACCGGTGGTTTCCCGGGAGGCGGATATTCCGGTGGTCAGCCTGGCGGCGGAGCCGGTCAGGGATTCGATTTTGGCGGATTCGATTTCACCGATATGTTCGAAGGCGCGCGTGGGAAACGGTCGGCTGGTAGCAGCACTGGTGGCGGTTTCAAAGATATCTTCTCAGGCATCTTTGGGGGAAGAGGCGGCAGCGCGGCACAAGAAGGCCCAGAGCCCGGCCAGGATCTCGAATATCAAGTCAATGTACCCTTTTGGACAGCGATCCGTGGCGGCGTGATGAGACTAAACATAACCCGCCGGGAGACCTGCGTCACCTGCCAAGGACAGGGATTTGTCCAATCTCCGGGCACTTGCCCAGAGTGCGGAGGCACAGGACAGGTGACGCAGACCGGTGGACGCATGAAGTTTAATGTGACTTGTCCGCGTTGCCACGGAACCGGACACAACGTTTCAACCTGCCCTACCTGTCATGGGGAGGGCAGCATAGAACGTACCGAGCCACTGGAGGTTCGCATCAAGGCAGGGACCCGCAACGGACAACGAATCCGTATTGCCGGCAAGGGCAATGCGGGAACTCATGGCGGGCCCTCAGGTGATTTATATGTGATCATTCGCACGGGTGATCATCCGATCTTCCAACGAGAGGGCGATGACATCCGTCTTACGGTCCCAGTAACTACTACCGAGGCAGCTTTGGGAGCCAAGGTTGAAGTTCCGACTATTGACGGACGTGCCATGCTGAAAATTCCGCCAGGAACTCAGTCCGGACAGAAACTTCGTTTACGCGAGAAGGGCGTGCCCTCGGCTACCAGAGAAGGCGCGCGTGGCGATGAAATTGTGGAAGTCAAAGTGACCGCTCCGACACCGCGTGATGAACGTTCCAAAGAAATTCTGCGGGAACTGGCGAAGTTAAATCCTGATGATCCGAGAGCGGACCTGTTCAAGGAAGTCTAACCGGCTGTCAGCCACAGGGGACACAGAGGCACAGAGTAGTGCTTCTCAAACACTTGCACACAGAGAGTACAGAGTAGAGCTTCTCCAACTGTATGTACCCTGTGGTTGCGAAGGATAACGTTCAGAAACTCTGTGTCCCTGTGGTCTCTGTGGTTTGGAACTAAACTTACTTTTCCCATCCGTCACCATCGACCATCCGCTTAATTCCATCCTTTAAACGCGCAACAAAGAAATTGATTAGCAGACCGACCTGCTTACCACTCAAGCGCATATAAGAAAGAAGCTGGGCCTGATGGACGGGATGGATTGCCTCGACACACTTTAATTCGACGATTACAAGGTTTTCGACTACCAGATCGATTCGATATCCAAGTTCGATCTTCTCTCCCTCATAGAAGACTGGCAAACCAACCTGGGTAGCCACCTGCAACCCACGCGTTCGAAGTTCGTGTGCCAGACAAGCCAAGTAAGCACTTTCCAATAATCCCGGGCCGAGAACCGAATGGACTTTCATGGCCGCACTCACGACGGCGCCGGTAATCTGATTTATGCGTTGGGAATGTGATCTGCTTGGATGCGGACCATAGAAGTCTCCGTTCAAATCAGTGATAGCAGAGCTGCGTGATTTCCGATGTGATGAACAACCACAGAGAACACGGAGAACACAGGAAGTCAAAATGCGAAGAACAAAGAAAACTATTAAGCGTAACGCCGTTTCGGCTTTTCGATTTGCTGTGTACTCTGTGTTCCCCGTGGTTCAGAGATTCCGTGCATTACCTCCGACCATGTCCTGCCGACAAAAACTCTTCACTTTTTTTCCACAACGCATCTAATTTGCCGTATGCTCACAATGCGAACTTGCTCCGAGAGCATCAAATGTTAAGAGCGCAAGGGTCGCCCACGGAGGAACACATCGAAATTGGCAACAGCTAGCGTATCCACTGCGTCCCGGCAGAATCCCCCCTCAATCGTCCCCAAAAAGAAATCGGTTCGCCTCACACTCTGGCCACTCGTCGCCGCCACCTTCTTTATGGTGTCGGGCGGAACTTACGGCACAGAAGACATCGTGCATGGCGCCGGATACTGGCGGGCGATCGTGATCTTGCTGCTGACTCCGGTCATCTGGAGTCTTCCTACCGCCTTCATGATCGGCGAACTCTCCAGCGCTCTACCCAATGAGGGCGGATATTACGCATGGGTGCGCCGCGCCATGGGAAATTTCTGGGGATTCCAGGAAGCATGGCTCTCGCTAGTTGCGTCGATCTTCGACATGGCGATCTATCCCACGTTGTTCGTGCTGTACCTGACCCGCATGTTCCCGTGGTTCGCGGAAGGACACCGAGGCGTGATGGTGGGAGTTGCCGTGGTCACAGCTTGTGCTCTGCTTAACATTGCTGGCGTGAAGGTTGTCTCGACGACCTCGTTGTGGCTGTTTTTCCTGCTTTCATCGCCCTTTGTGGTCATGTTATTTCTGGCTCCATTCAAATATGGAGCATTGCTGCATGCCGTTACCGCCCCGACGACCTCGAAGGTGGATATGATCGGCGGGCTGCTGATCGCGATGTGGAACTACATGGGCTGGGACAACGCGTCGACCATCGCGACTGAAGTCGAACGTCCTCAGCGCACTTACCCTCGCGCCATGCTGGTGGCTGTGGCCATAGTCGCGGCGAGTTACATTCTGCCCGTAGCCGCAGTGTGGATGACCGGATTGCAAGCGAGCGCATGGGAAACAGGCTCATGGGCCGACATTGCCGGAATGCTCGGCGGGCCGCTGCTTCGGATCGGGCTTGTCGCAGGCGGAATGATCAGCGCTTTCGGCATGTTCAACGCGTTGGTGATGAGCTACTCGCGTCTGCCACTGGCGATGGCGCAAGACGGCATGTTGCCGAAGGTCTTCGCGAAGCTGCATCCGAAAACCCGCGCTCCCTGGGTAGCGATAGCTGCCTGTGCTGTAGGTTGGGCGATGTGCCTGGGCCTGGGATTTCAACGCCTAGTAACTATCGACATTCTGCTCTATGGTTGCAGCCTGGGACTCGAGTTCCTGGCACTGATCTTCTTGCGAATCCGCGAGCCGGAACTGCCGCGCGCATTTCCGGGTTCCCGGAGGAATGTTCGGAGCCGTTGCGGTCGGTATAGCTCCCATGCTGCTGCTCGGCTTTTCCATCGTTCGCAGCGAGACCGAACAAGTGCTTGGAATGAGTTCATTCGCGTTTGGAATGATTCTGATCGGCGCGGGAGTCGTGGCGTATGGCATAAACCACGCGTTGAAGCCGAGCGGATGGACGGTTCCATCCGCAGACAAGCCGGAATTGACCGCATAGAGTTATTCCGGTTGGTAAAACAGTAAAGAGGCGCAGCCTGCTGCGTCTCTTTGTATTTTGGGTATATGTTGCGCGTTATTGAGATACTATCTGTCAGGCAAGGCTTATGGCTTCAAAGCGCAAATCCAAGGGCGCGTATATGATTTCGGCGGTTGCCGAGATGTATGGCATCCATCCGCAGACTCTCCGCCTCTATGAACGCGAGGGTCTGCTCAAACCTTCGCGTACTGAGGGCAATACGCGTCTCTACACCGACGAAGATTTGCAGCGGCTGGAATTTATTCTTTCACTTGCGCGCGACCTCGGAGTGAATATCAGTGGGATGGCGATCATCCTGCAAATGCGCGAGCGCATGGAGGAGATGCAGCGCCAGATCCAGGATTTCGTGAAGTATATTCAGGAGGAAGTGCTCTCGCGCGCCAGTGCCGCGGCCGATCCGTCCAAAGGCGCAATGGTCCCGCTGAGAAGACCGTTCATCACTCCCGTACCGTCGAAAAAGAAGTCACCCTAGCAGGGCGAGAGTCAGGTCGCCAACGACTATCGACCGACGACGGGTTTTCCTATGCTTCCCTTCAAGCTCATCTACAGCGACGACTATTATCTTCCCATTGGCGCGCATGTCTTCCCTGCCGAGAAATACCGGCTTGTTCACGATCGGCTGCTCGAAACTGGCATTGCTGATGCGTTCGACTTTCTGACTCCGCAGCCTGCTTCTGATCAGGACATTGGTCTCGTTCACACCCCGGAGTACGTTCACAAGCTGAAGACAGGAACGCTATCACCGCAGGAAGAACTTCAGCTGGAGATTCCCTACTCGCCTGAGTTGGTGCGTGCCTTCTGGTTGGCCGCAGGGGGTTCGATTCTTGCAGCCGAGAGCGCCCTCAAAGATCGAGTGGCCATTAATATCGGGGGCGGATTCCATCATGCATTTGCGGATCATGGCGAGGGATTTTGCATGATCCACGATGTAGCGGTCGCGATCCGGCGCATGCAGCACGACAACAAAATTACTCGCGCCATGACAGTTGATTGCGATGTGCATCATGGGAACGGCACGGCGTCGATTTTTGCCGGAGTGCGCGTGCCGAGCGATCCATTGCCCTCAAGGGCTTCTTCGACTTTGAAATCGTCCGCTTCGAGCCAACCGGCAGGAAACGTGCGCAACGCCCATGCTGGGGACGTATTCACGATTTCGCTTCACCAACAAAATAATTATCCGGCGTGGAAGCCGCCTTCATCGATTGATGTTGACCTGCCTGATGGTATTGGCGACGACGACTATCTTGCATGGCTGGACAACGCACTCAGCTCGGGCTTGCGGCAGTTCGATCCGGAATTGATCTGCTACATCGCAGGAGCTGATCCGTACAGAGAAGATCAGCTTGGTGGGTTGAATCTGACGATCGAGGGATTGAAGCGACGCGATGAACTGGTGTTCCGGGTAGCCCGGGCGAGGAACATTCCGGTGATGGTGACCTACGCGGGGGGATACGCGCAGCGGGTGGAAGACACGGTCACGATTCATAGCAATACGGTGATTGCCGCCAGGGAAATTTTAGATTAACCTGTCATGTCGAGCGATTCAGTTGCTCACGCAGTAAACCACGCGTAGTCGAAACATCCCCGCCTTCATCTTTTCATGAGCCATGAGGATTGGACCGCCGTGGAAGAGCGGCGCTTTCAGCGCCGCGTTGATTTATGAGATGGGTATCGCGGGCCTGAAAGGCCCGCTCTTCCACGGCAACACAAACTCCCCTGTTAAAATAGCCTCTTACCCCTATGTTTGAGAATCTTTCAGAAAAACTACAACGCGCATTTAAAACCCTGCGCGGACAGGCCGTCCTCAATGACGAAAACATTCAGGAGGCGATGCGCGAAATTCGCCTCGCCCTGCTCGAAGCCGACGTTAACTTCAAAGTAGTCAAGCAGCTCATCGATCACATTCAGGAAAGAGCTGTCGGGCAGCAGGTTGCGACTGCGCTTTCGCCCGGCGAACAGGTCATCAAGATCGTTCGCGACGAACTGATCGAAACTCTTGGCAAAGATACGGCCCGCGTGAAATTTGCTTCCCAGCCGCCGACCGTCATTCTGATGGCCGGTCTGCAAGGTTCCGGAAAAACCACCACTTCCGGCAAGCTGGCTAATTGGCTGAAGAATGGCGGCCATCGCCCCATGCTGGTTTCGGTCGACGTGTACCGTCCCGCTGCCCGCGAACAGCTGAAAGTTGTGGCTCACGCGATCAAGGCGAATATTTACGAAGGCCAAGTCGGCGAAGCAAATACCGCGACTGTCGAGCGGCTGGCGAAAGAAGCGCGGAAAGAAGCCATCATCAGCGGCTCCGACGTGCTGATTGTCGATACCGCAGGACGTCTCCACATTGACGACCAGCTCATGGATGAGATGCAGTCGCTCAAGAAGCTGCTGAATCCGCAGGAAATCTTGTTCGTTGCCGATGCCATGACCGGACAAGATGCGGTAAATTCCGCCGACGAGTTCCACAAAAAGCTGTCGCTCACGGGAGTTGTCCTCACCAAGATGGACGGCGACGCTCGCGGCGGCGCGGCGCTTTCCATCCGCCAAGTCACCGGGCAGCCGATCAAGTTTCTCGGCGTGGGTGAAAAGTACGATGCGCTGGAGCCATTCCATCCCGATCGTATTGTCTCGCGCATTCTGGGCATGGGCGACATTCTCTCGCTGATCGAAAAAGCCGAGCAGCATGTCGATAAGAAAAAAGCCGAGGAGATGGCCAAGAAGGCCTTCTCCGGCGATGGCTTCTCGCTGGAAGACTTTCGCGACCAGTTGCAGCAGGTCAAGAAAATGGGATCGATGAAGAGCCTGATGGGCATGCTGCCCAGCATCGGTCCTTTCTCTGGATTGCAAAAAGCCGCCGACAATGTGGATGAGAAGCAGATCAACCGCGTGGAAGCCATCATCAATTCGATGACCGGGCACGAGCGCAATCATCATGAAGTAATCAATGGCAGCCGTCGCAAACGCATCGCTCGCGGCTCGGGCACGACCATTCAGGAAGTGAACAATCTGTTGCGGCAATATGCGCAGATGAAAAAGATGTTCAAGCAGATGGGAAAACCGAGCTTCGCGCGCAGGTTAGCGGGAATGAAAATGCCAGGAAGGTAGAAAAAGCAGGCTCTAGGCTTCGGGCGTCAGGCTTCAGGTGTCTATCGACCTGCGACGTGCGACGCCGAAATTTGAAGTCTAACCTCGGAGCAATCCTGAAACCTAGAGCCTAAAGCCTGTAGCCTAAAGCCTGCCCTTATGAAATGGCGTTCTCTCGAAGAGTCGCAGACCGGCACCGATACACGTTCCTTACGCGAGCAATTTGCCGAGCGCAAAGAACTCATCGGCAAATACGTTCCTCCTGAAATACAAGCCATTCATGCTCGGTCCATCGCAGAACTAAAGCAGAGCGGAATTTCCGGTCGTGTCTTGGAAGTCGGCGTCAAAGCTCCGGCCTTCGAACTCACTGACCACAACGGAAAGCTGGTTTCTTCCGCAGATCTATTGAGCAAAGGCCGCCTCGTGATCTGCTTTTTTCGCGGACGCTGGTGTCCCTTTTGTGTTGGTCAGCTCGAAGCCATGAACTTGATCTTGCCACAAATTCAGGCGTCCGGTGCGGCGCTGGTGGCGATTTCTCCGCAAACGGTGCAGCAGTCGTTTTTCATGGCCGATCAGCACAAACTTAAATTCCCGCTGCTCAGCGATGCTGGCAACAAAGTGGCCCGACAGTTCGGACTCACCTACCGCGTACCCGACTACCAGCAGGCGGTGTACAAGCGTGTATTCATCAATCTTCCCTTCACCAATGGTGAGGCCAGTTGGGAGTTGCCAATTCCGGCGACGTACATCCTCGACCGTGATGGCACAATTATGTTTGCCTCGCACAATGCGGATTACACTGAGCGGCCGGAACCGTCAGACATTTTGCAAAAGCTAAGCGCTTAAATTCCGGTGATCTGAATAACCGCACCGCAAGAACAGAATTCCTGCAGTCATCTTTAACCAATACTCAATTACTATGGATTCACCTATGGCAGACACTCCCCTATGGAGCGCGGAGGACCAATGCAGTCGATTGGCGGAATTGACCGCTGGCACGGACGACCCGTCGAAAGAAGCGCCACTGCGGCGAGATGTTCGCTCCTTAGGCATTTTGCTGGGTAGAGTTCTGGTGGAGCAAGTGGGCGAACAACTGCTCGATACTGTCGAGCAGCTCAGGCGCTTGCTCATCAATTATCGCGAAGAATCGAGAGCGGACGCTGCCGCTGCTAGATCCGACAGCTCGGCATTTGCCAATCCGCAGATGGCACAGGCGCGCTCAATTATTGAAAGCTTGCCCATTAAAGACGCTTATCTCGTCACCAAGGCTTTCGCTATTTATTTTGAGCTGACGAACCTGGCCGAGACGAATCACCGAAAGCGTCGGCGTCGCTCGGGAAATTTGCACGCCGAACAAGCTCCTCTTGCCGGGTCATTTCGAGGAACCCTACGCCGCATGCGGGATGCGGGCATCTCGAGCGAGACGCACTGGCAGCTTTGCATCAGGTAAAAGTGATTCCGGTTTTCACCGCGCATCCGACAGAGGTCGCACGGCGTACGGTTCTTTCCAAGCGCCGCCGGATCGCTCAATATCTCGAACGTCTCGACCATCTTCCATTGTCGGGCGCGGAAGCCGAAGCTTATGAAGCAAATATTCTTGTCGAAATCACGGCATTGTGGCAGACCGACGAAGTCCGGGTACAAAAGCCGCTGGTGACCGACGAAATTCGCATGGGGCTTGATCACTATCCTATGTCGCTGTTTGAGGCGCTGCCGCGAGTCTATGACGAGATTGTCGATTCCCTCCGAGAGGTTTACGACTTAGAGCATGCGGAGCACAAAGTGCCGGAGCTTATTTATTTCGGCTCCTGGATCGGCGGCGATCGGGATGGCAATCCGCATGTGACGGCCGATTCCACACGCGAAGCTTTACAAAGAGCACGAAATACTATCATCGCTCACTACATCGTTGAGTTGGAGCGAGCCATAGACGAGATCAGTTCGTCCTTCCGTCAAGCTCCTGTCTCTGAGGATTTACGTTCCCGATTGAAGGAGTACACCGCGCGAATTGGCGACGAACATTCCAGGTTTGCACGCATCTCCGAAACCGAACTCTACCGGCGTTTCATGAATTTTATTTTGATTCGTCTGCGCGGAAGCCGGAGCGGATCCACCGAACCAAACGGCTACCAAACGGCGGGAGAATTTGAAAAGGACATCTCGCTGCTGCGCGATAGCTTGAACGCAAATCGAGGCGAGAGACTTGCTCAGTTGATGCTGTATCCGCTTCTTAGAAAGGTGCGGACATTCGGGTTTCATCTTTCGACCCTCGACATCCGCCAACACGCGCGTGTGCAGTCGCAGCTTCTCGGAGAAATTTCCGAAGATGCCAAGGACCATGCTTCGTCTCATTTGCCAACTCATCTTTCTTCCTCCTCTGTGGATCTGCTTGAAACGTTCCGCAATATCGCTGATATGAAGAAAGTTCATCCTGCACAAGCCATTCGGGCATACGTCATCAGCGGCGCTGAATCAGCGGACGATATTTTTTCGGTCGTCCGGCTCGCGACGATTTATGGCGTGCAGGTTGCCGGTTCGTGCGAAGACCCGGGCTTGATGCCGGTTCCATTATTTGAATCTATCGAAGCGTTGCGCAAGTCGCCGGCAGTCATGGCACAGGTGTGGAGCACCGAAAGTTACAAGCCGCTTCTCAACTCATGGGGACGATGGCAGGAAGTTATGCTCGGCTACTCCGACTCAAACAAAGACGGAGGCATGCTCACCAGTATTTGGGAGTTGTACAAAGCTCACCGCGCACTGCACCGTGTTGCCCGTGAACACGATGTGAAGCTCCGGCTCTTTCACGGGAGAGGCGGAACCGTAGGCCGAGGAGGAGGACCGACCCACGCGGCCATACTGGCGCAGCCCGTCGGAGATTTCTCGGGGCAAATTCGCGTCACCGAGCAGGGAGAAGTTCTCAACTGGAAGTACGCTGATCCGGTGCTCGCGGAATGGAACCTTGAGATCATGATTGCCGCTTGTCTCGAAGCGCTCACGCGTCCTGAGGGACCGGCAGTTGGCGCCGACAGGCAATGGGATAAGGCCATGGAAGAAATGTCCGCGGATGCTTTCGGCTTCTACCGCAAGAACATCGCCGAGAACGCTGACGTGCTTGAATATTTCGAACAGGCCACTCCGGTGAACGAGCTTGAACATGCCCGCATTGGATCGCGGCCAGCGCGACGTTACAAGAGCCGACGACTTGAAGATCTTCGCGCTATTCCCTGGGTCTTCGGCTGGATGCAGAGTCGCCACGCTGTCCCGGCATGGTTCGGTGTCGGCTATGCTCTGGATCGATTTGCGATTCAAGGCTCTGCACAGGAAAAGATGCTGAAAGCCATGATGCGCGAATTTCCGCTATTTTCCGATTTGATCCGAAACGTGGAACTCGCCATGGCGAAAGCCGATCTCAGCATCGCGCGGCTATACGCTGAGCTGGTTCCGGATGAGAGTCTTCGCGAACGAGTGTGGCAAATGTTAGTTGAAGAATTTGAGCGAACGCGGCGCGTGATCTTGTCGATCAAGGGACAGAGCGATTTGTTGGGTGGAAATCCAGTGTTGTCGCGTTCAATCCGGCTGCGCAACCCGTATGTGGACCCCATGAGCCTGATTCAGGTTGATCTCTTGCGACGGAAACGGAGCGGAACGGATAGCGAAGAACTCAATTATGCTCTCGGAGCGACGATTAATGGAATTGCGGCAGGCCTACACAACACCGGATGAGGCGAATGTGAAGACGTAGGCAAGCCTCACGTCTTCACACTCAAAAATCACACTTAGTCAGCTTCCATACAAAGACGCAACTGGCGTTCAGCTTCATCAATTGCATGGATCGCGTCCACACGATGTCCATGAAAGTCGTGCGCGGCATGTTCCAGGTGTTCTTTGGCATTGTGCAGCGACTCGATAGCTGCGCGGATTTCTGGATGTCGTTCGAACGCGGGTGAGGTTGGGGTGATTGCAAGCATTAGAGCGGCTACGGTAGAGACAGCCATCACTTTTATCTTCATCTTCCTGTTCATCAAACAATCCTCCTTGCGATTTCCACGCTCTCGGTTTCGGAACGTAGATTACTTTTCTTCCTAGACACCAACCGGAATTCCCGGTTAGCGGCGTATTCTATTTGGTCCAAAGCAGATTACAAATACCGGAGTACCCCTAGGGTCAACAATTTCTTAATGTTTTCGAGCGCCTCCCGCTTCGGTACCCAGCGCTCCGGGATTTAGCCTTGCTAATCGAGCTAACCTACGGCATAATAATGGTTTGCCTTATCCCTGCCAGAAGAATTAGAAAGGAAACAAAGTTCTGTGTTAATGATACGTTTATCGCGCACGGGTGCGCGCAAGCAACCGCATTATCGGGTCGTAGTAATTGAGAAAGAACGGGCCCGTAACGGCCGTCCGGTGGAAATTGTCGGAACCTACAATCCCCGTACCAATCCAGCAAGCGTTGAACTGAAGCGCGAGCGCATTGATTATTGGGTTTCGAAGGGTGCTCAATTGTCGGACCGTGTCAGCAAAATCCTGTCGCGTCCTGTTCCAGCTACCGCCGATTCTGCCGCTTAATTCTTGCAGCTTAAGCCGTCTGGAAATCCACATACGTGATTAGGAGTTGCATATGACTGAGCCAACTGGGGATGCACGCGCCTTAATCGAGCAGATTGCGAAAGTGCTGGTTGATGAGCCGGACCATGTTTCGGTGATTGAAGTCGAGGACGGCAGAGAGACTGTGCTCGAACTGAAAGTCGCCGAGGGCGACGTGGGTAAAGTGATTGGCAAACATGGCCGCACGGCGCGAGCCATGCGAAACCTTATTGGCGCTGCCGGAATGAAGCTCAACAAGCAGTTTGCGCTCGAAATTCTCGAATAGGCCGTCCGGGTTACGGAGATGGCGAAGGCAACGAGCAGCGATTCTGGATTCCGCGGTGATTTTGTAACCCTAGCCCGGGTTTTTAAAACGCAAGGACGTCACGGCGAAGTTGCCGTCGAATTGCACAGCGATATTCCTGACCGATTCCGCGAAGGTCTAAGGCTGTCTGCCCTCGGACAAGATGGCGCGAGGCGCGAAGTCCTGGTGGAAGATGTATGGCCGCATAAAGGCGGTCTGGTGCTCAAATTCGCAGACATCGATTCGATGTCAGACGCGGAAACGCTGATCGGTTGCGAACTACAAGTTCCGGGTAGCGAGCGAGCACAGCTGGAACCCGGTTGGACGTACATCAGTGATTTAGCTGGATGTGTAGTTTTTGATGGGGACCGCGCGATCGGGGTCGTCAGAGACGTTCAGTTCGGCGCAGGAGAAGCGCCGTTGCTGCTGGTTAAGGATGAGGACAAAGAACATGAAATACCGTACGCTGAAGCCTTCTTGAAAAGCGTGGATCTCGAGCACAAGCAAATTCACATGCTACTGCCCGAAGGTTTGCTCGAAGTGAATGCGCCGCTGAGTGCCGAAGAAAAGCTGGAACAGCAGAAGGGCAACAGAGTAGCAGGCTGGGATGAGATAAGGTCGCGATGAAGATCGATATCGTAACCATCTTTCCCGATTTCTTCCGAGGGCCGCTGGATCACGGCATCATCCGCCGGGCTCGAGAAGCTGGGTCTAGCTGACATTGAGATCCATGATCTACGGGTATTTGCGCATGATCGTCATAAAACTGTCGACGACCGTCCTTTTGGCGGCGGCGAAGGCATGGTGCTGAAGCCGGAACCGATCTTTGAATGTATTGAGAAGCTGGAACTTGCGCCCCGTGAAGAGCGCATCAGCGGGGAGGCAAAGCAGAGTGTAATCCTGCTTTCAGCGCAGGGAACGAAGTTTGACCAGCTTGCTGCCGAAGAGCTGGCAAGGCTGGAACGAATTGTTCTGATCTGCGGCCGTTACGAAGGCGTAGATGAAAGAGTCGGCGAGCATCTGGCGGATCGTGAGCTTTCGATTGGCGATTATGTCTTGAGCGGCGGCGAATTGGGCGCAGCGGTTATCATCGATAGCAGTTACGAGGCTCATCCCTGGAGCTTTGGGAAACGAAGCTTCGACGAGGCAAGAATCGTTTAGTTCGCGAGCTGTGACGGAAATCAGCGATGCTCCGGATTCGACCTGCGCTTCAGGTGGATTGCTGGATTATCCGCATTACACGCGGCCAGCGGATTTTCGAGGATGGACGGTTCCAGAGGTTCTGGCCTCGGGTAATCACGAAGAAATTCGACGTTGGCGCCGTCGTACAGCGCTGGAGAAGACATTAAGAAATCGTCCTGAGTTGCTAGATGGGACTGAGTTGAGCAAAGAAGACAAAAAATTGTTGACCCAGATTAAGGGCGAAAGTAATTAAGAATTCCAGGAACGAAGGGACAAGATTATGACGAACCTGATTATTGAAAAACTTTTGTCGAAAGCCAAGCGCACTGACCTGCCAAACTTCGCGCCGGGCGATACAGTCCGCGTACACGTTCGTATTAAGGAAGGCGACAAGGAGCGCGTGCAGGCTTTTGAAGGCATCGTAATTTCCCGCAGCAAGGGACCACAGGCCAGCTTCACTGTGCGCAAGATGAGCTTCGGTCAGGGCGTCGAGCGCATTTTCCCTGACAACGCACGCGTCATTGATAAGGTCGAGTTACTGCGATCATCAAAGGTGCGGCGCGCCAAGCTCTACTACTTGCGTGGACTCGAGGCAAGGCTGCTCGATTGAAAGATGTTGACCGGGAACACACCAAGACCGCAGCGGTGCCAGCGGCTCAGTAGTATTGGGACAGACTGTTTCCCAAAGAAGCTAGCGACCTGTAGTCTGCAATTCGAGCTCGAACGATTGTTCAAGCTCCTGCTCCGCCAGTTTTCGCAGAAGAAAGCGCAGTATCTGGCGGTCGCCTTTGCGGATTTCGCGAAACTCTAAGCCCAAGCCCAGGATAGCGTCAGAGTGGCGAACGTGCGCCTTCAATCCTAAGTCACAATCACCGACAGTGAGGGTGAGGTTCAACTCCGCGCCGGGCTGGAAAAATTCACTGGTGCTAATGAGGCACCCGACTTCGGATAGATCCTTCAGCGTGCCTTCTACTGTTTTTCCGTTTAGAGTTTTGCACCGCAGTTTTGCCAGACCGTCGATGGTGAAGCGGGGATGCCTTCGGCGATTATGACCGTTTGCCCGGGAACTCGACTTAACAAACTTCTTCTCGGGCGAAACTGGATCGTACGCTTCATGCAAATCCCTTAGTTCGGACTCCCACATCTGCCGCTCGGTTTCTACATTCTCGATTCCGACCTGGCCGCGAAACTCCGAGTTCGGTTTCCCAATCCAAACTATCCGGCAGAAAGCCTTATTGCGACCGCGTTCGATCGCGATAATATCGCCGATTTCTTTCGCACCGCGAAGGCCTGTAATTCGGGCTCCATGCGGAGAAATATCATACGTACAAGCCATGTCCGGACACGGTTTGTAGTCGCTGTCCCAAGATGTGATCTTGAGAGGAAGCACGACTTGAACCCGCCTGCCGGAGCGCTCCGCTGCGGACTTTTGCGAGGTTAGCTTGGATGATTCGTGCTTCAAAGCAATAGATTCCTTGCTGTCGAAGGTAACAAGCAGGGTGCCGAGGGTCAATTTACGGCGGTAACTCCGAAGTGGTTACTAAACCACCATTCCTGGTTTATAAATCAGCTTTTCCGCCTTGCTCCACAGGCCCTGTTTCGGGGAAGATTCATTGGTATTCTTTACATAGAGACTGATGGGTACTAAGGCAAAACTCGCTCCTGAAAAGCCGATCTCCGCTTCGGCGGCCAAGCTACGCCTACTCAAACGGCTGCGATGTACGTTGAAATATGAAAAGCTAGCATGGCAATCCGGAGCCCAATTGGTTGCCGGAGTGGATGAGGTGGGACGCGGTTCCCTCTTTGGGCCGGTGGTGGCTGCGGCTGTAATTCTCGATCCCAGATACCGGATTCGCGGACTGCGCGACTCGAAGCTGCTGCTTGCAGATCGCCGGGAAGTCTTAGCAGAGCGAATTCGCCAGCACGCAATCGCCTGGGCTGTCGCGGCAGTGGATGCAGCGCAGATCGACCAGATCAACATTTACCAGGCATCGCGAGTGGCAATGCGCGCCGCCGTAATGCAGTTGCAACCCTTTCCTGATCACTTACTCGTCGATGCTGTTCGTTTGGATTGCGAGCTCCCCCAGAAACCAATCATTCACGGAGACGCGCTCTCCGCTTCTATCGCTGCAGCCTCGATCTTGGCTAAAGTGGAGCGCGATCGCATGGTGACGGAATGGGACGCAGTTTTCCCCGTTTACAATCTCGCTTCCAACAAGGGGTATAGTACGCCTCGCCATATCGCGGCATTGCGTGAGCATGGACCGTCTCCGCTGCACCGACAGTCATTCGCGCCAGTTTGGAATAATCCGGTGCCGCAGGAAGTGCTCGCGTTTATGCTGGAAGAGAAAACAGAAGAGTCGGGCAATCCGCTGGGCCTCATTTCCTAGAACGCGGGTAAACAATCCTGCGTCTCATCCGGTCGTAAACGCCTTTCCAGTTTCCCTCCCTCAGTTAGCTGCAAAATTTTGCGGTGGTGCTGAACATGCCGGCACCAGAGCCGAATTCATTAGCGAGTCCAACTTATTCTCTGGTATCCTCTGTGTCCGTTCTCGCAAGTGCATTGAGTTCAAGGGTTTGCGAGATAGACAATTCATACCACCTCCTCATCCCCGCGATATTTCTGTATGAAGATGTCTTCGGACTTGGAAGTGCATTGCAGCATGTGCCCCGCGTAAGTTTCGACTTGGGAACAAACATTTAAGGGCCGTTTTTGGAGGAATTTCAGTGAAGGGCACTTCCCGGACCTGCTTCTTAATCGCAGTATTTTTGATTACGATCGTAATCACTTCACCGGCTCAGCAATTTTATGCCACGAGTGAGACCACTGGACAGCTCGATCGCATTGATCTGCCGAGCCAAACCGTCACGTCTGTTTACACCACAGCTGGATCCCCGGACAGTCTTCTCATCAATTCTCAAGGACAGCTTATTTACGATTTGTCATCAGATGGGATTCTGGCAATATACGATCCCGCCACGCAAACCAATACGATTTTGACGAACAGCCTTAAAGGCAAAAGTCCTCGTGACATGGTTTTTGACGTCCCCACCGCATGTAACCCGAATGCGAATGCTAGCACGATGCTGGTCGCGGAATATTCAATCGGACAGATTGTCCGCTATGACTTCACGACAGGAACCATCACCAAGCTCGGCGCACAGCTTGGATCTCCTGGTAACGGGTTTTCAGTGGACGGACTGGCTTATGACGCCCAAGGTGAGTTGTTTGCAATCGCGGATCACAACACTGTAGTCCAGCTTGATCCTTGCACCGGCGACGTCTTGAAAACGCTGGTGCTTGAACCTCATGACAAAGTCAATGGCGGGGACGGAATGGTCTTCGATCCCTACAGCGGCCAACTTTGGATCAGCCATGACGGAACCGACAGTGCAAATGGCCTAATCGAAGTTCCTACGGACCTTTCTTCTTTCTTACTTTTTCAGGTCGGCCAAATATCGGTTCCAGATGGAATTGTTTCCGACGGCAAGGGCAATCTCTACATTGGAGCAGGGCTCCAAAAGCTGATGGCGTACAACATTCCAACCGACACACTGGCTCAACCACAAGCAAGTGCATTGGTTGTTCCAGGCATCGATTCTTTGGCCTTGATCCCGGGCACTGCCACCTCTACGGCATTATCTTCGTCTCCGAATCCGGCCGCCGCAGGACAGGCAGTTACTTTGACGGCAACAATCACACCAGCTCCTACTGGCCCGCCGCTCGGAACTGTGATTTTCTACAATGGTTCGACTTTGCTGAATACGGCGACTGTCAATTCCTCGGGCGTGGCAACGTTTACGACCAGTAATCTTCCCGCAGGGTCCGATAGTCTCACTGCTGCCTACTCGGGAAATATTGATTTTGCGGCGTCTACTTCGGCGGCAGTAGTCGAAACAATTATCGGCACGCACAACATCGACTGCACTAGCTGCTGCGCCGAATCCTGCAGTTGCGGGCCAGACAGTCACGCTGACAGCGACGATCACTCCAACTCCTACCGGCGCGTCTTTCGGAACCGTCAATTTTTATAACGGCTCGACTTTCTTAGGAACGGGAACCGTTAATGTCTCTGGCATTGCGACTTCTGCAATGAGTAATCTTCCGGTCGGTTCGGACAGCCTCACCGCCGTATACTCAGGGAACGCCGGCTTTCTTACATCGACTTCTCCGGCTGTTACAGAAACAGTTACTCCGGGTTTAACTGCCACATCTACATCGCTGTCTGCAAACCCGAATCCATCAGTCGTGGGCCAGGCAGTCATATTGACAGCGACAATAACACCCATGCCTACGGGAGCATCTCTCGGAAACGTGAGTTTCTATAACAGCTCGAATTTGCTAGGTACAGCACCTGTGAATTCTTCGGGCATTGCGACTCTTACTACCAACACCCTTCCCCTAGGTACAAATCTTGTCACAGCAACTTACTCGGGGAATGCGGCATTCGGAGCGTCGACTTCAGCAGCCCTGACCTTGACAGTCGGATCCGCATCAACATTCACGGTCGCCGGTCCGCAAACTCCGGTCACTGTTGCTGCGGGTAATTCTAAGAACATCACCATTACTGTGACCGCTGTGGGTGGGGACTACAATGGCGCAGTTACCATGTCAGCGTCTGGGCTCCCAGCTGATGCGACGGTGAGTTTCGGCCCTCCGATTGTCAACCCCAAAAACTCATCGGCCAGAACAACCATGACAATTCAGACTACAACCCAAGATGCGAGCATTCCGGCAAAGCGCAAATCGGACTTCCCTTTCGCGCCGATCTGTGTGGCTGCAGGCTTGTGTCTGATCGGCGGCAAGTATCGACGAATTGCAGGATCGCTTCCAATGGTTGTAGCGTTCGCCTGCTTAGCTGGAGGAACACTAATGCTGAGTGGCTGTGGTGGCGGCGGAACGTCCTCCGGACAGCCTCAAAGTCAAAGCAAGGACTACGTGGTCACGGTCACAGGAACCGACGGCTCGCTGAATGCCTCAACGACATTCACGCTTACTGTGCATTAAGAGGGAAATACTACTTTGAAAAACCAGTTTTTCTTCAAAGGAAAGTGAGCGAGTGCACCGGTATTCGCGGCTTATGACTTGTTCTTCGGTTCGTAATTGAGGAGTTCACCACTTGCTTGGACATCTGTGGCTCGGCAATGAAGCAGAAAGATGGGTTAAATACGCCAAAGTCGAAGCTGTTTTCAAAAATAGAAAACTAAAATTCAGAGATGCATTTTGGGGGCTCGCTATTCTTGGCTGGGCGTCATTGCCTGCTCTCCTGTTTAACTCGCACCGCGCGAGCTTAAAACTCTGGACTATATTTTATCGGTAGTTGTAGGTTTAGGCGCAGCTCCGCTTTTGTGGAGGCGTGGCATGGTTTCCCTTCGATACTCGCATCAAGCTGGCGCAGAGAAGTGGCTGGATGCCCACAAGCTTCATAGCTGGTGGGGTGGGATTGTGATTTGTTTGATACCTATGGTGGCATACTGCGTAGGTTTATCAAGCCGGATGAATACACTTTGCGGCTACCGTGGTTGCTGTTTCGGCAAACCATTAGATAGGAACTGCACGGTGACTCTGAGTCCTATGGGTAGTGACTGTGCGTCGTGTGTCAAGTCGATCACCGCTTCTAATACGTCGCGGTCGGTCTTGTCAGATGGATCGCCTGTGTAGACGCTCTTTCTGCCCATGACTGCAGATATGCTCGCTACAGTTCCGGTGAGCTTCTCCCCATCAAGTCCGTCGGCTTGGACAATTACGTTCTGGCCAATCGTGACTTTACCGAGATCTCTTTCGTCGACTTCCGCCTTGACGCGCCGAGCAGACGTATCGGCCAAACTAAATAAAGGACGAGGAGTGACTGTGCTAAAGGACTCCCCAGCCCTCGCATAGACTCTCAGAACAGTTCCATTAATCGGAGCCAGAATTGCGCACTTCCTGATCCGTTCTTCTGCGGTTCGGACGCGGCCTTCCGCGGCGAGCACTTCAGCATCTGCACGCGCCTTATCTTCCTGCAATGGAGGCGCGGCGAGCAGTTCCTCCGTTCGAACGGAAGCCTGGAAGTCCGCCTTCGCGACACCGAAATCACGATTGGCTTGCTCGTAAGCAGTACGGGAGATCTCTCCTCCCTCATACAGGGCGCGCTGCATACTGAGCCGAGATCTTGCCTCCGAGAACATTGCTTGAGCCGCTGCCGTCTTTTTGACGGCTATTCTTTTTTCCTCTTTACGTGCACCTCTCAACAGACGGATCCTTGCCTGACGCGTGGCATCAGCTTCCGCGAGTGCAGTTTGTAACATGGCGTTCAGGTCATCACAGGCAATTTCCCCCATGAGTGTTCCTTCGGTTACGAACTGATCCTCTTTCACGTAAATTGCCTTCAAAACACCATCGGCTGCAGCTCCGACCTGGGTTGTGTCGGAAAGCCCCTCTACTCTTCCAGGTGAGGCGAATACAACCTCGGCAACGTTGTTCGAGGGCGTCTGATGAGCCTGTACTGTCTTCCTGTCCCGTGAACTCCAGATGAACGCGCCGCTAGCAATGACGAGGGCAATTGCCAGAACACTACTGCCCAATTTGCTGCGCGCGCTCAAGCGTGCTGCCCCTGTGCTTGTGGCTTAACTTGTCCGTCACTCAGAATGATTGTGCGATCGGCAAATTCTTTCCATCGTGGATCGTGACTGACGACAACAACTGTTCTTCCATTCTGATCAACCTGACTGCGGAGGATTTGACAGATATTCCTCCCCGCTTCGGCATCTAAAGACGCTGTCGGCTCATCTGCGAGAAGAATAGGAGGGTTTCCTGCCAGCGCGCGTGCAATCGCGACTCGCTGCTTTTCTCCAGGACTAAGTCCACTGGGCTCGCGATTTAGCTTATCCCCCAAGCCAAATTGAAGGAGTAGTTCTCGTGCCTTTTCCATTTTGTCAGCTCGGTTCCCATCACGAATTTCAAGACCAAGTGCAACATTGTCGATTGCGGAAAGCGAGTGCAAGAGTCGAAAGGCTTGAAAAACGAAACTTATCTTTTGTCGACGGAGCACCGTCTTCTCGCTCTCGCTCAGTTTATTCACCGCAACTCCATCGACAAACACTGTCCCCTCGTCGGGTGATAGTAAGCAGCCGAGGAGAGACAATAATGTGGTCTTTCCACTCCCGGATGGCCCCATAACTAACGAAAGCGTGCCGCGCTCGAACGTTACTGAAACGCCCCGTAGCGCGGGAACCCGTGCGTTCCCCTCGCCGAACGAGATGCCAGCATCCTCAACGGCTAAGAATTGGTTAGGCACGGAACACCCGTCCCGGGTCAACTGTTAGTGCGCTTCGAACCGAAGCAACAGAGGCCAATGAGCACATCAGCAAGCTCAACACAACCATGATCACAGGTAGCCACCACGGAGTATGAATCCACGGAATCAGAGATCTTGCATAATTCATGGCCGGAACCACCGCGAACATGCCCAGAATGCTTCCTGCCGCGCCGCAAATTAGAGACTGGATAAGGACGATGCGAGCCACAAAAACTCGGGAGGCTCCAAGAGCCTTCAACGTCGCATATTCTTCCAGGTTCTCCATAGTGTTCGCGTAGATAGTTTGCGACACCACCACAAGGCCTATCAGAAATCCCAAAACCGCCGCGGTTAGAATCGCGCTCCCGGCACCAGTCTTGATCACCCAGTACATGCGGGACTTGTGAGCGAACTCTTCACGCGTGAGAACGTCGACTTCCGGCAGACGTTGCCTGAGGCTCTTTTGGACATCGGAGACTAAGTACTCCTTGCCAACTCGCAATAGGACGTACATGCCATCTTCAGGACCGACACCCAAGTAGCGGGCCGCATTCCGATACGACGTGAAAAGAGAAGGGACACCAAGAAATCCGCCAAATCCTTCGATCTCATGTTCGATGTTGGCACGGTGCCCATTTATCTCGACTTCTGCCGGTAGCGACGCCACCTCAATCAGATCTCGGTCACTTGCATCATAGACAACCGAATCCGGCGACCTACTTTCAGCTGCTTCAGTTAGATCGGGAACCGGGAAGTGCTTTCCTAGATTGGAATCCGCACCAACAAGCGCTACAACTTGTTGTTTTCCATTCGGCTTTCGGTAGACGGCGAATGCCATACACGCTCGGCCCGTTTCCACCACACCTGGTACGCCGGCAGCCATTTCCCGCACTCGAGCTTGTAAGGTTGCTCCGAATTCGAAAGTCTGCACTCCTCTGGCGGTTATCCAAATATCGAAGTCGCTCGCATCTATAAACCTGGAAGCTGCCTGTAGAAAGCCGACCAAGAGACTACCTTGGAATACCATTAGAAAGACTGCAAAAGATACGCCGAGCACCGTTGCCAAGAAACGGGTTCGGTCATGAAAGATGTTCCGCCAGGCTAATTTCATGGGCTACCTGTGTCAGCGATTGTGCCAACCGAGAACACCGGCATTAAACACCCGGTTACCACGTCGGCTGCTCTGCTAACAGTGATCCCGCTTCCCTGGCCGATAATGGTTTGGAAAAGTAGTATCCCTGCCCATACTTGCAATGCAGTTTCTTCAGCAACACTAGTTGTTCAATTGTTTCTATGCCTTCCGCAATCACATCCAAGTGAAGATTCAATGCCATCGGCAAAATTGTTCGCGCAATTTCCGTGTCTTCCCCGCTGACGATGCTGCTGATGAAGGAACGGTCAATCTTCAAGGTATCGAGCGGAAAACGGTGCAAGTAACTCAGAGAGGAATACCCGGTGCCGAAGTCATCGATGGCCAAGCTGATGCCGAGCGACTTGATTTCCTGCAGCATCTCAATCGCTGCGGATGGATCGCCCATGACAGTACTTTCTGTGAGTTCCAGTTTCAAGGCTTGCGGAGGCAGTTTGAGTTCACGCAGTAAGCTTCCAATATCCTCTACCAGGTTCGGTTGCAGAAACTGTTTGGGAGAGAGATTGACACTCATGGTTAGCTGGGAATAGGCGCTATGATCTGCCCTCCATTCGCTCATCTGCCGGCAGGCCTCCCGCAAATTCCACCAACCCAAATCGCGAATAAGCCCGGTTTCTTCCGCGACCGCGATGAATTCTTCTGGTCCAAGGAGTCCCCGCGTTGGATGTTGCCAGCGCAACAAGGCCTCAAAGCCAACAATCTGTCCCGCAGCAAGGGAAACGATCGGTTGGTAAACATTGTTAAATTCTCCGTGTTCGAGCGCGCGGCGCAGATCCATCTCCAATTGCAGACGAGCCACGACGCTAGCCCGCATATCTGCATCAAATATTTCGTAACGCGCCTTGCCCATAGACTTCGCCCGGTACATCGCCGTGTCCGCGTCACGAAGTATGTCTTCTGCTTGCTCGTAGCTGGGGTTACTTAGAGCGATCCCGATGCTTAAAGAGGTGAATACTTCTCTGCCACCCAACACAAAGGGCGCCGTCACTGCCTTCATAAGGCGCTCCGCAGCTTGCTTGGCGTCCTCTGGATGCTTAAGATCATCCAGTAGAACGGTGAATTCGTCGCCTCCCATCCGCGCTACTACGAAACCTTCTCCCAGACGCGCGACTGTGTCAGTGGCCCGCAAGCACTTCTCTAATCGACTTGCCACTCCAACTAACAGTTGATCCCCGACCTGATGGCCCAGACTGTCGTTGATCATCTTGAAACCATCAAGGTCTAAGAAAAAAACCGCAAACAAATAATCTTTGCGCCGTTTCGCCTGTTTGATAAGACGTCCCACTCGGTCTGTAAATAGGAGGCGATTAGGTAGACCCGTTAATGGATCGGAGACCTTACCTTCAGTAATATCAGTCTGCCATCCGGCCATGCGTGAGGTTTTTCCCGAGCCATTACGAACGGCAAGCCCCCTGCACAGCATCCAACGAAACGTGCCATCTTTGTGCAGCACGCGGTGCTCACTCTCAAATTGAGGAACCAATCCCTCTTGATGGGCCGCAATTTCCTGGTTCACTCGCTCTCGGTCTGCATCATGTATGCGGCTAATCCATTCGTCCGACTTGTCTCCGATTTCACTTTCCTGGTAACCCAGCATGTTCTTCCAGCGGGTAGAGAAATACACAACCCCCGCCTCCAGATTCCAGTCCCAAAGGCCATCGTTGGCGCCGCGTGCCGCCAAGGCATAGCGTTCTTCACTCTCCCTCAATCCTTCCTGCGCGCGTTTATGGGATAACTGGGTACCTATGCGCGCTAGAGCGACAGCAAAGTCGATCGGCTTCGTTACATAGTCGTTGGCCCCTAAATCAAGTGCCTTAACAACATCCTCGCTCTGACTCTTTGCCGTCACCATGATGATCGGCAGTTCAATGGGAGAGTAGGTCTCCCTCAGTATCTTTAGTGCCTCGAGCCCGCTAATTTCCGGCATTTCTATGTCCAACAGCACAAGATCTATTGCGTCTTCTTTGACCCGCTGCGACAATTGTCGCGCGCTGTCCGCCAGCAGGATCTCGTAACCTTTCCGTACCAGCCGGCGCGCGAGCATGTCCCGGTTCAATTCGTTATCATCTACGATGAGCAATCGGCTTGCTTGCGTGTTCATAGTGCTTTCTTCCCGGCGAGACAATTTCTAATCTTTTCGCTGAGACGGCCAAATTCCACGGGCTTGGTGTCATAGTCATCGCAGCCGGCGTTAATTGCCTTTACGCGATCGGTCACGAGTGCATGAGCGGTCAGTGCAATGACTGGGATGTGACGGGTTCTCTTGTCGGACTTTAGTAGGCGAGTTACTTCACATCCGTCCATAATTGGAAGACTTATATCCATCAAAATTAAATCTGGCATTTCCGTACTTGCCATCGACAGTCCCTGTTCACCATCGTTAGCCATGATGACGGAATGTCCTCTCCTCTCGAGCCTTCTGGACAACATGTCACGGTTCATTTCGTTATCTTCGACTAGTAAGATTCTTGGCATGACTCACCCTCTCAGAGACCTCAACTTCGACTTCCCCGCGTTTCTGGCCGTGCGATAGACGGGACATGGGTACGGTGTTGCTTCCAGCGATAGCTGTAGAACGAATAATCCGGTGCTTTTCTATGAGAACTGCAAGGCGTTCGCGGTCAACCGGCTTGATGAGATAGTTCGAGGCCCCTAAATCAAAACCTCTCGCCTCATTGTCAACGATTGTCACCATAATCACTGGGACCTTCGACAGTTCAGAGTCTGCCTTCAGTTTGCTCAAGATAGACCACCCATCGCAGTCCGGCATAACGACATCCAGCGTGATGAGTACAGGGCGAACTTGTTTAGCAAGTCGCAAACCTTCTTCCCCGCTGGCGACAGTGAGTACATTGAAGCCCAGTTTCATCAGGAAACGCGACATAAGTTCACGAACGGCTGCGTCATCATCTATCACGAGAATCGTATCGCGATCGGTTTTCATCTCGGCGATAGCATCGGAGGCATCGCTGTTCCCCTCCGCTTGTATAGGACCAACAGTCTCTAGTGTGACTTGGGCAGGCACATGTACCGTAAAGGTGGAGCCTGCACCAGGCTGGCTCTCGACCCCGATGCGTCCCTTCATCAATTGAACAAACCGGTGAGTGATCGCAAGTCCCAGGCCGGTGCCACCGTACTTGCGCGCGATTGAGGTATCTGCCTGGGTAAACTCCTGAAATAGATTTTTCTTTTGTTTAGCGCTAATCCCAATCCCGGTATCAGTGACTCGGAACCGGAGCCAGTCCATGCCCTCTTCCGTGCTCTGATCCACCTCCACGGAGATAGTGCCGTGGTCCGTAAATTTGCACGCGTTACTAAGCAGGTTAAACAAAATCTGCCGGACTTTTGTAATGTCGGCTCGCATCATGCCTACGTCGTCTGCCAGGTGGACCCGAAGGTTATTACCGTTCTTCTTTATCGCCGGTTGAAGCGTAGTAACGATCTCCTCGATCATCCCAGCTACGTCGAACGTCTCCAGGTGTAGACCCATCTTTCCGGCCTCGATTTTGGAAAGGTCGAGCACATCATTGATCAGCGCAAGTAAGTGTTTGCCTGCTGATTCAATTTTCTGAAGGTCCTGGACAGTCGCTACACTTCCTGCTTCCTGTGCCTCTTCCTCTAACATCTCGCTATATCCAATGATTGCGTTAAGCGGTGTGCGCAATTCATGGCTCATGTTTGCGAGAAATGTGCTTTTAGCGCGGCTTGCCTCCTCGGCTATGTACTTTGCCTTGAGGAGCTCTTCCTGCGCCTGCTTGCGGTGGGAAATCTCTTCTTCCAATTCTTGCGTTCTTGTCTGTAGCTCATCATTAGCGCCCCGCAATGCTGTATCTCGGTGTTGGATATCGGACAACATGGTGTTGAAGCCATCGATGAGACTACCGATCTCGTCAGAGTAAGATTTAACCGCCCGAACCTCATAGTTCTTGTTGGAGGACACCATTCGCATCGTGTCCTCCAGGTGCACAATGGGTCCGGAAATTACTTTTTGAAGTTTCGAAGAGACAAGGAATGCGAAAAAGCCTGAAATCAACACGAAAACAAGGGAGATACTTGCATAGCGTTTGGCTCGCGTACTCCATTGGCGCATGTCCGATTGCAGGAACAGCGTTCCGAGACGTTCTCCGTTGAGGGTAACGTCGTGCCACACCTCGAGGTAGCGCCCTTCAAACCGGTAGCCTTTCTCTTGTGAACGGGAAGCAAGAAATGCCGGAAGGGTCTTACCGTTGCGGAAATACTGGGCGAACATCTTCCCGTCGGGACTATATAAGACCGCCGCTACGATATCTCCTTTGACCTTAAGCGCGGACAACGTTGCCGTTGCGGCGGGCTCATCTTTAAAGGCCATAGCCGCCGCGCTGTTATATCCGATAATCTCGGCCTGGGTTGTCAGATCCTGAGTAAGCAATTGGCGAAACGAGATAAGGTCATAAATGAGGAAGCTAGCCGAGGAGAGGAGAAGGGCGATGCTGCTCGTTAACATCGTGATCAGAATGAGTTTTCGCCGAATGGACAGATTCTGGAGGCTCATTCCGTCTTCCTCACATCCGCCGCCGGCCCCTGAACGATTCTTGCCAGAGCGAGTAGTCGGGAACTGATGTTTAGGTCTGCTTCTTTCGCTGCTTCAACATTGACCTCAAAATGAACTTTGCTGTCCTCAAGAACTAAATTTATGATTCCGCCACGCTTGGCAAAACCAGGTATCTCGCCGATTGTCAGGATTGGCATGCCCTTCACAAGGTGAATTGCTTCTGCCAGGTGAGCCATTTCTGACGAACTTACAAACACGATATGACATTCCTTGAGGTCGGGGACTGATCTCAATCGTTTGACAACAAATGACCGGCCATTGACTTTTTTGCTTTCCAGCACCCGGTCGAGGATAGTTCCAAAGGGATCCTCCCCAAAAATGCCGATCACAATTGGAGAATCTGGCTGAGTGAAGGCGTTCGACGGCCACTGCACCAAATTCGCGAAATTGTAGATAAAGCCGGCTTTGATCAAGTATTCCGAAGAAGCAGAGGAATCTTGGGCATGGGCTTCAAACCCCAAGCTCGGCAATATCACCATCGCGATCGTGATTAACAGTCGTAACCGTCTCATTGTCACCTTACCTGCATGGAAGTAATCGTCACTCTGCTGTGAGTGATAAATAACTCACTCAGATCTCCAAGTAACACTTCCGTAGAAGGTGCGCTTTACTTCGGTGGGAGAGGTGTTGATGAAGTCTGGCAGAAATTCCAAGTGCCGCTTATTAAGCAGATTTTCACTGCCGACGGAGAGTTCCAAGCCCGCCACCCTTGGCCTCCATCCAATGTGAGTATCCAAAGAGTAGTAACTCGGTATATTCGGACCTGGAAGCCGATCCGTGTATCGAACATCGAAATCGTGTTCAAAATGTTTAGGAAGATCGATTGAAGACCTGACGTAGAACTGATGACGGGGGCTTACCAGACCGGGATCGTCTGCAGTCGGGTCCAGACTTCCTGCATCTTTCCGTATATCCATTTGCAGATAGCTGTAGGAACTTAAGAGACGCCATTTAGGTACGACTCTCCAGTCCGTAAAGAGTTCAGTGCCGTAAGTGCCGCCGCTCATCTTATTCCCTGCGTAGAAAGGAGCGACGATATGGAGAGGTGTCGGGCTTACTTCCAGGAAAGGTGTGCCTGGCTCTGCTGTTCGAAGATGCGTGTAATGGTTATAAAATCCTGCAATGTCAGCTGAGAAGTTACTGGTTAACTGCACGCGATAACCGGTTTCATACGCGAGAAGATCTTCTGATTTGAACTGGCGGCTCCCGAAAACCGATATTAGAGTTGGAAACGGAGTTGGGTTCTGAGGAATTCCAGGAGGTAAAACCGCCGAATTTAGTCGAAGGCCCTCTTCGGTTAAGGCAGGTGTCCGCACTGCACGGGACACTGCAGTCCAGACCGATTGGTTGTGCGTGACGGTCCAGAGAAGTCTCGTGTTCGGCTCAACTTCAAAACCAGTGAACCCGTTATGCTCGAATTTGGAGCCGAGCGTAACGCGCAAGCGTTTGTCAAAAAGACTTATCTCATCCTGCGCGAAAGCGCTAAATTGATTCAACGTGAGTTGGTTTGGCTGCAGCGAAACTACAGAGCTGGAGTTATTCCCATCTAGGCTCGAACGGTAACCAAGCCCCCATACGACTTCCTGGGATTCACTGGCGTGGAAGGTATGCTGGAAATCAATATCGAAGATGTCTTGATGGTCTGAAAAAAGCGAATTCTCGGTTATGCTCGTGTGGTCATAGTACATCTGCAGAGACGTCGAGGAATTCGCGAATGCGTGGTTCCATCGGCCCAGAAGGTTTCCTCCGCTAATGCTCCCTTCATTGGGAAAGGTGCTCGAATAGGGAGCGTTTAACGAGGGTACAGTCAGAGTCTCACCGTAGCCGCTACGGTGAATGTCTCCTTGTACTGTGAGGGAATCAGGTCCCCCTGGCGTCCAGTCCGTTCGAAAGCCGCCGCGCACTGCATCCCAATTGTCGTCAGCTTGCCTTCCCGTGGAAGGATCTATGGATGGTCCGACATTGAAGTATTTCGCATAAGCCCTGTAGGCGATGCCGTTGTTTAGCCTGCCGCCGTAGCGAACACTGCTGGATCCCCGCGTTTCTGTTCCCCCGCCAGCCGAGGCGAGTGCAGACTGAGTGGACTTTGCCGGCTTGGTGATAATGTTGATGACGCCATTGACTGCGTTGGCTCCCCACAAAGTCGCTCCCGGACCGCGGATCACTTCAATCCGGTCTACGTCCTCGAGCATCACATCCTGAATGTTCCAGTACACTCCAGAAAATAAGGGTGTGTAGACACTCCGGCCGTCAATGAGAACCAGTAGCTTGTTGGCGAAGCGACCATTGAATCCGCGCGAGCTGATGGCCCACTTGTTCTCATCAATGCGAGCCACCTGCAGACCAGGAACCATTCGTAACGCTTCCGGAATGCTGGTGGCGCCCGAGCGTCGGATGTCCTCTTGCGTTATCACAAAAATGGCCGCTGCAGCGTCTGCCAACTTCTGGGTTCTCTTTGAGACCGAGGTGACCTGAACGTTCATCAAGTCTTCCACGCTCATTGCGGTGACATCGGGCAGATTCTGCGCTAGTGCGCTCGCCACGAAGAGAAATACCACTGCTACCGGCAACAAGGCTCTTGCAGTGAGGCCTGCCGAGCCGGTTCTTGGATGGTGAATGGTTCGCATATCTATCTTCCTTCTCGAAGGGGAACGAAGGCGGTCTGGTGTTCTCGACTCCGCAGGACCCTTTCCGTTTTGTTCAATCCGCTTCCACAATTGATGTTGCATGTTGCTCACGCTAATCAACCAACCACTCACAGGGGCTTTACCCCCGTTACAGTGAACACATTGGAGTAAGTAAGCGTGTCAGGCCGGCGGAGATACTCAAGGAATCTCTGCGCCAACTCGCTGGCCGCACGCTCGTCACCGACGATTCGTGCGATCCAGGGAACTGCAATCTCCAGCTTTAATTCCCACTGCCTCAGAATTCCGAGATCAATCTCTCCAGCGATTAAGTGGTAACACTCGACCTGGACCTCAATGTCTTTGAGACCAGCCTTATGTGCCAGCGAGAAAAGCTTGCGACCCACAAAGGGATCGAAACCCGTGCTCGCTAAACCCGCCACTACTTTTTCGACCGCGCGTTGCACCACAGGATCTTCGGGATAGTTCCACAGCAGCTGTCCATCGAGGTCTTGAAGGAGGACGGTCCCGCCGGGCCGGCAAACTCGCACCATTTCGGCGGCGGCTTGTTCTTTGTCGTGGAGGTATTCGAATAACATGCGGGAGTAAACCAGATCGAAGCTGTCCGATGGGAATTGCATCGCGTGCGCGTCTCCGCTAAGGAGATTCACGCGTGAATTCGCAGGATTTTTCCGAATAGCTTCCTGTATGCGCTCTGCGCTGATGTCTATTCCGGTTCCTGTAATTGAGGAATCCATGGCGCAGACTTCTCGCAAAATCACTCCCGGCCCACAACCTACAGAAAGAATTTCCGCTCCCGGTGGCACACGATGGGCTAAGTATTTGCGAACCCAAGCTTCTGGGTCGACTTTCACCTCGAGCCGCATGGCCTCGCGGGGATCTTCCATGATGTAGGCGGTCTTAGAGACTGTATTCATCGCGATTCCGTGGCCGCACGACTGAGTTGCATTTCCTGCTTTTCTGCGCGGGCTAAAATTTTGGAATAGAAACCCTCGACGTGCTGATAGAAGCCCTGATGTCCGGCTTTAAGCCAGATTCCCTGACAATAGTGGCGTAGGAAAGCCGCACCAAACCCGAGAAGCGATTCAGTGGCCATCTCATCCGCGATCAGCGGAATGTCGTCGAGTTCGAAGTCGTGATAGGCCGCAGACGACGCGTTCAGAAGTGACGCTATGGTGTCCGGAACGTCCGACACAGGAAGCGTCGGATGGAGCAGCAAATCACAACGGTTCTCGAGGTAACTAAAATTAACTCCTAAGGGACCGCGATAGGCGATCGCTGCCCCCACCGGTTCTCTCCTCGATCCCTTGTATGCCAGCCACACAGAGCGAGTGCGTCGCAGACCAACCGAACGGTACATTTCATCAACAGTTCGAAGCTCAACGTCTCCTAGCAAATCCTCTCCGGTAATGTACACACTGCCTCGCGTCATAGTCGCGATAGCAGAGAGAGCCTGTTTTTGAGAAGGGTCGTAAGGCAGCGCGTGAATCTTGTCGCTCAAGGGTAGTGACAAGTGTCTCGGGAATGCGAAATAGCTGTGGCGCTGGACAGAGCAGAGAGATTCCCCAATGGTCTGTACCATGGACCCGAACACCCGTGCTGGAAAGCGGTTCTCCGGCCGAAACCAGTTCTGGGCATCGTCAATTCCACGTAGAATTTTCCCCGCTGCTGCAGCTAGCATCACCGCGCGGGATGCAAAAGGATTGTTATCGCTAACCAGATGTTCTGGCATCCAGCCGTGGCCCGCCGTTCGCCAAACGGCCAGCGAGGCCAAGCCTCTTTTTTCGTCACCAGCGGAGAGGACGTAGAGCAGAGATTGTCCGGCACGCAACATCCGTCGCCAGTTGTCCCGGACGAGTTCGAGGTGCGGACGAAGACGGGCGCTCTTCTCGGGATAGAGAAAGCCTGTTCGTTCATAGAGCGCAAAGATCTCTTCGACGGGCAGGACATTAACCTCGACCCCATAAGTGGCATACAGGCTCGATAGCTGTGGCAAGTTGTTCGACGTTCGCCGATCCTGCGCGTCTAGCGACATGTTGCCTCCGGGTACACGCTTGTAACTGCGGGTACACATTTACGCACGCCTGACTGTTAGGGAGAGTCGGACGACTGACAGCGATGCATGGCTCAAAAGGCGAGGCTCGGGCGCCCTCTGAATCCATGGCTAAGTTCGCTTCATGTTGGCAAAGAGATCCTTGCCAGACAAGTTACGAACGTAAGTGTGAATTGACCAATATGGAGAACGCACAAGATTGGCTTGCACCTTCAAAAAGAAGCCTAGAATATCGGTAAACTTGCTGATGAATCTGGGAATGCTGTGGGCTGAGCGCTTGGACTACTGGAAATATGCAGATCGAACAATAGGACATTGCGATTGTTCGATGAAAGAGTTTTCAAATCATTCATCGAGTTACTGGGGTTACCATCCGTTGACTCACCGTTCAGTAATTTGTATAACGGTGGAAGGAAACAGTATGGGTGCTGGGCAATCCACCGTTGCAAAATTCCTTTAGTACCATTCAATGCTTGACACATCGGAGTACTGGGCGTTGGATGTTGGCTAAAATCAATTTGGAAATTTGACCTCTGATCGAGCACGGCACCGGCATCTACCTTCTTGTTCCGCTCTTCTATTCTGCAGGGCGAGTTAGCAATATCGCTGATTTGAGCGAGTTCCTTCCCCGGCAAGGCTTCCCGAGCCGAGCCGACGTTTGTCCGTAAACCGAGTACGCCGACGTGAAAATAGTCTCGAATTTCCTCTTCCTTTGCACACCGGATGACGAGTTCTGAAGGCGCCTATTAATAACGTCCGCGACGCCGTCTGTTTTCTTCTTGGCAACTCCGCCTGTGAAGCTGGCCGCCATCGAACCAGACTATTAAGAATGGGGAACACGAAGGATTGTTACGGCTGATTTCGGCAGAATAGGCCATCTGCTTCCTTAGATTAAGAACACACGGGACGAAATCAAATTCATTGAGGATCAGTCTTTAGAAGCCCGAACTGAAAGTCTCGCCGATTTCCCCTCACGGATGGAGGCGGCGAATCGCGCCTTCGGAGAATGGGTTAGGAAGAGCTCTTTTTTGCGCACGAACTGTAGCCTGTCAATTGTTGTCTGCAGTCATCGGATTTACCTAATTGACAATGTATCGGTTTACTAAATTGATGGCTGCGCAAGTTCGAGGTATGCACTGTTCTGTGCGCGCACCGGGCAACCGAAACATCACAGTTCCGCTACGATTTATCTTTCCCGCCTTCTCTGTACTGCTCCTGGACCTATTTCTTCATCAATTCGGTCTGGCTACGCCATCGGAAGGTAAACCTCTATACTGCCGCGAAAGACACGTCGTGCCCGGTCTCGCTTAGGTCTGCATACACCTGAAGTTTCTAGCTAGCTTAATTAATTCTTCAGGACCTGCCAATATTCGGACGGACGATCACGCTCACACATCTCGAGCCAACAATTTACCGCGAGCCGCCCATAGTCCTAACCCAGGATTTGAAATAAAGAAGACCTCTTCGCCATAGACGGAGTTGTAGCCATGGCGAAGGGTTTGCGGGTTGTAGCGCGTGAGCATGGTTTTCAAACAGCCGTATTCAAAACCCACTCCCTCGACCTCCTCCTTACTTAAATGACCGGGGCATAATCGGATTGTGAAGCGGCCTTCAGACGAGCCGTGTATGAGATGAGCAGCTGCGCTCAGGTCGTTGGCGAGATCTGCATTGGCGCTTACCGCTTCGAGCGTCGCAGGCGTTCCCCGATAGCCATACTTGCGGATTAGCGCATCGATGGCTTGATCTTCGCCAAATTTTCTTATGCCCGGAGCCAGGATGATCAGCTCTGCACCGTCGGCCAGTGCCATGCGTGTACGGTAAATTGCTTTGTTGCCTAACCACGTGCTGTGGAATTCATCAGGATCGAGATAAACGACGGCCTTCTGTACTGGAGCGTCCATGATCTCGAAGTTCACTTTTAGGCTCAGAGCAGCGGCGCGGTTGAAGCACTCAACGTCATCTCCGATGAAAATGCCGCGCATTGCCAATCGTCCGTCTGCTGTGCGGCCGACAACGGTGAGTACATAGACGATCGGCACATGTCGGAGGAAAGAATCGGATGCGTAGTTTAGAACATTGCGCACGGGATTCTCTGCACGGCCCATGATGCGCTCCATGCCGTAAACTGCGCCCAGATAATGGCTGCGGTTTATACTTTCGCGGCCTCCCGTGCCCACCAGAATATTTTTGTTGTAATTGGCCATGCCGATGACTTCATGGGGCACGACTTGGCCGATAGAGAGAATAAGATCGAAGCCGCCATGCGCAATGAGTCGGTTGACTTGCGCCGGCCACGCATAGTTCAGCTTGCCTTCCGATTGTTCGCGGATGAACTCGCCCGGAACTTCGCCGAGAGTCTCGACATCCGTACGCCAGTTATGCACCCGGAAAAGCTGTGCCGGCATATCGCCGAACATACGCGAGAGCTGTTCCTGCCGCATCGCTGCGTGCGTGCCGAGAGCAGGTAGAACCGCCTGAAGTTGATCGCCAAAATACTCCCATGCGAAGCGTGTCAGATCCCCGGCGCGTGAATGCACACGGCTCTGATCCGGTGGCACGATAAGAACCCGGTTACGGTTTCCAAGCTTCGCAAGGCTTTCCAACAGTAAATCGTGCAATTGCTGTAGAGAAAAATCGGTTTCAACACTGCCGGTAGCGCAGTAGAGACTCATGCGGTGATTTTCACTTTCTTAGTCCTGGACAAGTAGAGGCGGGCCGAGAGAAACAATTGTCGACGAAAGTGATTCCAGTCTCTCGGTAAAAATCTTCCCAGCTACGAGTTCTGCCTGTCACTGTGCATAGTCTTCGCGGTAGGGAGCAAACACGTCCAGCGCCTCAGAGTCGTCCAGGGCTGTTGCCTGATGCTCAATATTACCCTTCACAACAATGCTGTCGCCAGTACACAGCTCGATCGTCTTGCCATCGCCGTCACTGCATACGCCCGGTCACAACATAGACAACTTGTTCATGAGGATGGCTGTGAGTTGTACCCTTCCACCCCTTCTGAAAATGATTACGAACTAACAGCACATTCTGGTTATAGGCCAATACTTGGCGCCGCATTCCGGGCTCTGGGGAAGATACCGTTGTAGCATTCGTGGGCGTGTAGACTACGCCGTTGTTTTTCATATCCCTCGAGTATTGAAAGAATGCGCCTGTTCGGAGGGAATGGGTGCCAGGGAGGCAGCGTAGGCTAAAACGTTAATCGCGCGCCGATTTGGAGCGAACGTGGGCTGGCGGCAGAGGTTATGCGCCGTTCAAGCGGGGACTTCAGATTTGCCGTCGGCGCATTCAGGCTGACCGTATTGAAGGTTGGGACTACCTCGTACCTGCAACGGGGGTACGAAGACCGCGTCTCGCGTCTATTTGACCGGCCGCGAACCCCTGAGGAGGATATCCACCAATCTTCTGGCGCTTTGCTGCCAGTCGGGACCGGACGCCACGTTGGAGACGCCGACAAGGGCGCGCAGCAGATCAAATGGCTCCAGATCTTTACGAATGTCGCCGCTCTTGATTGCGCGCTTAACTAACGCATCAATGGCTCCCTGGATCTGAGCGCGTGAACCTTCATATAACTTCGTGGGGCCTCCGACGTATGCATTCAGTGCAGGGGCGATGATCTGCTTTGTCGCGATATAGTCGACGAATAGTAACATCCATGCTCGCAAGGCTTGGATGGGAGGAACGCTTTCGGAGAACTTCTTCTCGGCTGCGGCCAGTTTTTCCACCTCAGTCCGATAGACTGCCTCGATCAGGGCATCGCGCGTAGGAAAGTGACGATACAGAGTTCCGGCTCCGACGCCTGCTTCTTTAGCGATCTCGTCGAGGCTGGCGTTAGCGCCAGACCGGGTAAAGGCCACCTTTGCAACCTCCAGAATGCGCTCACGATTGAACTGCGCATCCGTGCGCGGTTTTCGAGGAGCAGTTTTTCGTTTATTGGTGGGCATGCCAAAAAAAGTTGCAACCGGAGACAGTCTCCGGTTATCTTATATATTGATTCGGAGACACTCTCCGTTTTAGTCGGAACGCGAGAGCCTGTCAATAGCGGTTCCCCGTTCTTCCGGCTTCGAGAAGGTAAAGAATATGAATCCACTCGCTCATTACAAACCGTCAAACAATTCCAATCCTCGTTGCGCCGACCTCATGACGATGGCGGAGCGAGAGTTGTCAGCATTCTTCAAGGCCGTCACCCAGTTATTCGGGTCAGAACAGGCGGAGCTCTCAGTAGAAGACTGGTTGCACGAGCTGATCGAGATTGATGGTCTGCCCACTTCAGCCCGCGAATGGAGATTGATCACTGCGAAAGTTTCGACTCGGCTCCCAAATGGACTGAACACTTCGTCTCTATCAACTGAATTCACAAATGTTTAGGAGGAAAAGAGTATGCGTGTTTTTGTCACCGGAGCTACAGGCTTTATCGGTACGGCAGTCGTTCGAGAACTGATTGACGCTGGTCATCAGGTACTCGGTCTTGCGCGCTCAGATGCGGCAGCTAAATCCCTTGTTGCAGCAGGAGCGAACGTGCATCGCGGTTCGCTCGAAGATCTCGAAAGCCTTCGCAGCGGCGCAGCGACTGCCGAAGCAGTGATCCACACCGCTTTTATCCACGATTTCTCAAACTATGGGCCTGCCGCCGAGGCAGATAGGCGTGCCATCGAGACTCTCGGGGGCGCGCTCGCGGGCTCTGATCGCCCGTTGATCGTCACTTCCGGGACCTTGCTCGCTCAAAGCCTCGGCTCGGTCGCAACAGAAGAGGATGCGCCCAATCCCGGTTTCCCCCGCAAGTCGGAGGAGGCGGCGCTTGCGCTGGCGGCACGCGGAGTCCGCACATCTGTGCTGCGGCTTCCCCCATCGGTCCACGGCAAGGGAGATCACGGCTTTGTGCCGACTCTCATCGGCATCGCGCGTGAGAAGGGTTCGGCCTATGTGGGGGATGGGCTCAACCGCTGGCCCGCGGTACATCGGCTCGATGCTGCTCACCTTTATAGGCTTGTGCTGGAGAAAGGTACGGCTGGAGCCACGTATCACGGCGTCGCCGACGAAGGCGTACCGGTTCGAGAGATCGCTGAGGTCATCGGCCGGCATTTGAACGTACCGGTCGTTAGCAAGTCTCGCGAGGAAGCAGCCGATCATTTTGGCTGGATCGCTCTCTTCTTTGGTATGGATAGCCCGGCTTCCAGCGCGCTGACGCAGGAACGGCTGGGATGGCGACCGGTTCAGCCTGGGCTCATTGCCGATCTGAATGCGAAGCACTATTTCGAACACACCGCGGAGGCCGTCCCTTTGCACGGCTAGGGCGTGACCGGATCGATGAAGCGTTATATCGAACGGTTCAGTATAAGGAGGCAGAAAATGACGAACATACTTGAGGCAACTTCATTTGGACCAACTTCGACCACGGATGACGTTTTGTCCGGCTTGAATCTAAAGGGCAAACGGATCCTGGTAACCGGTGTTTCAGCCGGAATCGGCATTGAAACCGCGCGCTCTCTGGCGGCACACGGCGCTCAGATTGTAGGTGCGGCACGGGATCTGAACAAGGCGAAAGCTGCAACCGAGCAGGTGCGAACGGACGCGGCAGCCCACGGTGGGAGCTTCGAGCTAATTGAGCTCGATCTTGCCAGCCTCAAAAGTGTGCGCGCGTGCGCTGACAAATTGGTTGCCAAGGGGGAACCACTCGACGTGGTGATCGCTAATGCGGGCGTGATGGCCACACCGTTCGGCAAGACAGTGGACGGCTTCGAAACGCAGTTTGGGACGAATCACCTGGGCCACTTTGTCCTGGTCAACCGGATTGCGTCTCTTATCCGCGATGGCGGCCGGCTCATCAATCTGTCGTCTTCGGGACATCGCTACTCGAACGTTGATCTTGAGGACCCAAATTTCGAGCGCACGTCGTATGAGCCCGTTCCTTGCCTATGGCCGATCCAAAACGGCGAACATCCTCTTCGCCGTTGCATTCGACAAACGACATCGGGGCCGCGGTGTGCGGGCCACAGCTGTGCATCCGGGAGGCATTCGAACGGAACTGGATCGCCACATCGACTCCAGCCGCATCGAAAAAATAGTCGAAGAGATCAATCAGCAGCTCGCCGCACAGGGTAAGGGGCCTTTTCAATGGAAGACAATTCCTCAAGGAGCCGCAACCTCGGTGTGGGCTGCTGTGGTCGCTCCGGCCGATGAGATTGGTGGCCGATATTGCGAGAACTGCCATGTCGGCCAGATCGTGCCGGATCACGTGACCATCACCGCCATCAGCGAAGGCGTGCGCGGATATGCGCTCGACCCAAACACCGCCGAGGCGCTTTGGAAAAAAAGTGAAGAGCTGGTGGGAGAGTCTTTTTAGCTTCCCCGGTTGCAAATAATGAACAGGGATAATCCTTATATCCCCATACTTCGTTTAGCAGTTCGTCCCGGCTAATCGCTCGCCCCGCATTCTTGATCATGAATTCCAAGGTCCGGAACTCTTTAATGGTGAGCTTGATCTCAATGTGATCACGAATGACTTCCATCTTCATGAGGTCCACCATAACGTTGCCGAAAATGCAGAGACCTTCCGCGGTGAACTGAAACATCCGCCTTCGGAGAGCATGCAAACGGGCAACGAGTTCTTTCGGGCTAAAGGGGACAGCTATGTAGTCGTCCGCTCCCATCTCCAAGAAAAACACTTTATCCACGGTCGTTGGGCTTGCACTGAGCACAACAAAGAGAGTCGCCGGAGCAGCTTGCATGAGCTGCCGGCAAAGATCCCATGTTGACAATCCCGGAAGTTGCAAATTAACGATCAGACCCGAATGAGTCTTCTGTCGGATGAATTCCAATCCGGCGGTTCCATTCGAAACGACCTCGACTTCATAGCCTTCCACAGTGAAAGCTTCTCGTATGACCTCCTGCAAAACTTTGGTCGTGCTCGACGAGCGCGACGCTACTAACCTCATGAGTAAATTGGAGATAAATGGTGGGCAGTGCAGGACTCGAACCTGCGACCTCCTGCTTGTAAGGCAGGCGCTCTAACCAACTGAGCTAACCGCCCCTCTCGATCTCAAAGGGCTAACAAAAGAAGTATGAGACATGATAACAAACTGATGCATCACGTGTTCGGCCAAATGATAGTCGGGACTTGCTGTGGGATCTTGGCAATGCCGCTTCCCTGCTAAACTCTCGCGGTGAAGAGATTAATCATTAATGCGGATGATTTCGGTCTAACGGCAGGGGTAAATCGCGGGATCAGTGAAGCGCATGAAAACGGGGTCCTGACCTCTGCCACGTTGATGGCAAATGGAGCAGCGTTCGAAGATGCGGTTCAGATTTCGCACTCCGCACCTCGACTTAGTGTGGGTTGTCATGTCGTTTTAGTGGATGGCTCACCGGTACTCGATCCGGCGCGCGTTCCGAGTTTGCTTCAAACCGAATCTTTGAAGTTCCGCCAAGGTTTGAGTAAGTTTGCGATTCTATCCCTCGGCAGACGCCTCAACGCAGATGAGATCGAGGCCGAGGCTACGGCGCAAATCCGCAAGTTACAGTCGGCGGGAATCGAAGTTTCGCACATCGATACTCATAAACACACCCACATTTTTCCCCATCTGCTTCGTCCCCTGCTGCGTGCCGCGAAGGCGTGTGGTGTACGCGCTGTGCGAAATCCGTTTGAATCGGTTCCTATGTCGTTACTCGCTGAGCAGCCAAGTTTGTGGAAACGACTTTCCCAAGTGAAGCTTCTCGGAGTGTTTGCCAAAACCTTCCATCAGTCGGTAAATGACGCTGGCATGCTCAGCCCTGATGGGGCTCTCAGCATTGCCGCAACCGGTGCTCTGAATGAAGAGTTATTTCGGGCACTCATAGAGAATCTTCCGGATGGTACATGGGAATTTGTATCTCACCCTGGCTACAACGATACGGAATTGCAGACGGTCGGAACACGATTAAGAGAATCGCGCGTTCAGGAGTTGCACATTCTTACTTCTCCTGCGGCCCGCGACATGCTAGACCGCAACAATATTGAGCTGATCTCCTACCGCGATTTGACATGAACTTAACCGACGCAGCCGTTGTTTAACACGGTTGTACAGGTCCTTTCGACATCCGCACACTGCGATATTGCTGATACCTGCGATAGACTTGCGAGTTATTATTAGGTCTAGCTAATTGAACTACGCGGCGGTTCGCACCTTCATGGAACACAGACCGGAACCTCGTTTAGAAACAGACATCCCTGTCAGAGTTTGGGGCATGGATGCGGACGGTCGTCCATTTTTTCAAAGTGCCAGCGCTGGCAACATAAGCAGTCATGGCGCGATGCTTTCTCGCATTAACCATTCATTAAAACCGGGCGAAGTAATTGGAGTGCAGTACGGGGACAAGAAAGCCCGCTTTCGAATAGTGTGGGTGGTCGATGGGGGAGCTGTACGAAAAATCGAGGCTGGAATTGAGATCCTCGACAATCAGCAGAACCCCTGGGAAGAACTTACTCCCACCGATCCCCAGATGCAGCAGCCACGAGGGAAGAATAAACGGCGGTTCGTGCGCCACAAGATGCTCTTCCCTATTGAGATTTCGTTCGAAGACTCGCGCCGTCCGCACATGCAAACCAGTGCAACGGATATCGGTGGCCGAGGCTGCTATGTCGAGACCCTGATGCCCCTCACGTCTGGGACTAAAATCGTGATTACGTTCTGGATTGATTCGGAGAAAGTTAAGACGACGGGCATCGTCAGAGCCAGCGATCCTGGCGTGGGTATGGGTATCGAGTTCACCGCCCTTGATAATACCGTTCAACAGCAATTGCAGCAGTATCTCGACAAACTGGATACAGGTTTCGCCAGCCGCGCAAGTGCAAAAACTGCTGCAAGCACTGAGTAGCCTTCCCTCGTCCGCCTCATCGTCGCCCAAAGCTAAAATCTGAATCCAACCTCGGCGTCAGCCATCGAATGTGAGAGGCCATTACATTCGTGCGTCACAAGGACAACATGAAGATCGGAATTACTTGTTATCCAACTTACGGAGGAAGTGGCGTAGTAGCCACCGAACTTGGATTGGAGCTTGCCGATCGTGGTCACCAAATTCATTTCATTACTTATGCTCAGCCTATCCGCCTGACGCGGCCCCACGCCAATATTCATTATCACGAAGTTGAAGTCTCCCGTTATCCGCTGTTCGACTACCCGCCTTACGATTTGGCATTGGCGACCCGCATGGCCGAAGTCTCGGAATTTTACGAGCTGGATTTGCTGCACGTACACTACGCCATCCCGCATTCAGTAAGCGCAATGCTTGCGAAACAAATGTTAGCCGCTGGCAAGCCAAGTCGAAGACTTCCGTTTGTAACGACGCTGCACGGAACCGATATCACACTAGTAGGACAAGATCCCTCCTACTTGCCGATCACGCGATTTTCAATTGAACAAAGCGACGGCGTAACCGCAATCTCGGAATATCTACGTGAGCGTACCTTACGAGAGTTCGACATTCAGAACCACATCCAGGTCATTTACAACTTTGTGAATTGCGATCTCTATGTTCGTGATGCGGACGCGGCTAATCGGCGTCTTGAATACGCGCCCAATGGCGAACGCATCCTGGTTCACCTCTCGAATTTTCGGCCTGTAAAGCGACTGATGGACACCATAGAGATCTTCGATCGCGTGCGAAAGCAAATTCCTTCCAAGCTGCTGCTGATCGGAGACGGCCCCGATCGTTCCCGTGCGGAATGGCTGGCAGCACATAAAGGCATCCAGAACGACGTAGTATTTCTGGGCAAGCAGGACCAGGTTTACACGAAGCTCGCGTTGGCAGACATCATGCTCTTGCCTAGTGAACTCGAATCGTTCGGATTGGCAGCCCTGGAAGGGATGGCATGCGAGGTAGTCCCCATAGCGACTCGTGTGGGCGGCGTTCCTGAAGTCATCGAGAATGGCAAGAGCGGCTATCTGGCAGAAGTTGGTGATGTCGAAACCATGGCGCGCCAGGCGATCAATTTATTAAAAGATGAAGGCAGCTTGCGCAAAATGGCTAAGGCGAGCCGCGAAGTTGCACAATCGCGTTTTTGCACGACAAAGATTATTCCCCAATACGAAGAGTTTTATCGCCGGGTGCTGGAACGCTCTTCATAAAGCACAACCGGAATTGCGCCCTCAGTTGGCAGGACGGGAAGCCGTAACCGGACTAGTGTCCCCCTTCCGTGGCGGCTATCGATCGTCATCTTCGCTTTATCGCCGTAAAGGACCTTCAGACGCTCTGCGATATTCGCCATTCCTATCCCGTTTCCGCCGAAGCCGGTTGGTCTTTCAACAAAGCTTGCCGATCCCATACCGACTCCGTCGTCCTCAACTTCAATGGTCAGGTTGGAATCATCAAGTCTGCTACGCATGTAGATGCTTCCGCCTTCAATCTTGGATGAGAGCCCGTGCTTAATCGAGTTCTCGACGAGGGGCTGCAACAACATGCTCGGAACCATGATTTCGAGGGTTGCGGGATCGAGCTCCTTCACCACACGCAATTTGTCGCGGCCAAATCGGACAACTTCAATGTCGAGGTAATTGTCGATAAAGTCCACTTCATCTTGCAGCGGCACGAATGAGTCGCTGCTGTTCAGCAGACGCCGCAAAATGGTTGCGAGTTTGATAATAAGTTCGCGGGCAGTATCGGGATCGAAACGAACCAGCGATGAAATCGAGTTCAGAGTATTGAACAGGAAATGTGGATTGATCTGATTCTGTAACGCCTCCATGCGCGAGTGCAGTAGCAGGCGTTCCTGTTCTTCCAGCTTGATCTGGATGCGGACGCTATTCCAAATCTTAAGTTCCGTGCCAATGACCATGATCGAGGTTGCGTAAATAGCGACTTCCACCCAAAGGTTTGGGCTCTCGAGACTATAAGTCGAGCGAGGGAAAAATCTTGCCAATTCCGTATGGATAAACCGCAACCCGACGATGGTGGCAAAAAACATGACCTGCCAATCGAACAATCGGGGAGTCGGCAGATTGCGGCGGATCATGCGGTAGATGCTGAGATCGATGAATGGCGAAAACGACCAAATATCTTCGCGGTCCGGGGCAATACGGCGGAGCTGGCCCGCAATGGCGCCGCATAGGAGATTAAATGGTAATGTAGCCCATTCCCCGTGTAGCACGGCTGGCAATGCGATGAGCGCGCCCCCAAGCGCGCCGTTAAACCGGCCAGCAACCACACCCAGCAAAATCGTTGTCTCGAACGATAGATCGCCGGCAAAAAAACTCTTGGCAATAAATCGAATCCACACACCTAAAGCTATGGGGATCCCGATCCATAACACCAAATAAATCCGCTGTTTGAGAGAACGGTTTTCGCGAAACAATAATTTCTTGAATTCAACCGAACGAACTAGCGCACTAGCCACGGCGGCAGCTACGCCGAGCTGCACAAGTAAATTGACGAGAATAAGACGTTGATCCATTTGCCAGGCGATCTTTTATGAAAACCGAAACCGCTGAGCAAAATGTAGCACGAAGCTGAGGATAGGCGTTTCAGAACGTGACAGCGACGGGAGCATCACGATGAACGACGTTAGTGTAGCTACACGATCGCAAGCACTGTAAGCACAAATTTCGCCGGCCCCGGGACATGGCGCATTGTTCCTTCCCAGCGGACAACCCACACCGAGTCGTGGCTTGATCTTGTGTGTCAGTCCACGTACTTCCGTGCTGACGGCCTCCGAAACGTTGTGGTTCCCTTTCAGGCTTCTTCCGGAGGCAGTTCGAAGTCCACTAAGTTTCCGCGGAAACCTTTCGTCTTCCATGCGCCGACCGCAATTCCTACCGCCATCCAGATCGCGCCGAAGACGAGGGCTTTCGGGACTCAGGCTTATCCAAAGAAGAAAACATATTATGAAGCCAAGAACGGGCGGCAAAAGATTGCTAAGCTTCTTTTGATCCTCGTGCAGGTAATAGCGAACGAAGGCGGCTGCATTGACGCCCATAAATGCTATCAGCGCGCCGAAGTTCAGCAAGTTCGCTCCGAGATCGTATCCGGTTGTCGCCCCAGCTAATGCGGGAAGTAGGAAAGCCCCTGCGAGCGCGAGACCTCCGACAAACAGCACGTTATTACGGGGAACTCGTCTCTTCGGATCGACGACTCCGAAAAAAGATTTTGGCAGCGCGTTGCTGCGGCCCATGCCGTAGAGCAGGCGCGCCGCACCGAGTTGCGCTCCCATGCCAGAGCCGAAGTTTGCCACGACTAACGTGAATCCGACGATCGCAAATAATGGTGCCCAGGCTCGGCCGGCAACGAAGGTGAAAGCCGTGTCCATGTTCGGATAAGGCTGGGACGCGGGCCAAATCAACTGCGCGGCATAGACCTGGAACGGCGGACAAAATTCCGATCACGACGCAAACGAGCACCGTGGCAAGCAGAATATTGCGGCGGGGATTTTCGGCCTCTTCCGAGAGCGTCGAGATGCCGTCGAAGCCGATATAGGTCAGCACGGCGACGGAAGTCCCTCCCAGCACGGCTTTTGTATTCCAACTCGGCGGATCGTAAAACGGCCGAGTGAAGAATGCGGCGCCGTCATGAGGATGTCCGAAGATGTAGCGGGCCGCAGCGACGAAGAAGATCGCGATCACCACTCCCATTCCCGCAGCCAGCGCGGTGTTCACGCGCGCCGAAGTTTTGACTCCCTGAATATTCAAGTCCGGTAAAAACCAGCGCAAAAAAGACCGCCCACCCAGCGTAAGGAACGCCGGGCGCAAACACGTGCGCCTGCTGGCTGATCCAGATAATGCAGATCATGGGATTGAGCAGGTAATCCATGACCATGCTCCAGCCAGTGACGTAGCCGAGCGCGGGATTGATCTCTTGTCCGACATACGTGAACGCCGAACCGGCGCTGGGATATGCGCGAGCCATGCGTCCGTAGCTGATGGCGGTGAAGAGCATGGCGATCATTGCGATGAGGATGGTTGTAACAACATGGCCGCGACCGCGATTGCTCAACACGCCAAACACAGACATGGGAGCCACCGGCTGAATGACGATGACACCGTAGAGAATCAGATCCCAAAGCGTGAGAGAGCGTCTGAGTCCAGGAGTGGTGGATGGAACGGTCGCCGAGGAAGTTTCCATTAATGCAGGTATTGGATTCGGAGTAGCCGAAAAAGTCAATATTAAAACGTTTTCATAGTGCGATTTGGGGGCTGCTATTTTTCTGGCTTGTAGTCGTACCAGTATCCTTGCGGCTCGTTTCCTGAGACGTACCTCGTATTGTATTTCAAGAAATAATCGAGATGGGTTTCATCGAGCGGGAAGGATTTGCCCGGATATGGATACGTTCCCATCTTCCGGAATGGCAGAGGTTCTACTGTGCTGCCGTCGGCGGCGTAGAAGTCCATATCTTTTTCGTAGCCGTTTGCTACGAAGAAATAATCGCGCGTCCAGCCTTTCGGCAAGACCGGCAATGAACTCGGATCGAACTCGAGCGCAACTTCCTCGCCTGATCCGAACACCGCGAGTTTGTCATCAAAACCCGTGAGCAGCGGCTTCACATCGCCGTAACGAGTGTAGGTGCCTGCTTGCCGCGCATACGGACCCGTACGGCTGACTTGCTCGTATACATACTTCACATTGCCCGGAGGTTGAGCTTCGATCTGCGCGCGGATAGCCGTGGAAGCCGAGATCGGCGCGTTCGAGCGGAACCGGCGTCAGACGAGAGCTCACGTTCTGCTCGGTGCGGTCGATCAGAATGTTGTCCCAATAAATCTGCAGATTGGTTGAGATGCGGATTCGCTTCGTGCCATGCGGCAGCTTGTCCGTGAGATCGGCAGTCATGGTGCGCGGCAGTCCGGCGGGAAATCCCATGTCGTCGATGACGCGAACCCACTTCCCTCTTCCGCCGCTTCCATCTGCTACAAGAGCTTCCACGTAAGGCGCGGTCGCTTGAATACCTGCCTGATCAGCTGCGTACATTCCCGTGGCTGTGAAATATTCGATCTCGCCGTGGAGCAGCAGCCGCAGCGGGCCTCCTTGATACGGTTCGCCGAGATCGAGTTCCAAACTATGCGGCTTGGCGAAGCCTTTGAAGGAGAGCAGATCGAAGTCGCCGAAGTAGCGATGCGCCAGGAAGTCGGGCAAGACGTCGTGACCATGATCATCCCACGCGCCGGCTGGAGGGCGGGCGTCGCGGCTGGCAATCACCTTGAAGGGTGGGTACGGGGGATTGCTGGCGAAATACTCATTGGGATAAACGTCGACATCGGATGGATGATCGACAGCGAGCAGGCGCACTTGGTCCAGATAGACGACCTCTTCCATCGGCTCCATCAAGCGGAAGCTGAGTTTGCCGTCTTTTTCGCGGATTGCTTTGCGATCGATCTTGACGTATTCCGTGGGTCGAGGAATATTACGCTCGCCGGGCGCGACCCAGTGGCCAACTACACCAGCGCCAAGAACGTCTGCGACGAGTTCGTACTGCTTGCCATTCCACACGAAGAGAGTTGGACAGGAGCTGCCGCGGCGGTCGATCTCGGTATAAGCCTGCTCACGGTCGCCAGCGACTTCTATCTCGTCTTGCAACACTCCGGTGGGCCAGAGCATTCGAACGACATCGGCTGTTTCGCCTGGCCTAAGCCGATGTTGATCACTGTGGAGTTCTGTCCGAGATAGCCGGACGATCCAGCGATTTCGAACTTCTGACGATTCGCGCCTGCGAACACTTCCATCTTGGTTCCGATGGCGCTCTTGTTGTCGTTTAAACCTTTCAACGACAGTCGCAGCCAATGATTCTTGTTGCCACCTTCATTTCTGAGAAGAACGGCCGGACCGTGATTCTTGTGTGATGAGAAGATCAGTGGCGCCATCGTTGTCGTAGTCGCCGGTGATGATGGCGCGAGGATCTTTCAGCTGAATTTTGTCGAGGCCAACGTCTGCGGTGACGTCTTTGAAACCGTCCGGACCGAGGTTGCGGAACAGCTTGACTTCGCCTTTTCCATCTTTGGTTTCGCCGAGGGCGACGAGGTCGATCCAGCCATCATTGTCGTAGTCGAAAGCTGCAACGCCGAAAGCGTGCACCCAATTGGTGGTCGGAAGCGTGACTGGGTCAAAGGTCTTGCCGTGGTTGTTGCGCCAAAGCGTGAGCGCAGGCGAGCCAGCGTGAGTGAAAGCGAGATCCATCCAGCCGTCATGGTCAAAATCGAGAACCGCAACAGCAACCGTAGACGATGGCATACTCGCAGACCAGGGCTCGCGCTGCGGAAATTTCCCCTCTCGAGGATTCTCGTAAATAACAGGTTTCTTGTCGCCAGTAGTGACGATGTCGACCGCCCGATCATTGTTATAGTCGGTGCCAACAGCCGCGATATTACCGGGATTACCTGATAATCCTACTGAGTCGGTGACATCGGTAAATGTGCCGTTTCCGTTGTTGCGCCACATCGAACTTTGGCCGGGACGTGGCAGCGCTTCCGACCAAATTCCTGGGTGAGCGCTCATCGTTTGCTCGACGGAACTGGTAACGTAAAGGTCAATATCACCATCGTGATCGTAGTCGACAAACGTCAACCCGAAATTAAAGCTGTCGGCTCTTAATTCCGGCTGCTGCTGTTACGTCTTTGAAGGTGCCATTTTTCTCGTTGTGCAAAAGAACTACATGCGCCCTTGAAAGTCGATAACAAGATCGGTGGCACCGTCGTTGTCGTAATCGCCCGCCGTGCAGCCTGATTCCGTGCTGAGTTGGATCCAGCCCAGTTTCTGGTGACGTCCTCAAACTTGCCATTACCCACATTGTGATACATGGCCATTCCACCTTGCGGGCCATGGTCCGGAAGAAAAATGTCAGTCTTGCCGTCGCCGTCATAATCGAGAAAGCACGCGCCCAGGCCTAAGATACGATTGTCGAGATCTTAGTCTGCCGGATCAGTATTGAGTTTTCGCAATCCGGCCGCCCTCCGTCACATCCACAAACTTCACTGGAATCTGCGCCGGGACTTTTTCTGTCACGTTTGGTGACTCTTCCACTCGCGAATACTGCCCTTGCTCGCCGTAAGCCAGGCTCATTGCTGCGCCCAGCTTGTTTTGCGTTACGTATTGGAATCGCGTGAGATGCTCGCGGGCTTGCGCCGGATCGCCTGATTGCTGGTAAGCGCGCGAGAGCCCGAACTGCGCCGAGGCGTGCAGCGGATTCAACTTGAGCGCATGCTGAAACGCATCGATGGCTTGTGGGAATTGCTTTAGCTGCGAATGGACTGAGCCGAGAAAATACCAAGTGTCGGCGTCGTCGGGATCGATCTCGATGACGTGCTTGAATGCTTCTACCGCGTCCTGCGGGCTGCTGCTGTTCTTGTCGAGGAGTGCCGAGATTGTACCAAGCATGCGGATCTTTGGGATTCGACCTTAACCGCGTCTTCGAGGATTTGCTTAGCAGGATCGATGCGGCCGAGATTCACCAGCGCAATCCCCTGATTTAGTTTCGCGATTTCGAGTTTCGGATCCAGCGCGGCAGCTTGCTCAAACGATTTGAGACCCTTTTCGAAGAGCTGCTGATTCATGTAAGCAGCGCCCAAATTATTCAGGCGCGCGGCTTCGGCAGGATTTGGAGGTTGAGGGGTCTGCTGCGGAGCGGCGGCAAGAAAGCCCAAAGTGGCCAGCAACAAAACGGCAGCGGCTGTGGCGCTGATCAACTTCTTCAATCTTGTGGCCTCCGTAGCCTGACAGCGCGGCGAAAACGACGTCGCAGCGATTTGCGAACATGTAAGGAATCTTAATGGGGCTGGCTTGCGGGCACAACCGGAGTTGCCGATTTCGCTATCGCTTGGCGCGTCGCCCCACTAATCGGCTTGCTATACGAACGAGAGGAAATGACTCCCTTCCCTTCCTCGATTGTGATCGTCTGCCCAGCATTTATGTTCGAGAGCTTCTCGACCTGGCCGCTGGGCCATTTCACTTCAATTGCATCTGCTTTGGTCTGCTCGCCGAGTCCGAAGGTTAGGACCAACTCGCTCTGAGAGAGATAGCTCGATCCACTGCGCAGCATCTTTGATTGCGCATCCTTACCGGAGATTACGCGGATGACTGTGCCGATACCGTCGCGATTAGATTTGGTCCCCACCAACTTTATGCGAAGACTGCGATTGCTGCCGCCCTCGTTATGAAAGAGATAGGCCCGGCCTCCGTTGGTCGTGAACAGCACGTCGAGGAAACCGTCGTTATCGATGTCGGCATACGCCGCACCGCGAGCTACTTTAGGGCTGGAAAAAACTGTTCCGAGAGAAGCGGTAACTTCCTGAAACTTTCCTGCGCCGAGATTTCGGAATAGATGGGGAGGCTCGGCATAACTTACGCGTTTCTGCACACGCTCGATTTGATCTTCAATGTGCCCGTCGGCGACTAGAATGTCCTGCCAGCCGTCGTTGTCGTAATCGAAGAAGAAGCATCCGAATCCTAACGTGACCAGACTTGCGCGTCCGACTTCCGACTGCGGAGCCTCATCGACAAACAAACCATTGCCTTCGTTGTGATACAGCGAGAGCATTTGATTAGCGAAATTCGAAATGATCAGGCTTGGACGCCCGGAGCGATCATAGTCGGCGGCGTCGACTCCCATGCCGGCGCGCGCAACTCCGTCTTCGCTGAAGGCTATTCCGGCGGAGACGCCTCGCTCCTCAAATGTCCCGTCGTGTTTGTTAAGGTACAACTTGTTCGGCTGCGTATCGTTGGCAAGCAAAATATCAGGCCATCCGTCGCCGTCGTAGTCGAGTACTGCAACCCCGAGACTTTTTGATGTCGCATCGTAGAACTTGGCCTTTTGCGTGGCGTCTTCAAACTTGCCATTGCCCAAGTTGTGCCAGAGTCGGGCCGACGTTCCTTTGTAAGATTCCGGTGTGCAATAGGATTTGTGCGCGCCGTCAATGGTGCAATAAAGATCGCCTTGCAACGACCATTGAACGTAATTCGCGACTACGAGATCCAGCTTGCCATCACGGTCATAATCGACCCATGCCGCGCTCGTGGAAAATTCATTCAGTCCCCATAATCCTGACACCTTGGTCACATCGGTAAATGTGCCGTTGCCATTGTTATGAAAAAGACGGCTCTGGCCGAGTGCGCTGATGAACAGATCATCGTAGCCATCGTTGTCGTAGTCGCCCACAGCTACTCCGAGTCCGAACATGGGAATCGCTAAGCCTGCTTTGCGAGTAACGTCGGTGAAGGTGCCGTCGTGGTTGTTGTGATAGAGCTTCAGAGTGGAAGAAGATCCGGGATGCCCAGGCCAATTTTCTCCATTGACAAGCAAAATATCAGGCCAGCCGTCGTTATCGTAATCAATGAAAGCGCAGCCTGGTCCCATGGTTTCGGGCAGATATTTTTTCCCGAATGCCGCATTGTTGTGGACAAAATGAATGCCGGCTTGTGCCGTGATATCGCGAAACTGGATGCGCTGTGCGGAAGCGCTATGCGCAAAGCAGCATAAAAGCCCAACAATGAATGAAGAAATTCTTCGCATTATTTTGAAGCTCCGATGGAAGCGATGATTTTGATGCTTCGAACTGTGGGCGAGGCACGAGCGGGGACGCCCGTAGCTTTGTTGTCAGCGGGCAACGGCACTGAAACGTGCTCATGAATGCCTTGGCGCTCATTGTTATCTTCTGGATTGAGCTGGCGATATTTGCCGGTGATAGCTTGCGCCGACTCATCGGCTTTGAAACGCATGTAACGGTCCTGATGTTCGCGGGCTTGCTTCTCATCGCCCAGTCCGCGATAAGCAGAGCATGAGATCGTAATGCGCCTGCAAATCTTCGGGATCAATGGCCAGGACGGATTGCAGCGTCTTCACTGCTTCCGAATATTTTCGTCTGCAGAAAAAGAATTCGACCAAGATCGTTCAAAGCTACTCGGTCCCGAGGATACTGTGCCAAAACTTTCTGAAGATGGCTAGCGGCTTCGTCGTAGCGTCCATCGCTGCGTAAGACTCGCGCGTAAAAATAATGTGCTCGCGCGAGGTCTGGACTTAATGCGAGCGCTTTTTCGAGCACGGTGCGGGCCCGATCCATGTCGCCCTCTTGAACGGCGCAACGTCCGATGTTCACCCATCCGTCTGGGTTTTCGGGATCGGCCTCCGTGACTTTTTGGAAAGCGGCCTGCGCGCCCTTTAGATCACCTTGGAGAAAGAGTCCTATGCCATAGTCGTTCCAGCGCTGCCAGTCGTCTTTTTCTAAATCCACTTTCGGTTTGGAATTGGCGCATTGTGAGCCGTCACGGCCAACGTCACTTCGTTTTCCGCCATAGTGATTATGGGGACGTCGGGAATCTGCTCGTGCTTGGCAGAGATTCCGTTCAGAGAGCCCGTGAATGCAACTTTCCTGTCATCGAAGTCTGGCGTGACCGCGCTTGGATCACTTGGATCGGGAACTCCGGCGAAAGCGAACTGCGTTTCATACCAGGAGAATTTGCGATAGAGCAAACGCGCATGCAGTCTGATCTTATTACCGACGTTTTCCGGGATGTGCATGCGGTAGTGGATAGTGTCCGCGGCTCCGGGTGGAATCAATCGAACATAGACGACCGAGCGTGTGGACCAAGCGTTACGCTTATTTATGGGGTTTCCGTGTGCGTCGATTTGGAGAGAGCGATAAAAGTGGGCTCCCTTTTCTACCGGGCCTTTTCCGCTATCTTCCACCATCCCGCTCCAGAAAACTGTTTGCCCTTTGTCGTCGGTTCCTTTTAATTCCAGCCAGGTCTCGGGGGCGTCGACGGTGCCGCCGGGAAAAAAGTGCCCAACCTTTTTTGTTCGAACAACAACATCCACTCTAACGCTATCGCCACGTCGAACCGTGGGCTGCACACGGTTAAGCGGAGCCGTAATCGGAACAACTTCACCTTGCCCTGCAGCTGGATTTATTTTCGTCTCCGCTTCCTCACCCACTGCGAATGTCGTCGATTGTTCAGATTGAGTAGCCGCTCCCGGTCTTCAATTCCGCCTGCGCGGGAGAGAGCGCGAAAATGTCCACGCTCAATTGGTTGTTCTTCAGAAAATCTTCGGTGATTTTCAACTGTCCGGCATCTTCATTTGCTGTTGGAACTGCCGTGTTCGCTCCGGGGAATCGATGCGAGTGGACAAATCCGTTGACGTTGCCCTGGTCATTCGGACTTCGTCATCGGCATGTGGCAATCGGCACATTGCGCAGGCTTCGCCGGATAATAAAATGATCGCGCTCCTTGCCCGGATACGCCACTTGCCTGCCAGTTGTCGTACTCGTTGAAGCCGCGAATCCAGCGATAATGATTCACTGGCACATCAAGGTGAACTTTGTGGCAGCTCGAACAAAATTCCGCAGTCTGCGTGCGCATGAAAGGCTTTAGAAACACCCGGCGGTGCGGCTCGGGATTCAGCCTAATCAGAAAATCATGAAGAGTTCGGATCACGGGATTCTTGCTGGCTGCGAGCTCGTGTAGCTTGGGATATTCCAGATAGAAGTCGGCTTGCCCCATGGTGCTTTTCACATTGGCAATGGAGTGACACATCATGCAGCCAAGTCCCGCCTGTGATTCGGGGCGGTGCACGATTTGTTTTATTGGAGTGTCCATCAGCCCGCTGTAGAGGACCGCAGGATCGTGGCATCCACCGCACCACTTCGATGGTTTAGTGCCGATTGTGTCCTGCATATATTCAATGCTCTTGCGGTACCACTGATTGTTGAACGAAGAAAAATGATGAACGGAACTGAACCACTGTTTGTAAATATCTTTGTGGCAGCGCTCGCAGGAATCGGATTCCATGAAGTACTGGCTGGGGATTTTTTGTCCGCCATAAACTTGTGCGGAGCTGGGGAAAAATGGTCCCTGCGGCCCATCGCCTTCGGCATTCATATTGTCGGGAGGCATAGCTGGATTCTCAATGCGTGACCGATTCTGCCAGCGTGACTCCCTCAAGTACTTTGCGCCGGCGGCGAGGCCTGCTAGTAAAACCAGACAAACCGCCGACGCGCAAAAGGCGCCACCAAATTCCCGAGATAGCCAGCCCCGCTTCGCTGCCCATTCGGCAAACAGCAGGCCTATGCCAATGAGCGAAACGATCATGTGGAAATAAAGCCAATTCCATTCGGAACGCGGTGTTCCAGTCTTTATCAAGATGAGGCCAAATACTGCGCCGCCGGTTATCAGCAGCCAGCCGAGCCGTGAAATGAAACTTCCTTCGCGTAGTAGACGGAATAAACAAACGATTAACAGAACGGAAGCGACGATTCCCGCCAGCACGTGAAGCAAAACGATGCCTGCATAGAAGACGTTCGGCTGAGGGAATCCGTACAAATACACTGCAGAAAGAAAAAGAAAACCGAGCAAGCTGGGCAGCAGGCGACGAGTCGCGAAATCTTTCGATGGGGAAATTTTCGACATCGGAGTTGCTACTTATATCAGGCAGGTACAGCACACCGTGACTAGAACAAACTAGCGGCTTTGAAGGAATTTCCGAATAGTATAAAACCACTAGACCGATGAATCGGTGATGCTCCGGCTCGAGACTAAAGCGGCGGTTCGTGCCATCCACCGCATGTTCTTTCAATTTCGGTGGCCACGGCCAATACCGTCTCTTCTTGCCAGGGTCGACCTACGATCTGAACACCAATGGGCAGACCCTTCTGGCGATTTGCCTACTGGAACGACTGCGGCGGGAAATCCGAGCAAGTTGAACCACTCACAATAGCTCCATGCGTCGAGATATTTCACCGTCTTGCCTTCGACTTCCCACTCGCGTTCGCCATGCTTAAAGGCAGGAATCGAAGCTACGGGACACAAGAGGATCGGAAACTCGCGCATCTGCTCGAGGAGCTGCATACGGACTATGTCGCGCTGCATCCACATGTCCAGCAGAGTTTCGCTCGTATGAGATGGTTCAGCCGCAGCCCAATCGGACAATTCAGTGAAGATTGGACTTAGATCCGCTTCGCGTCCTTTTGTCATAGGACCGAGCAGCATGGCGCCGGTGATACCAAAAAACTTCCACCACAGTTGGCGGGATTGCTCCAGACCTTTAGGCAAGAACCTTTCTATACGAAAGCCTGCGGATTGCAAACCTTCTGCCGCGATTCGCACTGCGGCGCGCGTCTCGGGAGTTACAGGCGTGCGACCATCATCTTCGAAATACCCAATGCGGATTTTCTTGAGGATTTTTTGGTCAGGCCATCGCACAGGAACCGGAGCGGCACCGGGATCGCCATCATCTGGACCTTGCATAATCTCAAACAAGACTTTCAAATCAGCAACAGTACGCGCCATGGGACCAACGACGCCTGTCAACGCGAAAGGACCGACTGAGGCCGGATAGTGTCCCGTGGCCGGAATTCGTCCGGGCGTTGGCTTTAATCCACAGATGCCACTGAAGTGGGCGGGAACTCGAATTGAGCCTCCGCCGTCGCTTCCTACCCCACCTGCGGAAAGTCCTGCCGCAATTGCAGCGGCTTCTCCGCCACTGGAACCGCCGGGAGTGCGCGACAAATCCCAGGGATTATTTGTACGGCCGTAAAGAAGATTGTCAGTCTCCCATGCCATTAGGAGTTCTGGAGTGTTGGTGACGCCGAGAATTATGGCTCCGGCCTTTCGAAGGCGTTGCACAAGAGGCGCGTCTTGGGATGCGACGTGACCTGGTCGCAACCGAGTTCCGGCCTCGCATCGCATGCCAGCAACGTCGATTGCACTCTTGATGCTGATCGGGACACCATGAAGGGGGGCAAGTTCTTCCCCGTTGAGCACAGCGGCTTGCGCGGCATGAGCTTGCCGACGCGCGCCGTCGGCATCCAAGTGAACAAAGGCATTTAATTTTGGATTTAGCTGCTCGATCCTGCTGAGATGTGCTTCTACGATTTCTAGAGGAGAGAGCTTCCTGTTTCGAATTTGTTCTGCGAGAACAACTGCTGGCAGGGAGGTCAATTCAGGCATGTAGAAGCTCACCAGAAAAGTGAGAGTCTAACATGCGAATTGACGGCCCTTGGCGCTTGAAAATCTTAAAAGCTATTTAATGAGAAATACGCGAACCGTGCCGCGCCTTATGAGACGGTAAAAGAACTCGCACTGCATCTCGTTTCTTCACGCCTCGTTTGGCAAGCCAACCGCTTAGGTGTTTCCGGCAGGTCGGAGTCATACGGGTAAAAAACATGGCAGCCCGTCCGTCCTCCTCGCTCCAGATCACATCACCCACAGCCTCAATCATGATTTCGGTCTCAGGCAAAACAAACCGCAGAGAGATGTCTTCCGCAGCGGGCAATACTTCTGCGGCCTGCAAAGCTATGCCTTGTTCGCTTATGTCGAGCATGAGCGCCGGCACAGCGCCGGAACCCAGATCAAGATATGCGAGGGCTGAAACTTTGAGCCGGGTCGCACGCCTACGGTCCGCTTTCATAAATGCGTGAGCGGCCCGAAACGAGTGCCTGACTTGCTCAGGCTCCAATGGCTTGTAGAGCACAAAATTGGCGCCTGCCTGAACCGCACCTCCAACCGGGGTCAACGCTCCAATCATGGCAAACAGAACAGGCTTGCGGTCAGGTGTCAGCGACCGCACCATGCTCGCGACCTGGGAAGCTCCTGGAAGATCAAAGTCGATTACCACTGCAGAATATGGAGTGCGTAGCAATAGATCCGCGGCATCGGCTGCGGATCCACACACCTGCGTTTCGATATGAACTTCGTTCAATGCCATGTTTACTAAGCAGCTCGCTTGCTGGTTGCGACACATCAGGAGCGCATTCAGCTTCATAATCCCGCAGCTTACGTCGGGGTGGGTTGCGGGTAAAGTAACACCTGTAATCGCCTCGGAGTTACTCTGGCCAACGTTGGCCCAAAATGAGACTTGTTGATGATTCCAGTGCAGTTGAACGAAACCAGATTAGAAAGCGAAAAGCTGTCCAATAAATGAGCCGCCTGCTCGGGCGGCTCAATGTCTTCCCAATACTGTCAGGCAGCCTTCTTGGATTTACTCGCCTTCTCGGCGAATAAGCCGATCATTTCCCGATTGAACGCCGGAATGTCAGTAGGCTGCCGGCTGCTCACCCAGTTCTTGTCGCGTATGACCTCCTTATCCACCCACTCAGCCCCAGCATTTCGGACGTCATCTTGAATGGTGTGATAACTGGTTAGAGTTCGCCCTTTAACCAATCTTGCTGAAATCAATAACCAGGGGGCATGACAGATCACAGCAATCGGCTTACCCGCTTCATCAACTCTACGGACGAATTCCTGCGCGTCCTCTTCAACGCGAATTGCGTCGGCATTGAGTGCGCCTCCGGGTAGCAGCACCGCGTCATATTGATCCGGGTCAGACTGATCGTCATCGAAAGTCGTATCGACTTTATATTGGCCGGACTTTTCGTCATGCTTCATCGCTTGGATTTTTCCCGGCTTAAGTGAAATTAAAGTTGTGCGAGCTCCGGCATCGTCCAGTGCTTTGCGGGGCTCGACGAGCTCGGCCTCTTCTACTCCGTCAACGGCGAGAATGGCAACGCGCATTCCCTGAATGTTTGATGGCATGATAGTTTTCCACCTTTCTTCTTGAGATAGTTATTAGTTTGCGTGAGGATTAGTGCTTCTGATATCAGGTTGAAGCCTGATGTTGTTTACTGACCGCCTGTATTCGTTCAATTAACTCGAATCGAAACACCGTTCCGATTTCAAGGACCCGATTTCACATAAATATTGCCTCAGCTAAGTACCCCAAGTATGGTGAGCAGAGTTGGTTAGCAGGACCGGTCTGTATTGAAGCATTTCGTCAAAAATCAATTTCCATCAATCTTGCGAGTCTGGGGGCAGACCCGAGGCTGTTGGCCCCATTTGGCGGGCATCACTGTACTTAGTCTCCTCTCTCTACCTCTGACTCTGCTCTACCCCATCCCGTTAAAAATTGTCATCGATAGTGTCTTGGGACAGCAGCCCCTACCAGTGTTCTTGCGTAGAGTCGCTCGAGAGGGTGCCGCCAGTCCTCTGCTGGCGCTAAGCCTTGCCATCGCTCTCTTACTTGCAATCGCCTTGCTGGCCAACTTGCAAGGTCTGGCGAATTGGTGGCTGCAAACTTACACCGGCGAAAAACTGGTTTGGGATTTTCGCGCAGTTCTGCTCAATCATGTTCAACGGCTTCCGCTAACATTCCATGATCGCTATGGAGCCACCGATTCGGTGTACCGCATTCAGCACGACGCGCCTTCCATTCAGTACGTTACAATTCAGGGGATAATTCCGCTTGTCACAGCTTTAGTAACGCTGGCCGGAATGATTTACGTCACCGGCAGAATAGATTTTTCGCTGGCGATGGTTGCGCTCACGATTACGCCAGCCTTGTTTTTTTCCTCTTTTGCGATAAGCCGAATCGTTCGTCGTCGCTCCCAGGAAATTAAAGGTCTTGACAGCTCTGCCATGTCAGTCATTCAGGAGGTCATGGGCTCGATCCGGGTCATAAAAGCATTCGGACAAGAAAATCGCGAATACGCCCGTTTCGTGCGGCGCTCGGGAGAGCGTATGACGCAACAGGTGAAACTCGCCATCCGGCAAGCGGCCTTTAATGTTCTCATCGGTTTGACTATCGCATGGGGAACCGCCGCAACGCTCTACATCGGTGTCCAGCATGTGCGCGCGGGCGTTCTCAGCGTAGGTTCGCTATTAGTCGTGATGGCCTATATTGCGCAAATGTATCAGCCCCTTCAGTTGCTCAGCACCAAAGCAACGGAGTTGCAAACATGGCTGGTCAGTTTGGAACGCGTCTTCATGATCTTGAATCAGACCCCGGAGATCGCGGAACTTCCGGAAGCCATTCACCTGGACCGGGCACACGGAAAGTTCGAATTTCGAAACGTCTCATTTGGCTATGACGAAAGCGGTCGTGGCCTTCACAACTTGTCGTTCACAATTCCTGCCGGAGCTCGGGTAGGAATCGTTGGTTCAACGGGAGCGGGCAAGACCACACTGCTGAATCTCTTAATGCGATTTTATGATCCTAGTCGAGGGCAGGTTTTGCTGGATGGTATCGACACCCGGCAATATCGTATCAGCGACTTGCGCCGTCAATTTGCGGTGGTATTACAGGACCCGGTCCTTTTCAGCGCCAGCATTTCAGAAAATATTGCGTACGGAAAACCGGATGCTACTGATGAAGAAATCTCTGCGGCAGCAAAGGCTGCCAGTTCAGACGAGTTCATTTTGAATTTGCCCGAGGGATATGAAACCAATGCCGGAGAGCGTGGAATCCGTCTGTCTGGAGGCGAACGCCAACGCATTTCTCTGGCTCGAGCGTTCCTAAGAAACAGCCCGATTTTGATTTTGGATGAACCTACGAGTTCCGTGGACCTGCACACCGAAGCTGCAATTATGGAAGCCACCGAAAAGCTGATGTGTGGACGAACCACATTTATGATTGCGCATAGGCTAAATACGCTGAAGAGCTGCGACATGATCCTCGTACTCGATCAGGGCAAGTTGGTGGAGATACGGTCAAGTGAGCCGGAGAACTGGTCGAAAGCCGCAACTATCTAGGAACTCCTCGCGTGCACTTGCGCGCTAAGGTAAGCTCAAGCAAATATCTTTAAGCTGGAGGTGCGCTCTTCATGACTCATCAACATGGTCCGCGTTTTTTAAAGATCGTTGAAGACGCAAAAAGGCGAATTCGCGAAGTAAGCGTGGACGTTATCAAAGCGAGGATCGAACGAGGGGAAAAGTTCCTGCTGGTGGATGTGCGAGAAGAAAGCGAATACGCAAAGAACCACCTCCCCGGCGCCATACATCTCGGAAAAGGAATTATTGAACGCGATGTTGAAGCCAAAGTTCCCGATCTGGATGCGCGCATGGTTCTCTACTGCGGAGGCGGATTTCGATCTGCGTTGGCGGCAGACAATCTACAGAAGATGGGCTACACCAATGTGCTGTCCATGGATGGTGGCTACCGGGAATGGAGCGAAAAGCACCTGCCATTAGTTGATAAGTAAAACCAAACAGTAAACTCTGTTTATCGTCTAAATCAACCAATCAGAATTCTCGTAGATCGAGAACCTCCAAGGCATGATTTATTAACTTTTTGTATGATTCGTTTTTTGAAATGATGCTGCGAATACCTACCTCCCGTGCCTCTTCTTCCATAATTTCGCTTATCTGATTTGTGAACATAATCAACGGAACCCTAGGCATCAGCTTGGTGAGCTGGCGGGCTGCATCAAGTCCGTTCATTACCGGCATGGACAGGTCCAATAAAATCAGATCGGGACGAAGTACTTGAGCTTTTTCGATTGCGTCATAACCATTGACCGCTTCTCCGCAAACCTCAAATCCATTCACGTCAAATAATACCCGTAGAGACTTACGGACAGCGACGTGATCGTCCACAATGAGGATGCGAGGCATAGGCCAAGTTTTACGACACTGATTTGTCAGATGGGGCTTGATGCTGGCCGAGCGGCCTCAATTGGCAAGAATCGTTTTTATGATGGCAATAAGCGAGGAGGAGTTGTCACGAAAGTGACTAATTCGAGCAGATTATTACTGGGAGCATTTCTGCGTCGATCCTCGCTTTTTCAACCCTGTTTTATGACCGCTTTGGGATCGGCCTCAATAGTAATGTCCACCTGAGCACCTGGCTTCAATTGAACCGGGGTTCCATTCTCATCTTTTAGCTTATTTTCAATTCGGATTTCTTTATAAAGATGGTCAGCGCCTTCCACTTCGATTTGAGCTTTGGATGGTTCTTCGGGACTGATGGGCGGAATGATTTTTTCCACACGTCCGGGTAAAGTGACGGATGCAGTCTCAGGCATTACAGTAACCTCACTGGGAGAACAGAGTTGCTGACATTATACCGATAACCAAACAGAACGTGAGTAATACGTAGGACAAAAAGGGAGAACGTATCCAGATATCTATTCAACATCTAAACAATAAAACTAAGATCAACACCTTAGTAACTTGCCGTAACCACTGCTTCAGTCCAGCATAAGAGTTCGCCAGAGAAGTCCTGACGCAATCTTCGAAACAAGCAATTGGAGTGGCAAGAATGCAGGGTAAAAGAAATTCGGGGGCTGCCACGGCGACGGCAGCGTCTCCGGAGAATACGGCGGCTGAGCGCGCTTTAAGCCAAGCCAAAACTCCCGCGCTTTTTTGCGTAGAGCTATCTAACGTTTTCCGCCTCCGGTTGAACGAGATCGCATTGTTACGCCTTCAGAGGGGGTTGCTGCGGTTCCTATTCCCCGAGGAATTAAAGATTGCTGGCTCAATCCCGGTTTCGAGTTCGTCCGCGGTTGCCGCCCATACTGCTCTCACTAAAAAAACCGAGCTCTTCAACAATTTTGTAAAAGTTCAACATGCCAGAATTTTTGAAACCGTGAAGCTGGGGAGCGAGGAACCGGTTGAACAGGCCAAGCAGATCACAATTCAAAAATTGATGTCTGCGCCTGTCCTTGACTCGGATCGCAAAGTGCTCGGAGTGATTCAGGTTTGCCGCAAAGGATACGATCTAAAATCCTGCGGAGCGGACTTCTCGTTGGATGACCTTCAACTTTTAGAAGCCTCCGCGAAGACAGTTTCGAAAATGCCCTTCATGAACGACGCCTCGTAGTCCGGACTGTCTACCCCATTCACCTCGAAAAATTTTTGAGCGAGTCCGTTTACTCCAGCACCTTTTCCAACAACCAAGACTCAGGTGCACGATAACTTTGCGCTCTTCGCCATAGCAGCGATCCATTTCGATTTTCTCTTCTCTTTCAAGCGAACGGGTGGCCCCTTTAGGAAGCTTCCCAAGGGCCAACGGTCCAATAGCGACACGAATCAGCCGCAAGACTTCGATGCCATAATGATCCAGCATGCGCCGAATATGTCGGTTCTTCCCTTCATCTAAGACGATCTCCAGCCACGAATTCCGCTGTCCACAACGCAGAACACGGACGCTTTTGGCACGAAGTAAATCTCCACTAGTCTTAGTACCATTTCGGAGCCGATGTAGAAAGGCCTCGTCCGGTAGAGCTGCGATTTGGACGTGATACGTTTTGTCGAGGTGCATTTCCGGCGCGGCTATGCGAGCCGACCAGTCCGAATCATTTGTGAGCAGCAGCAAGCCTTCACTGGCTTTATCGAGGCGCCCGACTGGCGCGACCCACGGGAGATCACGAGTTCGAATACCTGTGGTTAAAACGTCGTAAACAGTTTGACGTCCTTTTTCGTCGGATGCGGTTGTAAGGATCCCGCGAGGCTTGTTCATCATGAGGTAAATTTTTCTCGCCGCGCTTACATCTTTACTCTGAACCCGGATGCGATCCTTCTGAAGATGCACCGGAGTTTCTGGATCCAGACGAATCTTACCGTTCAGACTGACGTGTCCGGCTGAGATCAACATGCGCGCGTCAGATCGCGAACAGTAGCCCAGTTTGGAAAGAGCACGGGCTAGACCGGTGCGTCGCAATGAGCCTTCGCTTGCCATCCAACCCCATGCTAACGGAGGCTGCGGCCAAAGAAAAAACCGTGCCAAGGCTCAGTGTGATAACCTCGCCCTCTTATGACCGATTCTAAGACTGAGCGCCGCGCGGCTACGCGGGTCCAGACGCAAGTTCCCGTGTCCGTAAAAGTCCCAGAGGGCAATCTCCAAGCTTCCGGTCGCACGCGAGACTTAAGCGACAGCGGAATATTCTTTTACACAGATTCAGTTCTTGCGGAAGGAAGCGAGCTCGAGATGGTTCTTATTCTGCCTCCGGAACTCACCCAAGGCGAAAAGCGATGGGTTTGCTGCCAGGCTGCGGTGGTTCGTCTAGAGAATGGAAAAGACGGCAGAGAGTTCGGAGTGGCGGCGCGGATTCGGAAACTCGAAGTTCTGCCGGAGATGCTCGGGTAGTTGCCACGGCTGAGAACGTATAAATTGCTCCTTCTGGCCAGTGAGACACGGGAAATGACAAAACCCGATAATTTCCTGATTTTTTTCTATTCATGCATTGAAATCGGTGCAATAATGCTGGCCCTTGGATTGCTATCCTCCAAGGTATCGTTCAAAGTATTAGAGATTACAAATGTATAGGTGAGTCCGGCCATGTTGATGGAAAAACTGTCCCGCGGTGTGCTGCGAGTTCTGACGCCGCTTGGTCCTCGTTATCTTCGACCATCTTTTGCCCAACGGTTGTACTTGCTGTGGGTCTTTCGCAATTTCACGACTCTGCCTGCGAAGGTTTTGAGTGCCCGTCAGCTCCGGCTTATTGATTCGATGTGTGCCCAGAATCGTTTTGTCTCATTCAATCAAAACGGATTTGAAGACGCGCCGATCCTCGGTACATTGGAGCAACGTCCACCGGTCCAGCCGATTCCTCTCCCCACACGCAGGCCGAACGCCAGCGTCAACAGTCCGGTTACACAGTTCGCTGCGGATTCAAATGACTGACCTGAGATTTGCTGAAAGCTGAAGCGCACCGCACGTCGACGCTTACGCGTCCGATTGACGGTCATTATCGATTGTCATTATTGTCGGCTAACGCCTTGTCGGCGATACTACGTCTTTCGATTGAGTTTCCTGGCATCCCTGCTCTGGGCATGCGTATCGCATAACATTTCGTTGGCGATCTAGGCTGGAAATGAACAACGGACGTCCGTGCTTTTCGCAACGGGGCTGATCTTTTGATACCAGCGGTGGCTCGTCCCTCTTCGGAGTCACATAGCCGAGCACTTCGCTGAAACAACGCGTACAAAATTTATCGGTGCAGCGGAAGAACTCGATGGAGTAGTTAAAATTGTACGGCGCAATTGCGAATTCCATAGTCCGATAATGCTGATCGCACAAAGGAAGAATGTCTGTTCGCATCACGCGAGTCTACCATCGAGGCGAGGCCTACTGGAAAATTGAGGGAACTTCAAACCGGTCCCTTATCGGCGTTCTCTTCTGCCCAACCGGATTGCCGTTCGAGGGTAACCATAAATTCTCGAAGTAAACTCCAACCGCGAGCGCTGCAGCACCAAAATCTAGTTTCGCGATCGAACGCCCTACGACTAGCAGATTCAAGCGACTAGATAAATGAGCCGATCATGACAACAAGGCTCTATGAACACCTCTGTCTCTAACCTTGCGACCAAGGTATCCACGCGAGTTCTAGTTGCAGAGGGCGACAAAGTCAGTCTTACCCACATCCGAGACCTACTGAACCGAAGCGGATACGAAGTCATTCCCACAGAAAATGGATCCCGAGCGTTGGAACTTCTGGCTGGATATGACCCTCCCGAGTTGGCGGTACTAAGTTGGACCTTGCCGGGACTGGATGGAATCGAGGTTTGCCGTCGACTAAGGAAATTTAGTAATCACTTAAATAACTACCTGATCTTGCTCACACCCTGGAGCAAGCAAATGGAAAGGACGACGGTACTAGAAGGAGGGGCGGACGCGTGCCTGTTCAAACCGGTAGACGTCCGCGAACTGCGGCTGCGGCTACAGATTGGAACCCAAACCATCCTTGAACGGGCCCTACGTCAGAGTCACTCAGAAACTGAATTATTTCTACGATGTGTTCCCTCCATTCTGATTGGCCTCGATGCATATGGTCACATCACGCGTTGGAATCTTACGGCAACTAATACTTTTGGCTTAGAGGAGATTGATGCCAAGGGAAAGCAAATAGGCGAATGCGGAATCGAGTGGCTACATCCAGAGATGGAGAAGGAGATTCAGCGTTGGTTGAGTACCGCTATCGAATACCGCTGTGACAAATTGCCTTACATGCACGGAGAAGAGACGAGGTTATTAGGCTTAACGGTTCGCAGCATACCGTCCGACGAGAACCAGAAGGCTGGGTTCATCGTAACCGGTGCAGACGTCACTCACCGGTTGTCTTTGGAGGCCCAACTACGACAGGCGCAGAAGCTGGAAGCAATCGGACAGCTTGCCGCCGGCATGGCTCACGAAATCAATACCCCGACGCAGTACGTGGGGGACAACACGCGGTTCTTAAAAGATGCTTGGGAATCACTCGCCTCGTTACTTGACCAGTCGCGGCATCTTCGTCGCGCGGCCGAAAGCGGAGCCATTCCGCAAGAAGAGCTGGCTAAATTCGATCAACTGGTGGAACAAGCTGATCTGGATTACCTGATGAAAGAAATTCCTCATGCTTTGGATCAGGCTATTGAGGGGCTGCGGCGGGTGGCTAAGATCGTTAGTGGAATGAAAGAGTTTTCGCATCCAGGATCCGAAGAGAAGCGGGAAATCGATCTCAATAAGGCTATTGAGACCACGATCACGGTTGCGAAACACGAGTGGAAATATTGCGCCGATGTGATTACCAAGTTCGACGATAACCTTCCCCCCGTAGCCTGCCTGGCGGGCGAATTCAATCAGGCAATACTTAACCTGATTATTAACGCGAGTCACGCTATCGCAGGAGTATCAGAAAACGGAGAAAAGAAGAAAGGAGCAATAACGATCTCCACTCGGCGCGAAGCTGACTCGGTGGAGATCTCGGTTGCCGATACCGGTACTGGCATTCCCCTTGAAATCCAGCCACGTATGTTCGAACCTTTTTTCACCACAAAGGACGTGGGCAAAGGCACCGGGCAAGGCCTGGCACTGACTCATTCCGTAATTGTCAGCCGCCATCAGGGCAAGATCTGGTTCGAGACTGAAATGGGGAAAGGTACGACGTTTTTCATGAAGCTGCCAATCAAGGCAACGCCGGCGCCCTCATGACCAAGCGAATTCTTTTTGTAGACGACGAACCCATGGTACTAAGCGGAATCGAACGCAGCCTGCGAACGATGCGAAAAGAATGGCAAATGGAGTTTGTATCCGGAGGAAGCGAAGCACTCGAAACGATGGCCGTGAATCCATTTGATGTCGTGATTACGGATATGCGCATGCCTGGCATGGACGGAGCTCAACTCCTTGAACAGGTGAAGAACCTGTTTCCTCAAACCGTGCGCATGGCGCTTTCTGGACAGTCCGATCGTGACACGGTTTTTAGATGCATAGGCCCGACCCACCAATATCTCTCCAAGCCCTGCGATATCGACGAAATAAAGCAGAAACTCATTCATGCGTTCGCATTGCGAGATGTGCTTCACCATCCGCTACTGAAACAGCTGGTATCCAAGATGGCTGCTGTGCCAAGTTCGCCATCTTTACTCGGATCGTTGAAAGTCTTACTCGACTCTCCCAATCCGCCGGTTTCAGCAGTTGGCGATTTAGTCGCAAGAGATATGGGAATGACCGCAAAAGTCCTGCAGTTGGTCAACTGTGCCTTTCTCGGCACCCCAATGCGAATTGTGAGCGCCAGACAGGCAGTCGGAATAATTGGCATCGAAAATATCAAGACTTTGGTACAAACAACTGGTCTTTTTTCCGAGTTCACTAGCACACTGCCGGAACAACTTCCAACTCTGTGGGACCATAGTCTTGCGACCGCACAATTCGCTAAAGCGATCGCGCAAGTGGAAAAAGCTGGCAGTCACACGACAGAAACTGCCTTCACAGCAGGTTTATTGCACGACATTGGAAGTTTGATTCTCGCTTCTACCTACGAAGAGCGGCTCGGCCTCGCAGCTGAGATCTCCTCTATTTCCGGCAACAGCGCCGGATTGCCCAATAACATTCACGCCCAGGTTGGGGCATATTTGCTTGGGCTGTGGGGTCTTCCGGAAGAAATTGTTGAAGCGGTCGCTTGGCATCACGAACCCTCGCGCGCTAATCCAACGACTTTTTCTCCCTTGATTGCGGTGCATGTGGCAGATCACTACGCTCGGCGCAGACAGCCAGATCAGCCAGGCAGAAAGCATGAGGTTTTGGATGAAACCCTGATATCAAACCTCGGATTGCAAGACCGGCTACCGCTTTGGGATGGGGCCTGCTCCGAAATCGAAGAAAGACGCAGGGTAAATGGCTGAAAAAATCCTGTTGGTCGACGACGAACCCTCGGTGCTCGAAGCTTACGAACGGCTGTTGCACAAAGACTTTCAGATTGCCAGTGCGTCCAGCCCTGCGGTTGCTTTAGAGAAAGTACGAGAAGAAGGACCCTTCGCAGTTGTTATCTCGGATATGCACATGCCTGAGATGGACGGGATCCAATTGCTGGTTAAGATAAAGGAACTTTCTCCTTACACCACACGCATTATGCTTACTGGAAACACCGACATTGACGTCGCGATGCATGCTGTAAATGATGGAAATATTTTCCGCTTTCTTAGTAAACCGTGCGACAAGGAAATTTTATCGAAAACTCTTGTCGCTGCTTTGACCCAGCATCGTCTGCTCACAACGGAGCAGGAGTTATTGGAAGAAACTTTGCGAGGAAGCATTCGGGTTCTTACCGAAGTGCTCAGCGCTGTAGATCCGACCTCCTTCGGACGCGCCATGCGCGTGCATCGCTACATTGAACACCTTGCGTCTAAACTAGCGATACCAGATTCGTGGCGGCTCGAAATTGCCGCAATGATGTCACAGCTAGGCTGTGTAACACTCGATAACGAAACCATCGAAGCGATCGACGCTGCCAGGGAAATTACGCCGGAACAACAGGCCAGATTTGACGCACATCCGGCAGTCGCCCACGATTTGCTCTCGAAAATACCGCGCATGGAACCGGTTGCTTGGATGATCGCTCACCAGAACGACTCCTCTCCGGTTATGGAGGAAAATTCTGATCACGAGCTGGGACACACAACCCAAGCTGGCGCTAGGATTCTGGGAGCGGCGTTGGCTTTCGATAGATATCTTCAGAGAGGATTCTCTAAAGCAGACGCGGCAAAAGAAATCCGCACTCGATATTCAGACTTAGATCCAAAGATTGCTGATTATCTCACGGAAGTGGACGCTGATAAATTCATGATCACCCGCACTTGCGCCATCGAAGACTTATCCCCTGGCATGGTTTTGCAACAGGAAGTCCGCACCAATACCGGGATGCTACTGGTTAGCAAGGGGCAAGAAGTAACGCTTCAGGTCATTCTTAAACTAAAGGAGGTTCTCGAGAAAGGAGACATTTCGAGTGGAGTTCTCGCGGCAGTTCCTAGAAGTGAGACCACAAAAGCAGTGTCTCCCGCCGCAAAGTGAGTTGGCTCAGGGTATCTAGTTTTCTCAGCCACATTGTGACAATATCCGTCGCGCATTGTTATAATCACAACTCGTTCTTCCTGCTTCAATCCTCACCAGGGCGCGTAGCTCAATTGGCAGAGCATTCGACTCTTAATCGACAGGTTGTAGGTTCGATTCCTACCGCGCCCACCAAATAGTCTTCTCATCACAATAGTTATAGTGCGACTCTCTCACATCGGATTGAAGCCTAACTCGACGCTAAGGCTCTAGTTGTAGGCACTGAACTGTATCGACCACTAACACTGAATTGCAATAAAGTTTATGAACCATTGAGCAAAAGTGGGAGTGGATTCGATGAAAGAATATCAAGTCGTCGAGGGAGTGAGTGTCGAGCAGCTTAACGTTAAGATTGCTGAATTGGGAGTAAAGGGTTGGAAGGCGTTAACGATGCGCTGCGTGCCGTTGAATCGTCCGTCGGGCGAGGTTCTGGCCACGAGTGTTTCAACCCAGAATCAAGTGGCTCTGTACGTGTTGATGGAACTCGATCTAGCTGAATCTGTAGAAACAGTCTCCGCCGCCGGACAATAATCCACTTCAAACGTGAAAAGAGATTGCGGTTTAATGGATCACTCGTACGAAACACGGAGCGTTCTTCTTGCCACTTTTGCACTTGTGACTGCCTGACCTGCGTGGCGTTGCGTGTGCTCCGCAATGTGCACCAAAAGGCCCGCCAGAGTAGTTGGCAACTGTTTCTTTCCAACTGATCTTTTCTCTTCTAATTCACTGAGCCGAAAACCTCGAATGCGGTCCGCGGCCCTCTCTAACACATTCGCAAGTTCCGTGAACAGATCGCCTCTAGTCGCAGGTTGATCTTCGGTCTTCAGCGCCAACATTTGGCTCTCGCTTAGCGGATTCCCTTCCGCATACGTGAGCAAGCGGTCAATGCTCCGTGCCATGTGCCGGATCTGAAACGCCACCGACGGAAGTCCGGCTGGATGCGCGTTCAATTCTTCATCACTGAGACTGCCGCACCAGTGTTCAACGTCTTCCCTTGCTAATTGCAATGCGTGCAGAACCGCCCTAGGCACGGCTGGAACCTCCGGGAGCGTTCCTCGCAACCAGGGCTCAGGGAGATTATTGTCATGCATTCCGATGTCAATCCGCTTTTTATATAAGGACGGCTCTAAGCACGCCATCAGCTCGGCCAAACTCAGGTGACTTGATCGCTCTATGCGGTAGCGGGGACCCGCGACCGAAGCGGCTGTAAACACTCTCGAATTTCCTGAATGGGCGATGTGATGATCGGAGTCTTGTACTCGGGATGATGAAATTCCAGATGCATGCCGCGGCCAAGAAAACGCATCTTCAACATGGAACCTCCCCAAGTCGAACCTGCAATGGCAACCAGAACCGGCTCCGGACAATACTCGGGATGTCCCGAAATCAGTGCATGATTTTCACCCAGTACAATCATCTTGTAACAATGATGCCGGGTATGAACCTGCAGCTCTGTTTCGGGCGCCAGGTCTTTTAGAAATACTCCACCCTCAATTTCCGATCGCACGATACAGCGATTAATTTCATCGCCGAAGTTGGGATGGGGAAGGAACATGAATCTCCGAGGTAGTCCCTATTCACATCAAGCATATCCCGACACGCGCTCGGAGTACAGAGGAGGCGAGAATCGGCGGATCTCGCCCTTACTCAGTTGTTATGAACTACGCCGTTAAGCTAAGGCCCGCAAGGGGTACCGCGCTGATATTGCTCAAAATCGAACTCAGGCTGAAACTACTTGGACTAGTGTTCGCACCTGAACTAGCAGGGACAGTGGAACTCTGTGTGCTTTCCGGTACAGCGTGATGATGATGGTGATGGACCTGCCCGTTCGAGTTCGATGCCGGCAAGTCCTGCTGCAAAGACGCATAGGCTTTTTGGGCGTCGGATAGACTCCCGGATTGGAGACTAGATGCAAGGGTGCTTAAATCCTGTTTAATTTGGAGCGTTGCTGTGGCCGGCAAACTCGCCGTGCTTGAGCCGCTTACTGACGAACTAGCCGATCCGGAGCTGGATGCATTCTGTGTTAACTGAGAGAAATCTTGCTGCGCAGCTGCCAGATTTCCAGACTGGAGATCCTGAGCAAGGTTTTGAAATTGCGCCCTGCCCTGCTGCAATAGGCTTTGCAGCAGAGTGGCTTGGGTTTGAGCGTTGGAAGAGATTGCCGAGATGGACATTTCAACCTCCTACTCTCATTGCATTGCAAGCTGTTTGCCAGAAGGGGTGAATGCTCACTCAGCTCTAAGTGGCTGATTCTGTGCTGACGGCCAAGTACAGGGAGCTTCAGGAATCTTTGGACGGCAAGAGTTGCCCCTTGGATTGGGGTCAGTCGGCATGATGTACTCAGAAGTCAGGTGCTATTGCGTGATCTGCTGCCTTAAGACCTCTGGGCCGGACGGTGTTGTTGCATTTGGATTAGTTTCACCAGTGATGAAAATTTGAAACGACTTATAAGGAGTGACCGTCTTGAACTCGCCCTCCAGATTGTCGTTCACTTTCAACTGTCCCTGATTTTCGGGGTTGCCGCCCTGGCTTTGGATCCAAACCACATATGCAGTCTGCGGCGGTGTCAGGTTATCGGGTTTCGCCAGATGCTTCACCTTTAAGTCAAGGGCCGTATTTCCGTTTCTGTCCTTGTCAACATCAATCTCTCCGGTCGCCGCGGGGACAATCGTAGAAGGGTTCAGTTTGTATTTGTGAGAGGCGGACGCGATAGTCAAACTCGCAGTCACGAGAATGATCACACCAAATATTTTGCAGAAAGTAGATCGCATAAGTGGTGCTTCGATGCGGATTCAGGCTCGCGCGTCTATGGTGAGATCGGGTCCATCAATTCCCGCCCGCCGCTCACCCCTTTCAGAGGGTTTGCATCCAAGCTCGCTGTAAATGGGAGATATCCCTCATAAAGGAGAACCTATGGATAAAAACATTTTGAGAAACGCTGCGTTGACTACGGCTCTCGCGGGATTCATTTCGCTGGGGGCAGCAGCTCAGTCCAGCATGGGATCGGATCAGAGTTCTAGCTCTTCAGCCAGCGCTGGCCAGAGTGGCTCGTCGAAGGTGAGTGCAGCGGATAAGACGTTCATTAAGAAAGCTGCGGAAGGCGGCTTAGCTGAAGTAGAACTCGGAAAGCTCGCAGCCGAAAAAGGTTCCAGTGAAGACGTGAAGAAATTCGGTCAACGCATGGTGGACGATCACAGCAAAGCCAACGACCAACTTAAGCAAATCGCCAGCAGCAAAGGGGTGGACGTGCCCTCTGATCTCAATATGAAAGACAAGGCTACCAAGGAACGACTGTCAAAGCTCTCGGGCAAGAAATTCGATCAAGCTTATATGGCCGATATGGTGAGGGATCATCAGCAAGACGTGGCTGAGTTTCGCAAAGAGAGCAAGATGGCTAAGGATCCCGATGTGAAAAGCTTCGCCTCCCAAACTCTGCCAACCCTTGAAGATCATCTCAAAGAAGCGCGGAGCATTGCTCCCAAGGTTGGGGCTACGCAGCAAGGCGAGAAACAGCCCAGTAGTACTTTCGCTGAGCGATAGATCAGCCAGTCAAATATTTAGCCGGATCAAGGCCCGCATGCACAAAGAGCGGGCCTTCTTTTTTGGTAACTGCGTAGTTGTTCGCTCAACAATTCTTGGCTCAGTAGTGTTTGGCGGGCAGAGCGGCCTGTAGAATCTCTTCTTTCGCTAAATGAAACGGAAAATTGCCGTAATCACAACTTCGCGCTCTGACTATGCCCATCTTCGCTGGTTGGTGCACGATTTGGCTCGACATTCTCAGGTGGATTTGCATGTGATCGCATTAGGGCCGCATTTGTCTCCTGAGTTCGGCCACACTGCCGAAGAACTCGCCGAGAATCAGGAAGACCATCAGAAAGAAGTCACCTCGATTGAGTGTTTGCTAAGCTCAGATACCGACGTTGGGATGGCCAAAACTCTTGGCCTTGCGACGCTGGGATTGGCCGATGCACTCGGGCGCATGCGGCCTGACCTCATCATTCTGATAGCTGACCGTTACGAGATGCTTGCTCCTGCGTCGGTCGCTTTAACCTTGCGAATTCCGATTGCGCATATCGAGGGCGGCGAGACTACCGCGGGAGCGATCGATGATGCCGTACGTAACGCGATCACGAAAATGAGTCATCTGCATTTTGCTTGCACCAGAGCCGCACAAGAGCGCGTGGTTGCAATGGGCGAACAGTCCTGGCGAGTGACCTACAGCGGCAGCCTGTCCCTTGATAACCTGCGGCGTTCGAAACTTCTTAGCAGAAGGCAAATCGAGAAGAAACTTGGGATATCGCTTGGACGAGAGAAGCAAACAATACTGGCCCTCTATCACCCTGTGACTTTGATGAGAGACACAGTGGCAGAAGCAACGGAAATGTTTGCTGCGCTGGAAGGAACGAAAGAGCGGATTCTTTTCATTTATCCCAACGCGGACGCGGGCAGTCGCGAGTTGATTCACATGACGGAGCGATTTATCTCGAGCAGGCCTGATTCAAAATTATTTGTGAACCTTGACCACACAACGTACTTAAGTCTTCTAAGGAATGTAGATCTTCTTATCGGGAATTCCAGCAGCGGGGTAATCGAGTCTACTTCTCTGGGAGTTCCAGCCTTGAACATTGGAATCCGACAGAAGGGGCGTGAACATGCCGCCAATGTTTTAGACGTTCCCGCGAAGCGAAAAGAGATACGCAAGGCGATTGTGCACACGCTGTCGTCCGATTTCAGAGAGTCTGTCCAATGCCTCGAAAATCCATATGGCGATGGTCATGCGTCTCAAATTATTACTCGAGTTTTGACCACGATTTCACTTGGAGATCTGTTATTCAAGTCGTGAACTGAAAATCGACAGCTCGATACTTTGCTTTTTAGGCGACGACGTCACAAACGGCGAAAGACGTAGAGCAGATTCCCTTGAAAGCCAGATCTCCGCAAGACTCCGGTTTCATAGTCGACAACAAGGCGCTCTTTGATCCTCAAGCCGGAATCAGCCGTCAGTTTTCCGATTTCCTTATCAGTAAAAACATGTCCGTAGGTCGAACACGTCATTCCGTCAATATCCCAGGTCGCGGTAACATCTCCGTTTTCTTCGGCCGGCGATAGTTGGTCATATAAGAACCTGACTGTCGTCTTCCACAAGCCATAGGACAAAATATTGTAGCGGTGATTCACATCGACAAAGAGAACCCCCTGAGGGGACAGCCGTGTGCTTATTTCACGCAGTACGTGGGCACGATTTGCCTGAGGCCGTATGTGACCGAGCACATTCCACAAGCAGATGATGACATCGAATTGTCGATCAGAAGAAAAACCCTTTGCGGCAAGTTGGCTGGACCCCAGCTCTTCTGCACGAATTGCCCACACCTCAGTTGCCGTAGGGCAACTCTTGACCATCTGTTGGCTCGGTTCGAGCAGAACAATGGTATCCAGTCCCGCTTCCTGCCGCGATTCGTAAGGCGCGAGAGCCATCTCCCGCTCCGACATCGAGTAAGGATCGGCTTCCGGACGGAATTCGGGCGGTGATCAGCCTTTCTATACTCTCGAGATATTGTTTCTTTGCATTTGCAATCTGGGCATAGAAGGGCGCCAGACAGTCGTAAGCAGCTACAGCGATCTAGAGTTTGAGAGCTTCGGTCGTCCATGTGTAAAGCGCGAGTATGAGAAATATTCGAGCGGTTCGAATCCAGACAACAACGACTTAAAGATTAATGTTCTCTTATTCGAAGTATTTTTCTAATGTCGGTCAAAAATCAGACTCAAGTGGGCACCGGCTTGCGCCGATGAAAATGTTGGATGGCAAACAAGAAGCTTGACCCAATTTCCTGTTAATCAATCCCATCCCAGGAGAAAGTTATGTCGGCAGCAGCAGTTGCAAGTACCGCAGTTTCTCAACCGGGCCCACTCACACCCTTCTTCCACGAACGCCGCACCGATCTTAGTCAACTCGGCCAGGCGCTCCAATCCGGCGACTTGGCAGGAGCCCAGACAGCCTATAACGCTCTTGCCAGCCTAAGCCAAAATAGCGCTTTCACGGGCTCAGCGACAAATCCTTTTAAAAACACTCAGCGAGCCCAGGATTTCGCAACTATTGGCCAAGACCTTCAAAGCGGGGATCTGGCAGGCGCTCAAGCCGCTTATGCCAAATTGTATAACTCATTCCGCAAACATCCAGGCGACAATCCGGGAAGCAGCTCTGGTCCGGCGATCACCATCACCCTGACCAACGGAAATGGAAACACTGTAGACACAACCAACACTCCAACGAGTTCGCCCGTCACATCGACAACTCCTGCAAGGACTACGACCTCACCCATTACCTCTACGGTAGGAACCACGCCAAGTACAACGACTCCGGCAACAACCACGCCGAGTACGACAACTACACCCAGCAGTAACCCAGCATCCGGCCCCGAAATCGTTTTGAATCTCGGAAACGGTACTGGCTCGAACACACCAGAAATCGTTTTGAATTTTGGCAACGGCTCTGGTAGCACGTCTAATACTTCTTCGTCCTCTAGTCCTGGCGAGGTCGTTCTGAATCTGGGTAATGCCAGCAATGAACAGATCACGATCAACCTGAGCGAGAATGCCAGCGGAGGCGAACAGATCGGAATCAGCGTGAATCCGGCTGGTAGCGCCAACAGCTCGAACCACGGTGAACAGGTCACCCTCAACTTAAACAATACGAACGATCAGATCGTGCTGAATTTCTTAAATGCCAGCACGAGTCCGGCTTCTACGCAGGCTCAGAGTAGCGCGCTGAATGTAGTAGCTTGATTTTGGGTTGCTCTGATTTGAAGTAGGACGGCTAGTGTCAATCTGCACTCCTGGAAATACATCGCTGAGAGTGCAACTGGCAACAGCCGTCCTGCTCTTTTGGAGCGAACTCGTATACCTCTCTTATGCTGCGGTAATTATCGCGAGTTACCTCCGTGTATGCCTATAGTCATCTTGTTGGGACACTCTCTCTGCTTCACTCTTACAGGAGGGTAGAGTCTCTGAAACGGCTCCTCTCTGATAAGCATCTCTGATAGGCATCCATTGAGAAACTCGAGGCAAAACCTTTAGCATGAGCAGCCCCGATCACGCCGCGAAAGGCACCGATTGGACACATTTATTGTCCGATCCGGATTTAGTCAGCCATCTCGGCGAACTCTTACAAGCCTACCGGGATGCGTCGGCCGAAAAGCGCGATCAGGTATTGCTCGAGGCGATGCGCAAAATCAAGACTTCTTCAGCCAAACCTGATGCTGCGAGCGCTGCTACTTGCGATTCGATATCAGCCGCAGTGGCCGTCCCTATAGCATCCAAAGCTGCTCCACCATTTGATCCCGATGAAGTCGCTTCATTTTGGCTGAGCCCAACTGCGCAAGACCGGCGCCGGCATCCTCGCATGAAATGCTTTGTGGCGGTAGAAATGCGAGTGGATGGAGCCGATGCGCCACTTTGGGGGAATTTAGCGGACACTAGCGTGGGCGGGTGCTTCATCGAAACAGCAACTCCAGTCGAGAGCGGAGTCCCTTTGCGCATCGGGTTGTGGCTGGCCAACGGTCAGCTTTGGGTGAAGGGAATGATTCTGAACGGAATTGTCACCCGCAGCAGTCCTTGTTTTGGCGTCCGCGTGAAGTTTACCGGCCTCGATTCAACTGAACGTGGAACTTTGCGGCGATTCCTTAAATTTATTGAGAACAGCATGAGCCAGTTCCAAAGCGAACAAGGCTACTTGGCGCGTCTGAAAAGCTGATTTGTCCACGCTTCCGATTGTTTCAATTAAATCTTTTCTGCTGTGAATCCTTAACAAGACAAAATCATCCATAGAGCTGAATGATTATGGAATGATTCTGACTTCTCTCATTCGCCAGCCTCGGCGGCAGAGCAGGTGTTCCTGGAAATTGGTAAACTGCGAATAGGTATGTTGCGCGGGAGTTGATCCACGTTCTTTAGTAACCTGCCTGCAACTTGACTAAGCTGCCGTGAGGAGATGTTCCATCTATGGCGACGACCGAACAAACTGTGCTCTCGGGTAAGCAGATAGAAACATTGAGCATCAACACTATTCGCACTCTGGCGATTGACGCAGTACAGAAAGCCAACTCCGGGCACCCTGGCGCTCCAATGGCACTTGCTCCCGTCGCCTATTCGCTGTGGCAGCAATTTTTGCGTTACGATCCTGCCGACCCTATCTGGCCTAACCGCGACCGCTTCGTTCTTTCGAACGGCCACGCGTCCATGCTGCTGTATGCGTTGCTTTTTCTAACAGAAGTACGAGCTGTAACTCCAGAGTACGAAGTCACCAGCGGATTTGCGCTCACTCTGGATGACCTCAAAAAATTCCGCCAGATTGATAGCAAAACGCCAGGACATCCCGAGTACCGTCTCACGTCCGGAGTCGAAACGACAACGGGGCCGCTTGGACAGGGAGTTGGAAATAGTGTGGGCATGGCGATGGCTGCGGTGTGGCTGGCTGCTCGCTACAATCGCCCCGGTTTTAAGATTTTTGATTACAACATTTACGCTATGTGCGGTGATGGCGACATGATGGAAGGAGTGGCGAGTGAGGCTGCCTCGCTCGCAGGCCATCTTAAGCTGCCCAATCTATGCTGGATTTACGACAACAACCACGTCACCCTCGACGGTCCCGCGAATTGGTCATTTAGCGAAGATGTATCTAAACGTTTTGAAGCCTATGGATGGAACGTAACTCATGTTGCGGATGCCAATAATCTGGATGAATTATCCAAAGCCTACAATAACTTCCTTCAGACAAACGATCGCCCCACTCTCATCGTGGTGAACAGCCATATCGGCTATGGGTCTCCCAACAAACAGGATAAGAGTGCGGCTCACGGCGAGGCGCTGGGCGAAGACGAAGTAAAGCTGGTGAAGAAATTCTACGGCTGGCCGGAAGATCAACAATTCCTTGTGCCGGACGGAGTGAAGGAGCACTTCCGCGAAGGAATCGGCAAGCGCGGCCATGCCCTTCGGACCGATTGGAACAAGCTATTTGCGGAATATCAAAAGAAATTCCCTGATCTCGCTGACCAGGTCAAAAGGATGCAGGATCGCGAACTCCCCAATGATTGGGACAAGAATTTGCCGACATTTCCTGCCGACGCAAAGGGAATAGCAACTCGCGAAAGTTCGGGCAAAGTCCTTAGCCTTCTTGGAGAAAACATCCCGTGGCTGGTTGGCGGCTCGGCTGATCTGGCAACTTCCACGAAAGCGGTTCTCAAATTTCCAGGAGCTGGGGATTTTCAAGCCGGTCATTACGACGGGCGCAACCTGCATTTTGGAGTACGCGAACACGCGATGGGCGCTGCTGTAAACGGTTTGGTGATCTCGAAGCTCAAAGCTTATGGGGGCACATTCTTCAACTTTAGCGATTACATGCGGCCTACAATTCGCTTGGCCGCTCTGATGGAAATTCCTTCAATATTTATCTACACGCACGATTCAATTGGTTTGGGTGAAGACGGGCCTACGCATCAACCGGTGGAGCAGTTGGCATCCTTGCGTGCCGTACCTGGTCTGATTGTTATGCGGCCCGCCGATGCGAATGAAGTTGTCGAGGCTTGGAAAGTGATCATGCACCTGAAGCACGAGCCCGTCGCGCTGGTGCTAAGTCGTCAGGCACTACCAACACTGGATCGCTCGAAATATGCGCCCGCGTCCGGGGTAGCTAAGGGCGCATACATCCTTGCCGACGCATCGGACGGCAAACCAGATGTCATTCTTATGTCGACCGGCAGCGAAGTGTCGTTGTGCGTCGAGGCTTATGAGAGTCTCAAGGCGGAAGGAATCAAGGCCAGGGTGGTCAGTATGCCTTCCTGGGAAATTTTCGAAAAGCAGGACGAATCTTACAGGCATCAAGTATTGCCGCCACAAGTGAAGGCCAGAGTCTCGGTCGAACAGGCGGCAACCTTTGGCTGGGCACAGTACGTGGGCCCGACCGGCAAGACGATCGGAATGCACACTTTCGGATCGTCGGCGCCGCTGAAAGATTTGTTGAAAAAATTTGGCTTCGCGCCTGACAAGATTGTCGAAGCCGCAAAACAATCGATTGCAGAATCAAAATCGCAGAATTGATAGTTGCCGTTAACGACGATCCGGTCGATTTTAGATCTCCGGATTCCCGGCATTTAGCCACAAGCATTTTTGAAAGTGAGGATTTATGCAACCCACTGGAGTTCTTGATACTGCCAAAGCTACCAATCCCCTGAAAGATCTTTTGAAGTTCGGCCAGTCAGTATGGCTCGATTACATCCGTCGCAATCTGATCACTAGCGGCGAACTCAAACGCCTCATAGACGAAGATGGGCTGCGCGGGATGACTTCAAATCCGGCTATCTTCGAAAAAGCTATCGAAGCCGGCAACGATTATGACGACCAATTGAAATCGCTCGAGTCACGAACCGACTTGGACGCCAAGGGCCGCTTCGAATTGCTCGCGATCAAAGACATCCAAGCCGCTGCCGATCTGCTGCGGCCGGTTTACGACAGCTCTAAACGGCATGATGGATATGTCAGCCTGGAAGTCGCTCCTGGCCTCGCTCTCAATACTCAAGCAACGCTCGAAGAAGCGCGCCGATTATGGAAGGCTGTGGGGCGCGAGAACTTGATGGTGAAAGTTCCCGGCACCAAAGAAGGTATTCCCGCATTTCAACAATTGATCAGCGAAGGCATCAACATCAATGTCACGTTGCTGTTCTCGCAAGATGTCTACGAACGAGTCGCAGAAGCCTACATCGCTGGCCTGGAGAAGCACGCCGCGAGTGGAGGCGATCTTAGCAGAGTTGCCAGCGTTGCCAGCTTCTTCGTCAGTCGCATCGATTCGGCTATAGACGCCATCGTCGAAAAACGGCTTAAGGAATCAAAGGATCAGGTCGAGCAGGAGCAGCTAAAGAGCGTCGAAGGAAAAGTCGCCATCTCCAATGCGAAGCTGGCCTATCAGAGCTACTTGAAGATTTTCAGCGGCGATCGTTGGAAGAAACTCGCCGACAAGGGAGCGCAGACCCAACGCGTGCTGTGGGCCAGCACTAGCACGAAGAATCCGAAATACCGGGATGTCTTGTACGTCGAAGAACTAATTGGTCCAGACACTGTGGACACAATTCCTCCTGCTACGTTCGACGCCTTTCGTGATCACGGCAAATTACGCCAAAGCCTGACGGAAAATGTTGAAGGAGCGAAACAGGTGATGGATACGCTTCCGAAGCTCGGCATCTCGATGAAAGAGGTCACCGACAAGCTGACCGTTGACGGCGTGAAATTGTTTGCAGACGCTTTTGACAAGCTCCTTGAAGCCGTACAGAAGAACACGGTTGGCAAGGCGGCTTCGAAGTGAGTCAGCAAACCTATAAATTATCCCCGGAACTGGAGACCTCTGTTGCAAGCGCAATTGAGGATTGGGAACGCGGCAAAAAAGTTGAACGATTGTGGCAGCGCGATGCCTCGTTATGGACTGGCACTGATGAAGCAAACTGGCTCGGATGGCTGAATATCACCGAAGAACAGATTGCGAAAATAAACGAACTGCAGCGTTTCGCGGAAGAAGTAAAGCGGGAGAACTTCAGTGACATTCTTCTGCTGGGCATGGGAGGCTCCAGTCTTTGCCCTGAGGTATTGGAGAAGACCTTTGGCCACATCTCCGGCTTCCCGCAGCTTCATGTTTTAGATTCGACGGATCCCGCGCAGATTAAATCTGCCGAGAAAAGCGTTAATCTCGCTAAGACACTTTTTATTGTTTCGAGCAAATCAGGCACGACTCTCGAACCCAATATTTATAAGCAGTACTTTTTCGAACGTGCCAAAGAAGTTGTCGGAGCGGAAAACGCTGGAAGCCGCTTTATCGCGATTACTGATCCCGGCTCAAAGTTGCAGCAAGTAGCCGAGCGGGACAAATTCCGCCATGTCTTTCACGGTGTCCCAAGTATCGGCGGACGCTATTCTGCATTGTCGAATTTCGGAATGGTTCCTGCCGCGGCCATGGGCCTCAACGTCGCTAAGTTTCTCGACCGCACTCAGCAAATGGTAAAAGCATGCGGTGCTGCGGTGGCTGTAAGAAATAATCCAGGCGTATTGCTGGGGATCGTCCTGGGAAGCGCTGCGAAGAGTGGCCGCGACAAGATTACGTTTATCGCCTCTCCGGGGATTTTTGATCTGGGTGCATGGCTTGAACAACTTATCGCCGAGTCCACTGGCAAGCAAGGCAAAGGCATCATTCCTGTGGATCGCGAGGAAGTTGGCCCTCCTACGATCTATGGTAAAGACCGAATATTCGCGTACTTGCGACAAACCTCCGCACCGGACGCAAATCAAGACACAAAGGTGGATGCGCTCGAAAAAGCAGGGCATCCTGTAGTGCGAATCGCGGTAGATGACATCTACGATCTCGGCCAGGAATTCTTTCGCTGGGAAATCGCAACTGCAGTAGCCGGATCTATTCGTCGGTATCAACGCGTTTAATCAGCCCGATGTAGAGGCTAGCAAAATCGCAACTCGCAACCTCACCTCGAAGTACGAAGAGACGGGTTCCCTTCCCGCGGAGCAGCCATTCTTTGAAGACAAAACTGAGAACGGCGGGACCAAACTTTTCACTGACTCAAAAAATGCCGACGCTCTCGCCAAAACCGCCAAGGAGAAGTCGCTTGCTGCCTTCTTGCAAGCGCATTTGAATCGCTTGGGCCAAGGCGATTACTTCGCGCTACTCGCGTACGTCGAGATGAATGCCGATCACGAGGCGAGATTGCAGGACATCCGTCACGCTGTTCGGGACAGCAAGCACAATGCAACGTGCCTTGGATTCGGACCTCGTTTTCTGCATTCCACCGGTCAGGCATATAAAGGCGGACCGAACTCGGGTGTGTTCCTGCAAATTACATGTGACGACGCGAATGATCTGCCAGTACCCGGACAGAAATATACTTTTGGCATAGTGAAAGCAGCGCAAGCGCGCGGCGATTTCCAGGTACTCATTGAGCGTGGCCGTCGGGCGTTGCGGGTGCATCTAGGAAAAGATCTCGCCACGGGGCTTTCTGAGTTGCAAGCGGCAGTTCTGGAAGCACTGAAGTAAGGTTCTTCTGACTCCCGGACGTGACATGAAGAAAGCACTGTTCTCCCACTAAAGAAACGATTTAATATGAACGAGGAGTAAAGCATGCGTTTAGGAATGGTCGGTCTCGGCAAGATGGGCGCCAACATGACACGCCGCTTAATGCGCGGCGGACACGAACTGGTGGTAACGGATCTGACCGTCGATAATGTGAAGCACCTGGAAGGCGAGGGCGCAATCGCGTCGGCTTCTCTCGACGACTTCGTTAGTAAGCTCTCCAAGCCCCGCATCGCCTGGCTTATGGTGCCTGCAGGCGATGCAACCGAGAAAACCGTACAGGCGCTCGCAAGCAAATTCGAGGCGGGTGACATTCTCATCGACGGCGGCAATTCTTATTTCAAAGATGATGTCCGGCGCGCCAAACAGCTTCGTGAAAAAGGTATTCACTACGTGGATGTGGGAACCAGCGGCGGCGTCTGGGGCATCGATCGCGGATATTGCATGATGATTGGCGGTCCGAACGAAGCAGTGCAGAAACTCGATCCTATTTTCAAGACTCTGGCTCCGGGCCGCGGTGATATTCCACGAACACCCGGACGTGAAAAGATGTCGGGCACAGCCGAAGAAGGATACATCCATTGTGGTTCCTCCGGTGCTGGCCATTTTGTCAAGATGGTTCACAACGGCATCGAGTACGGAATTATGCAGGCCTATGCCGAGGGCTTCGACATTTTTAAGAATGCCAAGAGTAATGAAGTTCCAGAAGAGCATCGCTTTGATTTAAATCTGGCAGATATCGCCGAGGTTTGGCGACGCGGCAGCGTGGTCAGTTCGTGGCTGCTGGATCTCACTGCGATGGCTTTAGCGGAAAATCCGACGCTGTCTGAATATACGGGTTTCGTGCAAGATTCCGGCGAAGGCCGCTGGACCATTCAAGCAGCGATTGATGAAGCCGTTCCAGTTGATGTTCTGTCGGCGGCACTGTTCACGCGATTCCGATCCCGGCAGGAACACACATTTGCAGAAAAGATGTTATCGGCTATGCGTCAAAAATTTGGCGGCCACATAGAATTGAAGGCCTCAAAACCAGACGCGAAGAAGAGCGCATAAATTCGATAACGCTTAACGACATTAAAAACAAGCGTTTCACAAACAGCAACTGAGGAACGAGATGGGCCATACCGAAATAATGCCAGCAACGCCACAGTTGCGAACTGGCCGACCTGCTGACCCATGCACCATGGTTATCTTCGGTGCTGCCGGCGATTTGACCCGGCGTAAGTTGATTCCCGCTCTCTACAATCTCGCAAAAAGCGAATTGCTATCGCGCGAGTTTGCGGTAGTAGGAGTCGCGCGCGCCGAAATGTCGGACGAAGTTTTTCGCCAAAAAATCACGGACGACATGAAACGATTCGCGAGCGACGGCGTCGATCCCGAGTTGTGGGAATGGTTTTTGAAGCGCATGTACTATCTGCGCGGAAACTTCGGCGACAAGGATCTGTATTCCCGGCTCAAAGATTCGTTGGAAAAGGTGGACGCAGAACACTCCACGCAAGGCAATCATTTGTACTACCTGGCGACGAGTGCGGATTACTTCGGCCCCGTGGTCGAGAACCTGGCCGCGGTCGGATTGATGGAGCAAAACGAACACCACTGGCGCAGAGTAATTATCGAAAAACCTTTCGGTCACGATCTTGAATCCGCACGGGCGCTTAATCAGCGGTTGCTCAGCGTTGCGAAAGAAAATCAGATCTACCGCATCGATCATTACCTCGGCAAAGAAACCGTCCAAAATATTTTGGCTCTACGTTTCGCTAACGGCATCTTTGAACCGATCTGGAATCGCCGCTACATCGACCACGTGCAAATCTCGGTCACAGAAACCGTCGGGGTTGAGCAGCGCGGAAGTTACTACGATCAGGCCGGCGCCTTGCGTGACATGGTGCCGAACCACATGATGCAGCTGATTAGCCTCACGGCGATGGAACCTCCGGTTTCATTCCAGGCCGACGCAGTGCGCGATGAACAGAACAAGATTCTGCGTGCCATCCAGCCTTTCACAGCCGAAGATGTTTTGACTAAGACAGTACGCGGCCAATATGGCGAGGGCATTGTTGAAGGGGAACGAGTGCCTGGGTACCGCGAAGAACCTGATGTTCCACCCGATTCACGCACTGAAACCTTTGTCGCGATGAAGTTGTCCATGGATAACTGGCGATGGGCGGATGTGCCGTTTTATCTGCGAACTGGAAAACGCCTTGGTGCTCGTCATACGCAAATTGTTATCCAATTTCGTCGTGCGCCATTTGTTCTGTTCCGAGACACTCCGGTTGAAACCCTGATGCCAAATCAACTGGTCGTGCATATCCAACCGGAAGAAGGAATTTCGCTTCGTTTCGCTGCAAAAGTCCCGGGACCGTCCATGCGCCTGGGCGCCGTCGATATGAGCTTCGAGTATCAAGACTACTTTGGAACGCAGCCCAGCACTGGCTACGAGCGCCTGCTGCACGATTGCATGATCGGTGACGCGACTCTTTTTCAGCGAGCCGACATGGTCGAAGCAGGATGGTGCGTGGTCAGCCCGGTTCTTGATGTCTGGAAGGCATTGCCACCACGCTATTTCCCGAATTATGCCGCAGGGACTTGGGGACCAAAAGACGCTGACGATTTGTTAGAACGCGAAGGACGACACTGGAGGAATTTCGAGAAATGATTCTGGCCGGCGACATCGGAGGCACACACGCAAGACTCGCCTTTTTCGATGTCCTAAATGGACACTATAGCCTGGTTTCTGCTTCGGTTTTTCCGAGCCGCGAATATGCCGGCCTGGATCAAATCGTGACGAAATTCGTCGATGCTTCTCCGGTGCCTCCCACCTTGGCTTGCTTTGGAATTGCTGGCCCGGTGACGAATGGCCGGGTCGAGACCTCGAACCTTCCTTGGGTAATCGAGTCCAAGCGTCTGGCCAATGAACTCAATATCAAAAAGGCTCTCCTGATCAATGATCTGGAAGCGACCGCCTGGGGTATCGGAGCTTTGTCTCCGACGGATGTTGTAGCCCTTAACGAAGTGAAGGGTAAACCCATAGGCAATCAGGCCGTAATTGCGGCGGGTACTGGCCTTGGCGAAGCTGGCATGTACTGGGACGGCGAGAATCATCATGTGTTCGCTTCTGAAGGAGGCCATGGGGATTTCGCGCCACAAAACGATTTGGAAGTTGAGCTTTTTCGTTACTTGCATGCGCGTTTCGGACACGTAAGTTACGAACGAATTCTTTCCGGACCTGGCTTGGTAAACGTCTACCATTTTTTACGTGACACGAATCGGGGAACTGAACCCAGGTGGCTGCTGGAGGAAATGCTGCATTCCGATCCCGCTGCCGTCATCTCGAAAGCGGCACTCTCCGGGAGCTGCCCTCTCAGCGAACACGCGCTCGATTTGTTCATATCCGTATATGGGGCGGAGGCCGGAAATCTTGCTCTCAAATACAAGGCTACGGGCGGAGTTTTCCTGGCCGGTGGCATCGCGCCCAAGCTGCTGCCGAAATTAACCAGTTCCCTCTTTCTGAAGGCGTTCCTGGATAAAGGCCGCATGCAGCACCTGATGGAGAGTATGCCCGTGAGCGTCATCACCAACGACAGTTTGGCACTGCTGGGTGCCGCACGCTGCGCCGTTGTGAGATCGGTTGCTTAGTAACTATGCCGGATCAAGCAGAAATTCGCATTTTGGAAACTCCGGCAGAGCTATTTCAAGCTGCCGCTGACGAGTTCGCTGAAGCTGCGAATGCGACCGTCCAAACCCAAGGAAAATTCACGGTCGCGCTTTCCGGAGGTTCGACCCCAAAGGGAATGTTCCATTTGCTTACTGGCGAGAAGTTTGCCTCACTCCCGTGGAACAAGATTTATTTCTTTTGGGGAGATGAGCGGCATGTGCCTCCCGACCATCCCGACAGTAACTACCGCATGGCCTACGAGGCGCTGCTTTCCAAAGTGCCCGTACCCAAGGAGAACGTGTTTCGCGTTCCCACGGAAGGCAAAGACGCCGATTCGGCAGCCAGAGCTTATGAAGAAACGCTCAAAACCTTTTTCAAACTTCGGCCAGGAGAAGTACCCCGTTTTGACTTAATCCTGCTTGGCATGGGACCCGATGGACATACGGCGTCGCTATTTCCTGACAGCGCCGCCCTGCATGAAGACAAACGATTGGTGGTGGCAAACTGGGTGGAGAAGTTCAAGACCTACCGCATCACGTTTACCTACCCTGTATTAAATAACGCCGCACGTGTGACATTTCTTGTAGCTGGCGAAGACAAAGCTCCAGCACTTCACGAAGTTCTCGAGAATAAAAACAGCGGTTTGCCAGCACAGCAAGTGCGCCCGAAAAATGGGGAATTGATTTGGCTTGTGGATCGTGCGGCGGCTAACCAGTTGTCGTCCCTAAAACATCCTTAAAGCATCAAGCGCAGGTGTCGCGCCAGTCTTCGATTTCCTTCAAGCCTTCCGCCCGTGTCTGCTCGAAAAGCCGTACAAGATGACGGGAGTGCTCGAATTCGTGGATGTCGGCCCAAACTTCGGCGCGCCAGGACTCATCATGGACGGAACTCTCTCCGCAACTGGCGCAACGGGTATGCAGCTTGCGGTTGGCTCTTACCAATACAGGCACCGATGGCAGCTCAATGAAAATGCAGCGGACCTCCTGAATGTCTTCTTTTTCCCCGATCATGTGCTCATAGCGTAGTAAAAATCCAAATCCGAGCTTGCGGGCTTCCCGCTCAGCTTCTCCACGGGTGTGAAAGGGGCCATATTCCGCGCGCAGTTGCTCAGTAGAGTCGCACGCCATCCAGAAAGTCTCTTTGTAAGCCATACCTACCTCGTAGCCGCAATGCTTGGGAGACAGCTCGCAGAGAACGGCGCGCACCAACAAGAAGCAATTTGGTTGCCGCAAGCGGACGGTGTAACCGCGCTAAAACCCTGGTAACACGAGCCAATTCAGGGAAAATTTCCCAAACAACAATGGACAGCCGCAACCATTTGCAGCGTTTTTCCCTGTTATAGACTCAGAAGCTTCGCGGAAATGGGGATTTCCATTCCAGGTACTTCAGTTTCGAGTATGTATGGACGGAACAGCCAATCTCGGCTAAGATGTTCTACCCTCAAGAGATAAGGGTCTTTAGCATCCGTGCAGCTGCCAAGTCACGGGTCAAAATCGCATGGGGAAACGTCGTGAGCCTCGAATAGAAATCAAGGTGCCGGTCCGAATTTTTGGGACCGACAGCTCGGGACAAATTTTTTCCGAAAAAGTCACGACCGTCAACGTTAGCAAACAAGGCGTCGAATTGAGTGGGTTGAAGGCAAAACCCGCTCTCGACGAGATTGTCGGAGTGACGTACGGGACGACCAAAATACATTTTCGCGTGAAGTGGGTGGGCCAAGCGGGTACCCCGACAGGCGACCACATCGGGTTATTGAACATCACGCCGGAAAAGCCGATTTGGGATTTTCCTCTTCCGGCCCCACAAGCCGACGATTACCGACCCTCACAAGACCGTCGAAAACATCCTCGCTTGCGCTGCTCGACTTCAGTGGAACTTCACCCGGAAGGCGCAGCCCTCATCTGGGGCAAGGCAGCCGACCTCAGCATAGGTGGTTGCTTCGTCGAGATGTCAATTCCCCTAAAGCAGGATCAAAAACTTAAGATTGGGCTGTGGATTCAGGAAGTGAAATTGTGGGTCGATGCAATTGTTACCAGTAGCACGCCAGGTTTCGGAATCGGCGTAAAGTTCACCGAGATCTCCGAAAATGATTCCAAGCGACTGCAGCAACACCTTAAAACACTCTCCCTAGGCGGCAGACCTCTGGACTGAGTCCGATTTTCTCGTCGTTTAAACCGTGACCGGCAGCGGCTCTAGCCCAGAATGTACATTCAGTTCCAGCTCCTCTTTCCAGCGGATACCGCCGTGACTCGCCACATAGAGGGCAAGTTCCAACCGGCTCCAAACTCCGAGTTTGTCGAAGGTGGTGCGCAGGTAATTCTTGATGACCTGCTCAGTTGTGCCCACTACGTGAGCGATTTCGCGGTTGGTCAGCCCCTCCCAAACCAAGGCCGCCACTTGAACTTCCTTTGCAGTTAAACGATCGCGTGGTTGCATGAATCCATCTGCTCCTTCTGAAACATGGCGGTCGCGAGTTTCACGCGCTTGCGTCCATCCCGAATTCCGGCCCTCAAAAATAACGTGCGTAAATGTTGTTTTACGGTGCGCGGACTGATGTGGAGCTGAGTTGCGATTTCCTTGTTACTGCAGCCCTGCACAAGCAATGTCAGAACCTGTTTATCGCGTTGAGTAATTTTGATGTCATTGAGATTCAGCATGGAGTCCCCACGTGTTTCCTCGAAGTGTTTTTTATAGCAAGTCCGATGAACACCAATCCATAAGCAACTGTTTCGCCAAATATTCGCTATTTTGCACAAAGGGAGGAAGACCTTTTACGTGCTTCTACTTAAGAGATTGACGCGCAGAACCTCTCGATGCAAAAAGGGGCCGATTTTGGGATAAGCTATCCCATAACGGGCAGCGATCTTATCCTCTCCGGCATAATTGGCGCCAAACCTTAAGCACCGGTTAAGCCAAAACGGAATAGCCTCAGGTTGTAATTTCAGGAGCGAGCGTTGCGTGTACTGATCGTTGAAGACGAACCCCGGCTGGCAGAAAACATTGCGCGCAGTCTACGCGAGAGCGCAGGCTACGCTGTGGACATTGCACCCGACGGAGAGGAAGGACTGTTTCTGATGCAGTCCAACTCCTATGATGTGGTTCTGCTTGACTTGATGCTGCCCCTGCTCGATGGCAAGGAGTTGCTTACCCGCATCCGCCAAGCGGGCCAGCAAACACCCGTGCTGGTAGTGACCGCGAGAGATGACAAAGAGTCTGTTGTCGCACTGCTTAACGCCGGCGCGGACGATTATCTGACGAAGCCCTTTGATCTGGGCGAACTCCTGGCACGTACCAAGGCGCTGGTGAGGCGCGGTAAAGGACAGCCCTCTCCCGTTCTGACCATCGGCGACGTTCAACTCAATACCGTGAATCGCACGGTAACTCGCTCCGGAAAGATCATCACCCTGACGGCCATGGAGTACCGCGTTCTCGAGTATCTGGCGCACCGCCCGCGTGCCGTGGTTTCAAAAACCGAATTGCTGGAGCATCTCTACGATTACAACTGGGAAAAATTCAGCAATGTAATCGAGGTTTACATTTCAGGCTTACGACGAAAGCTGACGGATGAAACTACGCGGCAATTCATTCAGACGATCCGCGGTCAGGGTTATATTTTGCAAGACTGAGTTCGCAAGACCCACTTTGCAAGACTAAGAACCCATGCTGCGTAATTCCATTAAAGGACGCCTGATCGCCACCTTGGTGGTCTCCCAAGTTGTTCTTGCCTTGGGCCTCATCTTCACCGGCGTCTACGATACCGAACGGCGAATGATCTCCACTCTCGACGCCAACATGCAATCGCGCGCCATGAGCGTGGCGGCCTTGGTGCGTTACGGAGAAGATGCGCGCGGGGACGTGTATTTCGATGACAGCCTTATGCCTCCCTCGATCGACCACAACCATCCAGATCTATTTGCAGTGTGGGCTGACAGAACTGGATTGGTTGCGCGGTCTGCGAACTGGCCCCAGGACCTCGATATTCCGTCCCAAGGTGACACTCATTGGAAGTTTAAGTCCGCTCAGGTGCATTACCGTGCGTTGCGGATCACTCGGGTTCCAATACTCGACCGCGAGGTTGGAGCCGCATTCCACCCCCAGACTCTCACCATCATTTACGCCGCGCCAATGGCACACGTGCGAGAAGAAGTCCGGGAAGCGGGTGTCTTTATCGCTCTTGTAAGTCTATTGCTTTTGGGAGCGACGGTCTTGTTGTCGCTTTGGGGTATCCGCCGCGGGCTATTCCCACTAAAGCACTTAGCTTCACAGGCCGCTCTGGTTTCCACTACGAATTGGGAGTTGCGTCTTCCGCAAGATTCACGCGAAATTGCAGAATTGCGTCCGCTTACCGAATCAATGACCACGATGCTCGCCCGACTGCAGCGCTCCTTCGAGCAGCAACGCGAATTCATGGGCAACGCAGCCCATGAACTGAAAACCCCGGTCGCTGTGCTCAAATCCACATTGCAATCTCTGCTCCATCGCCCGCGAAGTTCGGATGAATACCGGGCTGGGCTGGAAGAATCCCTTCAAGACTTGGAGCGCTTGGAGGAACTTCTGCAATGGATGATGCGGCTCGCCCGTGCGGAACAATGGGGACACGGCGCGCTCCGTCGAGATCTCCAGGTGATTGACGTCAGGACGACCTGTGAAGAAGCCGTCGAGCGAATTCGGCAATTGGCCGATGCTCGACAGACCAAACTCAATCTGTCCACCAATGGGCCAGCGCCATTCCGGGCCGATCCCGAAGATCTGCAACTCGTATGGACGAACCTTCTTGAAAATGCTGTACGTTACAGCCCCGAAGGCCGGTCGGTAGAAATAGCCGTTAACAACACTCCCGAGGGAAGGGTGCGAGTTGTCTTCCAAGACCATGGCGTGGGCATTCCCGTTGCCGATTTACCGCATGTATTTGAGCGCTTTTATCGAGGCGACCCGTCACGAAACCGCGCTACTGGGGGCTTTGGGCTAGGGTTGGCAATCGCCAAGGCGCTGGTTGAAGCCTACGGCGGAAAAATTGTGGCCGAGAGCCAGCAGGGCGAAGGAACGACAATGACCGTGGAGCTACCTGGAACTAAGGCAGAGCAAGTCAGGCTAAACCGAACTCCCGGCTTAGACGTGCTGTCAAACCTAGCGTTAAAAACTACATTCTTTTAAATAAATTTCCTGCACTTGCTGGATCCGCATCGGCATGGCAATTTTCCATCGTGATGTGAATCGACGTAATCGCAGGTGAGTTCGTCTCCGGCCCGAATGTTTCGTTTGGCGTAGAATTCCGCTCTCCCAAAGGCGATGCGGATAAATACATTCGAATCGCAGGAATGATTAATGAAAGAGAACGGTCCTCCGCGACGAGTACCATCGAGAGCAACGGTGTCGCTGACTTCCACAATGGCAATTCGCTTTGCCCCCTTTGAACGCTTTCTGGCCTCACGTATGGAAATGCGTTCGCCGCTGAACTCTCCAATTTTTTTTCGAGCACGCAAGGGAGAGTCGGTGAACAATCCCTTACCCTGAATGGAACTTTTCCCTGTGATAAGCATGGTAGGTCGGATTTTGTAAATTTGATTCGATTCCTATTATCCGATTGAAGACCTTTCACCAAGCGCTAATAATTAATCTGCGATGACGAACCTGATCCCTTCTTCAATTCACTGCCGAGCCTTAGAATAGTCGTTCTTGCTTACTCCTGATGAACTCGATCGTTTGCGCGTAGTTTTGGTTTCTACGCGCAATGCTCTCAACATTGGCGCAGCTGCTCGCGCTATGAGCAATTTTGGATTTCTACGTCTGCGAATGGTGCACCCATGGGAGCCAGCCTATCGAGGAGCTCGTTCTGCCGTCGGCGCCTCGGCTGTACTCACCAGTTCGGAGGAGTACGAGCACGTTGCTGAAGCGGTCGCCGACTGCACCCTGATAGTGGGAACCACTGCGGTCGGAGAGCGGCACCTGCATCACCCGCTCAAAAGGCTGGAGGTAGGCGGGAACATCATCCGGGAACACCTGCAATCCGGAAAAGTCGCGATCTTGTTCGGATCGGAGAAGATTGGCCTCACTAACCAAGATCTGAGCCATTGCCATTGGCTGATGCGCATTCCAAGTCGCGAAGATCATATCTCGATGAACCTAGGACAGGCAGTGGCGGTTTGCTTGTATGAACTCATACGAGACTCGGAAGGGCCGCCGCTTCCTCTGCCGAAAAAGAACATCGATCTCGCGCAGACCCCGATCGTGGCAAAACCGCACTGCTGGATGAAACACCGGCAACTGCATCGGAAATTGAACGCATGACCATGCAATTGATCGAGGCGCTGCATGCCAGCGGATACGTGAATCCTGCCGCTTCCACCGACGAGAAGGTTCGCCGCCTGGTCAATCGTCTTCAACTACCCGCACGGGACGTCGAGACCTGGCTCGGCATTCTGCGCCAACTCATGTGGAAAATGCGATCGACCGGCAAGCCAATGAATAGAGCTTAATATGAATTCGCCGCCAGGTCGCTGACAAGCCTGTGACTTAGCCTGACGAAGACCAAAATATGAAGAGCTGCGGCCATTGGCGTTCGGATGCATTCCGGTTGGGGAGCTCTCGTCGCCGCCTCTAACGAGGGCGGTACGTTGGAAATCATCGATCGGCAGCGTGTCTCTCTTGCTGCTCCAGGAACACGCGGCGGGAACCAGCCTTATCATTTTGCCAAAACTCTCGTTGCCAAGAATTTCGATCTTCCAGAAGCAGAAACGTTTCTTGCCGACCGGCTTGCGGCGTCACAGCGTCTTGCCGTCGCGGCCGTTGGGAATTTGGTGGACAAACTGTCTGCCCAGTACCGTGCCGTTGGCGTCGGTCTGTTGTTGGCTTCCGGCCGTCCGTTGCCGCCCCTTGCCAATATCCTCGCCTCACATGCTCTGATTCATGCTGCGGAAGGCGAATTTTTTCGCAATGCCTTTTCAAAAGCATGCGAGAGTCTGGACCTTCCTGTCACCGGGTTTCGGGAGCGTGACCTCGACGAATCTGTCCAGAAAACGTTTGGCAGAGTGGCGACGCGGATCTGCCAAGAAGTCGCTTCCGCAGGTCGTGATCTCGGGCCGCCCTGGACCAAGGACTATAAAGTCTCGGCGTTGGCTGCGTTGATAGTTTTGGCAAATAGGCAAAGCTAATCCGCACAAATGCGGATGACCGAGATTGCTGTGGGGTAAAATAAACCGCGTAAAGTCGCAATATCTTGCATACGACTGCCGTTACTGCGCCCCGGAATCGTATTTTGGAACCAATCTGCCGAGGTTGCGTTTCGCAGAATCAGCGACTTACAAAATTTATGCTGGTTGTTTGGCAGCCCGATTGCCTTACAATTGGTTGATAGTGTCTGATTTGTGGAGTTTTCAACGGCGTGGCGCAATCGCTTACCAACTCGCAGCCCAAGGTTGCTCTTAACGAAGCTTCGTTTCAGCAACTACTCGCGGCCGCGTCTGTCATGCAACAGCATAGGGATCGACTTCTTGCCAAGGATCCCACAGCGAGCTCGACGCAAGCTCTATCTGAAATTGCGCAGGCTCAGAAGTCTATCCAAAGTGGGAATCTAAATATTGCGGCTGCGAGCAGCTTAGTCGCCGAGCGTCTGTTGACCAGCACTAAGGCAGCTGGCGTCGCGATTGGGTTGGTGGAAGGGGACCGTTTGGCTTATGTGGCCGCAACGGGCGATGCTGCTAGCCAGGGTGGAACGCGCGTCCCGCTGGACTATGGACTGTCGGCGGAGTGTTTGCTGAGTGGGCAGATTCAAAAATGCGCCGAGGCTGAGTTCGACCCAAGAGTACCCTTTTCATTTCGACGCAAGGGGAACATCCAATCGTTTATTGCAGTTCCGATCCGCCATGAAGAAAAAGTTGTTGGAGCGATAGAGGTGCGTTTCGCCCAGCCTCAGGGATTTCAGGAGCAGGACATACGCACCTGCGAGCTCATGGCTGGGCTTCTCGGTGAAGCTATTTCTCGACCCGCGAAGCGGAATCCTCCCCTGGAGAAATTCACCGGAGAACTGACGCCGTTTTTAACGCCCGATATCTTCCAACCTGTTTTGGACGAACTTGTTTTGGCTCGAGATGTGGGCAGCCCAGAGCTGGACGGCGAAGAAAGCAGCGACGTCGGTACGAATCACATCAGCCTGAATGATGAACATGCTGACGCGAATGACAATGGCAATGACAACGAAGAGGGCGACGGTACTGATCCTAAAGAATGGTTAGCGCAGCAATCTTTGTCTATGTCTGTCGCCCAACTGGCTGCGACCGAATCGGTACCTGCTCTGGCTGACCAGAATCAGCAAGGCGACCGCGCTCAAATCAGCAAAGATCAAATAAGCAAAGAAACGGACTTCACTCCCAAGTCAGTCGATGCTCCCGATCCCAAGATGTCAACAAATGTCCATTGCCGCAGCTGCGAGCACGAATTAACCGAGCAAGAAGCTTTCTGCGGCAGTTGCGGAATTTCTCGCACTTCTCGCGAACCAGATGCTGGAAAATCCGATCCAGTAAATTCAAATGACGGATACTTGCAACACAAATGGGCAACGCTCTGGTATATGCAGGAGGCAGTACGAAGGAAGGAATCCCACAACGAACAGATTGGCGCAGAGAGATCTGCCATAGCTTCTACGCCAGTCCAAGGCGATAAGAAAATTTCACCGCCCTCCGTTTCTACTTCCACACGATCAGGTGTTACGTCACCCGAGGTCGAAGCAGACGGCGTTCCGCCAGTTCCACGCTCGAAACAAAGTTGGCAAGAAAAGCCCGAATCGACGGGTGGATGTTTTCTCACGAAGTCAGGGAAGCCTGAAGCAAAATTGAACGATAGAGACTCAGACGGCACAGGCTTAGACGAGGAAGATTCTGACGAGGACGCAGAATGGAGTACCGGAGACGCTTTTGCTGCACAGAACCGCAGCAGCAAACTAAGGGATGAAACTGCGCTATTGATTTCTTCAGACCATTCAAGTGCTACCAATTCGAGCGAGCATTTGCCATCGGATGACCAGCCGTTGGATCACCAGCTAGAAGATCACGACGATTTACAAGTAGCGTCTACACAAGCAGAGGACGGGTCTACAGAATCTACGCCAACAACCTGGCTGTTAGCGCAATGGCAAAATCACCGCGCGGAATTGTATTTGGCAGCAGCTGCGATTTTGTTGGTAATCGCGATCGTTGGATGGGGCGCGCCTGCAACCTTAAATACGAATTCTTCAAAAACCGTAAACCCGGCAACCGCGCAGCTGACTCCTTTGGAGAAGTTACTGGTAGCCACCGGGCTGGCTGAAGCTCCGGATGTTCCCCAGGTATATCTAGGCAATCCGGATACACAGGTCTGGCTGGATGTTCACACCGCTCTCTACTATTGCCCGGGCAGCGCGTTATACGGGAAGACAAATGCAGGCAGGTTCGCCTCGCAGAGGTCAGCCCAACAAGATCGATTTGACCCTGAAAACAATCGACCCTGCGAATAGGTCGCCAAAATAATAACGGCTCCCCTGTACCGAGGGAGCCGTCTTATTAGCTAGCCTGCTTGCTGCGCTTAAGCGTCAGTTTTCTAAGTCATGGGTCCGGACAGCCGGGGTATTCAAGTCCAGAATACTGTGCTCCCAATGTTCCAGAATATCAGGCGTGAACGAGGTTTTCGTGCCGGCGGGCTTCATACCAGAGAGCGAGTTCGACTCGGTTCCAGAGCCCGAGCTTGTCATAGATGGCTCTGAGGTAGTTTTTAACGACGTGTTCGGTGGTTCCAATTGCGGTAGCGACTTCTCGGTTCTTAAGTCCTTGAGCAACGAGTTGGATGACTTGCTGTTCTCGTTCGCTGGGACCCCGTTTTCCGTTTCGTTCGCTTCTGAACATAGCTGCCTCCGATATAAAAGTGTTGCGAGCTTGACTCGCTTAACGCCATCTCTAATACCAAACCGCAAAAATAGCCTATTAAAGTGTGCTTTGACAGTACGACGAGCCATTTTCAGCTCTTTGCCGATCTCTTCGTTATCACATCCTTGAAGCAGAAGGTCGGCAATTTGCCGCTCTCGCGGAGCCAGCTGAATAGACGTTTCTTTCATACAGCTTCCCCAATTTCTGAAGCAGCGCCAACGCTGCTGAATATTAGATTTGTGGAGCAGCCCATCGACGCTTTCGCGTCCGGCCATGAAGGACTGCAATGGTGTGTACCGCGATACCAGAATTCATAGCATCCACGGTGCCAAGTCGCAGCAGTTTGCACAGTTTTACGCCAAATAGATTTCCACAGCAGCCATAAATCGCCTGAGAACAGCTCTCTTAAATCAGGCTTTAGAACCGAGCAAATTTAGTACGAAAGTGCCGCAAAGATCAAACAGCTAGTAAAATCAGGTATTTGGGACCGCTGGGCTGCCTCCCAAGCTTCAACCGCTCACCCAAAGATGAGTCTCTCATCGCCGATATATCGTTTCGGCTGACGGATTATCGGCAAAAACTTTTGTTACTCTCGTGTGTACCTGATTCCCTGTATACCGAAGTAAGGCGAGGTCATTGAGTCAAAATTTCCTTGATCGAGTATTGTGTTGGAACTAATTACACACGCGCATCTTCTCTGGTATTAGTGTGATGACAGGCCATGTTGTGGAAATTCCGAAATCAGATCTGCGCGAGAAACTGAACACAACTTTTGTATCTCTTTTTCATAACGAATTTCGCTAAATTAAATCTTCGCTGTTTGTTTTAGAGTGAAGAATTCACATAGTGGAAATCATGAAACTATCTGTCGTCATGCCGGTATACAACGAGTGCGCGACTCTGCGAACAGTAGTGGAGCGCGTGCTGTCCGTCGCTCTTGATCTCGAATTAATTTGTGTGGACGATGGCTCGCGGGATGGCTCGAGAGAAATTCTGGGGCAACTTCAGATTCAATATCCGCAATTGCGGATTTTTTTGCAGCCGCAAAATATGGGCAAAGGAGCGGCGCTGCGTCGGGGTATCCAAGAAGCGACCGGTGATTTCGTCATCATTCAGGACGCAGATCTGGAATATGATCCGGGCGACTACGCAACTCTTCTTGATCCTTTAATTCAAGGCAAAGCGGACGTAGTTTACGGCTCGCGTTTTCTGGGCAGTGGCCCGCATCGTGTCCTTTATTTCTGGCACTCAGTGGGAAACTGGGCGCTTACGTTGCTTTCGAATTGCCTAACGAACATCAATCTCAGCGACATGGAAACCTGCTACAAGGTATTTCGGCGGGAGATCATTCAATCGATCCCGATCGAAGAGAATCGCTTCGGCTTCGAACCTGAAATCACTGTGAAGGTTGCGAAAAGACATCTGCGGATTTACGAAGTCGGAATCAGCTATTGGGGACGCACCTACGAAGAAGGCAAGAAGATTGGATGGAAAGACGGTTTTCGCGCTTTGTGGTGCTTACTAAAATATTCGATAACGGAGCCTGTAGTTCCCGCACAACGTTTCCTAACTGACGAGTCTCTCCAGCAACCGTCTGCAGAAAGAATTTCCGGCACCAGAAACTAATAATCGCAATGATCAGTGTGGTCGTTTGGGCTTTGCCATCGTACCTGCGGTCGCATTATTTTTTGGCGCCTGATAAGTGAAGTTCATAGGCTTATTTGTTTCAGCAGGATTTGCTTTGGGGGTTGGCAGTGGCCGAGTCGCTGCTGTTTTTTGTGCTGGCCTTGCAGTTTGCGTCTTAGCGGTCTCGCGCTCGAGCGCAGCAACTTGCGCACCGGATCCGCCGCGTGTCGCGCCCGGGTTCGCGGGTATCTCCAGTATTTTTCTGGCGCGGGGCGACCGAAAGTTTCGGTGCCTTATAGGTTGTAGTTGTTTTCTGGGCAGGCTTGCTCTTGTTAGCGTAACGATATGGACGCATCGCCGGGTCTTTCGTAGTTTGGCCGGCAACTGGAGAAATTACCGCTGCAAACCCAAGCAAAGTACCCATAAATAGTCGGGCGTTATTTTTCATAACAACCTATATCTTTCACAAGGGTCACTAGTACAACTGAGCAAGTCGCCTACCATTTAAGTATATCGTGACATCCAAGTGCACCGGCTCATTTCTTCCATGTGCAAACCCTTGCAGACAAGCATAGTTGCCGATGATGACAACCTCCCCATCGACGATTGTGAAAAATAAGCCTAAAGCAGTGCATTAGTATGCATTTGGGTGCGGTCTGAGTGGCACAAGTTGAGCTTATGATGTTGTAATGACCATTGCCCTGGAGGGGGAATGGCCGGTTTATATCTGTTGGGAGCGCGCCAGCGAAGCTTGCTGGTAAAGAGCGAAGAGGAATGGAATCTGTACGAGTCCGCGTTAGTCCTCCACCTTGATACGGAGACTGGCAAAGTTGAGACTTGCGTGGAGTACAAGAGTCCGGTCGAAGCTCGCGCCAATGAAAATTCTTCCAACGTGTTCAAGGCGGGCACAATCGTGGGCGATACTCTTTATGCTTGCACCTCAACCGAAGTATTGATTTTCAAGCTGCCGGACTTCCAGAAGATCGGATACATCTCGCTGCCCTGCTTCAATGACGTTCACCACGTCACCCCCTCCTCCGACGGAAATCTGTTAGTCGCAAACACTGGCTTGGACATGGTGGTCAAGTTCACCCCGGAAGGAAAAGTTTTGGCAGAGTGGGATGTGCTCGACGAGCCGCTTTGGTCGCGATTTTCACGCAATACGGATTACCGCAAAGTCGACAGCACCAAGCCTCACAAATCACATCCGAATTTTGTTTTCGAACTTGATGGCAAAGTTTGGGTCACGCGTTTTCGACAGCGCGACGCAATTTGTCTGGAAAATCGCAGCCAACGAATTGACGTTGCGGTTATGACTCCGCATGACGGTCTCGTCTGGGAAGATCGAATCCATTTCACGACCGTCGATGGTAGAGTCGTCATTGCCAATGGCCGAACGCTTCAAGTCGATCATGTTGCTGATCTCAAACAAATCGACGGACAAGATGCTTTGTTAGGCTGGTGCCGGGGACTTTTGCCTATCGACAAGAAACGCATTTGGGTGGGATTCACCCGGGTTCGGAAGACCAAATTTCAAGAAAATGTTCTATGGGTGAAAAAGGCATTTCATGAAGGAATGGGGGTAAAGCCGACCCACATCTCTCTCTATGATCTCGCGGAAGGAAAGTGCTTGAAAGAGTTCGATCTTGAACCGCACGGGATGAACATTATTTTCAGCATTTTTCCTATGGTTATTAAAGAGAGCGCTTTGCATTCTCCTGTTACCGTAGTCGCGGAGAGGAAATAACAACCTTGCCCAATCCCACCAAAGTCGCCTCGAAAGTCTGGGACGTTGTGACTGGCAAGCAAGTCGCCGGCCGTGGGTTGACGGTTTTTCCGGACGATGTATTTCTTGTCTCGTATCCGCGCTCAGGAAATACATGGACACGCTTTCTGATCGGAAATCTAATTTACCAAGACGAACCAGTGACGTTCGCGAACATCGAATCGCGAATCCCGGAAATTTACTTTAATCCCGATCACAAGATGCGAAAGCTGCCGAGGCCACGCATCATCAAAAGCCACGAAGCTTTTCAGCCGCATTATCCGCGCATCATCTACATCGTGCGCGACCCGCGGGACGTTGCGGTCTCGTTTTATCACCACAACGTAAAAGCTGGAAATATTCCGGAAAATTATCCGATGGAAGATTTCATTCCACGATTCATGGCCGCAGAGTTTGATACTCGATGGGGTTCATGGCACGACAATGTACTAAGTTGGCTTGCGCTACGACAGGGGCGTCCCGAATTCCTGATGTTGCGCTATGAAGATATGAAGCAGAGCCCGGAGCAGGAGCTAGCACGTGTCGCGGAATTCTTGCAGCATTGTGCTTTTCGGAAGATCGATGCCGATCCAGAGAAGACTTTCGCGTGCCGCGGAACTGAGTTCCCCGCAGCGGATGCGGGAACTAGAAAAATTGCAGGCTAAAGACTGGGTCCTTACCCAAAAGACGAGGCAAGATAAGCCGTTTGTGCGAACCGCGACCGCAGGAGGATGGAAGTCGATATTGACGCCCAAGTCAGTGGCACAAATCGAGCAAGGATGGGGAAAGCTGATGAAGGAGCTTGGCTACCAATTGACTACGGAGACCAATTAGCCGAATTGTGCCTAACTCCGCCGTTTGAGAATCTTCACTATCGGTCGGCTCACGTTTACTAGAGAATTCCTGATCGAAGTCGGAACCGCACGCAGGACCGCCCGCCATCCGACAAACGCTGCCCGCAAACTTACCATCTTCAAATAGTCTAAAGTCTTGATTTCGCCATCACACGTCATCGCTCCACCAGCAATATAGCTCACGTATCTTCTCTCGCGAAGGGCCTTCACGACCTCTTCTGCTGTGAGTTTTTCTACCTCGACACTCCACGCATGCGCTGCGAAGTTGCCGTAAATTGTGAAAGTCCAACCCAAAGATAGCGCCGAAAGTCTTACCCCGCGCTCGCTCGCGTTTGTACTGTCGCAGCAATCCGAGATTGGGCGCGAGCACTCCGTCCAATTTGCCATTCAATATTTCAATCGCATCACAATTAAGAAACGGCCCGCTCCATCGACCTTTCTTAAAGGGGTGCACCCAGATCGAAAAGCCTCCGGCTTTCTGTATTGCAGAAATCATTTCGTCAGCCGGTTTGTCTTCCAGCCATTGCTGTAGTCCGATTCCGGCAATCTCGTTCCCATCACCGCAGCGAAATTCGAGACCTGGAATCGCGACAAATTTATCGTCGCTATACTCGTGGCACTCGCGAATGAGTTCAGCATACTTATCCGGCCCCAAGCCCAAAGTATGTTCGGTTAAGCCAACAAACTGAAATCCTTCCTTTTTCAGTAACTCGGAGAACTCAGAGACAGTGAGCTTTCCGTCGTATGAAAACGTGGTATGGGTATGAACGATCCCCTTCACAGTTATCATTAAGATCTGCTCACTCCCGGCTTCTTTTTGAGCTTGCCCGATAACCAATTTGAAATGCCTGCGACGCCGGGCCGCGGATCAGACAACCAGACGTCGTCAAAGCGCACTCCCGGGATACCACGGCATCGCAACTTTGGCCAGTGTCGTCCAAAAATCCGGATAGGGCAATGGCCAGCCCGGCGGCTTCCCTCTTCTAACATTGTCGAGGTGTCCGAGTTCTCCGACCAAACGCCGGCAGACGATGTTCTTGTACTTGATTTCCCGTGGCGGCAGTTTATCTTCCAGACACCAATCGACAAAGTAGCGCGGGTATTCGATTCCGCTGGCGATGGGAAGCGCAATCGATCCCCACGGTCTTCCGTTAATTTCCATCAGAATAGGCTCGCCGTTATTGAAAGCTTTTTTGTATTCCACCATCACAATGCCCTGATACCCGGATTCTAAGATCAGCCTCGTACTGAAATCGACGATCTGCGGATCAAGAGGAACAGATTTCCGCGAACTGCTGCCCGAGCCACGTGGATCGGTTTCGCGAATACGCTCCCATTGGAACGGAATAAAAATCTTTCCATCCGACGCTAGGCACGAAAATCCCACTCCGACGCCCGGAGCAAAACCTTGAACCAGAACGTCGCCGGCCTCGCTGAGCCTCTGATCCACTTTCTGCTCGAGATCTTCGCGAGAGTACGCGTAAGACACGGAGCCCAACACCGCTCTCTCGCCGACCCAGCGCGCAGAAGAACGATCCTTCACCACAAGAGGAAAGCCAAGCTCACTCAGAGAGTGCAAATCCTGGATCGATTGGATCAATGAAGTCGGCGGCGCAGGGACATTTAACCTCTGGGCGAGCCGCACGGTTGCGTATTTGTCAGAAGCAAGTTCGAGGGTTGCGTGGAAAGGTAGCGCGATTTTTGAAACGCCTTCAAACTTTTCTCTGTAACGCGACATGGGGAGTGTCGTCCAGTCAGTCATTGGGAGGACGAGGTCAATCTTGTTCTTGCGTACAAAATCCAACACTGCATCTGAAAATGCAGCTGCATCATCGGTCGATACCGGATATTCAAAACTGAGCCGGCAATGTCGTGACAATGCCGCCGCCGCGAAAATCTCCCGGTTGGCGCCCACCGAGACCCAATGTCCGGCTCGTCCCAAGGAACGAGTGAATGCCAATGCCGCGGCACTGTGGCCATCGAGCACTAATAACCTAGCCAATCGGTGTTTCCCCTTTGACCGGATGAGTCACAGCCGAGCGAGTACGACCACAAATCGAACGTGCCCGGCTAACGAAAGGTAACGGCAAGGAACCAAACCGTCAAATCGAGATCGTTTTCTGCCGGCGAGAAAACGCATTGACGCTATGACTGTTTAATGAATCCCGGATTTATCAACGATCCCGCTGAATGACTCCGTCCACTGTTACCTATCTAGTACACGCAACCCTTTGAGAAATTTAGGAGCCTTGATCATTGCAACTTTTTGCATATAGCAGGTAATCTCGATTGGGCAATTGTATTGTTTTGTAAAAGCTGAGTCATTGCAATGACTTACTTAGGGGTGGGGGCACGTGGAAGGCATCAGAATTGCACTTCACTGACAATTAATATGCTTAGGGTACAAGGCTGGAACTTATTTTGATAACGTAGTAGGTTCAAGGAACGCTGCGAGCGTAGTTTCCTCGGACTGCAACCCCAGAAAATCTGGAATCAAGGCTCCGACAGATTCTAAATAGCGATTCACTCCAATCCAAAAGTGACCGGGAGGTCGAACGTTTTGACGAACTCAGCAAGCCATCTGATCGCGCCGCACGGCGGCGAACTCATTAACCTGATTGCCCAACCTGAACGCATTACCGAACTTAAAAATCAGTCTCGAGAATGGCCATCGTGGGACCTGACCGCTCGCCAACTCTGCGACTTGGAACTGTTGATGAGTGGTGGGTTCTCGCCGCTTCGTGGTTTTATGACACGCGGCGATTATGAAGGCGTCTGTCAAAACATGCGGCTGGCCAACGGCGTCCTATGGCCGATGCCGATCACACTAGATGTTACAGAGGATTTTGCGAAGACGTTGAAGCCGGGCAGTAGCAAGGTCGCGTTACGCGATCCAGAAGGAGTCATGCTGGGAGTTCTGCACGTGGAAGAGGTCTGGCAACCGGATCGCGAAGCGGAAGCTAAGTCAGTATTCGAAACTAAGAGCAAAGTGCATCCTGGCGTCGATTATCTGTTGAGCAAATCGAATCCTTGGTATGTGGGCGGGCGCATCGAAGGCGCACAACTTCCTTCGCATTATGACTTCAAAGACTTGCGCCTGACTCCCGCCGAGCAGCGCGCAGAATTTGCCCGTCTCGGATGGCGCCGTCTCGTTGCATTCCAGACGCGTAATCCTATGCACCGCGCTCACGTTGAATTAACATTCCGCGCTGCAAAGATGGTAGAAGCAAACCTGCTCATCCAGCCATCCGTCGGAATGACCAAACCTGGTGACGTGGACTACTTCACGCGCGTTCGCTGCTATCAACTTCTGCTTTCGAAGTATCCAGCAGGAACCGCGAAACTCGGCTTGCTTCCTCTGGCGATGCGCATGGGCGGACCACGCGAGGCGATCTGGCATGCCCTCATTCGCAAGAATTACGGTGTGACCCACTTCATCGTAGGACGCGATCATGCTGGCCCAGGAAAGGATTCTGACGGCAAGCCGTTCTACGGACCCTACGAAGCACAGGAAGTATTCAAAAAGCACGAAGCGGATATTGGCGTCACGATGGTTCCCTTCAGCATGATGGTCTATCTGGAGGACGAAGATCGTTACGTGCCCGATAACGAAGTTCCGCAGGGCGCGCGCGTGCTCAATCTTTCCGGCACCGACTTGCGCGATCGTTTAAACGAAGGACGTGATATTCCCAGCTGGTTTACTTATCCGGAAGTTGTGCACGAACTGCGCCGCAGCTTCCCTCCACGGCACAAGCAAGGTCTGACGATTTTTTTCACTGGGCTTTCTGGGTCGGGGAAATCAACGATCGCCAATGTCTTAATTACGAAATTTTTAGAAGTGGGCGGACGGCCTGTGACACTGCTTGATGGGGATCTAGTCCGTAAGAACCTATCGTCCGAGTTAGGATTTTCCAAAGAGCATCGCGACATCAACATTCGTCGAATCGGCTATGTTGCGTCGGAAATCACAAAGAACGGCGGCATTGCGATCTGCGCGCCGATTGCTCCCTATGATGCCACACGCAAGCATGTGCGACAGACGATTGAGCCGCATGGAGGGTTCATCCTGGTTCATATCGCAACGACAGTCGAAACTTGCGAACAACGCGACCGCAAAGGTCTTTATGCAAAAGCGCGCGCTGGAATTCTGAAGGAGTTCACCGGTATTTCGGACCCCTACGAAGCCCCAACCGATGCGGACGTGGTTATTGACACAGGCGAGTTCAGTGCCGAGGAAGCCGCCCAGAAAATCATCCTGCATTTGGAACGGCAGGGGTTTATTGGCGTGAACGGATCTGAAGCAACAGCGTAAAGTAGTCAGGGCCAAGTAAGAGCGATGGAGTTAATCAGCTTAAAAATACTGATCGGCTTTGTGGTCGGTTCGCTGATCGGATTAACCGGACTCGGAGGCGGCGTTTTATTGCTGCCTCTCTTGATTTTTGTCCTTCACGTGCCTGCCATCATGGCGGTGGGCTCGGACGCAGTTTTCAACTTCATCACGAAAATTGGTTCGAGCATAGTCCACCTCAGAAAAGGCACGGTGCGACGCAAAGTGGTAATTGCTCTCGCGGTGGGAAGCGCGCCGGGATCCATTCTCGGCGTCAGCCTGCTGACGCACTTGCGCACGGTCTATGGCGCGGGGGTTAATGACTTTATCAAGGTCGCGGTTGGAATCTTGCTCATTTGCATTCCGACGCTCTTGTTGTTTCAAAGAAGAATTGAAGACCATCTGGTCGGACAGCCGCCAACGACGAAATCGTTCGCTGGGATGGTCATCATCGGGCTGGTCGCTGGATTTTTAGTCGGTATGACTTCGGTCGGTTCGGGCAGCATCATCATGATGCTCTTGCTGCTTTTTTACAGCTACAAGCCGCAAATTATGGTGGGAACAGACATCGTACATGCGGTGATCCTGACCGGCGTGACAAGTCTGCTGCACTATCGTTTAGGGAACGTGAATCCCGGCCTTGTCGGCTGGCTCGTGGTCGGCTCGATTCCGGGCGGAATTGCTGGTTCTTATCTCAGCACGCGTGTACCGGTTCTCTGGCTGCGAAGAATCTTGTGCACTGTTCTTTTAGGCACGGGAGCAAGAATGCTTTGGTCCGCGCCCTTTGTTGGGCAACTTATCAGGCAATATTTGTAAGAAATGACTAAATACTCAAACTCGGAAACTTTGCAAAGAATTCAGGCAGCGCTCGAGTCTGCGCAAACCGTTCTCAAAGGATTCACCGCGGGCGCAATCGCAGCGGAATACAAGGCGGGCCACGATCCTGTAACCGAAGCCGACCATGCGGTTGACGCCGTGCTTCGCAAGAATCTGTTACGTGACGGCGAAGGCTGGCTTTCGGAAGAAAGTGTGGACGATTTCACTCGCCTCGAGAAAAGCCGCGTATGGGTAGTCGATCCGCTGGATGGCACGCGCGAATTTGTGGCGGGAATCTCTGAGTTCTGTGTCTCGATCGCAATGGTCGAAGACGGAATTCCGGTAGCCGGTGGAATCTGCAATCCAGCTACAAACGAAACATTCATCGGTTCGCTCGAAACCGGTGTGACCTACAACGGTAAACCTGCAAAGCCAAGTCAAAGAACCACTCTGGATGGCGCGCTGGTGCTAGCCAGCCGCAGTGAGGTCAAGCGCGGCGAGTGGGAAGCATTTAAAGGCAGGCAGTTGAACATCAAGCCTATGGGTTCCGTCGCCTACAAACTGGCCCTGGTCTCGGCTGGGCTAGCGGATATCACTTTCACGCTAACTCCAAAGAACGAATGGGATGTAGCTGCAGGCGCGGCATTAGTGAAAAGCGCGGGCGGTTATATCCAGACACTCGAGAATACCGAGTTGCGCTGCAACAATAAAAATCCTTTGCTCTCGGGACTGATCGGCTGCGCGCCGCGTCTTAAGGACGAGCTTGTATCTCTCCTGAGTGGCTATTTGCAGCCGGCTTCGCGGTCGTAATATGAAACTCGGCACCAATGAAATGCGTCATCGATTGAAATTGGGCGTGGTATGAAACCAGCCATCGTCTATCTGATGTATCACGAACTTGAAGTGCCGGGGCGTCCTCTGTGCCAGGCAGAAGCGGGATATGTTCGATATATCTTGTCGGCCTCGGAATTTCGCGCACAGTTGCAGGCGATTAAGGACGCAGGCTGGCAAGGGGTTGATGTTAGCCAGGCACTCGCTTTTCCTGAAAAACCCAGCGTTGCAATTACCTTCGACGACGGATGCGAAACTGACTTACTAGTTGCGGCTCCAATGCTGCAAGAATTCGGCTTTGGAGCAACTTTCTATATCACCTCGGGATTTCTTGGCAGTCAGGGATATCTATCTACAGCGCAATTGAAGCAGCTCGCGAATTTAGGTTTTGAAATCGGCTGCCATTCTATGACGCATCCCTACTTGCCTGATCTCAACGAGACGAGCTTGCAAAACGAAATCGTGGGAGCCAAGTTCCAGCTCGAACAAATCTTAGGGAAGCACATTGAACATTTTTCTTGTCCTGGCGGACGATTTAACAGACGAGTCATTGAGATCGCGCGCAGTGTTAAATATCGTTCTTTTGCGACCAGCCGCACTCATGCAAACTCTGAATCCACTGACCGATTTGCACTCGGGCGCGTGGCCATAATGCGGGGACTCGATCCGAAGATTTTTCAATCGCTGTACCAGGGACACGGATTATGGCAACTCTCCCTTCGCGACAGGGTGCGTTATGGCGCGAAGCGACTACTCGGTAATTCCTTCTACGATCGAATGCGCGCCACCATGCTTCGCAACGGTCAAACACACAATCGCCAAACACATTAGGAGTCCGGCTGGTGAAGGAAGAAGCGACTATTAATCCGGAGAGCGTCGCAGTCGGCTCTACGCCCATCATTGGGGCAAGCTCTCCGGCGAAGCCTACAGGATCGCTCGCGGGAAATATCGCGTTGCGAGCAGTCACCGACTGGGGCGCGCAAATCGTTTCCTGGGCTTCCCTGCTGGTGGTTGTTCGCGTATTGGCGCCTGCCGACTTCGGATTAGTCGCAATGTCTGGAGCCTTCTATTCATATCTTAGACTGGCTGGCGAGTTTGGCATTCCGATGACCATCATGACGCTGCAGGACTTGAACGAAGATGAGATTGCGCAACTGCACACAGTAGCTGTGTTGTTCGGTGTGGCTGCCTTTGTCATCGCGTGCGCATGCGCCTGGCCTGTCGCATTATTCTTCAAAACTCCGCGTCTGGCACCGGTTGTGGCCGTAAGTTGTTTGGGACTCATTCCTCTTGCGCTTCGAAGCGTTCCTGAGGGAGTCATGAGTAAGAGCCTTCAATTCAAACAGCTCTCGTGGTTCAATGCCATTCGTGATGTAGTGGCAGCCATTAGTACGGTTGTACTTGCATTATTAGGATTCGGCTACTGGGCTCTGGTTGCGGGAAATCTGCTCTCGGTCGCATTGCGAAGCGGACTCATCCTGGCAGCCTGCCGCCAACGTTTCATGTGGCCAAGTTTTGCGGCTATAAAACGGCCGCTCCTGTTCAGTTGGCACGTGCTGGTTTCTGTCTTTGCCTGGTCGTCATATAACACGCTTGATAATGTCACGGCGGGACGAGTTCTGGGCCAGTCGGCCTTAGGTTTTTACGGAATGGCATGGACACTGGCCAACATGCCGCTGGAAAAAGTAGTTTCGCTGGTTACGACAATTATCCCGAGTTATTTAGCCAAGGTACAGAAGGAACCGGCTGCCTTGCGACGCTATCTGCTTACGCTGACCGAAGCTCTAGCCCTCGCAACCTTCCCAGCAACGATTGGCGTGGCTCTGGTCGCGCGCGATTTGGTGCCGATTGCTCTCGGACGTAAATGGGAGAGCATGATCGTCCCGCTCGAAGTATTGTGTGTTTACGCCGCGTTCCGCTCGATTGTTTCGTTGTTGCCGAAGCTCTTGACCGCTGTTGGAAACGCCCGCTTCGTCATGTGGGTCGAATTATCGGCTCTATTGATTATGCCGATCTCCTTTTACGTCGGGAGTCGCTGGGGAATTGCGGGTATCGCGTTTGGCTGGGTGGCAGCCTATCCTCTAGCTGTGGCGCCGCTTTACTGGAAGGTGTTCAAGACCATTCAAATGAGCATCGGAGAGTATCTAAGCGCACTGCGCCCCGGTTTGGACGGCGCCATCGCAATGGCTATCGGAGTTGGCTTGATGAAGAGAGTATTTTTATCCCATCAGCCGATATTGCTGAGGTTGATTGTGGAGATCGCGACTGGGGCGATTATTTATGGAGCGACCGTGCTCCTATTGCACCGTGAGCGTGCACTCAGTTTCTGGCAGATCGCCCGGAGAATGCGTGGGCCTAAAGTAAGCCCCGCGGTTACATAATCGTCCTTCACTTTTTACTTAAAAGGTTCCAAGTGCCGCATACGATTGACGAACGCGAAGTTCACCACCGCCCAACAGCAGGGGCAGGTGACAACGCGATTCGTTTTGAAATCCTGCACGAATTTCCTGCTCCCGATGTTGAGAGGGCGTGGCGCGATTGCCTCGAGCGGGTTGAATTTCCGTCTCACTACAACACGCCGGAATATTTTTACGAGCCTTATTGGCCAGAAAAACAGCGTTTCGCTGTGCTGGCATTCGAAGGGAATGCTGTTACTGGAATTCTGACTGGCATGCACGATGGAGGGCGCCTGATGTGTGGACTTCCCTCTCGTCCGCAAATCTGCGTCGACCCTACCGCAAACACCGCTGCGGCAATGGATGCGCTGGCACGCGGTGTAATCTCCGAGGCAGCCTCAGCAGAGTTAATTTCCGTTTTCACCTGGCCATCCCTTGAACTGCCGGGGTTCCGAAAGCGTGGCTTCAAGAGCCGCCAGCTTCCTGGAAACGTAGTACTCGATCTGACGCAAGGTCCCGAAGAATTGTTCAAGCAATTCTCCAAAGATCGCCGCAGAAATATCCGCTTCGCGGAGAAAAATGGGATTGTTATCGAGCAGGCGACTACTTCCGAGCAGATCAAGGAAGCTTATGAAGTTTACAGCGCATGGCGGAAGACCCAGAGAAAAGAAGTAAGGGGAGAAGGCTTTTCCTTCGAAGTCTTCGACAAGGCTGCCCGACTCACCGGCAACCGTCTTCTTCTGCTCGCCAGGCTTTCGGGAAAAGTCGTTGCGATCAATATTTTTCGGTATTGCCCAAATGGATTGTTCGAATCTGCCGCCAACAGTTCACTCGACGAATTCATTCATCTCAAACCAAACGAATTACTGCAATGGCGAGGGATCGAATGGGCATGTCAGCACGGCTTGCGCCGCCACTCGCTCGGAGGATCTCATCAGTTTCTCACTCGCTTCGGAGGAGCAATCGTCCCCGTGATACGTTATCGCCGGGACCAAACGCTTTTCCGGAAACACGACATACGCGATGCAGTCCGCGACGCTGGGCGGGAGACCTTAAGCAAAATGCCTTCCGCGTGGGAGAAGAAAGTCCGTAAATTTCTGGGCGAGGATTGAGTTACAGCGTCGGCTTTAGGCACCACTGCAATTTCTTGCATGTGGCTTTGAACCGGATGCAATTTTTCCAATACTCCGGCTCAAGAATTGATTCACCGCTGCAGACGTAAGTTGTTGAACTCACACAGCTTAGCATTTACTAGCGAAACTTTGCGGCGACAGCTACTCTGTCCATGTACGGTATTTTTACGCTGAGCTTTGGACGCTGAAATGCAACTTTGTCACGTAACTAGGGCCAGCACATAGAGATCGATTTTTTAGGAGAACGAGTGAAAAATATTTCCCGCGCTTGCCTTTTGAACACTGTTGTCTTATTGGGACTGGTCGCTGGTTCCGTAGCGCAACAGCTCTACGCTACAAGTGAAACTACTGGCAACCTCGATCTGATAAACCTCGCAACAGGGTCTGTGACCAGTATTTACACCGCTGCTGGAAGGCCAGATAGTGTTGTGCTAACTGCTCAGGGTCAGCTCATTTACGATCTTTCGCTGCAAGGGATTTTAGCTCTATATGATCCAGTTGCAAAAACCAACACGGTTCTGGCAAGCGGATTGAAGAGTCCTCGTGATCTGGCGTTTGACGTGCCTACGGCTTGTAATCCGAGTGCGAATGCCAATACGGTTTTAGTTGCCGAGTATTCGATCGGACAAATCATTCGCTACAACCTCACGACTCATACGTTCGTTAAACTCGGCAAGCAACTTGGATCCAAAGCAAACGGCTTCGCCGTTGATGGATTGGCCTACGATCCCCAAGGTGATTTATTTGCCATCGTGAGTCACAATACAATCGTTCAACTGGATCCCTGCACGGGAGTTGTTTTAAAAACTCTGGTTCTCGAGCCTCATTACAGAGTTAACGGCGGAGATGGGATAGTCTACGATACCTACAGCGGACAACTCTGGATCACCCACGATGGCACCGATAATGCCAAGGGCCTGATCGAAGTGCCCACTGATCTCTCTTCGTTTTCCTTGTTCCAGGTAGGGCAAATACCCGTTCCCGATGGAATCGTGTCGGACGGAAAAGGCAATCTCTACATCGGAGCCGGGCTTCAACGTCTGATGGTGTACAACATTCCATCGGATACTCTATTGCATCCCACAGCCAAGTCGTTGGTCGTTGCAGGAATCGACTCTCTGGTGCTGATTCCCGGTACATACTGAGTCGTTAGCAAGGTGCTTGTAAGAACAGAAATCATCCCTGCTCGGGCATGATCAGATCGAACCCGAGTAGGGAATATGGTTCGCTGCGGTTTTTTCAAGCTCTTCTCAAGAATTCATTTTGATCCTCGTTTACATCGCTCCTCAGTTTCCGTCCGAACTTAATCGGCATATTTTCCTACCAAAGTCACATTCCTCAGCGAAATAACCCTGCACTGACTTGCTCAAGTCGCAAAACACAGCCAAAAATACATAATTACGAGCGGCGAATCCTCACGCTCTATTCCAATGTCACGTATTTTCACCACTGCTCCAAACTTTGGGGTTAGTCCAAATGGCCAACGCATGTACTAGTGAGTGGCTTTCGGGGCAGCAACCCCGGTTATCTATGTAGCCCAGCCTTACTCCACTAAAGTGCCATTAGTTCATTAGTTAAGGACCACGAGCGGTCCCCCATTACTGAGTGGAGGTCACACATGGTAATCACGCTATTAGGTCGGCACTTGCTAAAACGCGTCTCCAAGTTGACGCGAACCGAGTTCTCCGTTGAACTCAGCAGTCTCGCGGCTGTGATCCTTTTGCTGGCCGTCTCTTCATCGGTGGCCCATGCTCAACAACCCCCGTGCGGCCCTCCCACTTACCCTTGTTCGCGAATAGATACCCAGGTAATCGTTCCTCAGCACCCCCCAGAATTGAGCGATAATCCCAAATATTACGGCGGACACAGTGGTGCAGGAAAAGTTGCCGTAGACCCGGCTTACGGTAATGCCATTCTTCGGGTAACCGACGGAAACATGGCGAATGGGCAAAGTTTTAATACGTCAGCGTCGGCAGAAAAAAACCCTTGGTCCTACGATGAACAGCTTTTCCTGGCGCACAACGAGACTGAACAGCTTTGCCTGTTTCAGTTCGAACCCGCCCAATTTCAAGCTACATTCCATGGCTGCTTCGGCGGCTTTGGCAGAGGTGGTGGCGCAGACTTCGGATATACGCAAGCCGATAATCGGGCCATCTACAATTTTTACATGGGAAAGCTTTATCGATTCGTGGTCAACACAACCTCTTGGACGATTGCTGCTGATCCAGCCTTCAACGGCGGTAAAGGCTTTTACGACCTTGATAATCCATCCTGTTTAAACGGACAGGTCGCCGCTAACAACTGGACCACTCATGATCATGGCCTTAGCTCTGACGACAATACGATCGTCGTTTCCGTGGGCCCGAAGCAGGATGCCGATCCCTACTTCGTGGTATGGAATGCGACCAAGGGCTGTCAGTGGTTGAACGTGAAGACTTGGCAGACGAGCCAGGGATGGAATACCGGGCTTAAGAACCCCGTAAATATTTCGTGGGTAGGCGGCGTAAAGCCTATGGCTGAAGGTGGAATCCACAACGCCGAACTGGATCGTGGAGGCAAATTCGGAGTTCTCGCGGTCCACAATACCGGACTAAAGCGAAAAATGTTTTGGACCTTGGGCACTAACGTGGTCGACGCCACTTGCAAAGAATGTTACTCGCATTGGGCTTGTGATTACGGAGTCTGCTTCTGGAACTTCCAGCAAAAAACCTCCTATGACATGCGAAGCGTCGTGATTGGAACCCTCGATGGCGAACCGAATATGTACGCCAAGGATGCACTCAATCTTTGGAACATCGACGAGCACGCCTCACACGCCAACGCTGTACCAGGCACAAAGAACCTGTATCTAACAGCGTGGCAGAAGAGGGGCGCGACAACCATAACTGATGTGTGGGAAGACGAAATCACCGGCGTGAGCTGGGACGGATCACAACGAACGGTGAGATTCAACAAACACTGGAATAGCGAACAGAGCGGATTTTGGACGAGCCCCCGTTGCTCCATCTCACATCAGGGCCACTACGCTATCTGCGGCTCCGATTACCAGATGTATAACATGGACAAGGGATTCGGGAACGGAAAAAACCAAGACACGTGCGACCACAGGCTCCCCGCAGCCATGCGCGGAACAAACGGCTGCCGAACCGATTTACTGGTTTATGAGCTCAGATGATTGAGTAAGCCAGGCGATTAGCGAGCTGCACTTACTTATTTAGCCGGGGCATTTATGTAGAGACGGGCGTCCTCGCCCGTCCGCGAGGATCTCCATCCGGGTAAATCGGAATTGCAGGAACTGGAGCTTCATCCCCCGAGGCTCCAGATTTTTTTAACGGCTATGCGGACGAACCAGTCGTTTTAGCTTGCGCTGATGGTAGGCAACCCCATCCAGAAATTTGGAAAATTCTATACTCTCCGACTTGCTTCCCATTCCCATGCGCGGCATTAAGTAAGGATCTGTACGTTCGTTGACTAGTCCAAAGTGTGCAACCACACTACAAGCATAGCCAGCGTCTTTTATTTGCTGGACCTGGCTCTCGCGATAGTCGCTCGGCATACCGTTAGGAAAACAAAATAAACGTACTTCTCGTCCCAATCCCTCTTCGAGCTGCCGCCGCGATTCAGTCAGCTCACGCCAGGACTCTTCATCGGTGATGCTCGACAGTATTGGATGCGTAACTGTATGCGATCCGATTTCAACCAATCCTGAATCTGCCATTTCGCGAAGTTGTGCCCACGAACAGGGAGCGTACTGAGGCGGTGCTTCCGTTGGAATCGGAATATTCATACTCTTTGCCATGCTCTCGATTTGCGCGTTGCGAACCTCGGGCCTCATCCGATTGAGGGTTTGAAAGAAAGCATCTATTCTGTCCGTAGACAACTCCGCCGGAGCGTTTGCTTTCCCGCTGAGCCAGAGAACTTTGTCAGTCCATACCCAGTCTTCTCGCCGAATGAATGAACTCACTACAAAGAATGTCGCGGGCATCTGGAATTCTTTTAAGAGCGGAAAAAGGAATTCGTAGCAGTTCAGTCGTCCATCGTCGATCGTCAGCGCCACTGTGTGCTTGTGGAATTTCTTGCCCGAACACAAGTGCTCAGCAATACTGCGCAATGGCACTATTTGAAAATGCCGGCGCAGGTATTCTAACTGAGCCCGCATCGCTTCCACATTCAGCGTTCCCGCTTCCTGGACTCCCGGACCGGAGAAGTTGTGATACATCAAAATCCTCGCCATATCGGACGAAAAACGACGCGATAGCGAAAACATTCCACAGGCCCTCATCGCATGAAGCGCCAACCGTTTCATTGTTTTCGCGCTCTCTTGCTTTTATTGTGATTTCGATGACCTTCCAGATTCTTCATAGACTAAGCTTGTCTCTTGGCGGAGGCTCAGTATAGCATCGCTAATTGACCTCTCAGGATCCCCGCAGGCGACTATGTGCAACAAAATGCAGGTGTTCGGGTTGGTATGACCGACAGCATCTTCAGGAAAATCACAGGAGTAATCATGAGTAAGCCTTCTGGGCACTTGCTGAAGTGGCTAGCTCTTTTAGGAATAAGCCTTTCTGGGCTGCTTCCCTCTGTGGCAGCCGCCGCTGCTCCCGCGGCGCAGGAAAAAGACAAATCCTGTGGCCCTCCGAACTATTGTGCCCGCACCGACCGAAAAGTTGAGCTATATCCGAAGGCTCCGCCAACCCTGGGACCAGCTGGCTCGACAATCACAGACCCGAATTTTGGCTCGCGGATTCTTCGAGTTACCGATGCAAAAACTGAGCAGAAGCGAGCTGGCGGGCCGCTGATGACTCCATCTTCTGCCGAACAAAATTCCTGGAATTCCACTTCTACTAAATTCTATGTGGACACCAGTGGCGGCCAGTTCCTACTTTATGACTTCGACCCCGCAACCATGACCGCACGCCAAAGCCGCACTCCTGACATTCCTTGGGGAGGCGAGCCGCAGTTCAGCTATACCAATCCCAATGCTCTGTACGGCTTCGGTACTCGAAGCACAGAGTTTCAGCAGTACGACGTTTCCACGGGAAAAATAACGGCTTTGCACGACGCCGCAAGTTGCGTCAAATTAAATGGCGATGACACTGGTCACTCGATAACCGTAAGTGCCGACGATAAGCGAATGGAAACGAGCTTAGGGCCGCGCCAGGGCGATAATTACATCATCTACGTATTCGATCGCGAACTCGGATGCCGCTGGTATAACACCTTCACCGGCGAAGTCGGCGGCAAATGGGGTCCGAAAGGACAAGTCTCGACGTCAGACCGTTTTACAATCCACAATGCGCGCATGTCGAAGTCCGGCAAGTTTGTTTACATAGCCCGCGCCAAACCCGAGCCTCACCACCACTGGGTGATTTGGGATATCGATACCTTGAACGCGGTGGTCTGCCCATCGGAGTGCGGTGGGCATCGGGCTTTGGGCTATTCCCATTTGATAGGCCCTTCGGGTCGCAGTCATCCCATGGACTTACTGATCCGGCCCTTGAGCAAATTAGAGGAGGTTAGGCCGCTAATCCCTGATCTAGGACGGACTGAGGGATATTGGTACGACCAGCATTTTTCCTGGAACAACACGAATACGGACGATACGAATCCCATCTGCGTATCAACTTACCGGCCGAGCAATCCGAATACTCCGGCGACACCGCTTTCCGTCGATGGTCCCTGGGAAAATGAGATTGTTTGCGTGGAGACTGACGGCAAGGAATCCAAAGTCTGGCGATTCGCACACAACTACAGCACCGCGAAAAATGGATTCTGGTCAACGCCGCGGGGCAATGTCTCCCAAGACGGACGCTACTTTATGTTTACTTCGGACTGGGAAGATCAGTTAGGAGAAGCGCCGAACGGCAAGAAATATCGCACCGACGTCTTTATCGTCGAGCTACGATAGAGAGCTGGCATTCCAATTGTGGTTTCGCCTTTAGCATTCTGGTATTGTGACGTAGATTCGGTCGGAGGAGATCGGCAATGAGCGCATCGCAGAGTACTTTGTTGGAGCGTGACCGCGCGGAAGTTGAGAGAAGTGCCTTGGAAGCACAGAAGACTGTGCTCGGCCAATCAGATATCGACCGCTATTTGAATCCTCCGGCCAACACGCCTTATGGCCTTGAGTATGCTTTTCATCTGCTAGGAGATGTACGAGGGAAAACGGTGGTTGATTTCGGCTGCGGCTCGGGAGAGAATTTGATCCCGCTGGCATGTCGGGAAGCGAATGTCATCGGAATCGACATCTCTCCAGATTTAATACAGTTGGCGCAGCAACGAGTAAATGCCGCAGGGAAAAAGGTAACGCTCAAAGTAGCTTCGGCCTACGAAACCGGCTTGCCCGATGAATCCGTAGACGTAGTTTTTTCGATGGCTCTTTTGCATCATTTGGATCTCCCGAAGGTGCGCCAGGAAATCGTCCGGGTGCTGCGGCCCGGAGGCGTATTCATCATGAAGGAGCCCATTCGGTTTTCCCCCACGCTCGATTTTTTCCGCAAACTTCTGCCACAACAGGGGGACATCTCGGAATACGAACATCCCCTAACGCAACAGGAAGTTGCGATCGTAACCGATGGTTTTACTTTAATTAAACAACGCGATTTTCGCCTGCCTTTTGTTCCAGTGTTAACTAAACTCTTACCTGCTCTCAGAAAAAAGATATGGAAGGCGGATCGTTGGCTGCTTCAGCATTTTCCAAAGCTAAGATATTTTGCCACTGGCAAAGTGATCAGCCTGAGAAAGTGACGGTCAGTCCACCGTACGAACCGCCATCTATAAAATGACTTCAACTATGGACTCCATTCCCCTGTCCTGGTCTCCACAAGGAACGTTCCATCATGTCGGTTTCGTTGTGGCATCCATTGAGAAATCGATTAAGGGATTCTCGGAATCGACTGAGTCGGCGTGGGACGGCGTCGTCACCCACGATCCCAACCAAGGCGTTCGCGTAGCCTTTCTCCGCAGCAAGGAAGCAGGCGACCCATTGTTGGAGCTCGTGGAACCAGCAGGCGAAGATTCCCCAGTAATCCCATTCCTGAAAAAAGGTGGAGGGTTACATCATTTGTGTTACGAGGTAGAGGGATTAGAGAAACAATTAGAATCTATCCGCTCCAAAGGTGGACTGGTTACGCGCCAGCCTCTCCCCGCCGTCGCTTTTGGCGGGCGGAGAATTGCATGGGTTTACACTAAAAATAAGCTCTTAATTGAATATCTGGAACGCTAGCCGATGATTTCTTACTAATGATTTCCTATCAATGATTTCTGAGAACAAAATTCTGGATCTCCGCCAGGAGATCGACGAGGCTGTCACTGCCGGTGCTGCACAGAAAGCCTCTCTGCGGCTCGCTGAACTTTGGCGTACACAGCGTGGTTCAGCGACGGCCGCGTTCGTAGTTTCGCGGTACGAGCAATTGCGCGACAAGCTTTCTTTGGTTCCGTATCGCTTGGCGATAGCTCGATCTTTCACCATCGAGCCGGCGGTTCCATTGTTGCGAGCGGCAGCATTCGTAAGCGGAATCGATCTCACGGTTCATGTCGGTGATTTCAACGCGTATCCGCAGGAAATTCTGGATGACAGCAGTTCTCTGTACCGCTCCTCTCCTCATGCGGTGATTCTCGCGATCCGAACCGCCGACATTGCGCCGGATTTATGGCGAGACTATTCCGACCTTTCTCCGGAAGCAATACGCCAAGTTGTCCTGCGAGTCTCGAACAATTTTCAGCAATGGATACAATCCTTCCGGCAACGTAGCCAGGCGGCACTGATCGTGCATTTGTTGGAGCAACCAATCGAAGCAAATGCAGGAGTGCTTGATGCGCAGTCGGAGGCGAGTCAATCGTCCGCAATCCGGCAGATTAACGAGGCGGTCCGTCGCGCTGCCAGTGAGCACCGCGGCGTTTACGTGTTGGACTATGACGCTCTCGTTGCGCGCCATGGGCGCCTCAATTGGCGAGACGAACGCAAGTGGCTAATCGCGCGCATGCCAATCGCTGCGAACCAACTCATCCACCTGTCAAATGAGTGGCTGCGTTTCCTGGCGCCTCTGACTGGAAAAGTTGCGAAAGCATTGGTGGTTGACCTCGACAACACCTTATGGGGAGGGGTGATCGGGGAAGACGGAATGAACGGCATTAAGCTCGGAGCCGAATATCCGGGCGCTGCATTCCAATCTTTGCAGCGGGCAATGCTTGATCTGTCCCGAAGGGGAATCCTGTTAGCCATTTGCAGCAAAAATAATCCTGACGATGCGATTGAGGCTCTGAACAATCACCCGGGCATGCTGCTGCGGCCGAATCACTTTGCCGCCATGCGGATCAACTGGAATGACAAGGCGCAGAATCTTTTAGAAATTGCCGCAGAGCTGAACATCGGAATCGATTCCCTCGCCTTTATGGACGATAATCCCGTCGAATGCGAGCAGATTCGAGCTGCGCTGCCGGAAGTTACTGTCATCGAACTACCGGAAGATCCCTTGCAATATGCTGCGACCTTGCGAGAGTGTCCTGTGTTCGAGCGACTGACTCTCTCGGCGGAAGACCAGCAGCGTACTGCTTTTTATGTGGAACAGCGCGAGCGTTCGCAGGCCGAGCAATCATTCCAGTCCAAAGAGGATTTCTACCGCTACCTCGAACAAGAGGCTGAAATCTCCCCGGTAAGCCCGGCATCCCTTGCTCGCATTTCACAACTCACGCAAAAAACAAATCAGTTTAATTTGACCACAAAGCGTTATTCCGAGCAGCAAATCTCGGAACTGGCCTCTCGTCCTGATCATGAAGTATTTTCGATCCGCGTACGCGATCGATTTGGGGATCACGGGCTTGTGGGCGTGGCGATCACACGTGACGCCGCGGAAGCCTCCGAAATTGACACGTTCCTGCTCAGTTGCCGCGTGATCGGACGGACGGTGGAAACCGCTCTGCTATCGTATTTAGGAGAGCGCGCGGCTGCTCGCGGTAAGCAACACTTGGCGGGATCGTTCGTCTCCACGAAAAAGAACGCGCCCGCAAAAGACTTTTATCCGCAACATGGCTTTCACGTCGAAAGCCAAAACGGCGACGGCTTTCGCTGGACGCTCGATTTGAAACAGCGTCCAATCGCCCGTCCCGAATGGATTAAGCTTAGCGTAATTAACGGAGAGAACAGTTGATATCGAATATTTTCGAACAGGTAAGAAGCATCGTATCCGATCTGTTTAGCATTCCTGCCGACCGCATCACCGCTGAGACTTCTCCCGAGAACGTCGACGCATGGGACTCCACACAGCACCTCAATCTGGTGCTCGCCCTCGAAGAGAAATTCGATTTCCAGCTATCGCCCGAGGAGATGGAAAAGATGCGGAATATTGGCGAAATTGTGAAAATTGTAGAGAGCAAAGTCCAGGCAGCAAAGAATTAGCGTTTTCCGTCATCGTAGTCGAGCTGAATAATTCCAACCGTTGCATCTGTACGAGTTCATGCCCATTTCTATTCAGCCCTATCGCGAAGAACACGAGCCTGCGATCCAGGAATTCAACGCACGTCTCAAAAGCGGCGGAGCGGAATCGGACCTCGTGTTCTACCGCTATGCCGTACCGCGCTGGTTACCGCAAGCGGAAAACGGACATCTCTACAACGAATATTTTGTTGCCGCGGACGAGACCGCGGCGCGAGGCGGGTATGCGCTTAAACATCAGAATTTTCAGTTGCCCAGCGGAAGTATCCAGTCCGTTGGTTATTATCATCACCCCCTGTCGGAAGGAATTGTAAACAAATCCTACGCAATGGTCGGGAGTCTTCTGCTCAAAGACGCCATGAGCCGTTCTCCGCTGCTGTATTGCTTAGGAATGGGCGGATATGACAATCCGCTCCCCAAGATGCTCGTCCGTCTCGCTTGGAGCCACTGCGCAGTTCCCTTCTACTTCAAAGTCGTAAATCCGTCTCGCTTTTTGAGAGAAATGCAGGCGCTGCGCACATCATCATTCCGCAAGCTGTTGATGGATCTCGGCGCTGCAACAGGCACTGGATGGGCAGCACTGAGAATTCTTGAGGGAGTGAAAAGGCTGAAGGTTCCCCGAGCCGAGCCATTTGTGGTTGAGAAAGTAGAAGAATTTGCAGAATGGGTAGACTTACTTTGGCAGCGATCAAAGTCTCACTACTCGCTGACAGCCGTACGAGATTGCGAAACACTCCGCTTGCTGTATCCCGCCAGCGACAAGCATTTCCAGCGATTGAGGATTCGGCGAAACGGTGAAGATATCGGTTGGGCACTGGTTGGAGAGCGTCGCAAAGACGCTAAATATGGCTCCATGCGAGTAGGCTCGATTGTAGACTGCTGGGCGGCTCCGGAAGATGCGCTTTCGGTGGTCCGGGCAGCTTCGGACGCACTAAAAAAGACTGGGGTAGACCTGATCGTTTCCAATCAAAGCCATTATGCCTGGTGCCGTGCTCTCGAAAATTCAGGATTTCTGACAGCGGAATCCAACTTCATTTTTGCGGCTTCAAAGAAATTGGGAGCACTGCTTGAGCCATTCGCCGAAACCAAATCACGTATGCATTTCACGCGCGCCGACGGAGACGGTCTGCCCAGAAACTTCTAAGCTGCTTCTCAAAATCTACTGCTCTGCGTATGACATCGAAGGAACACTCGACGGCTTTGTCGCCAATTCGTATCCCAGGTGCTGCATCAATTCTCCCCAGTTTGCTTCGATATAAGCAACGGTCTTCTCAGGCAGCACGGCTCTCCAATCACCCGTGGTTGCCTTTCGAACAAACGGCTTGTCTTGACGAGTGTGTCCGGTGGCAACCCATTTCGCACCCTGAGTCGCTTCCAGTTTTCTCATGTGCTCCGCTGAACTTAATTCGACAGCGCGATTCACTCTCGCGGAGCTAGCTTCGATCCCTAGGAATTCAGCGACGCGGCTCAATTCAGCCTGCGGATCCTTCCTTAAATCCTCATACCGAAGCAGAAGAAAGTCCTTACGCCCTTCACGTGTGCTCAGCCAACTGTTCACGTGGTCCGCCCAGGACCCTATTCGCAACCAGAATTGCGGCTCCACCCAGCGAGGCACAAACTCATCAATGGGATATCCCTCGCGCACCGATCGCAGCTTCATCTCCCAGTGATAATTCGACACCGCCACATCTCGAGGATCGCGAACGATATAGATAACCTTCTTGTATCGAGGATCAAAACACTCATGGCTTTTGAGAAGACGTGGCCGTGGCAGCCGGCGCATCGACCAATCCGCTGTCTTATACATGTCCGGAACCAGGCGCTCCACATTCAAGAAATTGACCGGCTCATTCTCGTGAATCAAATTGCCGATCAGAAAGCGGCTCCACGTATTACCAGACCGCGGATAGGAAGTCAGCCAAACATCATCGGGGAAAATGGTGATCTCCCGTTCCAGCAGTGTCTTGCGAAACAAGACATCGCCCACGCGCGATAGATGCCGAAATGCTCGCCTAACGATCATCATGGATTGAATCCACCTTTAACAGCAACTAAGATGCTGGCTTCGAGCCATGCAACCAGCCAAGTAACTTTTGTTTCCGCGCGAACATCTTCTTCGCTTCGTCCCGCATTTTGGAAATTACTTGATACCGCGATTTTGTGAACCACGGAACCTGATGTGGCACGCACCCATATTTTTCCTTATAAGATCGGCCGCCGCCCCAATCGTAGACCTCCACGCCACGCTTTTTCCAGTAGCGCATCACATACCACTGAATGGCTTCGTTCGGACGCAAAATCTGACTGGAGCGAAAGCTCGCATTCCCCCAAAATTCGGCAATCTTGTTGTAGCCGGGGAAAATGCCGGTCGCGATGCACTTCCCTTCCGCATCCCGCGCTCTCAATAAAAGAATGCGGCCAGTCGGCTCGAGATTTTTAATCAGACATCGGACCCGATCGACACTATAAGTGGGTACAAGATTCTGCTTCGCAAATACATCCTTCAGTTGCTCGTAATATTCGTCGGCAAAGGCAAGATCATGAGCTTCCTCAACAACGACTCCCGACTTCTCCGCCTTACGAATACAGCGGCGGCAAGCGCTCTCCATGTTATTGAAAAGCTCTTCTTCCGATAGCCGGAGATCGGTGTGGTGGGTGGTATAGAAATCAACATTGAAGCCCAGACATTGCCCGTCTTCAACTGCAAAATGCGGGTCGGAAACTTCCATGTGCAAGCATTTCAATGTGTCCCAAGCTAGTTCCTCGATAGCAGCCAGCGCTGCCTGGCGCGATGCTCCGGGGATGAGATTGAAACCAATGTAAGGCGTATTCCAACCGGGGAACGAACTTCCCAGAGTTTTCACGCCGAGTTTTGAAAATGTCAGTCCAGTGAAGAATCCGACCGATTCCCCGCCTTCACTCAATTCCACCACTACTGGCGCCGCACTCTGACTCTCTCTGACAAAGTTCAACCACTCCCGCGTTTGGAAAACAGTACGATCCTCAAAGCGGTCGAGACGCTCCCAATCGACAGATTCAAAATCGACGATCTTGCACTTCATCCGAGATCTTGTAACAGGTTCCAGTACTGTTTCCAGAAATGCACCCTCTCGTAAGAAAGCTATTTACCAGCAGATTCCTTCATAGATCGCCGCGCTTGTCGGACGCCGCGAAGGATCAAGATTTACCAGATCAAACACAATTTGTCCTGCCCTCAAAAGTTTCGAAAGCTCTTGCTTGTCCACCTTGGTTCCAATGATCACAACTTCACCGCCGCGAACAACTTCTTCCATATCCGTCGAAAGCAGCGAACCAATATGCGGAATCACTTCTTCGATGTATTGCCGATTGGAACCAGCGAGCTGGCCGAGCGACACGTCCTTATCCCACACACGAACCTGGCAACCTTCACCAAGCAACCGCTTAATAAGCTGGACCTGCGGACTCTCCCGCAAATCATCCGTTCCAGCTTTAAAGCTCAACCCCAGCATGGCAACTTTTTTCTTGTCCGTCCTAAGAACCGCATCGACTGCGCGATTCACGTGTTCCAGATTGCTCGGTATCAACGACTCCAGCAATGGCAACTCAAGATCGAGTTCTTTTGCCTTGTAGGTAATGGCGCGCAAATCTTTTGGCAGGCAAGATCCGCCAAAGGCGAATCCCGGAGACAAGTATGCCGAAGAAATATTCAGCTTGGTATCAGATGTAAATATCTTAGTCACGACGTCCGAATCGACAGCCAGACTCTTGCAGAGCGTTCCCACTTCGTTAGCGAATCCAACTTTCAGCGCGTGATAGAGGTTCGACACGTACTTCACCATCTCAGCAACCGGAATGGTGGTTTCAAACGTGGTGCCCGGAATATCTTTGTAGAGTTCGCGAAGTGGAGCAAGGTGCTCAGGATTCTGCGAACCCAGAATCGTGTATGGCGGCTGGAGGAAATCAGCAACCGCACTTCCCTCGCGCATGAACTCAGGGTTGTAGCACACAGTGAAATCCGCTCCAGCGCGCTTTCCGCTCGCACGCTCAATGGTTGGGATCACCAGTGTCTCGGTAGTTCCCGGCAGCACAGTGCTTCGCAAAACGATTACGTGCCGAGATTCCTTTTCGCGAAGTGCCTCTCCAATTTCCCGCGAAACTTTCTCAATATGGCTGAGGTCCAGTTTCCCCGTTCGCAGACTAGGCGTCCCGACGCAAACAAAAGAAATTTCAGAGCCGAGCACCGCAGCCTTCGAGTCCGTAGTTGCGTGCAGACGGCAAGCAGCATGACTCTCGGCAATCAATTCGCTGATTCGAGCTTCGATAATCGGACTGCGGCCTGAGTCGAGCATCTCGACTTTCGCGCTGCTCACATCCACTCCTATGACCTTGTGGCCCATGTGAGCGAAACACGCCGCGCTTACCGAACCGACATAACCCAGCCCGAACAGACTGATCGACAAACCCACGCTTAGCTCCCTTGCCTAATTTTCATTTTAGATTGCTGGACGCCCAGCCCATCGCCTCAGAAGCGAGAATGTGCCGGCCTCGCTAAATCGATCTTGGGTTGGACCAATTGCGCTCACTACGACTTAGCCAACCTAGATGGAAGGGCAATTTAGCTTCCAGTTGAATGCCGCTCACATCCCGCGACACGCCACAAAGCTATTGATTTGACCCATTCATCGATGATTCACAGAACCCGCTTTGCCCAAAGTCGCAAAATAGTGCAACTTTAGGGAAGTGCCGGAGACCGGTTCACCCCGACGAAATATGTTCATAACCTATTCACAACGTTACCCTTACAATCTACATAGTCGAAAAATGATTTCCGATCGGCACCAGTCCTGCTCCCATATGGAATGGCTTCACCCCGGCGCAGTGCTGATATTGTAATTCACATTATTTGATTCACCAGGAACCGCTCGTTTTGATTCCAACCGAATGATCTCTACCCGAAAAATATTATCGCGACTGGCCCGCATGAGTTTGGACGAGATGAGAACTCGCGCCAGTCAAGAAGTCAGCAAACGTCTGGACCTTGCACTTTACCGAACCAACCTGCTGTCGGTTCCAAACGGATTGAAGTATTCAGAGCGCGAGGCTGATGCAAAATTTTTTCTGGCGGAAAATGATCTGCCCGGTATCGCACGAATTCTTCGAGAACACTTACCCGACGAGGTAGAAAGTCTATTATGCCGAGGCTGACGAAATCTGCCGCCATCGGTTTCGATTGTTGGGATACGAAAACCTCAACTATGATGCGCAAATTGACTGGCATCTCGATGCTGTACATGGGAAGCGTGCACCGCTCAAGCCTTGGTTCAAGATTCGCTTTCTCGAGTTCGACGAAGTTGGCGATCACAAGGTTACATGGGAGTTGAATCGGCACCAGCACTTCGTGACGCTTGCAAAAGCATGGCATCTCACTCATGACGACAAATACGTTGCGGAACTCACGCGGCAGTTTTATTCCTGGCAACTCGCGAACCCATATCCCATCGGGATCAACTGGGGCAGCAGCCTTGAAGTAGCCTTCCGCAGCCTGTCCTGGCTGTGGGTTCGATTCTTACTTGTGAATTGCCCAGCCGTTCCTGCGAATTTCGATAGGGATCTTCTGTCAGCGCTAGCGCTGAACGGCCGCTACATTGAGCGCTACCTCTCAACTTACTTTTCCCCGAACACTCATCTTCTTGGAGAAGCGGTCGCGCTTTTTTTCATCGGAACGCTTTGCCCGCAGCTTGCTTTATCGAAGAAGTGGCGCGACCACGGATGGCAAATTATGTTGCAGGAAGCGGAACACCAGGTGCGTCCTGACGGAGTGTATTTTGAGCAATCGCTCTACTATCACGTTTATGCTCTGGATTTTTTTCTGCACGCTCGGCTATTAGCGCAGCGCAATGGAATACAGGTTCCCGGCGGCTTCGACCAAATTCTAAATAGAATGCTTGACGTAGTTGCGGCTGTCTCGCAGACCGATCCGCCGGATAGCTTCGGAGATGATGACGGTGGGCGCGTCTTCAATCCTCGACGCAATCGCTCTGAACACTTGGCCGATCCGCTCGCGATTGGCGCAATTTTATTCGACCGCGATGATATGAAACATAGCGCGACTCTGACCGAAGAGGCAGTTTGGCTCTTTGGTGAACCAGCGAGTTGTTGGTTTGAGTAAGCGCAACGAGTCACCCCACGAGCTAAAGCCGATTGCATTCGAGGATGGCGGAATTTATGTCATGGCAAGTTCCGAGCCATGTCCTCAGCAGATGGTCATCGATGCCGGGCCGCAAGGAATTGGTCATAGCGGGCACGGCCATGCGGACGCACTCAGCGTCAGAGTTTCCATCGATGGCCAGCGGTTTCTGACTGATCCAGGCACGTTCTGTTACATGTGCGACGATCGCAACAAATTTCGCGGCACTTCCGCCCACAATACGCTCAGAGTGGATGGAGTCGATCAGGCCGTTCCCGAAGGCCCGTTCGCATGGAGTTCATTGCCCGATATTCGTGCCGAACGGTGGGTCACCGGATCCACGTTCACGCTCTTTATCGGCAGCCACACTGGATATTCCAGGTTGCCAAATCAAGTCATTCATCGTCGGCTGATTTTTCACCTGCACGACGGCTTCTGGTTTGTCCAAGACGTTGCAGTGGGACGCGAAACCCATCAGCTCGATATATCTTGGCATTTCGCGCCCGATATAAACATACGGACAATCGAGAGCGGGTTCATAGCAGAACCCCATCGACAGAATCATAATGCGCGCCCTTCAGCTGCCCTGGCGTTATTGGCAACGAAAGACGCTAAATGGAGCAAGGAGCTCATATCCGATTTTGTCTCGCCCGCATACGGGAAAAAAGAACCGGCACCGGTTGTTTGCCTGAGTGCGAAGGTCTCATTGCCCGCCTCCTATGCAACCATTCTTAAGCCGCTGCCGGAAGGCTCTCGCGAAAACGGCACCCTTGATCGAATTTCGGAAGCTGGCAGCGCAGTTCATGTATATCGTTATGATGAAGATGAACCAGGCGGAACGCATCTCATGATCTTCAATGATGGGGAGAGAAATTGGTCAGCGGGCCGATGGAGCAGCGATGCGAAATTTGTTTATCTCAGAATGCAGAACCAACAGTTAAATCACTTGATACTTTCTGATGGCAGCTATCTTCAAATGAACAAGCAATTTGTGCTGCAACATCTCCAAAAGATAGACAGATTTGAATGGATCAACAGCAGCGGTGTTCCGCAAACTTTTTCTTCGGATGATTCCGCCGCGCAGGCATTTTCAAAAGAAGTAGCGGTTTCCTGTGATTCTGTATTCTAGTGAAGGTGATCGTTGCGTTCCGATGTTAAGTTCACGAAGTCGCGTTTGAGGGAGATTTCGAGTTTAAGTAAAGATTTAGAAGATTAAAGGCTAATGGACAAAAGCCTAACGACCAACGACTGAGGACTAACGACCAACCCCATGTGCGGAATTGCCGGAGTAGTTAATTTCTCTCGCGACATCCAGGTGGATCCTGCGGTAGTACGCCGTATGTGCGCGGCTATGGTCCATCGCGGACCCGACGACGAAGGTATTTACACGCAAGGCCGAGCTGGGATTGGCATGCGGCGTTTGAGCATTATTGACGTGGCTCACGGGCATCAACCGCTCAGCAACGAAGACGGCTCGCTTTGGATTGTCTTCAATGGAGAGATTTACAACCACGCCGCTCTTCGCGAACAACTAATATCGCGAGGACATCATTTCAATACCCACTGCGATACTGAAGCCATCGTTCACTTGTATGAAGAATACGGGCGAGACTGCGTGCAGCATCTGCGAGGGATGTTTGCTTTCGCGATTTGGGATACGAATAAGCGACGCTCTATTCGTAGCACGCGATCGTCTTGGTATTAAACCTGTCTACTATCGCCATACTCCAGATTCGTTTCTGTTCGGTTCGGAAATCAAAGTAATCCTCGCTCATCCCGGCGTGGACGCCAACTTTCATCGCGCAGGTCTCCCGGAATATCTGGCTTTTGGATATTTGTCCGGCGAAGAAACGTTCTACGAAGGCATTCGCAAGCTGATGCCCGGCCACACACTCGAACTCGAAGAAAATGGAGAGCTTCGAATCGAGCCCTACTGGGACCTTCGTGTTACACAAGACGATGCATCGCACTCCGAACAGTATTACGTCGAAAAGTATCGCGATCTTCTGGAACAGTCCGTGAGCAGTCACCTGATGAGCGATGTCCCACTCGGAGTCTTTCTAAGCGGCGGAGTCGATTCGAGCGCAGTTGCGGCATTGATGACGAAAATCAGGCAAGCACCGGTCGAGACGTTTTCAGTTGGATATTCGGAACAGACTTACAGCGAGCTTCCCTTCGCGCGCACGGTCGCTCAGCACATCAATTCGATTCATCACGAAGTGCTGGTCAGCCGGAAAGATTTCTTTGACTCATTGCCGAATCTGATCTGGCATGAGGACGAGCCGGTCGTCTGGCCGTCCAGCGTGGCACTTTATTTTGTGGCACGACTGGCCAGCCAGCATGTCAAAGTCGTTTTGACAGGCGAAGGAGCCGACGAGACTTTAGGCGGGTATTCGCGGTATGCCTTCACTCTGAAGAATGCAGCCATGGATCGGGTGTATCGCGGCGTGATTCCGAGTCTATTGAGACGAGGAATTCGCAGTTCGATCGCAAACTCACCTAGGATCAACGCGACGCTGCGCCGTAAGTTGTCGCACACATTTGTAGCTTTGGACGGAGAAGACTGGGCGTCATTCTATTTCGATAATTTCTTTTCAGCATTCAACGCAAAGTCCCAGCAAGACTTGCTGACCGTCGACTTCACGCAGGAGCTACAAGACGGCGCCGCTTACAGGAATGTTTTGAAATATTGGGAACAGTCTTCGGGCGACATGCTGCAACGCTTGCTCTATACGGATATTAAAACTTATTTGGTCGAGCTCCTAATGAAGCAGGATCAAATGAGCATGGCCGCGTCCATTGAGAGCCGCGTTCCCTTCCTCGATCATGTTCTGTTGGAATTTGCCACGAACATCCCGCGACGCTTTCAGCTCCAAGGTCTGACTGGCAAGCACATTCTCAAGAAAGCCGTAAAAGATCTGCTGCCGCACTCAATTCTTTATCGTCCAAAGCTAGGATTTCCGACGCCGTGGAGCGGATGGCTCGCAGGCCCGCAGCTTGACACTATTGAAGCCATGCTGCTCGAACCCCGCAGCATGAATCGCGGATTCTTCAAACGTGCGGCGGTTGAGCGTTTATTCAAGGAGCATCGCGCCAACTCTTACGATCATTACGATCGCATCTGGCGGCTGCTGAATTTGGAACTGTGGCATCGTGTCTGCTTGGAGGGAGAATCTCACGACTTTGCCATGCCAGACAAATCAGCGAACTTGGCAGCACCCGTGACATAGATCGCTCACGATAGTGCCTCGCGCTCGATGCTTCTCTAGTGCACTTCCACCGAATATTCCTTCAGCTTGCGATAGAGAGTCGTCTTGCCGATCCCCAGCAGTCTTGCCGCCAGAAGCTTGTCTCCGTTGAGTTGCGTGATCGTGTTCATGATCGTCTGTTTTTCGAGCTCTGCCATAGGAAGGATCTTGGAAGTGCCATCCCCGGCTGGCAAGCTTGCTTCCGACCCGTTGATGGCGCTGGGAAGGTCACCTACCTGGATCGCTGGCCCGCTGGTGAGCGCGCAAGCGCGTTCCAGACAATTCTCCAGCTCGCGTACGTTTCCCGGCCAGTCGTAAGCCAGCATGGCTTTAAGAGCGGCGTCACTGAGTGTCCGCTCCTGGCCCGAGGCGCGAGACATCCTTTCGAGAAAATAACCGGCAAGCAATGGGATATCCTGCCTACGCTCGCGCAGAGCCGGAATTCGCAAGCTCAGCACGTTAAGCCGGAAGTACAAATCTCGGCGGAAAGTTCCTTGCGCGACCGCCTGCTCAAGATCACGATTCGTAGCCGCCAAAATTCTGACGTTGATGATAATCCGCTTGGTACTGCCTACCGGGCGAATCTCCTTCTCTTGAATTGCCCGCAAAAGCTTCGCCTGTAAATCGACCGGCAACTCTCCAACTTCGTCGAGAAACACGGTTCCACCCTCGGCGATCGCCAGCAATCCTTCTTTCGACTGCACCGCACCAGTGAAAGCGCCCTTCACGTATCCGAAGAGCTCGCTTTCGATCAACGTCGGAACCAATGATCCGCAATCTACTGGAATGAATGGCTTATCGCGAAAAGGTCCAGAGAAGTGGATGGAGCGTGCAACCATTTCTTTGCCCGTTCCGCTTTCGCCTAGCACGAGAACCGGATGCGTGCTGTGGGCCGCCTTCGCAATGATTCGATACAACTTATCCATCTCGGGAGCGCGGCCTACGATGCTGCCAAAACCTTGCTTGGATTTAATTTTTTCCCTCAGAATACGGTTTTCGGTTTTCAGCTTTAAATGTCCGGACACCCGCTGCAGCAGCAGCTTCAGTTCGTCCATACTGAACGGCTTGGTGACAAAATCATAGGCACCATTCTTCATCGCCTGCACCGCGGACTGCACGGTGCCATAGCCTGTTACTACAATCACTTCTGTGTCAGGACGCTTCTCCCGAATTCGGTGTAGCGCTTCGAGCCCTCCGGCGCCGGGTAACTTCAAATCAAGCAACAAGACGTCAATATTTTGTGTGTCCAGCAGCCGGAAAGCCTGCTCGGCTGAGTCGGCTACAGAAGTGTTAAATCCCAACGACTGGGCGACTTCGCGACAAACCTCGCGAATGGACCGTTCGTCATCCACAATCATGAGGTTAAGAAAGTTCGCCCCTTCCAACTGGGGCAGATTCGGCGTCATAGCAACTGCAGTCATCATGGATAAATCCTCTTTATTGATCGAATTCGTTCGAATCGCGTGTGGTCGGAAATTCTTTGGTAAGTGAGTCCGGGACAGACTGCGGAAGACGAACAATGATTCGCGTGCCCTTCCCGACCTCGCTTTCTACGTGTATCGTTCCACCATGCTGGGTGACTATCTTTCGTACGGTCGCTAAACCGAGACCGCTTCCCTTGCCAGGCTCTTTGGTCGTGTAGAAGGGTTCAAAAGCGCGCGCACGCGTCTCGGAATCCATGCCAAAACCAGTGTCGGCCACGGTAAACTCGATGAAATCTCTGGCGATAACTTTTAGATCATTCGAATCCAGCAAATACTCGCTGTGATTGCGCGTTGCCATCGTGATGAAGCCACCATTTGGCATCGCATCTCGCGCATTCAAGACCAGATTAAGGATAAGTTGCTGCACTTCGGCCCCGTTCATCTTGATGGGTTCCAAATCCTCCGCCAACTCGGTTACGAGCCTAATATTTTCGCCAATCAGCCGCTCTAGAAGGTTGCGGAATTCCAGGATCTCTTCATTCAAAGACAACAGCTGCGGCTTGGGAACTTGCTCCAGCACAAAGCTCATCAACTGCTGTGTCAGGGCTGACCCATGCTCGCTGGCTTTGCGGATTTCCTCTCCATATTGGCGTAGGCTGATTGTCGCGTTGCGGGCCGCTCTTCCCTGAATCAACACGATCCAAAGCGGCGGTAAGAAGATCACAATAGAGTCTTATTCCGGTGAGCAGATTATTGAAATCATGCGCTACGCCGCTCACCAAACGTCCCAGAGCTTCCATCTTTTGAGATTGGACGCTCTGTGATTCAGCGTCATATTTCGTACCGAAGTTCTTGAACTCCGCCGGAAGCTGGGTGACCCTTGACATAGCTCGTCTTTGCAAGACCTTCTCCTATTTAGGGATTTTTATGAACAAGTTCACATTGGGACCCGGTGAAAAGCCGCTCGTCTTACCTAAGAGACTTCTAGAGGTTCGGTTTCGAATCAGGACAAGCTCTCGATCACAACTCCCTATTTGGGAAGTCTAGAGAAATTGTGCTTGAGTGCTAAGGGCAGCGGTCACAGCTCAGCTGTGACAAATGAACGTGCAAACCTTGGTGAGTCGGCTGTGGAAAAACCGACGGTTGTTTTACGAAGCTTTACCTGATTTGCGCAAAGACTTTACACGCCAACGCGCAAGAACGGAGAAGGCTCTGCCGTTCTCGTGTAACAGAAGCTAGTGGTTGTCAGGAAAGAGAGTGGAACAGAGGCACTCCCGCTACTCTCTCAATTCTGCATAACCACAGCGAGCACAAAAACTCAAATCGGAGGTTGTAGGCCATGAATGACAGATCGGTTGTGCTGTATGTAAACGACAACTCTAAAGCAAGGAGACTGCTGACAAGCATTCTTGAAGATCGTGGATTCGAAGTGAAAACAGCGGACGGAGCACTAGAGGCAATCGAACTCCTTCGGGGTAACCGCTTTGCCCTGGCATTGGTTGACTACCAAATGCCTGAGATGTCAGGGGCGCAACTCGCACAATAAATCCGCGGGATGGATCGTACGCTTCCTATCATCCTCATCTCTGGCTTGAGTTTCTTGCCTGCTGGGGAACTCGTTTACGTAGACGCTCACATTGGCCGCGGCTCTACTATCGAAGATTTGATAGACATGATGCGCACGTTAATGGAAAGAGAACGTACAGTGATGGCAGCACCGGAAGCCGTCCGACATAAAGCGGTTTCTGTTTCTTCCACGACGTAGGAAGTTTTTTATCTGCTGAATTTGCCAAATAAAAAAACGAAGAAACGGTGATGGCCGTTTCTTCGTTATGAGTTCAGGTTCGCCAGTAATTCGAGTTAGTTCGACCCACTACCAGCCGACGCACTTTCTGATTCGGTTTCAGGTTGTGCGATCACACCGTCGAACGGAGTCGCAGCCATGTAGCGGCCATGCACGACACTGATGCGCCGCATCGGATATCCCGAGTCAGGGCCGCGATGCCATGTTCGCCCACTGTCGCTGCTCTGAAACACAACTCCGGTTTCCGTGCTGGTTGCAAGGAGCCGCTTGCTCTGCTCGTCGTAGGAAACTGAGCTGATGTTCTTATCAGGGATCCCATTCAACAAATGATGCCAGGTTACGCCGTTGTCAGCGCTTTCAAAGGCGCCTTCCCGTGATGCAACGATGATCTGGGAGTCCGGTGTAATGGTCACGCCTCGAATGCTCGTGACATAAGAAGATGCCAGACTGGACTGCTGCCATGTTGTTCCTGCATCTTTCGAAACCAGGACACTGGTATGTGTGGCAGCTACTACGACTGAATCGTCGCTTTGTACGGAGCTGAACTCCGTGTTGCCAAGGACTGCACCACCGCTCCAGCTTTTCCCATGGTTTGAACTGCTGAACAACCCGGCAGATGTTGCTGCCCACCAGCGGTTCGAGGCGACATGCAGATCATTCACTCGGCCTTCAATGACCGAACGAACAACCGTCTTTGTGGAAACTGCTTTCTTGCTTCCTTTGACCCTATGCGACGAAATCTTTTCGTTGACTACGGCGTTGATGGGCTGCCATTCAGTCGCATTGTGCGCTAAGACGAAAATACCGCGGTTCGTGCCCGCGACAAACTCTCCGTTCGCCGTCTGCTTAAGAGTGAAAACATCCTGACCCTTCAGTCCAGCACTCTTCTGCATCCAGTGTTGTCCGCCATCGTGAGAAGTATAGACACCACCGAATTCTTGATCATTCACCGTTCCCACGAAGATGCTATTAGCGTCATTCTTATCTGCCACGATCGAGGTCACGTAACGATGGCTGTAGCCATGATTGGAAGATGTGAATGTTTGGGACCATCATCACTCGCCAACACTCCGCCGCGATCAGTCGCGAGCAGGACACGTGATGAATTTCGCGGATCGATTGACACATCGTTCACCACCACTTCCGGACTGCTCATAAGCTTCCATGTCTTGCCTAGGTCGGAGGTCTTCCACAAACCCTGTGTGGTTCCCGCATAAACCGTCTCGGGATTGCTGGGATCCTGTTTCAGCACGCGCGTACGGCGGGCTGTGAACGGAATACCTTGCATCTTCTTGAATAACCCGCCCGCAGTCTCGCTCTTATAAATTCCTGAGCACGCGCTGGCAAATACCACGGAAGGATTCGTGGCATCTACGATGATCGAGAAAACGTCCGAGTCATCGATCATCCCTTTATTGATGTGCTCCCATGTCGTACCAGCGTCCGGCGTCTTCCAGGCCAGATGCCAGGTTCCCGCGTAGATCACTTTCGGATCTTTCGGATCGATAGCGATAGATTCAACATTCTTGACTTCCTGACTGGCAGGTGAAATTCGGTCCCAATTGTCGCCGCCATCCGTGCTCCGAAAAACTCCGTTCAGGGCGCCCGCTGCTAAAACATTCGGATTGGAAGGAGAGATTGCCAATGCGCGAACCGATTCTCCGTGCATTCTCGGCAGAGTTTCCCAAGTCTTGCCTCCATCATGCGAACGATAGATTTCGCCAGCCTTCTGGTTTTCTACACTCCATACCGCGACGAACATTTTGCTGGAATTCTGCGGATCGAAAACAATGTGATCGACGACATAGTTGTCGCCGTCTCCAAGATGGGCAAATCGCGACCAGTTGTGTCCTCCATCTTTGGATTGGAAGATCGTTCCCGTGCTCGTGCCGAGAAAAACGTGATCCGGATTTCGCGGATCAGAGCTCAAGCTACGTGCATCCCCTCCATCAGGCCCCAGAACAGTCCACTGACCGGCCCACAACGTTGCCGTCAAGAACAACGCAACGCATAACGAAATCATGAACTTACGCGAAACCCGTCGCTTGGTAATCCAATTCATAAGCAGCCTACCCCTTTTGGCAAAGATATGCCTGTCGGGGCTCAGAGTGACAGCCTAGCACGGCCCAATCAAGTTACTTAAGGGATGACACAAAGAAGCCGGTCGAGAGATCCCGACCGGCTCTTTAGTTAGGCTATTGAACATACATCTACTGAGCTTTGGCGCCCTTCTTTTTTGCCGCAGCATGTGGATGATCGGGGATGGCCTTTACCTTCGGACTGACAGGTTCAGTGCCCTCGCCTGAGAAAGAAGCTCCAGCCGGAACCACCCAGAAGTCGGCAGTTTTCGTTCCACCATTTCCTGTCCGGGTTTCGATACGGCTTGGATCGATTCCCTGCCTGGCCTCGCCCCCCGTAAGATAAGCTTTGGCATTGACAGCACGTTCCGCTGCCAAATTCTTACGCTTCTCTTTCGGGTCAGCATTGCCAACAATCACCAATTTGTTGTCAGCATTTTGCTGGAGGTTCTTGGCTACGTCATCCAAAATCGCTTTGCAAGTGTTGTCTACGCGCCACGGTTTGGCCGGGTTCGGGTAGTCGCAACTGCTCAACTTGCTGGCGGTAGGCGGCGGTGGTGGCGGAGGAGGAGGATTCTCCACCGTAACCTGAGTCGTCGCCGGAGTGCTCAAACCACGCTGATCACTGCAAGTAGCATTTACGGTGACTGTACCCGGTGAAGCACCCTCGGTATTCAAAGTAGCGGAATTTCCGTTTCCAGAGATGTTTCCTCCGGTAGCGCTCCATCCACTCACCGTAACGGGAACATTATCCGGGCTGGTGCAGGTGCAGGAGACATTAACCGTTCCGCCCGCTTGCACAGTTGTCGGATTTGCCGAGCACGAGAATGTCGGCGGATTCTTCGGAACTTCTTTCAGAGTGAAGTTTGTCGAAGCGCTGGCCTCGCCATTCTTCTTCGCTTTCGGATCCGTGATGTGAACGGTAACGGTGCAGGTTCCCGCAGCTGCACCGTTGGTATCAATCGAAGCACTGGTGTCCTTGCCTGTGATCTTGCCGCAAGTGCTAGTCCAGTTGTAATTCAAGGTGTGCTTGGGATTGAAATTGCTGCCGGTCGCAGTTGCGGTGACGGGCTCACCGACCATTACCTCAGTCGGTTGTACGGTAACGGAAGCTGATGGGGTCGCAATTTCTGGGAAACCGAAATTGAAAACTAATCCGGTACGCAGACGAACTCCTTGCAGCGATGGACGACGCAAATCGGGGAATTCCGGAGCTGCATAGTTCGCGAAATTATGGCGCGCCCAAACGTAGTCAGCTTCGAAGAGGCGGAAGTAAACTCTGCGAGTAAATTTCAAATCCATGCCGCCGCCGAGAATCGCACCAATCCCGTTGCTAGGCGTCAGGCCATCGATGGCTAACCGGTTATAGCTAACCAGGGTATGCAAGAAATAGTTTGTCGTATCCGTCCTCACCATGAAGCGCGGACCGACGGAACCGGTAGTTTCATAGTGATCCCAGTTATGTCCGAAATCGGCTTCCAGCCCCCAATGGGGATCGAAATTGTAAGTAAAGCTGGCGCCGAACCCCGCCGGCATATCAGGAATCTTGAATGGGGTGGGAGAGTTAAAGTTTCCGAAAGGAGTCGGGACATTGCCACCAGGATGCAGCCATTGGTAGCCGACAAACAAATCATATTTTGGAGTTTCTTCATCTTGCGCAAATACGTTTGAAGAGAGCAGACTTATCGCAAGCGCCAATAAAATAGATGTGAGCAGCACGCGCCAATTACGCACAGTCGAACGAGCTAACATTTAATTCCTCCGGGAACTCTGGTGGCCATGGGATTGGAAATACGGGGCCCTGCACGGCATTTACGTTCTCTCCGATGAGGATGCGATAAACTCGCAGCCTAAATTATTGGAAGTTCATCGGACGTAACATCTTACTTATGGGTTGCCCCACTGACAAGACCCGAACAAGGAACGTGGAGATGCGCGGGGTGTATCTCAAGTTGATACGGTTTGCTAAGATTCCCATTGTTGCTATTCGCGCTTCGCGGCGACGATTCAAGCTTCCATAACTTATGAGTCAAGAAAAAGTACTAATCGTAGAAGACGAAGTAAACGAGCGCACCGGTTTAGCGGAGTTGATTTCCGCTTGGGGTTATCGAACCGACACGGCCGGTGATGGAGTTGAAGGCTACGAAAAAATCACCAATTGGTCACCCTCGATCGTGGTGACGGATTTGAAAATGCCTCGCATGGGGGGACTTGACCTCCTCGATCGCCTTTCTTCATCCAGCCAAACGGTAGCCGTCATCGTGGTTACGGCGCAGGGCACCATCGACAGCGCAGTGCAAGCCATGCGCATGGGAGCGTATGACTACGTCACGAAGCCGATCGATACCAGTCGGCTGAAGACAATCCTGCAAAATGCCTCCGCACTTTTGGGAGCGAAGGTTGAGCTTGAAGTCACTCGACGTAAGCTGCGAGATGCGGGGTCTTTGGGAACTCTGATTGGGCCGTCCAAAAAGATGCAAGAGATCTTCCGGCTTATTGAGATGGTGGCGCCCAGCACTGCATCGGTCTTGATTACCGGAGCAAGCGGTACCGGGAAGGAACTGGTCGCACGCACTACTCACGAACTCAGTCCTCGCCGCAACAAGCCTTTTGTCGCGATCAATTGCGCGGCGATTCCCGAGACTCTGATCGAGAGCGAAATCTTCGGTCACGAAAAAGGAGCTTTCACGGGTGCGGTCGAACGTCGCACCGGATGTTTTGAGTTAGCTGAAGGTGGAACCCTTTTGCTGGACGAAATCGGAGAAATGCCAATTGCGACCCAAGCCAAGCTTCTGCGCGTTCTTGAGGACCGTAAACTGCGAAGGCTTGGCAGCAAGGTAGAAACCACGGTCGATGTCCGCGTCCTCGCTGCGACAAACAAAGTTCCGGAGGAAGCGGTTGCTCGAGGCGAACTGCGCAATGATTTGTACTACCGCCTGAATGTATTCAATATTCACATGCCTCCTCTGCGAGAGCATAAGGAAGACATTCCTGATTTGGTCCAATTGCTTTTGAGTGACATGAGCAGCAAACACGACCGCAGGGTAGCAACGGTCAGCGAAGCAGTCCTCAATTTGTTTCGAAACTATTCATGGCCCGGAAACGTCCGGGAATTGCGCAACACGCTTGAGCGCGCGGTAATCGTTTGCGATGGCGCTGTGGTGGAAACCAAGCACCTGCCGCCGGGCTTTGGGCACACTACAGTTCGCACGTCGGTGGACGATCCGGATGCAATCCGTTTGAGCGTGGGCACGACCGTGGGAGAAGCGGAAAAGCTACTCATCCTGAAGACGCTCGAATCCACCAACAACAATAAAACCAGGGCGGCAGAGATTCTCGCCATCAGTTTAAAAACACTTCACAACAAACTTAAAGAATATGGCAGCGCTGCAGCGGCAGAAAAGGAAACTGAGGCAGAGAAGGACACGGAAAAAGAGGAGGAGCCTGCAGAGGAGGAAGTGTAAGTTTCTCTTTCCTTTCAGCCTCATCCTGTTTGACTCGCAGCAAAATAGTTAACCAATGCGACGTAAAACTCAAATCGTACTTGCGATCACCATTATGGTCGTCGCGTTGGTAGCAGCTTTCTCCTATATCTACATTTCACAACTGCTGCGTCAAAGAGTAACGACATCGCATGAAACCGCGTCCTACCTCACTTCGCAACTGGCATTCATCGCAACTAATGCCGTTCCTGATCTAACCAGCACTCGTGTTGACACCAACAATCCGGCAGCTGTTCGGAGTGGCATTGCCTACTACCTCAGTACGGACCGCGATTTAAATAGCATGCTCGAATCGGTTGTCGCGGACTGGCCTACCATCTATGACGCCGCGATTGTAGACAGCACCGGCAAGGCGATTCTTCATACCAATCCTGATCTGGTGGGCAAACAGGTTCCGAATCGCCCGAATTTCGAGGTCGTGCAGGATGCCCGCTTTCGCCGCCAGCTGCGGCTGGTCTACAACACTCCGACGGTTTACGAAGTACGAATGCCGTTGCAATTGAATGGCGCCCCGTTCGGCAGCATTCGCGTCGGGGTTTCGACTGTGTTTTTGAAGAATGAACTCACTCCGTGGCTGCACCATGTATTCGTCCTTTCTGCCAGTGCCATTCTGATTTCTTTGATGGTTGCTGCCGCGCTCTCAAACATTGCTCTTGGCCCTTTGGAGCGATTGAGTAAAAGCCTTGATAGCGTGACGGCGGGGGATACCAGTTCTATTAGCGAAGAGGAAGAACCGAGCCATGATGAGTATGGACTCGTTTCCCTGAAGATTGCCCACCTTGGCCGGCAGATGCGGGATGCGCGAGAGATATTTTCTGCCTTGAAGGACAATGTCGATCAGATCATGTCAAATCTGCAGGACGGCTTGATGCTGTTCACCAGGGACGCCCGGGTTGTGCTGGTGAGCGCATCCGTCGAGACTTTTTTGGGGCGTCCGAGGCGTGAGCTGCTGGGCCGAACGGTGAAAGAGATATTCTCTCCAGAGTCTTCGCTGGGATCCATCGTTCTCGACGCGTTTCGTCTGAAACATACCGTCGAGCAACGAGAGATCGAGACTCCCAATGGTAAACGTGTCGAAGTTTCGCTCGATTTCATTCAGGAAAGGGGAACACAGATCGGTGCGCTCCTGACCATGCGCGATACAGAATCGGCGCGGCGCATTGAAGACGAAATCGAAATGTCCCGGCGCATGTCTGCGAGCGGTCGGCTCACACGTGGCGTGGCCCACGAGGTAAAGAATCCAATCAATGCTATCGTTTTGCACTTGCAATTGCTGCAAACCAAGTTACAGCAAATCGATCCTGACACACGCCGCCATATGGATATTATCGACAGCGAAATCCATCGGCTAGACAGAGTAGTGCAAATTCTCGTAGATTTCACGCGACCACGGGATTTGCATCTGGAAGAAGTCGATTTGCGCCTGTTGTTAGAGGACGTTTCCTCGCTCGCGGCGCCCGATGCTGGACAACATGGGGTCAGCATTACTCGCGACCTCACATCGGAACCTCTGATGGTTCGTGTAGATACTGATTTTATAAAGCAAGCCATCCTGAACGTCGTACTCAATGGCGTTCAGGCGATGGCGCAAGGTGGGAAGCTGACAATTTCTTCGCGGCGCGACGAAGATGTAGTAATGACCGAGATTCGTGATGAAGGAGCGGGCATTCCTGCCGAGGTTCAGGACAAAATTTTTGAACTATACTTCACTACCAAGAAGGACGGCAGCGGAATCGGGCTGGCGCAAACTTATCAAATCTTGCAATGGCATTATGGATCGGTGGATTTTGAATCGGTAAGTGGGCGCGGCACAACTTTCCGGCTTCGCCTGCCTTTGGTTGAGACGAGATCTGATTCGTTGAACGAGTTGGCGGTCAAGACTTAGATTTGAATGTTAGCGCTTTCGTAGTAGCATCGGCATCTTGCGTGAGTTGAATTTACTCACTCAATTTGTTGTTGTCATTTCAAGTTGGCCTTCTGATTACAGAGTTTCGCGGCTGATTTCAACATTGCACATGCCTCTGGCCATCATTCTCGGTATGTGTTCGCTGCTGTTGTCATGGGACAGCTCTGCGTTCACTGCAAAAGCGTTGAGCGTTACGCATGCGGCTCAGTCTCCCGAGAATTCACAACAACCTGAATCACAACAGACTTCGTCCTCGTTGCCTGCGGCACAATCTGATAAGCAACCGCCTTCGCCGTCAACCAAAGTTCCTGATCAGACCAAGCCTTCTGAAACGAAAGCATCCACGAAAAGTTCTGGATCTAAAGTTTCTCCAAAGCGGAAGGTGGCCACAAGAAGGCGCAAGAGCTCAACGACAAAAGATTTCGGAGCCAAGCCAGGTTCCGAAAAAGTGGTTGTGCGGAACGGCGGTACTTCGGACCCGACGGTCCAACTTTCTCCAAAGTTGAGCGACGACCAAGCGTCCCAGAAACGCGACACAACAAACGACCTGCTAACGGCTACCGACGCGAAGTTAAAGGAAGCCTCAGGGCGCCAGCTCAGCCCCGCTCAGCAGGATACGGTTGCCCAGATCCGTAGCTACATACAGCAGGCGAAGGCTGCCACCACTGAAGGAGATTTGGACCGCGCACATAATTTGGCTTTCAAGGCCCACCTACTCTCCGATGAGCTCGCGGGACATTAATGTCCGGCCTCGATGAGAAACAAATTGAGTTTAGAGGATCTTCTGGGATCGAAACGCGCCTAGCCTTTCCCGACGGCCAACATTGGAGCCACGCATTATTTGTCATCGTGCTCACCGCGTTATTCCTGCGGCTAGCAGTGATCACAATCGGCCACACCTACCGAATCACACCACGGCGCGATCACTTCCAATTTGGGTGGGAAATGGGACGTCTCGCCCGTTCGATCGCTACGGGCCACGGATTTAGCTCTCCAACCGATCTCCCCAGCGGTCCGAGCGCATGGGCTCCGCCCCTGTATCCAGCTATATTGGCGGCAGATTTCAAGCTCTTCGGAGTGTACTCCGCCGCTTCCGCATGGGTGATTTTGGCTTTCAACAGCGTATTCGCGGCTTTGACTTGCATAACGCTTTATAAAATTAGCGCACGAATTTATGGAACACGGGTTGCGCGAGCAGCTGCATGGACGTGGGCTGTCTTTCCTTATGCGATCTACTGGCCAACGCGTGTAGTTTGGGAAACCAGCCTTAGTGCATTTTTGTTGAGCCTTGCTTTGCTGCTTACACTCCGCATAGCTGACAGCCCACCGCGACCGAGAGTGTGGATCATGTTTGGCTTGCTTTGGGGAATAATTGCACTCATCAACACTGCCTTGCTAAGCATGATGCCGTTTTGTCTGTTGTGGCTTCTTTATCACTCCCGTGATTCGGGACAATTCCGTTCTGAATTAATCGGCGTGGCATTTTGTGTTGTGACGACCTCCCTGGTTATAAGTCCGTGGCTGCTTCGGAATTATGAAGTCTTCGGAAAATTTGTTTTTATACGAGACAATCTCCCGCTGGAAATGCATGAGGCCAACAACGATCAATCTGCTGGCTTATGGACGCGCAATGAGCATCCCGGAAATGATCCTGAAGCGATGCGCAGATTTCAGGAACTCGGCGAGATGCGCTACATGGAAGAAAAGCATCAGCAAGTACAGCAATTCATTCGCAATAACCCTGGCCGGTTTGTATGGTTCACGCTCGAACGAGTTTGGTTCTTCTGGGCTGCTCCACCACAAGCAACCATAGTAAATGGTTATGATTTGATAATCGCGCGACACACGGAGTTTCTGCTGGCAGCAGTACTTGCATTTGCGGGATTATGGCTGACCATCCGCAACCGCAAACCGGGGTGGTTTCTGCTTGCATGTTTTCTGATCATTTATCCGCTACCCTATTATTTGGTTAATCCATTCGTTCGCTACAAACATCCCATTGAACCGGTGATGATCTTGCTGATTGTTTATTTATTTACTGAAGCAAGACGAGTGAAGATTCGTTGGCCCTTGCAAAAATCCACAGTTTGATCCGCGGGTGTGCACATTTTGATCCTGTAAAGTAAGACTGTGCGCTCCATTCTGCAAAAACCAGGTCTGCGTTACATTTTCATAGCCAATATGGTCTCAATGCTGGGGAGCGGGATGAACTCCGCGGCAGTCGCCTGGTACATCTTGCAGGCGACTCACTCGAAGATGGCGCTCGGCGTGTTCGCCGTCGTGCAAACTATTCCCGCCGTGCTGATGTTGCCATTTACGGGTGTCATTATTGACCGCGAAGATCGTCGCCGGCTAGTGATGATGCTCGATGCCTCTCGCGCAGTGGTCATCCTCATCGTTTCACTGCTTGCTTTCGCGGGAAAGACCAAAGTATGGGAACTCTATTTAATGAACACGTTAGTCGCTGCCGGATTCTGGATGTTCTGGCCTACGATCACCGCGCTAATTCAGGAATTGACGCCAGGGGAAGAGTTCATCCATGCCAACACATTTCTGCTAGCCGGAGTCCAGGGAGGTTGGCTGATTGCCGGCTCCATTGTGGGATTTGTCTATAACAGGATCGGTTTAGGCGGAGTTCTGCTCATAGATTTCTCTACTTATCTTGTGTCGTTTCTTTGCTACTTTGCGGTTCGCAAAGGACGCCATGTCGTTCCACGCCCGCAAGAGTTGCGCACCGATATTACGGCAGCCGAGACTTCCGTTGAGAGGTTCTGGCGTGAGCTGCGGGAAGGCATGCAATTTCTTCATGGCAAGCCCGCCGTTGTTTTGCTCGGAATTACATGGGCACTCTTTCTCGGAGCCATGATGACCGGAGTGGTGGTGATCGCGCCTTTAAGCGATCAGATTTTGCATGCGGGCGCGAAGGGTTATGGATGGCTGAATGCCGGGTGGGGATTTGGCGCGCTTCTCAGCGCACTCTATGCTCCCATGGCGATTGCCGGATGGGGCGCGCGGCGTTCGGTCGCCATATCCATGGGTGTTCTGACGATCTGTATGATCCTGTCTCCCATGACGCCAGTGCTGGCACTCGCTGTGGCAACTTTTGGAATTATGGGATCTGCCCGCGGCCTGAGCAGCGTCGCGATCAATACGAGCATTATGGAGCAGGTGCCGCAGCACTTCATGGGACGAGTGCAAAACACTTTCTATTTTGCCGGAACCGTGCTCCAGATTGCCCTGGCATTTCTAGTCGGTGCAGTCGCCCAATATAACCTGGTTGCAGGCTTCTCTGTGATTGGTCTGGTATATGCAGTTGCATTTGCCACGGCAATCTGGCCGGCGAAATCAGCGGTCACGTTTACAGGAAGCTGAGCCAGCGGAATAAATGAGGTTACGTTAACGTTCCTGCGCAAAGCGTCAGGTCTGACTTCTTCGCGTAGCTCCTGTTATTCTTGTCGGTCTAATTCTTCAGGAGACATGCATGTCATTTAGTCTTGAAGGTCGCGTGGCCGTTGTCTTTGGAGTGGCCAACAAACGTAGTATCGCGTGGTCGATTGCCCAAGGACTCCATGACGCTGGAGCGAAGCTCATCGTGACTTACCAGAACGAGCGACTGGAACAGGAAGCTAAAGATCTCATCCTTTCCCTGCCTGGAGCCGAGGCGTATATGTGCGACGTCTCGAGTGATTCCGAAATCGATCGACTCTTCGCTCAGTTGAAAGAACGCCATGGGAAGTTGCACGTGATCGTGCACAGTGTCGCGTTCGCTCCAGCGGACGAACTGAAGAATGATTTTGTGAATACGACGCGGGAAGGTTTTCGCATTGCGCACGATGTGAGTGTTTATTCTCTGATCGCAGTTTCTCGCGCTGCCGCGCCTTTAATGGAAGACGGTGGAAGCATCATTACCATGACTTACTACGGAGCGGAGAAAGTTGTGCCGCACTACAACGTAATGGGCGTAGCGAAAGCAGCTTTAGAGTGCACGGTGCGTTATCTGGCTCAGGATTTGGGCCGTAAGAATATTCGGGTAAATGCAATTTCCGCGGGCCCCATCAAGACTTTAGCGGCTCGGGGCATCTCCGGTTTAAGCGAGATGCTAAAGTCCCATGCGGAACGGGCGCCTTTGCAACGCAATGTGGATGTAAAAGAAGTGGGCTCGACTGGAGTATTCTTGGCATCGGACGCGAGTACGGGGACCACAGGCGAAGTAATACACGTCGATTGCGGATATAACATCATGGGGTTCTAAGACTAAGAAGACCGTTTTGCCCGTTAGAAGCTTTTCACTAATTGCGACTCACCCGCACTCTTCTTTCATCTTCTGCCACATGCTCTAACGTAATCTCCACATCTCTCTCTCGTTCAAATCTCGGAAATTTTTCTCCCCATTCGATCAGCAAAACGCTTTTTGGTCCCATCAGATCATCCAAACCTAGCGTCTCGAGTTCACGCTGCGTGTCGATCCGATAGAGATCTATGTGGTAAACGCTCACTGCGGGACCATGGTATTCGTGAATCAAAGTGAAGGTTGGGCTGGTAACATCCTCGGCTTCCGCCGCCCGGAATGCCTCCGCAATTCCCTTCACCAGCGTGGTCTTTCCTGCACCCAGATCTCCGCGCAACAGCACTAACTTCGGAGGTGCGAGGTTCTCAGCGAGTTTGCGCCCGAGAGCGATAGTTTCATCTGACGAATGTGTGACGAATTCTTCCGTGGCCATGCTGGTCGAGATTGCCTCGAGACCAGTATAGCGAGGCCGCATCACACGTCAGGCCAAAACCGATGACCGCTGCTCTAGTGAGATTTTGCCAGTGTCGCTTGGCCGGACCGAATGCCAAGAAAGCTTTGATCGCAAACTGAGTCGACCACTTTGCTCAGGGCATGATGATCATTGTCATCCAGCGCGATAAACCGGAACGGCTGTAAAATTCCGCCGCTGGCTTTGCGCGGAGTTAACATCTCCGCCATACCTTGCACTGGCCCAGATTGCGTTTGAAAGGCCACCTCAACCAGATCGCCTTGATGTAACGCTTTGGCCATATGCAAACAGCCACCGGTAAGTGAGATGCTTTCCAGTTTTCCTTTGGCGCGCTGGCCATCTTCAAGTTTTACAAGGGCTGGAATGGTGCTACCGAACTGAACTCGGGTAGCACGCCGCGAGGGATTCGATTGGGGGAAGTGTGTCATACCGGGTACTATGTCACTGTTGAGTTTTACACACGAGATTACGGAAGCGCTCGTCCAGTTTCTAGCCCAGGTAATAGATAACGATGTTACCCCATTACTTCCCTATGCGAAAATTGTCCGCTGCTTTGTGTTTGTCACTCTTTCTCTGCTCATTCGTCGACGGTCAATCAACAGCCCCTAGAACGAGCGCTGGCAAGCCACGAACTGCTCCCCAGCGTTTAGCTTTCAGCGTTTGCGCCGATTGTATTCGGGCGCACGAGGAATTCCTCGCTTCCGATGCAATGCAAGGCCGTGGAAGCGCCACTCACGACGAACTGGTTGCTGCAACGTATGTAGCATCGCAGTTGCGGCAGTATGGGATACTGCCTGTGGGAGACGACGGGAGCTACATTCAACGCGCACCGTTGATCAGGCCCAGACTGATATCAAATCCGAAGCTGTTGATAAAAGGAAACAGCGCCTCCGAACCCATTACCTGGACCTATGGCAATGAATTCCGAACACTTCGTATCTCTCAAACGAAATTTTCTGGACCACTAAGGAAATTGGACGCTGACAAGATTGTTGCGGAGGGTAAGAATTTCAAAACTGAGCCTGGAGCGGTAGTTCTGCTCACAGGATCAAGCCGAGGCAAGATCCGGAGTGCAGGAGAATCCGTCGCAACTTCGGGCGCAGTAGCCCTACTTATGCCGGCAAACGATAATCAGCCGGGCGATTCCTCCGATAAAAATAAACAACTCCCTAAAGTCTCGCCTCAATTGGCCCAAGGGTCCACAGGGGAACTGGGTGCAGCTCTCGATCTTATTGAATTGACTAAGGACGCTTTGGCCGCGATGGAGCGAATGGCTGATGGCGTAGAAGTAAGTTTTGATGCACCCTCTGCCGATGAACAAGGATCTACCTGGAATGCAATTGGCATTCTGCGTGGTAGTGATCCGCTACTACAGCACTCGGCCGTCCTCTTATCCGCCCATCTTGATCATCTTGGAATTGGAACACCAGTGAATGGCGATGACATCTACAACGGGGCTGACGATGATGCCTCAGGAACAACTGCTGTTCTGGAGCTCGCACGCGTACTGGGCAAGGGACCGCGTCCACGACGGACTGTTATTTTTGCGTTGTTCGGAAGTGAGGAGGCAGGCGGTTTGGGATCAACTTACTTCCGCGAACATCCACCTGTGCCGCTGAAGGATATTGCAGCAAATCTTGAATTCGAGATGATTGGCCGATCCGATATAGCAGTCAAAGCTGATACGGTCTGGCTCACTGGGTGGGAGCGATCAAACCTTGGGCCAACTCTGGCGAAACACGGGGCAAACCTGGTCGGCGATCCGCATCCTACGCAGAATTTCTTTGCCCGCTCGGACAATTACGTATTGGCGAAAAAAGGAGTCGTTGCACAAACAGTCTCGAGTTATGGCCTGCATATCGATTACCACCGTCCCAGTGACGACATCGCGCATCTGGATTTTAAACACATGGATGCAGCTATAGGTTCATTGCTCGGACCAGTGCAGTGGCTGGTGAATTCAAACTTTAAGCCAACATGGAATAAAGGGGGACAACCTTGAAACAGGCCTAGGCTTCAGGGGTTAGGGATGGGAATCAGGCTTTAGGTGTTAGGAATCAGAGTTATCTCAGGTCGCTTTTCTTAGTATTTCGGCATCAATCATTGTGGAGTTCCTAGAGTCTAGCGCCCAAAGCCTGATCTAGTTTGCTTTTTTCGCCTTATTAATTCGCTCATCAATTGGCTTGCGACCGGCAAAGCCTTCTTCAGTTCCGTGCCAGTGGGTAATTCCCTGCTCTCCCAACTTCCAGCAGAGCAACACAATGTGACCATCCACTTCGCAGGGAAAATCTAGCAACCCAATATCAAGGTCTTTGACTTGAACACCAGTAGAATTGATCTCAGCCACGGCGTCTTTTACACGTTGAATAGTCTTTTCCCGTTCAGCTTTGCGGCGCGCCATTTGGACAACATTGACAAACAAACCGCCGCTGAGAAAAACGCGATGAGCGAGTTCCTGAAATTCGGTGTCCACGGCTTCAATCAGCTTCTTGCCGTCAATAGCGGTGCGCAATAAAGATTCAAGGATAGGTAGAAGAGACTGCGCTTCCTCGAGAGTGAAAGTTCGGTCAGACATAAAGGTATACCGTTATTCTAGCGCATGGAGGCTGTCCGCCGTTCGCCCAATCTTGGGACCTCCGATTCAGGGTGGATCGTATTTCGAGGTTCTACAGAGTCATCATCACATCCTGTGTCGTTACGCCGCTTGCAACTTACTCAGCGAACCTGCAAACTAGTTTATGCGCGTCTTAGCCAGATTTATGATGTCGGCCAGCGACGTCACGCATTTTCCCGCTCCTGCTCTGCCCGAGGTTGCCTTCCTGGGCCGGTCGAATGTCGGCAAGTCTAGCGTGATCAATTCCCTGCTTGGAGCCAAATTGGCCAAGACTAGTTCCACTCCTGGACGGACACGAGCTATCAACTTTTTTGAAGTTCGTTGGGCTGGAAAGCCGCATCCCGAACTGATCTTCGCCGACTTGCCGGGCTACGGATATGCAAAGATTTCACGAGAAATATCCAGCCAATGGGGAAGCTTCATCGATCCCTATCTCAATGAGCGCTCCACACTCGCGCTTTGCCTCGCGTTGGTTGATGTCAGCATTGCTCCGCAAGAAAAAGACAAACAGCTTTTAGAATTTTTGGCTTCTAGCGATCGCAGATTTCTTGTTGTAGCGACTAAGAGCGACCGGCTATCAAACAATCAATTGCATAATGCTTTGAACGTGCTCAAGCGGGAGCATCCGAGCGCGAGTGTATTACCTTTTTCTGCGCGGACGGGCGCCGGAAAAGAGCAGCTGTGGCAGGAGATCCGCACTGTGGTTGACGGCTTCGGGCAAGGCGCGCTGCTTCAACGCGGCTAGGCTGCGATTTCGATTTTCCAAACTTCTAATTTCCTCCACAAATTTCTCCCAGTTACTTTTGTCTGCCATATGTAAACGGATGTTTTATCGAAACATAATGTCAATCCGGTATTATGTAGAGCTTATGGCTAAATACCTGATTACTGGAATTGCCGGCTTTATTGGATCCTCACTGGCACGCGCGGTTCTCGCTCAAGGCGATGAGGTTCGCGGGATTGATAACCTCTCCACCGGAAAGCGGGAGAACCTCACAGAAATCCTGGATCGCATCGATTTCCGCGAAGCTGATCTTCTGGACATTGACGTCGTACATAGTGCCTGCCAAGACGTGGATTATATCTTTCATGAAGCTGCTATTCCTTCGGTACCGAAGTCGGTGCTCGATCCCTTGGGAAGCAATCGGGCTAACGTGGACGCTACGGTGAATGTGCTCGTGGCCGCGCGCGATGCCAAAGTAAAGCGTGTTGTTTATGCAGCGTCTTCTTCGGCGTATGGAGACACGCCTACTCTTCCCAAACACGAAGACATGAAGCCGAATCCGATTTCACCATACGCAGTGGCCAAGCTGGCCAGCGAGCATTACATGGCATCCTTTTATCGATGTTACGGGTTAGAGACAGTGTGCCTGAGATATTTCAATATCTTTGGGCCACGGCAAGATCCAACTTCGCCTTACTCTGGCGTGCTGGCAAAATTCATTACGCAGATGCTTAAAGGCGAGCAGCCAACGATTAACGGAGATGGAGAGCAGAGCCGCGATTTCACGTTCATCGACAACGTAATCGAAGCGAATTTACTTGCATGCAAAAGACCGGCTGAAGAAGTCGCCGGAAGAGTCTTCAATGTGGCGACCGGACAGCGGATCGACTTGAACGAGACCTTCAATGCGCTGAAAAAAATCATCGGCTATACAGGCGAAGTAAAGCATGGGCCAGATCGCGCCGGAGATGTGAAGCATAGCCTGGCGGATTTGTCGCGGGCGGAAAAGCATCTCGGCTACAAGCCAAAGGTGAATTTTGAGGAGGGTTTGCGGAAAACGGTGGATTGGTATCGGGCAGAAAGCGGGCTTTAGGCTCTATACCGCAGGCTTCGGGCTTTAGGCTGCAGGCTCCGATCTCTCTTTCGGCAACAATTTCGTATAAATTTCGACCTCTTAGTTGCAGATCAAACCTAGAGATCAAAACCTAGAGCCTAAAGCCTGACGCCTAAAGCCCATGCCTGCTTCCCAATTACCTTAGTTATCTAGGTACTCGGTTACCACACAACTACAGTTGAGAGGTGACACTCTCATCGATGGTTGTCTCTAAAGACTGGCCAGAAATTAGCGTGCTCGAATGCATTATGGGCGGCCTGCATATTGGCGTAGATGTGGAAACGGACCCGGAGCGTGCCCGAGCCAAATTGGCGACATCCAAGATTGATGCCCTGATCGTGGATTGCGATCTCGCGGGAACCTCCGAACTTCTGGCTGGTTTACAAACGAGTTTTTTTCAGAACACAGTTCCGCTAGTGATTATTGGGAATTCCACCGCGAAGAAAAATCTGCAGGAATCCGAAGGCACATTCGTATTTCAAAAACCGATTTCAGTCAATCAAGCGGTACGAACTCTTTCCGCAGCGCGCAACACAATTCTCCAGGGCAGACTTCGTTACCATCGCCAGCCGCTGGATACAACCTTGTCGTTCGCGTTCGGACGCAAGCCGCTCCACAAAGCTCATCTCTTAAACCTCAGCCAGAGCGGTTTGCGAATGCGCACACAGGAATCGATTCCTGAAAACGGACCAGTGCGAGTGAACTTTGCGCTTCCGGGAACGAAAAAGTCACTGAAATTTCAAGGAAGCATTGTCTGGCGAAAACAGAACGACGCGGGAATTCGATTTGCGGCAACAGAAGGTCTGGCCGGACGCAACCTGCAACTCTGGCTGGAACGACAATATCTTAACTAACTCAGGCGGAAGGCGGAAGTGCGACAGAAGTGACAGATCAGAGTTACGACGCTGGACGATGGCGAGAATCCTCAGGCAGCGGAGCAAGTTCTTCGGTGTGTGCAAGTCTACCGGCGACAAGTTTGTTCAAATCGTAACTATAGGGGCCGTAGGCGCGGAAGGCTTTCTCGTCGAAGAGCCGCTTGATCCCGCAATTCAGGCAAACCTGATAGGAACAATCCTGAGAACGAACCGGCCAACTCATCTTGCGATGCCAGCAGCCACGGAATGCCACAACGGCAGCCCCTGCGATGCCAGTCGCGATCAGGCCAAAGGACCACTTCCAACGCGACTTCTTTTCGTCACTCACTTCTACTTCACTCACTTTAGTACGACCTGTTTCGTGGCAGCGAAATTTGCAGAATTGCTTTCTGTCAAAGAGCTTACCAAGAACAGGATGGAAATCCCAGCCCTTCGTGCGAAAGGAAAGATTGCTGCGTTTAACAAAGCACTGTAACTTATAGGAATCATTGGCAGTGGGTGCTACGATGCCGAAATGATTGCGAGCAAATTCACAATTGCTTCACAATGCAGTCGTCGGGAGCGGTAGATTGTCGATGATAAGAAGTGGACGGAAGTTGGCGAAGTCAGACGTCATGAATTTCTGAGCGGATCTAATTCTGATGAGCGCAAGCCCAAATAATACGACCGTTGGATTCATTGGCTTGGCCCATGTCGGCGATGCCGCCGAAGGGCAAAGCCAGCGGCCCAGTTTCCACGGCTATGACGCGCTGCAGGCGCTGCTCGCATTTTCCTCCTTGCATGAACAAATTCGCCAAAAGCGTGCGCTCGAAGCACGCGATCTAGTTATGAAGGCGGCCAGCAACAATGTCTGGCAACTTGAGCATTTTGCCCTCGATGAAGTTTTGCAACTAGTTGCTGATCGCGCCCTTGCGATTACCGGAGCCGACGGCATAGCAATCGCACTCGCCGAAGACAATGCAATTGTTTGCCGCGCTTCGTCTGGAACAATTGCTCCCGATGCGGGAGTTCGGCTTGATCCGAACTCGGGTTTCTCGGGGGCTTGTCTACGCACGGGCGAGATTATTCGTTGCGACGATGCAGAGACCGATTCCAGAGTAAACGTGGAGCACTGCCGACGTCTGGGCGCTCGCTCTATGGTGGCGGTGCCACTTTCAGCCCGTCAAAGTGTAGTCGGATTAATTGAGGCTTTCTCCACCGAAGCATTCGGATTCAATGACAGCGATGTGCGCAGCTTGAATCTGCTCGCCGAATTAATATTGGCCGCCTTGCGACCGGAAGAAGAAGATCGGCTCGCGGAGATTTCTCTGCGAGTCGTTCCGAATATCAACAGCGTCGAAACTCAGACTAATCATGCATCGGTGATCGAGCTTGTTCCTGCGGATCCTGAAACAACTCCTTTGGAGCCTACTGCGGATAAAGTGGAAACCGAAGCTCCTCCGGTTCTTGCCCAAATTCCGCTCGTTCCGGCAGATCTCTCCGAGAACTCATCGCGAGATGAAGTTGAAGTGGCTCAAGGCAAAGCGGCTCCAGACTCAGGGTTAAGTGAGAACCTGGATGCGGCAGTGCAGGCCGAACTCCCGTTGGGAGACAAGCATCTTCAACCGCTACCCGAATACGTTGAGATAGGCAACTCGCATCCGGGCCTGAAGGTAATTCTCGCTCTTATACTGCTGGCTACCCTTGTGGGAGGCGGGGTGTGGTGGAAACTCCAGCACGGAATCAGCACCACGAGTCAGCCAAGTACAGTGCAGCCGCCTTCATCTTCACAAAATCGTGCTGCGCAGTCTTCTGAGGACGCCAACGATCTTAACGATGCCACAGACGCTTCGACCGATGCGCGAAAGCCTGGCGCTCCCGCGGAAGTGACCGGAATTCGTCATTGGTCATCTGCCGACTCGAGTACCGTTGCGATCGATCTGCAAGATCAAGTGCAGTACGAGGCGCACCGTCTCTCGAATCCCGAAAGAATCTATTTTGATCTGCACGACACAACGCTAGCAGCTGGACTTTCGGGGAAGACAATTACGGTAGATGATGCGGTCCTGGTGCGAGTACGAGTAGCGCAGCCTAGCCCCGGCATGACTCGAGTGGTACTCGAAACAAAAGCCAGCCCTAGCTACTCGGTAAGTCTTGAACAAAACCCCTATCGCTTGGTTGTCGAGATTCGGAAAGAAGGCACAAAGTCTCAACCGACAGCGAAGATCGACCTATTCGCGCCCACAACGCCCGTGCGTTCAGCTACTGCTGCCGTAACGCAACCCCCGATCAATTCAAATTCAGTGGCGATCAAAGCAACTCCGACCCAGAGCAGCCCGCAACAAGCTGCTACGCTCCAAAATTCTTCGTCAACACCGAAAGCGCGTACCCACGTTCCGCAATTCCGAATTGTTCTCGACGCTGGACACGGCGGGTGGGATCTCGGCACTGTAGGCCGGAAAGGCCTCCTGGAAAAAGATTTGGTCCTTGATATCGTGGATCGCCTAGGCAAGCTGGTCGAGGGCAAATTGGACGCGGAGGTCATCTACACGCGCCAGGACGACACCTACCTTCCCCTGGAAAAACGCGCCGAAATCGCAAATGTGGCGCACGCCAACCTATTTCTTTCGGTCCATGCCAATTACAGCGACTACGCTTCGGCTCGCGGAGTGGAGACGTACTACACCAATACTTACTCTTCCGTACGGGCGCGAACTCCCGACGCAAATGCGGCTGGGCTTCCTTTGCAAGACATTAGTTGGACAAACGTCGATATCCGGGAAAAAGTTAAAGAGTCGCATCGTTTTGCCGCCAGCGTTCAACGCGCGCTCTATGGAACACTGGCAGCGAAAAATCCTGCCCTGCGAGATCGGGGCGTAAAAGAAGCTTCTTATGTTGTCCTAACCGGAACCTCAATGCCGGCGATTCTGGCTGAAGTCTCCTTCGTCAGCAGTCCAGAAGATGAGACCGAGCTGCAAAGCGCCGCTTATCGCCAGCAGATTGCAGAGGCCCTCTATAAAGGCCTCGCCCGCTACACGGAAGCATCGCAGAAGGTAAAGATGGCCAGCACGTCAGACAAACCCGTTAGAAAGTAGCTTCAACTCCCAGCCACACCTTCCAATCCCAACTCCTTGGCGCTTTTCTTTAACGCTTCTATGCAGAAGGCGATGTGCTCTTCTAACTCCACACCCAACTCACTTGATCCGTTGAGGATGTCTTCCCGTTTTACGCTACGAGCGAAGGCTTTGTCTTTCATCTTCTTTCGTACCGACTTCGCATCGACTTCGGCTAAAGATTTTCCTGGTTTCACTAGTGCGACAGCCGTTATGAATCCGGCTAGCTCATCGCAGGCGAACAGAGCCTTCTCCATTCGGCTATCGCGGGTCACGCCGGTGTATTCGGCATGGGACATAATCGCGCGCCGGATTTCCTCCGAATAGCCACGCTCTTTCAAAATCTCATTCCCTTTGTATGGATGATCTTCGAGGCTCGGGTACTTGTCGTAATCGAAGTCATGAAGCAGACCCACGACTGCCCAAAGCTCTTCATCTTCTGAAAATTTCCGCGCATAAGCACGCATACACGCCTCGACCGCCAAGGCATGTTTCCGCAAACTTTCTGATTGAGTGAACTTAGTTAGTAAACACCACGCCGCTTCTCTATCGACCATGTTTTGTTCCTTATTTGCTGGGCTTCGCAAAGAGTTAGTATCCGATTCAGCCAGTTGGTTCGAAGTCTTGCCGAAATTTTACTTGACATTCACAGGGGTAGTAACGCAAATTACGCAACAGCTTAGGGTTTGCCCGCTCTGGCAACTCCCAACCTTAGATGGCCACTACACTTGCCCCGGTAGATTCAAGGGAAGTAGTTCGTTGCGACCGCTGCTTGCTGGTTCAGTTTCGCACATCCAACAGTCTTTGCCGCCGCTGCAAGACCTCGCTCGATGAGGACGAACCGGAACTGGTCGCACCAATTCCGATGCCGCAAGTGCCTCCAAGCGTGGGGCATGGTCGCGGACATCTGAACTTGGCGGCTTCAATCCGGTCGATGCGTTTGCGCAACGGACTTAGTCAACGACAACTTGCCGGACGCATGTCGGTGCCGCGAACTTATGTCTCGAAAATCGAGAATGAGAAGGCGACCCCGACACTCTCGTCATTGGAGCGGCTGGCGCGGGCGCTCGAGGTCACCGTGCCTGATTTACTGAGCGGCGGCGAACGCAATCGGCAAGAGGAAATCCGCGACTTGATTCAGGATCAGTTTGTCGCGGAGATGCTGCCTTTCATTTCGCAATTGAATGGGATGCAGATGTCGAGCGTGCTGACGCAGGTGCGGGATTTGACCATGCGTCCACGAAGAAGCGCATCGTAGGACTGAATCGGGGCTGCGCTCTGGATATCGCTTTGGGTGGACCAGAGACTGCTGCTTGTAAAGAAGGTTGTCCGCGAAGAACAAGCCCTCTCCCAAAAGTTTTATCCGGGCAAACCGTCAACTATGGCCGGGATCGAGAGATTCCGGCTTTTTTATTGGAATGGTATGCGGAAAGATTAAGCTCCGGTTAGCTACCCTTCCAGCCTGAATCTGGTTTCGGCAAGCTTGTAAAATCTGCGCCACACCAATCGATTGATTGTTACCACCATTGCTGCCATCAAGATTGTTGCCGCGATAAGCAGTTCGAAGTTTCCGCTATCGGTGGCTTTGCTGATAATTGCGCCTAGCCCCGTTGTCGAGAAAATTTGTCCTTTGAAATGGAAATATTCTGCCACGATGCTGGCGTTCCAAGCGCCCCCCGAGGCGGTCACGAGTCCGGTTACTAAATAAGGAAAGATGCCAGGAAGGATCAGCTTCCTCCAGCGCTCCCAGCCTGTGATCCCGAAAACCGAGCAGGCTTCTTTTAGATCGGTGGGAATCGCCATGGCTCCCGCAATCACGTTGAACAATATGTACCATTGCGTTCCGAGCAGTAGGAGAAGGATTGAGCCAATGCCAAGCCCCGAACCCGCACGAACTAGCAACAGCAGGATAATTGGAAAGAACGCAGTGGCAGGGACTGAGGCGGCGATTTGTGCGAGAGGCTGGGCAACGCGGGCCAATCGAGGGCTGAAGCCGATCAGGACGCCCGCTGGGATGGTCCAGGCAGCACCGATCAAGAGCGCGACGTTTACGCGCAAAAAAGTTGTGGCCAGCCCAACTACCAGCTGAGTCGCATCCGAATGGCTTACGTCGGCAAGCATGATGATCACGCGGATCACGGCATAAACGATGCACACAAGCGCAATTATGCCCAGGCCGCGAATGATCCAGTTTCTGCGCTGATTCGGAGCCTCCGCAGGTGAAACGGCAGTGTGACGGTGGGCAAAGCGCAATATAAGTGATTCGCGCAATGGCTGTAGAGCTTTCTTTTGGAGATAAGCGAGGCTGCTTGAGCGTTGCAGAATGTTCAAGACCCAGGACTGGGGAACGTCCGTGCTCTCGACTTGTTCGATCTTAAACTTCTCTGCCCAGGCGATTACGGGACGCCACACGAATTGATCGATTAACACAATCACCGCAATCATAGTCCCTACGCCCAAGAGAATGGACCGTGTGTCTCCGGCGCTGGCGGCAGTTTGTAGATAAGAACCCAGACCCGGCAGGCGGAAATCTCGCGATCCCAAAACAAACATCTCGCATGCCATGAGGGCGAACCATCCGCCGGCTACTGACATCATCGAATTCCACACCAAGCCGATTGCCGCAGAAGGCAATTCGAGTTGTACGAATCGTTGCCACCAACTGAAGTTGTAGATGCGCGCGGCTTCGCGCATTTCTCGGGGAATGCTCTTCAGAGAAGCATAAAAGCTAAAAGCCATGTTCCAGACTTGGCCGGTGAATATCAGTAGGATCGCTCCGAGTTCGACTCCTAATTGGCGACTTGGAAAAAGCGCCACCATTGCGAGCATCACGCCAGGCAGAAAGCTCAGTACGGGGATGGACTGCAAAACGTCGAGCAGAGGAATCATGAAACGTTCAGCGCGCGGATTGTAGGCCGCGATGTAGCCGTAGACCAATGTAAAGATCAGGCTCAGAAAATAGGCCGCACTGATTCTCAGCAAGGAATATCCGGCGTAAACGGGAAGCGCCCAAGCACTGCGCGAGATTTCAACTTGTGGCGTAAATGGACCAAACCACGTGCGTGCAACCAGCAATACGCCATAGAAAAGCGAAATCCCGGCGCCGAACATTATGAGATCTGGTATGTGAGACGTTTCAATGCGTGGCAGAAGCGACCACAGGCGGTAAGGACTGAAAGCGCGGAAACCTGCGGGCCTCTTCATGCGCCTTACTTCTCTGCCGTTACTGCGGAATGATTGGCTTCGGATGACGGATCGGTCCAGACCAGACGCTCGTTTTCCGGATCATGGTCAAAGATCTCCGCGTACCGTCCCCAGTTCATGGCGGTTTCGAACTGGCGCTCGACTTCATCCTGACTGAAATGTTCGTCAAGGATGTCGTGGAAGAACTCGTCGGGGATGGAGTGGTCGAGCTTCGCCTTCAGCACACTGTCGATACATTGCAAAATCGTGATGTGCTTCAGTGCAGCCTGACGAAACAGCATTTTTCTTGTCTGGATGTCAGCTTCCACAAAGGCCATTCCGTCAGGGGTGATTTCGACATCACCTTCCTTGAGCGTAGCGAAACCTAGCATTGTGCAGGATTCGATGATAGGCAACAAATCATCTGCATCCATGGCTAGCTTTTCGGCGAGCGAATACAGATCGTCTTTGCCTCCTCCGTCGGCCAAAATTTCGAGAAGGCCGGCAATGCCGCCGGGCCGGGCATGAGGCAGCATCTGATACTTCTGTCTGGGAGCGCGAGCCGTGCCGGCGGGAGGTTGTCCGTGAACAGGCAATGCATGCTCGGCGTCGGGCTGAGTCATCGTGTTGTAGATGTAATCTACGAACTCCACAAACCGGTCGGACTTGCGATCTCGAAGTTGGGGCAAGTTGATCTCGAAGTCGGCGCGAATGCGTCCGGGATTTTTGCCAAGGACGATAACCCGGTCGGCGAGCAGAACCGCTTCTTCGATATTGTGGGTGACGACAAAAATTGATGTAGTGGGAATCTTTTTACTGAGCCACAGTTCCAGCAATTCGCCACGCAGATTTTCTGCTGTCAAAACGTCGAGCGCGGAAAATGGCTCGTCCATAAAGAGGACTTCGGGTTCAACGACAAGGGCTCGCGCAAAGCCCACTCGCTGCTTCATTCCCCCCGAAAGCTCTTTGGGATAGGCGGTTTCAAAGCCGTCCAGTCCCACCGTGTCGAGCATTTTCAGCGCACGCTTGCGTCTCTCAATGGCAGCAACGCCTCGCGCTTCAAGCGGCGCTTCCACATTTTCCAGAACGTTGAGCCAAGGAAATAGCGCGAAGCTTTGAAAGACAATGGCTACGTTGGGAGGCTGAGCACTGATGGGCTGACCATGCCACTGAACTTCCCCGGAAGAGGGAATTGAAAGACCAGTGAGCATCCGGAGAAGAGTGGATTTACCGGAGCCGGAGGGGCCGAGCAGGGCGACGATTTTTCCGGGAACCACTTCGAGATCGGTGGGTGCGATGACCTGAATACGGTTCCCGTCCGGTTGGACGTAGAACTTCTCCACACCAAGCGCTTGGATGATCGCATTCGCCACTAGAGTTCACTCCGAGTTCCAACTCCGACCTCAATTTACACGTTACACGATTCGCGCTGGAGAGGTGAATCGCTAAGTGTTACAACGTCGTTAAAACTGTTCCGACCTAAAAACTATTCCCTGCGAAACCTAGGCGAGGAAGTCATCACTGGGTTGAATCGCCGCCGGTTGCGGAAGACGGTCAGTCACCTCAGCGAGCGTCGCCAAGCGCTGCGCCAGCTCCTGCTTTAGTGAACCGGGCTGATATCGCCAGTGATAGTTGCCATCGTGGAAGCTGGGCGTGTTCAGACGAGCCTCACTGCCAAGACCGAGCACATCCTGCAGAGGTGCGACCGACAAACTTGCCACGGAGCTTTGTGCAAGCCGGATTAGAGCCCAATTCACACCATCTTCTTGATGACCCACCAAAGACTCGACAGCTGCACGCTCGTGCGGCTGAGCATTTTTCCACCATCCGAGCGTCGTGTCATTATCGTGAGTGCCGGTATAGATAACGCGGTCTGGCGTCAAGCGATGAGGCAAATAAATGTGCGCGCCAGGGTCGCCAAATCCAAACTGCAGCACTGCCATGCCTGGTATGTTGTGGCGCTCACGTAATGCATTAACATCCGGAGTGATTACACCTAAATCTTCAGCGAAAAACGGTAGACTTCCGAAAGCCTCACGCAATTTGTGGAACAGATCGTCTCCGGGACCATCCACCCACTTGCCGTTTATGGCGGTGGGTTCGCTTGCTGGAATTTCCCAGAACTGTGCGAAGCCGCGAAAGTGATCGAGACGAATGAAATCGCACGTCTGAACGGCCCAACGCAGGCGCTGGATCCACCAGTCGTAATTATGCGAACGCATTCGTTCCCAGTTGTATAGGGGATTGCCCCAGCGCTGGCCAGTGGCACTAAAGGCATCTGGAGGAACGCCGGAAACGACTTCCGGCTCAAGGTTGTCTTTTATACGAAAGAGATCGCGATGAGCCCACACGTCAGCGCTGTCGTAATCGACAAAGATTGCGATGTCGCCGACCACGCGTATTGATTTTTGCGCGCAATAAAGCCTTAAGGCTCGCCACTGCTCCCAGAAAAAGAATTGCGTAACGCGACGAGTGGCTATTTCGGAAGCATATTCTTTTTGTGCTTGCTCCAGAGCCGCAGGCTCGCGGCGGGCAATTTCACTCGGCCAATCTTTCCAACACAGCTTCCGGTTGTGCTCTCGCAAGACATCGTAGAGAACGTAATCTTCCAGCCACCATGCGTTTTCCGTACAGAAGTCTTTGAAACGAGATCTCTGGTGGTCGGCGGAACGATCCAGAAAGTTTTGCGCAGCCTCGGTAATAAGCGGCAATTTGCCCCGGGTCACTTCGGCATAATCGATGGGTCCGACGGAATCGGATAGCTCCGACAGACGCGAATGATCAATCCAGCCGTGGTCTGCCAGTCTTTCCAGACTGATTAAAAGCGGATTTCCGGCGAAAGCGGAAGTCGACGAATAAGGCGAATTGCCGTTGGCCGGCGGGCCAAGCGGTAGGACCTGCCACAATCCCTGACGCGCCGAAACCAGGAAGTCCACAAACTCATAAGCGGCCGGGCCGAAGTCTCCGATTCCGCCACGCGAGGGAAGAGAGATCGGATGAAGCAGAATTCCGGTTGAGCGAGGAAATGGCATGAGTCTTTTCTAAATTGATTTGAGGGAAAACCCTCGGGATTAAAAGTCAATCGCCTGTGGAACGCAGTTATGGTGCTTGCAGTTATTCGCCTTGTTCCCCCAGTGATCCATGGGTCAAGGTTTTCATTTCATCCTGATTGATCTTGATCTTTTTTGACTTTTCCATCTGTTCGCGCAAGTTGGCTACGAACATGCCGAACAATTCTCCTTGCTTGGCTTGCAGAAGTGAATCGCGAATCTGGTCTTTCTTGGTTGCAAAATCCTGGTCAGTGGGTTGCTGCTTCTCAAGAACGTTCAGAACCGCGCCGGTATTTCCACTGTCGAGCGGACCGCTGATATCTCCTGGCTTCAATGTGAATGCAACCGAGGCTGGTCCAGTCATTGAACCGATATCAGGCACCTGCCCATCCGGGGAGACGAAGTCGCTGGTCTTCACCGTAGCGCCGAGCTCCTTGGCAGCTTTCTTGAGATCGTGATCAGCTTTCGCGCGATCGGAAAGCTCCTGCGTCTTTTGGGTCAGCAATTGTGCCGAGCGCTCGTTCTTGAATTCACTTTCAACCCGGCCACGAATTTCTTCGAAGGTCGGGGTAGCGGGAGGCTTGATCGCTTGCACCTGGAAAACGGCGTAGCCTTGCGGCAGCTGTGCTTGATCAGGAGCAGATTTGTCCGGCTCGCCGAATACAGCCTCCATGAACGACGGCGAACTGCCGATACCTGGAAGCGAATCCGACTTGCTTACAAAATCCGTGGTGATGAGTTGCAGTCCTTTAGCGGCAGCAGCTTTGTCCATTCCCTGGCTACGAGCCTGGGTGAGCAATGCACTGGCTTCGGACTGCGCCGCCTTTTGAGCCTTGTTCAATCGAACCAGTGGCTCGATTTGATCTTTCACTTCGGCCAGCGATTTCATATGGGCGTCTTGCTTGTCATCCACATGGATGATGTGGAAGCCATAGCTGCTTTGCACTAAATCGCTCGTACCACCTTTGGGAAGCGAGAATGCGGCCTTCTCGAATTCCGGAACCGTGCGGCCTTTGCCGATTGGTCCCAGCGAACCGCCATTCTTGGCACTCCCCGGATCTTCGGAATATTTCTTGGCAAGTTCCTCGAAGTTTCCACCCGCCTTCAATTGTTTAAGAACGTCTTCTGCTTTCTTTCGTGCCACGTCGACCGCTTTAGGATCAACTTTTCCATCCGGCCCAAGTTCAGTCTTGATCAGAATGTGGCGAACATTCACTTGCTCTGGCACGCGGTACTCGTCGCGATGCTGATCGTAGTATGACTGCAACTCGTCCTGCGTAACTGGAGTCTGCGCTTGCAGCTTATTAGTGTCGAGAACGAAATACTTAACCTGTCGCTTCTCTGGAATTGAATTGTTGTAAGTTGCTTTGTTTCGATCGTAGAAAGCCTTAAGCTCGGCATCGCTTGGATGAATTTCTTTGAGAACGTCGTCTTTCTTTATGACGGCATATTCGAATTTGACTTTAGTGTTTTGCTTTTCAAATTCTTGGCGGACATCCGCATCAGTAACGGAAGCGCTTCCCGCGATCAAATTCCGCAATTTGTTAAACAGAACCTGATCCCGAAGTTCTTGTTCGAATTGAGCTACAGTCAAGTCGTGCTGCTGCAACAATTGTTCGTATTTATCCTGGCCGATGAAGGTTCCACCTGGAAAAAAGGTGGGTGCCAGATTCGGATTCTTCTGCAGCTCCTCCCGCACCTCATCGTCGGTTGCACGCAAGCCTAGTCGCTGCGCTTCCGCGAACATTGCTTTTTGACTGATCAATGCATCGGCCGCTCGCTGCGCAAAGTAAGGCAGCAGCATGGACGCCTGCGCGCCTCCACGCGGAAATTGTTGCTCCAGCATAGCTTTGGCTTGTTGCTGCACTTCCGGCGCGGTGACCTGCTGATCGCCTACAGTCGCGACTATCCCACGCTGGGGTCCACCACCACCGAGAAAGTCCGCGCTACCAAAGCCCGGGACAAGGGTGATCACCATAAAAACGCAAATAATTGTAAGTAAGCCACCAAGAATGATCTTCTTGAGAGGGCCAGGGGTTTGCAAAAATCGAATCATTTATCTATTACTCCAGAGTTGGAAGGGGACTCTTGATTATAAACTACGCGCGACCATTCGTTGACAAAGCAGCGTGTGGCAAACGTTAAGTTTGTGGAGAGGAATAAAGAATTCATGCGCGGAGGAGAATGTCCACCGAAATCAGCCATTGAATCGAATCATTAAAACGTGTTATCAAGGCGGTGCACATATTTTGTTGTTCGTGTGTTGCGAGGAATAGTTATTCCCAAAACTCTCACGTGCCCAAGGGAGCTCACCCCCTCGCAAAAGGACCCTCTTCATGAAAAAGTGCAGTCTTCTGTGCCTGTTGCTGATCGGTTCTTTGTCGGCATTCTCTCAGAACGCCCCACGTGCTTCCCAACCCCAAGCTCCCTCGCATACTTCTCAAGACGAGCCGAGGCTTTCCCTGAACGATGGCTGGATGCTGCAATCCTCGACGAAGGTCGAGCAGGGTGGGAATATCCTCTCGACTCCCAAATTTCAGCCCAGCGGCTGGTATGGCGTTTCGGTGCCGACGACGGTCGTGGCGGCGCTGGTGAAGCACAAGGTCTACCCCGATCCTGATTTTGGCATGAACCTGCGGTCACTGCCCGGAGTCGCTTACCCGATTGGCACAAACTTTTCGAACATCGCCATGCCGGCTGATAGTCCGTTCGCGGTTTCCTGGTGGTATCGCAAAGAATTTGTGATTCCCGCCGCATACAAAGGAAAGACTATCTGGCTGAACTTTGGCGGAATCAACTACCGCGCCAACATCTGGCTCAATGGAAAGCAGATCGCAAAATCTGACGACGTGGCAGGCGCATGGCGGACTTATGAATTCAACGTCACCGAAACAGCCCAACCTGGAAAACAGAACATTCTGGCGGTGCAGGTTTACGCGCCCACGGAAACAGACCTCGCGATAACGTTTGTTGATTGGAATCCCGCGCCGCCAGATAAGAACATGGGTTTATGGCGCGCTGTTGATGTAAGGACGAGCGGTCAAGTCGCGCTTCGGTATCCGACAGTCGTTTCGAACGTCGATTCTCCGGACAATAATAAAGCACACCTGACGGTAACAGCACTCCTCAAGAATGGTACGAGTCAACCTGTGAAAGGAACCCTAAAGGGAAAGATTGAAGACATCGAGTTCTCACAGGATGTAGAACTCGCGGCCAATGAGTCGAAAGATGTTACGTTTGATCCCGATCAGGTTTCCCAACTCAATATTGATAGTCCCCGGCTATGGTGGCCGAAGCAGATGGGCCAGCCAAATCTCTACACTTTGAATATGGAATTCGATGTCGACGGGAAAGCGTCGGACCTGTCCAAAACTCAATTCGGTATTCGCCAGGTCACGTCAGAGCTGAACGAAAACAAGCATCGGGTGTTTTCGGTGAATGGGAAGAAGATTTTGATCCGCGGGGGCGGTTGGTCCCCTGACATGATTCTGCGCGAAAACTCGCAGCGCATGAAAGACGAACTGCGTTACGTGCAGGATATGGGATTGAATACGGTGCGGCTCGAAGGCAAGCTGGAAGTCCCGGAATTCTTCGATTACGCCGACCGCAATGGAATTTTGGTAATGGCAGGATGGTGCTGCTGCGATCATTGGGAGCACTGGCCGAAGTGGTCACCACAGGATTTCAGCATCGCCGAGCAATCATTGCGCGACCAGATGTATCGCTTGCGCAGCCACCCGAGTCTTGTGATGTGGCTGAATGGCAGCGACAATCCGCCGCCTCCGGACGTCGAACAGACTTATCTCAAAGTTGAAAAAGATCTGCTCTGGCCGAATCCCGTGGTTTCTTCTGCAACGGCCAAGCCGACCTCAGTTACTGGCGACAGCGGCGTGAAAATGACTGGACCTTATGAATACATTGCACCGGCTTACTGGCTGCAGGATGCTCCGAGCGCTCAACCTCCGCATCAATGCAATGCAGGTGGCTGCGGCGGAGCTTACGGCTTCAACACGGAAACCAGCATGGGGCCGGCCGTTCCTCCGATTGAGAGCATTCGTGCGATGGTCGGCAAAGACCACCTTTGGCCGATCGATGACACCTGGAATTATCACGCTGGCGGCGGGGTATTCAAAGACATTCATGTATTCACCGATGCTTTGAATGCACGTTATGGCAAGTCCGATTCGGTCGAGGACTACGCTCTCAAGTCGCAGCTTCAGTCCTATGAAGGTATTCGAGCGATGTATGAGGGATACAGTCGCAACAAGTACGCTTCGACCGGCGTAATTCAGTGGATGCTGAACAATGCGTGGCCATCGATGATCTGGCATTTGTACGACTACTACTTGCGGCCGGGCGGAGGATACTTCGGAGCCAAGAAAGCGATGGAACCGCTGCATCCTGTCTACGGATATGACGATCAGTCGATCTCTGTGGTTAGCAGCCAGTATGAAGAAGCGAAGGGACTGAAGCTGACGACGAAGGTTTTAAACCTTGATCTCACTGAAAAGTTCTCGCAGCAGTCGAGCGTCGACGTTCCGGCGGATGGCGTTAGCAAAGCTTTTATCCTGCCTAATGTCGATGGCCTCAGCGGTACTTATTTTGTGGTGCTGAGGCTAGAGAATGCTGAAGGCAAGCTGGTGGGATCAAATTTCTACTGGCTTTCGAGCAAACAGGAAACCATGGATTGGGCGAAATCAAACTGGTACACGACGCCAACGGAATCCTATGCGGACTTCACCGCATTATCGCAGTTGCCGAAAGTCAAGCTGAAGATTACGGATCGCACCGAGCGGAAGGGTGAAGATGCAGTAACGCATGTCACGCTGGAAAATCCGAGCAAGAGTTTGGCATTTTTTGTGAGGCTAAAAGTTGACAAGGGGAAAGAAGAGATTCTGCCGGTGTTATGGCAGGACAACTACATCTCATTGTTGCCGGGAGAGAAGCGGGAAATCAGTGCCACATATAGGGCAAGTGAGTTGGGAGCCGCGAAGCCGGTGGTGGAAGTGGGCGGGTGGAACGTCGAGTAAGTGCGGAGTAGAGAGAAAATCCCCGCCCTTCGCTTCGCGATAGGACGGGGCAGCCGGTGGTATCTCGTCCACTAAATCTCTGCCTCGCCTTCCAGATAGAAGACGCATGTGCCTTCTACCTCGACGCGATCCCCTACTACCCTGCAAGTGATTTCTCCGCCACGACGCGAGGCTTGGAAGGCGCGAAACTCGGTCTTGCCCAGTCGTTTCGCCCAATAAGGTGCAAGCATGCAATGTGCAGCACCGGTCACGGGATCTTCCGGAATGCCTTTAGCCGGAGCAAAGTAGCGGCTGATGAAGTCGTAGATTCCCTCTCCTGCTGCCGTTACGATCACACCGGGTCGATCCATCCGCGCGAGTGCTGCCATATCGGGCGAAAGCTCACGTAAGGCTTGTCCGGTTTTTAGCAAAGCCATGTAGTTAAAGGCATTGACGAAAACCTCGACTGGAACAACGCCAAGTGCTTCGACAAGCCCAGGCGGTGTGGAGATCAGTTCGCAAGGCCGGACCGGAAAGTCCATGACATAACTCTCATCCGCCCGGTTCACTGTCAAGGCTCCGCTAGCCGAATGAAAAACCACGTTACTGCGTCCAGGTTCTAGCCGTTCCATGACAACTGCTGCGCTAGCCAAGGTTGCGTGGCCGCAAAGTGGTACTTCAGTGAGAGGTGTGAACCAGCGCAGGCGATAGTTGCCGCTGTCAGGAACCAGAAAAGCCGTTTCGGCCAGGTTATTCTCGGCAGCAATGGCCTGCAGGACTGTGTCATCCAGAAAGCTATCCATTAACATCACCGCCGCAGGATTTCCTCCGAATCGGCGGGTAGTGAAGGCATCAACCTGAAATATTCGGGTGCGCATAGGAGACGATCTCTAGAGCGGGTAGGTTGAGAATACATGTAAAAAGTTATCCTCTACCTAAGAAAGAAAAAATCCAAGATCTTCTGACGGTGAGAGTTTTCACTATGAGAAAACACCCCGCCCAGCGAAGCTTCAACGGGAGCATCCTCGATAGTCGCTTATGCTTCTTCCGGGGGCAGCTCGAAGTCCACCAGGTTGCCGCGGAATCCTTTTGTCTTCCACGCGCCGACCGCAATTCCTACCGCCATCCAAATTGCGCCGAAGACGAGGGCTTTGGGACTCAGGCTGATCCAAAGAAGAAAACATATTATGAAGCCGAGCACTGGCGGTAGGAGAGTGCCAAGTTTCTTCTGCTCTTCGTGCAAATAATAGCGAACGAAGGCAGCGGCATTCGCGCCTATAATGCGATCAACGCGCCGAAGTTGAGCACGTTGGCTCCGAGATCGTATCCGGTGATTGCTCCAGCCAATACCGGAAGAATGAGACCGCCATCAGACCCACAGGGCGCTCCAAGTTCACCTCCCGCCTTTCGTCGAGCTAATTACTCGAATGGTGTAGCATTTGCCATGTTCGCCAATTTCGACTATGCGCCGACCGGAGGACTCTTGGAACCCGCACGAGAAAAATCCGTTTCTCAAACTGTACAAGTCCGCTGCTGCATTGTAGGCGGAGGTCCAGCGGGGATGGTGCTGGGCTTTCTTCTGGCTCGGGCAGGAGTCGAGGTCATAGTCCTCGAAAAACATGCAGATTTTTTGCGTGACTTTCGTGGTGACACGATTCATCCCTCTACACTCGAAATCATGTACGAACTGGGAATTTTGGACGAATTTCTGCTCCGGCCACATCAAAAGCTCCCTCGGATCGGAGCGCAAATTGCAGAGTTCACCGTTCCCTTTGCCGACTTCTCGCATCTTCCGACTCACTGCAAATTCATTGCGCTGATGCCGCAGTGGGATTTCCTGAACTTTATTGCCGAGAAAGCAAAACTTTATCCAGAATTTCATTTGTACATGGAATCTGAAGTCACAGAATTAATCCTAGAAAACAATCGAATAGCAGGTGTGCGTGCAAAAACGCCACAGGGACTAATGGAGCTGCGCGCAGACTTGACGGTGGGAGCCGATGGACGCCATTCCATTGTTCGGGAAAAGGCTGGCTTGGAAGTGATCGATCGTGGAGCACCGATCGACGTACTATGGATGCGAATTTCGCGGCAACCCAGCGAACCTAATCAAGCTTTAGGCCGTTTTAAAGCAGGAAAGATCCTGATCACAATTGATCGCGGTGATTATTGGCAGTGCGCCATCGTAATCCGAAAAGGCGGTATCGAGGAGATTCGACAAAGGGGCCTGCCGGCATTGCGCGAAGAGATCGCCAGTATCGTGCCTTTCTTGCGCGAACGTGTTGGCGAATTAAAAGATTGGAATGACATCAAGCTATTGTCGGTAGCCGTCGATCATTTGCGCCAGTGGTCGAGGGCGGGGCTTTTATGCATTGGAGATGCCGCGCATGCAATGTCTCCGGTTGGCGGCGTTGGCATTAACCTTGCCATTCAGGACGCGGTAGCCGCCTCAAACTTTCTCGCCGAGCCACTATTGCATGGTAACAATCAATGACGAACTATTGCGCAAAGTTCAGCAGCGTCGCGAACTTCCAACGCGGATGACCCAAGGCAGTACAGGTTTTTATACACAAACATTTTATTAGTCGTGCCCTGAACAACAAAGTTGGTTTCGCGAAGCCTCCGCTTCCTTTGAAGCTTTTCCAGAAATTTCCCGTGTTACGACGCATCCCCGCACGGATGATTGGATTGGGATTTCGCCCGGAGCATGTTCATACGCGAGACGCACATACAGTTCTCGCTATTAAGCTAGTTGCTGCGTGCTGAATGCTTCTTTTTAATACGGCCCAATAATTCCGCCGATCTGTCGCGATGCGGCGGCTTTCGTTTTTTTATTCTGTCCTGTCAATCACATCCAGGTACTTGAGTCCAGATCCCGTATTGAAGAGCACAACTTTGTCGTCGGAAGAGAAGAATCCGCTGGCTCGTAATTTTTTATAGGCTGCTGAGGATGCAGCGCCTTCTGGAGCAGCAAATATTCCTTCGACACGCGCCCATTGCCGAAACGCCTCCATGATTTCATCGTCAGTCACGGAGATTGCAATGCCTTCGCTCTTTTTTAAAATGTCCAGAATTAAATAATCGCCGTAGGGTTTGGGAACTCTCAATCCTGCAGCCAAAGTTGATGCGTTATTCCAGAATTCCGCTATGTTTTTGCCTTCGTCCCACGCTTTAACTATAGGGGCACAACCCATTGATTGTACGCATACCATTTTCGGACGCTCGCTGCCGATCCATCCCAACTCTTCCATCTCTTCGAACGCTTTCCACATCCCTAACAATCCAACACCGCCGCCCGTCGGATAAATAATCCCCTGCGGCAGATGCCATCCCAGTTGCTCGGCCACTTCGTATCCCATGGTCTTTTTGCCTTCCACGCGGAACGGTTCTTTCAACGTGGAAACATCAAACCAGCCTTCTCTTTCTTTCTGCTCGCCCACCATCCGGGCGCAGTCGCTGATCAGACCGTCGACTAATGTCACGTAAGCGCCGTAGCTCTGGCACTCGATACGATTTGCCAAGGGAACGTCCTTCGGCATAAAAATATGCGCTTCGATGCCCGCCGCAGCTGCATAGGCAGCGAGTGCGCTGGCGGCATTCCCAGCCGATGGAGCGGCGAGCTTCTTCAATCCGTAAGCCTTGGCCATAGTGACAGCAGCGGACATGCCGCGAGCCTTGAATGAACCAGTGGGATTGAGGCCTTCATCCTTGATGTAAACGTTGGGAATTCTCGGCTGGGAAGCATGGGAGTGAACCCTTCGCCCAGCGAAACAGGGGCAGCGTCGGGGAGAACTTCGGCATAACGCCACATCGTCGCGGGCCGTCCTAGCAGCGAGACGGGCTTAAAGCTTTGCTTTAAGGATGCAAGATCATAGCGAGCATAAAGAATGCCGCCGTCTTTCGGACAAACTGTTTGGGGAACATCGGCAGAAAGGTGTGCACCACATTTGGTGCATTCAAGGTAAGCGATAGAAGCCATGGAGAGAAAAGTTTAGCACCGGGGAAGTCAACGGCAACCAATAAGCCATTTTCTCATTGTTCTTCGTCCTGAGCTGAACTAACATTCCGCTCGATGGAAATGCAAGCGCTCGCCGAAGAATACGAAAGCAAAACAGACGAAGAATTGTTGCGATTATCGCTCGATTCAGAACAACTGACTTACGCTAGGCAAGCCTCTCAGCAACCCATTCGCCTTCCTGAACCACGGTCTCTCTCTTCGCTTCAGATATCCCGGCATATTCTGCTTCTTTGCCAGGAGCTTTTTCGCCCACTCCCGCGCTTCGGCATCCCGCTTCTGCGCAGCCAATAGGAGCGCATAGTTGTAGTAGGTCTCTGAAGAAGTTGAGATCTTTGTCGCTTCCTTGAACAGCGCTTCGGCTTTGTCCGGTTGGCCCGTGTTCGCGAAGGCGTGCGCCAGTAAACCCATGGCTCCGTGAAAATCGTATGTGGGTTCGGCAGCCACTACTCGCTCTAAATCCGGTACTGCTGCCGCAAAATCGTCCATGCGGATTTCCGCAATTCCACGCCGGTAAAAGGGATCGATTGAATCGGTACGCGAAGAAATTGCCTTGTCGAACGCCTGTCGCGCGCGAGCGTACTTCCCTTCCTCCAGATACAAGTCCGCCAGCTCCTCGTAGTTCCCCGCTGAAGGATTATCCAGAATGGCGGATTCCAGTTCTCGGATTCGCCGGCGACGCGGAAAGACTTTGAACTCCTGCCGCAGCAGCCCGGCATCTGGGATAACTTCCACGGCAAAGTAGATCAGAGCGCCCAAGGGTCCGAAGAAGATTATGATCCACAGCCAATAGCCATCGGGGCGTCGGCGAATGAAGTGAAAAATCGCCAATGCCTGCAGGATCAAGCCCCAGGGAAAAAATAGGAATGTAAACGATCCCATGCGGTCAGTAATTAGAGGATACGATGCGCACTATAACACGCGGGTCGCAAGAAGCGAGGAGTCCCGCGTTACGTAACGCGAGTGGCTCAGAGCAGATGTTAAAATCTCTTAGTGAAAGCTCCTATTCGCCTGTTAGCCACCGATATCGACGGCACCCTGCTGAACTCTGAATTTCGCATCTCTGACGCCGATCTGGCGGCGATTCGTCGAGCGCACGAAGAGGGAGTTGAAGTCGTGCTGGTCACGGGGCGGCGCCACACCTTCGCTCTTCCAATTGCAAAACTTCTGGGCTTTGATCTCTGGATTATCAGCTCAAATGGCGCCATTACTCGATCGCTATCCGGTCAGACTTTTCATCGCGACATGCTTCCGGCGGAAACTTGCGTAAAGCTTTGCACTGCAATGCAGGAATTCCGCGGCAATACCGTCCTGACCTTCGACAAAGAAGTTAAGGGTGCCATTGTTCTTGAACACATGCGCGAGTTGAACAATGTGATTCAGCGCTGGCTGGAAAAGAATCTGCAATTTATCGATTTTGTAATTCCGATTGAAGATTCATTGACAACCGATCCGGTGCAAGCGATGTTCTGCGGCTCGATCCCGCGTATGCAGCAGGCGCTGGCAGGCCTTGATACTTGCGGATTGGGGAATGACATCACGGTGGTCAGAACCGAATACCCATTGCGCGATCTGTCGATTGTGGATGTCCTAAATCAGGGGTGCTCCAAGGGCCACGCGCTGAAGCGATGGGCTGAATACAGGGGAATTGCGCCGCGAAGAGATCATGGCCATTGGTGACAACTACAACGACGTGGAAATGCTTGCGTACGCCGGTAAGCCATTTATCATGGGAAATGCATCTCAGGAATTAAGGGCTCGTGGCTGGGCAGTGACTCTGAACAATGACGAAAACGGAGTAGCTGCCGCTATCGAGCAGGTGCTGGGAAGTCCGGTAAGCGCGACGATTGAGGCAATGTAGCGACGGGCGTCCTCGCCCGTCCGCAAAAATTACGTAGGATAGCCGCCTTCGGTTGTCTTTTTCGCGAAATGAAATTTTCCACCAAACTCGGATTGTTTTTCGGAATCGCGCTTGTCCGCCATTTCCGGGCTTCGCCGCCGATCTAGCCGTCCTCACAAATGGCTATACGATTCGCCACGAGCACCGCGAGATTGTGGGTACCGCCACTCGTTTATACCTGGGAACAGATTCCAGCAGCTATGTCGATATTCCGACGAACGAGATTCAAAGTTTCGAAAAAGACCAGACGCCGGTAACCGCTCCCGCTGCCGCACCAAAGCTTATTGCAGGAAAGTCGCAGAACGTTCCTATTGCTGTTCAGCAGAAGTTGCCACCGTTGCTGAAGCCTCAACAAGTCGACGACTTGGTCAATAGTGCAGGGGATCGGCATCATATTGATCCCGACTTCATCAATAGCGTGATTCATGCTGAAAGCGGATTCAACTCTCACGCGCGTTCGCCAAAAGGGGCGCAGGGACTCATGCAGCTCATGCCGAACACGGCCTCAGCGCTCGGCGTAACGAACGCATTCGATCCGGGAGCGAACGTCGAGGGAGGCACTCGCTACTTGCGCGAGTTGCTGGAGCGCTACAACTACGACGTGGTTAAAGCACTCGCGGCCTACAACGCGGGGCCGATGCGCGTGGATCATTACCATGGCGTTCCTCCTTATTACGAGACGCAAGCCTATATCGCGCGCATCATCAAAGACTTCAATCGAAAGAAGCTAGCGGAAAGAAAAGCAGCTGCAGCAAAGGCAAGAGCCACTCGATCCAAGCCTCGTACAGTGGCCAGCAAATCGCCTCTGTCGGAAAAAGAACAACAGCCCGCTCGTTCGCTTAACAGGTAATCCCGCCGCGTTTGTTTCCAATCAGCCCAAAGCTCAGGATTGACCTGCTCCCGTCCAGGTACTAACATTGCCGCCACATGCTTGATCAAACAATCTCCCATTATCGTATCGTCGCGAAGCTCGGCGGTGGCGGAATGGGTGTGGTGTACGAGGCGGAAGATCAGCGCCTCGGTCGACGTGTAGCGCTAAAGTTCCTTCCCGAGGAACTCGCGCAAAACCCCCAGGCACGGGAGCGCTTTCAGCGAGAAGCGCGTGCGGCGTCGGCTCTGAACCATCCGAATATTTGCACGATCTATGACATTGGTGAGCATGAAAATCGTCTCTTCATTGTCATGGAATGTCTCGAAGGAACGACGTTGAAGTACCGCATCGAGGGAAAGCCTCTCTCAGTTGATCAAATCATAGATTTCGCGGCTCAGGTTGCGGACGCGCTCGACGTTGCGCACGCGGCCGGCATTGTCCATCGCGACCTGAAACCGGCGAACCTGTTCCTCACTAAGCGCGGCCAAGCTAAGATCCTCGATTTCGGACTAGCCAAAGTTGCGACAGAATCATCGCCGCATTTGCAGACCGCGGCAGGATCGTTGCCTACCATGGCTGTGAATCCAGCTGATCTCACCAGCCCCGGCAGCACGGTGGGAACGGTCGCATACATGTCGCCGGAGCAAGCCCGCGGCGAAGAGCTCGACGCGCGTACTGATCTATTTTCCTTCGGCGCCGTACTCTACGAGATGGCAACCGGAAAGCAGCCATTCATCGGCAATACATCGGCAATTATTTTCGATGCGATCCTTAATAAGCCTCCAGCTTCACCGGTCCGATTCAATCCCGAGCTGCCGACTCAACTCGAGGCCGTGATCAACAAATGTCTGGAGAAAGATCCGTAGTTTGCGTTATCAGCATGCTTCGGATCTGCGTGCGGATTTGCAGCGCCTAAAGCGGGACACACAGTCTTCCAAGATCGCTGCTGTTTCAGGAACGATTCCGCCGGCAGTTCGGGAATCCGAGTCGCGTAAATGGCCCGTGCTGATAGGCGCTCTCGCCGGAGTCGCAGTCGTTGCTGTGTTGATCGTAGGCTTTTTCGCAGGATGGTTCACACACCAGCAACCTTACTCGCAGACCGATCTCAAGCCGCAGCAACTCACCGCCAACTCTTCTGAAGATCCGGTGGCGGTTAGTTCGATTTCTCCTGATGGCAAATATCTTCTCTACGCTGATCTTGGCGGACTACACCTCAGGCTGACGGCAACCGGAGAGACCCAGTCACTTCCGATTCCCGACGAGTTCTGCTTTCGTTGAGCGCGCATCGAATGGTCCCAGGATGGGACTAAACTTTTGGTAAGCGGCCCCGTAGCGCAGGAAAAACAGGCAATCTGGGTAATCTCAGTCATCAGCGCTACGCTGAAAAAATTGCGCGACGACGCTTTCGATGCGTCCCTGTCGCGCGATGGATTGCAGATCGTTTATCGTGATGCAGTCAGTGAGGACATCTGGCTGATGGATTCCTCCGGCGCAGGCGCCAAGCTTTTAATTAAGCCGGAAGACGGTTATCACGTAGCTGAGCCGACATGGTTTCCTAACGACAAGCGCATTGCCTACTTGAAATATCAGGTCAAAAATGGCAACGTCACTGCGGTATTGGAGAGCCGCGATATCAAGGGAAACAACCCAATTTCTCTGCTTTCGAATCCACGATTTAACGATTTTTGCTGGGGGCAACATGGACGCCTCGTCTATTCCGTCCATGAAGCGCCACCAAGCCAGTACGACGCGAATCTCTGGGAGCTCAGATTCGATGAAGAAACTGGGAAGCCGAAAGGAGATCCACGACGTCTTACCGACTGGACTGGTTTCTCGTTTGACTATCCCCAATTGACCTTAGATGAGAAGCGTTTTGTTTTTCTTAACCAAAAAGCCCAGAGTGCAGTGTATGTGGCCGAGCTCGCAAGCAAGGGAAACGAGCTTAAGACACCGCAGCGCCTAACGCTTGATGAGCGGCTCGATTGGCCCGGAGGATGGTCACGCGACAGTAAGACAGTGTTCCTCTATTCCAATCGCAACGGAAGTTTCGACATTTACAAGCAGGGCGTCAATGAGCGTGATGCACAATCACTCGCCACGAGTTCGGAAGAAAAATGGGCACCTCAGATCAGTTCTGACGGCAAATGGCTGCTCTATATGCAATGGCTCAAGGCTGCCGAAGGAACTTCTCTTGGATCAGGAAAGCTGATGCGCGTTCCACTCGGCGGTAGTCCTTCGGAAGTGGTGATGGATATTAAAGGAAGGCCAGGGAATCCATCCAGCAGCAATCCATTGGACACTGTGGGAGGATTTCCCAGTTTTCGCTGTCCGCTTCATGCAGGTGCGAATTGTGTTCTAGCCGAAGCGGATGACACGCAGATTGTCTTCTCTTCTTTCGATCCTGTGCAGGGACGCAAAGCGGAACTGGTTAAGCTTCCAACCATTCCGGGGCGTACGAGTTGGGACCTATCTCCCGATGGAAGCGGGATTGCAGTTTCCCTCTTCAGCTACAAGGCAGCCGATCTCCAGATAGTTCCCCTAGCCGGCGGAAGTCCGCAAAAGTTATCCGCCATGCCATGGACGGAGCTGGCCGCGGTTGCGTGGGCTGCAGATGGCAAGAGTCTATTTCTAGCAAGCTACTCTTCGCGCGGAACCGGAATTGTGCACATGGAATTTACGGGCAAATCAAAACTGCTGTTCAAACCTCATTGGGATGTCTTCTCACTTGCACCTTCCCCCGACGGCCACTATTTAGCCTTCGGTCCAGTAATCACGAATTCCAACGCCTGGTCCATCGCGTCGTTCCCGGCAAAATAACATTTGACTACTTAGCGCGTTGCTGTCGATCGAGCCAGCACCACTGCACTGGCGCCCGGCATGGAGTCGTAGTAGCTGATAAAGCGGCGAGTCTCCATCGCTTGATACGGACTCAGATTGTGTGCCCAGCGAAAACCGATTGGTTGGTACCAAAGCTCGGCGTCCACACGAAATGGTCCTTGCGCATCTCCAAGCGGGACGGAGTACTGCACCAGGTCTCCGGCGTCAGTGAAGTTAGGATCGTCGGCAGCATCCCCCACGACGGCAATATCCTTCTCCGCGGTTTGTTTCTGAAAGCCTGAGGGCAGGAGCCTATTGTCCTTGAGGTATCCAGTTGCCGCGGCTAGTCCAGTCGTCACATGGCCAGCCTGATCCCGGAGAATAGGTTCATAAATTTGGACTTCATCCGCGCTCGTGATTTCTTTGTAGTGCGGTTCGAAGCGCGATGGATCAGCATCGTTGTCATTGCCTTTAATCGACCCATCCGGATTCAAAGCTCCGGATTCGAATACTGTCTTTCCATCACGATCAGTTACCACCAGATGTAGCCAAGCTCGCCGCGAGGGAAATGCGGTGGGTAGCTTGTGGCCGGTCAGGTTTTCTACAAATATGCCCACCTTAAGTTGACCCGACATTACATTAATGTCACGAAGCGTGACTCTTGCAGCTTGCGACTGCAAGAACTCTGTGGTCCTATCTGCTTCCGCATTCAACTCCAGCGGCATCGCTGTCACGCTAAGGTCATTCCGATGAAGATTCAGCATTTTCAATATGAAGAAGTTCGCGCCGACAAACGTGTGCTGCCGGACGCCGGATCGGAGTTGGCCTAGAACGGCCGCGATAGGCGCGCTTCCTTCAACTTGGGGCATGTGGCAAGACTGACAACTATTTTTTTGGGGGTAATCGCTATGCTGCCATTCGAGGTACGGCACCTGCTCCGGAAAGGATCCTAGCACTTTTCCATCCGGAGCAAGAGACTTCGTGTATAGAGTATGGCAGGTAGCGCAAAGTGCAGAATCCCGAATATGTGGAGCAGCCTCAGTCGGTCGAAAACCCCCAGTGGAGCTCTGCATGATGTGAGCCTGACCATTTTGAATGTCGTAGGGCCCATACTCCGGGCGGTTATCCTTCGACTGTGGGACGTCGACCACGAACCCTCCGTTGAAGCTCTCGCGCGTGCCCAGTTTTGCCTTTCCGATCTGATGGCACACGGAACAGGAAACCCCGTCTTCGGCTGGAGCATTTTTCCCCGGATCGCTGTCGAAGGGTAAGTGCGCAAATACTTCTCCCAAGTGGCCTTGCAGCTTTGCCTGATATCGAGCCATTGGCATGTGGCAGTCGGCGCATCCATCTTCGATTTCCGCGTGCGCTTCTGGATGATCGATGTCTTCCCGCCGCACACTTGCCTGCCAATACGGGTCACGCGCGGAGTTGGCCATGATGCTGGAACGCCAATCGAAGCCGATAGAAACGTCTTTGCCGGCTGGAGTGGTCAAACCGTTATGACAGGCCAAACATCTGTCAGACGTATGAAATTCAGGCTTTAATCCTTTCTGGTCGGCAGCTCCGCTCGCCCCACAAAGTGAGAAGAGCAACGCGAGCGTAAAAATCAAATAGCCAACGGTTCTCTGCATTTACCAACCTTCGTTCAATCGTCCGTCCTGCCAGTCCCACAATATGTAAAACATCAATTGTGTGGACCGGCCAGCAGTGTTAACTACGGGCACGCGGACCCCGAAATCGGCGCGGATGTGTTGTCTTCTGCTGATCGCTCACTTGCATTTGGGGTAGCACGTCCCATTCGGTTTTGGCAGCGTCTTCATCAATATCGCGCTCGGCGAGAAACTCCATCATCGGCGACCACAAACGACCGAAGCCATGATCTGCCGCGAAACTTTGGCCAAGTGCCGTATTGAAAAATACTGTTTGATGCTCTATATCGGTGTGACGGGGCAGATCAGCGCCGAATTGCGTCTGCACAAATGTGTTGGTACGAAAAAGCTGGTCAAAGGCAGCAAATGTTTCGAAAGTCGTGGTTCCCTTTCCGAACTCTCGCGCCCTGTTGCCAGTTGGCACAATGACACTGCCCTGCAAACTTAAGATCGATCCCGACTGCAAGATTGGAAAGCATCACGCGCTTGACGCCGAGCGTAGTATCACCAACGCCGCCATACCAAGTGTGGTTCTCATCCTGAAAAGTTATGGGAACATCCACTTCAATTTGGTTTTTTTCTCCAAAGCGCTGTTCATGGATGATGTGGCTCATGACCGAAGGAACACCATGCGCATTGATTCCCGTCGAAATCACGACCTCGTCCTCCGGATAGGCCTTCTCCGTAACAAGAGCTCGCGGCAGGTTTAGTTCACCTCGAGGCCATCCTCGACTCTTCCGGCAAAAACTGCGTAGGTACTTAATTACTTCATCGATCTCTTCCGAGTTCAGCGCCTCGCCAAAGGACGGCATGATCTGTGAGAACCCGCGATAGGGTCCGCCGTGAATGATCACTGCTTTCCACGCTAAATTTTCTTCCGGGGTAGTCTGGTCACATTTGGTGAAGTCCGGAAACGTTCGCGGCGGCTCGAATCCGCTGATGGCTTTAGGTGTTCCAGCGCCGTCGGACCCGTGGCAGGCGACACAGCCAGCCTTGAAGATTTGCTCCCCGGATTCCAAGTTCTGGGAACCCTTGCCGCCTTGTCCGAACAGCCTTCCGGCAGTGATAGCGAGAATTAGTGCTGCGAAAGCCGTGAAGCAAAGCGTTCGCCAGGGTCGATTTCTTTTCTTCATACAAGTGCTCGCAATTGCGAGCGGGCTGGTGTCGATGAATTGCTCCTATAGAGGTTCCGCCACGGACCCGATGTTAGAGCAGAAAACCTTTGCCTGAGTTGCTTTTTTCTTAACCTCGTCTCGTGAAGATGCGGGCGACACGTGAGTGGTGGCGTCCAGATCAGAATAAATTCAGCCTGAATTAATCAACATAAATTTTTCTTCAGAATTCACGGCAATCGCAGAGATTTTGTCTCAGCTTGCCTTCTTCAATCCCACGTGGCCAGCGGGCAAGCAACAACCGCGCGCATGATAGGCTAAAGACGATTCATGAACAAAAAGCGCTTCATCATTTACGGGCTGGTGTTTGCCGCGCTCGCTGTGCTCTTTTACCTCCAGTTCCGGACTTGGCGCAATTTCGATTGGTCTACCTTCTGGAGCCAGACCGGACAAGTTCGCGAGCACAAGCTGCAACTGCTTTACGGTATTGCCCTCATTTACTTTGCATATATCATGCGGGCAATTCGCTGGAAGATTTTCCTTCGCCCTGTAAAACAAACCTCAGTTTCCAGTTTGATTGTGCCAACTATTGTCGGTTTTACAGGACTCGCGCTGCTCGGTCGTCCCGGAGAATTCATCCGTCCTTATCTGATCTCTCGCAAAGTTGAGCTGAGTTTCTCCTCGCAACTTGCCGTATGGGCCATTGAAAGAATTTTTGATGTCGGCTCGTTTGCATTGATCCTGATATCCGCGATTTTCTTCGCTCATTCGACCAGAGAAGTTTTGTATTACGAACGCTTCCGGCTAGGCGGATTTTTTCTTGTAATACTAGTAGGGATCATGACTGCGGGAGCTGGCGTGATCCGCTGGAAAGGCGAAGCGATGGCAGGATGGGTCGCTACGACATTTCTCTCGATGAGATCATCAAATCTCGGCTCATAGAATTGCCGCTCGCATTCGGGAGTTTCGCGATGGCCTCAACACGATTCACGATTTCTCCTCGTTGCTTCAGCTCGTCGCAGTGTCGCTCGGTATGTGGTGCATGATTGCCGTGGCTTATTGGGAGGTCATGCAATCCTACGGCCCCGGAGCATTGGATCGGCCAATCTCCCAAGTCCCGCTGCTCATGGCTTCCAGCATGGTTGGATCGTTAGTCCAGCTCCCAGGCGTAGGAGGCGGCTCGCAACTCGCAACGATTTCGACGCTGCAGCACGTATTCGGAGCTGCTCCGGAGCTTGCCGCCAGCTGTGGGATTTTGTTGTGGCTGGTGACGTTTTTTGCGGTTGTCCCGCTGGGCTTGATCTTGGCGCATCAGAGTGGGCTGTCGCTACGCAAGCTGTCCGAGCAAAGTCAGCAGGCGGAAGCGACCGCCGAACTGTCGTCGTAAACGAAACTCTTTACTGCCTCAATCTCCCGACTTATTACAAAGGTATGTACCCCGTCTTTCGGGCTATTCTTCGCCTGTTACAATCAAGAGTTCCCATTCAATCACCATGAAGTGCCCTTTTTGCGGGTTTGCAAACGACAAAGTGGTAGATTCGCGCGAGAGCAAGGAAGCTGATTCCATTCGCCGGCGCCGCGAGTGCCTGAAGTGCGAGAAGCGCTTCACCACCTATGAGCGCATCGACGAAATTCCTTATATGGTGGTCAAAAAAGACGGTCGACGAGAAAAATTCGACCGCCAAAAAGTATTGAATGGATTGTTGCGCGCCTGCGAAAAGCGCCCCGTTCCGATCGGCAAATTGGAGCAAATCGTAAATGAAGCCGAGGGATTCGTGATTGAGTCCGCGGAACGCGAGCGTAAGACGAGTGAGGTAGGCGAGCTCATCATGAACCGTCTGCGCCGGTATGACAAAGTGGCCTACGTGCGGTTCGCTTCCGTTTACCTTGATTTCAAAGATGTACAAGAATTTATGGCGGAGTTGAAAGACCTGCTGAAGACGAAGGAGCCGGGAGCAGACCTGCGCGGCAAAGTTACCGTCAAGACGCAATAGAGTTTGCTTTGTGACGAGCGCACTCGCTCGTCGGATTATTTGATATATGACACACAAAATTACCCTCATACCCGGCGATGGCATCGGCCCCGAAGTTACACAGGCGACGGTGCGCATCCTTGAAGCTACTGGCATCAAGTTCGAGTGGGAACAGTTTGCGGCGGGCGCGGAAGCCTTCGAAAAATATCACGAATATATTCCGAAGGAACTGACCGAATCGATTGAACGCACGCGCGTCGGATTAAAAGGTCCAGTCACCACGCCAATTGGCGGAGGATTCGCCAGCATCAACGTTCAGCTGCGCAAACAATTCGAACTCTACGCCAATTTCCGCCCAATCAAGAATCTGCCACACATTCCCACGCGTTACCCAGGCGTCGATCTTATTATTGTTCGCGAGAATACTGAGAGCCTTTACTCTGGCATCGAGCATGAGGTCGTCCCTGGAGTGGTCGAGAGTCTGAAGATCATTACGGAAAAGCTTCCACGCGCATTGCCAAATTTGCTTTCGAGTACGCGCGGAAGAGTAAACGAAAAAAGATTCATGCCATCCACAAAGCCAATATCATGAAGCTTTCTGATGGACTTTTTCTTCGCTGCTCCCGCAATGTTTCAAAAGACTATCCAGAGATTACTTACGGCGAGCACATTGTCGACAACACTTGCATGCAGCTGGTGATGAATCCTTATCAATACGACATTCTCGTCATGGAAAACCTCTACGGAGACATCATCTCCGATCTGTGCTCGGCTTTTGTCGGCGGATTAGGATTTGTTCCCGGAGCGAATTTCGGCGATCAATGCGCGATCTTTGAAGCGGTACACGGCTCAGCTCCAGATATCGCCGGAAAAGACATTGCGAATCCCACGGCGGTTCTGCGTTCCGCCCTGTTGATGCTCGATCATTTGGGAGAACACGAAGCTTCTGCCAGAATCACTACGGCACTCGAAGAAGTTTATCGGACGAAGGAAAAGCTCACCCGCGATGTCGGCGGAAGTTCGGGCACATCGAAGTTCGCCGATTCAGTGATTGCAGCCATGCAGACGGACTACAAACCCGAACCAGCTACGCAGGCGTCTTCTGCTTGATCCACAAATTACCAATTGAATAAGCTTTCGGAACTGGTAGCCTTCTCCTCTACAATTTTAAGTGATGCAGTTTTCTCGCCAGATTTGCATTGCTACTCATCGCGCTGGCATTTTGTTTTACCAGTGAAACGTCACCGCACAAGAACCTAACTTTAATACTCAATCGAACATCGTCATCGTGCCTGCTCTCGTCAGAGATGGAAAAGGCCACGCGATCTACGGACTGGAAGCCAAAGACTTTGCAATCGATGACGACGGAGTTGAGCAGATCGTTCACTTGGATGAGGCTGCAGACAGCGAACCTGTATCCATCGTGGTCGCTATTCAAACCGGACGCAGAGCTATGCGCGAGTTTCCACGAATTCGCGGACTGAGCGCCATGCTGCAGCCCATCTTAGGCCAGCCGAATGCGAACGTAGCTTTAGTCGAATTCGACAGCAAAGTAAATCTCGTTCAGGACTTCACCCATACCGATGGCCTGATTGAAGAAGAACTCAAGCAGTTACAGCCCGGAGATGATGGAGCCGCGATTCTCGACGCGGTGGACTATTCGGTGAAACTTCTGGAAGCGTTGCCAGCGGGAAGGCAGCGGGTATTGTTGTTGATTTCGGAAACGCGCGATCACGGCAGTAATCAAGCCAAAATTGAGCACATCGTAACCGCTATAGGCAACAGCAACACGGTTGTATATGCATTGCCGTTCTCGCCTTCTCTATCCCAAGTGCTAGATACCGAGCGTGGCAGCAATAGAGACGAAATGCAGAATGCCCCAGATCTGCTCGCACCGCTGGTAATGGCAGCTCATGCAATGAGAAAAAATATTCCGAAGACGATAACATCCATGACCGGAGGCGAATACGAACTGTTTTCTTCGCGCAAAAATTTCGAGACAAAGATGACCAGCTTCAGCAACCATCTGCATAGTCGTTATTTATTAAGTTTTGAGCCGAAAAACCCGCATCCCGGACTGCATGCGATTCATGCCCATCTCAAAGATCAGAGTACGGCTATGGTGCTTGCGAGAACTAGCTATTGGGTCAAAGGCGTTGAGTAGGCTTCACGGACATTACGGAGTATTTGTCGACCCTGGGATAACGGCTCCTCCAGCAATCTTAGGAATGCCAAAGTGTCCGCTCAGATGGACCAGATCCAGCGGACTGATTGATCCCGACACCGCGAAGAAGTTGAGCTGGTCCTGTTTGGCGATGAGGACAGCTATGTTGCTGATGGCATTGTTGTCGAAGCGAACCCAGAGATCGGTCTGGCTCGCGTCGCGATCCTTGCCGTGACTGATCAACTGCATCCAGCCCGCGTCGTGATACTGCCTAAGAACCGATTTTAGCGCCTCCGTATCGTATGTTCCGGATTCCGAGAAACGATAGCTGTGGACAGAAACGCCGTTCACACCCGCAATTACCCGCCTGAGATCTCCATCGTCATTCTTGTCGAGCTTGGACGCGAGTACCAGCATCGAGTGGTTCAGAGTGAAATCGGATCGAGAAGAGGCGTTTTGCCCTAACGCTTCAATTCCTGAAGGAACCCAATCCGGTTGTTGCGCCTGTGCCAGCGCAAGCGTTGATAGGGAAACACTAACCAATAACACGGCACACGAAACCAGCTTCATGAAGACCTCGACGAATTCTGGAATCTAGCAGTACTCTACATTGGCAGCTAGAATCTCTGACCGAAAGAACCCGCCTCCGCGAAGTTAGTTCCGTGAGAGGCTCAGTTTTTTCGTGACCGGTGTGCAACAAATCCGAATACTCTGATTCAAATCCATCCGGTTTGCTAAAATAGCGTGTTCATCTTGTCTAGGATGTCGCACGCAGAGGCATCAGGAGCAATCGTGGAAGCTGTTTCGACCCCATACAATCGCGCCCATCATCGATTTGCTGTGTTCGTTGCTTGCGCGACATTTTTCCTGCTCATCGCCGGAGCCTTGGTGACCAGCAACGATGCTGGACTTTCAGTTCCCGATTGGCCGAGTTCTTACGGTTCGTATTACAAGCTGCCTCCTTGGACCGGAGGCATTATTTACGAGCACAGCCATCGCATGATTGCCGAGTTTATCGGTACGCTGACCATTGCGATTGCCGTTTGGACATGGATATCCGACCGCCGCCGCTGGATGAAAGGCTTAGCGCTGGGTGCGCTTGGAACGATCATTGCGCAAGGAATTCTCGGCGGATTAACGGTTCTGAAATTTCTGCCACCGGCAATTTCTTCCGCCCACGCCGCAGTAGGACAGACGTTCTTCTGTATCGCTTGCGCAATAGCCGTCTTCACCGGACCGCACTTGGGTTAAAGAAGGTCCCGCTGAAGAAGCGGCGGATATTGAAATCGACAACCATCATCCGCGTCTTCTCACCCTGGCATTCTTCTCCATTTTTGTTCTTTATGCTCAACTGATTTTGGGAGCGATGTTCCGCCATCACGGCATGAGCTGGTTACCGCACGTTCTGAACGCTCCAATTGTTGCGATTGTCATTGCTTGGACAGCCATTCGTGCACTCACGCAATATTCAAAGATCGATGCAATTCGCCGCCCGGCAATCGCAATGATTTCCCTCCTGATCGCGCAGTTATGCCTTGGATTCCTCGCATTCATGACGCGAGTCGAGTGGGGTAGAGATGCAGCTCAGCCCGGGTTGCCCATGGTGATCTCAACCGTTGCCCACGTTGTCACGGGAGCTCTGCTTTTGGCGTCAACCGTCATTCTGACCATCCAAATTTGGCGTCACGTTCCCTCCGCCGTAAAAGAACGAATTGCGGCCCGAACCCAAGAGCGCACATCCCGAAAGCCGGTTGCCGTTTGAGTACAGCTACTCCGCCTTTAGAAATTCCGCGTAGCGGTTTTGCGGCGCTGGCGCGTGACTTCGCCGAACTAACAAAAGTTCGCGTGACCACGTTAATCGTAGTTACCGCATGGTGCGGATACTATTTTGGGGCGTTGAAGTCGGGGGTCTCTTCCCTTTCGGCAAGCCTATTCCACGCCTTGCTTGGCGTCGCAGTAGTTTCCGGAGGAGCGGCCGCACTGAACGAAGTAATGGAGCGCGATATCGACAGCCGGATGCGCCGGACCGCGCAACGTCCAATTCCGGCAGGACGAATGAATTTATCGACGGGAATAATTGTTGGCACGCTGATGACCCTCGGCGGTGCGCTTTACCTCGCTCTGGTGCTCAATCCCCTGACTGGATGGCTATCCCTTGCCACTGCTGCCGTCTATTTAGGAGCTTACACTCCGCTGAAGAAAGTTCATCCGTTGTGCACGCTGGTTGGAGCAGTTCCCGGAGCTATGCCCGGAGTGTTGGGTTGGACTGCGGCACGCGGCCAGATGGAACTTGGCGCGATGGTCATGTTTGCCATCGTCTTCTTCTGGCAATTTCCACACTTCTTCGCAATCGCGTGGCTTTATCGTGACGATTACGAAGCTGGTGGAATTCGCATGTTGCCGGTAGTCGAGCCTGATGGCAGGTCCACCGCTCGCCAGATTCTGCTCTACTCGCTAGGATTGATCCCGATCAGCCTCATGCCTACGTTTCTCGGCTTAGCCGGCAGAGCTTATTTTTTCGGAGCGATTATTTTGGGAGCCGGCCTCTTCTATGTTGGTATCCGGTTGGCAACGTTCAAGACGGATCCCGGCACGGCTCAATCGAGAAAACGAGCGCGCCAACTACTACAAGCAACAGTAATTTACTTACCCCTTTTGTTTGCTCTGATGATGCTGAACCCGCTCTCATCGTAAAATAGCCTGTGACCCTTAACTCATCTGCATACGCGGTGGCTGGACCTGATGCTGATCTCGAGGTCCGTGCGCCTTCTGTTATCTCAGTCGAAAATCTTGCCCACCAATATGATGAACGCACAGCGCTCAGCGGCGTCTCGTTCGACGTGCGACGTGCTGAGTTGTTCGGATTGCTCGGTCCCAATGGCAGTGGCAAGACGACCATGTTCCGTATTCTTTCCACGCTAATGATTCCGAGCGGAGGTCGCGCCGTAATTCTCGGACATGATGCAGCGAAAGATCCGAATAGCCTGCGCCGTCAGATCGGGGTCGTCTTCCAAGCGCAGAGTATCGATGTAAAGTTAACCGCCGCGGAAAATCTGATGCACCAGGGTCATCTCTACGGGCTGAGAGGCAAAGCTCTAAAATCGCGGATCCAAGAAATGCTATGCCGCGTGGGATTGTCTGATCGCGCAAACGAAAAGGCCGAAACATTTTCCGGAGGAATGCAGAGGCGGCTGGAGCTTGCGAAAGGCCTACTTCATCATCCATCGGTTCTGTTACTCGATGAACCGACTACCGGTCTTGATCCCGGAGCTCGCATTGACCTCTGGCGCTATCTTCAGATTTTACGCGATGAAGAAAAAGTCACTTTGCTCGTTACCACACATTTGATGGAGGAGGCCGAGCGCTGTGATCGGCTCGCATTCCTCAATGAAGGAAAATTGGTCGCGCTAGGTACACCAGCCGAACTGAAGCACGAAATCGGAGGCGATGTGATTGTGCTGGATGCGAAAGATGCAGAATCCCTCGCTGAGCGCATTCGCATTCGTTACCGCATCGATGTGAAAGTAGTTCAGGGACAAGTTCGCTTGGAACGCGAGAACGGACATCGCTTTATCACAGATGTTGTAGAAGCTTTTCCGGGCGACATTGAGGCCATCTCGGTGAGCAAGCCGAGTTTAGAAGACGTGTTTATCCGGAGAACCGGCCACAAGTTCTGGACAGAACGGGACGAAGAAAAAGAATAGGCATAAATTATGGCAACCCAAGTCAGCACTTTTCCGGCAACCTCGGTTTCCACCTCCACTGGCGTGATGCTTCCCGCGTTCACATTATGGTGGCGTGAAATTGTCCGCTTTTACCGCCAAAAGGCGCGAGTGGTAGGCGTCATCGCTTCTCCGCTTTTATTTTGGGTGGTCATTGGATCAGGCTTTGGCTCTTCGTTCCGGACCGGAGGAGGCAGCGGTCAGCAATATCTCAGCTACTTTTATCCCGGCGCGCTCATCATGATCGTGTTGTTTACGTCCATCTTCACCATGATGTCAGTCATTGAAGACCGCAAAGAAGGATTTCTGCTTTCTGTACTCGTTGCTCCAGTATCGCGGTCGGCCATTGTCTTAGGAAAAGTTCTGGGCGGGACTACATTAGCGACGATCCAGGGGCTCATTTTCCTTGCGTTCGCACCGTTAGTCGGAGTGCACATGGGAATCCTAGATTTCCTGCTAATTGTTTTGACTATCTTTCTCGTGTCTTTTGCATTGACAGCATTGGGATTCGCAATCGCCTGGCCGATGGATTCGACACAAGCTTTTCATGGCATCATCAACTTGTTTCTGATTCCATTATGGCTGCTCTCCGGAGCGATGTTTCCTCTGGCAGGAGCTTCGGGTTGGATGCGGCTGCTGATGCGTATTAATCCACTGACTTATGGGGTGGAAGCGCTCCGCGTTTTGCTCTATCCGGCTAGTCCGGCGGTCGCACCTTTGGCTTCATCTCTGGCAACTCTGTTGCTGTTTACCCTGATTATGTTCAGCTTATCCTTTGTGATGGTAAATCGTCGCAGCACTAAACCGGCGGCATGATCTGAGTCGCAGGAATAGGGAGCTTCATACTCACAGACTCCGGTGCGTGTTTCTGATATAGTGCCGTCCAGTCATTTTCTAGTTTGTACATAATTATGTTTTCGGCCCTCCATTATTTTTGCGAAGGCAGAAGGAGTACCACTCATGGCAGGAAAAAGCGTTAATAAAGTTATTCTTATAGGCAATCTCGGCAAAGATCCCGAGGTGAAATACACTCCCGGCGGCATGCCCATTGCCAAGTTTTCTCTCGCAACGAATGAGCGGTTCAAAGATAAAGAGGGACAATGGCAGGATCGCACCGAATGGCACAACATTGTTGCCTTCCAGCGGCTTGCCGAGATTGTCGGCGAGTACGTGAAGAAGGGCGGCAAGTTGTATATCGAAGGCAGCTTGCGTACTAGCTCCTGGGACGACAAGGAAACGGGTCAGAAGAAATATAAAACGGAGATTATCGCTAACGATCTGGTCCTGTTAAGTGGACGAGGAGAAGGCGGCGGGGATTCCGGCGGAAGCTCGCGCGGAACATCCGGAAACAACTTCGATCAGCGCGCACCAGAGCCGGAGCACGTCGGAGCAAGCCCGATCAGCGACGAAGACATTCCGTTCTAGGCACCTGGATGGGCCCTAGTCTTGACTATTATTCATTGGTGCCGCTCGGCCCGCGCGGGTTGAGCCGCGAAGCGGCGTAAGAATGCAGCCCACGGCGCAAGCCGTGGGTGCGTCGTCTAAAGACAAAGCCCCAGAGCGGGCGAAAGAACTAATCCCACAAATGCGCCTCACTATAGGAAACATTGTTTTTTCTGAGGAATGACAGAAATTCATCCTGAAATGAACGTTTTCTGTGATGTTCTTCTTGTGCGGCGATGTATCTCGTCACCCCGACAATTTTGGATTCGCTCACACTAAACGCTCCATATCCTGTCTGCCATGCAAACGCAGGGCTCCATTTTTCATGGACCCATCGAGATGAATTCGTTTTTACGATTCTCGCAACCTCGGCGACCGAATGCGCAGGACGAATCCGCACCAGCATATGAACGTGATCTGTAGTGCCATTCACGATGAGTGCGGTACCCTGCATTTCTCGAACGATTCCACCTAGATAGGCAAAGAGGTCAGGTTTGAGACTCAGAGTAATGAGCGGTTGCCGATCTTTTGTGCTGAAGATCAGGTGGATGACGATATTTCCAAGTGTGTGCGCCAATTCTTTCGCCCGTCCGGGCTTGCTTGCACGACTTCCCTACCCACGGCTTGCGCCGTGGGCTGTATTCTGACGCCGCTTCGCGGCTGATCTCGATTGTGCTGGCACTCGCGCCTACGTCGCTGTGATGGTTGTCACAAGGATTTGCGCTGATTTACGGGCAAGCCGGAATGCGGACAGGACAAGCAGAACTGTAATTTTGGCTGCCGCGCAACTGACACTTGAAATACGTAAGAAACAAAGTCGTAGCAGTCTTTAGTCCCACATACGACAACAACGGAAGTTTGAACAGATCGCGAACGGAGCCCTCAGTGTCCCGCACTTACGCCGCCCTCTCCCTTTTGCCTTCTTCAGCATGAACACTATCGGGATACATCCGAAGCAGACCAGTGCCATGTAGCGAAAATCGTCCACATACGCCCACAGCCTTGCCTGCTGAGTCAGGGTTCCACTCAGCACTCCGTAAGCACGATGCAGGGCGGTTGATGGCGATGAACCCTGGGACGTCAGAAACTGCTGCAATCCATGTAACTGGCTTTGCACACTAACATTGGTAGCAGTAATCGAGTGGCCCATTTCGTTGCGATGAGTTTGCGAATGCCGGTAGACGATTGTATTCACGATCGAGATACCAATGCTTCCTCCGATATTGCGGAGCAGGTTATAAAGACCGCTCGCGTTGCCTATCTCCTCGTTGGGAAGACCTGCCATAGCGGTTGTCGACAATGGAACGAAGACACATCCTGAACCAAACCCGCTAATGATAATGGCCCAGAGAAGTGTCCATTGGCCAATGGAGAGATTGACCTCTCCAAACCACAAACTGGCGATGCCGAATAGCGTAAATCCGAACGCGAGTAGCCAGCGATTATCGATTTTCGCGGTGAGAATACCAATAACAGGCATCGCAAGAATCGCTCCAATTCCTCGCGGACTTACTGCCCAGCCAGCTGCGAGAGCCGTGTATCCCATTAATTCCTGATAGAAAAGTGGCAGTAGCGTGACCAGTCCATATAACACGGCGCCAAAGATTCCAATCAGCGCGCATCCGAAAGCAAAGTTGCGATGGCGGAAGACTCGCAAATTCACCAGCGGTTGCTTGTGGCGGAACTCGCGAATCAGAAAGCTCACAAAAGAAGTAAGCAGTATAGCTGTCGCCCAGCGAATCCATGTGGCTCCGAACCAATCGTCTTCCTGTCCCTTGTCGAGGATAATTTGCAGGCAGCCCAGCCAAATTGCGAGTAATCCCAATCCGATGCCGTCGATTTTTCCCGGCTTGGCATTCTTGATGTAGGGAGGATCTTCGACATAGCGCATGATCATAAAGATGGCAAAGATTCCGATGGGAATATTGATATAAAAAGCCCAGCGCCACGTGTATGTATCGGTAAGCCATCCGCCTAACGTCGGCCCCAGTACCGGAGCAACGACTACTCCCAGCGCGAAAACTGCCATTGCCAATCCACGCTTTTCGGGTGGAAAGCTTTCGAGAAGAATCGCTTGCGAAAGTGGTTGCAAGGCTCCACCGCCAGCCCCTTGAACAGCCCGCGCAATCAGGATAATCGCAAGGCTGGTTGCCGCTCCGCATAAGAAGGACGAGACAGTGAAAATAACAATGCAGGTAATCAGGAACCGCTTGCGTCCAAACTTCAGCGAAAACCAACTGCTGGCTGGAAGAACAATCGCGTTCGCGACCAAATAACTCGTGAGCACCCATGTTGCTTCGTCGTTGGACGCTGAAAGGCTGCCCGCGATATAGGGCAACGCCACCGCAGCGATGGAGGTGTCGAGCACCTCCATGAAGGTCGCCAGCATGACTGAAATGGCAATGAGCCACGGGTTCGTAATTTGCCTGGCGTGGTTGACCTCGGGTTCAGCCATGCGTGTCCTTACGTTTCACGATTGCGATGGGAAATATATACGACACGGTACAGATGCTCCGCAGGTACTCGAGGTTTCTTTAATCGCAAATCAATCAGAAGCAGCAAATGTGCGGACGCTTCTTCGTCAAGCGTACTCCGGACAACTGCTCTGGCTTTTGCACAGTGCAATGATTCGTGCTGAACACTGAGCGTTGACGTCCGACCAACTGCCGTATACTTTTCGTTAGAGAATCCTGTTACGAGGGTTGGGAAATGTCCGAGCTAGCCAGTAAAACCTGTGTGCCATGCCGCGGTGGAGTGCCTCCACTAAAGGGAAAAGAACTTGCGGAGATTCACAAACAATTGCCGCAATTTGCACATTGGAAGGTGATCAACGAGCATCACGTCATGCGCACGTTTACCTTCCCTGATTTCAAAGAGGCATTAGATTTCGTGAATCGGATAGGAGCTGTCGCGGAGGAACAAGGACATCATCCAGACATTCTGCTGACTTGGGGAAAAGTAGAGGTCACTCTCTGGACGCATAAAGTCGACGGTCTAACCGAGAGTGATTTCATAATGGCGGCTAAAATCGACAAACTTACTAATTCCGGAAACACAAAGCTCAAGGCGCTCTTCAGGTAAAATTCTTCACTTCCACCGGCTGATTTTGCCATTTTCGCATCGACCATGCCCATAGCGCTGCCGGAACAAGCATTATCACCCCGGTAGCCGTGGCGACAGTTCGCGGCGAGAATCCCCAATCGAGAAAACGCCCGCAAAGATACGCTCCAACAGCGATTGTCAACATCGAGAGAGCTAGATCAGCGGCGAAGACGCGTCCACGAAAACGGTCTTCCGTGTGGAGTTGCAACAGCGTTGTAGAGAAAACCCAAACCGTAGATCCTCCGCTATGCGCGACGATAACGCACACACATGCGAGCCACGCATTCGGAGCGCCGCCAATGGCAGCGTAACCGGCAGCGACAAGCAAGTAGCCGAATAGAATTCCAAGTCGCAATCGCGCGTCTGAGTTTCCGGCTAACCTGGCCGATACGAGCGGACCCACCAATGCGCCAATGCCTCGCGCGCCGAGCAATAAGCTCATTCCCAACATCATCCCGCGTTGCGGATCGGCACCGTGCAATTGCACCGGAAAAACTCGTTGTCCCATGACGGTGAATAGCACCCAGCTAGGTCCGATCATGAGTTCGCCCGCTTTAGCGAAGACTGTGGCAAGAAGACGCGAATTGCCACGCACGTAGCGGATGCCTTCAATCACAGGCGAGAAATCCAGCAGATCACGAGGTCGCAGCGGCGCGGACAGATTGAGCGTGCGGTTCTTCGAACCGCATACCTCGAATAAGAAATGCGGAGGCCAAAAATGACAAGGCATTCAGAACGAACACTGCATCTCTTCCAAGTAGTGCCGCGACAATGCCGCCGAGGGTCGCGCCGATCATTAGATTCAACGACCATGTTGTCGAAGAGAGAGTATTGGCCAGAATCACGTCTTCCCTGCTGGTGATATTGGGAAGCACGGCGTTGCGGGCAGGCTCGAAAAATGTCGCCATGCAGGTTTCAAGAAATAGAAGTGGATAGACCATCCAGACCACCGAACGGGAGCGCACAAGCAGCATCGCAAGAACGATGACGACTCGCGCGAGATCGGACGCTATCATGACTCGCTTACGACGGAGGCGGTCGTTAACCACTCCGGCGGTGGGACTAATAAATGTTTGGGGTAGAACTTGCAGCACTAATGCCAGTGCGACTGAACTAGCCCGGCCTGTCAATTGCAGCAGTAGGCTATAGATCGCGAGGGTGTAAAACCAGTCCCCAATTTCACTGACGATCTGCGCCATCCACAAATGGCGGAAGTTTCGATTTCGGCGTACAAGTTGCCAATAAGCAGGAATCGAAATCAACGTGGATGTGCGTTCGGGCTGCGGTTCCATGGTGGATCATCCATGCTAAATGAAGCGGACGCTAGTCGTTGGGCTGTTGGTCGTTCGTCGTTGGACTGTACGCAGTACAAATTTAAGATTCGGTGACTAACGGCTAACGACCTTTGACCAACGGCTAACGACTATAATTTCCCCATGCTAGATGAGAACGCATTTCGTAAACATTCCGACACAGTTCTGAATTCCTTGAAGCAAGCTCTGATCACGGCTGAAGAGTCGGCTGACTTCGAAGTAGAAGATCAAGCAGGAGCGCTGCACATATCTTTCGACGATGGCAGCAAATTCATTATTTCCCCTAATGCACCGGTTCGGCAGATATGGATTTCAGCTCTCTCAACAAGCTTCAAGTTGGATTGGTCGGAGGCGAACCAGGATTTTGTGCTACAGAAGACCGAAGAAAAATTAAAACCCCTGGTTGCAAGGTTGATTAACCAGCAATTAGGAGAAGAAGCTGTAATGCTGGACTGACACCTTAAGCGCTTGCTGCTAGCTTTTTTCTCAGATGAGCAGCAATCTGCTGGCCGTGAAAGCGCCCGTTCTCAATAAAGATTTCGTTGGTTCTCGATCCAGCCACGATCACGCCCGCCACATAAATTCCCGGCACATTGCTTTCAAGCGTCACGGGATCGCACACCGGCCTGCATTGGTCGGAAGAAAGCTCGATGCCCATGGCTCGAAGAAAATCGTAGTCAGGATGGTATCCAGTCAGGGCAAATACAAAATCATTCTTGATCTCAACTTCGCCCTCTGGCGTGTTTAAGAGAACATGATCAGCGGCGATTTCTTCCACCGTAGTTTTGAAATATGCTGCAACTTCCTTAGCCTTAATGCGGTTTTCGATATCGGGGAGAATCCAGTATTTGATGGAACGAGAGCTCATCTTTTCTCCGCGATGTACCAAGGTCACGCGCGCTCCATGCCGCCACAGATCAAGTGCAGCAATGGCCGCCGAGTTTTTTCCTCCGATAATTAAAACATCCATGTCGAAAAATGGATGTGGCTCGCGATAGTAATGAAAGACTTTCGGTAGGTCTTCTCCGGGAATATTCAGCATGTTCGCCAAATCGTAATAGCCGGTCGCGACGATCAGCTTACGTGCTTGATAATCAAAAATTCTGCCGAGTCGATCGGTGGTGGCAACATGGAAATCGCCATCCGACCCGCTCACTGCCTCAACCTTCTGATACTGCGCAACTGGCAGATGATAATGTTCGACAACCTTGCGATAGTATTCGAGCGCTTCATTACGATTTGGTTTTTGGTTCGGACTGGTAAAAGGAATATCGCCAATCTCCAGCAACTCCGGCGTGGTGAAAAAAATCATGTTAGACGGATAGTTGTAGATGGAATTAACGACGCATCCTTTGTCCACAACTAAGGCTTTGAATCCCGCCCGCTGCGCTTCAATGCCGCAAGCAAGACCGGTAGGGCCTGCTCCGATGATAAGCACATCATAGCGAGTCTCAGGAGGTAGCTGGAGTTGCGCGCGCGGAAGAGTGTCGGGAATTTGCTTGGCGGCATCGAAGAGTAGTTTGGTTGCCAATAATTTTCCTGAGTAAGAGATTTGCCCGCACGGGCATCCGCAACTCCTTCGAAGAATATGATTTTAGCATGTGAGAATCGAACCGTTCGTCGCTTAACATGGAAAGCTAAGCCCACTCGCAGGCATTGCGGTTGCTATAATTCAAGGTTCTCATTCACTAAGCCGCTCACAGGAATAGCATGGCAATGTCCAGCGAACCCGCTGCTCGCACGCGCATTGAATCCGACAGCATGGGGCAAATTGCAGTCCCCGCCAATGTATATTGGGGCGCGCAGACGCAGCGCTCGCTTCTCCACTTCAACATTGGCCGCGACACTATGCCACCCGAGCTGATTCGCGCCTTCGGAATCCTCAAGAAAGCCTGCGCGCTGGTGAATCAGGACCTTGGCAAGCTGCCAGCTGACAAGGCGAAGCTCATCGCGCAAGCTGCCGACGAAGTTATCGCTGGCAAGCTCGACGATCAATTTCCTCTTCGTATTTGGCAAACCGGCAGCGGCACGCAGACCAATATGAATGTCAACGAAGTCATCTCCAACCGCGCAATCGAGCTTGCGGGCGGAGAGATGGGATCGAAGAAGCCAATTCATCCCAATGATGACGTCAACATGTCGCAGTCATCGAATGACACCTTTCCCAGCAGCAATGCATATCGCGGCAGCTGAACGAGTGAAGAACGCGTTGATTCCGGCTATCAAAAGTGTTCACGATGCAATCGCCGCCAAAGCTAAAGAATTTAATGACGTGGTAAAGATCGGCCGTACCCATTTACAAGACGCCGTTCCTCTAACCTTCGGCCAGGAGTTCGGAGGCTGGGCGAGTTTGCTGGAGCGTGACATCAAGCGGCTGGAGCAGGTGCTTGATGGCCTCTACGATCTCGCCATTGGCGGGACTGCTGTCGGCACCGGCCTAAATGCGCATCCTGAATTTGCCGAGCGTGCCGCCAAGAAGATTGCCGAACTCACTGGACTTCCCTTCCGATCGCATGGCAACAAATTTGCCGCGCTCTCGGCGCATGATGAGATCGTGTTTGCGCAGGGCGCGCTGGAAACTTTGGCCGCCTCGCTCATGAAGATTTCCAATGACATTCGATGGCTGGCTTCCGGTCCCCGGTGCGGACTGGGGGAACTGTCGATTCCAGAGAACGAACCTGGGTCTTCAATTATGCCGGGCAAGGTGAATCCGACGCAATGTGAAGCCATGACCATGGTCTGCGTCCAGGTCCACGGTGCAACTGCTGCCGTGGGATTCGCGGGTTCACAAGGCAACTTCGAACTTAACGTTTTTAAGCCGGTGATCATTTACAACTTCCTGCACTCGGTGACCTTGATCGCCGACGCCTGCCATGGATATGTCGAATACATGATTAACGGCATTGAAGTGGATCGTGCGAAGGTGGACTGGTATGTAAAGAATTCGCTGATGCTTGTAACAGCGTTGGCGCCGAAAGTTGGATACGATAATGCAGCCAAAATTGCTCACACTGCCCACGTCGAGCACACCAGCTTGCGCGAAGCAGCGGTAAAGCTGGGGCATCTAACGGCAGAAGAATTCGATGAACTGATGAAGCCCGAAAAGATGACTAGGCCGTAGTAGAAATGTTAACGTTGTCCGATAATTTTGCCTGGGGTATGCTCACGAAGCTCGAAAGTAAAGGGCGAGGTACATAATGAAAGTTGTGCACACATCTGTTATTCGGGTCTATTTCGTTCTGACGGTGGTGATTCTTATGGCTAATGCCGCATTTGCTGCTTCTACGGTTTACAACTTCAGTCTGCCCTCCATTGAAGGCAAGCCGATGCCCCTTTCCGATTTCAAAGGGAAAGTAATTTTGATGGTGAATGTGGCCAGCCAATGCGGCTACACGCCACAGTACACCGCCTTAGAGTCGTTGTATGAGAAATATAAAGACCAGGGATTTGTGATCGTCGGATTCCCGGCGAATAATTTTGGCGCGCAGGAACCGGGAACAAACGAGGAAATCAAGACATTCTGTTCGCGAAAATACAGTGTGAAGTTCCCGCTCTACTCAAAAATTTCGGTCAAGGGAGCCGATCAAGCCCCACTTTACCAGTACCTCACACAACAGAAAGATCCATCCCTCGGCGGCGAGATTAAATGGAACTTCACTAAATTTCTAGTGGATCGCGACGGTCATGTCGTCCAGCGATTTGAACCCGCTGTTACTCCAGACTCCAAAGATATCGTAGACGCGGTGGAAAAGCTTCTGAAGCAATGAGTTTGATGACCCATATCGGTTTTTTGGATTTCAGTGCTGAATTTGCAATCCGCTACTTTTTTCACTCTACGAAAATCCATATGCAAGACTTTTATTCCTCCCATAAGTTGAATTGATTGGCTGCTAAGTCCAGCCAAATACGGAAAATCGGTTTGGCGAGTGTATTGCTCTTGTACGGATACAGGAGCGTGGGGAATGGGACAAGAGGTTTCCGTCTCGTATCAGGCCGTCAAGAGCAAAGTGTACAAGCTGATTGACGCTTTGGTAGAGGATGCCAAGACTGAAGGCGACATTCAAGAGTCCATGAAGCGCTGGTGGAAGCTTATTCACCCGGCAGATCGGCCAGTGGCTCGAAAATATCTTCTGACGGTTCTGGCAAAATCGAATGCCACTCTTGAGGCAATTTCCGAAGGACTCGTGCAATTTAAGGACTTCGAAACCATTCGCGAGCCCTATGTCGAAAAACTTTCTAAACCGCCAATTACGGCAAGCCACTCTCAACTGAGTAGCGGCATTTAGCTCTTCTTTCTTAGAAAAATCTCTTTCAATGTTTTGGGCGAGAAAACCGTTTACGTTAACGGAAAATCTCGCCCTTTCTTTTTGCCTTAAACTTCTTCTGCCGAACGTTCGTCTGGCAGTGCGCCAGTATCTATCCGAGCTATTTGCGGTAGACTGCGCCACCCTTCATTACGAATGAAACTTTCTGTAAAACACTAATATCTTGTAGCGGGTCGCCATGGACCGCAATTACGTCGGCCAGATAACCTGGTTTGAGGGCTCCAATCTGATCTTGCCATCCCAGCAACTTTGCTCCGTTCAACAGGTCTGCTTGCAGAGCCGCAAGCGGCGTCATCCCGTATTTCACCATCAGAACCAGTTCCCTCGCCTGCGTGCCATGCGGGAACGGACCCAACATCGGACCCCATCGCCATTGGTACGTTGGCGGCTAATTGCTTGCGAAATTGTTGCACGTGGAAACTCCTGTAGGTCTTGTTCACGCTTTGCCTGTTGTGGGGATGCGGCATGTTCGGCGAAATACTCAGATATGGTGAAGGTCGGTACGGCAAAAATTTGCTTCTCGCGCATCAGGCGCATTGTCTCATCGCTCAATTGGTAGGCATGATCGACCGACTCGACTCCCGCCTGCGCGGCATAAAGAGTACCAGGCTCTCCTGTGGCGTGGACCGCGACATGCTTTCCGGTGCGTGCGGCTTCTTGCACCGCTATGGCGAGTTCCGCCTCGCTGTACTGGTAGGGTGTGCTGAAGTGGCCGTCGCGCAATGAGTCCGGACCGGTTTCGTAAATTTTGATGAAATCAGCGCCTTCCTTCATTTGTTGCCGAATAGCGGTTACCAGCTCGGCAGAATTATTCGCATAGGTTGCGTTTGAGAGGACGTGCTGCTCGGGATTAAAGCGGTTCGCATCTTCATGTCCTCCCAAGATGTCGATCGCGTTGCCGCTGATGCGCATGCGCGGTCCGGGAATCAGCCCTTGATCAATTGCGTTACGGACAGCGGTATCGGCCGAGCCCGCACCTTCGGTTCCCATATCTCGCTCTGCGGTAAACCCGGCCATCAAGTCATCCCGGGCCGCGAGTTCGGCGAGGATGGTACGCTGCGGCACCGATTCTTCCACGGTCTGAAGGTCTTCCGCACCAGGATGGAGAAACAGATGAACATGCGCATCGATCAAACCAGGCAGAAGAGTCTGATCTCCTAAATCAATGACCTCGGCGCCGGCTGGACGACTCACCGATGAGCCTACTTGGACAATTCGTTCCCCTTGGACCAGGACTTCTCCGGGTTTGAGGATTCGCCCGCTTTCAATGTCGAGGAGGCGAGCGGCGTGTAGGACGAGAGGGTGAGTTGGAGCCTGCGGGACTTGCGGAAAACTGGGAGAAACCAGGAGGCAACAGGACAGGGTCAGCAAAGACCAAGAACAGTGAGGTTTTCATGAGTTGGCAGAAATGCTACCACCTTGGCAGGGAAATGTCCGTGCGGAGTAGAAGGTGAGTGACCTGCGGGTACTGCTCAATCAATCGGAGTCTGCTCTTATCAGGGCCACGCTGAACGGCCCCCAAGCCCCGCCAACTTGGCAATTCAATTCAAAAGGACAGCCGCCTCGGTAGGGCTAGAAAATATGGGCAACTAAGCTATTTTTTTCGCCTGCTCCGCCCGCACCTTCGCCCATCGCGCCCGTTGAGCCACAGCCATCTTTCGACGAGCTGCTGCTGACGGCGTACGCTTTAGATTCACAGTACTTGCCTGTCCACCACGAGCGCCTTGCGTCTGGTTCTTAACCTTTGCCCAGCGAGCTTTCTGCGCTGCCGCCATCTTCCGGCGAGCAGAGGCTGAAACGGCACGCCGCGATTCGGTGGCGAACTTCCCTCCTTCAAGCTTACCCAGAACGGCTAAAGCTGCATCCACGTGACGGAGGTTGTTCACGAGGTGAGTTCTTTCAGCTCTCAATTCCGTAACAATATCTTCTAGTCCCTTGAGGATCGGCATTCATGGATTGTACCGAGATTTTTACCGTTAATGAAGATCAATTGCAGAGTGAATCCGAGACAATTGACACCAAAGTAGATGGATACAACTTACATGTACTAGCGTGGTGTGATGGCATGTGACCAAGCTGAAAAATCGAAGCCACGGAACAATGTGCGTGGTTATCAGCCGACTCTCTTACTGACTGACCGCCATTAGGTCTTCTTCGCTCAGCAGTTGCAATTCAATCCAGCCTTCTACCGGTAGTGCGTCAACTGGTAGCCGATTCTGCCAAATGCTGAATCGCACTCGCAACTTCGTAGCAGCGAGGGTAGAGCTCCGGCGACTATTCCCCGCCGAGGATGCGACTGGGACCGCTAGCAACAGTGTTAACGGCATCTTGAATTCGAAGCTGCGAGCCAGCGCCACTGCGACTCCTTCGTTCGTGGTGACTACGGTTTCGGCGGAATCCGGTTCGCTCATATTCCACGAACGGAGGATTCGGCTCTCGATTGTCGCGTTGAGCCGCAAAGCACGGCGGGGACGCGAGGATTGATCGGCCCATGATTCCAGGTTCACGACAATTTCAAAATCGCTTTCTGGAACCCCATCGACAAAATCCAAACGTCCGTAAACATTGCTCTCATCGATGCCAGCGTAAAGCGAATCGCACAGGAAAGTTTTCCCGTGCATCGCGCCTGCACGTCGATCGGCGGTATAACGCGCGGCACCCATCCATTCGAAGTAGCGAACCGTGTCTCCGGTTATACGGGGATGAATATAGTGCGTCTGTGAAATGAAGGATGGTTGAATCGACCCGCCGGTTATGGGTTGCGACAAATAGTCCGGCGGGCTTGCGCCGAGCGCCTGATACACGTTGGAGAGGTGCTTGCGATACAGTTCATCAAACTCGCGATCGTTTGCTGAAGAGTGCTCGGGACCATACCACCAATTCCAATCACTGCCCTCGGCGATCAGCAATTCTTCGAAGGCGAGCTTGCGTTGTTCTTCGCTACGGTGCGGTGCTACGTCGGAATAGAACCTTCGCGCATGGTAGAGATAGTCCCACGCGCGATTGTCTTCCGGAGCACCAATCCAAACGTTAAAATTCGCATTAATCCACGAGCCCGGCACAAGCGATGACAACATTGATTTATTCTGATGTCGCTGGATGGCCTCAGACATCGTCACCGCCTCGATCCCAGGTTCGTGTTGTAGACGATCATAGAAACGGCGAAGGAACTCGCGTCCGGATTTCGGATAATATTCCCAGGCATTTTCGCCATCGAGAATGATTGGAATCAGCGCGTCATGTCCTTGGCTTAGAAGTGGCTGCGCGGCTTCCTGAATTCTGTGCATAAGATGATTGGCCGCGTCCTGCGCAGACATACCGGAATAAACAAATCCGATCAGGTCAGAGATGGCGTGATCGCGAAAGACAAGATGCATTTCTGTCTCACCGCGTTCGTAGCGATGCATCGTGTATAGCTTTTCCGCAGCTTGGGGTGAGACTCGTCCGTTGCCGTCGCGCTCAAACGAGACGCCAAGGGTTCGACCCAGCACCCCTTCGTCGGTTGCCATCCAATTCACGCCTAGCTTGTGCGCTATCGCGAACACTTCCTCGGAGACGCTACCCTCGGACGGCCAAACTCCTCGCGGACGGAAACCGAAGACTTGCTGATGCAGATCTAGTCCACGCTGGAGTTGCTCACGAGCGTCCTCGGGATGTACAAAGCGATTCTGCGGCAGCGGTAATCCGGGTGTCGACATCGCGCCCATATTCGTGTCGCAAACCAGAGGAAGGATTGGATGGTAGAACGCTGATGTCGAGATTTCGACTCCACCTCGTTTCGCGGCGTCGGCGTGAGCAGGAAGCACTCTGGCGATCAACCTACGTTGATGCGCCATTACGAAGTTCTGGTCGTCGAGTGAAAAGTTGCGGCCCTTCTTTACCAGCGCCGCGACTTCCGGTTCCTCCAGGAAGAATTCATCAAACCAGGCCAACTGCGAGAGCACCTGAAGATCAGTAATATCTTGCGGTTGAAAGTATTTATCGGCACGCTGCGGCGATTCGCCGGCGCTGCGAAATAGATCCCACAACTCACAATACCGCGGATACCGGCCGATCAAATTCACAGTATTGGCTTGAAATAGGTATTGCAGTCCGAAGTGGCGCTCCTCGGCTGTGAGGTCACCTACAGCCTTTGCCGCCACTTCGAGGAACGGATCGCGGGCGGCGCCCGCTACATAATCTTGGATTTGCGAAATTAGCGAAGGGACAAGATTGAAAGTCTGGTGGACGCCGGGAAACTCCTCCAGCAACTTCACCATTCCGTAATAATCTTTGAGAGCGTGCAGACGAACCCACGGAAGACGGTACTCGCCGGTGACAAGATCCTTATAAAACGGCTGATGCTGATGCCAAAGAACTACTACACGAAGAACAGGCATTTAACGCAAATCCCTCTGGAAAGGTGCCATATAAATAATTGATGAAAAGTTTAGCATGTTGATTTTGCAACTCCAGCCATTACGGAGAGACACTGAATTCACAATCTTAGACCCGTACCGTTCCGGTACACTAAAAATAGCATCTCAGATGTCGATGACTGATTCCACACAGACGTTGTTGCCTGATTCCCGCTCGAACTTTACCCTGCTCACTGATCAAGACCTCTTTCTTTTCAACGAAGGACGGCATTACCGCGCTTACAACAAACTTGGAGCGCACGTTGTGCTGAATGGAAATCAAGCGGGCGTGAACTTCAGCGTTTGGGCTCCAAATGCCGCCGAGGTTTCCGTGGTAGGCAACTTCAATAATTGGATGCCGGGAGCGAACCGATTGCAGCCCCGCGCCAACTCTGGAATTTGGGAAGGTTTCATTCCTGGAGTCAACAAGGGTGCGCTTTATAAATTCCATATCATTTCCCATCACGAGGGATACACGGCGGACAAAGCGGATCCGTTTGGCACGTTTCATGAGCAGGCACCGAGCACCGCTTCGATCGTGTGGGATCTTGATTATCACTGGTCCGATCAAAAGTGGATGGAAGAACGCGGCGCACGGGAGTCGATGCAAGCGCCTATTTCAATTTACGAGGTTCACCTCGGGTCATGGATGCGCATTCCTGAGGACGGCAACCGCTCGCTGACATATCGCGAGATCGCACCTCGGCTTGCCGATCACGTCGAACGAATGCAGTTCACCCATGTTGAATTTCTGCCGATCATGGAACATCCCTTCTACGGTTCATGGGGTTATCAAACCACAGGATACTTCGCTCCCACTTCGCGCTACGGCACGCCCGCAGGATTTTATGTATCTGGTGGATTACCTGCATCAGCGCGGTATTGGAGTGATTCTTGATTGGGTCCCGTCGCACTTCCCTTCCGATGGCCACGCGCTGGCATATTTCGACGGCACGCATTTGTTTGAACATGCCGATTGGCGTTCTGGATTTCATCCTGACTGGAATACCTATATCTACAACTACGGCCGAAGTGAAGTCCGAAGTTTTCTCCTCAGCAGTGGCATGTTCTGGCTAGACAAATATCATGCCGACGGACTTCGCGTGGACGCTGTCGCGTCAATGCTCTATCTGGATTATTCGCGGAAGGCCGGAGAGTGGATACCCAATAAATATGGCGGGCGCGAGAATCTCGATGCAATTGATTTCCTGCGACAGCTGAATGAAGAGGCTTACAAAGAGCATCCAGATATTCAGACCTACGCGGAAGAGTCAACGGCATGGCCGATGGTCTCGCGTCCGATTTACGTGGGCGGACTAGGTTTCGGAATGAAGTGGGACATGGGCTGGATGCACGACACGCTGGCCTACATGCAACACGATCCCATTCATCGGCAGTTCCATCAGAACGAGCTAACCTTCCGAGCCATTTATAGTTCGACGGAAAATTTTGTCCTGCCGCTTTCGCACGATGAAGTAGTGCATGGCAAAGGCTCGCTGATCGCAAAAATGCCAGGGGATGCGTGGCAGAAATTCGCTAATCTCCGTTTGCTGTTTGGTTACATGTACGCGCAACCGGGGAAGAAGCTATCTGTTTATGGGGAATGAGTTTGCGCAAGGGAAAGAGTGGGCGCATGACAGCAGTTTGGAGTGGCACCTGTTAGAGCGGCCACAGCATCGAGGTATCCAAAGCTGGGTGGAACAACTGAACCGGCTCTATCGTTCCGAGGGTGCCTTACACGAACTTGATACCGAGTCTCGCGGATTTGAATGGGTAGATTGCAACGATACCGCGAATAGCACACTCTCATTCCTGCGCAGGTCCCCCAGAGAGACGATTCTTGTAGTTTGCAATTTCACCCCGGTGCCTCGCGACGCCTACCGTGTAGGGGTACCCTCCGGTGGGTTCTGGCGCGAGCTTTTGAACAGCGACGGAAAGGAATACGGAGGCACTGGATGGGGAAATTTCGGCGGCAAACAGGCGGAAGAACTTCCCATTCACGGGCGGCCTTTTTCGATCAATGTCACCTTGCCGCCCCTTGGTGTTGTCTTTTTTAAATCAGAATAGGACGCGGTGTGATGTCGACCGGTCGGCAGATTTGCCGAGATATCGTCAGCCTCAACCAAAAGCGTCTCGCTCCCGCAGTTCCCGGACTGCAGGAGGAGACGCTTTTTTCGGGGGAGGATTGCTCAAGCCTTCCACTGAGGGGGTCAAAAAGCGGAAGAATTTGACAATGGGTAATGCACGCAGCATGCCAAAGCTCCAACCCACTTCAGCACGAATTGCTCCCCGAGACTGTTGTCTATTAAAGTAGCTACCTGCATGCCAACCACTGGGGAACGTTTCGAACGAGCGGTTTCCATCATGGCAAAACTGCGCGGCGAGGGCGGCTGTCCTTGGGACCGTGAGCAGACCTTTGATTCCATCAAGCCGTATACCATAGAGGAAACCTACGAAGTCCTGGAAGCGATTGACAATCGCGACTGGGACGAGCTGCCGGGCGAATTGGGTGATCTCCTCCTGCAAGTGCTCTTCTATTCGCAAATGGCCAAGGAGCAGGAGACGTTTTCGATCGACGACGTCCTTGATCGCCTTTCCGACAAGTTGGTGGGACGGCATCCGCATGTCTTCGGAGATGTAAAGGCTGAGACTTCGACAGAAGTGCTGCGAAACTGGGAAGCAATCAAAGCTCAAGAAAAAGAGAGTAAGCGGTCACAAACTCAGTCGAATGAGAAGAAGGCCACGAAGAAGGGCAATCGATATTGAGCGGAGTCTCCTCCGCCATGCCTGCACTGCTGGAAGCCCACAAACTAACTTCGCGTGCGGCGAAAGTTGGCTTCGATTGGACCGACACCTCAGCCTTATTTGACAAGTTAGAAGAGGAAGCAGAAGAGTTGAAAGAGGAACTCAGATCACTGCCGCCTGAGGCGAATTCCTCCCCTTCCGAGTTGGCTGCTGGAGCAACGGGAGTGCGGATGCCTGAAGACTTGAGAAGTCGATTGGAAGATGAACTTGGCGACCTGTTCTTCGTACTGGTCAACATCGCCCGGCATCTTTCGCTTGACTCCGAATCTGCCCTGAAGAAAACCAACCGGAAATTCAGACGTCGTTTTCAATGGATGGAAGCAGAGCTTGCGGCTTCGAATCGAACTCTTCAGCAATCGTCCATGGAAGACCTGGAAGAACTATGGCAGCGAGCAAAGCGGCAAGAGCGAGTCTCGGAATGACCGCCGATTCCGCCGTTCAGAACGCCGGCCAAACCAATGATCGCCAACTAGCGATTGCCACAGCAGACAATACGAAATCCGCAACTGCCGGGATCTTGGCGAGCTGCGCTCTTGTGTCGCTCTGCAGAAAGAAGTATGGGGATTTTCTGACATAGAGGTCGTACCGCTCCGAATGTTCGTTGTCGCACAGAAAATCGGCGGACAAGTTATCGGTGCTTTTCGAGAAGATGAGCTTGTCGCCTTTGCCCTCGCGATACCGGGCGTTCGAGGTGGACACGCTTACTTTCATTCGCAAATGCTGGCGGTACGCCAGGAGTACAGGAATGCAGGTCTCGGACGCCGGATCAAGATGTTCCAGCGCGATGACGCTCTACAGCGCGGTATCGAATTGATCGAGTGGACATTTGATCCGCTGGAGATCAAGAACGCGTACTTGAATATTCAGAAGCTCGGAGCCATCGCACGCCGCTATACGGTTAACCAGTATGGAATCACTTCATCTCCCCTTCAGGGAGGAATGCCCACGGACCGCTTGATTGCGGAGTGGTGGCTGAAATCCAAGCGGGTAGAAGATCTACTTGCGACGGGAATGTTGCCCTCCCAAGAGCCCGTGACCACGATTTCGGTCCCTGCGGCGATTTATCAATGGAAGGCTGATCCCGCTACCAGAGACCGAGCCAAGGTTGTTCAAAACAAGAATCGAGAAGTTTTTTTGAAATCATTTGCAGACGGGTTGTCAGTGCTCGGTTTTGAGCGAGATGCAGAGGGAAATGGTACCTTTCTGCTCTCCTCGTGGAATGAACGCCTGTCCTAAGCGAATCAGTAGAATTGGCTGGGCGTCACGACACGCTTGACGTTAGTGTTCGGAAGTATTTGCCGCGCTCTCGACTACCACTCATGAAGATTGAAGCGATCACATTACGTGAGATTCACATGCCGCTCGTTCATTTTTTTGAAACGAGCTTTGGGCGAACCTACAGCCGGCGGATTATTCTCGTCACTGTACATTGTGAAGGTGTAGACGGGTGGGGTGAGTGTGTCGCCGATGAAGGCCCCTTCTACAGCTCGGAGTGGGCAGAAACCGCATGGGCTGTGATGCAGCAATTTCTCGTGCCTGCTCTTCTGGGTAAGACTGTTTCATCCGCCACAGATTGCGTCGCACTCATGGCGAGATTTCGCGGGCATCCGATGGCCAAAGCAGCCATAGAGAATGCGCTCTGGGACGCAGAGGCCAAACAGAAGCAGCAGCCGCTTTGGAAACTGCTCGGAGGAACACGCCGAGAAATAGAGTGCGGAGTTTCGATTGGAATCCAGGACTCGATCGAACAGTTGTTGGAAAAAATAGAGCTGGAACTAGCCGCCGGCTATCGTCGCATCAAAGTAAAAGTAAAGCCGGGATGGGACGTCAACATCTTAGAGCGAATCCGCTCGCGATGGCCCGACATCGTTCTCAGTTGCGACGCCAATTCAGCGTATCGCATGGACGAGGTTGAGCACCTGCGAAAGTTCGATCAATTCAACCTTCTCATGATCGAACAGCCACTCTGGAACGACGACATTTACTATCACGCCCGCTTGCAACGTGAACTTCGGACCGCAATTTGTTTGGATGAGTCGATCGGCCATGTACGGCACGCCGCCCAGGCTATAGAGACTGGAGCTTGCCGCATCATCAATATCAAAGTTGGACGGGTGGGCGGGTTCACCGAAGCAAGAAAAATTCATGACGTCTGCCAGACTCACAACATTCCGGTCTGGTGTGGCGGAATGCTGGAATCCGGTATTGGCCGCGCTCACAATATTGCTTTATCCTCGCTAAAGAATTTTCGCCTGCCAGGTGACGTTTCCGCTTCGAAGCGCTATTGGAAGGAGGACGTCATTGAGCCAGCGGTTGAAGTTACTCCGCAAGGAACAATTGCCGTCAGTGATGAACCGGGAACGGGATATCGTATCCGTGAAGATTTGATCGAGAAATTAACGGTACGAAAGCAAACGCTAAAGACGCTTCAGATGGCTTAGCGGCGCGCGAAATTTACTAAACTACTTCTGCTTTTGATTTTCTGCTACTTGACGCTGATTCTGCGCTAATTCCGACTCTTGTTTCTTCAGCAGCGCCACACCTTCCTCAAAATTCAGATTCGCAGGAGCGGGACGGAAATCACTAAAGATCTGGCTAGAGTTGATATGGAGCTTTTTAAAGAGCATGATCTTGCCATCAAAAGTAAGATCCATGCGAGTGGCTTCCCAATGCCCATCGCCGACATCAGCCTGCTCAACCAGAAAGTGGCCGCCCGGTTCCAAATGCCCCAAAATCCCCCACCCAAAACCGACATCTTTCACGAGGGTTCCATCGATCTTGGCAATGCGGCATTGATTGGTATCGATCAGGATGTACCCCGCCATACCGGTAAGAATTTGCTCAACATGGGATGGTGGATTGAAATTGGGATTGGGATGAAATTTCAGCCGCACCAATACATCGCCGGGTCGTCCCAAGGATTGCGTTCCGGGGACAGTGCCGTCATTCTCATAAATAAAGGCGTCGGGCATGGCGGCGACTATTCTCTTGGTGTGCTCCGCCTCCTCTTTTTCTTTCTCGCGTTTTTTGTTAAGCTCCGCCGGATTCTTTATGTAGCTCTCAAGCCGTGCATCTTCTGCCCGCTGCTGTTCAGGGGTAAGGGGACGACCGTTCTCCTCAATCAACATGCCAGCCATGGAATCGTCCGTTTCGACGATCAATTTCGTTTGTGATCCCTCGGCCGTTTTCTTTTCATCGCGGAACATGAATTTGGAGTGACCTTCGCTCGCGTTCAGTTCCTTTTTCACAGTCTCTCGGACGAGTTCATCCGGCGAGCGGGCAATCTGTTGAGCGTGAACAAGGACAGCTATGTTAGAGATGGCGAGCACCGCCGTCAAAATCGCTCCTAGACCTAGCCGCCCCAAGGTGAGTTTCATAATTACTTAGAAGCCGGATACCCGCCATCCTGTTGCTCTGTAAATAGTAATCCCATTGGTTGGTTACCGTGCAAGCCATCTGGGGTGGCCCGGAGAAGGCTTTTTTGCCGCCGGCAGGGTGAAGCGCCCTCCCTTTCTGGCCAATCTCGTCCCGAGTACAATTGGCAGTAGAGCTAACAAAACCACCCTATGTCCACTACTCACCCAGTTCGGCAACACTCAGTTTCGACTGAGATTCCAGCAGTCCCGCTCACCGTCGAAGGTTATAGCGTATTGCACCAGATGATGCGTTTCCGTTGGGATGCTTGGCGGCAGCTTCGTACAACCCAGAAAACCGACATCGTGCACGAAGCTACAGGCGTGCTCGGACGAATGGAACAGAACGGGACAGGTCAGTCAGCGCTATTTTCTTTGATCGGACACAAGGGCGACCTGATGTTCGTCCATTTCCGGCGGTCGTTCGATGAGCTGAATCACGCGGAATTGCAACTCGCCCGTCTGCGGTTGAATGATTATCTGGAACCCACGACCTCTTACCTCTCAATCATTGAGCTTGGGCTGTATGAGTCTACGATTAAGATCTACCAGGAACTCGCTGATCGAGGGGTCGAAACCCATTCCGAAGAATGGAACCGCTCGATCGAAGAGACTCTGGCGCGCCAACGAGAGGCAATGCGCCCACGGTTGTTTCCGGAGATTCCAAAACATCGCTACGCCTGCTTCTACCCCATGGATCGCCGTCGTGGCGAAGACAAGAACTGGTACACGGTACCTATTGAAGAACGTGCACGACAAATGAATGAGCATGGGCTAGTCGGACGCCGCTACGCAGGGCAGGTCAAGCAGATCATCACGGGCTCGATCGGCTTTGACGATTGGGAGTGGGGAGTCGATCTTTTCTCAGATGATCCCGTCGTCTTCAAGAAATTGATTTATGAGATGCGATTCGATGAGGTAAGTGCCGTTTACGCCCTGTTTGGACATTTCTACATTGGGCTACGCTGTCCGGCGGCGGGGCTAGGCAAATTGTTGAATGGCGAGTTGCCGGGCGGACTATGAGCCGTGCGCCCAGCTTCTGCGGAATCATTCTCGCTGCTGGGGAGTCCACTCGAATGGGAACGGACAAGGCACTTCTTCCCTGGCCACCGGTGGACGCAGGAGTTGCGCCCAATCAGACATTCCTATCAGCGACCATTGCAACGTTAAATGCCGTTAACGACATGGTGATTGTCGTCGCTGGAAAGAACGAAGAATATCTGAGGCCAATCGTCTACGCGGCTGGTGCTTCGATTGTGCGAAATCGTAATCCGGAACTCGGGCAATTCAGTTCTCTTCAAGTTGGCCTCCAGGAAGTGCTAGACCAGGGCCGAGATGCCGCTATGATCACGTTGGTGGACCGACCGCCTCCGAACATAGCAACCTTGAGGACACTCAGTTTGGCCTTTGCGGATGCTGTCCTTCGCAGGAAGTGGGCGGTGGTGCCGGACTACCAAGGAAAGCACGGACACCCCATTCTCGTAGGACGAGAAATGATTTCGGCATTCATGGCAGCTGATGTGACTTCAAACGCGCGCGACATTGAGCACCGAAGCCGGCAACACATAGAATATATTCAAGTCGACGATCCTTTGATTACACTGAATGTAGATACGCCGCAAGACTACGCAGCGTTAGTTCCCGCAACTAAGCCTTATACCTCAAATTAAGAATGGATCATGCTACGTGACCGCAACACTCTCGCCTAAAGCTGTGGAATTCATCGACTCCGTTTTACACCTTAAACCTGCTATAGCTTTTTTTGATTGCGACGGCACACTCTGGTCAGGCGATGCTGGCGAACGATTTTTCTCATGGGAACTTGAACGCGGTATCGTCTCGAATGAGGTCGTGGCCAGGATACGAGCCCGGCATGCTGACTATAAGACCGGGAACGTCAGCGAAGATGATATGTGCGGAGAAATGGTCACCATGCATGCCGGCATCCGGGAAGCTGAGATGCTGAGGATTGCGGGCGAGTTCTTTGACGAGAAGTTTGTGGAGAACATCTTTCCCGAGATGCGCGAAGCGGTGCGTCGCCTGCAAGAATCGGGTTGCGATGTCTGGGCTGTTTCATCCACCAACAATTGGGTCATCGAAGCTGGGATGAAGCACTTCAAAATTCCAGCGAACCGGATTCTAGCTGCTTCCGTGGAGATCGAGAATGGGACGATTACGAACCGTTTGATCCGTGTGCCCTCCGGACACGGAAAGCCTAAGGCGATTCGAGAGGTCGCGAAGGTCGATCCAGATGTGGCCTTTGGGAATTCTCGATGGGACGCAGAGATGCTCAAAATTGCCCGCCATGCTTTTGCCATTAATCCCAATCCTGATCTGGAAAAAATGGCCCGAGAACGGGGATGGACAGTGTATTGGCCAAACGGCACATCACCGGAAGTTAGATCTTGATTCCAGCCAATGCCGATGTGAGGGTATCGATTGCCAAATGGCTTGCATGAATGGAAGCTTCCGGCAATCCGCCTACACACCGAATTACGGCTTCCCTTTCTAGCTTACGAGCATCCTGAACTGTTCTACCCTGAGCCAATTCAGTGACAGCCGAAGCACAAGCCATGGCAGCCACGCACCCTTTTGCCAGGAAGCGAATTTCAGCTACACGGCCGTCCGTAATCTTGAGCGTGAGTTTGAGAATATCTCCGCAGGCTGGATTTTCAATCTGCGCGAACGCGTCGGGATCGCGAACTTCGCCACCATTGCGCGGATTCTGAAAATGATCGAGAACTTGAGGGGAGTACATCAGAGACCATTCTAAATTCTTTCTCGCCACCTATCGACTATCTTGAGAGGCGCCAGGTTTCAGAGGCGTTAAGATAAATTCACATGCCTTCCGACCATACTCCGCAGCGAGTCGTATCACTGCAACCGAGCGCAACTTTAATTTTGCAACAGATCGGGAAGCTAGATCGCCTGGTGGCCTGCACAAAATATTGCGTGGACGTGTGTCCGGAGGTTATCGGAAACAAGCGAACCATTGTTGCCGATTCCTGGACTGCACAAAGCGAACAAATATTGAGTACACGACCGGACTTGGTCATTGCATCCGTCCCGTATCAAGAAAAAGCAGTGACAGAAATATTGAAATCGGGAGCGCGGTTCCTAGGGTTTGCGCCAAAAACGCTGGCCGACGTATACGGCGACATCGCGTGTATCGCAGGGATTATGGGAGCTTCGCAAGAAGGCGCACGAACCATAGCCCACATGCAACAGAACCTTGAAGAGGTGCGGACACAAGTTATGGCAACAAGAGGTGAGCGGAAGCGTCCCAGAGTCTATTGCGAAGAGTGGGGCAAGCCGCTGATTGCCTCACAAGCGTGGGTCGCAGAGCTAGTGGAAATCGCGGGCGGCGAGTTCATCGGAACTCCGGGCGCAACGACTTCAGCAGAAGCCGTAATGTCTGAAGACCCTGATGTAATCGTGGCAGCCTGGTGCGGCGCCGGTGATCGCGTTCCACTCGAAAAAATTGTTGAAAAGCGAGGATGGCAAACGATGCGAGCTGCGAGCGAAGGTCAAGTGTATTGCATCAGTGACGAATTGCTAAATACTCCGGCGCCGAATTTGATTAACGGTCTAAGAGCGTTGGCAGCCGCGTTCTGGCCAGAGAGTTTCCCACTTCCGCAAGGTCTGAGAAGGATTGCCAATATTCGCGACAGAAATCATCGGTTGGGAGAAGTGCGTTAATATGCCGTATGGTGATTGAACCCATATCGCTGAAAAAAATAGAAAACTCGCACTCTTCGGGTTCTTAGTATCCTGATCGCTCATTCACTACAAAATATCGCCGGGGAAATTTGGGAAATGATTGAACTCTGTAATCCGTTTCGGGTCGTAAGTTTGGTGTGCCGGTGAAGCGCGTCGTTGCGGCCTTGATCTTCCAGAATGAAAAGATTCTGGTTTGCCAGCGCACTCGCCATCAGGTAATGCCGCTGAAGTGGGAGTTTCCCGGTGGAAAAATTGAAGAAGGTGAACAGCCTCGGGATGCATTGCACCGTGAACTCGAAGAGGAACTCGGCATCGACGCGGTAATCGGCGATGAAGCCTCGCGCATCGTACACACATACCCGAACGGCGGATCAGTGGAACTGCGCTTTTTCGCCGTCCATGAATATCGTGGTGAGATCGAAAATAAGATTTTCAAGGATGTGCAATGGGCAGAGCGCCAAAACCTACCCTCCTATGACTTCTTGGAAGCTGACCTGGGATTAGTCAAAGACTTGGCCGAAGGACGAATCATGTAAGAACAGCTTGTCTGAGAACGGCACAAGTTTCAATTACAAAAGAATATGTCGTCCCTCAAACACTGTACTCTCCCTTAGAAAGCAGCAACTCGCGAAACAATTGAGGAATCCAAAGCTCCCGAAAAAGCAGCTTAAAGCTGCCCGGAGGGAAATCCCATGCCTGGCCGACTCTCGTTACTTTTTGCCTCGGTTCTATCGCTCGCTACTCTAACCATCAGTGCAAGGGCGCAAACTTCTTCACCAATCGCTTCGGCTAATACCAAAGTCGAAGTACTTTACCTACAACAAAATTCGAATATCTTAACTTACAATGTGGATCCGGAAAACGGGCAGGCTACGTTGGTAGGGCAGCCCCTCGTTACCGCAGCCTCTCCATTAAATCTCTCCCTTAACACAGCAAGGAAAGATCGGTTCGTTTACATCTTTGGAACCGACTCACAAAAAGTTCAGCACATTTGGGTCTATGCCACGGATTCCTTTGGAGTCCCGCAAGTTCCAGCGGTGCAGGACCTAACGGTGACCTCCATCAACCAATTTCAGATCGATCCTAACGGACGCTTTGCCTATGCAATTCAGTCAGAGCTGAAATCCTACGGAGAGTACGCGTATCAAATCCGCCTTTTCACAGTAAATCGCAACACCGGGATCCTCACTGAATCTCCGACCATTCAGGGAAGCTATCCTCCCAGTTACTATTGCGGGCCTGGATTCTACGGGTTCAGTTCCGATGGAAGTAGACTCTACATCGTTGTGGGCTGTTATTACCACGACAGCGAAGAGCTTACTTACTATTACAGGGATGTCGACCAGACAACCGGAAACCTGAGCGGTGGCACGCAGTTTTTCAATTGGAGAAATGGAAACCAGGGCGGGGATGAAGTCGTGATCGCCGGGAACGTGTTCTTCGATCTTCACAATCCGATTTCTTACCAGCCGCAATATAATCTTTTGAACGTTTATCCGCTGACGCCTGGACCCAAGAAGCCGCTGATTCACTGCACCGCCAAGATGCTGTCTGCATGTGCGAATTCGGGGTCAATCCAGATTGATCCTCTAGGTCGTTTTGTTGTCTTTAATACTGTGTCCGGACAACTTATAGGTAAGGTGGATTGGGCGACCCAGCAAATCGTCGACACCGGATACTCTCTGTCTGATCTGCTGAACTTGTACTTCAGTCCGGATGATCGTCTGTTGTACGGAGTTCAGTATGGCAACATCGATGCCAACTCCACGATCAACTTCTTTGTTTTCAACGCGCAGTCCGGAGCCGTAACCCTAGGCGAGCAGATTTCATTGAATGGTCTGTACAACGCCTTCCCAGCAGAGCGTTGGTAGGATCGTTCTTTCTCAGGAAGTGGTGTCGCGGCTGAACAGGGTTGATGGCACCACTTATTCTTACAATCCTAGCATTAATGCGATGCATTTAAGTGCACTGACCGGCCTATGGTTGAGTATCGGTGCGTCGCTTCAGCGTAGGACGATCATCTCCGCTGTCATCGCTTTTACCGCTGTCTGTACTCGGATGGGAAGTACGTCGCAAGGTCGGTTTGCCGTCTTCGTGATTGCTATCGATTTTGTGGCGATTCTCGATCATCCCGAGTCTCGCTTTCACATCCTGAAACTCCGACGTATCGACTTTATACTGGGCTTCGGCGGGGAGCAGTGTATTGATTTCCTGTTGGGTTTTTTCGATGCGGTCCGGAGTCTGCGGATGGGAATCGAACGCTTTCGATATGGTGCCAGGCTTGTGCTTCTCGAGATTTTTCACCTTCTCAAAAAATGCCGTGAACGACTGCGGATCGTAGCCAGCTTTGTACATGTATTCAACGCCGAGATAATCTGCCTCGGATTCAAAGCCACGCGAGAACTTTAGAAAACCGAGGGGGACAAGCAACCCCGCGGCCTGGTACCCCGCATATCCGATCGGGCCGCCAATCATGATCAAGGGAATCGAAGCTATGTTCATCAATTGGCCGCGAGTATTTTCTCGTGCCGCATGGCAGGCAGCCACGTGTGCAATTTCGTGCGACATCACGCCTGCGAGCTCGGCCTCGTTGTCGGCCGCGAGAATCAGGCCAGAATCCACATAGAAGAAGCCCCCAGGAAGTGCAAAGGCATTAATTTCATCTGAATCGACCACCTTGATCGTGAAAGGCACCAGCGCGTCCGAATTACGGACGAGGTTCTGCCCTACACGATTCACATACTCGGTAATCACAGGATCGGTAACGAGCTTGGAAGTAGTTTCCACCTGCATGGAATACTCTTTGCCCATCGCAATCTGCTTTTCAATGCTGTACCAATTGCCCATGCTGCGCTGGCAGCCGATATTTCTATTTCCAATGGCGTCAATATCGCGCACACTGCCGTCGTGATAACTCTTTACCGGATGTTGTGCGATTGGTACAGCAGTTGACACTGAAGATAGATCGCTCGCGGAAGCCGTCGTCTGAGAGGTATCGGTCTGGCTCCAAGCCAAAAAACTGAACAGGATGAAAATACTAAGGTAAGCGGGGACTAGGAAACGATTCCGCATAAAACACCGGGATAGCATTTATTACGTTAGAGATTCAAATGCCAAGAAAAGTTTCCCAGATAGCTGCTGAAGATGCAAGAAGTTACTGCGCTTGCGTGCCTTTTCCAGAGTACCCGCGTCGAATCTCTTAGCCGTGACCCGATCTGAGAGTCCAGAAATAGGCCAGACTCAAAACCGTCATAATCACCGTGGTGGCCCAGGCAATTACGTTGTAAAGCCTCGAATTCACATAATTGCCCATCAGCTCTTTCTTGTTCACCAGCAACAACATAAAGATCAAAACTGGCGGAACGGCGATCCCGTTCACCACCTGCGAAAGGATCGAAATTTTTACCAGCGGCAGGTTTGGAAACAGGATTACTCCCGCCCCCGCCGCTATCAGAATGGTATAAAGCCAATAAAATACTGGCGCTTCGCTAAACTTTTTTCCCCACTCCAGATTCGAAACCCAACCCTTCACAGACTGTGTAGGCAGTCGAAAGCGGTAGGATGGACGCCGCGAAAAGCGAGGCATTGAAGAGACCCATGGCAAAAAGAATATAGGCGTAATCCCCGGCGAGCGGATGCAGTGCTTCGGCAGCGTCTTTGGCATCGGCAATATTGTGGTAGCCATGGGCGTAAAGAGTCGCGGCGCAAGCCACAATGATGAACCACGCCACCACATCAGTGAAAATACAGCCGGCGATCACGTCGATTCGAGACGCCTTGTACTGACGTTTCGTAACGCCTTTTTCTACAATGGAAGCCTGCAAATAGAACTGCATCCAGGGAGCGATCGTAGTTCCAATCACCCCGATCGCCATGTAGAGATAACCCTCCTGCATGAAATAGGCTTTCGGCGGCGGCTTGATTGTCGCAATCAGAGCGTCTGTCCAAGCGGGCTTCGCGAATATTCCTGCAAATATGTAGGTCACGTAGAAAAACGAAGCGACCAGAAATACCTTCTCGACGCTCTTATATTGTCCCTTTACCACCATGAGCCAGATAATCACAGCGCATACAGGTACGGTGATGTACTTGGAAAGGCCAAACAGCTCGAGACTGCCTGCTATCCCAGCGAATTCTCCAACGACATTGCCGAAGTTGATGATCAGAATGCCGATCATCATGAAGAAGGTGATGCGGAATCCGAATTCTTCGCGGATGAGATCGCTCAGGCCCTTACCGGTAACTGCGCCCATGCGAGCGCAAATCTCTTGTACTACGATCAGTGCAATGGTAACGGGGATAAGCGTCCAGAGAAGCGTGTGCCCAAACTGCGCTCCAGCTGCAGAATAGGTGTAGATACCATTAGCATCGTTGTCTACGTTGGCGGTGATGAAGCCGGGACCGATGACAGCGAAGAGCAGTAGTGTCCGGGCTTTCCAGCTCCTGAAGAATTTCATGGTGACAAACCGTCATGACCGTCAAACGAACGAACAGGATAAATGCAGTTAGCAGTTCTGGATAGGTGGAATATGGAAAGAAAATGTTTTATTGAGGCCGAGATGCTTTCGGAGGACAAAGGATCGGTATAACGTCACGCTTATTTCGTCGATAGACGCGAAAGTCTTCCTCGTCAATCGTGATTACGACGTGGTGGGGATTCAGTTCACTCATCCGCACGATACAAAGATCAGCTAAATCAGGCTGGCGATCTTGATATTTATTCGCCAACTCTGTGATCTGTTCCAGGTTTTCCGTAAGGTCAAAGGCGATATTCAAGAGTCCTCGATCTATCAGGGACAGAACATAAGGAACGGAAGAAAGATGAAATGCAGCCTCCGCGAGAGCCGCCTCGCAGGTTAAAAGAGGATGGAGGGTAGTTACCCTTTTTGCGACGTCTTTCGCCCAAGCGTGATAGCGATCCTTCGGGTTGGCAAAGGCGACAATAAAGCCCGTATCGGCAATGCCTTTCACTTTCGCGAGAATCCCTTGCGAGAAGAAAGATCTGCCGGCCCTTCTATTGCGCCCGCCAGGCTTAAAAATGGCTGGCTATCGGATTCTCTTCTTGCTCTCTGCAATTGGTCGCGAATAATTTGACTTACCGGAACACCTGTCCGTCGGGCGACGTCAGCCAACCATTCAGCCAAATCTTCCGGCGCACGGAATGTCAATGTATTACTCATTTGACATAATTGTATTACGCACCATACTTACCGTCAAACAATCCCTACAGCCTTGCCCTAAGTAGACTGATCACGTCGTCCGATGTGATGACTCCCGTCAATCTCTGATTGTTATCTACGACCGGCAGAGTGAGCAGATTGTACTTGTCGAATAATTCTGCGAATTCCAGTTCCTTAGCATCTGCATGGGTAAAGATCAGAGGTTCCTGGGTAAGGGAAAGCATTGGTGTGTCGGCCTTGGCCAACACTAAATTAGCCAGTGGAACCGCTCCGCCCAAAGTTCCATGCGAATCGACCAGATACACTGTGCTCACGGTTTCGATGCCTCCCTCAAAACTACGCAATGCCTCCACGGCATCCTGTACCGTAGCTTCCACACTTACCGCTAGGTACTCAGTGTTCATTCTTCCCGCAGCCGTCTTTTCGCCAAACTCGAGGAGTTCTTCCATTTCCTGGCGGCCTTGCGGTTCCATTTCCTGCAAGATCTGCTCGGTACGCTCTTCGGGCAAGTCCGCGAGAAGATCGGCAGCCGCATCTGGATCCATCTCCTCTACGATTTCCGCCGCGCGCTCCGAATCAAGCCCTTCAAAGATCGATTTCTGTATTTTTGGATTAACCTCTTCCAGCGCCTCAGCCGCAACCCCTTCGTCCAGTGACTCGAAAACTGCTTCGCGCTCGCTCGGCGCAAGCTCTTCAATAATGTCGGCCAAATCGGCTGGATGCATGCTGGCCAACCGATCGTGTGAAATCTTCAGTTTTATGCGGCGAGCCGGGTCAGTCTCGATCAGATCGACAAACTCCCAAGGAATCGGACGCTCCGGAATCTGCCGTAAAAGAGCCCGAAGAGCAGTCAAAGGAACCACGCCTTTAAGCAGACGGCGAACGGCTCCTCGCGGTCCAACATCTACCGACCCCACCTTGAGCGAAGGATGGCTATTTCCCGTTTCCTGATGCAGATCGACGTCATTCACGCGCACAACTTTGCGTCCATGGACGTCGATGATTTGCTGATCGAGTAGATCGCGTCCCAGCAGGAAAAGACCTTCTGAGCCGTCAAGAACGGCCCATTCGGAGACTGCCGTAGTCGCCCGGATACCGCCATTAATAGATGCGACCGACGAAAATGGAACCGTCCGGTCACCCAGTTTCGTGCGTACAATCAGGGTGCAAATGTGGGCACGGTCTTCTTGCGGAGCCAATGCCAACTCACGCACACGTCCCGTCTGGCTTCCCGAGCTATCAAAAACCGGCAAGCCCAGCAGTTCCGTCAGTGCTAGCATTGTCATCAAATCGAGAATGTCCTGAGAACGCTGAAGTGTCAATCACGAAGTGTCAAAAACGAAAAAGAGGGATGAGATGATATCTGAATTTTTATTAATCTAGGCTCTCTCGAACCTCCTCGTTGACATTTACACATGGGCAGGGCAAACTACCGGATTCCCTGTCTGTGGCAATTTTAGCCTCTTATCAGGTAAATGACGGGCAGCATGGATTAGACTGGCGGATGTTTGAGGTCCAAAGAATTGCGCTACTGAACTTTGCCATGACCGAACAACGGGTCTCTTACACGCTCGATTCGACGCTGGAGACCGTCGACAACGCCGAGCAAGCAGCCACCCGAATCGCAGCCGATAACGGCTTCGATGAGGATGAAATCATGCAGATATCCATGGCAGTTCGCGAAGCTGCGGTGAATGCGGTTCTGCATGGCAATGCTTATGACCCCGATAAGAAAGTTAAACTTGAATTTGAGCGAACCACTAAAGACCTCGTCATCACTATTCGCGATCAGGGACCGGGGCTGGATCCGAACAAAATTCCTGATCCCCTGGCGCCGGAGAACCTGCTGAAAACTTCGGGACGGGGCATTTTTCTGATTCGCTCGTTTATGGACGAGGTGCACTTTCACCCTTCCACTTCGGGCACGGAAATCAAACTTGTAAAGCACGTCCACGGATCAACCGGGGACGGCAAGGAGGCTTCTCAGTGAGCATGAAGACCAGTACTCGTCAAGTCGATGGGGTGACCATCGTCGATTGCAGTGGCCGTATCACACTCGGGGAAGGTAGCGTAACCCTTCGTGATACGGTTCGTGACCTCCTTTCCAAGGGGCAAAAGAAAATCCTGCTGAACCTGGGGGATGTCAGCTATATCGATAGCTCCGGGATCGGTGAGTTGGTTAGCGCTTTCACTACCGTGCGCAATCAGGGTGGCGATCTCAAGCTGCTCAAGCTCACGAAGAAGGTTCACGATCTGTTACAGATCACAAAACTCTACACAGTATTCGACGTGAAGGACGATGAAGCTGCGGCTGTAAAAGCCTTCAGCTAGATTCTCAACCGCAACTTTTCGTAATGAAAGGCCGGCATCTCACGCCGGCCTCGTCGTTTCGCTTCTTTCCGTTTCGGGAAGATTCCCATAATTCTCTTGTTCACCTTCGGTCAATAACAAAACGTCCGACCTACAATCATTGTGTGTTCCAAAGCCTAGTCCAATATTTATTGATGGCTTTGCTGTCTTGTGCATTCGGCTGTGCGGAATGTGTGCCCATCACAGAAGCCCTCAATCACATCGGAGAAGTTCAATGTGTCACTGGCAAAGTTGTCCGCGTAGGTCGCGGCGACGGGGGCGTGACGTATTTTGATTTCTGCGAAGACCACAATGCCTGCCCTTTTTCAGCAGTTATCTTCTCGCACGATCTGAAAAGCATAGGAGACGTCCGGCAACTCGCGGGCCGCATGGTTGAGATTCACGGCTCAGTCAAAGCATACGACGGTCACGCGGAGATTATCGTCGAAGAGTCCAGGCAACTCGGAGGTGATGGCGGACGAATTCCACCTCTACCCAAAAGCTATGATGTGGAACAGAAGGGACACTACAGCGCGGGAAACATCCGCCGTCCGAAAAGACCACGCACCGCCTATCCGAAAAAGAATCCGGCGAAAATACGCCAATTGATGTGCCAATTGATGAAAGCTCAGTGGAAGAAGGGGAAGGCCGACCGTAGCAATATTTCGTTTTCTGTGAACCGCGCAATTGTTAGAAAATGATACAGACACAATTGCATGTACGGGTTGCGGCTGCCACGATGCGTTTTGACGAGCACCATTGTGGCGACTGTCGCCAACAGCAGCTCGCATCGATCGGCTCCACAGCACGCCTCAGGACGCAATTGCGGAGCATCCCAGCAAACCGTTAGACAGTCGCTGGCCCGCCAAACGCTGGGATCTTTGCCGCATTTCAGCTAGGTTATTGATTCCAGGCGTGTACATACATTTTGTACGTACGTTTAGCGATGGATATTAAACGCGTGGGAAATCGCAGCGATGACTCCATCTAGACCAATCCCTTCTTCAACTCCTCCAGTGGATACTTTGTTCCTCGCCACACGATTCCATCTTGCCTCAAGGTTAAGAACATTGATCGCAACAATGTGTACAGAAACAACACCGTGCTAACCGGATGCAATGCAAAATAGTACGGCGGAATCGATGATCTGCGGGACATCCCTAGGTAGATCAAGAACATGGCACCTAACGCGACTGCATATGGAACTCTGGACCATCCGTGCGCGACAAAGACTCCGATAAAAGGCAGCAGGTTTAGGAATGCCAGCCCGAAGAAGCAAAGCCAAACGCGCCAAGTTTGGAAAGATAAAACCGCGAACATATTTTTGGTCAAATTATTGACTACGCCCATCGCTCCCTTTGCCCAGTGGAGAGAAATCAGATTACTGCCAAAAACATTGCGTTGGGCATAGCCGCCTTCTTTTACCCCTTTGCCCAGCTTCATGTCGTCAACAACTTCGAATCTCAAAGCCTGATATGTTCCGATTTTTTCGTAGACACTTCGCCGGATCAGATTGAATGCTCCCACTCCGATGTGATCCTTTGCCTTGGGATCAGCCACTTTCCACGGACGATGTCCGAAGACGAATAGCGCCTGAAAGAAGGCGATCATCATCTTTTCGCCGGGTTGCTTCATGATGATCTGGGGAAACAGCACTAGGTGGTCAGCAGGTTCGGCTTCCGCGTATGCTATTGCGCGCCGGACCGAATCCGGCTTGAACAGCACGTCTGCATCAGTGAAGAGAAGCCAGTCTCCCGTAGCTTGATTTGCTGCGGTCCACATCGCGTGCGGTTTGCCGAGCCATCCTGCAGGCAGTTTTTCGATATGAATTATTTTCAGAATGCAATGCGCAGAGGCGCCAACAGCAACGCCGTTCATGAGATCGCCCGTTCGATCCGTGGAACGGTCATTTACAGCTATGACTTCATAGTTGCCGTAATCAAGCTCGAGCAGTTGAGTAAGAGACTGCTCGATATCGGCTTCTTCATTACAAGCTGGAACAATTATGCTGACGCGCGGATTGCCGTTAGAAGTTGCGGGACTCCGGTCCCACTTGGGACGGGAAATGTCCGCAACCGTGTGCATTCCGAGAGCTGCATCGACGATCCGTGAAAACCAGGCAAAAGCAAGAATGCCGCCAGCTAATCCAGTGGAAATAACTCATCCAGCAGGAACCTTGGCTGCGGCTCTTGGTGTATTCAGAACTTGAATGTTTACAGCGGGCGCAAATCTCATCCCGTAAAACAGTATGACAGAGGAAATACCCATCGCGATCACCGGCAGAATGAAGGCAGCTTGAAGCGAGTGCCTATCAGCGACATAGCCCATAAGAGTAGGTGAAGGCACATCACCCAAAAGATGGAAGATGAAAATGTTGACCGCAATAGCCGTTGCGCGAATGTGTACGCCTACCGAATTGATCAAGGCGGCATTGAGCGGCGAAGTATTCAGCAGAAGCAGGAATGCCGCAACTGCGATCGCTGGAAGCATGAGTGGTCCCGGATTAAACAACGCAACGATCATGACTGGAACACCAAGACCCATACCGATCGCAGATACTAAATAGTAAGAACCTTTCATACGAGGCAGCAATCGGTCGCCCAGCCAGCCTCCTGCTAAAGATGCAAAGATGCCGTCAACAACTATGATCGCGCCAAACATCAGGTTCGCCGATTCCAGAGAGTATCCACGCGCACGGGCAAGAAAAGTCGGCATCCACACTTGTATTCCGCCCAGTGAAAAGGTGCTGGCAGCCATGCCGAGAGTAATAGTCCAGAAAGCTGGATTGCGGACCAGACCAAACAATGTTGCTCGCTCTGGAGTTTCCTTTACCGAGTCGAACTGGCCGCGCGGTGGCTCAGGGATAAACCACATCGCCAGTGCCAGAAGAAATCCGGGAAATGCAGCGATGTAGAACGGAAATCGCCAGCCGTGAACCGGACCTAAATGGCCTCCCAGCAGATAGCCTGCGGCCGTACCAACCGGAATCGCCAGATAAAATATACCGAAGATGCGTCCACGTCTATGTTCCGGAAAAAGATCAGCGACAAAAGTCGGCGCGATAGTCACGAATGTAGCTTCGCCGATTCCCACAAGCGTATGGCGAACCAGCAGCTCCCAGTAGGTATGAGTGACCGCGGTGAGCAGAGTGAGCCCGCTCCAAAAGATTGCACCGAAGATAATGATCTTTTTGCGGGAATACCGATCCGCAAGCGGCCCGGTGAAAGGCGCGGCGATCATATAAAAGCCGAGGAAAGCGCTGGTTAGATATCCGACTTGGGTATTAGTGAGATGAAATTCACCTTGCACGAGCGGCTGCACGGCAAAAAGAACGGAGCGGTCGATGTAGTTGAGAAAATTCAGCGCCGTGAGCAGAACAAGCGCGGTTCGCGGATAGAGTTTCGTCGGAGGCACTTGGCGTGGAATATAACATGCCGATTCAGATCATCGGCATTACTTCGTGCGCGATCCTTTCGGCCTCGGCCACTTCGCAACCACGGTTGTGGAAATTCCGCCACGCGGACGGAAGTCGCCTTTCACTTCCGCCCAAACCGGCTTGGCCCATCGCACTACATCCTCAAGAACGCGATTCACGATATTCTCCTGAAAAATTCCGAGATTGCGATAGGAGTGCAAATATTCTTTTAGCGACTTCAACTCCAGACAATCTCGATTTGGCATGTAGCGAATGGTCAAAACACCGAAATCGGGCAGGCCCGTCTTTGGGCAAACAGAAGTAAATTCCGGATCATCTACGATGATTTCATAGCCAGGGAATTGATTCGGCCAAGTCTCAATTTCCGGAAAATCCGCATCGAGTCCTGACTCGGCGTGCTCGGGTGTGTAACGCGACTGCTTGGGCATAACTCCATTCTAAACAGTGCTGTACTGAAAGCTCAAAATGCTGCGAGAATCTGAGTTCTGGAGCAGATCCAGTGCATCTAATGGGTTAAGTCCCGTTAAGCTTCTGTAAAGGCCCAGGTGATAGCATTGTTGTGCCCAAATTGAATGGTTGCTGCTGCCCACAAAACGACTTTTTTTTCGCGTCACCGTTGGCTCGTTTGGAGCCTGGGCATCGTAGCCGTAGTGGTGTTGCTGGCGTCTTTCAGATCACGTGACGAGACTATCCCTGTGCGAGCGGTCACAGTGGCGCGTGGCGATATACGAAGCGTGGTGTCTACCAACGGCAAGGTTGAGCCTCTGCATAACTTCGAAGCCCATACTCCCGTGGGGACGACCATCAAGAAGTTGCTAGTAGCGGAAGGCGACCACGTCAAGAGAGGGCAACTCCTGGTGCAATTGGACGACGCCGAGGCCCGCAGTCAGGCAGCGCGGGCTCTCGCGCAAATTCGGGCGTCCGATGCCGATATCAGTGCGATCCAGAGCGGCGGCAATCAAGAAGAGATTCTGACACTCGATGCGGGACTAATAAAAGCTCGCAGTGAGCGGGACGCAGCGCAACGAAATCTCGATGCATTGAAACGTTTGCAGCAGAGCGGGGCGGCATCTCCTGGTGAAGTCACGGCAGCTCAAGATCAGCTTGATCGCGCTAATGCGGATTTTAAATTGCTCCAGCAGAAGCAAAAAGACCGCTACTCGAAGCCAGAAATTGCCAAAGCCGAAGCTGGGAAAATGGGAGCACAAAGCGCTTATGCTGCGTCCGAAGACATTCTCAGCCAATTAAATATTCGAGCTCCGTTCGATGGAGTCGTGTATTCCCTTCCCGTGCATCAAGGCAATTACGTCAATCCTGGCGATCTTGTCTTGCAGGAAGCCGACTTATCGAAAGTCGTGGTGCGCGCCTTCGTGGATGAACCAGACATAGCCCGTCTTTCACCCGGAAATAAAATCGAGGTGACCTGGGATGCAATGCCTGCGCGGAAGTGGGACGGAGCTGTGAGCGGAATACCCGCAACCGTGAAATTGCACGGCACTCGAAATGTCGGAGAGACAACTTGCGTCGTTGACAATCACGATTACAAACTACTTCCCAATGTGAATGTGGGCGTAACGATTGTCACGGCAGAGCATCGCGATGTGCTGACGATTCCACGCGAGGCCTTACGCCAAGACGACAGCAAACCTTACGTTTTCCAAATCGTGAACAACGAACTGAAGCGGCAGGAGGTTCAGACTTCGATCTCCAATCTGACGCAGGTGGAAATTAGTAGCGGGCTTTCCGAAAATGCCGAAGTGGCGCTCACTTCCACCAATTCCAAGCCGCTGTACAAAGGAGTGACAGTGAAGGTGGTTCGTTAAAGGGATGAGTTCGACGACAAAATTTCTTCTCTCGTTTTTACTGGCAGCGTTGCCCGCAGTCGCGGCGGCCGACCCTTCCGCATCCTCGTTACTAGCAGATGGCCGAATCGATGATGCCATCATCACCTTACGCGGCAAAATCAATACATCGCCGAGCGATGCGGAAGCTCACAATCTTTTGTGTCGCGCTTATTTCTCTCTGGGAGACTGGGACCGTGGCATTCCCAATTGCCAGAAGGCAGTGTCATTAGATCCCAACAATAGCGATTATCATCTCTGGCTCGGCCGCACTTATGGCGAAAAGGCCGACGGGGCCAATTTTATGACTGCTGCCGGACTCGCCAAGAAAACACGCAGCGAGTTTGAAACTGCGGTTCAGCTTGATCCGAAAAACGTCCCTGCCATCACAGACCTGGCGGAGTTCTACCTGGAAGCCCCGGGAATTGTGGGTGGCGGCAGAGACAAAGCCGAAGCCGAGGCCCGCACCTTACAGACTCTGGATCCTGCTAAAGCAGATTGGGTGAATGCGAGGATCGCCGAAAAGAAGAGGGATGTTGCTGCTGCCGAACAATATTACCGCGCTGCCATCCAAGCCAGTCACGGAGCGGCAAGCGCATGGCTGAATTTAGGTCTCTTTTACAAGCACTCCAATCGATTTGACGACATGCAAGAAGCGTTGCACCACGTCATCGCTGCTCCGGTAGACCGTCCGGAAGCTTTATTTGACGCAGCTGAAATTCTGGTTCATACGAACCGCAATTTTCCTGATGCTGCTGAACTCCTTCGACGCTATCTTTCTTCGAAGACTTCCGTGGAGCAGGCTCCGGCATTCAAGGCGCATTACCTTCTGGGAACCGTGCTGGAAAAGCAGGGTGACATGCAAGCCGCTACCCAAGAGTATCGCGCGGCTCTAGGCTTGGCCAGAAGCTTTTCGCCTGCGCAAGAAGCACTAAATCGTATCAATCGCTGAATTGCAATCCTCTCTTCTTTTCTGGAAAGGTGACGTGATGAATGCTTTTTTGCGTGCTGCACGCCTGTCCCTCCTGCTGCCTCTGATTATTTTTTCTTCAATCGTAGATCTAGCTGCGGAACCGTTGCCGTTGAAGCAAGCGGTAGAACTGGCGTTGAAGCACAGCACGAGCGCAGCCGCGGCAGAAGCGGACTCCCAGCACGCTTTTGCGTCCTACCGGGAAGCGCACAACCAATATCTACCGCAGTTGGTTGTCGGATCCAGCTTGGGCGACAGTTGGGGCTTCCCGCTCAGTCTTGAAGGTTCAGCCCCCTCGATTGTCAACGTCACTTCCCAATCTGCGATTGTCAACCCGGCTTTGCGAGAATTTATCAATGCGGCGAAAACGGAATGGCAGGCGAGTTCTTACCAGGGGAAAGAACAGCGTCAGCAGATCATGCAAGATACTGTCCTGACTTACGCGGAAATCAATAAGTGGCAGACTCAGCTTTCGTACTTGAATGAGCAACTGGATTCCGCGCTTAAGATGGAACAGATTGTCAATCAGCGCATCCAGGAAGGCGTTGACAATCCTCTGCTTCGCAATCAAGCACTCCTGACCACGGCTCGCGCCCGGCTCAGCATCACACAAGCTCGGGGTGCGATCGACATCCTCACCAATCGTCTTTCGCAATTGACAGGAATGCCGGTAGCGTCGATCGAAATCGTGCCGGAATCTATTCCCGCATTGCCAGAAATGAAACAGGACCAAGATTATGCCGCGAAAGCTCAGCAAGCGAGTTTTTCCGTGCAGTCTGCACAAACTCATGCCTTGGCAATGGACTTCAGGGCCCGTGGAGAACATCGGTCATTGTGGCCCACGGTTGATTTCGCTGCTCAGTACGCGCTGCTCGCGAAATTCAATAATTGGTTGCAGTTTTATCAGGCGAACAGTTTTCAACTTAATGACGCTTCAATTGGTGTTGTTATTCGCTTTCCGTTTCTAAGTCCAGCTCAGCGTTCCCATGCTCAAGCCGCGGACGCTGAAGCATTTCACGCACATAACGATGTGAAGGTCGCGAAAAATCAAGTCTCCGACGAAACCCTGAAATTGCAGCGCTCGGTCGAGCAACTCGCTGCTGCCCAGCAAGTGGCCGATCTCGAATATCAGATCGCCCGATCAAATTTTGAAGCGACACAGGTGCGGGTGAGCGGTGGAAACGCGACCCTGCATGATTCCGAGGACGCCAGAGTTCAAGCCGTAGCTCGTTATGAGGCTCTGCAAAATGCCAATTTTGAGTTGGAGCGGACCCGCATCGCCTTGCTTCGGGCTACAGGCGAGCTCGAAGGCTGGGTAAATGGGAGCAAATGACTGGATTTGCGAGAAGAAGCGTTGCTCCATTGACAGGCCATTTTCGCCCTTTACTGCGTCAAAGCATGTGTTCAGCGTGATGGCGTTGCAGATCGTCCGCAACTGACCGTAAATTAGAGACTTACACTTGGTAGTCGTGTGCGTGGCAGAGCTAAAGCAGTACCATTTTTGGTGTACCCGAAAGGTACATCGAAGCAAACGGCACACTCGAAAATGTTAAGATAAGTTATTCACCCATATGCCTTTAAAAACACTGTTCTTGAATCCCCCTTCATTTGAAAACTTCGACGGCGGAGCTGGTTCACGTTGGCCGGCGACGCGCGAGATTGAGTCCTACTGGTACCCGGTCTGGCTTGCATATCCGGCAGGAATGTTGGAAGGAGCCCGGCTACTGGATGCGCCGCCCCACTACATCTCGGCGGAAGAAACCATCGAGATCGCAAAACAGTACGATTTCCTGGTGCTATACACGAGCACACCTGGATTTCCTGGCGACATCCGGCTTTCGCATAAGATCAAAGAAGCTAATCCGAAGATCAAGATTGCTTTCGTTGGTCCACATGTGACCGTACTGCCCGAACGAGCGTTGAGAGATTGCTCAGCCATTGATTTCGTATGCCGCAAAGAATTCGACTACTCCACTGTGGAATTCGCGCAAGGCAAACCGCTTGAAGAGATTATGGGGGTCTCGTTTCTGAAGAACGGATCGGTCGTGCACAATCCCGATCGCCCGCAGATGCAGGACCTCGATGCCATGCCGCACGTCACTGACGTGTATAAACGCGATCTCGACGTAACACGCTATAACGTGCCGTTCTTGTTGAATCCGTTCGTTTCTCTCTACACCACTCGCGGATGCCCAGCGCAATGCACCTTCTGCTTATGGCCGCAAACGACCAGTGGCCACGCATGGCGCAAGCGCTCGACCGATGACGTGGCTCGCGAAATGGCCAAAGCGAAAGAATACTGGCCGAACGTACGAGAGTTCTTCTTCGACGATGACACATTCAACATCCAGCAAGCTCGGACTGTCGAGTTGTGCGCGAAACTAAAACCGCTCAAATTGACTTGGTCCTGCACTTCGCGTGTCACAACCAATTACGAAACGCTAAAGGCCATGAAGGAAGCCGGTTGCCGTCTTCTGATTGTGGGCTACGAGTCGGGAGATCAGCAGATACTGAAGAACATCAAAAAGGGTGCCACGATCGAGCGGGCGCGTCAATTCACGAAAGATTGCCACAAACTCGGCCTTGTCATTCACGGCGATTTCATTCTCGGATTGCCGGGAGAGACTCGCGAGACCATCAACAACACGATTGCATTCGCTAAAGAGCTGGACGTAGAAACTATCCAAGTCTCGGTCGCACACGCGTATCCTGGCACTGAGCTTTACGATTACGCGGTAAGTAATGGTTTCATGGTGAAGGACACCAAGATGGTGGACGAGGGCGGTCATCAACTCGCTCACATTCAGTATCCTGGCTTACCTGCTGATGAGATTCTCGATTCCGTACACCGCTTCTATGACGAATATTATTTCCGGCCAAAAGCCGTTTACCGCATTCTGAGGAAAGCGGCATTTCATAGCGGCGATCGTAAGCGTCTCTACAAAGAGGCAAAGGCTTTCCTGAAGACGCGTTCCATGCGTCACAAATGGGTTAAGGACAAGCGCGAGAAAGATTCGGCGGTTACTCCGGAGCCGGTTAACGTTTAGGTTTTCGTTTAAAAGAATAAGCTTTGAGATTAAGACAAGTGTGACCTTTCGCAAGTATCTGGTGCTGGCCGGTGTGGCCGTGAGCGCGGCAATTGGTGATTCGCTGCTCTCTCGCGGAATGAAGCAGATCGGCACCGTTTCATTGCAAAATCTGCAGCATATTATTCTGGCAATTCTGAATCCCTGGGTCGCTCTGGGGATTTTGTTTTTGCTCTGCTTCTTCGCTTCCTACATGACCGCTCTTTCCTGGGCGGACCTAACCTACGTTCTTCCCGCGACATCTCTCAGTTATGTATTGCTGGCTTTGATTGCAAAATTCGCCCTACACGAACAAGTCTCAGCAACCCGCTGGGCTGGGATCGTCTTAATTTCGGGTGGTGTCGGATTCGTCACCCGAGGGCCAGAACTAACCCACACGACGCAGACCAGTGAAGATCGCACTGAAACGGAAGCCGAAATGGTAAGCGCGGGAGAAGAGTCGAGGTCAAAGCGATGACACAGGCTTACACCTGGGGAGCAATTCTCGCCGTAGTACTCGCATCTTCTTCCGGAGACGTGCTGCTCTCGCATGCCATGAAGCAGGTTGGAGACGTGGGCGAACTCTGGCGCCGTATGACTCTGCTACACGTTGCGGGACGAATCCTAAAAAATCCTTGGTTCCTACTCGGCATTGCATGCATGACGGTAGCGTTTTATAGCCTGATGTTCGCGTTGTCGTGGGCAGACGTTAGCTTGGTGGGTCCGGCCGCAGCAGCGCTAACCTTTGTCGCAAATGCGGTAGCGGCGAAGATCTTTCTTCACGAAAAGGTAGATAAGCGAAGATGGGCTGCAGCGTTGCTAGTAGCCAGCGGTGTGGTGTTACTGGCCGCGTAATAATCAATTCGAAATTCTATGTAGCGACGGGCGTCCTCGCCGTCGACAACTAGCCCCAACAAGAGAGACCCCATCACAAACTCAGGAGAGCTACCCGAACAACCGCATGAAGCCCGCTGGTGGAAGGTCAGGAACCACAAAGCGGGTACTCTTCCCTGTCGCTCGAACCAACGCTTCGGCTGCTAGATATCCGCTTCGCACCGCTCCCTCCATCGTCGCTGGCCAGCCCGTTGCCGTCCAATCCCCCGCCAAAAACACTCTCGGCCAAATGGTTTCTGGCTTCGGCCGATGAGCATCGATGCCCGGTCTTGGCGAATAGGTCGCATTCACTTCTTTTACGACCGTTGACTTTACTAGGTTCGCAGAGCGCGCTTCCGGAAAAAACTCGCGAACTTCATTCAACGCAAGGTCCACGATTTCCTGCTTCGATTTTTCGATCAGACTTTTTGACGCGCTCACAACCAACTCGATATAGCTGCCTTCGCTGTTCCGTCCCAGCAGCTTCGATTTGTGAAACATCCATTGCACAGTGCGATCCAGGAGAACTGCATGTTCAAGGTCGCTAATTTGCCGATCAAACCATAGATGAATTCCAGTGATGGGAGAACTTTCGAAATGAGATATCCTCTCACGCAATGGTTGTGAATCGCCGTTCTGCGGCAGCACAGATGACAGCGCGAGAAAAGGAAGCGCTAATACCACGAAATCAAATTTCGCCAAACCCTCGGCAAATTCCAGCACCGGTTGATCGTTTTCCATTCGCAAACTCTCAATACCGGATCGCAGGCGGACACTTCCGCCACGCTTCATAATGTAATCCTGCGCGGCGCTGTAAAGTTCAGTCAGCGGAATTGACGGTATCCCCATTTGCCGGGCAGTTTCCGATTTCATCGATTCTCGGACTACCTGAGCCGCAGCAGAAACCGAAACTTGATCCAGGTCCTCACTCAATGCACTCACCAGCACAGGCTTCCAGAAACGCTCGATGGACATCTCTGTCTGCCGATGCTTCCGCAACCAGTCCATGAACGACTCTCCGCTATCCGGAAGCACGTGCGGAACAAGGAATGCCATCGCTCGAGCAATAGCGAGCTTGTCCCGCAAATCCAAAAAAGGGAAACTCAAGAACGACGGCATCGTATGAAAAGGAGGCGGCAGAAACGTGGGACGCAGGATTGACTTCCGGCCGCCCGGCTCGACGAACGTCATCTCGTCTGACCAGCGAATTTTTTCATTCACCCCGATGCGTTTGTAAAACTCGATCAGATTCGTACAGCACCCAAAAAGCACGTGCTGGCAGTTGTCGACCACCTCGCCTGTTCCCGGATGTTGATAAGACGAAGCACGACCTCCAAGATAAGGACGGCGTTCGAACAGGCTCACGCGGAAGCCGCTTTCCGCGAGAGCGCAGGCAGCCGCCAAGCCAGCCAGGCCACCACCAACCACTGCTACTGTGGGATTTTGTGCTGCTGTGAAGTTTGCAGTGCTTTCGTTCGGTTGGGGCACACTCATTAGGTCAGGCGCTGCAGAAAGCCCTTTCCCAGGATCGTGAGCTTTTCTTTTGTGGAAAGGCGAATCTTGCCGCCGAATACGTCATACTGGTTGGCCGCGATCTTCTCCAGCAAACGGCGATAGATCGTCACCAGCACCCACAAGGCAGGCTGGCTATCTTCGTCGATGTAAGGGATTAAGTCTTCGCCGGATCGATAATATTCGCGAGCACGGTCGGCTTCCATGGCAAGTAGTGGAGCGAATCGTATGGCTAAAGCCTGAGAAGGGTCCGAAGCGGCGGTCAACTCTCCCGCAGAGAGTCCGAACTTCGCCAAATCCTCTTCTGGAAGATAAACACGTCCCATGGCCGCATCTTCCTTCACGTCACGAATAATATTGGTGAGCTGAAAGGCCAGCCCACAACGTTCCGCTAACGGTTCTGCTGTCGGGTCTCGATATCCAAAGATGCGAATGCAGACAAGTCCCACCACCGACGCAACCCTGTAGCAATACAGGCGCAGATCTTCGAACGTCCGATATTGCACGTTTGGTCCTGATGTCTGTCGCTTCGGAAGGGTCGTTTTCCCGAACATCCATCGCAGTGCCATATGCGAGTTGATCAAGCCAGCCGATCTGGATATTGAAATTTCGTTGGGCGTCGGTAAGTGCGAGCAGCACAGGGTCATCCGTCGGTTGACCGGAGAGTGCTCGATGGAAGGAGTCGAGCCATACATCAAGTTTTTGTTCTTTCTCGCGCGGTGGCAAGTTGACGTCATCAGCAATGTCGTCGCACTTCCGCATGAACGCATAGACAGCGCAAAGGGCCTGACGCTTCGGTTTAGGGAGCACTAGAAATGCGTAGTAAAAATTCTTGGCAGCTGCTCGAGTAATGCTGCTGCACACCGAGTAGGCAACCGCGAGTTGCGATTGCGTGGGCGCAAACTGAGTGGGAACCTGCTGTTGCACGGCGGTACTCATAGCAGCTTACCTAACTGCGGCGCGAGCTACCAGCGCAAGCTTTCGAGCTTTCGAAATGGATGGGCGGTTTCCCAGCACATTGAATCCCTGATTCTCGATAGCATCTAAAATCTCTTGCCCACCGCGACTGAATAAATCAAGATCAACCGCCAATTCGCGATCAACTTTTTTAACGAGAGGCAATCCCCGCTCAAACCACTCGCGCGCACGCTCGACTTCGAAGTGCATCATCTCGCAGAACGCGGCGGTATTTCTTTCAGCAGCAATGTCCTGTTCAGTTACTCCGTAATGCCGTAGATCTTCGAGTGGAAGATAAATGCGGCCCTTCGCATAATCGGCACTCACGTCTTGCCAAAAATTCGCGAGTTGCAATGCGGTGCAGGTGAAATCCGACAATGACTGACGCTCTTCATCGCGATATCCGCATAAATAAAGCACGAGATGCCCCACGGGATTTGCGGAGTAATGGCAATAGCCTAGGAGATCTTCAAAAGTTTGATATCGCGTAACCGTCTGGTCGCGACGGAACGCCGTCAGCAGATCGGCAAATGGCTGCTTCGGAATATCGAATGTGCGGACAGTTTCGGCCAGAGCCACAAACACGGGATGCCGCGGGTTGCCGCTGTAGCAAGCGTTTAACTCTGCTTCCCATTGATCGAGCAATCGCAGAGACGCAGCGGGATCGCCTACTTCATCGCCGAGATCATCAGAGATCCGGCAATAGGCATATACATTGAAGAAGTGCTGCCGCAAACGTTTCGGTAAAAACCAGCTTGCAACGGAGAAGTTTTCGTAATGACTCCGAGCCAATCGACGACAGTATTGTTGTGCCTCAGCTTCCGAGGGCGCTCTCGCAGGGATTGCGTACTGCGGCGGAAGTCTCTGCCAGCCGTCCACATCCAGTGAAGAAGAGATTAAATGGGAGTCGTTACTGGCAACGGATGACATTGATTAGTCGCTTCTCCCACAATTTATACGATGCCGATCCGGCTCCCGCGTTAGTGGCCAGGAATAATGGCTGTCTTGATATCACCATTGCGATTCAGCATGTGGCTGAGAACCTGCTGCAATCGCGAGAGTGGCGCTTCTCCGGTGATGTAGTCGGTCGAGCGAATTTTCTTTTCCGTGATTAAAGCAAATGCCCGGCGCACGGTTTCCGGTGTGTGATGGAAGGTCGCTTTCAGCGTAACTTCTGAGTAGTGCAGCCGGTTCGTGTCGAGCTGCACCTTGGTGCCGCTGGCACACCCTCCGAAAAAGTTCACAGTGCCACCTTTGCGAACCATATCAATCGCCCATTCCCACGCCTCAGGGCGGCCTACTGCTTCAATCGCTACGTCGCTGCCGCGTTTTTCCGGAGAGAGCGTCCGCACTGCCTCGACCGGATCTTTCACTTTGGTGATCTGCACTACTTCGTGCGCCCCCATGCGCTTTGCAGAGGTCACCTGAGAATCACGCTTTACGACGGAGATTACGTTGCAGCCCACCGCATTGGCCACCTGCACAAACATCAGTCCGATGGGACCACCACCGATTACGGTGACGGTATCGCCTATTTGTACGCCGGTCTCGTGCAGTCCGCGCAGCACGCACGCCAGAGGCTCAGTCATGGCGGCTTCTTCGACGGTCACATTCGGAGGAATCGCCAGCATATTTAGTTCGACAATTCGCCGCGGAATCCGAATGTATTCGGCATAAGCGCCGTTGTTGAACAGCAGATCTTCGCAAAGATTGGGTTGATGCTTCGAGCAGTAGAAACACATCTGGCACGGGGCGGAATTCAACGCCACCACCCGCATGCCCTTCTTGAATCCGCGAACTCCGGCTCCAACTTCTTCGATAGTGCCCGCCAGTTCGTGCCCGAACAATGCCGGAGGAACAATCATGCGGGCATGATAGCCACGCTGATAGACCTTCAAGTCGGTGCCGCAGGTCAGCGCAACCTGCACCTTGACCAACACTTCCCCGTCCCCAACTCGTGGGATCGGCACTCTCTCGATCTTGACGTCCTCTTTACCGTAGAGGACAGCCGCCGTCATTTTTCCGTTCACTCTGAGCTTCCTTCCTGAGTTCTACTTGTAAAACCGCCAGGCTGAATCACGATCTTCATCGAATCAGCTTGCGGATGCGCCGCCAAATGCAGGGCCTCAAGTCCATCGGAAAGAGCAAAGCGGTGACTGATTAATCGTTCTAAATTCATTTCCTGGCTCATTACAAATTGCACTGATGCCTCTTGCAAGTCGACCGAAGCGCTGTAAGATCCGATCAACGTCTTCTCGTCAACGCACACTGCCGAAGGATCGATCGTCGCCTCACTTCGCACAGTTTGTGCAAACAACAACACTCGACCTCCGGGACGAACTGCGTCCATCGCAGTTCGAATCAGGCTGTTGCCACCTACCGCCAAAATTGCAGCATCAGCCCCACGTCCTTCTGTCCGTTTACGCACCTCTTGCACCGTGTCTGTGCGAGAAGCGTCTATCCAATTTGTTAATCCGAGGTCTCTGGATATTGTAAGCCTCTGCTCATACAAATCGGAAGTAATTACCGTGGCCCCCGCACGCTTGGCCAATGTACTTAATATGATGCCGATGGGACCCTGACCGATCACGAGAACCGTGTCGCCCGGCGCAACTGCTAGTCGTTCAATACCTTTCATGCAGGTATTCACCGGTTCGAGAAAGCACGCCTGTTCGTACGAGACGCCGCCGAGGAATGCGAACCGTCCCGCGTCGAACAATCCAGTCCATTACCCGAACGTATTCGGCAAAACCTCCGCCGGAAGGTTCAAAGCCAGCGGTACATCCAACTTTCTTGTAAGTCTCGCATTGCGCGAACGTCTTGTGCTGGCAGTAGTAACACTCGCCGCAAGGGATGTGATGGAACACGACTACTCGATCGCCGACGCGAAACTCGTCAACGCCCTCGCCAATTGCTGCGACTTCGCCGGAGGTTTCGTGTCCGAAGATACGCGGCGCGGAATGCGAACCGGTCGCAATCTTCTTCAAATCCGTGCCGCAAATGCCGCAGGTATGCACTCGGACCAGCAACTCGCCACGTCCGATTTTCGGCACTGGAACCGTTTCCAAGCGAACGTCATTCACCCCGCGATAGACTGCGGCCTGCATCGTGGCGGGAATCGTCCGCCTGCGATCTTGCAATGCGAATTGTCCAGCAATCGCCATTTTTGTTCTAACGTACTCTCAATATTGGATGCAGCCCGGTAGCAGGATTCTCCAATTTCTCTGCTGGACGGTTGTACTGATCCAGCCAATCACATAATGTTTTCGTGGCCTTCGCGCTGTTTCGGGCCAATTGAATTAACTTCGGCCAGAGCCAGGGACGAAGCACAGCGAAAACGGCGAATCTTGCAGTCTGAATCGGCCATCGTGCTTGATGAATTGCTGCATCGCCGGAATCTCGAAATCCACTTCGTCAGAGATCGCCTTGAAAGCCATAAATTGCACTCCATGCTTTTGCGCGCCACGCGCCACAGCGGCTGCTTCCATATCCACTGCATGCGCTCCATAGGCTTTGGCGAGCTTTTCTTTTTGACCAGCTCCGGCCACTTCGCTCGCAGTGATTAATGTGAAACTACCACTCTCAAAATCGTAACTACTTCCATCCGCTGCATCGATTAGTTTTCTCACGGGCACGGGCATTCCCAATTTTTAATTTGGGATCTAGCGCACCTGCGAAGCCCGCAGAAATGACAGCCGTTGGTTTGTATAAACAGACAACTGCTTCGGTTGCACGGCGTGCAGCTTCTTCACCAATACCTCCGCAGACCACCACCGCACGATTCGTTCTCAAAAAATTTGAACTTTCGCCCATCATGCTCGCGTTCTACCAAACGCCAATGTCTAATGATTGGCGACACTTCCCTTTCCATCGCGGTAACAATTGCAACTTTAGGCGCTGACATATCCATTCGCCTGAAACCAATCCGCCGCCCGATGCAGAGCATTCTTCACTGGAACGGTCTTCCATCCCAATTCTCGCTCTGCTTTGCCGGAGGTCACGAACATCTTCTTTCGTCCCATGCGCACGGCGTCGATCGTCGCGCGCGGCTCGCGTCCCAAGAGATGACCTGTAACGAGCTCATCTACGACGCCTGTGGCTAATGCCACTATGTACGGAACTTTGATCGTTGGAGATGGTAACCCTGTTATCGCAGCCAAGTTGTCGAGAATCTGCTTTAACGTAAGGTTCTCTCCGCCAAGGATGTACCGTTCGCCGCTTCTTCCCTGTTCCAGTGCCGCCACATGGCCGCGTGCGCACTCTGTAACATCGACCAGGTTCAATCCCGTATCCACATAAGCCGGAAATTTCTTCTTGAGAAAATCAAGGATGATCCGCCCCGTCGGCGTCGGCTTAATATCCTTCTCGCCGACCGGTGTTGTCGGATTCACCACCACAACATCCATGCCATTTCGTCCTGCCGCAAGCGCCACTTCCTCGGCCAGGAACTTCGAACGCTTATAGTGGCCGATCATCTTGTCGAGGGACACCGGCGAATTCTCATCAGCAGGATGCCCATTGGATGTAAATCCCATGGTCGCAACGCTCGACGTATACACCACCCGCCGAACTCCGTTCTTGCGAGCGGCTTCCAGAATTCCTCGGGTGCCTTCAACATTAGATCGATACATTTCCTCTGGATCGCGAATCCATAACCGGTAGTCAGCGGCAACATGGAATACCACGTCACAGCCCGACATTGCTTTCTCTATCGATGCAGAATCCCGTAAATCCCCAATGACCCGATCCGCCTTCAAATCCTCAATATTCCTGGAGGTCGCTATCGGGCCTAACAAGAACCCGCAGATCCGCGCCTTGAGCTTCCAAGACACGAGCAACATGGGTACCTACAAATCCTGTCGCTCCTGTTATAAATGCCTTCATAAAAAACTTCCCGCCATTAGTCCTCCCTTTGTCCTTCAATCTGATGGAGACAAATGATGTCTCACAATCAGATCGCAGCGGATTGCAGCATTGGCGAAGAGTTTCGCGACTCACCCAGCATGGCTTTCTTGTAGGTCGTCAGCGCGATCAACGGGAAGTACTGCCGATACATGTGATACATGAGATAAAACACACGTGGAAATCCAGTGCCGGTGTACTCCAGCTCATCCCACGATCCATCTTTCTTCTGTGTCCGGAGTAAATACGCGATCCCGCGAGCTACGGATTCACTGCGAGTGTCATTTGCCGCGAGCAATCCCATAACCGCCCACGCTGTCTGCGATGGAGTACTTGGCCCCACACCTTTGGTTCCAGGATCGTCATAGGATCCGCACGTCTCTCCCCAACCGCCATCGGGATTCTGAAACATGCGTATCCACTCGGCAGCCTGCTGGACATAGGGTTCGTGATGATCGACGCCTATCGCTTCCAGCCCGCGCAAAACCAGCATCGTCCCGTAAATGTAATTCACTCCCCAGCGGCCAAACCAGGAACCATCCGGTTCCTGCTCGTCGCGGATGAACTTCAAGGCGTGCTTTACTGCTGGATGATCTTTCTCGTATCCATAGGCAGCGAGCATTTCGAGAATGCGGCCCGTGATATCAACCGTGGCTGGATCCAGCATTGCGTTGTGATCGGCAAATGGAATGTACTGAAATACCATGCGATCATTGTCCTTATCGAAGGATGCCCAGCCGCCGTTCTTGCATTGCATGGATAAAATCCAATCGATAGCGCGCTGGACCGATTCACGCTGATAACGTCCATTAGGATGTTCGACTTGCCCCAATGCAAGACAAACCATTGCACTATCATCAACATCCGGATAGAACTCATTGTTAAACTCGAAGTACCATCCACCCGGCTTACCAGCCTTGTTCTTGACCTTCCAGTCGCCTTCTTTGCGAACTTGCTTTTGCAAAATCCAGTCCGCGCATTTCACCATGCGTGGATCAGCCGCTGACACGCCACTGTCACCAAGCGCGAATAACGCATAGGCCGTATCCCACAAAGGCGACTTGCAGGGCTGCATGCGGAATGTGTCGCCTTCCTCGATGCCCAGCTTCTCAAACTCATCCAGTGCACGAATCACTTGGGGATCGTCCACGGAATATCCCAAACACCGCAGAGCGATAATTGCATTGAGTATTGACGGATAAATCGCGCCAAGCCCGTCACTCATTTCGAAACGTTCCAACATCCATTTCTCGGCAGATTTCAAAGCGATTGATCGCAGCGGTCTTATGTGTACGCGCTCAAACCAGTGTGTCAAACGATCAAGTGAAAGAAAGACATTGCGCCACGAAACCAACTTCTTAGACCAGCGCAGGTGCATGCGCGATTTATCGCGTCCGCCGACGAAGAGTTCTTCCACTCCCATTTCATCGGGGATTTTCTTAAAAGGCTTCTTCGCATACGCAATAGAGAGCGGAACCAGAATCGCCCGCGACCACGAGGAAATCTCGTAGATGTTGAACCAGAACCAATTGGGAAACAGCACAATTTCCGGCGGAATTGCAGGAACCGCGTCGTAGTCGTATTGGCCGAAGAAGCAAAGATAGATCTTGGTAAAAGTATTTACTTCAGTGACGCCGCCCAGTTCGAGAATCTTGTGGCGGGCTCGCACCATTGCGGGATGATCCGCGGTGTATCCCGCAAGCTTCAGCCCAAAATACGCTTTAACGCACGCACTGATGTTCGCTGGTCCGCCCGCGTAAATGCCCCAGCCACCATCTTCGTTCTGATGTTGCAGAATGTAATTTGCAGCTTTGCGGAAGCGTTCTGGATCGCCGGTTCCCAGGAGCGTGTGCAGAAGAATGTAATCGGACTCAAGCGTGGTATCCGCTTCCAGTTCACCGCACCAATATCCTTCTTGATGCTGCTGCGAAAAAAGGAAGCGCCGGGCGCCGTCCATGGCAACCGCAACGCGGCTTGCAAGATCGTCAATTTTACCGAAACGGAGCTGCGGACCGGCGGAAGCCGGGAATGACGGGGAGGAGTTTTCGTCCATATAGTTAGTCTGCGCTGACCGACGCGGGCGCGCTGGCTATCGCCTGCACAATCTCGGGCGGCAAACCAAAGCGCACATTTTCCGGCATAACCTCGAGTTCCTGCACGTTATTGAAACCCTTGCTGTCCAGAAATTTCACAACCTCTTCGACCAGACACTCGGGAGCGGAGGCGCCCGCCGTCAAGGCAATCGTCTTCACGCCCTCAAGCCACTCCGGGCGAATGTTGCGGAAACTATCGATTAAATGCGAACTGGTGCCAAGATTACGTGCAACTTCCACTAACCTGTTGGAATTAGAGCTGTTATCGGAGCCAACCACAAGCAACAAATCAGCGTCGGAGGCCACCTGCTTAACCGCGACCTGCCGATTCTCAGTGGCGTAGCAAATGTCTTGCGCGTGCGGTCCGGTAATGTTGGGAAATTTCTTACGTAGAGCTCCGATAATGTCTTTCGTCTCATCCAAACTTAGAGTTGTCTGCGTTAAGTAAGCGACCCGATCAGGATCAGGAACGCTCAATGAGTCGACTTCCTGTGGCGATCCGACTACCTGGGTAACGATTGGTGCCTCTCCGAGTGTGCCAATAACTTCATCGTGATCGCGATGACCGATCAAAATTAGCGAATAGCCTTCCTTCGCAAACTTGACCGCTTCAACATGGACTTTAGTGACTAGCGGACACGTTGCATCGATGACACGCAAACCACGAACCTTACTGGCATCACGCACCTCCGGAGAAACTCCGTGGGCGCTGTAAATCACACGCTCACCATTGGGCACTTCTTCGACGCTGTCGACGAAAATTGCTCCCTTGCCCTGCAATTCCTCCACAACGAAACGGTTGTGTACAATTTCTTTCCGCACGTAGATGGGGGGACCAAAAGCCTCGAGCGCAATGCGAACAATATCGATAGCGCGAACTACGCCCGCGCAGAAGCCGCGAGGCTTGAGTAAAAGCAAAGTCTTGCTGTCAGCGTTGGACACTATTTCTCCCATGTTGTATTGATCGTATAAAGCATACACTTTTTCACAATGGAGTTACTTACAAAGCTACGGGATTAGAACCTCTTTGGTCAATGTAAGCCTTAGAAACGGCTAGGATTAGCATCGATTGGGGATTTTTGGAAGGTGAACGGGGTTCGCGGATTCAAGTAAGAAGTTTGAACAGGTCGCAATCACCATACCCTACAATGGCCGACAGCCTTTACTGGTCGTCAACTCGCTTGTCTGCAATGTTTTGCACTCGTGTGTTCTGGTGGAAAACTTGCTGTTCTCAAACAGCATTCCTCGTGATACCTTCTACTCGCCTTAAAAACCTCTTGCCGTACTGAGCACTGTAACCTCTCACAAACTTCCAAGGAGTGGATTAGGACATGAATAAACGTTTCTTAGCTGCATCTCTCTTGCTGGCTTGTACCGCCGGCATCGCCTCCGCGCAAGACAGCAATCTTCCCAGAATCCTCGACGCAAAGCCGATGTACAAAACTTTGCCAGTACATCCGGGAAAAGCCTCTGCTAATGTTTCCTCGCCGCTCGTACAGTGGAATGGAAGCTTTACGGACCTGACCAAGAAAAAGATCACTTACACAATGGTTGGAACTGACCCGACCAAAACAAACACATCTACCACGATTCCTGTAATCCTTGTTCCCATCAAGATGATTTACGGAAAGACCAACGGAAATACTATCTTTGATCCAAAAACACACACCGTATCAAATGGACAAACCGTAGTCCTAAACACTACAAACTCGCCCATCTTTCAATCGACGGTCGATTTTAACCAAGGCGGCACTGACTTGGGCACGACGCAATACATCGATGCTTTCCAACGTGGGAACTTCTGGTCTAGCGTCCAAACGAACACTGGATACCATGTTCTGCTCGGCAAGCCGACTGTCTCGCCAGAGAAGACCATTCGTGTAACGGCTGCCCAGGGAGGCGTATTCAGCAATCCATTCGGCTCCGGCGTGGTTGGAACCATGGACATCAATGCCTTCGATGCAAAATTGCAGGCGTACATGATTGCCATCAAGAAGGTCAACCCCGGCGTTCTGCCTCTGTTCATCACCTATAACATTTACCTGACACAGGGCGGCGGCTGCTGCATCGGTGGCTACCATAGCGCCAACGCCGCACAACCAAACGGTCAGACTTACTCATACGCTACTTATGTCGACAGTCCGGGTTCGTTCTCTCAGGACGTATCTGCACTCTCGCATGAAATTGGCGAATGGGTTGATGATCCTTTTGTCGACAACAACGTCAATTGCCAGGACAACAGCATTCTGGAAGTGGGCGATCCGCTGGAGGGCAACAGCAACTACGGAGCCTATCCTTACACCACCAACAGCTTTACCTACAACCTTCAATCTCTGGTTTTCCTCGGCTACTTCGGCGCGCCGAAAACCACATCTGTCCATAGCTGGCTGGCTTTCCAGAACGATGAAGCTAGCGTCTGCCCGGGACAGTAACCCTGTCGCAATTAAAAACCCGCTCCCTTTCGGAGCGGGTTTTTCTTTTGGGTGGCATTGACCCAATGATGGATTGGCCCAAGCCGGAATAATGGAATGCGTCTCTATGCGTTACTCTTCAACATCTGCTCGGCATGCTTTCTCGATGTATCCGTGAGCTTCGCTCCGCTCAACATCCGCGCAACTTCTTCCGTCCGCTCTTCACCGATGATTTGACGAACCGTGGTCCGGGTGCGACCTCCCGAGTCTTTCTTTTCGATCAGGTAGTGATGATCCGCAAAAGTGGCGATCTGTGGTAGATGCGTTACGCAGAGTACCTGATTGGAGCGGGACAAGCTCTTTAGCTTTCTTGCCAACTGCTTCCGCCGCTCTTCCGCCAATACCTATATCAATCTCATCGAATACAAGGGTTCGCTGTCCAGCAGCTTTCTTCCGGCTGCGAGTATTTGCTTCCACACTCGATTTTAACGCCAGCATCACCCGCGACAGTTCGCCACCAGAAGCAACGTGTTCGAGTTGCTGCAATGGCTCGCCGGGGTTCGTCGAGATTAGGTACAAAACCTGATCGAAGCCGGATGCTGACCAATTCCCTTCCTCGTCGGTGCCGCTGACTTCGATTTTGAAATGCGATCTCATGGCAAGATCGTTGATCTCAGCCTCGACTAACTTCTCAAGTTTTCGTGCCGCTTCGTATCGTTGTTTAGAGAGACTTCGAGCCACTCGCAAGTATCCTTCGGCAGCTTGAGCAAGTTGGCCGCGGAGTTGCCGGAGAATTTCGTCTTTGTTCTCCATCTCCGAGAGCTTTCGACTAACCTCTGCTCCGAAATCGATAACCTCTCGCAACGTTGTCCCATACTTTCGCTTGAGCCGATCGATCATGGCGAGGCGGTCTTCGATTTCAGCCAAGTGCTCGGGGGAGGCTTGGATACCTCCTGCGTAATCCCGCAACGTAGCGCCTACGTCTTCCACACTGATGCGTGCCGTATCGAGTGCCGCGAGTGCCTCTTGAAATTTCGGTTCGAAACGGACCAATTCTTCGACATGCTTCTGAGCTGCACGCAAGGATGCTGAGGTCGAAGCACTGCCTTCGTAGAGCAGGTCGAACGCATTCAGAGCCGCGTTATATATCTTCTCCGCATTCGCCAGAACGCGTTTTTCGCTTTCCAGACGCTCGTCTTCTCCGGGCTGAAGCTTGGCTTCATCAATTTCGCGCTTCTGAAATGTCCACAAGTCTAGAAGCCGCAAACGATCTTGCTCTCCCCGTTCGAGTTCTTCGATGCGGCCTGCGATAGTTTTCCAATCCTCAAAAGCATTGGCAGTGCTTTCGAGTTGCGTTCCAGCAAAAGCGTCCAGCAAGCTGAGCCGGGCCGCCGCATCGAAGGAGAGAATCGATTCATTCTGCGCATGAATGTTCGCCAGGTAAGGCGCAAGCTGGCGCAGGACGGCAACAGTCGCCGGTTGATTGTTCACGAATACGCGACTCTTACCTCCCGTTGAAATTTCTCGCCGCAGGATGATGGATTCGTCCTCGGAATCAATGCCATTGATCTCGAAGATCTTCGCAACGATTTTTTCGACTGCGCCCTCGATTTCGAAGACAGCAGAAAGTATTGCCTTATCAGTGCCGGAACGGATCACATCGGAAGACGCCTTCTCTCCGAGAAGAAGCGCGAGTGCGTCGATCAGAATGGATTTGCCAGCGCCAGTTTCGCCGGTAAGAAGATTCAATCCAGGCGCAAAAGCCACCGCCAGATTATCGATAACCGCGTAGTTTTCAAGCCGCAGTTCGACAAGCATCGAGAGATCCTAGGCTGGTGAGTTGACTAAGAAAGTTGAGCGAAGGATAGCATGAAAACGTTCGCAGTTAGCTTTCGATTTTCAAGATCGAGGTCGCATCCAATTCGTTGGTCACATAAAGTTCTCGCGGCACCGGAGTGGCGGCAAACGCCTCCCGCAAACAGCGAGAAATGTAGGCCAGCGTAGAAAGTATGATGACCATGCCAATACTTCCCTCAAAGAAAGCGGCGACCGCTGTACCGACAAGGACTCCCGTTCCAATCAAAGCTCCCGACATCCTCCGACGTTGTAATCTCCAGTTTACAAACCTCGCTATTTCATGCGGCCATTTGTAACTCCAATAAAAATTGAAGAGAGGAATGAAATGGAAGCGAACGGCCCGCCTCGGCGAAATAGGATGGTGCCAACCTTCAATTTGGCTCAAGATAACGTGGTATCGGGAAATGCAACTGAGTAGATAAGCGCTAGAGATAATGGCGGTTACAAAGGTAAGTGCAGCAGCATAACCACCCGCAGAATCTCCGCCAATGTATCCCGGGATTGAGGCCCTCTGTACTGCCCAAACTAACTCCATGAAAAACAGAAACCCGGCAATCCCAAAGCCATACCGTAGATTCGGCAACTGGGAGGACAATTGTTCGGATTCATTATCCGTACTCACGCCTGCGACACATTACAACCCATGCTGAACTCTGGTCAAGGAAATCCTGATGCGCAAATGGTACGGTTGCACGTTTGAAACTATCGCCGTCCGCCAATCTCCAAGATCGCCCTGTCGTGCACGAAGCAGCAGAGAACAACAGCCACGGAACTCCTTGGGCAATCTCGGACGCCATACCTGGTTTTTCCATCGTGGGCGCTTTACCTCCAAACAAAAAGCCACGACCGGAGCCGTGGCTTTTGAACAGATGGTTCAGCAAAAAAGACTAACTAGCTTTTCTCATACCGCTGCTATCTTCTTCGCAGGTCACGCAACTCCTCGTAACGTCTTTTCTATGCTGACGCAACTTGTCCTCAAATGTTGACCAGCGAGGGCCCAAACCCGCGCCGCTATTGCTGATTTTCACTTCGTCCTCGCCTGCGGGAACAATTCGATCATTGGTCAAGCTGCGATTTTCTTCAGGACTGATCTGGCTGCCAATCGATCCAGATTGCGCCGGCATCTCAGTGGCTGTGGGGGTTATGTTGTGGTCGCTACCGTCACGATGCTGTACAGCGCCGCTGACCCATGATTCCTGATAGCGGCTTTCATAATCCTTCCAGTTTTCGTCTGAAGCGATTGCGGACTCATTATATGGCGGGAAGCTCTCGATCTCTTTTTTGTCCAGACTCACCGCGAAATCATTCTCATGCTTCGTTGACGGACGAAGCTGTTGTGGGGGAATAATGAATTTCTTGCTGGATAACCAGCCACCCGTATCCACAACCACGTAACGAATGGCTCCGCTACTGTGGTCGAAGATCACATCATCTATTTTGCCCAACTTGCTATCGTTCCGGCCATAAAGGTTTGCACCTCGAATGTCATTGGCCGCAATGTCGCCGTTACTAAAACGGTAGTCACGTAATGTGCCAAAATGAGCCATAATTCCTCCTCGGGGGATTTGGATTCCTTTTACAATCGCCGTTCGTCATCGTTCGTCTCTTCCGTAGCCTTGGATGCCGGTTCATTGGGCGGGTTGGGTATGAACACAATACTTGTTGATGAACAGGATTCGCGTCCCCAACCGCTGGCAATCGTTGGTCTATAATCAAGGCTGAATTCTCCAAACTCATGTATCTGTCTTTATTTTTCGCTGTATTCGTCGGTGGAGAGATAGTTGACCTCGTAGGGGAAACTGGACCAGTCGCAAAATTTGTTCTGCTGCTCCTGCTGATTTTCAGCGTGGTCTCCTGGTCCATCATTCTTTCCAAGTGGAGCCTGCTTCGGCGAGCTCGCGTCCAGAGTGGGCGGTTTGTGCGTGCCTTTCGCAAGGCGCAACGTTTGCCAGACGTGAGCGCGGTTGCCGAGCAGTTTCGTCCCAGCCCGCTCGTAGGCGTATTTGAGGGTGGATACGAAGAGTACAAACGTCAAGGAAGCGTGCTCAGGAATCTCGTTTCTATTCAGCGCGCGATGCAGATCGCATCATCGGAAGAGTTAACGCGCTTCGAACGAAATCTTCCTTGGCTGGCGATAACCGGCGCAGTCACTCCGTTTATCGGTTTATTCGGAACCGTATGGGGCATCATCGATGCCTTCCATGGCCTTGGGACTGCTGGAGCTGCAACGCTTCGAGCCGTCGCTCCGGGAATTTCAGAAGCTCTGATCACCACAGCCGCCGGACTTGCCGCTGCAATTCCCGCAGTCATTGCTTATAACTTGATTGGCGCATCGATCCGCGAATTTGCCGCGCGCTCCGATGACTTTGCCCTCGAAATGCTGAATGCCGTCGAACGTCAGCAACCGCAACCTTCGCGTCGCGAAGAGGAGCTTCCGGGGGTACGGCGGTAATGGCCTTTACGGCTTCCAACGGACGAACTCAGACTTCTCTCTCCGATATCAACATCACGCCTCTGGTGGACGTTGTTTTGGTGCTCCTGATTATTTTCATGGTCACCGCTCCTATCTTGCAGTCGGGCATTGAGGTAAACGTTCCTAAGACGCGCAGCGTGAAAGAAATTACCGAAGAGCGCATGGTAGTGAGCATCAACAAGGAACAGCGCGTTTTTCTGGGCAATGATCCGGTTAACATTAATGAGATTGGCGCCAAGCTGCGGCAGAAAATCCGCGATCCTCAGCATCAGTCAGTCTTCATCCGGGCAGATGAAGATGTTCCCTTCGGAGCCTTCGCCACTGTAATGGATGCGGTGAAACAATCCGGCATCACCAATGTGAGCATTGTCACCCAGCCTCTCGAGTCGCATGGCAGCCAACGCTGAAATCTATTTTGAACACGACAGTTGGGGTCGCAATCTGGCGTGGTCAGTCGGCCTGCACGTCGCAATTGCTGGTTCGATTCTGCTTTATGCCGTCATTGCGCCGGGTCACGGCGGCGGTACATGGGGGGCAGGTGGAGGCGGAGAAGCTATTGGCGTCACGCTGGTGAGTACGATTCCTTTGCCATCAAAGCCGAACGATACGCAAAACGTCTTGGCCAACGATTCAAAGGGGATCACCCAATCTCAGCCAAAGCCAGTCGAGAAAGAGCCTGACGCAATCCCAATTCCAGACAAAGATGTAAAGAAAAAGCCGAAACCAAAGCCTGAAACTACTCCTACAAATCAGAAGCCGCAGCCGGTGCAGCAAGCGGAGAACAATGTGGTTCCCTTTGGAGAGGGCGGTCCGGTCAGCGGCCCATATGGCAACTTCAATGCCGGAGGCGCCAAAGGCGGATTCGGATTTACCGGCGGTGGTGGAGATTTCGGAACGCGGTTTTCCTGGTACGTTCGTGTGATCCAGCAAAAAGTATCGGAAAATTGGCTCAAATACGAAGTCGACCCGAGGGTCAGCCAATCGCAGCGGGTTTATCTGACATTCGACATCGGGCGGGATGGCCACCCGGGTAACGTTCAGGTGGAACAGTCGAGTGGCGTGCCTTCTCTCGACCGTTCGGCCGCCCAAGCACTGCAGCGCATTGATACTTTTGGTCCCTTGCCATCGGATTATTCTGGAAATAAAGTTTCAGTTGAGTTCTGGTTCGATTACAAAAGATAGATACAATCAATATTCATCTACTCTGAATAAAGGTAAGACGGAGCAAGAGAAGTCATTTATGGGGGAAAGTTGAATTTCAATCCGGTTATCCGCCCTAATAGCACACGCGTGAGTTCGAAGTCATCTTCTCTGAAGCGCGCGCATCTGCATATTATTTCGGCTCGTTTTTCCATTTCATTTTTGATATTGCTTGTTTCGGCGATCCTCGCACTCGGAGTTTCGTCCTCTGCGCAGGATTGGGTCCGCACTGGCACGGGCTTGGGCGTTGAGAAAGTCCGCATTGCCGTTCCCGACTTTAAAGCTTCTACTCAAGACGCCAAGAATCCTGATCTGCTCAAGACCTTCAATGACACCTTGTGGAATGATCTGGACAACGCCGGTATTTTCGATCTGGCATCGAAAAGCTTCTATCCACTCGGAGCAATCGGAGCGCCCGCAGATGTGAAGTTTGACGTTTGGAGCGCAGCGCCAGTCAACGCTTCCATGCTGGTGTTCGGCAATCTGGGAGTTTCCGGCAACAACGTTACCGTGCAAGGCTGGCTCTACGACGTCAAGAATGTCACTTCTCCGCAGGTACTCGGAAAACAATATCAAGACGCATCAACGGATAGTGCGGTGCGGATCATCGCACATAAATTTGCCGACGAGATCATCTTCCGTCTAGGCGGAGGCATTCAAGGCATTGCCGAAAGCTCGATTTACTTCGTAAGCAGCCGCAGCGGCCACAAAGAAATTTGGGCAATGGACTATGACGGAGCCAACCAGCGTTCCGTAACTCACTTAGGATCGATTTCTCTCTCACCGCGTGTCTCTCCCGACGGTTCGCGTGTAGCGTTTAGTTCGCTGACGAAATCCGGATGGGAAATTCTGATGTACTCGACGGAGTTGAACCGGTTAGTTTCCTTCCCAAGGTTTGGTGGAACGAATCTTTCCCCTGCATGGTCTCCAGATGGCGCGAAACTCGCATTCTCTTCTTCCCGCAGTGGAGATCCGGAAATCTACACGGTCGACGCCGCGGGGGGAAATCTGAAACGTATAACGTCCTACAAGGGGCCCGACGTTGCGCCGGTATGGAATCGCAAAACCGGAGCGCAAATCGCATGGGTGAGCGGCCGTAGCGGTTTGCCTGAGATTTACACCATGGAGGCAGATGGCACGAACTCGCAGCGGCTCAGCGATCAGGGATACGCGGTATCGCCGTCATGGTCCCCTAATGGACAGTTCCTCGCAATTTCATGGATGCGCCACTACGGACCCGGCGCGCCAGGTGCGCAGGACATTTACATCATGGACGTGACCAGCAAGCAATGGGTGCAGCTCACGCATGACGGCGGACGAAATGATTTTCCGTCCTGGTCTCCGGACGGACGCCACATTGTTTTCCAGTCCAATCGTTCGGGAAGCTTGCAACTCTGGACCATGCTGGCTGATGGCACGAATCAGAAGCAGTTAACGACTTCCGGGACGAATTCGCAGCCGAACTGGAGCTGGAAGTAATTGGCGAGTTGCGCCAACAAGTTTTCGTCAAACATATTTGCTAAGTGGTTTTCGAGTTTAAATCGGATCTGGCGGAGCTGTATCCATCAGACCGAAATTGCATTCGCGCGTTGAGGCCAATGGCGCGTCATCTTCAAGGGAGGAAACAGTGAAGCAGCAGACAATGAAGGGGATCACACTTGCATTTGCGTTGAGCGCCATTATGTTCCTAGGCGCTTGCCATAAGAAAACAGCGCCACCGCCACCACCGCCGCCACCACCGCCAGCCGCACCAACGGCTTCGTTGACGGCTAATCCGGAAACCGTTGACAAAGGACAACCCACTACTCTCACATGGCAGACAACCAACGCCACCGATGTGAGCATTGAAGGTATTGGAGCGGTCCAACCCAGCGGATCTCAGCAGGTAACTCCGACCGATTCCACAACCTACACCCTGACTGCAAAGGGTGCGGGCGGATCTCAGCAAGCTACAGCTCGCGTAACTGTGAGCACGCCTCCGACGCCTGTTCAGCCGCAAGCTTCAGCGACTGAGGAAGAGCTGTTCTCACAGAATGTGAAGGACATCTATTTCGGCTACGACAAGTCAGACGTCGCGCCCGATCAGCAGTCCGTATTGCAAGCGGACGTTGCTTTCTTCAAGCAGCACCCTAGCGTCCGCTTCACGATCGAAGGACACTGCGATGAGCGCGGATCAACCGAATACAACCTCGCTCTCGGCGACAGCCGTGCGGGCGCGGTAAAGAGCGCACTGACGCAGGGCGGAGTCAGCGCCGATAGCATGAAAACCATCAGCTACGGCAAAGAAAAACCGTTCTGCACGGAATCAACCGAACAATGCTGGCAGCAGAACCGGGTAGGACACTTCGTTTACCAGAAGTAGTTGCGCAACGAGGGACGAAGCTTCGCTTCGTCCCTTGTTCTTTGTTTCCCAACCTTATTTAGAACGAGAATGCTCTACCGTAATGCCAGAAATGCCAAGCCAATGCGAGAATCAGCGCGGTGCCGACTGCAGCGCCAAAACCTATGGTGATGTACACAGCAGTGGCAGAACTCACTTTTTGCGCCATTTCATGCTCCTGATTAAACAATGAAACATTTTCAAAGCTGCATCAATACACACGCGCATGTAGAAATCCTGAGGCTTAGTTGCGAAGAGCGGTCGTTCCGCGTGGACCTGCAGCTTACGTTCAGCTCACATTTCGCATCTATAATGCGAATAGTTACCGGATACCCTATGAAAATTCAGCGTTATACAACAGTTTTGGCTCTCCCATTAGTCCTCTGGCTCGCGGCCACGCCCGCTTGGGGCGTGAGCAAGGAAATTATCGAGCTCCAGACGCAAGTCCAGGCCTTGCAGGATCAAATGGCTCGGATGCAGCAGTCGTTTGATGAGCGTATGGGAGTGATGAAGAACCTGATGGACCAGAACACCGACAGCATGAACAAAGTCGCTGCTTCGATCGGCACTCTCCAGACATCCCTGCAAAAACAGCAAGGGGAAGACGGAACACGGGTCGATCAGCTTTCTGGCCAGATTCAGACGTTGAATGACAGCCTCGATGAGTTGAAAGCTCGTCTGGGAAAAGTTAGCAAGCAACTGGAAGACATGCAGGCCGCACAACAGAATCTGAGTTCACAGCAAGCGAGCGCGGCGGGCCAAGCGCCCGGAACAGGACAACCTGGTAGCCAACCATTGTCGGCGCAAGCTCCTCCGCCAGACGTTCTGTATAACAATGGGTTACGCGATTACAACGCTGGCAATGGCGACTTGGCTACGCAGGAATTTTCTGACTACATCAAGTTCTATCCGAATACAGATCTCGCGGGAAATGCATATTTTTATTTGGCCGAACTTGCTTACAGACAGGGAAACTACCAAGCGGCGGTGAAAAATTACGATCAGGTTTTGCAGTCATTCCCCGACGGCAACAAAGCTGCAGCAGCGGAATTGAAGAAGGGATTCGCCTTAGTTGAACTCGGGCAAAAAGACGAGGGAGTTACAGCGCTCAGGCATGTCGTTCAACGTTATCCGCGATCAAACGAGGCATTGCAAGCCAAAGAACGCTTGCACAAGATGGGAGTGGCTACGACCACCACAGCGCGGAAAGCAGCTCAGTAGTTGCTGACGTTGAAACGGATCCGTTTGGGTGGTTTCAGTTTTGATTTCGCTAAACCGCCCGGCTAGACAGATCCATGGTGACGATGACGCTTCGCATGATGCCGGTGTGCACGATGATGAGCGGCCGTCCGATAATGTGCACGGTGGGTACGCCGATTTGTTGTATGCGATGACTCTGTTTGGGTCGCGTTTCCTGCCTGCGCCCACGCGCTCAAGCTTAAGAACAGTGTAGAGAGAACAATTAGCAACAGACGTTTCATAACTTCTCCAGTATTTCCCGTATGGGATTTTCCTCTCTTGTATACAGCTTAGCCACGCCTTACACCAATAGGTTTTATCGTAAGCTGGTGATTCGCGTGATTCCCATATCTAAGGAGATTGCCATGGCTGGAACGAAACGTTTTGCAAAACAGAACCAAGAAGATCAGGATGGCGGGAAGGGCGCCGTCGAACAGGATAGCCAGAATCATGGCGGCAACATGTCTGAAGAAGGCCAATTGGGCCACCGCGATCAGGATTCGTTGTTGAAGTCTTCAGATACGGACTTCCCGGAGCCGGGAGAAAATCCGGAGCACAGCGGCGAACCGGAAGTGAAAAAGAGGAATTAACTCCGGGGCGCTATCGATTGTCTCCCGCACTGTTGATGACGCCGCGTTTCCCACGACTATTGAGCTTCGCGCTGTTTGTTTTGGCAACTTCCTCGATATTGCTACCGACTTCCCGCGCCAAGGCCGCGATATACCAGAGCACGTCGCCTAACTCTTTTACGATCTCGGTGCGCTGCTCTGGAGAATAATCCGCTCCGCGCGTCTTCAAGTCATTTCGCCATAGCTTCTTGACCTTTTCCGCGACCTCCCCAGCTTCACCAACCAAGCCAAGAGCGGGATAAATGGGATTCTCGCCAACTTGTGGATACGTCGCCAAATGCGAAACTTCGCTGTCGTAGGCCCGAAAGCTGTAGTCGTCTGCCATTAAATTTCGCACTCCGAACGGTTTGAGATTTTGCGCGAGACTTCCGCCAGTTACCGCAGCTCTTCCATTACTTGACTGAGGACTTCCCTGCCCGGCCGTACAACCGATTCCGGTAAAGTCGCCAGCGGATCATCGGTCAAATTAAGCATGTCGACGAAGCTCGGGGCCTGCGTATTCACATACAAGACGCCGGTCAGAACTTCGCCATTGTCGTGTGCCTCATGCAGACGGGTAATCGATTTGATTCGGTTGGTAGGATCGTAATCTTCCTCAAGTTTGCGCAAGCGGAGCCGCGAGCCATCATGCATCGTCACTTCGACCGTTGTCCCTTCGTCGTACTCGACAGAAATGTCCTCGAAGGCGGGCACGAAGTTGATGTCCTGTATCGGCTCATCATGATCTTTCATATATTTGTAGGACTTAGTCGAACCTTCGTGATCGTTGAACGTAACACAAGGTGAAACCACATCCAGCATGACAGTTCCGCGATGCGCGATGGCAGCCTTAAGCATGCTTTGTAGCTGTCGCTTGTCACCGGAGAACGAACGCCCAACAAACGTTGCTCCTAGAGTAATCGCCATCGCACAGGTATCAATTGGCGGGAGGTCGTTAATTACTCCCGTCTTGAGCTTCGAGCCTAGATCCGCAGTGGCCGAGAACTGGCCCTTAGTCAGCCCATACACGCCGTTGTCTTCAATGATGTAGATAAGAGGCAGATTGCGCCGCATCAAGTGGATAAATTGCCCGACACCAATCGAAGCGGTATCGCCATCTCCGCTGACGCCCAAAGCGAGCATGCCGCGATTCGCCAGCACAGCGCCTGTGGCAACTGATGGCATGCGGCCATGCACGGAGTTGAAGCTATGGGAACGGTTCATGAAGTACGCAGGACTCTTCGAGGAGCAGCCGATTCCACTCAGCTTTAACAGGCGCTCAGGTTGCACGCCCATCTCATACATGGCTTCGACAATACGTTCTGAGATGGCGTTGTGACCGCATCCTGCACACAGCGTGGTCTTACCGCCTCGATAATCGAGCACTTGAAGTCCGATTCGATTCGTCTTCGGAGTAGGAGCAGGAGGTGGTGCAGTAGTGGTGACCATGTTATTTGCCTTCCATCGTCATGAGTTCGTCGGTAATCGACCGGGCATCGAGCGGCAACCCATGGATATGCGCTATGCTCCGGAGCCGCGGAACCAATGCAGCTTCCAAATCGAGTTTGAGTAAGCTCAGCATCTGAGCATCCCGGTTCTGTTCGACTACGTAGACGCGATCATGCTGTTTGACAAATTCATGAACTTCTCGCGTGAACGGAAATGCGCGAAGCCGTAGATAATCAGTGTCGATGTTGTACTCGTCGCGAAGCTGATCGCGGCTTTCGGTCAAGGCCCAGTGTGAAGTGCCGTATGCGATGATCCCAATTTTGGATTTGCCACTTGAGACCACCTCAGGCCGTGGAACAAAGGACCGCGCCGTCTCGAATTTGCGATTCAACCGCTCCATGTTTTTTTCGAAATCGTCAGCCCGTTCGCTGTACTGCGCCTTCTCGTTGTGACCACTTCCGCGAGTAAAGTATGAAGCTGCTGGATGGTCCGTTCCCGGTAATGTGCGATAGCCTATGCCATCGCCATCCACGTCTTTGTAGCGAGCGAATCCTCCCAGCCGGTTCAAATCTTCCTTGCTGAGCACCTTGCCCCGATTGAGTGGCTTCTCTGGATAATCAAAGGGCTCGGACATCCAGTTGTTCATCCCGAGATCCAGGTCAGACATCACAAAGACGAGAGTTTGAAATTGCTCAGCCAAATCAAAGGCTTCTGCAGCCATTGTGTAGCACTCTTGCGGGGAACACGGGAGCAACAAGATGTGCTTAGTATCTCCGTGTGATAAGAAAGCGGTCGAAAGGATGTCGCCTTGTGAGGTTCGCGTTGGCAAACCGGTTGACGGCCCAACGCGCTGAATGTCCCAAATCACGCCGGGAATCTCCGCGTAATAAGCCAATCCTGCGAACTCGCCCATCAACGAAATGCCCGGGCCAGAGGTCGCCGTCATTGATCGTGCGCCTGCCCATCCCGCACCGAGCACCATCCCCACTGCCGCCAACTCATCTTCTGCTTGAATGATGGCGAAAGTTGCTTTTCCGTCCGGTCCGATACGGAAGCGTTTGAAATATTCGATAATATTTTCGGGCAGAGATGAAGACGGAGTTATCGGATACCAACTCACGAATGTCACACCGGCGAACATACATCCCAATGCGGCTGCTGAATTTCCGTCGATAATAATCTTGCCCTTGGTCTCATCCATGCGCTCGATCACGAAGGGATCGCGCTTAGTCAGGCTGCTCTTTGCGTAATCGTATCCGGCTTGTACGGCCGCCATGTTCAAATTTGCTGCCTTCACTTTTTTCGAAAATTGGCGCCGGATTGCCGTCTCCACCTCAGTCATGTCAAGTTCCAGCAACTTGGCGACGACGCCCACATAAATCATGTTCTTGACGAGCTTCCGAAGTTTGGCCTCCGGACACACGGGAGCAACGAGCTTGTCGTATGGGACCGCGTAGAAGACGAGATCATCACGAAGAGAACTCAGATTTAACGGTTCGTCATAGAGCACAGCTGCTCCAGACGCGAGCGACTTCACGTCATCCTGAGCAGTCTCAGGATTCATTGCAACCAAAAAGTCGATTTCTTTTTTGCGAGCAACGTATCCGTGCTTGCTCGCGCGAATCGTGTACCAAGTTGGCAGGCCGGCAATATTTGATGGAAATAAATTCTTGCCGGAAACTGGCACGCCCATCTGGAATATCGTGCGTAGAAGGACGGTATTCGAACTCTGCGACCCGCTGCCATTCACCGTCCCAACTTGTATGGACATGTTGTTGACGATGGGTTTCAACCCCGCTTGCGCTCGTGATTCGTGGAGCGCGACATCCGTAGTGCCCATTAACAATCCTTCCTAGACTTATTAGAGCGAATTGGTCCGCCGGGGACGCAAAAACTAGAAGGTGAAAACCCTTAATTATACGGCAAATGACAGGTTAAATTGGGAATTCAAAGAAGAGTTGCTAGTGATGCAGTTGGATACCTAAGGGTAAATCATTGCCAGCCGGCAATATTCTTCACTGACTATATCCGACGAAAACAACTCACTTGTGATGATCAGGAAGGGTTACACCTGAACAAAATAATGCGCCATTTTACGGAACTTGTCGTACCGTAATGCAACTAGTTCCACTACCGGGATCTTGCTAAGGTCGTTAAGGTGTTTTTGCAAGGAAGCATCGAGCAAGGACGCTGCCGCGTCGTGATCGGTATGGGCTCCGCCTGGAGGTTCGGGAACGATACTATCGATACATCCCAGCTCTAAAACATCTTTCGCGGTGATTCGCATGGCTTCAGCCGCAAGTTCTTTTTTACTGGCATCACGCCACATGATGGACGCACAGCCCTCGGGTGAAATCACGGAGTACACAGAATTTTCCATCATCAAAACGCGATCCGCGACCGCGACGGCTAATGCACCCCCGCTGCCGCCAACACCAATAACAGTTGCGACAATCGGTACTTTGAGACGTGCCATCTCGCGAAGATTACGTGCAATGGCTTCCCCTTGTCCGCGTTCCTCGGCGTCCAACCCTGGATAGGCACCGTCCGTGTCCACAAAAGTAAAGATGGGACGGCCAAATTTCTCTGCGATCTGCATCACGCGCAATGCCTTGCGATAACCTTCCGGATGCGGCATGCCGAAGTTCCGGTAAACTCGCTGCTTTGCGTCGCGGCCTTTTTGTTGTCCGATGACAATGACTTCCGTCCCGTGAAAGCGAGCCATTCCGCAGATAATGGCGGGATCGTCGCGGAATCCGCGGTCTCCGTGAATCTCACTCCAATCCGTAAAAATACGCTCGATGTAGTCGAGCGTATAGGGGCGTTGGGGATGTCGCGCCAGTTCAGTTTTTACCCACGCAGGGCGCGGAGGAGGCGCTTGTTCGCGCAATGCCTGAATGCGATCATGTAGCTCTTTGATCTGACGCCGCGCATCCTCGTCCTGGCCGTTGACGGATTGCAGCTTTACGATTTGGCGTTCAATTTTTTCCAGCTCCTGCTGTGCTTTCGGTCCCAATTCCATCCGATTGCCGTCACCATTCCTTGAGATCCGTCGCGCTTCCACCATTGAGACAAGGAAGTCGGCGCCGGTTAACACTAGTGCGGCATCGACTGTGGCTGGAGCCACGGTTGCCTTCGCACTCGCACCTCTGTGAATAAAAGCTACCATCCAGCAGATTTCAGTTGATAATTCTCACCGCGCCACGGCCACATAATTGCTCGACTCGCGTGATGAAATTCCGGTCTGGTAGCACATTATAGCCTTCCGCTTCCATCACCACCATGAAATCGTCCTTGCGTTCGACGTCAAATAATACCTTAGCCTCGCCCTTAGACTCAGCAAATAGGGTGTGTAAGCTATCAACGGTCGCTGAATCTGCGGAGTCAAGCAGAATACGAACACGCAATGCACGCGGCAGAGGCACTTTGACATCATCGAGTAAAAGAATGTCATTCACCATCAGTTTGGGATTCGCGCCTTCTTCGACCCGCACCCCTCCGCGGATCAGTAGCGGAACTTGCAGTTTTACTTTTTCCTGCAGTTTGCGATAAGCCTCGGGGAAGACGACCATTTCGATAGTGCCATTCATATCTTCGAGCGCGGCTTGCGCATAAAAGTCGCCCTTCTTGGATTTGAGGACGCGCAAATTTGTAATGATGCCGGCAGTCGAAATGCTCTCGTCCTTACCGGTTGACGACTTCATTGCGCAGATTTCGGTTGTGCTCAAAGCGCGCAAGTCTTGTAACTTGTCGCTGTACTTATCGAGCGGATGCCCAGTGATAAAGAACCCAAGAATTTCTTTTTCCGCAGCAAGCCGGGTGTGCTCGTCCCAGTCGGGGATTTCCGGCAGTTTCTCGGTCTGGCGAGTGAACTTCTTCCTGCTGGAAGATGCCGAATAGTCCGTGCTGCCCAGACTCTGCATCGCGCTGCGCTTTTTGCGCATGCTCCATCGCTTTATCGAGAACCGCCATCAATTGAGCGCGGCGGCCTAGAGAATCCATGGCGCCACTCTTAATCAGAGACTCGAGCACACGCTTGTTGAGAAGGCGCAGCTCGACATTTTCGCAAAACTCGTAAATGGATTTGTAGCTGCCAAGCTTCTTGCGTCCCGCAACAATCGAGTCGATCGCGTTATGACCTACGTTCTTAACTGCTGCCAATCCAAAACGAATCGCCGCACCATGCGGAGTGAAGTTAGCGTCGCTAACATTGATATCCGGCGGTTCGACCGCAATCCCCATCTCGCGGCACTCGTTGATGTACTTCACAACGTCATCCGTATTTCCGGTAACCGAAGTCAGCAGCGCGGCCATAAACTCAACCGGATAACGAGTCTTTAAATACGCGGTGTGGTATGCGAGCAATGCGTAGGCGGCAGAGTGCGATTTGTTGAAGCCGTAACCCGCAAACTGCGCCATCAAGTCGAAAATCTTCTCGACTTTCTTTCCGGGATGGCCGCTCTTGACTGCGCCATCGACAAATCGTTCGCGCTGCTTCGCCATCTCCTCGGCATTTTTCTTACCCATGGCGCGACGGAGAAGATCGGCTTCACCTAGCGAATAGCCCGCCAGTTTGTTGGCGATCTGCATAACCTGTTCTTGATAGACGATGACGCCCAGCGTCTCTTCGAGAACTTCTTTCAATTCTGGCAGTTCGTATTCGATCTTTTTGCGCCCATGCTTGCGATCAATAAAGTCATCGATCATCCCGCCCTGAATCGGACCCGGACGATAGAGCGCGTTCAGAGCAGTTAAGCCTTCAATTGAATCTGGTTTATAACGTCTAAGAACATCGCGCATCCCATGGGATTCAAACTGAAACACGCCGGAGGTAAGTCCGCTATGAAAAACTTTTTGATAAGTCTCCGGGTCTTCGAGTCCGATCTTTTCTAGCTCAATCGTCTCTCCGCGCGTTTGCAAAATCAGCTTCAACGCATCATCGAGAATGGTTAGTGTCGTCAGTCCCAGAAAATCCATCTTCAACAAGCCCATCTTCTCGATGGCCACCATGTCAAAGGCAGTAACGATTTCGTTGTTCTTGGTCCGGTGTAGCGGAACTAACTCTGTAAGGGGACGCGGCGAGATGACGACGCCTGCCGCATGAACACCGGCGTTCCGCACCAACCCTTCCAATTTCAGCGCTGTATCGAACAGTTGCCGCACTTGCGGCTCGTTGTCGTAGGCCTGTTGCAGCGCAGGGGAATCCTTGATGGCCTGCTCCAGCTTGATGTTCAGAGTCGTTGGCACCATCTTGGCGATGCGGTCCACATCCGCATACGGAATATCCATCGCGCGGCCAACATCTTTGATCGCTGCCTTTGCCGCCATGGTTCCAAATGTAATGATCTGCGCCACGTTCTCGCGCCCGTATTTGCGCGTCACATAATCGATGACCTCTCCTCGCCGATTCATGCAGAAATCAATATCGATATCCGGCATTGAAATACGTTCGGGATTGAGGAATCGTTCAAAGAGTAACTCGTGCTGTAACGGATCAATATCGGTGATTGCCAGCGCATATGAAACCAATGATCCGGCCGCGGATCCGCGGCCCGGACCAACTGGAATACTGTGTTCTCGTGCATAGCGGATAAAGTCCCAAACAATCAGGAAATATCCAGAAAACTTCATCTGTTGGATGATTGCGATTTCTCGCGCAAATCGCTGCTCGTATTCCGCGAGGCTATGTTTCAGCTTTCCCTGATTGTTGAGCTCGCGAAGAACTTCCAACCTTCTTGCAAAACCTTCGCGGGAGACATGTTCAAAATAACTGTCTATCGTGTATCCGTCGGGCACATCGAAACGAGGAAACGGATTACTAACCTTCTCCAACCGCATATTGCAGCGCTCAGCAATACCTAACGTCCGCGTGAGCACTTCGGGCGAATCCTTGAACACGCGGTACATCTCGTCATGATTCTTGACGAAAAAGTCCGTACCGTGAAACTTCAGCCGATTCGTATCCTGAATAGACTTTCCGGTCTGAATACATAGCATTACATCCTGCGCATGAGCGTCGTCTTCACAGAGATAATGGCTGTCATTGGTCGCGACCAGCGGGAGACCGAGATCTTTCTCTAGGCGAAACAGGCCAGGATGAATCCGGTGCTCCTGCTCCAGGCCTTGGTCCTGAATCTCTAGGAAGAAATTCTCTTTGCCAAAAATATCGGTGTAGGTTGCAGCTGCATTCCGTGCCGCATCGTACTTCTCTTCCATCAAAAACTCAGCGACTTCGCCTTTTAAACAGCCGGAGAGCCCGATCAATCCCTTGGAATGTTCCGCTGAGAAATTTCTTGCTTACCCGTGGCTTGTAATAAAAACCATGCAAGGAAGCTTCCGAAGTGATCGCGGCGAGGTTGCGATAGCCTTCTTCGTTTTCGGCGAGCACCAGTAAATGATTGTAGGTATCGCCGTCGGGAGGAGTGCGTTCGATCCGGTGATCATCTTTTTTGCAAACGTAAAGCTCGCAGCCAATAATCGGCTTTACGCCGGCAGCTTTGGCGGCATTCACAAAATGAACCGCTCCAAAAATATTGCCATGATCAGTCATGGCAACCGCGGGCATGCCCAACTCTTTTACGCGGTTGCAAAGCTTCTCCACGTCGCAAGCGCCGTCGAGCATCGAATAGTCAGTATGTAGATGAAGGTGAACGAATTGAGACATTAGGACTCTATTTGATTTTATGTTGGCTCATTCTAACGGGAAAGGCAGGCCGTATGAGGAAGAATTATCCACAGCAGATAAGCGGTTATCCTGGCACCTTGAAGTCAATGCCGCGATCATCATTTGCCTTGGTCGTGGCTGGAAGATCTAAATCGGCCAACGGAATTTTGGTCGCTCGTCGTTCGTTGAACACCCAAATCGTTTTCCCGACAATGGCATAGTTCTGCACTTCCTGCGTATGTTTGTCTCGGAAGATCAAAACGGTGTCCGCGTGGATCTCGGCTTTTCGCGGTAATTGTGAAGCTGTTCTCTCTTGAGAGCTTTGTGAGTCTCGAGAATCCCGTTCATCCCGCAAACGAGAGACTTCGTCATGCAGTCGATCTATCTCGTCCTGTAGAAGCAGGCTACTCTGGTCGTTGGAGCTGGCGGCGTAATCGTAGGAAGGTTGATAATTAGAGGTTTGATAATCGTAAGAATCCCCGTAATCGCCATAAAGCCAAGGATCAACATAGAATCCGTAAGCCCAAGGATATCCTCTGAAGCGATGACGGAAACCATCGTGAAAACGCTCGCGGGAAAAAGGGCGTCCGGAACGGGCGCCGAAACTGATGCCGTTCGCCCGAAAAGCACCGAAGCCGCGTCCCCGGCCGGCCATCGCCATCGTAGGGCCGTGTCCCATATGTCCACCGCCTGCGAATCCATGCCCACCCATCGAGATCCCGGCATGTCCGCCAGCTGCGTGCCCGCCACCCCGCTGCGCGAAAGTTGGCGACAGCAGCAACACCACCACTAAAGCTGCACTGATAGATAAGCGCCACACGAGAAAATTATAGTGCTATTTAGGGTCAAGAATTTGTCAAATTTCGTTTGAGTGACGGAGGCCGTCGCACCCGTCTCGAAATCCTGGTCTCGTCTAAACTTCCAATAAGAATGCCCACAAACCCACCCCTTATCCATTTGCAAAACATCCGAGTTATGCGAGGCAGCAAACCTGTGCTCGACAATCTTAGTCTGCGCATCGACCGCGAGGAGCATGTCGCCATTCTTGGCCCAAACGGCTGCGGAAAATCCACTCTGATCAAGACCATTACGCGCGAATGCTATCCAGTAAATCAGAAAGAATCTTCCATCAAGATTCTCGGTAATGACCGCTGGAATGTATTCGAGCTGCGCACGATGCTAGGCATCGTATCTAACGACCTCATGTCGGAATGCACTGGAGATGCCTCAGGCCTTGATGTGGTTCTCTCTGGATTCTTCAGCAGTACAAATGTCTTTCCAAATCATGTTGTTGAACCCGCGCAGCGTAGGTTGGCGGCGGCGACACTCGATCAATTGCAAATAGCACATCTGGCAGGGAGAGCAGTACAGGAAATGTCTTCTGGCGAAGCGCGGCGCATCCTAATCGCCCGAGCTCTGGTACATCAGCCCAAAGCATTGCTCTTTGACGAACCAAGCAATTCTCTCGACGTATTCGCCCGACACAGCTTGCGCCAGGCGATGAGCTTGCTGGCAAAGTCTGGCGTTGGAATTATTCTGGTTACGCATGATCTCGGCGATATCGTTCCAGAGATCAGCCGAGTAGTGCTGATGTCGAATGGAAAGCTGATGGCCGACGGCAAGAAGGAAGAAATTTTGACAAAGGAGCGGTTAGGAAAAGTGTTCGGAATAAAAGTGGAGGTGGCACGCAAAGACGGGTACTATCACGCGTGGTAATCTACCCACTCAGATCGGGATCTCAATCCAACCGATTGGCCGTGAACCTTGGCGCGCTTCAGCGCCACTGCTTATAGGGACACTCGTCGCGCAAACCCCGATCATTCCATTAGGACAAATTAAGTGAGTGTAACAGCTACTCTGGGTGGGGCCCCGCTGCCTAACTGACCCGACCTTTATCTTCTCTCTCCTCACATTCTCAGCTCTTCTCCGGCTCTGCCAAAAACCGGTATCCCACTCCGCGAACCGTCAGCAATGCTCCGGCTTTGACGGATTATCTTCGATATACCGACGCAACCTTACGATGAAGTTGTCGATCGCGCGTGTATCAGTATCTTCACGCAGATCCCAGACTTCCTCCAGAATCGATTTGCGCGACACCGGCCTGCCCACATTGCGAATCAAATGACGCAATAACTCAGCCTCCATCAAAGTGAGCTGGATCGTGTTTTCTTTGACCCGCAACTCGAGCTTCCCAAAGTCAATAGTCCGCCCCGCGAACGAGTACACCGAATATTCAGTAATTTCCGTAAGCCCAGGTCCGGATGTTGACGCACTCGGCCCGTTCACACGAGTCGCATCTATTGTCGGAGAAGCCTGACTTTGCGCCATCCACTCATGCCGCCTAAGCAACCCCTGTAGCCTCGCCAGCAAAATAGCCAATTCGAACGGCTTCGGAAGATAGTCGTCTGCGCCCGACGCAAATCCCTTCAGCACATCCTCAGGTCGGCCACGCGCCGTCAGCATGAGTACTGGGATGAATTGCTTTGCAGCTCGCAGTTCGGCGGCAACTGAGAATCCGTCAATGCCCGGAAGCATGACGTCGAGTACCATCGCGTCAAATGATTGCAGCCCCGCGCTTCCCTCTTCTTGTTTTTTGTTCGTCTGCTCTTCGTTTTTTCGAGCTTCGCTTTCGCGCTTTCCTTTGTGGTTCCCTAACAGCAAATCCAGCGCACTCTCACCGTCACCCACTACCTGTACCGAATGACCTTCTGCCTCAAGGTTGAAGCAGAGCCCCTGTGCGAGATGGACTTCGTCTTCGACAACTAATATCCGGCTCACGTCGCGCTCCGCGGCAATTCCAAAACGATGGTTGTGCCATGTCCCTCGCCCGCGCTCTGAGCGGACACACGTCCACCGTGCTTCTTGGCAATCGCGCGCACGATAAATAAGCCCAGTCCCGTCCCTTTCACATGCGCCAGCGAACGCATCGGCACGCGATAAAAACGCTTAAAGACCCGTTTTAGTTCCGTGTCTGGAATACCTACACCATGATCCTGCACGCTCAGCTTGATGTAGTTGCCATCCGGCGCGTCGAGGCGCACCAACACATCGATTTTTTCTCCCGAATACTTAATCGCATTATCGAGAACATTTGAAACCGCCGTGCGCAACTCCTCCGAGTCGCCGTTTACCTTCGAGTCTCCATTTCGCGCAATCAATTCATAGCGCATCGCCTCCGGTTGAAGATGATGACTGATGCGTGCCCCGTCGACGCACTCGCGAACCAATTCCGCAAAGTCCAGCGGAGCACGGCGGACGGCCCGTTTTACCCCGGATTGTCCCGCCTTCAGAACCTGTTCCACCGTGCGCAGCAGACGTTCGGTATCGTCCAGCATGAGGCCGTAAAATTCCTTGCGCTTGGCTTCGTCAACATCGCGGCGCTGCAAAGTCTGAAGATACAAACGGATGGAAGCAATTGGAGTCTTGAGCTCGTGAGTGACCGCATTTATGAAGCTGTCGTGCTGTTCGTTGCGCCGAATCTCGCGAATCAGAAAACTGGTATTCACGATCAAGCCGGCAGCAATGCCCCCGAAAAAAATAATTCCGAGAACAACCTTCACATCCTGGCGCCAGTTGAGGATGATCCATCCAAATCCCACAGCGACCGCCAACGCAGCCAGAATCACTCCCACCGAAAGGAAAGTGTAAATCGCGGTGCGCCGGCTGGTAATCCGCATGAAAGTGATTCTAGCGCAAGGGCATCGGCCATAGGACAGGCTCGCCTTTGCTCCTAGGAATCGGTGTCTGCGCCGGAGACCGCCTATAGTAACTACTTTAATAACTACTTTGATATGTGGGTGGAAGCAATCGCCGGTGACCTCACTTCTTCGGGGCTGCCAGTTGAACCTTGGCGGATTTAGAAATTCATCTCACATTTACATATCAACCTGCCAGTTTTGATAATTTAGGGTTTTCCAGTCACTGCTTATAGCCGTGCTCGTGCACCGGGGTTAACTCGCTTTTGTCGAATCATCCAGCTCATATCAAAGAAACTTTTCGGCTGCTGCTGTTTACTTTCGCAGTCATTATTTTCATTCAGCCTTGTCTCTTTTCACAAAACTCTGGGTCCGAGTTATGCCCTCGTGGGCAGGTCGGGTCGCTCGTTTCCTCACCTAAAGATCTCCGTAGTGAAAATGGCGTGCTGAGGGTCAATTTATCTTTCCGCAGTTTCATCGATTCGAATGGAATCACCCGCTATTGCTATATCTCCGACGACGGCGCACAAGCGCCAACTCTGCGTGTCAATCGTGGCGATCTGCTGATCTTGAATCTGAGCAATGAACTGGCTCCAGCATCCTCGCCTCAAGCACTCTCTGCAAAACGCGAGCATCAGGGTCATAAAAAAGATGATTGCGCCGGCGGAAGCATGACCGCGTTTTCAACGAACCTGCACTTTCACGGGCTAATTATTCCTCCTGTGTGTCATCAAGACGAAACCGTTCATACATCGATCGCACCAACTGCTGCATTCGAATACCGTTTCCGCATTCCGCAGACTGCTTCACCTGGGCTGTATTGGTACCATCCGCATCCGCATGGATTCAGCGAGGCGCAAGTGCTCGGCGGTGCTTCGGGTGCTCTCATTGTCGAAGGCATCGAGCGCGCAAATAAGCTAATCGCTGGTTTGCCGGAAAGAGTCTTCATCCTGCGCGATCAGCAAATGCCTGTCGTTGCAAATGCAAAATCTGATCCGACGAAGCCTGGCAAAGACCTCTCGATCAATTTTATTCCTGTCCCTTATCCTTCCTACACACCTGCCATCATTGCCATGAAGCCATCGGAACGCCAGTTTTGGCGAGTTCTGAATGCTTCCGCCGACACCTATCTAGATTTGAAAGTGCGTTATGACGGCAAGCTGCAGTTCTTGGGAGTGGTGGCACTAGATGGAATCGCAATTGGTTATCAAGACGACCTCCCTCGAAACCATGTTGTTTGGGAAAGCCATATCGCTTTGCCGCCAGCGGGGCGTGCAGAATTCGTTATCAATGGACCACCCGAAGGCGTGCAGGCCACATTGATGACCCAGGCCGTCGTTACCGGCCCGTCGGCGAACGTCAGTGCGCCTGTAGTCGTTAGTGGCGGCACGCCAGCTATCGATACGAATCCGGTCGATGATGACAATACCCCGCCGCGCCCCGTCGCCAAGATCGTCACAGACGCCGACGCGCCCGAACCGTTATCACAATTACCCGCAACTATAGTGACCGAGTTGCCGAGTCCTGACCTTCCACCGCTCAGTAAGACGAAACCGGTTCGTGAGCGCAAATTTTATTTTTCTGAACAATTAAAGGATCCCAAAGATCCGAATAGCACGACTTTCTACATCACCGAGGAAGGCAAAACGCCAGCGGCGTTCGATCCCAACGCTGCTCCCAATGTCGTCGTGCACCAAGGAGACGTAGAGGATTGGACAATTGAAAATCGCTCAAAAGAGACGCATGCATTCCACATTCATCAGACTCATTTTCTGGTCCTGGAGCGTCATGGAGTACCAGTCAGGGAGCCTTATATTCGCGACACGGTGAACGTGGCTTTCTGGGATGGCTTCACGCCCCAGTATCCCAGTGTCAAGCTGCGGATGGACTTTCGGGATCCAAGTATTGTCGGAACTTTCCCGTATCACTGTCACATTCTGCAGCACGAAGATGGTGGGATGATGGGAACCATCCGCGTCGAGCCGTCAACAAGCGTTTCGAAGAAAAGAATTGCGCATTCTTTTCAGCCGCAGAAGAAGGTTGCAACATTGACAAATTAATTTTTGGTGAGTGCCTGTTTGTCGCAGCAAATTTTAATCTCCTTTTCATAAGCCAGTAACACAGCGCGGGTAGCCTGCAACTACACACATGTGTGTACGTTTTTGCCGCCGCTTTCCATCGGCAGGTTCGTATGAGCTTAAGAGTCTTGCAAAATATCAAGGAGAACTAGATGATTCAGAAACATTTTCGCAGCGCGGCCACTGTGCTGACGTCCGCATGCCTGGTTTTAGGTTCTATGGGCGATGCGTTTGCAGCCAGACAACCGAATCCAGCGGACACCTATCCGACCGCCACTCCTATCAAGCACCTGGTTGTGATCTTCCAAGAAAACATTTCTTTCGATCACTACTTCGCAACTTATCCGTATGCTACGAATCCACCGAACGAGCCCACTTTCCAGGCGCTCCCGAACTCTCCGCGCGTCAACAATCTTTTGAGCAGTGGGCTGCTGGATGAGAATCCGAATTCGGCGCAACCTTTCCGTCTCGATCGCTCGCAGGCGGTAACTTGCGACGAAAACCACGGCTACAGCGCGGAACAAGCAGCCTTTGATATGGGACTGATGGACAAGTTTCCTGAGTCGACAGGTTCCGGCAATTCCAGCTGCGATTATGGTCACGGCACCGGACTGGTGATGGGATACTACGATGGCAACACGGTCACTGCGTTCTGGAATTATGCGCAGCACTTCGCAATGAGCGATAACCATTTCAGCACGATGTTCGGACCTTCCTCGGTCGGAGCATTAAACCTGATCAGCGGCTACACCACTGGCGCCACTGTTATCAGTGGAAATCCGGCGGGCAACACGGCAAATGGAGCGACGACGAACGCCACCATTATTGGCGATCCACGTCCGTACCTCGATGACTGCCACCCCAATAGCACCTATGTCAGAATCGACAATGGCAACCTGAACGTCGGCGACCTGCTCAATGGTAAACAGTACACCTGGGGATGGTTCCAAGGCGGCTTCGCCCCTACTGCCGTCGTTAACGGAGTTGCAGTTTGCGGATCGCAGAGCACTGGGCTAGCCGGCACAACGGCTGATTATATTTCCCATCACGAACCATTTTTGTACTTCCCTCAGACTGCTAACCAGCACCATGTCCGCCCAGCGAACATTGGCGTCATTGGAACCTCAGCCGACACTCTGACAAGTCACCAATACGACTTAACCGACTTCTTCACCGCCTTGGATAACGGTCAACTTCCCGCTGTCAGTTATCTTAAGGCGAAAGGCGCTTACGATGGACACCCAGGCTACTCTGATCCCCTCGACGAGCAGAAATTTGTTGTTTCTGTTATTAACCACGTTGGAAGCGAGCCCAGAATGGAAGAGCACGGCAGTGGTCATTCTTTATGACGACTCAGACGGATGGTATGACCACGCAATGGATCCGATTGTGAATCAATCCAGCGCTGCCGATGACAAGCTTGCTGGCCCAGGCTCTTGCGGTGTCACCCCTGGAGCTGGTGTCCCGGGACGTTGCGGATATGGCCCGCGTCAACCGCTGCTCGTGATCTCGCCTTATGCGCGGCAGAATTACGTGGATCACCAGATTACCGATCAATCTTCGGTTCTTCGCTTTGTGGAAGACAACTGGAACCTTGGTCGCCTAGGCAACGGCTCAACGGACGAAAAGGCCGGCACCCTGGATGGTCTGTTCGACTTCAGCGGCAAGCGCAAAGCGTCCAAGCTGATTCTTGATCCGATTACTGGTCTGCCTCAGTAATCGTTAGCCGGAACGGATACATAAAAGAGCCAAGTCAAAGCTAAAATCTTGGATTTGATTTGGCTCTAATTCTTCCAGAATTGCGGAATGCCACCTAAGTTCCAGGAGGTGAGTGTCACCTTCGGACTGTCGCAGCAGCATACCTAAGAGACATACCAAAGAAGCGGTCGTACCCGGATCATGGAGGACAGCTAGTAATGCAATGCGGAACATAGCCACACAGTCGGCGATGAGAACAAATGAAACGTCGCCAGACGATATGAAACGAACTGTCATTACTGAGGACGACGCGCACAGCCTTGCTTGAATCCAGCGAGGACATCATCCGCGGGATGCGAGCGCTGCTTTCACCCGATCGGCCGTGAATGGTACCTGACGAATGCGGGCACCGGTCGCATCGAAAATCGCATTACCGATTGCTGCGGCCGCCAGTGTGATTGCCGTTTCGCCCGCTCCGGTCGCTTTCGCTGCTGGCCGATCAATGAGAACGCTCTCGACGATGGGCACCTGAATTCCCAGCGGCAGCGTGTTGTAGCTCTGCCAGTCGATGGAAGTGACCTTGCGATCGTCCCAGGTGATTTCTTCTCCCAGCGCTCGGCTCATTCCTTGTAACACTCCGCCTTCAATCTGATTACGCAAGCCATCAGGATTAGAAATTGGCCCGCTATCGTTAGCCAGTACAAACTTTTTGGGCTGTATTCGCCCACTTGCCTGATCTACTTCCACTTCGGCGACGAGCGCCGCATATCCGTTGTCGCCCTCATATGCTACACAAGCGATGCCGCGTCCAGTAGCGGTACCGGTACGCGCATTTTCGCGCTTAGGCGAAGGACGTGCATCCCAGTTCGCTGCCTTAGCTGCGGCTTTAACGACGTCGATGATTCTCTGTTCAGTCAGATGTTGTAGCCGATACGCAACCGGATCGGCCTTTACGTGCGCGCTGATCTCGTCCATGAAGCATTCGTGCGCGAATGTGTTCTGCAAACGTAATGGCGAGCGTAGTGGCCCGGTAAAGAAAGGCGACTTCACCGCGTGTGCAAGAACCCGTTCGCTACGTATTGAACCTGCTCCGCCACATTTTCCGCTGATGCATCCCACCACATACGAGGGCACTGCATTGTTCCCGTTGCGCAGTTCCCCGGTAGGCTCAATCGCTGTCCGCGGAGTAATGGTCTCAGGATCAAAGCCGGCCAGCATGCCAGTCATTACGTTTCCCGGCTTTTCATATCCGGGCCTTCCACCGAACGACACCGACCAGGTCTCACAATCCCATGCCGCGATCGTACCACTTGCGCTGATTCCAACCTGTTGCTCGATCACGCACGCTGAACCATAATTCTCAGAAATGAACTCATCCTGTCGCGTGAGTTGAACGCGAACCGGTTTTTGCACGGCCTGTGATAGCAGGGCCGCATCATATGAAACTGTGTCCGCAGCATTTAGTCCGTAACAACCCGATCCGCGAACAAAGATTACGCGCACGCTGTCGAGCGGTAATCCCGTAAGCACGGAAACACTGTGCCGGGTCGGATACACTGACTGTGTCGCCGACCATACGGTTGCATGATCCGCTTGTACATCGGCCACTGCGCATGATGAACCAATCGAACCGTGCGCTTGATAAGGATGGGAATAAGTCGCTTTGAGAACATGTGAAGCCGATTTCAGCTTCTCATCCACGTCTTTGGAGTTGACGAGCATTACCTCACGTGAGGGCTGCTTTCGGATGTACTCGTAAAAGTCTTTCTGTGTCGGCAATCCCGTCCCGGGTTTCCAGGTAATCTTCAAGGACTTCACTGCCTGCGCTGCCTGCCACTGCTTCTCCGCGACCACACCGACGAAGTTATTTCGCACGACAACCTTGATGAGTCCGGGAACTTGCTGCACCGATTTCTCGTCCACGCTCGCAACCGTCGCTCCCGTCTCTGGCGGACGCACGACTCGACCGTGAACCATTCCTGGCACGTGCACGTTGTGAACGAATTCGAAGGTGCCCGTCATGAGCGCAACACTGTCCATAGAGGGAACAGGTTTCCCCAGCACTTCCCACTCGCTTGGAGATCTGCGCTTCGCGGTAGAGCTCACGGCGATGTCGAAATGTTTGCCGCCGATCAGTTCGCTATAGCTAACGTGGCGCCCATCCTTCGCGGTAATGACACCATCCTTGACGGCTAGCTGATCTGCGGAAATGTCTAACTTCTGCGCTGCCATTCCCACTAGTGCCTCGCGCGCGGTCGCGGCAGCCTGTGCCAGATTCCGATCATTGAAATTGGTCGGCGTAGACTGACTGCCTGAGGTCGTGCCTTCGTCCGGTGTCACGGATGTGTCGCACTGGATCAGCTTTACCTTATCGAGAGAAACGCACAATTCTTCCGCGACCAACTGTGTCTGCACGGTATACATGCCCTGGCCAAAGTCGCATTTTCCCGTGTATGCAGTCACCGTGCCATCGGAGTGGACGGCAACCCAAGAGTCCAGTTTGGTGGGATCAATATGTGACGGATGCACATCGAATGGGCCTTGCGCGATAGCCAACGGCCCGATCAGCGAGGCTGCACTGAAACTCACGACCAATGTGCCGGAGCTCTTGAGAAAGTCGCGACGGGAGAATTTCTTCTTCATGCCAGTCTCGCCTGATATAGCTTGATTGCGCGCATCATGCGAGTGTGAGTGAAACAGCGGCATAACACGTTCGACATTCGGTCCCGGATCTGTTCGTCTGACGCCTTCGGATTTTCATCCAGCAATGTCTTTGCAGTAAGAATCACTCCGCTGAGGCAGAACCCACATTGAGCTGCCTGCTCATCAATAAACGCTTGCTGAATCGCATGTGGTTTTTCCGGAGTCCCCAAGCCCTCCAATGTCGTTACTTCCTGATTTTTGACGGCGCTCACCGGCATAACGCAGGAGCGCACCGCCCGCCCTCGAATGATGACAGTGCAGGCTCCGCACTGAGCCAGGCCGCAGCCGAACTTGGGTCCACGCAATTGCAGGTCATCGCTGAGAACATACAACAACGGAGTTTCCGGATCGATGTCCACGGTGTGAACCTGACCGTTTACTTTTAGAGAAATCGCAGCCATCATCTAACTCCCAAAATCAAACATGACAAAGCTACAACCAATCGCAATGCACTACTTCCGCCGATCAGAAATAACACCGAGCTCACAATTCGCGGATTGCTCGAAGTTCACTATATGATTCTAGTTTAATCGACGATCCTCCCGATTCTGCTCCATGAAATCGGCGCATGTTCGCAGATTTGAATGTTTCTAAGGTGTGTGAGACTAGACTTCAGAGAAGGATCAGAAAATGCAACCCCATCAGTTGGAATTGCTGCTCACCAGCTTGCCACAGCATTCGGGACGTGCTGGCAGAGTTGAGCGATCCCATCCGCCACCGAGGGCTTGGATCAGTAACACCGTATTCGACATACGGCGTCCCAGGATATTGACTGCTGTCACTTCGTCTGTAAGTGCGGCATTTTGCGCCGTGATCACCTCGAGATAGCTTGTGACTCCGCCCTTGTAGCGGGTAATCGAAAGCTCTAAAGAACGTTGGGCTGCCGTCACTGCTTCGTCCTGAACCTGAGCCTCGTTCTCCAAAATTCTCACAGCGGCCAGATTGTCTTCCACCTGCTGGAATCCATTCAGCACGCTCTGTCGATAGTTCGCGACTTGAGAGTCATAAGCGGCACGCGCTTGGTCGGTGAGGGCGCGGCGTCTTCCCACGTCAAAGACAGTCCCCACGGCAGACAGTCCAATAGACCAGAGACCGCTAGGACCATTCAGCAGAGTCGTGATGCTGGAGCTTTCAAATCCTCCTGAAGCGCTCAAACTGAACGATGGGTAGTAGGCCGACTTCGCCACGCCGATCTGGGCATTCGCGGACGCAACCAGCCTCTCCGCAGCCGCAATATCCGGACGCCTTTCAAGCAGGTCCGAAGGCACGCCGACAGGAATGCGCGGAGGCGGTGCGGTTAGGGGCAGTGGAGGAAGGCTGAACTCTGCAGGAGGCTTGCCGATAAGAATCGCAACAGCATGTTCGAACTGCGCCCGCGCCACGCCAACATCGATCGCTTGCGCCCGCGTGGTCTGAAGTATGGTCTTCGCCTGCTCCACTTCCACTTCCGAAGCAATTCCTCCCTGGAAGCGGCGGCTCTCGGTCAATTGCAAGGCTTGCTCATACTGCGTAACCGTAGTGTTCAGGAGCTGTTCCTCGGCATCCAAGACTGCGGGCTTGAAAGTAATCAACGGCGAGATCCGCGTGCATGCTCAAATTAACCGTCGCGAGATCTGCCGCGCTGGCTTGCGCCTGTTCTCGATAAGACTCCACGTTCTTTCGCACTCGCCCCCAGACGTCGGCCTGATAAGAAACATTCGAATGGCAGAACGTAAAGTCGTTGTATGTAACTGCCCGTCAAAGTTGAATTCGGAGGCGGACGGTTTGCCGACACCCGGGTCCGAGTCGCCGACGGCCCGCCGTCACAGTAGGATAATAGTCAGCGCGATTGTAGCGTAGTGCGGCTCGTGATTGCCGGAACTGTGCTTCTGCTGCTTTCAGGTTCTGGTTCGATACATTGATCTGGAGCTCAAGCGCATCCAGCTGCGGATCTTGGAATATTGTCCACCACGTACCGCCAAGATTCTGATCATTGGGTTGGGCTGGCTTCCAATTCCCTACTTCTTTATACGCAGGAGGAGTCTGCACCGCGGCAGGGTGATACTTTGGTCCCACCGCGCATCCCGCGAATTCCAGGACCGCTATCGCGAGCAGAGTTGCCAGCCACGGTGCTTGCCGCGGATTGCTGAACGAGGGCACCTTTTGAGGACGTTTCACTTGGGATCTCCCGGCAACGATGCCTGAACAATTTTCACTTGTTGTCCGTGAACGATTGAGTCTGGCGGATTGATGATCACCTGATCGCCAGGCTTCAGTCCGGAGACGATTTCTATCTCGTTACCGAAATCGTGGCCAGGAGTTACGGCAGTGAGTACGACTTTACCGTCTTTCACAACGCCGACATGTAAGCCTTGGGAGCGAAATATCAATGTATTCACTGGCAGTAAAAAGGTGGACGCCTGTGTAGGAACCGCTAAGTGAACCTCTGCATATGAGCCGGTGAGCAGTGTGCCGATAGGATTGTCCACATCTATCTCGATGAGCAACGTGCGAGTTGTCATATTGATCGAATCAGATGTGCGAACCAATTTCCCCTGAAATTTACGGCCCGGAAACTCAGCCAGACTGAGATCTGCAGTCATCCCGACTTTGACCCCTTGCGAGTATTCTTCGGGAACATTGACGTAGACACGCAACTTTCCTGGTTGAGCCATATGAAAGAGATCGGTTTTCACATTGCTGCTGCTGCCAGAATTGATGAGGTCGCCAATGTCAGTGTTACGCGCCGTGATCACACCATCGAATGGCGCGTAGACTTTTTCAAAAGATACGAGTGCCGCAAACTGCTCTACCGCGGCTTTATCTGCTTCGACAATTGCATTATTTGCGTTGTAGGTGCCGACCGCATTGTCAACATCTTGTTGAGATACCGCGTTGCTTTTCAAAAGTCCTTGATAGCGCGTTTTAGTGATCGCAGCGAGCTCAAGATTCGCTCTCGCAGTTAAGAGGTTACTGCGGGCCTGCTGGAGTTGCTGGTCCACTTCCGGAGTCTCGATGAGAGCCAGCAGTTGTCCTTGTTTTACGTGCGCGCCAATGTCGAAATACCACTTCTTTAAATAGCCGTTCGTTCGGGCGTAAATAGGAGAAGTGATGAATGGTTGGACGTTTCCTGGGAGAATTATTTCCTGCGCAGGTGTAGTCTGTTTCGGCGTGACGACTGACACAGCCTGGACAGCCACTTGCGCCGTCTCCGTGTCGAGCGTCTTGCGGGCTCTGACGCGGGACCAGATGCCCGACAGCAGAATTGCGGCAACAGCAATCACTGCGATGGCAAGTGCGAGCCATGCTTTGTGGCGACGTTTCCCCGGACCGGCTCCGTTCAACGGGAGTGCTTGCCTTTCGCTTTGTCTTTTATCTTCAGTTTGAGAAAGCATGGTGAACTCCAGATGGCCTTTGCCTATTGCTCACTTCCAGTTTTGGCCGGTTGCTGGCGCGAAGTCCGCAAAACACTGAAAAATGCCGGGACAAAGAACAGTGTAGAAACTGTGGCGAAAATCAGCCCCCCGATGACCGCACGGCCAAGAGGAGCATTCTGTTCACCGCCGTCTCCTAGTCCGAGGGCCATTGGCACCATTCCGATGATCATTGCCAGAGCAGTCATCAGCACGGGACGAAAACGAGTGAAGCCCGCTTCGAGTGCGGCCGCGACGGAATCACTACCTTCCATCAGTTTTTCGGTAGCAAAGCTAACGACCAGAATGCTGTTTGAAGTAGCGACGCCCATGCACATAATGGCACCCATGAGTGCGGGCACGCTCAGATTCGTATGCGTTATAAACAACATCCAGGCGATCCCTGCGAGCGCTGCGGGAAATGCGGAAATCATGATGAAAGGATCGAGCCAAGATTGGAAATTGACTACGATGAGCAGGTATACGAGAACGATCGAAAACGCCAGTCCGCTGAGAAGACCGATGTAGGAAGCTTGCATCGTCTGTACTTTGCAGAGCTTGTACCAATCTCACTAGAAACAGAATTGCAATGAGGGTACCTGAAATTCTAGGCATCGGCGGTCACCTCTTACGCATCCTCACCATCGGCGATCCCGGTAATCATTGGGTGGTGCGATGAGCAGATACTTCATTTATTGGTTGCCTGCTCAAAGCGCCGGTTCGCGCGGAGTTGCGGAGTCGGTTTCAATTTGCCGGTTACTGCCGATCGGAAAAACTCCGCTCATAAGGACAGATCGTCCGGTCCGTCGACAATAAGATTAACCGTGAAATCGGCGGCTCTGGTATAGCAATGGGATACTTTGGACCCATTGGCGATGTCGCCATCGCCGAAGTCCCAGTGATAGCCAAGTGCCGGTACGCCGTCAGGATCAGCCTCCGCCGAGAAGGCTATTGTCTCCCCAGCCTTCGATTGAGATGGAACTTTGGGCCGTAACACGTTGGAACAGACTTGGCGACGGCAGTATCCACCAGCTTGATTATCACGGCCGATTGTGGCGGCTGATTTTGCAGCCGGATCGCGCCACCGTCGAGCGTGACTGTAGTGCTTGTATCCATTACCGATGTGGCCGCCAACGCGGAACTAGCCGAAACTCCGAGGTCGGCGAGACTCAATGTGCGCGAGCGTGGCGCAGTCGGTCCAGTTGAAAACCGTCAACATGCTTTGCCGCGGGCTTTGCCGGAGCAGGAAAATAGTGGGTTGTCCGTCCTCCGGCTCATAGGTCATCAGATCCACAGGCGTAGAAGCGCGACCAGCTTTGGCCATATTGAGCAAGTCTCGATTTTCGGCCAATGCGAGTCGATCCTTTTCATTGTTGAGAACCAGCAAGTCGTCGCCGATTTCGTACATGCCACCGGCAATCGCGGAAAGCGCAATCGAAGTCTGCGCTGCCGCCAGCGAATGTGCAGAGTTTTCGCCCGAATGCTCCACCAGATATGTATCGGTGATGTTGAAAGCATCCGGATCACTGATGAAGAAGTTCCCATTCATGTAGAACCGCGCTGCGATTCCGGGAGCCGCGTTCTTTGACCTTGCAAAACTGTGTCCCGTGTCCGCAGAAATACGACCTGTATCTACGATCCCGACGGGATTGAGCATGGGACTTCCGTCCTTGTCCAGAAGCACGTCGTCGCCGACCGTGTCGCGGATCACCTGCAAACCAATGCGCTGGGCTTCAAGCGCGGTAGTATTTGGGCGGTAGTAGAAACCTTCAATTGCCGTCGTATCCATGAAGTCCATCTTGATGAAGCGGACTCCCCAGTCCCGGACCAATGTCTTGTAAGTTTGGCGCAAATATTCCTGCGCCCCAGGATGCGTCGTATCAAGTGCGTAAAGCGTGTCAACATTCTGCTTCCACACATCCTCTAATGGAATGGGTTGGCCCTTGGCATTGTGGACCAGCCAATCCTTGTGATGTTCATAAACCCACGCCCGGCTGCTAACCTCGAACGGAGCCGTCCACAGGCCAACGGTAAGGCCATCTCTTAAAATACGACGAGCCACAAACCGCATCCCATCTGGGAATTGCGTCGCGTTGGCGGTGACGTACTCTCCGCGAGCGTACTGATAGCCTTCATCGATCTGAAAAAAGTTGTAGCCTAGCGAATTCAAATGCTGCGAGAGCCAATCGGCATTGGCCAGCGTCTCGCCTTCATCGATTGCGGCATAATAAGCGGTCCAGCTCCACCATCCCATCGGAATCTCGCTTGAGACACGTGCGTGATGGATACGTCGAATAGCGGAACCATAAGCGCGAAGTTGCCCCAGGTAGTCCGTCCCTGCCGCGAGCATCACTCGTTCGGAGCTCATTTCTTCGCCCGGATTCAGTGGAAGACTTAGTTCGATCCGGTCGCTTGTCAGATGCTTTGCTTTCAGAGTCTCAGCCTCGCTGTAGATCTTTCTGAATCTCAGTGGTTCCAGTAGACTCGACGTTATAGGACGCGATCTTAGCTTCGGCGCCTTTGCCTTCGGCCTTCAGCCGCAGAAGAGTCAGAAAGCGATCCGATGTGAGTGCGCCAAGAAACAAGCTCTGCTTGGTTTGCCGGTTATAGATCAGCTGGCTTCCGACTCCGCGATGCATTCCGCCCGGAGCGCCCCCGAGATCATAGATCACTAAATCCGGCCAATCCTCGCTGAAGCTATCGGAGAGAACTCGTTCGTCCGATGGGCGTCCGCCCAAGCTAAGGATCGAGTCTCCCGCAGCATCAACACTGCGGATTGCCTGCACCGATGTAGCTTTGCTGCGTTCCATTCTTGACCCGCACTTGAATGGTGCCGTAGGGATTTTCGGTGTAAAGCTGGAGCACGTAGATAAGATCAGGACTGCCGGCCAGTCCGCTGCAGGTGACCGTCAACTGTCTACCGGAGCCAAGCGCGTCGCTGAATGGCGACTCGGAGACCGAATGCGAAGGATAGCTACTAGGGTGCAGCCACTTGTGATCGACCAGCGCGCCTATGCTTGATTGCAACGTAGGTTGGCCGCCAATCGGTCCAAATTGATAGTCTCCATTTTGCTGGTTGACGGTCACGGACAGAGTGCCATTGGCCAACTGCTGCGCCGGACACCACACCGCTCCTAGAGTCAAGGCGGCAATCGTTGCGCCCATCATCCTGCGTGGCAACGATCTGCATTGCAAGAACCCGAACAGCCTTCGCTGGGCTTCGATTGCTCGTCCCGCAATGGTTAATTTTCCGGTCAGACATTGTGCGTCGCTCATGAGTGGCTCAACTCCTTTCAAAGTTTCCCGATTCAAAGTTTTTATCTACAAAGCTGTCACCGGGCCGATTCTCTGCGTATAGAATGTTCCGCCGAAAATGAAAGCACACTTGACAGTACTGCGATTATTCCGAATGGTTAGTAATGTCAAAAACCAATCCTGTGTTGTCGAGGCTGAGCGGCAACACGTAGCTGTCATAAGCAGGGCGATCGGCGGCGTCCAAGGCGCGGATCTGATAATTCAAGGGCTTCGGACTGGCGAGGCTTGCCGTATCGAAACTCACCGATTGAATGCCAGTATCGAGACTGTCGAGTGCGACATTTGCTGCAACTTCCTTCCAGTTCCAATCTGTGCCTGTGCCCGAGTACTTCAATAAATGGACCGCGTCGCCCTCGGCCTCGAACAGGTATTCCGCACCCACTGCAATGCCACCCCCGTTATATCCGGTCTTCGAGTTCTGATCGGTGTCGAGGAATATCTGCCAGTTCGCGCTCACACCACTCCAGCGAATCGAGATACGACCGCGCGCCTGAGCACCTTGGGAGTCAAAGGAATCCGGCCATGCGTTGGCAAAGGGAGACTGCACCGCCTGCTGCTCCATTGCGGCAGTTTCTGCTGACCAGTAGTGCGGTGGCCTTGCATAGGGATTGCCCGCTTCTTCTGTCAGGTAAACCCATCCGGCATTACGTTGTTTTGCGAGTTCTAGTGCCGTTTGGAGTTCGTTCCCACCCATGCCATAGACAATGTGCCAGAAGCGGTCGGGCGAATATTTGTGTACCCAAGCGAAGTCCACGTAGTCATTGCGATAGCTAGCCAGTCCTTTGTCTTCCCAATTCATCAAGATATTGGTGATCCCCATCCAGCAGTCGCTCGCGCTGTAGGTTCCTGGATTGAGTACGGTGATCCGCGCACCTGCCTTCTGGCGCACGTAGTTTGTCAATGCCTGGTAGTACAAGAATTGTGTTGGAAGAAACGAATTACTAGCATTGCAGTCAGTTGGCACCTCGTCAAAAAACATGCCATCAACGAGGTAGTTGCGGTAGACCGCATCGATCTTTTGCCGCACTATTTTCGGATCTCGCGCGCCGTAACCAGTGTAGGTGTATCCAAGCACAAAGATGCCCTGCTTGCGGGTGTTACGGATCGCGTGGTCTACGCTCGGATAGTAGGTTTCATCATCTCCATTATTGAGATTGACGATCATGATTCCGACGGCCTTCGCGCCCGGCGCAGCCCACGCCGACCATTGCGGCGATCCAGGATCTTGATACGAAGGAACGGCGAGCCGTGTTTGGGCCACTGCTATCGCTACCGCAAATATAATGCTGAGCCATCCAACTAATTTCATGATGAAGCGAAAATTCTTCATGGCTATGCTCCCACTTATAGGTGAGTCAACACCTTTAAGGACTCGAAGGCAAAATCACTCCGCTGCTTGTTTGCCTGGATTGGCCAAAAATCTGGCGCAGGCGATTCCCAACCGTTAGGCCTTCCCAGTCTCGCCATCATGGCAACGCGAACGCAAAAAGGTCATCGCCCGCGGCAATGGCAACATATTGTTTTCCATCAACCGAATAACTCATGGGAGAAGCATGGAACGTCTGCCCGGTATTGAAATGCCACAAGGACCTTCCGGTCTTGCCATCAACAGCCTCGAAACATTCTGCGTCATCGGCGAAGAAGACCAAGCCCGTAGCCGTAGTCATCACTCCTCCCCAGGAGCGAGCGTCCCCTTCCTGAGGATAGCGCCATGTAAAAGTATTCTTGTTCAGATCAAAGGCGAGGAGAGTCTTCTGCCCTTTATCCTTCGATTCATGCCTGGTTCCAGTCGAGTAATAGTCGCTGCCTTCGGCAAACGTTTCCGGCTTCTTGAAGTAGACAGCGCAATTATTAAATGTCGAGAAATAGAAAAGATGCGTGGCCTCGCTATAGGAAGGAGAAAACCAGTTCGTCGCTCCATCATCACCGGGACAAATAAGTGTTCCCTCGGCGGTTGGCTGTAAGTCAGAGACGATCGGCCTCCCATTCGCGTCAATGCCCTTCGCCCAGTTCAGCTTTTCAGAAAACCGGGTGGCCGACAGGAACTTGCCGGTGGTGCGGTCAAGTACGTACAGAAAACCATTCCGGTTGGCCTCGACTAAAAGTTTTCTCGGTTTGCCCTGGTACAGTGCATCAATTAGAACCGGTGTCTGGGTCCCGTCGTAGTCATACAAATCGTGCGGTGTGAATTGAAAATACCACTTCAGTTTTCCGGTATCCGCATCGATCGCCAGTAGACTCGACGTATAGAGATCGTCTCCGGGTCGAACGCTGCCATCGTAGTCTGGAGCGGCATTTCCTGTTCCCCAGTAGATGGTATTGAGCTGTTCATCGTATGTTCCGGGCATCCAGGTTGTGCCACCGCCGTGCAGATAGGTATCGCCCGGCCAACTCTCCGAGCCGAATTCTCCCGGAGCTGGTATAGTCCAGAGCCGCCATACTAACTTTCCCGATGTGTCGTATGCCGCGAGAAATCCGCGCACACCTGAATCACCTCCGGAGGTGCCGACTAGCACTTTATCTTTGATAATTAACGGAGCGCTCGTAGCTCCGTAATTTTTGTTCCAGTCGGCGTAAGCAACATCCCACAATAGGTGACCGGAGCGAGCATCTAGACACAACAGGTGTGCGTTATCCGTCTCCATAAACAGACGTGTTCCCAATAGGGCGACGCCCCGGTTTATGTGACCGGCAGCATCATCGACTAGACCGCTGGAGTTCGGTCGCGAATAATGCCACAAGACTCGGCCGTTTGTCGAATTTAGGGCGTATGCGTCGTTCGACGCCGTAATGTACATCACTCCATTAACAACGACGGGGGTGACTTCCAACTTGCTTGAGTTCTTACTATGGAACACCCATTGCGCTCGAAGCTGCCCAACGTTTTTCGGCATTTATTTGCGTGAGACTGCTGTAGCGTCTTCCGGTGTAATCGCCGTTATAGGAAGGCCAATTGTCCCTGATCGTATGGGACAGTAGTTGGTCCGGTTGCACATCCACATTTCCAACGGATGTTTGACACTCGCTCTGACGAACTACGAATAACAAAAATACAGAACTAAGAAAAGCCACACTTTGAAGCATTCGTATATTCACGACCATAGAAGCAATTGCCCTCGCTTATTCGTGAATAACGAATACTTCCCCGAGAGATCCTCGGTCGGAGTGGTGAGAATCAATCACATGCAGAGACACTCGCACCACATCTTTAGATGCTGGAACAGATTGATGCAATTCGACCTTATCCTGCGGATTGATTGACCCAATTGACACGTGACCTCTGTCCGCGCCGTTCTCGCGATACAAGTATGCCTCTAGTATTCCGGAAACAAATACTCCAAAGCTGCCACTGATTTCCAGATGGTCACCATTTCGCGTAACGGCCAACGGTTGTCCTATCAATCCTGCCTCGGTTACATCATGAAAATCCAATCCCATGCGGGACGGAAACCACGAGGTATCCATGGAATAGGTTTCTCCCGGCGCTAACACCTCCATGGGGCTGTTCAGTTCCGCTTCCATGTAATAAGGAACCTCTTCCAGATTTCCCGATGAGAGGCGGGGCATTCCCTTATCATCCATTTCGACTGTAGGACCATTTTTGTAGAAAATAACTGATGCCTTTCCTGGATACGTCGCTCCCTCAATGTATTTGTGTTTCTCGACCATCGCATACTGACTCGAACCATCAATTACCGCGAGCCAGTCAGCGCTGGAGTCTATCCACACCTCACCTTCCAGATAGCGCCAGTTCAACCGGAATAAATTGTCTTTTACGCTGTACGAAGGATCGTTCGCGAGCCCATCGCGAGGATGGTATCCAAGCAAATACGATGAATGCAGGTTAATCGGAGTAAATGCCCAGAAGTTGTGGTTGTATTGGCGCGCGTCTTTGGAATCCGACAAGTCGTATTGAGAGACAGATTGAACCGACCAGTTGATCGTATGACCTGTAAAGTTTTTTGTGATGGCGTGAAAAGAAATCTCTGGTGAATCGTTGCCAATACTGATCTCCCGCGTATATTGCAATCCCGTCGGCGGATCGGGAGGGCCTTCTAAACGCACCGCACAGCGCCCTTTTTGCGACAAAATAGTGAATGCATAAGGACCGTCGTCCAGTTCGGTGGAAGCGCCGCCCCACTGCTGCTCGTCGTCGTTCCCTTCCGGCAGAGGCCAAATCTTGTCGCCTCCATAATTAATCCAACGGCCGGCGGCCTCAGCAGGCGAAATATACTTTCCCTTGTATTGCGGATTGACGAACAAGTACGGATGCCCATTAAACGCCACTTGCATCAGTCGACCGCCAAGTTGCGGCACAAAGGTAAGTCGTATCCAGTCGTTGGATACTTCCTGTGCTTGCCAACCGTCAAACGTCGTCGGATGGATTTGACAAGGAGATGGGGCCGGGGGGATCTGAGCATTGGCTATGGCGATCATCGCGCACAGCGCCAGAGCGACGCCGAAAATACTTAATCTCATCCTCAAAAGATCTCCAATTGGTTCGCTCGCGTGAAAGCCTATTAGGCAGCCTTCTCCCTGGCCGCTGACAATAGCTGGCGCAGTCGCTTACCAACAACAATGTCTTCGCCTGGCTTCAGTGTCATGGATATTATCTGAAGCTTATTTTCGGCGTGGCGCGACTCGCGCTTGTGGTCAGGAATTCTGATCAGAACGTCACTCGGATTATCATTGCTCATAACCGCGATGCTTGGCGTGCCGTCAAGCAACTCTTTTGCGCAATCGGCGGTCGTATAATGCCATCCTGCCTGATCCCATGTAACGTTAAGCGTGGGATATTGATTCTCGGCAGTAGGCGTGAAGATCTCAGTGTGAACGCCCGGCACTGTTCCCACTAATGTGGCAATGCGTTGAACACGCGCATTCCATTGCTTCGTCAGCGCGGTCATGTCCATCTTAAAGAGGGCCTCAACCGCTGCGAGACATCCCATGATTTCCTCTTTGCCAACCTTCATGGGGCGGCATACTGCGCCTTCCCACGGATTAGTGTTGGCAAGCGCCGCGTCGATAAGATCTTTGCGTCCAAGCAGCAGGCCAGTCGATTGCGGACCACATAACCCTTTGCCTCCGCTGACCGCATAAAGATCACATCCCATCTTGGCGAACAGCCGGATATTTTCTACGGGAGGAATGCCGTCGGCGGCATCCATGAATATAGGAACATGGTGACTCTTTGCAATTGCTATTTCCTTAGCTAATTGCGCCGGCTGCGAGCCCGTATAGATCATTGCTGTTTGGTCGGTGATTGCGTTTGAAATTTGCTCTGCCGAGTCCACAACGACAAGCTTCCCGCCTGCAAGCCGAATTGCGCTATCAAACGGGCTTCGGCCACCGACCATAACCACTTCATTCTTGAGCCCGGTTGTATCCGGCAATTGCCAAACATACTTTGGATCTGTTCCCGCAATGCATCCTGCTGTGCCCGATGCGATGGCAGCCGCCGCTCCAGAGGTGATCATGCCGGATTCTGCGCCGGTTAATTCCGCCAATCGCTTGCCGACAGCGCGCTGCAAGTCGAATATGTTGACATAGTGCAGCGAGGCTGCTTCCTGAGCGGCCTTCACTTCAGGCAATTCGAGAGTGGCGCTTAAATAGGTCCACGTTCCTCGTCCATTGATGATGGGCCTTACTCCGATCCGGGTGTAGATGTTATCCGTGGAATTTTTCGCGACCTCGGCCCACCCTGCTCCAAATGCCTGCTGGATGCCCACTTGTGTAAGGAGTGGCAAAGCAGAGAGCCACTTAAAGAACGTTCTACGTTGCATTTTCAGTTGCGGCTGCATTCGTTGTCCCCGTATTTAATGTTGTTGTCTTACCGCGATGAATGAAATTTGTTCGGCCGCTTCCGCTTTTGGTTCGACATTCTGCTGCAAAACGGTTCGCGCAGGAAACTTAGGTTTAAAGAACTTTCCATAGAGATTGCTCATGCGATCGGAGTCCTGAATTTGACGTAAATAGACAGTGGAAAAAACCACGTCCGCAAAACTCATATCAGCTTCTTGCAGCCCATCTAAAAGATTGCGCATCGATTGCCGAAGCTGCAACTCGAAATCAGGCGTAACGATTCCCTGGTCAGGGATGAATCCATCTTTGGCGGAAAGATAAAGGGTATCGCCGTAGAGAACGCCGGGGCTCGCGGTTGGGCTCGGCGACATGTTTCTGGGACGTACAGCTTTACGCTTTGCAAGATCGGCGCCCGCGATGCAGCTAAAGACTACATGATTATTGTTCGGCAACCCCGCGACTTCAATCGTGCCCCGTCCCGGCGTATTTCCGAATTCGAAATATGTTCTATAAATGCCGCCCATTACGTCATATTGTCCGCTGGCACTCATGTACGGATTCACCCATACAACGTTCTTCATACTCATACCAGCTGTGTTTAAGATCACAGCAACGTTATCGAGAGCTTGCTTGACCTCGCCACGAAAATCCGCTGCTACTTTACCGGTGAGCGGATCAGTTCCGCCCTGTGCGGAGATATATAAAACGTCGTCCGCTTGAATCGCAGGCGGATCCATATGCTGCCCTTGAGGCCAACCCTGAGGCCAAATGCTCCGTCGGCGGTTCGTATCTTTTACGGCTATACAGTTAATTTCAATCTTCTGTTTGTTGGGAAGACCAGCCACCACCAACACAGTTCGCGCCGGAGCACTTGCTCCAATCGAATTCCAATAAACCTCATTCATCGCATCGACGTTATGCGAATCGGTCAGGTAGACATTCATCCAAACAACGTTCCCAAAATCCATATCTGCTTCATGCAGGACATTTTGTACATTTTTTATTGACTGGCGCACCTCTTGTTGGAAGTCAGGCGCAACACTGCCATTGGAATTGCGGCCACCTTGTGCGGAAACGTATAGCGTTCCATTTACGAGGATGCCCGGACTATAAGACGCACCAGTAGCCTTGTCGGAAGATGAGGTAACTACGGTGGAACCCTGAGCCAAGCAATTCGTGACGGATGCGAAAATTAAAAGCGTTAAAATAGCCAACCTACCGCGTCTCAATAAATTGTTCATTGAATTCCCACCACAAGTAACCGCACTACTCAAGATCTGTAAACTCGGCATCGCGCAGAACTATGGAACAGATCCATGAGTCTTTGTATGGATCTTGTACACCGAAGTTTCGGCTGTAATGTACAGCGTTGAGAAATCCGCATCTCCCCAAGCAAGGTTTGCCGGTTGTTCAGAAACCACAATGGTTCCGAGATGGACGCCTTGTGGATTCCACACCCAGACACCCTTGGGACCTACCGCATACAGATTCCCTTCAGTGTCCACTTTCATGCCATCCGGTTCACCGTCTTTCGGTCCCGCCTTCTCGTCGCCAAAGATCCGGCCATTGGCCAAGGTGCCATCCGGATGGAAGTCGTAGACGCGAATATTCCGTTGCTCGGAATCATCTATATATAGCTTTTTCCCATCGGGAGAAAAGACAAGTCCGTTGGGTTGGGTCAGATCTTTGGTCAGTAATTGCACTTGACCGTTCTTGGCGATTCGATAGACACCCTGGAATGGAATCTCCTGTTTTTGTCCGACGACAAGGTCCATGTTTGGATCAGTAAAGTAGATTGCGCCATCGGGGCCAATAACGACATCGTTTGGGCTATTGAGGCGCTTTCCTTCATATCGATCCGCGACAATGTCGTAGCTCTTGCCGTCGGCTGAAAGTCGAATGACTGCGCGCAAGACGCTTGCACAATCCAGCAGGCGCTTCTGCTGATCATATGTATTGCCGTCCGGATCGCCGAGAGCAATCATCTCCTGCTTTTCGCCGCTCGCTACGTCCAGCCGGAAGATCTTGTTTAATGTTTCATCACTCACCCACAAATAGCCGGACTTATCCCAGACTGGGCCTTCTGTAAAACCAAAGCCAGTCCCAACTGTTGTGAGCTTGGCGTCGTGATCGATTAACTTCCAAAAATAAGGCGACAGTCCCTGGAGTTCGAACGCTCGCTTGGCAGTTTGCGCCCAAACCGTAGGAGACATCAGGCCAGCCACTAAGGCCACGCCAATGATCGACAACATGGAGTGCGTCTTTATCTGTATCCGTGACAGCAAAGTACACACCTTCTTTTAATTAGATCGCCCGTCATCGTCATCCCATCTGCTTCGCTTCTTCTCGGCATCATGGCTACCATTCTGGGCCGCAACGCCGAGTAGGTAACTGATCAAATCGCTCAACTCATCGGCATTGAGAATGGAGCCGAAGTTGTCTGGCATCATCGCACTCGAAGCGATATCGATCCTCTTCAAATCGGACTTCTCAAAAAAACGAAACGAGCCATCCACGGTTTGCAGCGTAATGGAAAAATTGTCACTGCTCTTTACAAGTCCGGTAACTTTTTTGCCGGTGTTGGTGATCACAGTCGTGGCATGGGATCGAGCCGTCAAATTGTTATCAGGATCGATGATCACTTGCCGTATGCTCTCAGCCACCTGACGGGATCCGTAAAGCGAGAGATCACTCGCGATAAATCCGCCTTTGCCATTGACCATGTGGCACGTAGAGCATTGCGCTTTCCCGAAAAAAAGTGCTTCTCCTGCACGCGTGTTTCCGGGAAGTGGAACCGCCGCGCTCTTGCCCTCCATGCCTTGCAACACTCGCAGCTGACCGACCAGCGCCTTTAACTTCTCCGTGCCTAACGCACCAAATGCGGGCATACCTGCTGCGGGGATTCCGCCCCGAATGATCCCGAGCAAGTCTGCATCCGACATCTGCTGGACATCGGCAACCGTCGCGATGTCGGGGGCGCGATCCCCGCCACGCCCGTCCGCCCCATGGCACGAGCTGCAGCTTCTGCCAAAAAGAGCAGGTCCATCGGATGCGACAGAGGCCGTATCGGTCCGGCTAATATTGCCCGCCTGTTGCGCGTCTAACGAAGAGAAGGACAGCATTCCGGCAAAGAGAAATAGCCAGAAAAGCATCGGTCGCCGATACAGCACCCGCAACAAATCCTCCTTCAGTTGCCCCATCCATTCACGCGCATCGAGCAGACTACAAACAAAACGCTCCGCTGTACTTCGCCGCTAAGGCTGTATTTAGAACAACAACTTCAATGCGATTTGCATGATGCGCGGATCGCGAGCGGAAGTCACATATCCAAAGCCACCCGTGCCTGTGTTGTTGACATCTCCCGATGGATTCTTGAACTGTGCATGGTTGAAAACGTTGAACGCTTCCGCCCTGAACTGCAACTGCTTTCCTTCACTAATCTGCGTGTCTTTCGACAAGGCTACGTCGGAGTTGAAGATGCCCGGCCCCGAAAAAAATCGGCGCATAGCATTGCCGACCTGCCCGACCGGCTCCGGCTGAAAGTAATTGGGGTTGAAATACGGTTGGCCTGAACGGGGATTGCGATTTCCGTAGAGAGGACCGGCGTTGGGCACGTAGCTCGGCTCATCGATCGAGTCATTAAATGTCCCGCTGAGCGAGTTGTCATCGCTTTCACTCAGCTGCACGGGTTCGCCGCTGGCAAATGTCGAGATTCCGGACAAAGACCAACCCGCGGTGAATTTTTTAGCGATATCACTCTTGCCAATGAAGTTATTAAAAGGCAGTTGAATCGTATAACTCAGCACCAGATCCTGTGGAACGTCAAACAGCGACAAAGCGCGGCTTAAGCGGGGATTAAACGGATTGGTGGCATCGAACGATGTCGAACCGTTGTCCATAGATTTTTCGAATGTGTAGCCAAGCAGAAACTCTGCATATTTCTCGCTGTGTTTCAGGCTGACTTGCAGCGAATTAAAGCTCGAACTGACAACCGCTTTCATGTAGGGATTGCTGCCGAAATTATTTCCAAAGGTAGGGCGCGTTCCCTGAACCTCTTTCACTCCGCCGACAGTAACAACCGTGGGGCCGGTGAGGGTCGCTCCGTTTACCAACGTATAAGTATTGTCTTCCAACCCCGGTCCGCATTGGGTTGCACCCGTAGGCAACTGTGCATTCAACGCAAGACAGAGCGCGGCAGTCGCGGGATTCGCATCTTCAAACGTCAGAAGGTGCCTGCCGACTGAACCAACGTAGCTGACACTCATGACCGTCGAAGCTCCGAGCTGCCGCTGTAGGGACAAATCATATTGCTGCACGTACGGGGTCTTATTGTGAGAATAAAAGTAATCCCCACCGGAGATCGGAGTGGCTTGCGTCCAGTTAAACGTCGTGTCTGGATGGGAGGGTGAAACGTTGGTCGGAGGGAACGTAAAGGGAAATTTTTGTCCAGCATTCGTTCCTGTGGCGCGATCGATAAATGGCGACGCTAAGAGGGTGTTCTGGGCATTGTAATAAAGACCATAAGGCGCATCCCCAACCTCAACAAAGCCGGTGGCATCCTCAAAGGAACTGTAGAACATACCGTAACCGCCACGAATGCTGGTCTTGCCAGGGCCGCCAAAAATTTTGCCGAGCAAGCCTTCGGCCACATCCGGCGAATATGCGAAACCTACCCTGGGAGCGAAGTTGTGGTACTGAACCGGAGCCAATGTTCGCGGCACACCCGGATCTCCAGGAACCACCAGGCCGACAGGAGCCGTCGGAAAGGCGCGGGATTGCTCGCCAGGGATAAGTGTCTCCAGCTTGTTCTGCGTGTCATACCACGGCGGCATGATCTCGTAACGCAGCCCATAATTCAGGGTTAGCGTTGACCGGACACGCCAGCTATCTTGCGCGTACACTCCAAAGTATTTTGTGCGCGAGTCCAGAAGTTGCTGGCTGGCCTGTGTAAAGTTAGCCGGAGCCCCAATCAGGAAGTCGGCAAAGTCGAGGCCGGTTTCCTGACCGTTAAAACCAAAGGCTCCATTGGTGTCATCGTAGTTGCGCTCGTTAATCTGGTCGTAATGGAAGTCTGCTCCGAACTGGAGAGTGTGGGTGCCGAAAATTTTCGCGACATTATCAATAATCTGTAATGTATTGTTGTACTGATTCAGAGCATCTTGAGGAAGACCAAAAGAGTAATTGTTAAACGCAAAAGATGGAACTCCCTCGAGACTCGGCTTGATGGCGCCAATTCCCCCGGTGCTATTCCAAGGAGTATTAAAACCCAATGACGCCAACGAGACTCCGGTTCCACCCTGCGGCTGCCCGGTATGGTTAACATCTCGCAGATACACCAATCGAATATCGTTGACCATTGAATTGTTGAGGGTAGTGGTCAAGCCCAAATTCACCATCTGGGTGCGGCCCTGGTTAGTACTGTCAAAGCCGGGAACAGTAATCCCCTGCGTATAAGGAGTAATGGTCGAGAATTGATCGAAAAAATAATATCCGAATAAAGAACCGTAGCGCGTATTTGTATCGAGACGGAATCCTCCTTTGTTGTCGGTCAAAGTGCCGTTCGGCGATGAAGCCTGATAATTAGCACCGTTCGATAAAGCCGCATTCGGCACGGGGATATATTTGAGGGTATTCACCGCCACCGGCGACCACGCGCTCTGCGGGATGAATGCATTTGGGAAGACGCATTGATTGTTGGCCACAGTGCAGCTCGCGGTGTAGTAGGGTTCTCCTTGGGTTACGGGTCTTCCGAGTTCCGTCGAAAGTGTCTGGGCCCAGGAAGTTCCGGCTACGCTACCAGTGAGCGCCACTGCAGCATCCAACAGGTTTCCACCGCGATCTGCTGTAGTCGGAACAGCGAAGGACTGGGTCTGGCCTAAGATCTGTTTGGTTCCCTGATAGTCAGCGAAAAAGAAAACCTTATCCTTTTTTATCGGCCCACCAATGATTCCGCCAAATTGATTCTGAATGAAGACCCCGCGCTGCGATGAGAAATAATTCTTTGCATCCAGGTCTGTATTCCGCAGAAAGTCGAAGACATCTCCGTGAAATTTATTTGTTCCCGACTTTGTGACGACGTTGATTTGGCCCCCACTGTAATTTCCATACTCAGCATTGAAGTTATTGGTGATGATGCGAAATTCCGCGATCGAATCGAGATTCGGAATCATCGCGGCTCCGTTGTGGACGCCTTCTTCCGCATCTGCCCCATTGACCATGAAGCCATTGGAGCCGAGACGTCCGCCATTGACGGATTGGCTTCCGTTGCTTTGGTCGCCGGAGATCGTCGTCGCGCCTACTCCAGTTGTGTCAACTCCCGAGTGATCCTGATAAGGCGACACACCCGGCTGTAAAGCCAGCAAATCGATATAGGAGCGGCCATTCAGAGGCACCGAAGTGATCTTGGCGCTCTCGATGACCTCGCCCATTTGCGTGCTCTGGGTTTCCACCACCGGCGCGTCACTCTGCACTTGTATGGTGTTCACCACCGAGCCCACCTGCAACTTGACGTCGATGCGAACGGCTGAGTTGGCGTCGATGCTTATGCCCTCTTCCTTGACATCACGAAATCCTGACTGAGTGATGCTGATGTTGTACACGCCAACGCTAAGGGACGGGAAACTATAGAAGCCCTTCGAATCGGAGGTGGTCGTATGCTTGACATTGGTCGCGACGCTGGTTACTTCCAGAGTGGCCCCAGAAACCACAGCACCGCTCGGATCGAAAACAAACCCCGAGATCGAACCGGTGATATCTGCCCATACGAGAACTGCTCCCAGCAGCACAGCTGCACTCACCGCACCGATTACAACCCGTCTGATAAACCGATTCATAGTCGTGGTTATGCTCCGTTTGTTAAGAAATGAATTATTGGAACAAAAAGCTTGCGAAAGCCATCGACCCCATTTACCGATCAACTGCGAAATGCCACCTTGCTTTCACGTGATGAAAATTAACACCTTATTGTGAAAATAAGGCGGGATAATGGTTTATCGCAGCAGGGTTACGTCTGTCAACTTTTATTTGCGTTTATTTACGTTTTCTTTCGTTTAAATCCTTTTTGCCAGACCCTGAAATTCATGGAGACCGTTGCCCATTGCAATGAGAACTCTTCATCTCAAGGTGGGCAAGGAACGCGAGTGCGTTGTCAGCCCGCTCAAGGTTGGCGGCTGTGCAGATTCATCGCCACTATCGTTTATCCGTGGGCCGCCCGATCTCCCTAATCCTTCATGGTCCTACTATCAGGAAAACCCGCGATGGTATCTGGGTGACAAGCCCGAATATCCGACCAAGAAAGCGATCCCGGAGGCGCGCGACCTCATTCTCGCGAGCAACCCCAAACTCCGCATGGTGGGGTGCACTTGGGAAGCATGGAGAAGGATCTCGATGAAATTGCCAAGCGTTTTGATCTCTATCCAAACTTTGCCATCAATACAGCCGCGCGAATGGATTACCTGATGATGGCCCCACCCGAAAAGGTTAGGGCTTTCCTGATCAAGTACCAGGACCGCATTCTACGGCACCAATCTCGATCTGCTCGCCACCGCAAATATAGAGGAAACGCTACAAGAGTGGCAGTCAAGCTACGTTCGGGATTGGACGTTTCTAGCGACCGACCAAATTATTCAGGACCACGGCAGAAAAACGCATGGACGGAAACATCATATAGAGAATGCTTGAAAGAGTTCTATCCGCGAATGCTGTCTGGTGGGATCGTTCTTTTTGATGAGTACAACGATCCGCCGTGGCCGGGATGCAACAAAGCAGTTGATGAATTTCTAATAGGAAGATCCGAAAGGCTAGAAATGATTGAGCAGAACAATTAAATCAAATTTTACTTTGTCAAACTTTGAACAATAACTGCTGACCAAAACTAGGACCGCCTTGTTCATCAAACATGATAATACGCTCAGGGAGACAGATCGACCACAGACGCACTTAGCGATATCACTGCCGAGGTTTTGCAGGCGCGCAAGATAAAACCAGCGGCCCATAAATGAAAGGATTATTGCTCTTCCCCGAAGAAGTAATCTACCCAAGCGTCGATTTGTTCTTGTGTAAGATTCCAGCCTGTACTGGAAACTGTAGGTTCCCGAGTTTCGGCGAGCTGCAACAAGTATTCAAATTCCGACATTGAAGAGACTCCACTTTCACATTCTTTTAATCGATCAACTCTTGTATTCACTGGACGGCAATAATGGCCTGGACGATCGGGTCCTTGTCGCGTTCGGATGCTTCGGTCTGGTTTCTCTGCCCGGCTTCAATCCGGTCCAGCGAATGCTTGGACATGTTCTAGATGATTATGCAGGAATGTCTCGAACACTCCCCGAAGTTTCCACGCAATGACTACGAGCGTCGGCCAACCGACCAACTGGAGATGTTGCACTATCCATTCAAACGGGCTCAACTGAGCATCCATAAAGCGTCCTCAGTAAGTAACTCGAAAGCTAGCTTTCACGGCGAAGCTCCAGCGGATGAAGAAGCTGCTGGGAGAGTAAAACTACTTTGAATGCAGAGCATGGATCAGAGATATAAGTCCCATGATGGCTCCGAGTATTCCGGTGACAGGTGCCAAGACTTCTTTGAGGAAAAATACAGGGACACTCCACTTATCTCGCTTCTCTGCGCGAATCACTTTGAGCAATTCCATCTGCGCGTGCTGAGTCAGGTGCAAGGGACCCGTTAAACCCGGTTCCCACTCGGACGCTCGACGGTGGGCCGCTGGTAGACGCTCGTTTCGGCAACCTATAGAGCTCTTCCAATCCCATCACTGAATTTTGCGTGATGGTTCCCCAGCCGCTGCGTTGAAATCGTGACCTAGGTAACTTTCATTCATATTTGGGAGAGGTTAAAATTTGTAAAGTATGGGTGTGCAGTTTGCTATTACGGAGTTTCTCGAAGTCGCGGGCGTCGGCGTTACAACGGCGCTTCTCATAATTTCCTTTGTGGGATGGAGCCTGCCTAGAAAGAGACTGTCGGCTAATGTCACCGATACCGGGTCTAGTAAGAAATCCTAGCTCATAACAGTATCTCCACACAGTCTTCGCACTCTCAACACCAATTCCTTTGGACTAAAAGGTTTCGTTAGATATTCCATAGCCCCCGCGTCAAATGCTGAGCGCTTGTCGCGTGCTGAGCATTTTGCACTGAGAATCAGTATCGGTATCTCTCGAAGCAACTCATGCTCTTGGATATTCTGGCAAAGATGTAGACCGTTCATTCCGGGCAGCATGACGTCTAAAATAAACAAGTCCGCCGTATTCTCCTCGGCTTCGGGAATGACCTTTTCTGCAGTGCTGAAGCACTGCACTGAGAAGCCAGCGTTTGTGAGTACATGTTTGAGGAGGCGAGCGATATCCCGATCATCTTCCACCACAAAAATCTTTTTCGATCGTTTCATCGGAACGGAAACCGACGCAGGTCTGGTTGACTCGTTAAAGTCAGCGTGAGATATTGACTTGCCCTATGGCGGTTTCGCAACTCGTTGCCTCGTAGTCTGGAGCCAATCCGAGCATGTTTCAATTAATTCCTAAAGATAACAGCTTTTTTCAAATGTACGCCGAGATGTCAGACAATTTGATCGCTGGAGCGCAGGCCTTGGTCGATCTCTTTGAAAACTATTCAGACTTAGACAACAAAGCAACAACGATTAAGGCCATAGAACGTACAGGCGATGAAATCACACATTCAATTTTAAAAAAGCTCAATCAAACGTTCATAACTCCGTTCGATCGAGAGGATATGCATCGGTTGGCGTCATCTTTGGACGATGTGCTCGATTTCATCCACGCTGCTGCGGAAAGAACTACTCTGTACAAGATAAACATTGCTCCTCCAGCCGCCGCGAGATTAAGTCATCTGATACTTAAACAAACCGAAGAACTCAAACTCGGCGTGTCATTATTGCAGAAGAACGGCCACGTTCTTGACCACTGCGTAGAAATCAATCGATTAGAAAACGAAGCTGACACAATCTCCCGAGAGGCTATCGCAGCCCTTTTTGAACGTGAGAAAGATCCCATCAATCTGATAAAGCTAAAAGAGTTGATCGAAGTTTTGGAGACAGCCACAGACCGGGCAGAAGATGTTGCCAATGTTCTGGAGACTGTCGTTTTGAAAAGTACTTAATTCATCTCTCCAGCCAAAGGAAGTGTGCAATTGAAAAGTGATCTTCTTTTGCTCGCGATCACAGTCGTTGTCGCTTTGTCCTTTGACTTTCTAAATGGATTTCATGATGCGGCGAATAGCATCGCTACGGTAGTTTCGACGCGCGTGCTGTCTCCTAAACTCGCCGTGCTATGGGCGGCGACATTCAACTTCTTAGCTGCGTTCCTGCTGGGTACAGCCGTGGCTAAAACAATCGGACAAGGGATGATTCGGGTCGAGGCCGTTACGCAGTACGTGGTGATCTCGGGGCTTCTCGGTGCGATCGCTTGGGACCTACTCACTTGGTTATGGGGTCTTCCCACTTCTTCTTCGCATGCACTCATCGGCGGATACGCGGGGGCGGCGATCGTTCGCTCGGGATTCGGTGTCATCATCCGGCAAGGCTGGTACAAGACCCTGCTATTCATTGTAGTTGCTCCAATAACCGGACTTGTCCTTGGCTTCGGCTTGATGGTTGCAATTTTCTGGTTGCTAAAAAACAAGGCTCCCCAAAGAATTGATTCATGGTTTCGTAAATTGCAACTTCTCTCGGCAGCCGCGTACAGCCTGGGTCATGGTGGTAATGACGCACAGAAGACGATGGGCATTCTTGCCAGTGCGCTATTTAGCGCGAAATATTTAAGTGCCAAAGATCTAGCCGGGAACTGGGGCAAATTTCACTGGCCCATTATTCTTGCAGCTAACGCCGCAATCGCGGCAGGGACCTACTTCGGCGGTTGGCGTATTGTTCATACGATGGGTTCTCGCATCACAAAGTTGAAGCCGGTCGGAGGATTTTGCGCGGAATTTGCGGGGGCAATTACGCTCTTTTCAACCGCGCTTGCCGGAATTCCGGTCAGCACCACGCATACAATCACAGGCGCGATAGTGGGTGTCGGTGCCACGACGAGACTATCAGCGGTTCGATGGGGTGTGGCCCGCCGCATCGTTTGGGCATGGATCTTCACCATTCCAGCGTCAGCTCTGATGG
>CAWBSY010000007.1:0-64283 GCA_963791575.1 Terriglobia bacterium | reverse complement strand
TTTTATTGGATGGGAGAGGCACTGCTATATGCCACGTTCACAGCAAGTTTGATGTCTTATTTGTAACATCGCGATACCCGTCGATTGGGTGTTGACTGGAATCGCCTGCTCCCGTACCTACGATTGTGGTAGCGTCGGAAGTTCCCTGTCTAACATTTCGGTTATCGAGGCGGGCAGCACCTGTTTCTGCTCCGCAGTTCTTATGTCCTCTGCTCCGATGTGCAGATACCGACAGGCATATCGGTTCGGTGAGTCCTCACTTATCCCCATTGGACGAAAACATACGGTGTAGTCTCTCTTACCATTATTTAGGAACATCTCGGCGACAAAGCACCTATGGCGACTTCGTGAATAGTCATCCAACATTGTGAAATAGCTCACCTCTTCCAGAGTCATGGCGTATCCAGTTTAATCGAATCGCTTGAATGATAAGGGACGCAACTGTTGTAAGATCGCGATATCGCTGAGAATCGCGTAATCAGAAACACCATATCGCTCAGTCACCGACCCTCGTGACCATCACGACAACAAAATCGACGAGAAGACGATTCTTATCCGCGATTGCCGTTCTGGGACTGAGTGCCTTAGCTTGGATCGCATTCAGAACAATGAGAGATCTATTGATGCTTGGCTATGTCGATTCTGCGATTGGTAGAGTGCGGTCGGTCGTGGCATCCGAAGATGAGTTTGTGAAAACCCATCCAGGGATCGAATACACCTGCACGCTTTCGCAACTGCCAGATGACGAGCAAATACTGAGACTAATGAAGCATGGGAAGGACAACGGCTACGTTTTCGACATCGTCGGATGCCAAGCGCCAGAGCCCAAGAAGCCAAACTCGATGTACCACGTAACCGCACGTTCCCTGCACTCCGGATTGCCAGCTTTCTGCTCCGATCAATCTGGAATCGTAAAGTCGGACGAGGGCGGGTCTGTCGAAAAATGTCTGGCGACCGGAGTCGCTCTGGGTAGTTGACGGAATATCGCGATTATATCCTGCGTGACAAGGTAATCAATCGCATTTGGCGGCCTCACAGGCCGCGTGCAGACTGCGAGGAGATCAACGCGGCGCTAAAGCGTCGCTCCACCAGTGCCGAGGACTGAATCTTCATACTACCGAAATCTTCGAATTAACAGATTGTAGCGGTCTGATCGATAAAGCCCGAGCACATACACTGTTGCTTTTCCTTTTGTGGAGTAAATGACCTGACGCATCCTGAGCAACGGATGTCCACGGGGAACCTGTAGCAGATGCGCTGTGCTTGAATCCGCAGTGGTAGCGCCGACTTCTTCATCCGCATAAGCAAGGCCGATCCCATACTCGTGTTCCAGGAGGGAAAACAATGATCCGCGTTCCAAGGCTGCTTGATTCAGATCAGGAAACTCCTCGGCTGAGAAATAACAAGTTTCCAGAGCAAAAGGCTCGTCAGCTCCGACCCGCAGGCGGCCGACTTCGGTGAGAGGTGCATTGTCCGGTAATGCTAAACGTGCAGCAACTTCTCTCTCGTTCTGAACGACGCTGAACGACAACACTTTCGAACTCGCGACTAAGTTGCGACCGGCCATCAACTCGTTGAAACCCATTAACTTATTAAAGTGAATTTTGGGTGGCGCTACAAAGGTTCCAGCTCCGCGCCGGCGCTGCACTACTCCATCCTGTTCCAGAGCGCTCAAAGCATGGCGGGCCGTCATGAGGCTCACGCTGTGAATCTTCGCCAATTCCCGTTCAGACTCTACTGTATCCCCGGGTTTTAGGCGCCCGCTGTCAATGCGCTTCACGATCGCGGCTTGGATTCTCTGATAAGCCGGTGTTCCATTTTCACGGCCATTTGGCATGAATATTCCTCAGTCGGTAACATTTAAAGAAGTTAAAGGTGAAAAGGAAACTCCATCTTGGTACTCGTTTATCATTGCTATAGAGCGATTCTCTCAGGAATCTATTTTCCCTGTTTTATGACACGGAAAGCGATAGGCCTAATGTCTAGGTAATGACACCTTAACCTGCTCTATAAAGCTTGTAAAGGTTTAGTTTCTACTCATTCGCGGAAGTATGACCCAATCATCACAAGTATGCGCTATATCTCATTCATGAATAGATGGAACTCTAGAAGCTTTTTGATCGCAGCCGTTTGCGGGCCCGAAACTCTTCAGTGCACCGGAATTGCGGGAAGAATAATTGCCGAGGGGTGAGCAGAATCGTGATAGATCCTGTTCTCCGCCTTGATAAAACTGCTGCCTTTTTCCGGGCTCTCGCTGGTGTTTAGATTGCGATCAAAGTGAGGAAAGTTACTGCTCGATAGCTCTAGACGTAAACGATGCCCCCGACGGAAGACATTGCTCGTAGCCCCCATGTCCACGGTAGTTTTATAGATCGTGCCCGGCTGCATCAGTTCAGGCTGTGTGGAGGAATTACGATACCGCAAGCGCTGAATGCCATCAGCAAGATTCTGCGCGAATCCATTTGGCCAAACATCAACTAGCTTCGCGGTTATATCGGTATCCTCGGCCGATGAACTGATATAAATTTCGGCGCGAAGCGGCCCGGTAACTTCGAAGTCTTTGTAGAAGGGTTGAGTGGTATAGATCAGAACATCGGAACGCTTCTCGATTTCGCTCTGATCAAAGGCGCCAGACAGCACTTGGTCACCTTTGCGAGAGCAGCAAAGATTGCCTCCATGTGTGGGCACGGGGTTAGCCGGATCGTATGTGAAGCTATCAGCTGCGGCTAATGTGGAAACGGCCGTACTCAACGTTCCGTCGCCTGAGGATGAGTTTGCGGAGACCGCGCTGTGCAGGTAATACGGGATATAGCTCGTGTTCGGTAATGGCCAATCATCTTCGCTTCGCCATTTGTTGATACCCATCACGAAAATCCTGACGGGCTTATCTTTCTTTTCCGGTCGTTGAAAGACTTCGTCATACCAGTCCAGTATTGCGGTGCTCTCATCCATGGCACCGATCTGACCGAAATCAACATCGCCAGCCTTCCCATTCATAGGGCCATCGTGAATCCAGGGACCAATCAGCAGCCGCTGATGATCTCGCGCCCATTGCGTGTGAGCGTGTGCTTTCATTCCAACATAATTGCGCAACGACCCTCTAAGAAAAACGTCATACCATCCTGCTATATGTAACGCGGCGACTGAAAGATCAGGATAATTTTCCTCGATAGACCACCGTTTCCAGTAATCGTCATAATCTGGATGCATAAGCCAATCGAAATAATAGGGAGTAAAGTTGCTGAGGCCATCAATCTTCAGAACGGGATATTGCGACTCAGGCAGTTTCTCCGACCACTCCTTTGCGTGGATATTTTTATCGGCGTTTCCGCGGAGTGTGTCAACGGCGAGAATCGATGTCCACGACTGATCAAACCACTGTTCAAATGCGCCGCCTTGATATACCCATCCGTCATGGTAGTTGGAAGCAGTCAGGCTAGGTTGAATCGCGACCAGGTGAGGAGGCCGCGTGATGGCGGCAAGCCACTGCGTTGCTCCGACGTAAGAGTCCCCAAACATCGCGACCTTGCCATTTGAATAAGGAAGCATGGCCGCCCATTCGACGGTATCGTATCCATCATCTGATTCATTTTTGAATGGGTACCACTCCCCCTGAGATGTGTAGCGTCCACGTACGTCTTGCGTAATGCAAATATAGCCGCGTTGTGCTGCTCGCCGGCACGTCGCTCCCTCGCCGGTCTTTCCGTAAGGGGTGCGGACTAGGAGGACCGTGTGGCGGGATTTATCTACAGGACGATAAATGTCAGCGTAAAGCAGAATACCGTCGCGCATCTTCACTGAAACGCCGGTTTTTGTGTGAACGGCGCGCTGTCCGAGAAGACCGTGCAAGTTTTGCACTGCAATCTTTTGCGCTATAACATTGAACGGCATCACCATCACTAAGAGTGTTCCAATGACGAAAAATAATCGCATCATTATCAATCAAGACTGAGTGCTGTGTGGCAACTCGCGAATCCAAATAGTGGTTCCTGACAACTATATAGTGCAATAGCATAGTTTGGGTTAAGTCTCAAAAATTCCTGTTTACTAAACCCGCTATATAGGTCTATACTCCGCCCCGTTGTTACTCCAACGATTTAGTGAGAGGCAATCCAACATGACTTCAACTTCTTCCATTCGTCTGTGCCGGGCTGCAGCGGTTGCGTTTTTCATACTAACTATGTGTGGCCTTCCTTCATTCGCGCAAGATCAAGGCAAAATCTTGGGTGGATACTTCGAAGAGTGGGGCATCTACTATGCGGGATATAACATTGCAAACCTGCAACAAAATCATGTTGCCGACAAACTCACCCATCTCATGTACGCTTTTGGAAACGTGACGGCTTCGGCAACCGTGCCTTCCTCCGATGGCTGCGCAATTGCGGATTCGTGGGCTGATTATTTGACTCCTTACCTGCCAAGCGTGAATGGTCAACCGTATACCGGCCCAATGTATGGCAACTTCGCAGCCATCCAGCAGCTGAAGCAACTCCACCCAGGATTAAAAGTCCTGATGTCGTTGGGTGGCGCTTCCGCTGCGAATACTGCCGCTTTCGTGACCGCGGCGAGCACGCCCAAAGGCCGCAAGGCTCTCGCAGCTTCGTGCGTTGATATGTTTGTTAAGGGGAACATTGCGCCGGGTATTTCGGCTCCAGGCTTATTCGACGGATTCAACATCGATTGGGAGTTTCCAACCGCCTCTGACAAAGTTAACTTTACTGCTCTGTTGAGAGCATTTCGTCGCGAGTTGGATGCATTGTCACAAACGACGGGGCAGCAATATGTGTTGTCATTCGATGGCCCGGCAGGTTCGCAAAATTATACGAATATTCAGCTTCGCGCGGCTGCCAAAGAAGTAGATTTCATAACCATCGATGGATACAACTACGCCGGATCATGGGATACGCAAACCAATCATGCTTCACCACTGTTTGATGATCCGCAGGATCCGAACTATGGGCAGGGTCTTGATATTAATTCCACGGTTACCGCGTATCTAAAAGCCGGAGTGCCTGCATCCAAATACACAATGGGATTGCCTCTTTACGGTGCGGGTTGGACGGGCGTCCCTAATGTAAACAACGGCCTGTATCAAAATTCAACGGGAGCGTCGCCAGTTTTGCTGGCGAATGGAACCGGCTTATGTCCTGATCTGAGTGGTAACACGCCAGGATGCGACCTTCTATTGACGCCGGGAATTGCCACCTATGCGACCCTAGCGACCTTAACGGCAAATGGATACAGCAAGTCTTACGATGGGCAACGGGCTGCAGTCTCGCTCTACAACCCTTCGACGGAAACTTTCTACACCTACGATGATCCGCTAACTGCACTTCTCAAGATGGTGTACATCAATAACCGCGTTCCGGGAGGCTTGGGCGGTGCCTACGTTTGGGCTTTGAAAGACGACGATGCGGACGGCACCATGGTAAAAACGATGGCGGCAGGGTTGGGACGTTAGGGATTACTTGCTGCGTGATCGTATAGATCGTAAGGGATGCAGAGCTGGCTCTGCATCCCAATTACAAATATCCAAAGAGCCAGTCGTTCTGCGGCTCATCGAATAGCGATTACAGTTTCGAGGAAGATCAGCTCCGACCGTCGCGCACGATATTAGGTATCCAACCAACTGCTATAGGTCTTATAAAACGTTTCGATGATCGCCCTAGGATTTCTCCCATCCCCTCTCTAAAAATCGATTTGGCGAGTGATATTGGGATAATCGCTGCTGTCGTTCAAAAAATGCGATAGTCTTCCAACGATTTTGCTTGACTGTGCTCATTAATGTCCTATATAGCATTAGGCTACTAAAAACCAGTAGTAGGAAAACACTACTCGATCGCATCTTCAACTTGTCGTTAATGAATAAGCAAGACGCAGGTTTTAGTGCTCTCAGTGTGAATAGCGCCAGGCAATTTTAGACATTTTTATAGTTGCGGCGATTCGTGACCCAACCCGGAGGTTGAGAATGTTTCAGAAGTTTTCTTCGTTTCTAGTCCTCGCGCTTGTGTTCTTGACTTTGTCATTGACGGCCACAGCTCAAGAAGTCGCGGCAACACTTTCAGGCACTGTCACCGATCCCAGCGGGGCAGTCGTAAGCGGCGCGACTGTGGTGGTACATAACAACGACACGAATGCCGATGTTCGTGTTCTCAACACCAATGGTGCTGGCGGTTTTACTGTAACCAATATTCCCGCAGGCCGGTACACCGTGACAGTGAAGAGCGCCGGGTTCAAGAGCTACGTAGCCCAAGATGTTGTGCTCAACGTTTCCGAGAAACACACTCTGGACGTGCAGCTCAACGCCGGTCAAGTAACGGAGACTGTCGAGGTGCAGGCCGAGAATACGGCCATCCAGACGACAACGGCAGAAGAGTCAGGAACGATTACGGGCGAACAGGTCCAACAGTTGGCTCTCAATAATCGGAACTTCGAACAGCTCATTTTGTTGCAACCAGGCGTTGCGAATCAACTGCCCGACAAGGTTGGATTTGGTTTGGGCAATAACACTTCAATCTCCGTGAACGGCGCCCGCACAGGCGCGAACAATTTCACCGTGGATGGAGCTGATATCAACGACAGCGGTTCGAACGGAACGCTGCTGAATACTCCAAGTATCGACGCCATCCAGGAGTTCACGCTCGAGCGCAGCAATTACGATGCTGCCTTTGGACGCAGCGGCGGCGGTCAAGTAGTTATGGCCACCAAGTCTGGAACAAACCAGTTCCACGGCGACGTATACGAATTCAACCGCAACAACTTCTACAATGCAAACACCTTTGGCGCCAGAGCTGCAATTGCCGCAGGCGCTCCAGTGTCACAGAACATGACTCCGATTGAGCGCTACAACGACTATGGATTCACTATCGGTGGACCATTTTTTATTCCCAAACTCTACCCTAAGAGCAAAAGCAGAACTTTCTTTTTCTGGTCTGAAGAGTGGCGCAAAGCAAGTACACCGGCAACCAATATCATTGTCGTACCAAGTGCTGCGGAGTTGGGAGGTGTATTTTCTGGATCTATTCCAGTGGCTCCGTCTGGCTGCGTAACTACTGCTGGTGGCACTTCTACCATCAGCCCTTCTTGTTATAGCCAGAATGCCAAAGCATATCTAAGCACCTTTATGGCGGCGAATCCGCCAAACCAAGGCTCAAATCTAGTCACAAATTACAGCCAGCTAAATAATTTTCGACAAGACATCATCCGTCTCGATCAGAATATCGGAGAGAAGGTAAGGGTCTTCGCACGTTATATGCAAGATTCGGTCCCGCAAAACGCGCCCTACTCGCTTTGGGGTGGTGCCAACTATCCCGGCGTTGAACCTACGTCCATCAATGCGCCGGGACGCAATCTGGTACTTAATGCGACAGCAACGTCTCTCCCCCAAGATCGTAAATGAAGTGGAGTTCGTCGATTCTTACGGCGCAATCAATTCAACTTTAAGTGGGATCGCAAACTCTCCAGCCTTCCTCGGCCAGCTTACTAACAATACGGCTTATAAAGATCCTAATGGTCGTGCGCCCAATGTAACCTTCGCGTCTGGCGATGCCGTGGTTAGGCAACGGAAGCGCTCCTTATTTTGAGCGCAACAAAGATAAAAATATTTACGATAATCTCTCCATTCAACATGGCAATCACACCTTGCGCGCAGGTTTCACCGCCATGTGGATGGTTAAGACCGAGAATGCCTCCGGAGGTTTGCAACTTTCAATTTCTCGGGACCAAATCGGAAACTCCTGAATTCGCAAATTTCCTGCTCGGACAAGCCGATAACTATACGCAACCCAGCCATGATGTAATTCCGTTTCTTCACTACTTGAATTTCGAAACCTATGCTCAGGACGATTGGAAGATCACGCCTAGATTGACTCTAAATTTAGGAGTTCGCTACAGTTACTTCCCGTCGCCCTCAGACAGCAACAATACGCTGGTGAACTTCGATCCCACTGTCTTCAACCCAGCAAATGCCCCGGCCATTGATCCTGCTACGGGAAACATGGTGGCTGGCAATAATGCGGCAACCTACGCCAACGGCTTGATCTTCCCAACGGGTGCCGCATGCACTGCTGCTAAAGCAATTTCGCCCACAGCTACCTGTTCGCCTTTCGGAAGCCGTGTAAATCCGAGCTCAAACAGCAATTTCGGTCCACGTATTGGAATCGCATGGGATCCAATTGGCGATGGTAAAACCTCGGTTCGGGCGGGATACGGTCTCTTCTATGATCGCACCCTGAACGGCATTTGGGAACAAAATGCCTTTAATGATCCTCCTTTACTCCAAAAGACCACGGTCAACAATAACTCCTCAATCGAGCCTCAATCTGATTTCGACAATCCGCTTGGTGGATCGGCCGCCGCGGCGCGCCATTGGGTCCAAGCGCTTTAACTGTGACCGGAAATCCTACTTTCAAGGTTCCGAGTTATCAGGATTACAACTTGTCAATCCAGCGGGAGATCTTGCCGAGTACGCTAGTCGAAATCGCCTATGTTGGCACGAGGGGAACTCATCTTCTGGGAGACATAGATCCCAATCAAGCTACATTGGCCACACGATTGGCAAACCCAGGAGTGGACGTAAACGCACTTGTACCGTATGTTGGGTATGAGGCGATCATTTCTCGAGCTCCTATTTTTACCAGCAACTACAACTCCTTACAGGCATCGCTGAACAAACGGTTCAGCAAAGGGCTGACAGTACAGGTGGCCTATACCTGGTCTAAATTGCTCACGAACATGCCACAAGATCGGGCGCTGGGAGTCTATGACTCGTACAATATTGCTTCGAACTATGGACCTTCCACCCTCAACACCCCGCAGATGTTTGTCGCAAGCTATGTTTATGACTTGCCGTTCTATAGGAGTCAGAGTGGCTTCCTCGGACGCGTTTTAGGCGGCTGGGAGCTGTCCGGGATCACCACCATCCAGTCCGGCCAGTCTCTATACTGTTGTCCAAGGTACCGATCCGTTTCAGCTTGTGAACAACGGAATTACTTATCCTGGAGGAGTTGGATTGAGTCGAGGCAGCACTGCTCAGATTCGCAGTAGATCAAATCGGCAACGCTAGCGGTCCGAAAAGCGCAGCAGAGTTCTTCAATACCGCCGCCTTTCACCACGGCAGTAGGGCATTTTGGTAGCGAGCGTCCAGGTTCGGTGCTCGGACCGGGATACCAAATATGGGACATGTCGCTGATGAAGAACACTAGGATTGGGGAGCGGGTGAACTTTCAGCTTCGGCTAGAGACGTTCAACACCTTTAACCATGGCAGCCCGGGAGGAAATTTCCCACCGCTCGAATATGAACATCGGCGATCTGGGCAAAGGTTTTGGCTCGGTTACCTCGTGGCACGATCCACGCAACGTGCAACTCGGGGCCAAACTAACCTTCTAATTTCCTAGTCAGGGATGCACGCTTTACGCGCGTGCATCCTATTTTTTGTCTCGCCCAGTGCTACTTCGCGCAAGGTTATTCCCGCTAAAATCCCCGAACTCCCGCTCAAGACGTATTCACCTCTAGTTCTTCAATCGTTCTTATGTTTCTGCATGTAATCGGCCCGCTGCTTCTCTTGGATATTGAGCGCGATCTTTTGTTCCTGAACAGCTTCTGCCGTCCGTGCCTAACTTTCGGAAAACCTTCCGAGGACGTAGTGTGCCTGCGGTTCGTTGGGATCGAGCTGAATTGCTTTGCGAAGAGGATCGACGGCCGCCTCGGCGTGATCGGTTGCCAAGCTCAGCCTTTCCTAAGCCAAGCAGAGCTGCGACATAGTGAGGGTTCGTCTGAAGCGCCGTTTGAAAATACGGCTTCGCATCCGAAGCATGCGACGCATTTACCAGAATCTCCCCGAGCAGACAATTTGAGATTGGGTCAGTCGGATAGCGGGCAAGTTCGTCACGAAATTCTTTTTCCGCAAGCATCACTCTTGCCCTGTTTCGAATACAAAAGCCCAAGGCCTGAATGCACGCCGGCAAAATTGGGGTCGGATTTCGTCCGCCGCCAAATATTCTTTGATGGCGTTCGATGTCTCGTCCATCTGTTCATACGCCGTCGCCATCAATACATGCGCCGAGGCGGAATCTGGACTCACCTGCATAATTCGAGCGAAGACATCTGTGAGCGCTTTATAGTTTTTCGTTCGCAGGTACGCCTTGCCAAGCATGTCTAGAGTTTCGATGATCGGATGGTTGCAGCCGGCTCGCGCGCTCCAAATATCCGGCTGCTTCTGAATAACGATCAAGCGCAAACAGAGAAAGACCCGCGAGATCCAAAATTTGAAAATCGTTCGGATACTTGAGCGTCATTGGACGAAGCGTATGCCACGCCGGAGCATAACGTTGGGCCTTGAAGTATGCGATTGCAAGATTGCGTTTAGTCGAATCGTCAGGGCGAATCGCCAACGCCTTCTCATAAAGCGGAATCGCTTCAGCTGGTTTGCCCAGCCGAGACAGCACAATTCCGAGATTGTTCAAAGCTGAAAGTGAATGAGGATCGATGGCCAATGCGTGCCGAAATGCATCCGCGGCAAAGGCGTTATTGCCACCGTGCATCGCTGTCACTCCCGCTTTAAGATACGAATCTAATTGTGATTGTGCGGAAGAGGAAGGCGCGCTTTCAGCAGGATTCTGGTCTGTGAGAAAACGGTCGTTGCAACCAATGGACACGCCCCGTGTATCAAGATCAACAGATGGAGTAAGCAATGCCTTTTCATCTACGCAATCTTAACGCACGCAGTTGAACAAAAACCGAAGAATGAGTACGACTTCGGCAGTACAGTTGGTCAGACTTACGCCATCTTCCGTCCGCCGAGTGAACTATTTATATCTATTGTCTGCGAGCCGCAACTCTTCAAGAGAACCATTATTCTGCTTGCGCTGCGATGCGGAAATGAATTCGGGGGCGCGTCTCGGCGAATCGAAATGGAATCAATGTTAGGCTCGGATGCATCGACTTCGCGGTGCTCGAAAGGGGAACCACGATCAAAGGCTTTCTTGGAATCGCTCTCAAGGCGCACCTATTTGCCAGCAGATAGCTGCGGCCTCACGCTTCTTGCGAAGGGTGAACACTCGATGTAATCCATTAATGCATCAGCTCCAGCTTCCGAAGCCGCCTTACCAAGCGGCTGCGAATTCCACACCTTTCCATTTTGCCATCACTCCTCCGATTAACGTGAATTGCTGCTTCCTGCTCGGCTTCCCGCCCTTGTGAGCAGCGGTCAGGCAGCCCCTGCCGTCAATTACTCCTTAGTGTCGTATCGAAGGAGCTCGGTTTGTTTTGCGATTGCTCCCGTAAGATTAAAACCATCAGTTCCCGATAAAACTTACTCAACTTTGTTGCCTTAGCGCGGATTCACATGCAAGAGTTGAAACGCAGGCATTGGCTCGCAGCTTGGACCTTCGCGGTCTGTCTGGTTCTTTGGCCGGGCGTGCCCGCAACTGCGCAGATTTCTCCTGGGCCTCTTTCGAAGCCGCATCAATCTCTCAATGGGTCGACGAATTGTTCAACTTGTCACAGGTTTGGCGGGCAGGCAACCCTTAAGTGCTTGGACTGCCACAATGAAATCGCCACACGACTCAATGCGCGCAAGGGATTACACGCGAGTTACAACATTGCCCCGGGTTCGAGCCAGGAGTGCGCCCGCTGCCACTCCGAACACAATGGAGAGGATTTCCCGCTCATCAAGTGGGATCTCAAGACATTCGATCACAAGCAAACCGGATATACACTACAAGGCAAGCACGCGGGAGTTAGTTGCAATGGCTGCCATACGGCCGCGCATATTAGTCCACCAGAACGTGCCCTTATTCGGATTAAGGATCTGAACAAGACATATCTGGGCTTGCCGACCGCGTGTGCCAGTTGTCATCAGGATCCACATAATGGACGTCTCGGAGCAACGTGTCAGCAGTGTCATAACTTCGAAGACTGGAAGGTAATCAGCATCAGCCAATTTGATCACTCGAAGACACGATATCCGCTCACCGGTTTGCACGTTCAGGTTGAGTGCGCCAAGTGCCATACACCGGGACCAGACAATAAGCCGCGATACACGGGAATCGTTTTCAATCAATGCTCTGATTGTCATAAAGATCCGCATCGCGGGAGTTTCGCTCAGACTTGCCAGTCATGCCACAACACTGCGGGTTGGAAGAAGATTTCGCTACGCGCGGTAAACGAGCGCTTTGATCATTCGAAGACAAAGTTTCCGCTCGAAGGAAAGCACGCCAGCGTGGATTGCGCCCAATGCCACGTCAATGGCGACTTTAAGAAGCCGCTGGCTTTTCAGAAGTGCATGGATTGTCACAAGCCCGATCCGCATAATGGGCAATTCGCCAAGCGGCCGGATCAGGGCGAATGCGCGTCGTGCCATAACGTGAACGGGTGGAAGCCATCCACATTTACCGTGAAAGAACACGTTGCGACTGCTTACCCGCTTACAGGGCGGGCACGCACGGCTGGAATGCGCTCAGTGCCACATTCCGAAAGGCAAAGCTACGCTTTTCAAGATCAAATTTGAACGGTGCGTGGACTGTCATAGCGATCGTCACGACGGACAATTTGCCGCTGCGCCGTACTTCAATGCTTGCGACCGTTGCCACAATCTTGAAGGCTACAAACCCTCTACCTTCACGCTCTTACGCCACAAGGAAACGCATTTCGTTCTTACAGGAGGCCACATTGCCGTGCCTTGCGGCGACTGTCACAAGGAGTCCGCAGAGATCCCTATCAATGTTAAGGCCACTGCTGTCTATCACTGGCGAGACTTGAATTGCGTGAGCTGCCATGCGGACCCGCACAAAGGGCAATTCAAGGAACGTATGCAGCAAGTCCGGGCAGATAAATTCGTTGCGGGCTGTGAGGCGTGCCACTCAACTAAGTCGTGGAAAGAGCTATCGCGGTTTGATCACTCGACGACGAACTTCCCGCTTACGGGGACACATCGCGCTACAGCTTGTGCCGACTGCCACAAACCGCCAAACCTTGAAACAAGTCTGATCAATGCAGATTTCAAGTCCGCGCCGACAGCGTGTGAAGATTGCCATGAGGATGTCCACGGGAAACAGTTTGCGACGGGGCAAGTTACGCATTGCATGGATTGCCACAATTCTGTGAAGTGGAAGCCTTCACTCTTTGACCATGACCGACGTACCGGATTTCCGCTTGCGGGGGCACATCAAAACGTGCGCTGTGCCGATTGCCATAAGCTCACGAAGTTGGTCTCTAGGAAGAGCATCCTTTTTTACAAGCCCACGCCGAAAGAATGCTCGGATTGCCACGGGGCGACAAACCCCATTTCCATATCAAAGCCGCGATCGTGAAAAGCAGATCTAGATCAACTTTCTGTATCGAGCGGTAAGTCTTAAAACCTCTGAGTAAAAACACGTGTATATCTGAAAGTAAACGCCAGCCTGCGTCGCACTGGTAAGTGAATAGTCAGTCCCCCTCTCGGATTCTTAATCCCCGCTTTCCATGCGGCAAAATGTACAGCTAGCGCGCAGAACTTACATTTGACCTTTAGTAATAGTGTCCGAATATCACAAGTTGTGATTGGCCTCCTCATGCTTCTAACCATGAACTTAGGTAAGTTTCGGCTGGTGAAAGCGGCATCTACTCTGGATGGACTGTTAATTGCTTCATAGCGCACTAATCAAATCGCCGCTGTTCTGATGCTGTAAGAGAAAGCAAGAGGCAAGTCATGTTGGCATCGGGGGGCGTATTCAACCTAGCGATATTCTTGCTGTTGATGCTGCCCGGCGCTCCGCCGCAGCCAATTCCTCAGTCTGCCGGAGGTACGCATAGTCCACATGGCAGTCTAAATATCCAATGTCAGAACTGCCACACCGCAAACGGATGGAAGCCGATCCGCGCGGTACCGGAGTTCAATCACGATCAAACCGCGTATCCCCTGCGCGGTATGCACCAATCAGTGACCTGCGTTCAGTGTCATGTGAAGACTGTTTTTTCGAATGTTGGGTTTCGGTGTCAAGATTGCCATGCGGACATTCATAAGCGGCAACTCGGCGCAAACTGTGAGCAGTGCCACACAGTTCGCGGATGGACAGTTTCGATCCAGCAAGTACAGCAACACAACAATCGTTTTCCGCTGACCGGAGCACATGCTGCTGTCGATTGCGATTCATGCCACAAAGGCGCGGCCAATAGCAAGTTTCAGACGATGTCAACTGACTGCTATTCGTGTCATTCGGCTGAGTTCAAGAGCGCAAGCGCCCCCAATCATGTCTCAGGCAAATTCTCGATTACCTGCGAGCAGTGTCACGGCACGGACACGTGGCTGAACGCCAAGTTCGATCACTCTTCAGTCGGCTTTCCCTTAACTGGCGGACACGCAATACCTCCCCGCCAATGCGCCGATTGCCACGTCAACAATAATTTCAACCTGACGAGCACAGCTTGTGTTTCATGCCACCTGAAGGATTTTCAGGGCACGACGAATCCGAATCACGTATCGGCGAACTTTCCCCAGAATTGCGAGCAGTGCCACACGACTGCGGCTTGGTCTCCGGCTAAGTTCGATCACAACACGGTCAACTTCCCCCTCACAGGATCACACACAGTTCCGCCCCGGCAATGTACGGACTGCCATGTCAACAACAATTACAACCTGACGAGCACAACATGTGTCTCCTGCCACTTGAAGGATTTTCAGGGCACGACAAACCCCAACCACGTACAGGGCGGGTTCGTGCAAACCTGCGAGCTTTGCCATAACACCAGCGCATGGCAGCCGGCTACATTTGATCACTCTAAATCTGCGTTTCCGTTGACCGGGTCGCATACTGTCCCGCCCCGACAATGCGCGGATTGTCACATCAATAACAACTACAACATAACCAATACAGCATGCGTGTCATGTCATCAGAACGACTACAACAACGCGGTCAGCCCGGTCCCCCACGCAGGCTTTCCTACAACCTGTCAAACCTGTCACGACACGGTGGCGTGGACTGACGCCACGTTTAACCACTCCACAACCGGATTTACGCTCACCGGCATGCATACGGTGCCGCCTCGTCAGTGTGTAGATTGTCATGTCAACAACAATTACAACCTGACCAGCACTGCCTGCGTGAGTTGCCATCTCAAGGATTTTCAGGGGACGACGAATCCCAATCATGTCACCGCGAACTTCCCGCAGACGTGCGCTCAATGCCACAGCACCACGACATGGCTTAACGCCACTTTCAATCACACTAGCACCGGGTTTCCGCTGACCGGATCGCATACCGTTCCTCCGCGACAGTGTACCGATTGCCACATCAACAACAATTACAACATTACGAACACGACATGCGTGTCATGTCACCAAACCGACTACAACAATGCGCTTAGCCCAGTTCCGCACGCTGCCGCGGGATTCCCGACAACCTGCGAGTCCTGCCATGACACACTGGCATGGACCGACGGCAAGTTCGATCACACGACGACCGGATTCTCCCTCACGGGATCACACACCGTCCCGCCACGCCAGTGCACGGACTGCCATGTCAACAACAATTACCAGCTAAACAGCACGGCATGCGTGTCCTGCCATTTGAAGGACTATCAGGGAACGACGAATCCCAATCACGCAGCGGCTGGATTTCCGCAGCAATGCCAGTTGTGCCACGACACCAGTGTGTGGACGGACTCCACTTTCAACCATAACAATACCGCTTTTCCACTTACGGGTTCCCACACCGTTCCGCCGCGTCAGTGCACGGACTGTCACGTCAACGGGAATTACACGACTCTTCCGACAACTTGCATCGGCTGCCACCAGACCGACTACAAGAACACTACGAATCCTGGTCATGCAGCCCAGCCGCAATTCTTTCCGACGACTTGCCAGACTTGTCACACCACTACCAACTGGCTAAACGCAAGCTTCAATCACAAACAGTACACGCAGTTTTCGACAAGTCACGGAGGCGCGAATAACGTGTGCTCTACCTGCCATACCAACTCGAACGACTACTCGATCTTCCAGTGCACAAATTGTCATGCAAAATCGCAGACAGATCCTCATCATCAGGGGATCAAGGGGTATGTGTACAACAGCATCAACTGCTATCAGTGTCATACGGGTGGATAGAGGTGAGCCACAGGAGCTTGGTCTAGTGGCCTAAGCAGATGAGCGGTGCGCCGGAGCGCTGACGAGTGATAACAGAACATGACGGTAATACAGAAACATATCGGAGGACTAATGCTCTTGGTGTCGTATGCCTTGGCTCAGAATGCGCCGACGACGTTGCAGAACATTATGGCCACTCCAGAAGGAACGAATCTGCGCGTCGAGATAACGCTCAGCTCTCCGGTTAAGCCCATGATTGAGACAGCGACTCATCCCAGACCGAATCTTGCTCGATTTACCGGATACGACCTGCCGAGAACCGACACAAAACGTCATCAATCGTAACGGAGTGCGCCGGGTACGAGCCGCGCAACACTCAACAAGTCCCGTTACTACCCGTGTGGTCCTGGATCTCGATCAGGCACGCGCATACGTCCTGACAACTCAAAACAATCGCATCATTGTAACCGTCAGTTCCCCTATAGCTACTCGGGAGGTTCGCCGAGACATTCCCGCACCGGGGAAAACTGGAAGCCTGATCGGAATGTTTCGCCGCAAGCAAGCGGCTCCGAGCGCACAGGACAACTCTCGTTCCTTGGCGCAACCCGTTCCCGCAGCGAGTACGACCAAAGGGCTGGCCAATTCGGTGTCAACCAACTCGGTACGGTCGATTTCACCGGCGCAGGTGACAGCGCCTGTCTCGCCAACTCACGCTTCCGCGGTTCCCACCGGAAACTCGGCGGGAGATGCATTCCCTCAGAATCAGATTACCGTGAGCGATAACTCACGAAATTCAAATGCTGTGGCCTCCGTGCCTTTCTCTGGTATCGAAATCTCTAAGATTGGATCTCCGAAGCCTGACACTAACAACGTAGACGATGTGACGTCTGTGCACCCGCCCGAACTTTCCACTGCCGCTGTGACGGCCAAGCCTGTCGAAACCACGATGATGATCGCTCGATCCGATGATCCAAGCCTGCGCACTGTGTTCAGAGTGAAATATGTCGCAGAAGGAGTGGCTTATCTGGAGGGAGGAAGATCTCAAGGTTTGGCCGAAGGCATGAAGCTGGTGATTGAAGACAGCACGCTACCTGCAAAGCAAGGGGACAGCGTCGATGCTGTCGACCCGCGAGTCGTGGCCGAACTTGAAGTCAGTGCGGTAGCAGAGACATCCGCCGTGACTGACATTCATACGTCAAAACGTCCGGTGAAGGTCGGCGATCTTGCGTACCTCTCGAGCAATGACGCGGCTGCGCTCGTGCAGCAACGGGCACTCAGCGCAACCCGCCAATATCCGGCAGTAATTTCATTCACTGAAGGAGACACTCTCGACGAAGAAGCCCGTGCGGAGGTGCCCCGTCCTCCATTGCCATCAGTGAACCGCGCACGCGGCCGCATTGGACTCGATTACATCGACACCATCAGCCATGGCGCGACGAACATAACAAGCTCTGACGTGGGCGTAGTCTTTCGCGGCGACATCACACGCATCGGCGGCACTTATTGGAATCTGAGCGGATACTGGCGCGGCCGACTAACTCAGACTTCAGCAGCTAGTCAGCAAACATTGCAAAACCTGATCAATCGCACCTATCACCTGAGCTTGACCTACGACAATCCAAACTCAAGCTTGGTCGCTGGCTTTGGACGTTTGTATTTGCCCTGGGCGCCGAGCCTGGACACTATCGACGGAGGATACTTCGGGAAGAGACTTTCGCAAGGCACCACGCTGGGGATTTTCGCAGGCTCTACTCCTGATCCTTCCTCGTGGGACTACAGTCCGGATCGGGTGATCGGCGGTTCATTTATTAACTTCGATGGCGGCGCGTACGATACTTTTCACTACAGCAGCACCTCCGGCGCGGGTGTGAGCTTGGTAAATTGGCAGGTTGATCGGCCATTCATTTTCTTTGAAGATTCGATTTCTTATGGGCGGGTATTCTCGGTTTACGAATCCGCGCAGCTTGATAATCCTGTGGCGAATGCGGCGACTCCTTCGCCTGGAGCGGGGTTAGGACGAAGTTTTCTCACCATACGCGTACAGCCGCATCCGCGTCTTGAACTGGACTTCAACCACAATTATTTCCGCGACGTTCCGACGTTTGATCCGACGCTGATCGGCACAGGGCTGCTGGATAAATTTCTATTCCAGGGTTTCAGCGCTGGGGCGCGCGTCGAGGTGATAAAGCAAGTTTGGCTGTTTGGGAACATGGGACAAAGCAGCCGCACCGGGGATGTCAAATCGTCATTGAATGAAATATTCGGAATCACTTTCGGACGCCTTCCGTGGCTCGGCTTGCGTGCCGACGCACACTACGCGCGCTTCAATAGCTCCTTTGGAAGCGGATCCTATGAAGCGGTTACAGTGTCGAAACAGCTTACCGACAGCCTGCGATTGGAGATTCTCGGAGGCCAGCAGAATTTTAATTCAGCGGTCACGACAAACAGTCAGGCGCGTTTTGTCACCGGAACGGTTGAGGCCGCGCTCGGTCCTCACTACTACCTTCAAGGCAATTTCACCACAAACCGCGGTCAGCTGAGTTATGAACAGTTCATGTTCTCGCTCGGGTATCGCTTTGATACGAAAGCGCATAAACGATGACGCGACAAATAGAAATAAAAACGGCGGCGATAGGTTTTGTGTTGATGCTGCTTGCGACAGCGGGATTCTGTTTTGCAGTAAACGGGCCGATCCCGCCCGACACTCAGACGCTCAATGATCTTTTGAGTCGGACCCGCAATCAGACCTCGGTGTTTCTGGATCAGTTCTCCGATGTGAAATGTACCGAACACGTGCAGCAGGAAAAATTGGGAAAGGACGACAGGGTCGAACTGAAAGAAGAATCCACTTACGATTACTTGGTAATCCTGACGAATGCCGGGGGCGAACTCAATCTGTCGGAGTCACGCTTGCCACTGCGCGAGGCGAAAGCAGACCGCAAGAATACGTCGATGCTGCTCAGCAATGGATTCGCCACGCTGTTCTTAGTGTTTCATCCTTATTATGCGGAGGCTTTTAAGTTCAACTCTGTGGGACAAGAAGCGATCGGCAACCAGCTATTTGAGAAAATTAGTTTTCAACACATTTCTGGAATGAAAACGCCTGCGGCGCTTGCGCTTCGGGGAAGGGAATATCCGTTAGAGCTAGCAGGCACCGCATGGATTAACCCGGAGACTGGCGCGATTGCAAGGATCGAGGCTGGAATTGGAGATACATTGCAGGATGTGGGACTGAAGTCTTTGCATTCGGAAATCGATTTTGCACCTTTGCCATTTGACGATTCTAATGCGACGTACTGGTTTCCTACACAGGCTATGGTCGAGGTGCAAACCCCTCGGCAGCACTGGCGTAACTTGCATCGGTTCACGGGATACAAGAAGTTTTCAGTGAGTACAGAGGAAAAGGTGACCAGTAAATGAGCACGAATGCCACTGCTCCCGGCCGTCTCGCAGTCTCCGCATCTTCAACGGCTGCGGATGCCGAAAAACGCCATCGTGTGCTGATGTACTTTTTGTATGCCCTGGCGATCGCAATTAATTTCGCGATTTTTTTCTATGGTTTTGGCTATTACAAGTTATCGGCGATCGACCGTCCATTTTCTCCGAAGCACCACCTGCTACGCCCGAGTGGACCGATCGGATTGTATCTGGGGTTTTTCGGCGTGGCTCTGTTTATGGGAATCTTCCTTTATCCCATCCGTAAGCACTGGCCATGGCTTGCCACGATTGGTAGCACGCGCCATTGGCTCGACATCCACATTGTTATGGGACTGACGGCTCCCGCAATCGTCGCCTTCCATTCGTCTTTCAAATTTAAGGGACTTGCCGGAATGGCGTTTTGGATCATGTTTGCCGTGTCGGCCAGCGGAGTTGTCGGGCGTTATTTATATGGACAAATTCCTCGTAAAGTAACCACCGCTGAGCTGTCGATGCGAGAGTTGCAGGACTTGCAAGCCGAATTGTCACAGCAACTGACAGCGCAGAACCTGCTGCCGGAAGCCGATTTGCGGGCAGTGCTGCGACTTCCTGATGCGAATCGTGTGGCGCGCTTGCCCATCATAGTTGCGATTGTCTACATGATGATGCTCGATGTAGCCCGGAAATTCCGCGTAGCGCGACTCCGCAGTCATGCATTACAGGGTCGTGAGTCTCTAACGACGCTGGCAGGATTTTTACCTACGAGGCATCGCGATGTGGAGCGCGCAATTCGAGCAGCTGCCGACGAGGCTGCTCTTTCAAAACGAGTTTTATTTCTTTCGCGATCGCAAAAAGTTTTTCATTTGTGGCATGTGGTACATAAGCCGTTCAGTTATGCCTTCGCCGTGCTTGCTTTGATTCACATTGGATTGCAACTCGTTCTGGGATACTTCTAAGGCTGGACCATGGATTCACTTATCACATTCGGAATCGCAGCTGCTATCACACTCTTCTTCGTTGTCGGTTATCTGAGGGGTCTGAAGAAGAGGGACGCGCGCGCGCGGGCTGCGGCTGAGAAGGGGAAGCTTTTCTCGGAGGGCCCAAAGGCTCAACATCCCCGCATCGATACCAACTATTGCATTGGTTGCGCGACCTGTACTTCGGTTTGTCCTGAGGGCGATGTTCTGGCCATGATCGCCGGCAAAGCGGTGATTGTGAATGGACACAGATGCATCGGGCACGGACTCTGTGCCGAAGCGTGTCCAGTGGGGGCGATCACGATGGTAATGGCCAGTCCAAGTATGGGCGCGGACATGCCTTATCTCACAGCGGAGAATGAGACCACCGTTTCTGGTCTGTTCATCGTTGGAGAATTAGGAGGTCTGGCGTTAATAAAGAATGCTGTAAATCAAGGACGCGACTGCATTGACACCATTGTGAAGCGACTGGCGAGCACATCCACTATCTCGCCTGGAGACGCTGTGACTGACGTTCTTATCGTGGGCGCTGGTCCGGCAGGAATAAGCGCATCCTTGCGAGCCATCGAAAATAAACTTAGCTACGTAACGCTAGAGCGGGACGAAGTAGGCGGTACCGTGGCGAAGTATCCGCGGCAGAAGCTAGTGATGACCAGTCCGGTCGAATTCCCCATGTATGGGAAGTTCAAAAAGTTGCAGCTCTCCAAGGAGAATCTGCTCACGTTTTGGGACATGATTCTGAATCGCTCGGATTTCAACGTTTGGACCGGAGAGAAAGTCGACGATATCAAGAAGGACGAAAACGGCATCTTCGTCGTTCGTACAGCGAATAATCAGTATCGCGCACGATATGTGATTCTGGCCCTCGGACGCGCTGGGGATCCACGTAAACTCGGCGTGAAAGGTGAGGAGCTGCCCAAAGTAATGTATCGTTTGATCGAAGCCGACCATTACATCAATAAAAATATTCTCATAGTTGGCGGCGGTGACAGCGCAGTCGAGGCCGCGATGGGACTCGCGAACCAGGCGGGCAACCAGGTGACGCTCTGTTATCGAGGAGAGCAATTTACCCGGATTAAAGAGCGAAACCTGAAGCGCATAGAAGATTGTATTCGTGCGAAGAAGGTCAAAGTTCTCTTTGAAACCAATCCAGCAGAATTCAAAACAGATTCAGTCATTCTCGACGTGAAGGGTACGCGACAGGAGATCCCGAATGACTTTGTGTGGATATTTGCTGGAGGAACACCGCCGAACGACTTCTTGAAGAAGATCGGTGTAGGCTTTGGCGAACGCGATATGACTCTGGAGGCAAGCCGGGAAGCCAAAGCAGCTGAGACTTCTCGGCGGGAATTCGCGCAAAGCGCCGCTACCTCTCACTAAATGTCGGTTACGGGACCAGTTTTCACCGCAGCATATTCACGGAGGCCGAAAGTTGAACTGTCGAACACTGAAAATCCAAGTTTTTCTGACGATTTTGCTGCTTTCTTCTTTGGCGGTCTCGCAAACCCTCACGGGTACGGTCAAGAACGTTACAACCGGCAAGCCTTCAGCCGGAGACGAAGTCGTACTGATAAAACTCGGACAAGGCATGGAGGAAGCCGGGCACACGAGAACCGATTACAAGGGCAACTTCAGTTTCAAGTTGGACGACACTCAGTCGCCACATTTGGTACGGGCTATCCATCAGGAAGTCACTTATCACCGCATGGCCCCTCCGGGAACTACGTCAGTCGAAGTCGAGGTCTATGACGCCGGGAGGAAGATCGAAGGGATCGAAGTAATCGCGGACATCATGCGTGTGCAGGCGGGTCAAGGTCAACTCGAAATCATGCGCGCATTCGCAGTGCAGAATTCCTCGAAGCCGCCGCGCACTCAGATGAATGATCGCAATCTTGAGTTTTATCTTCCCAAAGGAGCGCAGATCGTCGAGGGTTCAGCCACAACGGAACATGGCAATCCGCTCAAGTCGCTTCCGGTGCAGGTAGGCGGGAGCAATCGGCTATTCCTTCAGTTTTCCGCTTCGTCCCGGTATAACCCAGTTTAAAGTGACCTATCAGCTGCCGTATTCAGGAAGCGCGAACATCGATCCGCAATCGCTGTATCCTCTGCAGCACTTCGTCGCGATAGTCCCCAAATCGATGGAGTTTGCAGCAGCGCCCGGCGCCAGCTTCAAGCCAATGAACGATCCCAACCAGCCGGACGCGAACGTACAACTCGCATCGTCTACCACCGAGGGGCAGACGCTGGCATTCAAGGTTTCGGGCGAAGGATCACTGCAAGCTCGCGTGGAAGGCAATGCGCAAGGCGAACCCGCTTCTTCCATACAAAACGACAACCGCCCCGGCGGCGGACTTGGTCCACCAAGCGATGCGCCCGACCCGCTGGAAAAATATCGCTGGTACATTCTAGGCAGCTTTGCAGTCGTGCTTGTCGTGGGCGCGGTTTACGTTGTGTCCCAGCGAAAATCGGCGGCCAATGCCACAGCTGTTGCTAACCAGAAAGATGGGTCAATTAATCTCAAAGAACAAGACGAACAATTTGAATTCACGGAAGCTTCTGCACAGCGTGAGGCAGCCGTTCGCCAGACAAATCCTCAAATGCCTGCGAGGACCAGTTCTTCCTCGCTGCTATTGGACGCGATGAAAGAAGAACTCTTCCAGCTCGAGATCGAACACAAGGGCGGCGACATCTCGCAGCAGGAATACGACAAAGCCAAAGCCGCTCTCGACCAAACACTGGAACGTGCACTGAAGCGCAAAGCAGCCCAGGGCGCCTGAAGGCTTGCGGAAGGGACTATTACTGCAACCAGATGTAAGACCGAACCAACCGACGAAAGCTGCTGGGAAGGGAAGTCCCGTACATGTGTCCCCAAAAGTGGCCCACCGAGCACTAGCTCTTATAGACGTGTGTGATGCCTACCCGAGATTCGGCAGCCGTTAATCTCCATTACATAAGTTGTACATAAAGGTCCAGCGGTCGATGGAGTCGCTTATTCCTAAACCGGAAGACTGTTGCGCTATCCACATGAAGAATTGCTGTGTGAACCGGCGATCGTTAGCATTGAATCGTGGAGTCTACTCTCCTACTGGAAGATTAAATCCCCGTAATTCGTAGGACCAAAACTCCTGTCTCGCTTACGTTTTTCTAAATTAAGGAACACTTGTGACAACTCTTTACGCAACAATGCCAACAATTTCCGAAACACAAAAGACTCCGCAGACCCGCTACTCCGGATTCACTGGCCAATACATTAATGGATCCTGGCGTCCGGGGCACCGCGGTCGAACGCTCAAGGACACCGACCCTTTCACCGGCGAAACTCTTGCAGAAATCGCCTTGGCGGATCAAAGTGATCTCGACGAAGCTTACCAGTCCGCTGAGAAAGCCCAACCCGCTTGGGCCGATGCGCTCCCCGCTGATCGAGCTGCCGTCATGCTCAGATCACTAGAAATTATGGACGCGCGCCATGAGGAAATTCTGGATTGGTTGATCCGCGAGTCCGGCAGCACGCGGATCAAAGCTGAAGTCGAGTGGCAGATGCTTTACGCCATCACACGGGAAGCCGCATCCTTCCCTTATCGCGTCGCGGGACGAATTCTTCCAATTGATGAACCTGGCAAGGAGAGTCGCGCTTACCGTCAACCGATCGGCGTTATAGGGGTGATTAGTCCCTGGAATTTCCCCATTTACTTGGGCCATCGCTCAATCGGTCCCGCGATCGCCTTAGGTAACACGGTAGTCGTTAAGCCTTCTCAGGACACGCCAATAACTGGGGGTCTGCTAATCGCAAAAATCTACGAGGAAGCGGGACTGCCTCCCGGAGTCCTGAACGTAGTGGTCGGATCAAGCAGCGAGATCGGCGATGCATTCATTCAGCACCCGATTCCAGCACTGATTTCTTTTACCGGGTCGACTGATGTAGGACGCCATGTTATGCAACTTGCCGCGACGAGTCCAATGCTGAAGCGTGTCGCGCTGGAGCTTGGCGGGAATACGCCGTGTGTGGTGCTCGATGACGCGGATCTCATTCCCTCCGTAAAGGCTGCGGTTTACGGCAGGTTCCTGCATCAGGGTCAAATTTGCATGAGTACGAATCGCATTATCGTGGACGCAAAACTATATGACGAGTTCGTGGACCGCTTCACAGCTCACGTTAAGACCCTGAAAAGTGGCAACCCGCAAGATCCAGAAACTGTGATTGGTCCAGTCATTAATTCGAAGCAGCTTGCAAACATGATGAAACACGTCAATGACTCTCGCGTTGCCGGAGCGCGCCAGCTTCTCGGAGGAGATCCCAACGGTCTCGTACTCCCGCCGCAAGTCTTCGCAGACGTTACGAATGACATGCCGATCGCTAAGTTTGAAACCTTTGGTCCAATTGCACCAATCATAAAAGTGAACGGTGAGGCCGACGCACTGCGTGTGGCAAACGACACTCCGTTTGGACTTTCAAGTAGTGTATGCAGTCGCGATGAGGCACGTGGATTGCATTTTGCACTTGGGATTCGTGCAGGGATGACTCACGTCAATGATAGTAGCGTGGACGATACGCCCACTGGTCCATTTGGTGGAGAGAAGAACAGCGGCATAGGCCGCTTTGGCGGTGAGTGGATATTAGAAGAGTTTACAACTCCGCATTGGATCACAGTGCAACATACGCAACGCCAATATCCCTTCTGAGTTCCAGAAGACACATAGAAAGAAAATGAAATGAAAGTAGGATTCATAGGCTTAGGCAACATGGGTTCGGGCATGGCTCGCAACCTCATCAAGGCGGGACACACTCTGACTGTCTTCAATCGGACCAAAAGCCGCGCCGAAGAATTTAGATCGCTGGGGGCGACGGTTGCTGGAACGCCCGGCGAAGCTGCTGCAGGAGCAGAGATTGTGATCACGATGCTCGCCGATGATGCTGCCGTGGAAGATGCTGTGCTCGGGCCGGGGCGTGTTTTGCAATCGCTTCCCGCTGGTGCTGTGCATATTTCCATGAGCACCATCAGCATCGCGCTCTCACGTCGGTTGGTTTCCGCTCATCGTGAAAAGCAGCAGCATTACCTGGCGGCTCCAGTATTTGGACGACCCGATGCAGCTGCCGCCGCCAAACTTTTCATCGTGGCTGCCGGTTCTACAGAGCAAGTCGAACATTGCCGACCTTTGTTTGACGCCATGGGACAAAAGACATTCGTTGCTGGCGAGGATCCACCCGAAGCGAACCTGATCAAGCTTACGGGTAATTTTATGATTACGGCAGCAATAGAAAGTCTGGCTGAGGCGGTTGCTCTGGTCCGCAAATCCGGCTTTGATCCCAAGAAGTTTCTGGAAGTAATGACAGGTTCGCTCTTTGCGGCGCCAGTCTATAGAAATTATGGCACGATGGTCGCCGAAGAGAGGTTCGAGCCGCCGGGTTTCAAATTACCGCTTGGTCTAAAGGACAACAGGCTGGTTCTCGCTGCTGCAGAAGAGGCCGCTGTCCCCATGCCCATGGCCAGCCTCGTTCATGATCGGTTCATAGCCGCGTTGGCCCAAGATATGGGCAATGCCGACTGGTCCGCAATCGCCAGCGTTTCCTTCCGAGACGCGGGACTGGAAAAGGCCGCTTGATGCGTCTTATTCAGTCCGAAGATCTCCGTTATAGCAAAAAATTGATATTCAATTTTCTTCAGATGGTTGCTGTATAGGCAGCTCATCGCGACGCGATAAAGTGATACTAAAGCCAATAAAGAACAGCCAGAAATGACAATTTCCCACTGTTGTGTTCATCATACGTCCCGTCATCTTTGGAAACGAGAAATAAGATGCGAGGGAACATCGGAAAAGAGCACAGCCGATCAGAACATAGTGGAAGTGTGCAACCCACAAGTACATATATCAGTAGGTATGTTTTTTCAGATGACGCTATTTTGTCCGCGACCTGCAACGGACCTCCGATGATTCAGAAAGCCCGATTTGCCAAAAACGAAAGACCGCCAATTGTGGCGGTCTTCTTCATTTACATTTTTCTTAATGATTAGAGAGTTGATTCGATCTCGAATCCCCACGCTTCCAATAGTGGTTCTGGAATGTACTTCGAATTCTTGTTGCGTCGCGCCCACTCACGCAGCCGCGTTGACCTCAGATATTGATCGGGGGAGAGCTTGTATTCCCGCACAACCTGCTCAAATTCCGTTACTGTCGGCACTACCGGACCGATCGGTTCGGGCTTGCCCCAATTAGGATTTCCACGTCTCTTCGCCATGACTCCGCCTTGTACTCGTATTAGCTGCTAATGAATGCACAGAATTTAGATTCGTCGCGTCTCGTTAAAGATTCGCTAGATTTGCTGATGCAAGCGACAGAATCCGACCGCAAACTTTACCTGATGGAAGTTAATGATTCTATTGGTTTTTTCGCTAAAGTCAACATTAAAATGCTTCCAACTGTATCCATAGTCTTCGCATAGTTAAGATCGACAGCCGGGGCCAAAACTTGCACCGAATTTCGGGCTTTCCTGCCTTGGAGGAGTGGTTACGGCGGTTACCGTGGTTACCTTCCTGCAGACCACATTCATTGATTCTTGACACTGCCGAAACTACATTGCAGTCAGGAGGTTCCCCATTGCGAGACATTCATGATGTACTTCGAAGGAAGCAAGCGGAGCAGGCTCAATTAGGCAAGCAGATTGAGGCTCTCCAAAACGCAGCCGAACAACTCCGCAGCGTAGCCCACTTGCTCAATGAAGAGACCGAGGGAGCTAACGCAGCGGCGGCTGTTTAGCCAGAAAAGCCGATCACAACCCTGACTAAAGCGCCTGACGAAGGCCTTTATTCAACAGATACTTGTACTAAGGCCACAGATGAGTTTGCAATGCTTAGTCTTCTGCTCTGATGACAAAATAGTCCGGCTTCTGCGTCGCGTGCTCAGCGATCTGGAAATCGGAGTTGAGCATTGCATGGACGCCGACTCGGCCATCCGTAAGCTGACGCGCCAACGCTTCGAGGCCGTGATCGTGGATTGTACTGACGAGGGCGTGGCTTCCCAGGTCCTCAAAAGCGCTCGATCCGCACCTTGCAATAAGCGGGCCGTTGCGGTTTCGATCATTGATGGTCAGAAAGCACTTCGCAGTGCCTTCGATCTTGGCGCTCATTTCGTCCTCTATAAGCCAATTTCCTCAGAACGTGCTAAATCCAGTTTTCGCGCAGCACGCGCCCTGATGAAGCGCGAAAGACGCCGCAACATGCGATTCCCCGTGGAAATTCCGGTAGCGCTTGTGATGGATGGTGTCGCAGAAGAGCAGAAAGTATTTACCACTGACCTGAGCGAAGGCGGCGTGGCACTGCAAAAATTCAAGCGTCCCAAGAATAACAAGAGCATGCGGGTGAACTTCACCCTTCCCGGGACCGAATACAAGGTCGAATGCGCGGTGGAAATGGCCTGGGAGAACGCGGGTCGGCAAACCGGAATCCGCTTTGTTGATCTCGCGCCCGTGTCCCGCAATCAGATAATCGCCTGGTTAAACAGCCATTCTCCGGAGATGGAAAAAGACGATCCGCCGGTTCCATGCAAGCTCAGCGACCTCAGTCTAGGCGGATGTTACCTGGAAACCGTGTCGCCTTTTCCGGTTCGAACCAAACTTGTGCTTTCCATGCGTGCAGGGGAAGTAGAACTCCAAGTGGAGGGCAGGGTACGGGTTATGCATCCGGAAGTTGGCTTGGGCATCGAGTTCACCAAGAGGACGTCGCAGCAGAGAGAGCGGGTGCAAAAGTTCATTCAGACTCTTGTTGAGACTCATGGAGTGCTGCCCGATCTTCTGGTTCAGCCCGAAGGCATTGACAATCTTGAAGTAGATCATCCCGTGGCTGAGCTTGGCGACGAAGCAGAAGATCCCCTTCTCGATCTCTTTCGCCAGAAAGCGGAACTTAGCAGCGAAGAATTTCACTCCGAATTGCGAAAGCAGCGTGGATCGCATCCCCCGGCTGAAGCGCCCGCTCTCGTGTAAATCCGCTCGAGTCATTAAATCTCAGTCAAATCTGACAAATTGAGGTAGACGCAGGGAAATGCTTGCGCCGAATCCCTTCCGGAGGTAGGCTCTTTCTTTCCCTTATTTGGGATTTTGGGGGCTTTATGCAGTTGAGACTTAGCAATCGTACGATCCCGGACGACGTGCTCGTTGTGGATTGCATCGGGCGCATTGTTTTTGGTGAAGAATCAGCTCTTTTGCGCGACACGCTAAAAAAGTTGATACCGCAGCATTCCCGGATTGTCCTAAATCTCTCGGGCATTTCCTACATAGATAGCGGTGGCCTGGGCACGTTAGTCGCTTTGTACACAACCGCGGCCAATGTAGGCGGATCGCTCAAATTGGCGAGACTTACCCAGCGCGTCGGCGACCTGCTGCAAGTTACGAAGTTGGTCACTGTTTTCGAAGTCTTTGACAGTGAAGAGCTGGCTGCTAAATCCTTCCAGAAGGGCGTAGCGGCTTAATTAGGCTAGTCTTTTTTTGTCGCATTCCGTCGTCGCATTCGCTCGGGACTTTCTGCGCGGATCGAAATCCCAACGCATGGTCCTCGAAAATCCGGTTCGTCAGCGCATATTTCAGAAAATCATCTTCATAGCAGGACTGGTCATCGCAGCCAGCGGATTTGTGTCCCCACCCATTGCGCTCCTTCTTGGGCTGGCCTTCGGTCTCATTTTCGTTCATCCCTTTGATCGCGAATCGAAAATGCTTTCGCGATATCTTCTTCAAGCGGCGGTGGTTGGGCTGGGGTTCGGCATGAATCTGCATGAAATCGTGCGCGTTGGACGCAGCGGTTTTATCTATACCCTGTGTAGCATCACTTTCGCGATGCTGGCGGGGATGGGCCTCGGAGCACTGCTCAAAGTGCGCCGCAAATCAGCTTTTCTGATCTCCGCCGGTACAGCGATTTGCGGAGGGAGTGCGATTGCGGCTGTAGGACCCATAGTCAACGCCACTGATGAAGAGATGGCTGTTTCACTGGGAACAGTGTTCATCCTCAACTCTGTCGCTTTGCTCAGTTTCCCGGCGATTGGAGCCGCGCTGAAACTGACCGAGACGCAATTCGGTCTTTGGGCGGCCCTGGCTATTCACGATACAAGCTCAGTTGTTGGCGCGGCCGCAAAGTATGGAGTTGTGGCTCTTGCAGTGGGGACTACTGTTAAATTGGCGCGAGCGTTATGGATCGTGCCCGTCTCCCTTGGCACAGCGGTGTTGAAGGGCTCGAAAACCAAAATTCAGTGGCCGTGGTTCATCGTGTTTTTCTGTTTGGCGGCGGTATGCCATACCTATTTCGTCGGCGGCGAACCGGCTTATCGACTGATGAGCAAATTAGCTAAACTGGGCTTAACGGCTACTCTCTATCTGATCGGCAGCGGCCTTTCCATCGCAACGATAAAGAAAGTAGGCCCCAAGCCGCTATTGCAAGGCGTGATTCTCTGGATACTGGTGTCAGTCGGCTCATTGTGGATGATTCATGCAGGATGGATATCGCTATAGCCCGATAGATTCAAATCGCATGACCATGCAAAGCAGCATCATCGCGGCGATTCGGAAAATACCGCGAGGTAAAGTCTCGACTTACGGAGCCGTGGCGCGCGCTGCTGGATATCCGCGATATGCAAGACAAGTTGCGCGAACTCTTCACATGGCAGCCGCTCTGAGTTTGCCATGGCATCGCGTACTAGGTGCAGGCGGCGAGATCAAACTTGCCGGGCATTCCGCGTTTGAGCAGCGATTTCGTCTGCATTCCGAAGGAGTAACCTTTCGCGGACGCCGTGTGGATATGCGGCAACACGAGCACAAATTTCCGAAGGCGAAAGCCCCGAAGCGTAAGCTTCGCTAACGGTCAGTGTGGTTATGCATTTGATAGTTAATTCAGTTACCATTCCGCGTGCATATTTTTGACTTGCTTACCCAGTGGGCGTTCCTTGCTGTCGCGTTGCCGCCTACCATCTTAGGGCTGTTTATGGTAAGCGACGAAGCTAAGGCGTTTAAGGCAGCGCGTGTTTGCTTTTTATTGTCTGCTCTATGCATGTTAGGGAAAATTATGTGGTGGGGTGCTAATACGCCGGATAGTTTCTATTCGCGTTCGATTGCAATTTTCATTGCCTGTGGCTTGATAGCTGTAGGTCTTACCGAGGCATTACGCCTAACAACGAGAAGAGAACTTCACCATGCCGCCCCGTCTGATGCCGCAGCAACGCCCAAAACGAGAGGTCAAGTTAGTCCTTCTACACCGAATCTGGTATTTGTCTTTGGTGCGCCGTTGGGTGATAACGATTCTGCAGAATGGATAATGATGCTAAAGCATTATGGGCAGGGTCCAGCATACAACTGCGACATCATATTCTATGATGATGATCGCAAGAACGTCGAACATGAATGGCTGGTCAAACATCCGAGTTCACCCTATCCACCTCCGGGGTTAGCGGGCGAATCGCAAAAGCGCATCTACATACCAGAAGCTAGCCTAGAAGGATCAGTTGGCAGTTTTAGGTGGAATCCTCTTGATACAAATAGTCAGCACTACACTGTCTCAATAAGCTGTCGTGACGGAGTATTTGTGGAGAAGTGGGAAGTAACGCGGGTCAATGGCACTCTTCGTTCCGCAATAACGATTGAGCATGGCCCTCAATGGATCGAGAAAAATCCTGGCCGAGAATCAATCGTATTCAGATATCAAGACCCAGAATTCATTCGAACTTCTCTCGCTACTGAAATGCCCAAGGTGAGTAAAGGAAAGGTCGTTCATCCAGGCTGGAAGCCTCTGCATAGATTCGAGGTGCCAGCGGCAATTATCGATCCTAACGGTAATGTACAGGTAGTATCCGGGATCAAATTACCAGATGGAAGCACATTAACCGACTTTGGGTCTTGGAATATCCTTACAAGACATTTTGGAGATACCCAAGATTCATCTAGGCAGCCGTGAGTTCCTTTTTTTTGAGGTTTTCAGATTGGACGAAATTTTAAAATCGTCTCGCGGAACAGATATGGATTCTTCCGATTGATAAATCGCCACGTCCTTTCTTCAAGGTAAAGCAGGTAGATGCTTCGCAGACTTATGCAACGTTCCCATAATCGCGCGTTAAGTAGCGAGAAGGCCGGAATACCTAGGCACGTCACCACGCATTCGGGTACAGGATGGATACTTTGTCTCAATTGGCATAACATCCATTTGCCATTAACGCTGGCTCGTTTCGCCTGCCTTTACTCGCCTCGTGAATTCTTCCGACCTGCCTCTTGGAACAGTCAACGGATTCCAACTAGCGTGTGCGAGGTGCTTGGCAAGAAAAACAATCTGGCCGCAGTGATAGGAATAATGGGCGATCTGCCGGTTGATGGCCTGCATCACCGAATGCGGTTCGCCCCGGATCGTCACAATGCACGTCAAATCAGAGTCTGACAACGGCTCCAGCGCGGTGAAAACGTGCTGCCAGCCTTCTTCCCAAAGCTCCATCAATGCCTTGCGGGTTTGCGGTGGATCTTCAAATTCCGAGTCGCGGTTGCGGTCCGGTTTCTCCCCGTCACTGTTGAGAAAGTCCGACCATCGGGAGCGCATATTGCCCGCCATATGTTTTGCCGTAATCGCAATCGAGTTGGTTTCGCCATCGAGCGTCTGAAACAATTGGTCGTCGCTAACCTGAGAGATGCCGCGCTCCGCCAATTTCTTGTAGTAGCGAAAGATTTCGACTGAATCCTTCACATACGAGGTTGTAAATTCGTGCGGCATTTGGACTCCTTAGACCTTAAATTGTTCGTCAACTTCGACCTGGTATCCCGCGACTAACCGGTTGGTCTCGTTCGCCATTCCAACGACGGACATCAGTTCCTTAAACATTTCATCGCTCATGCCCTTCTTCTTAGCGGACGCAGTGTGGGAGGCAATGCAATATCCGCACTGATTGCTCACGCTTACGGCAACGTAAATCAATTCTTTGGTGAGCGGATCCAGCGCACCGGGAGCCATGATCTGCTTGATATCCTCCCAAGTGCGTTTCAAAGCTATGGGATCGTGGGCGATCGCCTTCCAGAAGTTGTTGATCCAATCAGTTTTGCGCGTCGCCATGATGTCGTCATAAATAGCCTTCACTTCAGGGCTAGCGTCTTTGTATTCGATGAGTCCAAAAATAGCCATTAACTTTCTCCCAGAGTTGATCTCGTACTGCAACAGACGAACATAGCAGTATTCCCAGAATGGGGCCAATCGGCTCGAGTCATCGTTCTCAGTTGGTTGGTTTGTTTCAGGAAGATTGATTTCGCGTGAACCTGCAATGAATTTATTTTTTGTAAATGCCTGTCTTCGGCTCTGAAATCCCGATGCGGGAAAAATCGATTTCGCATTCAAAACAAAGTTCTTACCAGCGTATTTGCAATTGTCACCAACCGTGACAGCATCACTAAAGTAATTCTGCCAGTGCATTTTTAATTGTGATGTGACATCCGTCCTAGTATGTTGACCTCACTCCCGTCTCAAATACTAGCAAGTTAAAAAATATAAACCTGCAACGGGGCGATCTGAACCGGGTGATATGCGTGTGTTCTGAAGTGACTTACCTTCGCACGCTGACGCCGTTCTGCGCTCAAGGTCCGAGCTTCGCGCCATTGCAGGGCTGGAGCAAATAAATATGAAACTTCGGTTGTTGTTGTGCGCACTCGTCTTCGTCAACGTAGCCTGGTCACAAGTACCACGCTCGAATCACGTTTGGATCATCACGGAAGAAAACCATAGCTTTGAAGAAGTAATAGGGAACTCAAGCATGCCTTATTACAACTCTCTGGCCGCAAAGTACGGACTGGCCACGCAGTACTATGCCAATCGTCACAATTCACTCGCCGCCTTGATGTGGCTGGTCACTGGACAGACTGTCACGACTGACAACAACGCTCAAGGTTGCTTCAACGTAGATAATGTTGTGCGCGAGCTGTTGGCGCGCGGTTTGACCTGGAAGTCCTACCAGGTTGATCTGCCGTATCCCGGCTTTCAGGGATTGAGTAACTTGAACTACGTCCGGCGACATAATCCATTGATTGACTTTACCGACTCCTGCGCTGAAAACCAGGAATTTAACTCCGTTCCGTTTACGCAACTAGCTACCGATATTGCAAACAATGCCACTCCGAACTTTTCCTACATCAGCCCCAATCTGAATGAGGACGCACACGATGGTACGCTGCCGGAAGCCGACCAGTGGCTGGCAGCAGAGTTGCCGGCGATACTGGCGCGTCCCGAGTTTCAGGCAGGAGGAGATGGGCTGCTCTTTGTTGTTTGGGACGAAGGTGACTTGTCGAACGACAACCGCTGCTCAGCGAGACTGAAGGGAGGTTGCGGAGGCCGGCTCGCCACGCTTTTGATCGGGCCGCAGGTGAAGCCGCATTATCAATCAGTCGATGCGATACGATCATGCGAACCTGCTACGTACGGTTTGCGATGCGATGGGATTTGCGGCATGTCCGGGCGAAGCAGCAGTGGCGAGCCCCATGCTCGATTTCTTTAACACGGTGCAGGTTAGCACTCCTTTCGTGAATGCAGCGGTTGCGTCACCCGTTCACATTCAAGCGGTTGCGAGTAACAACAGTCCAGTCTATGCGACCCAAGTTTACGTAGATAATCGCCTGCAATATCAAACCAACGGTGGCAACCCAAATACATCCCTGCCATTGAGCCAAGGCGCACATCAAATCGTAGTGCAATCGTGGGATTCGGCAGGAGGAATCCACAAGAGCGCCGTTCAAGTTGTGGCGCAGCCGGAAGCCGTCATCATCACGTCGCCAGTTGCTAATGCCACGGTTTCATCCCCGGTCTTCATTTCGGCCACGGGAAACGGCAACAGCTCTGTCCACACGATGCAAATCTATGTCGACGACTCCCTTCAATATCAAGTCAACGGAAGTACGGTAAACGTGAAATTGCCGATCAATGCAGGGCAGCACCATGTCGTGGTTCAGGCCTGGGACAACTCGGGCGGTATTACAAAAAATGGATTCAACCTGACCGTCGCGCCAACACCGACGATCAATACTGCTTCTCCGGTGGCGAACTCTACTTTCTACTCGCCAGTCGAAGTCGCAGCGACCACACAGGATTCAAACCCCATAACGGCCATGCAAGTCTATGTTGACAATGGTCTGCAATATGAATTCAGTGGCAATGGATTGGCAACTCCCCTGGCGATCGGTCCGGGAAAGCATCAGTTCGTAGTGCAAGCCTGGGATAGCGCGGGTGGAATCTATAAAAACGGAATTACGATTAACGTTAAACCCGTGATTGTCACGATTGCTTCTCCGTCTGCTAACGCTAAGCTAACTTCGCCCCTGACGATTAAGGCGTCGGTTCAGAACGACGCGCCGGTATATGCCATGCAAGTGTACGTGGACAACTCTTTGCTGTATCAAACCAATGGCAGTGCAGTAAACACGTCCCTGTCATTGAGTTCCGGGCAGCACAATATCGTAGTGCAGGCGTGGGACAACGGAGGAGGTACCTGGAAAAACAACGTGAATGTCACGGTTAAATAGATAGGCGGAAGTGTTGCTGATCTCGACACGACTATGCGACGTGGGCTACGGGTTTCTCATGCAACAGAAGCTCCGTAGCCTGGACACGCGGGTCGCTATGGAACCAGCGCTGCACCACTCCATCCAAAAGAAAGTTGGCAATGGAGAGAAGGCTCATCCCTTGATGGTGAGCCATCCAGCAGCGTACTAGTTCATAATGACTGCGCCAGGAACGATGTTCGACAGATGTGAAGTCCGCGGATTCGTAGAAGCCATAAGACGCTATCCAGCCTTCGTGTGCCATACGGTGCAGGTTTTCCAGAGCTGAAGTTGGATCCTCGTGTAAAGCCAAACATGTAGAGTACGGAGAAATTACCAGCCCATTGAACTCGGCTTTGTGAATGGCGAGTGCCGGCACGCCGAACGCGTGGTATTGGTGATTACCAGCGTCGTCCCTCTTGAACGCAGCCGATTCGGAGATGCCCCAAGGAATATGTTTCTTAGCTGTGTAAGCTTGTTGTGCTCGTACTGCACTTGCGCGAGACTGTTGTAAGAGGGTGTCTGGATAGGAACGCATCCAGATCGACGGCATAAGATATTCAAACATGGTTCCTGTCCAGGAAAATAAGAGCGGGCTTCCATCAAACGAAGTATGCGCACGGCCGAATTGGAACCAGCTTTCCTGCGGGATGTCGTCTTTCGCAATCGATACAAATGAAGCAATGCGTGCTTCTGAGGCGAGCAGATCATAACACGCGGCGCTTAGCTCATTTTTCTCGACATCGAAGCCCACCGACAACAATTTCCGCTTTGGATTGAACAGAAATCCAAAATCCATTGCGTCCGACAAATCGTCCACCTTCGACGCAATGTTCTGTAATCTTTGGATCAGTCGCGAGGCGTTGACTCTGGCGCCGGGCAGTAAACTTTGAAGGGCACTATACATCGATCTGCGCTCATCAGAGATATCGGATTCAGCCAAAGCCTGCGTCACACGTGTTGTCAGCAGATCGACGAATTCGGGAATCTGTTCAATCGCAACTTGTGTCCCAACTGGAACTCAGGTTGATTGCGACATCGTCACGCAACGATGAGAATTCTGGCAACAGCCACGGAGAGTAGAGGCGAACTGTCTCTTGGATATTCTTTATTCGTGAGAGTGCTTGTTGGACGAACCAGTCGATCTCCCTCAGATGCTTTGCCGATTTCGCGATTTCATCGTGGAGACAAGTTTCAGGCAGCTCCAACAAATTTCGCAGGCAGTCAGCTGCGGCTAACTTATCCTTCCAGTTCCTCATACCGTTTTCTCGGCAAGCCCTTTAGTTCGGTCAAAAGACGCGCGTGATCCAGCAACCCGTTTGCGGAACTTGCTTCTATGATCGGACGGGTAAGCCTTTCCAGGCATCCTTCTCGAAGCGTCCATAGCGATGCCAAGAAATTCCCATTATCCACGGAAGAAACGAATCTTGGCTTCAGCGACTCGAGAGTTTGCGTGTTGTACCAGTTGAGCAACTGGCCGCGGTAATGTTCGAGCTTGGAAAGAGTTTCCAGAGTTCGTGATGTCAGATCCGTAAATTCCGGAACGGTCAGATAACCGAATTCACAAGCTACCTGCCGCGCGTTCAGGAGAAGGCCAAGATTCGTTGGCGAAATTCGCGGCGCGACCAAGAAAGGTTGTTCTTGCACATTGTCCGGGATTAGCCAGTTGTGCTCCTGGTTACTGAATTCCGCGAAATATCTCCACGTGAGGAGTGCGGCACTGCGCAAGAATTGAACGTCCTTTTCGGATGGCTCCTTATGCTCGGTATTTGGAGGCCGATTCAACCATCGAGCTACGCCGTTACTTGATGCCCAGAGAAGCAGGATTGGAAGCGCCGCCCAGAAAGCACGCCGGTGTGCAAAGAACACCAGAAGTCCCAAGCCGAACGCAAGCACCGGCACCCAGTCCAGATAAATGTCTACGGCCGTGCGTTTCTGGGTTCCCAGCTCGGCCTGGGCTGCTGTCTCCCATTCCAGAAGTCGCTGGCCGGTGACTATTCTCCGTATCAGAGCTCGCAGCACCGCATCCAGTGAAACCAGCATCTGGTGGGCAAGGAAGATCAAAGTAAGCAAAACGGTGACGTTTGAGGTGAACAGACTTTCGAGTGCATCACGCGCAACGTCCTTATTCCGCTCGATGGCTGCACGAGTCAACTCAAACAGAAAACGGCACCATGCCGGTACAAATAAAATGATGACGACTGCGAGAGTCCAATACGCAGGCCTTCCCGGCAAAACGAACCAGCCAAGTATCAGCAGTAAAAATGTCGCTGGCTCTACCAGGCTGCGGCGCAAGTTATCGAGGATCTTCCATTGCGCAATAGTCGAAATCGGATTTCGTACCCGGTTTCCGGACTCATCCGGAACTTGAGGCAAGAGCCAGTTTGTAATCTGCCAATCTCCCCGCAGCCAGCGGTGTTTCCGCCGGTTGTATGCGCTGTAATGCGAGGGATAATCTTCAATCACTTCAATATCAGTCGCCAGACCTGCGCGCGCATAAGCACCCTCGATGAGATCGTGGCTGAGCAGGGCGTTGCGCGGGAATCGGCGGTCGAGAACCTGGTGTAGAGTCTGGACCTCGTAGATTCCTTTTCCCGCGAAACTGCCTTCGCCAAACAAGTCCTGGTAAACATCGGAAACAGCATGGGTATAAATATCAAAGCCGGTCTGTCCCGAATAGATATTCGCCAGCCGCGAAATGGACGCACTCTGAACGCTAATTCCTACGCGAGGCTGCAAAATTCCATACCCGGCAACCACAATGTTTTTCTCGGGATCGAGAATCGCCGTGTTCAATGGATGCGCTAGTGCCCCGATCATGCGCTGGGCCGACCCGCGCGGCAACTCGGTGTCCGAATCGAGAGTCAACACGAAGCGGACATCGGGGAGGAGAGAAAGATCTCCAATCTTGACTGGGAAGCTGTCGTATTGCCGGCGTAGAAGCTTGTTGAGATCCAAAAGCTTGCCACGTTTGCGCTCCCATCCCATCCAAACACCTTCGCGTGGATTGAAAATGCGATGGCGATGAAACAGAAAAAACGATCCCATGTTTCGGCGGGAATATTTGGCGTTCAATCTCGTGATCAATTCCGAGCAGAGATCGATCAGCGGGTTGTCCTCTCCGGAAGGCTTCGGACGAGTCTGGCAAATCGCTCACCAACGCAAAATGCAAATTGCGGTCGTGGTTTCCGAGGAAACGAACTTCGAGATCATCCACCAATCGCCGAACTTGCTTTTCGTTTAGCAAGAGAGTGGGAATCGCCACAAGCGTTACGCAGTCGTCGGGGACTGCTTCCGAAAAATCCAGTTTGGGAAGAATTTGTGCCGACAGCAGCGATGTCGTCAGGTAATTCATAACCTGCACCGCGCTCTGTGAGGCCGGCAAAAGCAGCGCCAACATGGATAGGGTAATCAGTCCCAGTGAATCGTTGGGATTAGTCAATAACAGGACAATCACGGACATAATCGCGAATGTAAGAACCGCGATTCCAGGAACGTAAAACTCATCCGGATACGTGCGCAACAACGACTGTATTCGTTGGCCTACCGGCATCTTGAGATTCACCCGGCGGTGAAGAAGAGTGACCCCTTCCGCAACCAAGTAGTATCCGACGTGGGAGACGCGGCCTCTCATGCGGGGACTGATGTCAGTTTGCCTGGCGGCAACCTGCGCTAACTGTAGGGCGGCTTGAGCGACTTCCATCTCGCTGCAATCAGAGTGTGCCGCGATGCCTACAATCTTGCTCCGGTAAAGCTCGCGAGAATCGAAATCCATGTGAGCATAGGCGCCCGCCGGATCTTCGCGAAGAACTCGATCAAAAAAGATCAGCGGCTCAATAGCCTCTTTCCAGGCATTCTGGGTCACCTCGCGAAGACTGCGAATGCAAACATCAACCCCACTGGTCGCTTCATTATCAGCGATCAATTTTGGAGCGCGAACGGCAAGCTGCTCCAACAGCACCACCTTGAGGGCGGGAACCAATGCCCAAAGCTCTTTGACATTGAGAACGGTTTTCTCCTGGAAGGCTTCAATATAGGCAGAGAACGAGTGCTCATTGAATTCATACTGCGTCGCGGCCAGAAAACCTTCAGCGACAGCGATTGGCCTGGGAACCGCCACTCCCTCGCGAGTGCGAACGTGGGGGATGTATTCAAGTGGATCGAGTGATTGGCCCAAGCCGCGTAACTCTGTTTCGATCAATCGAACATTGTCATGCAGCCAAAGGAAATCTTCGGAAAACGAAGTCTGTGGAAGTGGAGTTCGTAATGCATCGAGCACAGGTTCCAAAGCACTAACCAAGGTCGAGTAGCGCGTAGCTGCCGTCTCAGAGAACGGGGTATTCGGCAACCATGACAGGCTGGGTGCCAGCTCTGCCGCCTGTGAGATCAGAATGGACTTTTCTCGCGCCGATTCCGCTGCTGCATGCAGTTGATCCATTTGCTCGTTGGCAATTTCGGGGTGAATATCCTGCGGCATCATAAAAAGTTTGGCTTATAAAATCTCTAACGATAGCTGGCAGCCTGCATCTCGAACATTTCCGCGTACCGTTTACCCAGGCGAGCTAATTCGTCATGAGTTCCTTCTTCCGCAATATTTCCATTTTCGAGTACTACGATGCGATCCGCCATTCGCACGGTGGAGAATCGGTGCGAGATGAAGAGCGCCATTTTCCCTTGCGTGAGTTCCGCAAAACGCTGGAAGACTTCGAATTCGCTTCGCGCATCGAGTGCAGCAGTTGGCTCATCGAGAATTAGCAACTGCGCGTTTCGCAGATAAGCACGGGCGAGCGCGACTTTCTGCCATTCTCCGCCGGAGAGATCCACTCCTTCTTCGAATCGTCGTCCCAGCATCTGCTCATATCCACCATCAAGCTTGGCGATCACCTGATCCGCCAGACTTTTTCCCGCCGCACTCTGTACCAGCTTCAAATTACTGAGTTCATCGATGCGGCCCACCGCAATGTTTTCTCTGGCTGTCATTTCATATCGCATGAAGTCCTGGAAGATAACTCCAATCTCGCGGTAAAGATCTTCCAGGCTGTATTCGCGCAAATCGATTCCATCGAGAAGCACTTGTCCTTCAGTGGGATCGTAGAGGCGGGTAATCAGCTTCACGATCGTCGTCTTGCCCTGACCATTTTCTCCGATCAGCGCCACCCGTTCGCCGGGATGAAGGTGAAAATTCAGATTCTTCAGAATCGGCCGTGAACTGCCTGGATAATGAAAAGAGACGTTTCGAAATTCGAATCCTTTTGTAATCGGCCGAGGCGCTGGCAGCGCATTAGGCTTGGAGCGGATCGTGGGCTGCATTTCGAAAAACGCGAGCAGGTCGGTGAGGAACAATGCCTGATCGGCGATTCCGGAAAGCGTTGAAAAGATCTGCTGAATGTTATTGCTCGCTTGCAAAATCGCGGCAGACAATAGGTACCAGACACCGATGCTGAAGACACCAGTCAGTGTTCGCCAGATAACGATCACATAGGCCGAATAGTAGCCCATGGTGGCGATCACAGAAAGAAAGGCGCCAGCGATCAGCTTTCGCCGCGACAAGCCGACATTCTGCTCATAAATCTGGTCAGACAGACGCGTGAAGCGCTCCGTCAGAAATCCACTCAGCCCGAACAGCTTGAGTTCCTTCGCCGCTTCCTTGCTGCCACCTACCAAGCGCAAGTAATCCAATTGCCGCCGCACGGGAGTCTGGCGAAAGTTCTTGGCGTATCCGAGAAATGCAAAGTGGCTTTCGCCCAAGAATGCCGGCAGCACTCCCGCAATCAACAGCAACATGAGCCACGGCGAGTAAACAATAATAGTGACGGACAATGTAATCGTCGTAATCACCAACTGCACCAGCCGGCCGATCTGTTGAATCATTCCCAGTCGATCAGTAGCCTGTACGCGCGCTCGTTCCAACCGATCGTAAAAAACTGGATCTTCGTAGGCCAGCAAATCCAGTTCAGCCGAATGCTTCATGACTTGAATGCTGACATGGCGCGTGTATTTGTCCGCTAGTAGCGAATCGGAATAATCGATCGTTCTCGCCAGAACACTGGTAAGCAAAGCCACGCCAAACTCCGCCGCCACCAACCACCAAAACTTCGTTCCCACAGGTTGATGGGCGGATTGGGCGCGCACGATTCCATCGATGATGAGTTTGGGAATCCATAACAGGGCGAGAGGGAGCAGGGAAGCAAATACCCGGGCGATCAGCCCAAACAGGACCACGCCCGGGCCCTGACTCCCAAACGATCTTCAGAACAGGCGGAACGTTGCGAAGCGCAGTGAGGCGCTCCTGCCAGCTGCTCCAGAATCCTTCCGGCTTCGCCATTTATTCCCTAAAGTTCGATGTCCTTAGCGTATCGCTCGTTCTAAAATCCCGGTTGATGGCACGCTCAATTTTTGTTGCATGAGAGATGCCGGAAACAGAAGTAAGGTTTGTTCTGACACATACTTACGCCGCTTCCCAAGCCGGCAGCAACCAAAATCACCGCCGCTCTCAGTCATCGTCCACCTACTCCTAATTATAAGGCGTTCGCCCGATTACTGAGGTGACTCAGGTCTAAGTTTAGGTCACCAGGTTTCGTCTCACACGATGATAAATTAGGCCGAAATCAAGCTTTCAGATCTAGGAATCAGAACAAAACTTTACGAGATTTTCATAACAAAGTTGTCACAATTCAGGTACTCTGAAACTACAGTTTTACGTCGTTAGGCCGCCGCTTCGATGCATTGGAATAGACGTCAATTTCTGAAAACAGCTCTCACCGGAGCTGCCGCTCTACCACTCGCCAGCAAAGCGTTTGCCGCGCAGTCGTTCGCTTCCGGTGCTCCAAATCCTCCGCAAGATTATATGTTGCTGGAGGATCTCGAGCGTTCAGCCTTCGAGTTTTTCTGGAATGAAGCCGACCCGCACACTGGACTTATTCGCGACCGCGCCAATGCCAACGGTGTCGACTCGCGCATCACGGCGAGCATTGCCGCCGTAGGATTTGGCCTGACGGCTCTGTGCATTGGATACCAGCGAAAATATCGCTCACAAATACAAATCACTGAGCGGGTACGCAAGACATTACGTTTCTTGGCTCACGATGCGCCAAATGTTCACGGCTTCCTCTACCATTTTGTCGACATTAGGGACGGCGGACGCGCCAGCTTCTCGGAAATTTCTCCGATCGACATGTCGATTCTCCTCTGTGGCGTTCTGACTTGCCGCGAATTTTTCTACGATAGCGAGATTCGCCGCGACGCATCGCTGATCTACCACCGTGTCGAGTGGCCGTGGGCTCTTAATAACGGCGAAACATTTTCCCTGGAGTGGACGCCCGAACTCGGCTTTAGCCATTTGCGCTGGGATTCCTATTGCGAATCCATGATGCTCTATCTTCTGGCCATTGGTTCGCCCGTGCATCCTATACCGGCCCAGAGTTGGAACAGCATCCGGCGTCCCTGGATGACGTACGAAAATTATCGCTTCATTTCCATACCAGCACCGCTGTTCGTCCACCAATTCTCGCACGCATGGTTTGACTTCCGGGATAAGCAGGATCAGTACGCGAATTACTTCGAAAATTCTGTAACCGCCTCACAAGCGCATCGCCGTTTCTGTCAGGAATTAAGCCATAGATTCCCCTGCTATTCAGGAGACGTATGGGGCATTTCGGCCTCCGACTCCAGTGTTGGCTATGTCGCGTGGGGTGGTCCGCCCATGCAGGGACCAATCGATGGAACCATTGTTCCAGCCGCGTCGGCAGGTTCGCTGCCCTTTGTGTTCAATGAATCTTATTCAGTATTACGAAATCTGCGCGCCTACTACGGCAAGCAAATATGGAAGACGTACGGTTTTGTGGACGCCTTCAATCCGCTGACCGGATGGATGAGTACGGATGTAATTGGAATCGATCTAGGAATCAGTATGCTTATGGCCGAAAATGCCCGCAGTCAGATGGTTTGGAATACCTTCATGCGCAATAAGGAAGTGAACGTTGCCATGGAGAACGTAGGATTCAAGACCGTAAAAATTCGCGAGTCGTTGACGGGAAAATACTCGCGAGCGGGATTACCTGCGTAGACGCGCAACATCTATACCACTACTCGATTCCTTTCCCGTGTCCTCCGCACTCGCGGAGGTTTCCTATTACCGATTGCTGTTTGCACAATGTAGGCCGATCGCGTTAAGCCAGCCGCTTTAGCAAGTTGATCAATTTTCTCAATCTGACTTTCTCGGGCCGTAATATTCACACGAACCAGTGCATCCGGAGCTTCTACCGTTACCATGAAAGCGATAGCTCCGCTCTTTTTGATATCTTCCGCTATGTCATCAAGCGTAGAAGGTTCAGGCACCGTATCGCCATCTTCGACCATTCCCTGAATGTGCAAGGCCAGCGCCTCGGGGGCCATCCTACTTGCTTCATCAAGGGTCTTGCCGGCCGTGACGCAACCTGGAAAATCCGGGAAGCTCACCCCGTAATCTGATTTCCGATCCTTATGTAGGTATGCGATGTATTCCATGAGTTCGCTTCCTCACTTCAGCTTAATTCCGGCCTGTTTTTCAATGCTCTTCAAAGTTCCAATCGGTATATCCCGGTTCGGATGCGGCACCGTGACTCGCCCTTGTTTTGTGGCGTGCCTGAATTGTTTGTGACTCCCCACTTGATTCACTTCGTACCAGCCGGCCTTTTCGAGATGCTTGATAACGTCCCGACTGTGCACTCATGAAATATACACACTTTATACACACTTGTCAAACGCTCCGAAACGCAATGAGGATTTATTCGGCGAAATGGAGTCCCTCTGAGACTGGTTGCGTGCAATCTTCTTCGCTCTATTCACCGAAGGTCGAGGAATGTTCGGCTCCATACACAGAGCGCATTGTTACAATCAGATTTTCGGCTTACTCCTTCATTTACTGAGTATCAAGCAACCTCACTGCCATGCAGTTGCTCTAACCACGTGATCTCCTGAATCGCCAATGGCTGCCCCTTCCCAATCTTCGGTGACCGATCGCCGATCCCACGATCCCGACGCGGAACACCGTTTGAAGTTGGAGGAGCCGAAGCCTGCCCCGCATGGAGTATTCCGGTCTATAGGTCTCGGTCTTATCACGGGGGCTGCCGACGATGATCCGTCAGCCATCGGAACTTACGCCAGTGCCGGCGCGACGCTCGGGCCATCTTTCCTATGGGCTGCCCCCGTAACTTTTCCCATGATGGTTACGGTCGTATATCTCTGCTCGAAGCTGGGACAAGTCGCTGGGCAGGGATTATTCGCCGTCATCCGGCAACACTATTCGCGCTGGATTCTTTATTCATTACTCATTGGCGTAATAATTGGTAATACGATTGAAGCCGGCGCGGACATTGGTGGAATGGCTGCGGCCCTCAATCTTCTGGTACCGATTCCCATTGTGTGGCTTGTAGTACCAATCGCTTTGATCATTTTGGCGCTGCAAATTTGGGGATCGTACACTCTCATTCGCGATATCTTCCGCTGGCTCGCCATAGCTCTTTTGGCGTATATAGGTTCCGCCATTCTGGCTAAGCCGGAGCTACTCCCAATTATCAAAGGCACGCTTATTCCGAGCATCCACTTCAATCGCGAATTCTTCACCATGCTAGTCGCCGTAATTGGCACTACACTTTCCGCCTATCTTTTTTCCTGGCAGTCGAATCAAGAAGTAGAAGAAGACATTTCCATGGGCCGGAGGCGCTTGTCGGATCGGAAGGGAACTACCGACGCTGAGTTACGCCACTCTGCGCGCGATATTACCTCTGGGATGTTGTTCTCGAATGTCATCATGTATTTCATCATCCTTTCGACCGCCGCGACTTTGTTTAAGGTCGGAAAAACCGATATCAACAGTGCCGCCGAAGCTGCTCAAGCGCTTCAACCATTAGCAGGCAAAGCTGCCGGACTTTTGTTTGCAATCGGGGTTATTGGCGTGGGCTTTCTCGCGGTTCCTGTAATGACCATTGGAGCTGCCTACGACCTCTGCCAGACCTTCGGTTGGAAGCACGGTTTGCACGCCAAGCCTGCCGACGCCAAGAAGTTTTACATCTCCATCACGGTGTTCACTTTTTTGGCTGTCTGTATGAATTTCTTCGGAATCAATCCCATGAAGGCTTTGGTCTGGGCGGGAATTGTGCAGGGTTTCTCCACTCCACCGCTCATGCTGATCATTATGCTGATGACCAATAACCGAAAAATCATGGGGAAATGGGTGAACAGCCGCCGTCTGAACGCACTCGGGTGGATCACTACCATCGCGATATTTGCGGCGTCCTTCGGTCTGATCTACACCTGGATTCGTCCTTAGCAACTCAACGTCACATAGAGATAGTCAGCTTACGTAGGGACAGCCGCCTCGGCTGTCCGTTGAGCGCAGCTCAACCCAGGCTGTTTATAATGGCAGCGCTGATTAAAGCGACCGAAGTCATGATCATTCGTATTTAGAATTCTTTCATCTCAGACTCAGTTGAACACTCCCTACACAGGACTTGAAAAATGTTTTCTCGGAATTGGAAGGTTGCTTCTTCAACCTGTTTCATTGCCCTCTTCTTAATTTCTAGTTTGTCCTCCGCTCAGGAGATTACTGTTGCCGCTGCGGCCGATTTGCAATTTGCCATGCAGGACATCAGCAGCCGCTTCGAAAAACAATCCGGAAAAAGCGTCAAAGTAGTTTATGGTTCCTCCGGCAACTTTTTTCAGCAGATTCAAAACGGAGCTCCTTTTGACATTTTCTTCTCCGCAAATCTTGATTACGCAAAAAAGTTAGAAGCTGCTGGATTAGTTGATCCCGAAAGTTACTATCAATATGCGAGTGGAAAAATCGTTCTCTGGGTTCCGAATGAATCCAAACTGGATCTAAAGTCAGGCCTGCAGGTTCTGCTCGATCCCTCAGTCAAGAAAGTTGCTATCGCCAATCCGCAACATGCGCCTTATGGACAAGCTGCCGAAGCCGCCCTTCGTGCTGAAAAGATTTATGACCAGGTATCGGCAAAATTTGTTTTAGGCGAAAACATTTCGCAAACCGCCTCCTTCGTCGTCTCTGGCGCGGCAGACGCAGGCATTGTCGCTTTGTCTTTAGTGTTGTCTCCTAATATGAAAGATAAAGGACGATACGTGGAGATTCCGGCAAGCGAATATCCATCCATTCAGCAGGCGTGTGTCATTCTTCGTGCCTCTAAGAAACAGGATATTGCTCGGCAATTCCTGGAATTCGTAAAGACTCCTGTAATAGCGGAGTTATTGCGCAGCTATGGTTTTGATGTTCCATCCCCAAAGAACTAAGGGCGGATAACAGCTCATTTACAGCCTGCTTGGTATGAACAATTTGCGTTCAGGTCGGGCAGGATTCACTCTGTTTTGGGGCTGCGGCGCGAATATGTCGCCGTAAATAATTGATTTCATTTCTTGGCAAATCGCATGCATTACACCCCTCTGGAAAATTTGAGGAGGAATGCAAACGTGCAAGAAGAATCCTGGAGACGATTATGTGAGGCGATTATGCGAGAGACCGATCCGCATAGGCTCATGCAATTGGTGACTCAGCTTAATGAAACGCTGGACCAACGCGAAAATCAGCTACGCCGGATTCGAGCAAGTGAGGGGAAAGAAAAGACTGGAGATGGAGAGGACTTGGACGACTTGGACAATGAAGCGAATCTTTCAAAAAGCTGTTGAGCATCGCGAATATAACCCGCGAAGATACGAAGATAAAAAATAGAATGAAGATAGAAATGGATTACCTACTACAACCAGCCCTTGGTTCGCGCCAGCCGCGCTGCCTCAATGCGATTGGACGCCCCCAGCTTGCTGATGGCTTCCGACAGATAATTTCGTACCGTTCCCTCTGACAATCGCAACTCAGTCGCTATATCTCCGCTACTTTGGCCTTCGCCGGCCAGTCGAAGCACTTGGCGCTCGCGATCCGTCAGCGGATCAGCTTCTCCCCAAGCCTCGGTCGCGAGCTCAGGGTCGATCACGCGCAATCCTTGCTGCACTCGGCGCACTGCATCGGCCAGTTCTTCCGCTCGCATGTCCTTCAATAGGTATCCAGAAGCGCCGGCGTCTAAAGCGCGACGCAGATAACCAGCGCGAGCGAATGTAGTGAGGATAATCACGCGGGCACCGGCTTTCCGCCGCTTCAGTTCCGCAGCAACATCAAGCCCGGTCATCTCCGGCATTTCAATATCGGTGATAAACACATCCGGCTTTTCCGTGAGTACCGCATGCAGCGCCTCTTTGCCATTGCGCGCTTTCGCGATCACGGAAATGTCGCCTTCAATTTCGAGTAGAGCAGCTAGTGCGCCGAGCACCATGCCCTGGTCCTCAGCAATGACTACTCGAATAGTTTTACGCGAATCTTTGACCGTGGGATTCAATGATTTCCATTCGCTTTCATCGAGCCGTCGTTTGATTGCGAGAGTGGGAACCGGATCGTGAGATGAGTCCCAACAAGTGTCTCCCGCTGAAGAGTTCCTCCCAGAGCTTCGATCCGCTCGCGCATTCCGCGCAATCCGTTGCCTTCGATCTGAGAACCGCCGCACCCATCATCTTGTATTTCTAAAAGACAATCTCCATTCGAGGATGCGATCCGTAATCCGCAGGTGCGTGCACGAGCATGCCGAACTACGTTGGTAACTGCTTCCCGCACCACTAGAGCGACCACGCTCTCCTGGGCTGGAGTGAGTTGTACTTGTATGGATTCTGACTTAACCGAAACTCCCGCCGTCTCCAGCGTCGCTTTCGCCTGCTTGATTTCCGCATCCAGACTGTGGGCACGATACCCGCGAATTGTGCTTCGAACCTCCGCCAACGCAGCACGTGAAGTCTGCTCGACATCGGCCATTTCGGCTTTCGCCCGCTGCGGATCGCGATCGATAAGTTTTCCCGCAAGTTCTGATTTCAAGATGATCACTGAAAGCGTGTGCCCCAACACATCATGGAGATCGCGTGCGATCCGTTCTCGCTCTGCAACTTTTGCCAGATGCTCGACTTCTCCTTGAGCCGCCTTTAGCTTTTCATTGGCGCGATTCCTGGCCGCATAAAAAACATTTCCAGTGCCGATGACCAGCGCAAACGGGCAAGCCCAAAACCAGTACGCCCATGCGAGATGAAAGATCCAGAACTCCAGGCTGACGATTACGGCCAAACCGCCCAACATACTGAAGGCGGCGGCTTGCGTTTTCACTGCGAAAGGGGCCAGAGCAGCCGCGAAAATGAAAAAGCAAGTTGCGCCAGTATGAAACGGTGCATAGACCAACCCAAGGATCACGAGTCCCGCAAGATCCAGTCGCTGCCAAAAACCTCTCAGTCTGTGAAACAGGAAATAAATAATCAGGAACACCACGGTTCCAAGCGCCGTTGCCAGCCACTTCTTCCATCCCGCATGATTCAATATTGGATCAATAAAGAAAAATCCAAAGTAAAGCAGCGTGACGTAGGGAAACCAGCCGTGCTCTTCCCATTTAGGCAAAAATCTCATGCAAGTTCTCACCCTACCGCTTTTTCATGCCGGAAGTCAGTGTGTTCCTGTCTTCTCTCAGTCGTTCCGCCCATCCACATTATCGCGCAGCCTAAAACCACCGACGCAGGAATCAAAACAACCAGCCAGTCGAGCCGCCCTGTAATCGCTAGTAGTAAAACTCCCGCCAGCACTAGAGACCAGGTTGCGAATTTAGAGATATCAACTCGCATTTTAGACCTTCCTCCTACCCACCTTGATTGCTTACCGTCAATTTTCAAATAGGTTGTTCGCAGAACCTCAGCCATACATTTGTCCTTCATCCCTTTGGAAGAGCACGCGCGCCAAGCCCAGCGCGACCAAAGTAAAGCCGAGCAGATACTGCCAGTGAATCGAATTCGCTTTGCCATCATTCATACCGACAATCCGCAATGCGAGCTGCGCCAGGTGGTAGGGCGGCAGGAACACCGCCAGCTTTTGCAGGAATTTAGGCAAAGCCTCGATGGGAAACCACAATCCGGATGTAAAAGACAACGGAAGATAAATCATATTCACCACTGCCGGTGCCGAGTTTGGCCCAACCAGAAAGCCAATCACAAGGCCTAACGCACAGAATGGAAGCGCCCCGATCATTAGTATCCCTATTAGTACGGCGGCATCTCTGATTGGAATATGCACGCCACCGAAAAGAGTCCCCAGCAAGAGCAGCAGGCACAAAACAATTCCGCCGAAGATCATACTGACCGCAAACTTCGCCACGAAATAAGCAAATGGAGGCATGGGGCTGGCGCGCTTGACTTGCATCCACCCCAGTCCGCGTTCAGCTGCAATACCAGCGCCATTGGCGAACAGGGAAGCTCCCATGACTCCAAACGTTCCGTAAGTAGCGATGAGATAGGTGCTGACTCCGAGCGATCCCACCGTTCCATGCGGATTCATCAATAGTCCGAACAGCACATAAAACATCACGGGAAACAGAATGGTCGACATGGCATAAACTGGCAGCCGCAAATATTTCAGGAATTCATACTTGGCTTCCAGTAAATAAATCGTAAGTGTGTGGACAAGTGAACGTTGCTGAGTTCCAGAAGTCATCGGTACCGGTAAAGCTGTGGCCATTGCATTTTCCTCCGTGCGAGTTTTCTTAAGCGACGCTGTTGTTTTCTTTGTTGTTATCTCTGGTAAGCGCCAGAAATGCATCTTCCAGTCCGGCGCTGGTCACTTCGATACCTGAGATCGTCGAGTCCATCATCAGCAATTCGCGAAGCACGGGTTCGGCTTCAGTGGCTTGGATCTCCAAAGCTTCTCGATCCTGCTGTACATCGAGTACTCCAACCATGCGCCGGATCGCCTCGATGGAAAGTTGAGTGATGCAGCGAATCTTCCGTCCCGCGGTCCGTGCTTTGATTTCCGAAGGAGTTCCTTCCGCGATGATCGAGCCATGATCGATGACAACTACGCGGTCGGCCAATTCATCCGCCTCTTGCAGATAATGCGTCGTCAGCAATACAGTTTTGCCTCTCGCAATGAGTCTTCGAATTTCATCCCACAGCAACCGACGCGCTTCGACATCCAGCCCAACTGTTGGCTCATCAAGAAACACAAGATCAGGATCGCCACAAATTGCCAACGCGAACAGCACTCGCTGTTTTTGCCCACCGGAGAGCTCGCCAAAAGCGCGATTCTTAATATCTTCAAGGCCCGCGATCGCAAGAACTTCAGATAGCGGCAGCGGCTTAGGATAATAAGAAGAAAACAGCTGGATATGTTCCTTGACCAGCAGCGTCTCCGGAACTTTCGCGACCTGCAACATTGCCCCGGTTCGCATGCGAACATCAGGATCAATCGGGTCTCCGCCGAATACTCTCGCAGTGCCGCTAGTCGGTTTCACGAGCCCTAGTAACAATCTGACCGCCGTCGTCTTACCCGCCCCATTAGGACCAAGCAGAGCTAAAAGCTCTCCGGGACGCACCGAGAGATCCACGTTGGACAAAGCTTTATTCGAGCCATAATTCTTGCTCGCACCATGTAGCCGTGCGACGGCGGGACTCGCTATGCGAATTCCGTCTTGCTGCGTTTGCGTTTGAGTTTGTCCGAAGCTAGCGATCATTCGTCACTCCTCATTGCTGCTCTACATCGGCTGACGAAGCAATAATCGGGGACAAGCGCTAACCGCACCAGTAGAGAACATCACGTTGTTCTGGTGACAAATGTCATCTGGAATCTGCCGCTTCAGCCACGCGTAAATTCCAAACGTATATAATCCAATGTCGCCTTCGTCTTCCGTAGAGATTCCTATGCGCCGCAGTAAACGTGGAGAGGTGTGATTGCAGATTCGAGCGGGTATTGAACTGGCAAGCCTCAGTGATGTCGGCTGTCAACGTGAGAATAATGAAGACGCGTATTCCTACTGGGAACCCTCCAGTGACAAAGACTTTGCCCGCAAAGGAAGACTTCTTATCGTGGCCGACGGAATGGGAGGTCACCAGGGCGGACAGGAAGCCAGTCACCTGGCAGCGCAAGTAGTCCAAGAAATTTACGCCGGCGATAAATATCCCAGCAGCCAGGAAAATACGCCACAAGAGCTTCTCATCACCGGAATCCGCGCCGCTCATCAGCAGATTCGATCACACGCCGATCAGAATCCAGCGTTGCAGGGCATGGGAACCACTTGTACTGCAGTCGCTCTAGTCGGCAATCACGTTTACTTCGCGCATATCGGCGATTCTCGTTTGTACATGGTAAGCGCCTCCGTGATCTCCCAACTCACTCACGATCATTCTTATGTCGGACGACTCGTGGAGAGCGGCGTCATCAATCCCGAAGATGCTGAGTCGCATCCGCAACGCCATATCCTCACTGCGGCACTCGGCGCCGGCACGGAAGTTTCACCCGACACCCCTGAGCAGCCTATCGAATTGCAGAAAGGCGACAAGCTGCTGCTTTGCACGGACGGTCTCTGGGGCCTCATCTCTGATAGCGAGTTGCAGAAAACACTTAGCTCCCGCCCCACTATGGAAGCTTGTCGTGCCCTGCTGCAGATGGCGAAAGACCGTGGCGGCCCCGACAACATAACTCTCCAAATACTGACGCTTCAATGACTCACCAGCGACGATCAAGCTAACTGCCTGTGCGGCAACTGCTTGCCTCAATAGTGCAACAAAGGTTTTAACTAAAGCTTTTTCGTTGCGGGCCAGAATTCCTCCCAGTTGCACATGAACCCTATCTAAGTTGCTGAAACTAAAACGTTCCGATGAATATCACTAGCAGCCACCATGCCATGGCGGTTTAGTTGCTATATCCCCTATGTCAATAAACTCTATTATTCCCATAGAGTTTTATGGCACAATGCGAAAACACATATGAAAATCTCCCAAAAAGGTCTCTACGCGTTGCAGGCCATGATGATGCTGGCCCGCCACTACAACCAGGGCGCTATTCGCATCCGCGACATCGCCTACGAAGAGGCTCTCCCGGAAAAATTTCTCGAGTTGATTCTGCTCGAACTAAAAAATGCTCGCATGGTTGAAAGCGTGCGCGGAGCCAAAGGTGGATACCAGTTGCGCCGTGATCCCAGCGAGATCCACCTGAGCGAGATCATGCGCCTGATCGACGGCCCTCTCGCTCCCTTCGGCGACGCCGAACAATTGCGCAGCCTCATTGATCGGGACGCCGAACACCGGGCGCTTTACCAAATATTTTTGGATGTACGCAACGCCGCCGCGAAAATCCTCGAGAACACCACGCTCGCCGACATCATTAAGACTCCCGAATCCCCAAGATCCAAGAAGAACCACAAAAAAGACGAGCCAGGTTTCTGCCCATGGTGGTTCACGGCAATCCTGCAAGGGGCCGGAATGGGTAAGCGGTTCATCGTATTCGCCGGCCTTCTGTTGACAGCCCACCTGTCATTCGGACAGACCGTGATTCGTGTCGGCGCATTCCCCAACATCACTCACGCGCAGGCCATGGTAGGCAAAGCCAACGGCTGGTTCGACAAAGCCATGGGACCAAATGTAAAGATTCAATGGACGAGCTTCAACGCCGGCCCTTCCGCCATCGAAGCACTTTTCGCTGGCGCCATCGACATGACTTATGTTGGCCCCAATCCAACCATCGCCGGCTACGTTCGTTCCAACGGAGAAGCCTTGCGTGTAGTTGCGGGTGCGGCCAGCGGCGGAGTCGCACTCGTAGTGCGAAACGATTCCGGCATTCAATAAGCCGGAAGATTTTCATGGCAAGCGCATCGCCTCTCCGCAACTCGGCAACACGCAAGATGTCGCTCTCCGCGCATGGCTCAAAGCTCATGGCCTCAAGACCACCGACAAAGGCGGCGACGTTCAAGTTATGCCGATGGCCAACCCCGATCAGCTCACCCTCTTCTTGAAAAAAGAACTCGACGGAGCATGGGCTCCCGAGCCCTGGGCCACGCGACTAATCCGGGAAGGGAACGGCCGTCTCTTTCTCGACGAGCGCACTCTCTGGCCGCAGGGACAGTTCGTCATTACGAACCTCATCGTCAGCACAAAATTCCTTAAAGACCATCCTGACCTAGTCAAGAATTGGATTCGTGCGCACGTCGAAATCACCGACTGGATCAATGGACACCTGCCCGAAAGCAAGAAGCTGTTGAACGATCAGATTCAAAAGGAAACCGGCAAGCCGCTGGCTCCCGCCACACTCGATGAAGCCTTCACCCGGCTGCAGGTCACTTACGATCCCTTGCGCGATTCGCTGGTCACTTCAGCGAAATCCGCATATGAAGCCGGTTTTCTCGGCAAGCAACAACCCGATCTCTCCAATCTTTATGACCTTTCACCGCTGAATCAGGTGCTGGCGGAAAAGGGAAGGAAGCCGATCCAATGACCCCGAATCCCGCTATTCAACCGTCTTTTTCATCCGAACACAGAAACGCAACCCGGAGTGCTGGCGCGCGCTGGAAAGCAGGAGCCGCTCCTTCGCTGATTCCATTGCGGCCGATCGAAGTGGGAGGAAATCCTAAAGTGCACTTGGATGGAATCTCTCTAAGCTACAAAACTAACGACGGTAAACAAGCTACTCGCGCTCGACAACATCGATCTGAAAGTTCAGCCCGGCGAGTTCTTGTGCATCGTTGGCCCTTCCGGTTGCGGAAAGTCAACCCTGCTTCACTTGATAGCTGGCCTGCATAAACCAACCGTCCGGCCAAGTGCTCATGGACAGCAAGCCTGTCTCCGCACCGGGTACCGACCGCATTCTAATTTTTCAGGAACTCGGATTATTCCCCTGGCTAACCGTCGGCCAAAATGTCGAATTTGGCATGAAGATGAAAGGCCTCACGAAAGCCGAACGGGCTGAGAAAATTCAGTATTACTTGCGCCTCGTTCACTTGTCGCAATTCAAAGACAGTTATACTCATCAACTTTCGGGCGGGATGCGGCAGCGTGTAGCTCTGGCTCGCGCTTTGGCCACCGAACCCGACGTCTTGTTGATGGACGAACCCTTTGCCGCGCTCGATGCACAAACCCGCGACTTGCTGCATGACGAACTGGAACGCATCTGGGCTGAAACCGGACGCACCATCATTTTCGTGACCCACAACGTCCGCGAGGCGATCCGTTTGGGAGACCGCGTCGCTCTGATCTCTTTCCGTCCGGGAAAAATCAAACGCGAGTATCGCATCGACCTTCCTCGTCCGCGTCAGCTTGAAGACGTCAGCGTGGCCATGAGCGCACGCGAAATCCTCGACGATCTACGCGAAGAAATTAATAAGTCTCTGCAAGAACAGTACGGAGACAAGGAAGTCCACGCATGAAGAAGTTCACCAGACATGCGATTTTCTACGCCGTACTCATCGGCATATGGGCGCTCCTTGCGGCTTTAAAAATATGGCCGCCGTACGTATTCCCCACCCCAAAAGGGGTCGGCGAATCACTGTATGCAGGTTTCCAGGATCACAGCTTCTGGATCGCAATTGCGGTAAGCATGAAGCGGATGCTGCTCGGCTACAGCTTATCGGTCGTTTTGGGGATGATTTTAGGTCTGGGCGTAGCCAGCAATAAATTTCTTGAAGAGACCGTCGGCGGGTTGCTCGTAAGTCTGCAAAGCCTTCCCAGTATCTGCTGGCTGCCGCTGGCCGTTTTATGGTTCGGACTAACTGAGAAGGCGATCCTATTCGTGGTAGTGATGGGATCCTTGCTTTCCGTAACCATCGCAATGGAAGATGGGCGCAAACAAATGCCAAAGATCTTTGGCATGGCGGGCCGAAATCTTGGTGCCAAGGGATTCAAGCTTTTCTGGTACGTATTGTTACCGGCCAGCCTGCCATTCATTTTGAACGGATTGAAGCAAGGCTGGGCTTTTGCCTGGCGCTCGCTGATTTCCGGAGAAATGATTTTCGTCAGCCTCGGCCTCGGCCAGCAATTAATGATGGGCCGCGACCTCAATGACATGAACCTGGTGATCGCCGTAATGCTGTTGATCATTGCGATTGGCTACGTCATCGACGGGCTAGTATTCCGCACGGCAGAGCGACGCCTGCAACGAAGATGGGGATTGGAGCCAGCCAGCTGATAAGTTCGAGAGCTGACACCGCAACCATGAGATCGAGGCGCAAGGGTTGGCTCAAATGTAGCGTAACGAATCGAGTTCCATGCAGCGGAAAAATCCAGCTCCGTGTCTTGCCGAGCGAAGGCGGCGCCTTTCGTTCACGAAAGGCAACGGCGAGTCGAAGCACCCCTACTCTAGCAATATTGCCGATAGGGATATGTTGCAAAGTGCGTTCCGAAACACAGTTGCGATGTTTGGAAACAAAATTAAATCCGTAGAGCCTGCCCTAAGCGGAGCCGAAGAAAGCGCGGTGATCCAGCTCCGTAGGAGCGAAATATTTTAGCCCCGGACGGAAGTCCGGGGTAAAAGAGACGCCAAGCAAAACGACGCGCCGGAAGGCGCCAGGGTTCTCGGCCAAAGAGTCACAAGGCGAAACAAGCGGGTCCATATGGAGCGCGGTAATCCAGCTCCGTAGGAGCAACATATTTTAGCCCCGGACGGAAGTCCGGCGGAGCGGTAGAAGACCCGGACTACGCGCCTGAAAGGCGCACCGTTTTCAATACTTTTTGGAGCCTCAAATTCAGGACTTACTCATAAAGTCCAAACGATAGGAGTAGTTCAAACACTAAAATGGATACCCGGAAGAAGCGATTGTTCTCAATGACTATAATGCCTATCATTTTATTAGGCTTAATCACCAGCTCGTTTGGCCAGACCCAGGCTGCTCCCACCAAAAAGAAAAAAACTGTAGTCAAGCGCGCCGCGCCGGTTACCGCAGCGGAAGTCCAGGCTCTCCGCGATGCCGTAGCCGCACAGGGACAGCAGATTCAGCAGCTGATCCAACAAATGCAAACCCGTGATGCCGCTCTGCAGCAGGCTCAGCAACAGGCGCAGCAAGCTCAACAACAGCTTCAATCAACCCAGGCTGCGGCTAATGATGCTCAACAAAAGGCCGCTGCCGCACAAGCTGCCGCCGCACAAGAGCAAGGCAGCGTGGACAAGATCAACAGCGACTTGGCCGACGTAAAGACCACTGTCACCAACACAGCCGTGGCCGCCCAGGATGAACAGAAACGCACCACTGCTCTTGAGGCCTTGGTCACCCGGTTCCGCTTCAACGGCGACGTTCGCATACGTGGCGAGAGCTTCGATCAGCAATATATGGAAGATCGCAATCGCGCCCGTGTCCGCGTGCGCTTCGGCTTTGATGGAGCATTGAATCAGGATTTCATTGCGGGAGTTTCTTTGGCAACCGGTTCCTTGGGTGATCCCACCTCGACCAATGAAACTTTAACCAACGTTTTTGATCGTAAGACGATCGCCCTTGATCGCGGATACATTACCTACAATCCAGTCGCTCATAATTGGTTGACGCTCACTGGTGGTAAATTTGCTTTTCCCTGGCAGCGAACGTCGGCCACCTTCGATCCAGATTTAAATCCCGAAGGCTTTGACGCGAAGTTTTCCTTCGACACCCACGCCGGACCAGTGAAGAATTTCACGGTACAGGGAATCGGACTGCTCTACAACGAGGCGAACAGTGCTACTAGCACTGCCAGCGCCAGCAGTGTTTTTAGTTCGCAAGACTCTTATGCAGCAGGTGGGCAGGTTTCAGCGAGACTGCAATTCGGGCCCTGGACAGCAACTCCGTCGTTCTTAACTTTGAAGTGGAATCGACCCGACGCCATTTTGCAGGAGAGTGCGTTCGCAGCTGGAGCAACCACAACGGGTGTATCTGGAACCACGCCAGCTGGTCCTTTCCCGGTGCCGGGTGAAGGGCAGGGTTGCGCCAAGGGCTTGAACTTCCCCGCCTATGCTCCTTGCGTGTTCGCTCCCAATGGCTTGACCAACGCAACCTACGTCGACAAGTCCGGCAAAGTTCATTTCTATTCTGGATATAACTATGCCGACTTCATCCTAAACAATCAAATCAGTACCGGCTTGAGAAAACTTCCCATCAACCTGCTGCTCGAACTTGAAGACAACCTCGACGCCGAGGCTCATCCGCTCGACTTCAAAGGTCATGTCCTCACCAACCTCGGCAGCCAGAATAAAGCGTACAACGGCGACTTTAGCGTTGGCCAAACCAAGAACAAGAATGACGTGCAATTCGGATACGCTTGGTCACGCGAAGAACAGGATGCTGTCATCGCTTCATTCGTGGAAAGCGATCAGCGTGCTCCCACCAACATTCTTCAGAACCGTATCTATGCGCTGTGGAAGTTGCGCGCCAACACCTTGGCCAGTTTCACATGGTGGCATGGACGGGTGCTGAATACGTATTTGGAAAACAATGCGGCGCTCTTCAATACGTGGGGCAACGCATCGGCGGACGCACCGCAAACCACCGCGGGCAAAGCCGGGCCAGCACAAACAATAAAAACCGCAGGTCAGCAGGAGCCATATCTAAACCGCTTCCAGTTCGACCTGATCTACACGTTCTAATGGGTTACCATGAGAGTTGGATTCCGTGCCCAAAATTATGTGGACACGGAATCCAACTCAGGGGCGATGTTATTTATGTAGAAGACGGGCGTCCTCGCCCGTCCGCGAGAATCTCTACCCGGGTAAAACGGAAGAGGCAAAAAGCAAGCGCAGTAAAGACAGAATCGAAAAAAATCCAGCCCCGAAGGGGGCGGAACAAGCTTAATGTCGCGATGATCTATGTAGAGACGGGCGTCCTCGCCCGTCCGCGAGAATCTCCACCCGGGTAAAACGGAAGAGGCAAAAAGCAAGCGCAGTAAAGACAGAATCGAAAAAAATCCAGCCCCGGAGGGGGCGGAACAAACTTAGCCCCGGACGCAAGTCCGGGGTAAAGTAAAACGATGATCACGCGCCCAAAGGGCGCAATGGTAATTTTAAACATTATGATTTCACGGCGAAATTTTTTCACAGCACTTTCCGGCGCCGCTGCAACAGCAAGCGTTCTCCACCCATTTCTCACTTGGGCCGTTGATAATGCCGCCGTCGTTCCCGGCAGCGAAGGCATGATCCTGCGCTCGCAACGTTTTCTTGATCTCGAAATGCCTCCGGAATTTATTAATTCATGGCTCACGCCTGTTCCGCACTTTTTTGTTCGCAATCACATGCACGAGCCGAGCACTCTGGAAGCGAGTGAATGGCAGTTGACGATAAGCGGCGAAGTCGAGAAACCTCTTACACTTAGCCTTGCTGATCTGCAGAAAATCGAATCGCATTCTGTCGTGAATACGCTCGAATGCGCAGGAAATGGACGCAGTTTTCAGCAACCGCGCGTTCCTGGCATTCAGTGGGGCAAGGGTGCTGTTGGAAATGCAAGGTTTAGCGGACCGCGTTTGCGCGACTTGCTCGAACGTGCGGGAATTAAATCAACGGGTAAGCACGTTTCGTTTCATGGCCTTGACGAAGTTCCCGGAAAAGTTCCGCCATTTATTCGCAGTATTCCGATCGAAAAAGCAAACGACAACGATACGCTGATCGCCTTGCAGATGAACGGATCGGAACTCACAAAAGATCACGGCTTCCCCGCGCGCGCGCTCGTGCCCGGATGGGTTGGATCCGCATCGGTAAAGTGGCTGAGCGAAATCAAAGTGCTCGAAAAAGAATTCGAAGGCAACTTCATGAAGCCAGGATACCGCTGGCCCAATCATCCTTTAAAGCCAGGCGAAGCGTTGAACCCCGACGACACGCATCCTCTTACTGCTCTGAATGTTAAGTCGGTTATTGCGACGCCAATCGACGCATCGACATTGAAATCGCGCAAGCTGCATATCACGGGCGCAGCATGGGCAGGCGAAGCAGATGTTGTAAAAGTAGAAGTCTCCGCCGACAGCGGAGCAACGTGGCTTCCCGCAAAGCTGGGCAGCGATCATGCGAAATATGCATGGAGATTGTGGAGCCTCGAATGGAAAGCGCCGAAGCGGGGAGAGTACACGCTGTTGTCGCGCGCAACTGATAGTCAGGGAAGGGTTCAACCGCAAACCGCGGAGTGGAATCCCAGCGGATATTTGTACAACGCCATCGATCAGGTGAAGATCCATGTCGCATAACGTGTTCAGCAAAAATCTATTTAAGTCGCGAGTGTTGACAACGCGCAGGTGGAATGCTGATGGTGTTGTCGGCATGCGCAATTCCATTGCTTCGGGCACAAAGTCCAGACTTGCCACCTGCGCCAGTGCAAGAGAAAGTCACAAACGCCTGCACCGAATGTCATGACTCGCGAATCATCGTGCAGCAACGATTGAGCAAAGGCGCATGGACCAAAGAAGTCGACAAGATGATCAAGTGGGGAGCGCTGGTGCAGCCTTCGGATCGCGACGCCTTCATCGACTACCTAAGCACGAACTTTCCAGTTGACAAACCCGTCGAGCCGGAACAGAGAGTCGCGTCAACCAAAAAACACTAGAGCGAAGTCTCAAATTGATTCACTACAAGCTAAGTTGTTGATTATTGGTTTAGAACTAGAATCTACCCAGCATAACAGTCTGACGCACAATGCTGGATGCCTTTCCATCGCATTAGGAAGCCCACAGACGAATAGCTGGTCCCACGGTGTGGCTTTGTTGCCCACGCAGGCTGGATTCGTCCCTACGCGCCTCTATGATTAAAATATCAAAAAGCTATAGAAGGTAGGCGAGTGACGTTCTCGTTGACTGCGATTCGATTTAGGATTTTTTTGTCCCACGTGCTGGGCTCGAGACGTTGCTCGAGCTATGCGAAAATGTGAGAGATGAAAGGGAAACTGCCCGCTCCATGGTTCGCGATCTCAGTCCTGTTGATTGCAGTGGAGATGGCCCTCGGTCAGTCTCCGCAACAGAATCGGCCAAAACATCCGCAGGAGTATACGTTTGAGGTGGTTCGACAATTTCCTCATGATACGGCAGCCTTCACGCAAGGTTTCGCATACCACGATGGTTATTTCTACGAGGGAACCGGCCTGAAGGGCCGGTCCTCGCTTCGACAAGTTCGTGTCGATACTGGAGAAATTGTTCGACAAGTGGGTTTAACGCCAGAGTTCTTTGGCGAAGGAATTACTATTCTCGGCAACGAAGTGATCCAGCTCACTTGGCAGTCGCACATTGGATTTATTTACAATCTGAGCGACTTCCGTCGCTTGCGGAGCTTCTCATATCCAGGAGAAGGCTGGGGCATAACAACGAATGGCCACGAGCTCTTCATGAGTGACGGAACTCCGGAGATTCGCGTTCTAGATTCCAGCACGCTTGTAGAAAAGCGACGTCTTAGCGTGCACGATGGGACAACTTTGGTACCTGAGTTGAACGAACTGGAATTCGTGGACGGAGAAATCTTTGCCAATGTCTGGCAGGCGAATCGGATTGCCCGGATCTCTCCTCAAACCGGCGAGGTCGTGGGGTGGATTGACCTTACGGGACTTCTTAGTCCGATCTACCGCCTCGGACCGGATGCTGTCTTGAACGGTATCGCTTACGACCAGCAGAGAAAGCGCTTATTTGTTACGGGCAAATTGTGGCCGAACATATTCCAGATCCGAGTCATCCCAAAGCACTCCAAATGAGCGACCTTCCTATGCTGTGGACTTGCGGGCCGTCCGATAGCCTGATCAAATCATGCCAATGCCAAGCACATTGAAAGATGTTGAGGCGAAGAACTCGTCGAAGTCTCTATGGCGATGGCCGCGTCGGCTATTTGTCGCCGCGATTTTTATCGTGGTCTGCTTGTTGCGTTGGGGCGGCGAGATGCTCGTCGCAGGCGATTCTTTGCCGACGAACGCCGACGCCGCGATAATTCTGCAAGGATCAACTACTGGCGAGAAGGCCCGGATCGCGGGCGCCATTCGTCTTTTGCAAGATGGTAAAGTCAGCCGCGCGCTGCTGAGTGTTCCTCCGGAGTCGTACTGGGGCGAAGCGGTTCCGCCCATTGCGCGCGCCTACATCGAAAAAAAATACGGCTCCGAGTTGGCGAGCAAAGTAGATTTCTGCATTGTCGGTCCGGGCGTCGATTCCACCGAGCAGGAAGCGGGCGCTCTTGATAGTTGCGTTCGCGAACACAATTGGAAATCCATAATCGTAGTCACTTCGAATTATCACAGCCGTCGTGCTGGGATTATCTGGAGGAAGACACTGCGGAAGCTTGATCCTTCGGTACATCTTTGGATAGACGAAGTGGCAGACCCGGATTTTGAACCACGCGGATGGTGGCATGTCCGGCTCTACGCCAAAACATGGTTTTTCGAATCCACCAAGCTCGTTTGGACCATCCTTTTCGGGTAACACATTCGACCAGGCCGTGAACTCATAAACGGCTTAACAAGAAGAGTCCTAGGATTGATTCGAGACTTCCGAGAGGGAGTCGATGATGAGCCGATACGATTGACCAAATTTGAGTGGCGGTCATCCAGCCTTTGCTATCGGACAAACCGCTGGCGATCAATCGCCGAAAGAGTCAAATCATGCCGATTCCTGATCGCTATTACCGCGACGCGCACTGCCTGACGAATCGCCTTTGATAATTTCGGTCTCATGTGATATGTCGCACTCCCGGAGGCATCGAATTGCGCAACAGTAAGATATTGGGCCCGATGTTAGTCGGGACTTTTCTATGTCCCCTGAGAAGCTGACTGCTCAGAGGGACCCAGCATTCTGATCAGACGTTCCCTCTTCTCACGTGACGCCTTCTGCTCTTCTCGGATTTCGCGTGCCTGACGCTGTATAGAAGTAAGAGCCTTTGAGATACATTCCGCCTCATTGTCTATATCCGCAGCAGCATAAAAAAGATCATTCATGATTCCCTGAAACACCTTTGAGTAAGCTTCAAAGGAATCAATTTCGGAATTAACTATCGGACTCTCGAATCCGTCCCGGTTAATAATTGCGAATTGACTTATACCACCACAGGAAGGATCGGACTCCTTAGCTATCTTCAGGGCGTGAGTTGCTAGCAATACTGTTTGCCGTAGGGAGCGCGAATCAGAAGAGATAATTAAAGGTTTGAGCACCTGAGTGGCTAGGTCACCACCACTACCTATGCATCTGTAGTCATAGATAGGAGTAACGGTAGTCTCTTGGGTTGAGAACAGCATTGGATCGCTGTCATCTGTGAGAACGCCAACGATTAATTCGACCTGCGGCCCATCTGTGTATCCGTAACGCGGATGAGGATAGAAATGATCTCCATACACTGCCACTAAGGCCTTTTGTAGCGTCTCCCTAAGGAAAGATTCATCTAATTCTTGGTCTTCGTTCACCTGACATAATGCTTGCTCGCAACTCTCTATGGCTGTCTGCATGTACCCATCAGTCCCACTCATCGCAAAAACCATATGCATCTGCTTTTTGCCCAAAGAAAGCGTACTAGATAATTTCGGAGCGTGAAATTTAAGTGAGGGAGATGAGAATTGAGTATCGGCGCAGACCAGAACGCCAACATCGAAATGAAAACCAGCAGCTATTGTCATAGCTCCGTTCCTTTTACGCCCCCGCTTTTTTCCGACGCAGGTGCGTCCGGGGATCATAACTTACTCCCCGATACCCTGATCTTCAACTTTAACGCTATCAGTAAGTGAATGATCTGACGACTGATTGGCTGCTAGAGCCCGGCGATCAGCTTCCTGAGCAAGGCGTTGAGCTTTTCCTGCTCGGCGGTGGTGAGCACCGATAGCAACTGCTCCTCGTTCGCGACGTGTCTGGTGATGGTTTCATCGATGATGCGCTTGCCGGCGGCGGTGAGCGCGATCAGCTTGCCGCGGCGATCGTTGGGTCGGGACGGCGTTCGATCAGCCCGGCGCTTTCGAGCCGATCGAGGCGGTTAGTCATGCCGCCGGACGAGATCATCGTCGCTTCGTAAAGCCGGGTGGGCGACAGTATATAGGGAACACCCGATCGCCGTAGCGTTGCGAGCACGTCGAACTCGCCCGGCTGCAGCCCGGCGTCGGCGAACAGCGGATTGAAGTGATCGCGCATCACGCGCTCGGCGGCTTCGGACAGGCGGCCGAGCACCGCCATAGGTAGGGAAGGCAGCTCCGGGCGCTCGTGCGCCCATTGTTTTATCGCGACATCGGCACGATCCATGGCACATTTTCTCTAGATGTAATGTATCTTGACATTAAGATACATTACGTTTACTAACATCACAGCGAGACAATAACATGACTCGCAGCTCTGGAGAAGGAGGAAATTATGGCCAAGATGATTTTTGTAAACCTACCGGTACGCGATCTCGACGCTTCAACCGCGTTTTACGTGGCGCTTGGCGGCGAGGTGAACCCGCAGTTTTCGGACGATCAGGCCACCTCGGTCATGTTCTCGGACGCGATCGGGGTGATGCTGATGACCCACGACCGCTATCGCAATTTCACTAAGCGCACAATCGGCGACGCGCGGCGCGAGAGCCAGGCGCTGCTCACACTCAGTGTCGACAAGCGCGACACGGTGGATGCGACCCTGACCCGTGCGGTTGCGGCAGGTGGCAAGGCCGATCCCAACCCGGCGCAGGACCATGGCTTCATGTTCAACCGCAGCATCGAGGATCCCAACGGCTATGTCTGGGAGCTGGTGTGGATGGATGCGGCGGCGCACGCCGGGACGGCCGAGACTACATGATCGGCGCGGATTTCAGGCGAAAGGAAAGGGCGTACGGATTGCGCCGGGCGCCCGTTCCGCTGTCCATGTGACAATGCGTCATTATGAGCCAAGGGCAGTACATCGAAGGCAGTGCTGATTACGTATTAGCTGGGACGGGAATATGCATTCCCGCGATGAAACTGAATTCGATCGCTTGTCGTAGTAACTATCACGTTTTCAGTTGCATATATTATGGCGCGCAGCGTGCAATAGATTACAGCATGATTCTGCTGATTACGCCTTCCGCGAAATCCCAGGAGTGCGCTCGCGCCCTCCGCGAGGCCACAGCCGATACCGTGGACGTAGCTGCGACTCTGAGAGAAGCCGCAGCCCAACTGCGTGCCTCAGAGTACACGGCGGTTGTAGTAGATCAGTATTTGATCGAAGCGGAACCTGATGAAAGCGAAACCGTGTTGCAACACATGGATATGGCGATTCCGGTCTACGTGAACTTCGCGATCAGCGGCATTGAGCGAGTTGTTCGTGAACTGCGCGCGGCGCTGCACCGCAGAAAGAAAGAAGCAATGATCGCGAGGCAAGGAGCAGAGCAGGCGTTGGGGAATGAGTTAAAGGGAACAATTACCGCACTGCTACTTTCATGCGAAATGGCATTGCAAGTCGCGGGCTTGCCTGAAAAAGCAGAGACAAAACTGCGAACGGCATGTGATCTGGCCCGCGAAGTAAGATCGAAACTCGGCCTCGCTGCAAGTGCGTAGCACCGTGCATAAG
>CAWBSY010000006.1:0-133565 GCA_963791575.1 Terriglobia bacterium | reverse complement strand
CCATTCTAGTCTCGTAAGTCGCTGCTTTTTGATCATTTCCGCATAGTTCTGGCCACCCTATTTCTCAACAGCGTACGGCGACCCCCGGGGTTATTGTGAAGAATCGAGCACGGCTTAAAGAGGTTCAATCACCATGGGAGTAAGGGCTCTAGACGCCAGTATTACGGGTGAGTCGGCAGATGGTCCCTTGGCAAGCAAAGTCGTAATTGTCGCGAGACTTGTAGACAACCGCGGCACCAAAGCTGACCTCAGAGATTTAGTTGAGTCATTTGCCAAATTCTGTTACAGGAGAACTGCGATGAAATCACGAATGAACGGCCTGTTGCTTTGCCTTATTATGATCGGATTAACCGCCATATCGCTGGTGGGCCAGGACGACATGGGAGGCAAGTCTAAGGCTGACACGCGGTCGGTTACGGGCTGTCTTTCAAAAGGCGATAGCGCGGACGAGTTCGTTTTGACAGGCAATGACGGAAGCACATGGGAAGTCCGCAGCAAGATGGTGCAGCTTGCCGACCATGTCGGGCACACGATTTCCGCTACCGGCGTCGTTTCAAATTCGATGGCGCACAACATGAAGGAAGACACCAAAGACGCCGTAAACGATGCTCACATGACAAAGAGTAATTCCGAACACGGCCACATGAAGATCACTGACGTGCAAATGGTGAGTGAATCCTGCCAGAAGTAATCGGTTGTGAAATCTCAACGAGAGCGCAGGAAAAAGACCGCGCTCTCGTTACACTTCCGAATCCGACGGTGAGGGCGGCCGCCGCTCTCAAGCTCAGCGAGATGCGCTTTGCCAAATTGTTCGGTTTTACGTTCAATGTAGACGGGTAAATTCGATCGTTCTGCAAGGGAGATGCCGTGATGGTCGACGAAAGCGACGAACGGTTAGACGAATTGCGGCGAGTGTTGAATCGTGCCCACGCTCCAGTGCGAAAAAGCCGACCGGCCACTTATCTGGTCGTTGCAACCGAGCGATGAACCGTACGAGAAGAACCCGCCTACCCAGACGCTTAAGCCCAAGACGCTGCTTAAGTTCTTTTATCAATATAGCGCGTCATAGCGCGTCGATTCGGGACATCGAGTTCAGATGCCGGTTCACCGCAGGGCGGATCAACGGGCAACGAACTCCCGACATGCCTCGAAGCGAAATCAACCCTGGTTTGCCCCGGCCCAATCTGCAGAGCAAACGGGACATGGAAACGAGTCCCCAATTAGCGCTGTCGCCAGGTCAGGTAAACGAACTACGACGGCCACGGGCGGGCTGAAAGCTACGCAGAAAAAAACTTCAACACACCGGCCTTCACCGGAAGAGTTAGCCCCGGGTGGATTGTACAGAATTAGTTAAGCGGTTCTACGGCGAGTGGTCTTAATATTCAAAAGGTGCCGCCCTACAACAACTTCGATTGCGTGAATGTGGGTGATCTGTAAGTTTCGAGGGCTGCACCTACCCCCAAAAGACTGAACACCCCACTGACGCCCGACGACCTAACTGTCATGAGGCGTCAGTTTTGTCGAGAATATGACGGGTTCAGACTCGGTGCCGAACGACTTGGGCAGGAGATTGAAACGAGGGCCGCTAGGGGTTGAATCGAAATTCGATGGCTTCCCTGGTTTCAACGTTGGTGGGGGCGTATTTCCATTTCCGAATTGCCGTCTCAGCGGCTTCGACGAGTACGGGGTGTCCACCCTTTACGCTGATCGATTTTACGGTACCGTCGCTTGCAACCACGGCCTCTAATTTTACGCTGCCCGTGACACTGATCTGACGAGCCAGGGCTGGATACTCAGGTTTCACGCTCAGCAGTATCTTGCGTGAACCTTCGCTAGAATCTCCTTGGGCGAGCGCGGGGGCACAGGCAGCGAGAACTGCAGCGAACACCGCGAAGACCGTAACCACCGACAATGGCCGCATATTGATTCAAGTACCTTAGGAGACTCTTTCCCCAGAACGAAAAGGTAACCTCGGTAATGTACGGCTGTCTCTTCGCTACGGGCCCGGTTCAGAAATCGGGTGGTCAAGGCTCCCTGGAAACATGTAGAAAACGCTTACGGCGGCTGACGAACTTTCTACTCGGGTTGGAATCCCAGCCGCGCCAGCTTCGTGATATGAACAACCTTAGCTGCCCTGCCTTAGTTGATCTCCAAGTGAAAGATATCCGCGATCTGGAAGTTCGCCCGATTGAGCAGAACCAAGTTACCGCCGATCACGACGTGTGCGTAATTCGGAGGTGGAGGTGGGAGCATTCTTTCCAAGTCCGGCGGGCAGGGCTGCGTTTTTTTCTGAAGCCCCGGCGGCAGAGTCCCGCGAACCACTAATTGGCGCTCTAAGCCGGGAGGAAGACGATCACGCTTGGCCAGACCAGGCGGGAGTTGCGAGTAATGAGCACGGTACCAGCCACGGACCTGATCGCGATCGTGATCGTCATAGCGATCATTGTCATTGCCGTGTCCGTGGCCCCGGTCGCCATCGTCGCCGCGGTCGTGCTTGTCGTGGCCATCTCCGTGGTCCTTGGCTACCGTAATTGTGTTCGACAGGGCCAGAAACAGAACTCCGGTCGCACCAGTTCGAAACAAAGTTTTGAATGACATTGCGGACTCCTCCTGCCAACACTCAGTCTAACGTTGCCTACCCGCCGCCAACAGTTACGGAAGGTCGGTAGTTTGCGCTTTCGTTAGGCGTAACTCAACGATCGTGGCCCGTAAGGACTCTTCAGGGGGTGGCGGGGATTCGCTTCGTTGAATAAATGCTTGGCCTTGCCGCTGTGTTTCGTCACACAGCTCCGAGATCGGCACTCCTTACCACCAAATGCCGCCCCAGAATGGCAACCTTCGAAATCGCGTGTCGGTTGACATCTAAGTCCCTTGCATCCTGGTACGCGCGCGGCGGTGGACCAGGTCCTCTAGCGTTTAGGCAACGCGCGGCTCACTTGGATACGCGCGCCGGCCGGCGATGGTTGTTTTGCCGGGAGGAGTGCAAGCAGCGTGACTCCAATCACGCCAAAGATCACAATGTCCTGGGGGCTATCCTTCCTGTGCATCCCGTGCGCCGCGGCCTGCGCCGATTGGATGGTCATCGTGAACCCATGGGCAAGGCTTGACCACGCCCCATAGGCGATCAGCAAGCGATGCTACGTGAGACCGAAGCTTCGGAAAAACGCATACCCCTGATCTTGAGGGCGGCGGGCGGCTTAATAGTCGGATTCGGCGAGAATTTCTGTCTTCAGTGTCTTCGACTCACCCATCAATCGAATCGTACGCATATCGCTATGCCCGAAGTGTGACGCAGAGCAACTCGGTAGAACGCTGGCTCTCGTTGCGGCTTAGTCGCCGAGCACTCCTGGCGCACTTAGCGATGTTTTCGTACCGCGTCTACGTCCTTATCGCCCTTACCCTTGGAAAATACGGGGTTTCGATCGTTCCGCCGACCCGAAAGGGAAACTCCAACTTACCGTCTTTTAATTTGGCTCCGGACAGCCTGGCGATGGTGTTGGTGAAGAAGCTTTCCTTAGTGGTAATCTCCGCCAGCCCGCGATAGTTCAACTCGTCAGAGCCTGATACGCTGACACTGCCCGAGCCATCAACGTCGACTCCGTAGCCGTCAATGTCTATAACGCGGCTCGAAATCCGCTGATTGGCCAGCTCCAGATCGGTGGTTATCAAGTTAAACGAGGAAGGATCCTTTTTGGCCGGGCCGAGATCGTTGAAGTGTGCCAGCTTCATCAAATTCGCGTTGAGCTTGAGACTCGGCACCTGACCGTTGCGCACCGTCATGTGCCCGGCTCCGTGGATTCCCGCCAGCGGGCGGAGCGAGTGCTCAATTTCTCCCGCTAACTTTAGGTCTCCTTCCATCTTCCCGGTCATCTTTCCGCCGCCGTTGGGGAAGGCCGCAAGAAGCTGGGCCACATTAATTCCACTCAGTCGCGCATTGGTCTTAAAGCTTGTATTCTTCCCCGACAAGTCAAAGGACAGGTCACCCGCGGCACTTCCGCCATAGACTTCCGCTTTAACGTCGGTGAAAAAAACGTGCCTCGACTCCAGTCGCAATTTGGACTCCAGATTTCTTACCTCGACCGAGCCGAAGCGCAGAAGACCCGCCTTCATGCTTCCCTGGCCGTCCATCGAGGAAGAAGAAGGATTGATAATTCCGTCCAAGTTCACCTGCTCGAATTCGCAGGAGATCTCGTGGGCTTCGAAAAAAATGGGGCCCGCGGCGTCGGACGGCAGAAGATTCGACGCTATCACCATCCCTCGCTTGATTTTCACACTCGGAATGGGGTTCGAGAGGAATGGCACTCGCCGAACCCTTGATTGGGGACTCTCGAAGTTCCATGGGCCGTCGGGGTCCGAAGTCAGATTCAAGATCGGGTCCTCAAGTACAAGGGACTTGATGACCACCTGCCGGTGCAGGAGCGCTCCAACACTAAGTTCGGCATCGATCCGCGCCACCTGGACAACATAACCGGGCGGAAATATCGGAGGGTTTTTCACGCCGAAATTATCAATGTGAATCGCTACCGGAAAAAACGTGAGTGCCAGCCGCCCGATTTCGACCTGCTTTCCGGTTTTGTCCTTGGAGATAGGAGACTGACCTGGGGCCGGTAGTGATCCGACGTTGATCAGCGCAGGTACGACGAAAATAAGCGCCAGCAAGAGTATCGCGGCGATTGCCACGGCGATTAGGGCTCTCGCACGGCGGATCTTCATAGCGACCATTAGAACACCATTGTCTTTTAGCCAGGTGCCGCGAAATCGCTAGAGCGACTTTCACCCAATAGCCTGGCATTAGACCAATAGCCAAACAGTGCTGGAAACGCTGCTTTTTTCTGCGGAGCCCCACAACCCGACTTCTGGCTCGGCAGGCGAATGCTCAGGGCGTTCTCCGGCTTCCCCGGAATTCGTATAGTGCCCCGTTCGAAGAAACAACGCGCCGGCCTCGGAAATGTCTCAGACAAGTTCATGGCGAATCCGGCATTTCGTCGGAAAGTACGGCAAAGGCCGAATCAAAGTTGGAAGATTCCATTGTTGGAAGATTCCATTTTGGGCGGGGAGCGCAGATCAGTATCGCGGGTTCGCCGTAAGAGGAAGCGATTTTCGGTGGAGCAGATAGTGGCGGTGCGCGAGGTCAGATTCTTAATGGGATTCACTTCAATCAACCCTTCGTGGGAAAGCCGGAGCATCATCGTGTTGCGAACGCGCTGGCCCTTTTGAAGGCTTTCGAGGGCCTGTTTGTACATCGCCTTCATGACGTCTTCCATGTGACTGGAATTATATTCCGATCTTAAAGCGCGCGAAAAACAATGACAGGCAGAAGTCCGATCGCGGGATCATGTCTGTCCGTATGGGCGCGCTGTCTGTCAGCGCCGCCGTGCGGGGCAATGGGAACCACATCGATCTCTGGCGACGGTCCAACGTGCTCTCGATCCACCAGGCGGCGGGTCCGCCCAATGGATTCCTCTGACGGGAGAAACGGGCCCGGTCTTCGATATTAGCCGTAGCGGTGCATTTTCGAGGTGGTAGATACCCTGACTGAGTCGCGCCGACTGCATGCCTAGCAGGGAGTCCACGATGCCAAAACGAACTCTCTCCGCCGGATAGCCGCCAAGGGGGGCGGATTGGCGAGCGACAACCCCACTCTGAGCTGGTAGTGGTTCAGCACGAGAATCTTGCCAATGGGCGAATTACCGAAGCCAACCGAGCGGCAGATGGTCCAGTCGGCAACCCGTTCGGTTGGCGGCGAATCCCAGTACTAGACGCGATGACACTCTTGCGCCGCCTACCCCCCAGGAGAAATCGATGAGTCCCCGATGGTTAATGGTCGTTGCAGTATCGTTTGCAGTTTTGGCCCACGGTCAAAACGCTCCTTCAGGTGCTCATTCATACGCGAACGCGCCCACGGGATTCGCGCACGCCGATCTGAATAACGATGGGCGCGAAGATTTGGTCACCTATTGCGGTACGGGAGAAAATCCGGTTTACACAAGTTTTGCTGTGAGTCTTTCCACCGGAGACGGCTTGTACGCGCCACAAGTATGCTATCCCCTGCCGTGTGGAAATCTATCCAGCGTGGATCGGGGACCTTGATTCCGACGGCCATTTGGACATCGCCATCGCCAACGGCACTAATACGTTCTTCGAATATCTGAACAATGGCGACGGAACCTTCCATTTGCAAGCCAGCTTCATCACATCTGCGACATCCATTATTTCGATGGTGGCGGGCGACGCCAACCATGACGGAAAGATCGACCTGATCTTTGCCGGAGAAGATGGGAAATTGCTTGTCTATTTCGGCAATGGCGATAACGGTTTCACTCCCGGCCCGATCTCAAATATCGAAACCGGATATCCGATCCTCCTGCTGGGCGACTTTGACGGTGACGGCAAAGCCGATGTTGTCGTTCAGGTCAGCGATCCGTCAACCGGGTGGGACATTCAGGCTGCGTACGGCGACGGACAAGGTCACTTTCAAGCTGGCAGTATCATCTATGGTGACGTCATCTACAACGCCTACGACGTCAATCGCGATGGAATGATGGATCTGGTAGGCGAATACTTTCTTGCCTACTCGAACCAGACTGCGCCTTCGGTGACGATACAGTACGGCAATGCAAACCGCACATTCACCGAGTCCGATGTCGCGCTGAAGGGATGCAACGCCGGACCGAATCCTCCGGCAGCCGCGGATTTCAACGGCGATAGTGAGGTCGATCTGATCGTCGGCGAAAGCGGGACGCTGCCCGATTGCTACAACGACGTTTATTCCGAAACGGTGAATTTGCTCAGAGGCCGGGGAACCAAAGCTTTCGTCCCGAGCAGGCGCTCTTCTCCAGCAAGACCTTGAATCCGCAGTTAACCGTTCTCCGCGCCAATCAGGACACGAAACCTGATCTCGAGTTTCTAGGCTATGGCAACGGTTCGACGAGCGAATCGTTTTTGATCAATTCCCTGTCCGGCAAGTTCCCGGGATGCACATTCCCAACGCGGCAACCGGGATTACGTTTGCAGCCCCGGAAGGGGCACACTCACCTCGCCCGTGTCATTCAGCATTGGCGCGGCCAATCAAACCCCCGGTCGGAAAGTCGAAGTCTGGATCGATGGCGTGAAGGTAGGAGAACAACTGGATGGCTGGTCGCACTACAGCTTCCTCGACGCGAGCTACGCAATCGCGTCCGGAGGCCACACCGTAACAATCTATTCCGCCGGCTGGGATAACTTGGTCGAGAGCGTGACTTTTCCGATTACGGTGCAATGATCTGTTAGTGTCGGCCGGTGCCCCAGGTTTGCGCTTTTGCGCTAACCTTGGCACCACGCCTCGGACCAAGCGTAATCGAAGTGGTGCGCGTTGGCGAAATCCCGGACAGACGGACGGTACGTTACCCGATTTTCCGCAGAAAAGAAGATTAGTGAGCGTGGGCCTCACGCCAAGTTCTCCCAAGTTTCGCGGATGTTCCCGTTTCTCCGGACCCAGCGGTCGCCGTACTCGTCATAACCGTGGCGTAGTCGCCCTCGAACGCCGGCTTCCACACCATGCTAGTTCTCGTCATGCCCAGAGGACGGGAAACCCGCTCCTGCATCAGCTCTTCGTGAATTGACGACTGTTTGCCATCGCCTTACATTCGCCGCGTGAATGGCGAAACCGGACTGCTCAAAGGCCTTCCAGAGAAAACGGGCTCAATCTTCGACCTGAGCCGCAGCCGCGTGGGCTCAGGAACAGGGCGATGTTGTCGAATACATGAAGTCACTGCCGCAGGGCAAGTGAACGCGACTTCTGCCATTCGTCTGAACACGGAAAGGAAATGCTGTCAATTACGAATCAGAATCTGACCGTTAGCTCATATTGCCAGCTCTGAGGCGACGTCCGGCGCAATCTCTAGAACCTCGCGAACCACTGCATCGATATCTGCTTCCTTTGTAAGGTGGTTCACGATGCAGGCACGAAGGCAGAACTTTCCTTTCAATTCTGCGTTCGAAAGATACACCCTCCCACGCGCAACAATCCGTTTGAGTAAGGCCAGATTGAAGCGATTGCGCGTCTCTTCGGAAGCATCCTTGTCCAGGAGGTGGCGGAAGCAAACTGCGCTTAGCTCCACAGGACCAAGAAGCTCAAGCGAAGCGGAGTCTTCGATTGCCCGCACCAGGCGTTGGGCATGATCGAGGTCCTGCTGAATAGCGGCGCGGAAAGAGTGCAGCCCGTGGTAGCGCAGCGAGAGCCAGACCTTTAAGGCGCGGAAGCGGCGGGAAAGCTCGATAGACTCTTCGAAAAACGCGAAGCCCTCAACTGGATCAGAGCTGAGTTGTTTAGCATAGTTACCCGTATAAGTGAAGGTACTTTGGGCCGAGCCGACATCTCTATAGAGCAGGCACCCGCAATCGAGGGGTTGGTACAGCCATTTATGCGGATCGAGAGAAAATGAATCCGCCAGAGCCAGACCATCGAACTTTTCGGGCGCTGCAATCGCAGCAAGGGCTCCGTAGGCACCATCTACATGCATCCAGAGATCATGCGAGCGGGCAATGGCAGCGATTTCTCGCAGCGGATCGATTGATCCTGTGTTTACTGTTCCCGCTGATGCAACCACTGCAATTGGCGCCCGGCCTTGCGCCTCGTCCTCGCGGATCGCTCGCTCCAGTAGCGAGGGGACCATGCGGTAGGAATCATCGCATGGGATGTAACGCAGATTTTCACGTCCGATTCCGAGCATGGCCACGGCTTTGGGCACGGCCATGTGCACTTGCTCTGAGGCGTAGATAACGCCCGCACTCCTGTCGTAAAGACCGTGCTCATTGGCTGGAGTTTTCTTCTCGCGTGCCATGGCCAGCCCCATGAGGTTGGCGGCGGAACCTCCGCTAGTCAGCGTCCCGACGAAACCATGGCAGCCGACTGCTTCTGACAGCCAGCGAACGACAGTGCGCTCGATAGTTACACCTGCCGGCGAAGAACGCCATGCCGTAATGTTCTGGTTCAGAATTGAAGCCAGCAGATCGCCGAGTGCGGCAATTGGCTCTCCCGATCCTTGAACGTATCCGAAGAAGCGACCGTTCTGAGTGCGCGAGGCGACGATAACATCAGTAAGGGCGGCAAATGCCTGATCGCCCATGCCACGTTCTGGGAGGTCGAGGTCGAAGAGGCGCTCGCTTTCTGCACCAGTCGTCTGGGGAAACGTGGAACGTTCGTCTAAAGTGGACAAATATCCAGCACAGAGGTCGACGACGTTGGCAGCCAAACGGCGAAAGTTTTCGGTGGAGAGTTCAAGAGGTGTCATGCTGTGCTGAATTTAATCACAGGCTGACACAATCGTCACAAAAGGAACTTGAACTTTCTAGGACCGTACTCCAAGCGTCTCGGACTTCATATTTCTGATGGCCCTGGGTCGTCCCGCATACGACTGATCCGCCACTTCGAGGGCAATCTGCGCTTTTTACGGTCCGCTAGACATCGCCATCGCAAGCGGACGCCGATCATGAAATGATCGTCAACTAGTGATGGCCGCGCCTTCGCGTCTTATGACGCCAGCCGGACATCGAACTCAATTCTAACTTCGTCTTTGGCTCGGATCCCTGCTTTTCCGGGAGGCTTGATCCCGAAGTCGGCCTGCTTCACGGTAGCCTCTCCGGTGTAACGACCGTCCTTCAGCGTAACTTGTACCGTAATCGGCCGCGTCTGCCCGCGCAAGGTCAGATTTCCGTGCAGCGCCCACCGGCTCTTGCCTCGAACAGGTCGGTTTCGGGACGCCCTGCGTCGCCCAAACGAGTTGCTGCTCCTGCTACGAAGTCTCCGCAGAAAAACTTTGTGCCCTCCCGACGCAGCCAGATACGACCATCCACGACTTCTATTTGAGAAAAGACGTCTGTCGTCGGGAAATTGGACTGTTGCGCCTGCGAACTCTCGTCGGCGTCTGGTGCAAGCGCACAGATGTAAACCAAGCCGACAACGCCATCGTCGGTTCCAGCGCCGGTGATGACGGTTCCGCCGTAGGAGTGGCCTACAAGGATAACCGGGCTGCTGACGCGGCCGATCGTTGCTTTGGTTAAGGCTACGTCCTCTGCCGTTGAGTTGAGGCCACCTGGAGGGGATGGCGGCAGAGCAGGTGAAGGCGGACTTGGTGGGAACGGCGGAGGCCCTTGCGGCGGAGGCCCAAGAGGCGCGTGGCGCGCCAGGAGGTAGTCAAGGAAATGGCGCGCCAGCTTCTCCTGCCGTCAATGGCTCTGTTCAGCTGATCAGACTCATTCAATGTCAAAGATAGAGGAAGGTTTCAAGAATGCAGCGGCTCAGTAAGGCTGATCGTAATGGGGGTGTGACAGCCCCCTTTTTCCCCTCTCGCTTTTTGCAAATGATCAGCAATTGCTTTCATCTCAAATCACCCCAAGAGTTGCACATAGGGTAGTGGCAACCAGCGATCGCCTAGGCCCCAACCGAGATGACATTCTGAGTCAAACAGGGCCTGAGCGGCGGCAGTCCACAAGAAAACTACCCCGCGCACGAATCAAGCGTAAATCCAGCTCATTCGTCTTTCCGGTACGATGTGGAATCAGCTGCCAGCGAAGGCCTCACAACGGCGAAAAGTCTCTCGTGTTTCTCTCGTGTTGGCTCACGACTCAACGGAGGCCCGCACGAATACTGGGGCTGAAACACGCGTCTGACGCGCCCTCACGAGTGTAAGCTGTTGATAATGTGGGAGGATTTGCAAATTACGAATCGGCTGCTCTACCAACTGAGCTACGTCGGCTGCTTGCTGTCCAATTCTAAATGTGACTGCCACATGCGTAAAGCTGCATCAGAGTTCGCGAATACCGAAATGGTGTGAGAGAAAGCGAACCATCTAGCGCCTTGGTTGTTGCTTATCCCAGACGCAAAAATGCCCGCGATCTTTCCAGATAACGGGCATTGAGGTGAGACTTAGACTGCCTGGACGTTCTCGGCTTGCCAGCCCTTGGGGCCTTTGGTCACGTCGAACTGCACGGTTTGGCCTTCTTGCAAGCTGCGGAAGCCGCCTGCCTGAATAGCGGAGAAATGCACGAAAACATCTTCGCCATTTTGACGGCTGATAAAGCCAAATCCCTTGGCGTCGTTAAACCACTTCACTGTTCCTTGTTCTGCCATTTGATATACCTATTTTCTTTTTTAATTGTGCTGAGAAGATTCGCTGCTGGTGAGAGGGGGTGACGCTGGTTGGCGATACCGTCTTTCAACTGCGTGTGAGTCAAACTTAGCTGACATTGATTATACCGAATTACCTGCGGAATGAAAGCAGAATCTTACAATGGAATTATGTGCAAAATTGATGAATGATTATTGAGGTTAGTTAGTAAGGCCTTAATTGGGGCCGTTGCTCACTAACGTCGACCGTCCAAACTTGCCGTCTGCGAAAGTATTGCAGCAGCTCTTGATTCTTCTCCCTACCCATATCGCGTGCCCAGACGACCTTTGAATCGTCAATATCGGCACTGTTATACACCCACTCTCCATGACCGTACGGCGGAGGATTCACGACTAGAACCAACTGCTGCCCAGTCCGAGCTTCCAGTTCCTGCTTGATTCGGACGCGGTTCATATCGCCATGTTGAAAGTCCTGCTGGGGATGTCCGGACAAGATTGCAATTCCAACCCGCACCACTACCGTCGCGAAATATACGATTAATACTGCACGGACAGATACTATTCCCAGCGGCTTGCCATGCCAATAAACAGTTCGAAGATGACGTATGCATTGCAGAAGAACGAGAACAAGTAGGGCCAATGCTGGAGCAAAGTAGTGAGGATAAAACCAGGTTTCGGCAGCGAGGCCAAGCACAAACACTAGTCCTATTAATAAAGGAATGCGTATCTTGCGATCTCGCAACACCCAGGGAAAGGCGAGAAGAACAAAAGGAAGTGGCGCCACCAGAAAAAACTTCCACCACGCGGCAAACTTCTCTCCGCTGCGCCGACTGAAGCCTTTTAATGTTCTGTTCGCTTCGAACTCCGCCAACTCCCGCTGATAAAAAGCCCGCATCTTCGCATGGTTGTAGGAAGGCTCGGGGCGCGGCGACTGCCAAATGAAATATCGCGCGATGGAATACGTATCGCGATTGACCTGATAAGTCATCCTCAACGGATTACCCGTCACGCGATAGTAGTAGTAACCGGTCGAGAGTGCCGCCGCTGTCAGCACCAAAATCATCGGCAACACGAACCGTCGCAAAGCGACACGAATTGGAGGTTTTTTGCTTCCAGTCATCCACCAAAGTATGGCCACCGCGACCGGAATGCTCAACACCAATCCTTCATAAGGACGACTGTTGGCAAGAATCGCCAGACCGACACCCATCAGCAAAGCGTCTCTAGGGCGAAGATGACGCTTTATTCTCGGCAAAGCTCCTAAAACCAGCGCTCCACCAATTGCCGGTACGCTGGCGCACCAATAGCCATTTGTCCAGTCGCTCAATAGTCCGATGCGTGCGGCCACCAGCGCTCCTCCCAATAACGCCCAACCAGGCGGCAACCATCCTTGCAACATCCAGCAGATTGCAGCGCACATCAAAGAGGCCGCGAGCAACTGTCCAATCCAAGGATTCCCCAGCCATTGCCCAAAAGCTAGTATCAGGCCCTCCGCTGGCGGATACATCGACATGTACGTAGGCTGCTGAATAATATGGAGGCTTTCGAAATGCACCCACATTGGGTGTGGAGGATTGGTCAGTCGACCATGGGCAAAAGTATCTGCGGCGAGCAGGTAACTGAAGTCATCCGGCCAGCGTGGCTGCGGAATACCGGAGAACGGGATCAGAACAGCTCGTAATGTAAGAACCGAGAGCCCGACTAGAACGACCGACAAGGTTTTGCGCCGTGCCAGTCTTTTGCCAACATCTTCGATCCACTCTAAGCCGGGAAAATTCTTGGGGAAAAATTTGATCTGAACAAAAATCAGCGCGGCCACAATCAGAACCGGCTTCGAGATCCCAATGATCGAACTCAGAATTGTGAAATTCAGTAGCGCCGGATGTGAAAACACGAATAAAGAGTACACGCGGATTGGATTCTAAATGGAATCGATTTTTATTGCGGAACGCCGACTTGTCGATTGGTTCGCGAACCTGTGAAAAGCTTAGTACGAATCTCTAAAAGGGCATACACGCTCAGCATGAGCATCACAGGGGCGACGGGATGCGAATAGCGAGAATCGACATGAAGAATGTAGTAGATAAGGGGATAAAAAAACAGGACCCCGGCGAAGAGAAGGACACCCCGAAGTTGATTCCGGTTGGCTAAATACAATCCACAAAAACCTAAAACAGCAGTCATGAGAAAAACGCTTTCGCGCAGCAAATTTCTTCCGCGCCACAGGAAATATTCGTCGGGCGGAGTGGTCCAAAAAAACGCCGCACGCTTTAAGGACGAGAGCACAAAGATGCCAGGATGTTGTGTGATAACAGATACAGCCAGCTTCTGCTTATCAGCCATATAGGCGATTTCGCCGAGTTCATCATACTTTCCCCGCTCAGTTGGATTTACGAAAGGCCCCAGAAGTTTCCTCGGTTATATCCCTCTCCGTGATTTCCCATATAGAGTTCGAATCCGAAGTTGCTGCGCGGAAAAATGAACTTCCCCATGACTCTTTCGTTTCGTAGAATCCACGGCGCAAGGACGACCGTCACAGTAGCGGCGAAAATCCCCAACTCCCGAGAATAGGCAACCAAGCTGCGGCGACGGACCTGCCATATCCAAAGCAGCGCGACCAGCAGGAACGAAAGCATCACCGCATTCGTAAGGCAATCACTCCCCACAAAAGGCCAAAGCCAGTCCAACGGAGCAAGCTATTAGATTCGGCCATCCGCAGTGTGCACAGAATCGCGAGCGTTAACAGGAAAGCCGAAAGGCTGGTCTCCCAAATGTGATGGGTCAGCCAGTAAATTGAATAAGGCAGGAGCGCCCAGACCCAGGCTGATACTACCGCCGTCGTTCGTCCTAACGTGTCGTTCGCAATCAAGAAGATCGCGACGCATGTTAAAGCAGAAAACAAACTATCGAGTGACAAGATGACGGGCGCGGATTTCGACGAATAGATCCCAAAAATCTTGAAGATTCCGCCCAGAAGCAGAGGGAAGACTGGGGTCCACCATGCTGTCCGGCCACTTGCGGAATCGAATACCGCGCTAAATCCCTTCCCTTGTGCGATGGATCTGGCAAGCCGGCCCATCTCGAATCCGAACAAGGCGTGGTCGTTATCTGCGGGGATAATATAAAGGTGATGGCCAAGAATGTTCTCGAGTCGGAGAGCGAAAGCCACTGCGACAATGAACCAAGGAGAAGTCAGTAATATCAGAATACGGCTGGTCGATCTCGAAGCTTCAGTGACCGCAGCCTTCATCGCTCGTATGCTAACTGTTTCGCGGGCTATTCTGAAATTGTCGACGCCAAAAGCAACGATGCTCTAGGCCACCAGCTTAGCGCGGCTTTGTTCGTCGTATTCTTTGTCCGCCTCACTCGGGAGCAAGACCCACAATGTATAAATCCCGAGCGCCGTGCCAAAAGGAACGTGGAAGAGCGCGAAGAAGGCAAGAACGATGCTCAACATGCGCGCCCAAGGTTCCCGTTGCAGCAGTCCCCATCCCGCTGCGAAACCTGCCGCAGCTTTTAAGAGGATTATGACTCCGATAAAGCTGAGAAGTGGATGTAAGAAAGCCCGCGCCTCGGGAGGAGGACCTTCGGGAAAGCGCCACAAGACGGTGTTAGCTATAAAAAAAACGGCGACTCCTCCGATCGCTTCGAACGCAGACAGGGCCAGCCAAAGAATACCAAGTAAGCGGATATGCTCGCGGACACGGCTCGGACGTGGATGGGAGAACTGCATTCCCCCGCCAGTGATTTGTTTCCCGCACTTGCTGCAGAAGCCCTGACCGACTTGCAACTGCGTGCCGCATTGATCACAAAACATAAAACATTCCTCCATGCAGAACTTTCATGCAGAACTCTTGGCAGCAACTAGGTCAGATACGAATTCGCTTAAGAAATCGTTCCAAAATCAAATTTCATTGCGGTTGCTCAGATCTTTTGCTTCCCAGCAAAACGAAAAGGCCGCCCGGCAAAAGGCGACCTTTTCTTTCAAGGGAGAATAGTTCTAACGGAGGTTAAAGCCGCCAAAACTTTCTGGGCAAATCTTATGAGTCACCGGAAGGGGTGTCAAGAATTTTTTGGGAAATAAATAGCTTTATTTTCAACAACTTAAGAAAAAGGTTAATACGCGCTGTAAGTGACTCATTCTGAGACAAGTACCTGTCGCACGTAACCTAACCTCCATTAATTGAAGGATTTACCTTCGATTGGGGCCGGTCGAGGAGCGCCTTCGGAGAGATGAAGGGAGATTAATTCCACGTCTTCGGGACGGTCAAAGACTCTGTTCGGCCAGAACCGTTTTACCAGGACGCGAAGACCTCCGAAGGCGATGCCGGCCACTATGGCGAAGCCGCCGATGATCCCGCAGAGGTACAGAACATTAACGATTAGATTGCCGATATTGTCCTTCTTTGTGAAATAAGTGTTCTCATTCCACGTGACATCGGCTTCATAGTTGACCGACGCGAGCAAAGACTTCGCTTCGCTTTGCGATAACGGTCCGGTTGCGACTACAACGATGGGTCCAGTACGTTTGTCGAAGATCGGAGCATTCGGTGGTGCCCCCGGTGCGTGAGCCGTATCGATTTTGCGTAGCTCTTCAGCTGCGATTTGCGGAGTGGGGTAAGAGATGAGGATCAAGTCAGCATCTCCGCCCGCAGTGTTATAGATTCCTTCGACCACTTCGGCCCCGGCATTGAAGTCCACCAATTGCCCGGGAATTCCCACCTTCTCCAGCCCAACAGGTCCGACAATGTACTTGGCTGTGTTCTTCACGTAAGACTGCGAAGGGAGGTAGCGCGGCAATCCAGGAAGTTTGCCTGTGTTGCCGGATGGAAGGGGAAGCCCGTCCGCCAGTTCACGCAACTCAGCAGACGACATTGCGGTTAGATTTTGAAAGACCGCGTCCACCAAAATGTTGCCGCGATAAAAAAGTACGCGCTCGTTGAGAGACGCTCCCTGGTCTCCTATTTTCTCCACCGGCATCTGGGGAAGTTTGTAGTAGGTGAATGCTCCGTAGGCTCCGCTGGCATCCTGGAATCGGGCAGCCTTGACTGTTAGCTTGCGGCCATCTTCGCGACTATAAGTTGCGGACTGAAAGTCAGTGAATCCATATTCCTTCAAGAGTGCCGCATTGATGGGGTCAGCGTCAGCAGGTTCGTTGCTGGACTTGATCGGGGATTGAGCCTGCCATCCGGCGAAAGTCTGCGGGAGCATGCGTGGAAGACGGATTCTCCGCCGCAGACACAAACGCCGCCAACGACACACTTATCAGTATGGATAGGAAAATTCTAGAAATCTTCATGAAGTGACAAACAACTAAACAATGACTACCTGATTAGACTACAGACTGGCTGGGAAAGTTTCCAGAAAGGCGATTCTACTGGCCGCTCGCCCTATCCATGCGGCTGGCCACTTTCACTCCGCTTAAGCCGCTCACATACTTGGAGATACCGCGATAGAGTGATTCCGCAATTCGTTGACGGTACTCAGGACTGCCCAAATGATGCTCATCTCCGGGATTGCTGACAAACGAAATCTCAGCCAAAATTGATGGCATATTGGCCCCGATCAGCACGATGAAAGGAGCTTTCTTCACGCCTCGGTCGCGAATACCCGGGTTCTTCGCCGCAAGTCCGCTATGCAGAGCCTGCTGCACGTCGGAAGCGAATTCATGTGACTCCTCAATCTTTTCCTTGAGCGCGATCTTTTTCACCAGGTCTTGCAGCTCATGAATGGATTTTTCCGAAACCGCATTCTCGCGAGCCGCCACTTCAAGCGCCTGGGGAGACGAAGTGAAGTTCAGATAGTAAGTCTCCACCCCGCGCGCATCTGGATCATGGCTCGAATTTGCATGCACGGAGACGAACAAATCGGCCTGCTCTTGATTCGCAATCGAGGTACGAGTCTCAAGTGGAATGAAGGTGTCGTCTTTGCGCGTGTAGACCACCTCGGCGCCGAGTCGTGAATCGAGCAGTTTGCCAAGACGGCGGCTGACGTCGAGTACCAGATCTTTTTCTTCGAGTCCATTTGGGCCGATGGTGCCGGTATCGTGGCCGCCATGTCCTGGGTCGATTACGATTTTTCCGATCTTCAAACCTAAAGCTCGGATCAGAGATCGCGACCCGGTTGCAGTTGGTTGCGCTTCCCGTATGTCTACCACCGGTTTGCTTAACCTGCCTTTTCCGGTCAAGCCAGCATTTTTGGTCGTGCCCTTTATCTTTCGGGCCACCGAGAGACTTGGAGTGCTCAGAGTTTTGTCCGACGGCAACAAATCGGTGCTATTTGGTTTATTCGACCCAACTGTGGCATCATCGTCATCTGCTTCGACGATCGTCTTCTTGGGCGCGGTAGTGCTTGCGATCTTGGTGAACTGAATCGCCTTCTTGTTGATACCTACCGCTGAGTCTGTCGAACTTTCTGCTGTGTCGTCCGGCGCTGCGTTAAGTTTTGCTGGCCGATTGATTGCCGACGTCGCTTCTTCGTTGGCAGCAATCGAAGCCGGTGCTCTCAAATTCCGGGTTGCTGCCGCTTGCTTGCTGCGAACCTCGATCATCAAGCGCGCCGGATCTGAGACGAGATAAGCGTGATAGTCGGAGTGATCCTCTACCTCCAACACGATGCGCGCCTGTCCGGGTTTGTATTGGGCTACGCGAATCTTTTTCACTATGCCGTCGTTGACGTCAAAAGTCTTGCCCAGCAGAGCCGAACTCATCTTGGTGTGGAGCAAGTCGAAAAAAACGCGATCAGGATGGCTGATGTGCTGTGACTTGTATTCAGTGTCCTGATCAAGGTCAATGGCGACGCGGGTATAGTCCGGCGACGACCAGTGCCGGACTCCCGTGACTCGGGACTGTTTTCCGCTTTTGGTGCCCGAAGATGGAGTCCCGGCCCCCTTAGCATTGAGTGCAAGATCCGGCTGATCTGCAAAGGCGCCTTTCTCGGAAGACTTGTCTTTGCCAGCGTTTTGTTCGGCCACCTCATCCTCGGAGGTTTCCGCAACGGCGTCCGTAGATTTTGCAACAAGCTTTTCTTTCGACTTCAGCGTTGCCTGTTGCACCGGCTCTTCCAGATTTGCGCGAGCCTCGTCCGCAAGAGGACTACGCGGGTAGCGTTGCAAAAATTGCTCGAAGATTTCTTTGGCGCGGTCCGCTTCGTTCAGATCGTCTTTGTAGATTTCACCAATGGTGAGCAGGGCATCGGCTCTTTCCTTACTGCCTGGATACTCACGCCTCAGAAACTCGTATTCATGAATTGCTGACCGCATCAGGCTCGCGTCGTCGAACTGCCGCCCCATCTCCATTAGCAGTTGCGCCACAGCGACTACACTCGGATCTGCCTTGCCGGAACTGGGCGCATCGAAATATATGCGCCGGTAAGCATTAATGATCTTCTGATATTCGTGGCGAGTTCGCTCTTCCGCAGGGTGTCCATTCAAAGCCTCCCGCAGGTTTTCTGCATTCTCGAACTGTGAGCGGGCCCATGCGTCGGATTTATGTACGCGGGCGAAAACAGGCAGAGGTGGGAGGAGCAGGAGAAGTGCAATACTCCCGCATCGCAACATTTGACTTCGTCTTAGGGTCGTCAATTTTCCGGCCACAGAACCGTTGATCCAAAACTAAACTTCGTTTGAAACTATCCAGCTACAAACCCAGCCACTGACCAGAACTCCAACTTAAGATGCATCCCATCAGTCCGTGTTGCTGATGTAGAGCACTCCGCGCTCATCTCGTTGTATCCGAACGGGTTCCTGGGAACCGACACCCGAACTGGAGAACTGGAAGTGAGGACCCGTATTAGATCCGCCGTTGTATAACTGCGTAATTCGCTTCACGTAATTTCGTGTCTCTGCGAAATGCGGTACGCCAGCGCTTCTGGCGACCGCTCCCGCGCCTGCGTTATATGCGGCAAGAGTCAGATTGACATCGCCTCCGTAGCTCTCCATGAGCTTCTTTAAATGGCGAACCCCGGCATCGACATTTTGTTGCGGGTCAAAAGGATTGCTTACATTGAGTTGCCGGGCAGTTTGCGGCATGAGTTGCATCAATCCCATTGCTCCTTTGCGGGAAACGGCGTTGGGATTGAAATTCGATTCCACTTTGATTACAGCCCGGACGAGATTCGGGTCAACATTATGCCGGGCGGCTGCTTCTTCGATGGCAGCACTAATGTCTTTCTGCGAGGACACGTTGTTTGGGGACACCGATGCAGGCGTTAAATATTCATCGACTTCCGCAGCGGCGGAACGGGCTGCACGAATATTCGCCGCCGGAACCGGTTTCCACTTGTGTTCGGTAACACTCCAAAAAACCAGCGAATTCTGCCTCGCCCTCAAGTTTTGCGCATGCCTGGGCGAAGGTGTTGCAACTGACTCGCTGACATAAACGGTGTGGCCACTTTCGTCCGTAGAAGTTGTGATGACTTCCTTGGTGGAGGCGGAACGAATTTCTGCAGCAGCATTTGCTGTTAAGAAGAGAAGGAAGGCCGCGATTAGAAAACCAGCCATCAGGGCGAATTGTGGGCGCTTTTGCATAGCCGAGTGCCACAGCAGTACGGAGGCGGAGTACACCACCGCAGTCCCACCTGCAAACCTGACGGAGAAATTCTTTACTACCAGAGTAAGAAGATTATAGGTGGCGGGAACAGAGGTGAGCAACGCTCCAAACGGTCATTGAACCAACGTGGGTAATAAGCGCAAGTCACTGAAAGTATTGAAAATCCTTGGAGTAGTAATTTCCCATTTCGGCACTTCACACCTAAAGAGATGGGAAATCATGTCCGGTCTGAAACTGCACATGCCAGTCTGATGATGGGTGTTCATCGCCGTCCGTCAATGCGTTCCAAGTTCGCACGACAAGAACAAGCGAAATGAGCAAGGATCCAATTTGCTGAACTTGAACTTTGTCCGCGTACCGATGTGTCATTCACCAAACGAATCGACTCGATTCAAACTACGGTGGTTGTCCGCCTCATCGACCTCGCTATTGCCGTTTGCTTTCATCAGGTAAAAAAAACGTTTATCTGTTCGATAGATTTCATTGCTAAAACTTTTTCTAATGCTCGCGACAAAAACAATCGATTGGACTCTGTAGATCAAACGCCCTAACTTGCTCTGACTGTCGCACGTCCCAACGCGCTGAGGCATCGACTAGTTTTGCTGCACCCAAGAGAGACCAACTTGAAGATGACAAACAGCCCGATGGCTCGTTATGCCCTGTGTACCGGGATCGCTTTGGTCCTAGCTCTAGCTCCGCCCATTTCCGGAGCTCAAACCGACACAAGCCCGTCAACCTCATCCGACCTAGCTAAACGAGTCGATGATTTGGAAAAGCAGCTGGCCGATCTGAAAGCTCAACTGGCAACGCAGAAACCGGCGACTCCTCCAGCTTCGGAAAAACCCGCTACTACTGAAGCGCCTGCTGCCGCCGCTGCTGCAACATCCGGCCCCGGCTGCGGCTCCTGCTCCAACAGGACTCGCTGGGTTGCTTGGTCCAACTACGCTAAGCGGATTTGTGGATGCCTACTATGGCTATAACGCCAATCAACCCGCATCCCGCACCAATGCGTTGCGAAACTTCGATATCAACTCCGGTCAATTTGGCCTGAACATGCTTGAATTAGTCGCCGACAAAGCCACCGATCCGACAAACCGCGTCGGCTATCACGTGGCGCTCGGCTTTGGCCAGGCGATGAACCTAGTGAACTCGAGCGAGATCGGTTCTCCCCTCATTCCGGGCACGCCCTTAGGTGGACCGGCAGTTTCAAACTTCGACCAATATTTGAAAGAAGGCTACCTCGAATATCTGGCTCCGGCGGGCAAAGGATTGAAAATCGATGTCGGTAAGTTTGTAACCAATGCGGGTGCTGAAGTCATTGAGAGCAAGGACAACTGGAACTATTCGCGCGGCCTGCTTTTCTCGTGGGCTATTCCGTACTTCCATTTCGGCGCACGAGCGGCTTACACCTTCAACGATAAAGTCTCGGTGAGCGCTTCCTTGGTCAACGGCTGGAACAATAGCGTAGACAACAACACTGGCAAAACCGTCGGCCTCACCCTCACCGTAAATCCCAATAAGAAGTGGAGCATCATCGAGAACTATTATGGTGGGCCTGAACACCTCAACTACAACGGATCGTTACCGGAATCTCTCAGATACGGTCATCACCTATACTCCGACAGCGAAACTTTCGCTGATGGCAAATTATGACTACGGCCGCGATCATTTCGTGAACAGCGCTGTTCCTGGCGTTCCACCATTTATTATCGGCCCTCGCGCGGTCTGGAGTGGGCTCGCGGGTTATCTCAAATACGCCTTCGATGATAAGTGGGCAGTTGCTTTGCGCGGTGAATATTTTGACGATAACCAAGGCTTTTCAACTGGAACCTCGCAGGAACTCAATGAATTCACCGCAACACTTCAACGCACCATTGCCAAGGCGATCATCACCCGTTTGGAATTTCGCAGAGACTCGAGTGACGCCCGGGTTTTCCCACGAGGGTTAAACCAATTTGTATCCGGGCAAAACACAGTGACACTGGGAGTAATTTACGCATTCACCACAGCGCAGTAGTAATTCGTATTCCATGTTTAGACGATTCAAAAATCTATCTAACTTAAAGGAGCATTGCCCTATGCGATCCATAGCGCAAAAAGGGAGCAGGAGCAAGTTGTCCCTCAGTCAAAAATTCTCCCGTCTTGCTGGCCGTTTGCGGGAGCCCGAGTGGAGGAAGTACGGAAGCCTCCTACTCACCGGTAAACTCATGGGCATCGGTTTGATGTTTCTCATCATTACCGTAATCTCTGGGGTCTTTTTCACTCACGTTTCTGCACAGACGGGTACTCCTGAGGTAAAAGCCGCCGATATCGTCAATCCTGTCAATACCGCATGGACGCTGATCGCTGCTTTCCTTGTGTTCGGCATGCAAGTCGGTTTCACCATGCTTGAAGCTGGCTTCTGTCGATCGCGCGAGACTGTGAACGTGCTGATGGAATGCGTAGTAGACACGTGCCTTTGCGGGCTCCTGTTCTATGCTTTCGGCTTTGCGTTCATGTTCAGCCATGGCAACGGCTTCATTGGATATCACTGGTTCTTCCTGCAGGGTGTGCCAGCTACGTATGAAACCTCCGGCGTAGCTTTCTTGGCCCTGTGGCTGTTCCAGTTCGCTTTCGCCGATACTTGCTCAACTATCACGTCGGGCGCAATGATTGGACGTACCGGTTTCGTCGGTGATCTGCTTTATAGCGTCGCCGTCTCCGGCTTCATTTATCCAATCATCGGCCATTGGGCATGGGGCCCGGATGGCTGGCTCGCTTTGATGGGAAGCGATGGCCATGTTTTTCCTTCGCTTGGAATGGGCTTCCATGACTTCGCTGGATCCACCGTCGTCCACACGATTGGCGGATTTGTTGCGCTTGCTGGCGCAATCGTCCTTGGTCCTCGCCTCGGACGCAAGTTCAAGCGCGACGGTGGAGCTCCCATGCTGCCGCATGATCTAACCATCGCTGTAAGCGGCGGTCTGATTCTCTGGTTCGGATGGTACGGCTTCAACCCTGGCAGCACGCTATCCGCAATGGACTTCGAAGGCATTGGCCGAGTTGCTGCCAACACCACTTTGGCGGCTTGCGCGGCTGGTTTAACCGCCATGTTCTGGGCCTACATGTCCAGTAAAAAGTGGGACGCAGGCTTCACTACCAACGGCTTTCTCGCAGGGTTGGTCGCCATCACTTGCCCCTGCTACTGGGTCACGCCAACCGGCGCCATTCTCTTAGGTGGGGTTGCAGGTGTGATTGTAGTTCTCGGCGTGGAACTGCTGGAATATCTCCGCATTGATGATCCTATCGGTGCGGTTCCGGTGCATGGCATTTGCGGCATTTGGGGAACACTCTCCTTAGGCCTCTTTGCTTGCGGTAAATACGGAGCCTCGGGCCCAATCGCTCCCGATAACTCTGTAGCCCTGAAAGGGCTGTTCTATGGCGGCGGAACGCAGGTGCTGGCAGCGCAGGCGATCGGAAGCGCCTGCATCACACTCGCGACCTTTGCAGTTTCCATGGCTGTGATGTATGCAGTGAATGCGACGGGACTGCTGCGTGTCTCGGAAGAGGGCGAACTCTACGGGCTGGATCTCCACGAGCACGGTATTTCGGCGTATCCGGAATATCTGATCTCGGCTCTAGGAGCTCCCGCGGGAATGTCGCAACATGTGCCTGTTACTGAAATGAAGTCCAGTATTGCAGTTCAGGCGCTGCCACGTGCTGTCAGTAAATGAGTCTGAACGGTCGCTTTGACAGTGACAACGATAAGGACGGGAAATTTCCCGTCCTTTCAGGTAGCCTACAATTGCGAAACTGAGAGGAAAAGATGACAAAACTTGAAGCGATAATTCAGCCCTCCAAATTCGAATCGGTGAAGGAGGTTCTCACCGATCTCGGAATTCAGGGTATGACGATTTCCGATGTACGCGGCCACGGCCGCCAGAAAGGCCACACGGAAGTTTATCGAGGCAGAGAATACAGTGTGGACCTTTTGCCAAAAGTAAAGATTGAGTTGGTGCTCGCTGACGACCAAGTCGATTCAGTGGTGGCCGCGATTATTAAAACGGCTTCCACCGGAAAGATCGGGGATGGCAAGATTTTTCTTTCCAAGATCGATCACGCTATCCGCATTCGTAATCAAGAGGTCGGAGCGGCAGCGCTTTAGACCGTATCCATTTTAAGAAGAAAGTGTCCATGAGTAGAAGGACCGCGTTGCGCGAGAGTGCGGCGCGGTCCTCTTTTTCGTTTAAGGGCCGGAACAGGTTACATTCAGCAAATCGCATAGATCGCCGCTCTGCTGCTCGCGCGCCGCTTGGCCTGAGTCTGAGAATTGTCCCAAACCCCAGTTCCATTGAATGAAACGCAGTATGGATACAAAATCCATCTGCTGATGCGAAATGTAGTTCGTCTTCGCGGATGGAGAAATTAATAACACCGGCACTCGTGCTCCCAGGCCAATAGTGTTCGCCAGCTGAGGAGGCGCGACGTGATCGTACCATCCTCCACTCTCATCCCATAGCACCACAATAGCCGTGTTCGACCAGACGCTCGACGCCTTTACAGTTTGAATCAAATTGTCGAGCCACTCGATTCCATTGCCGATATTGGCCGCTCCAGGATGCATGCTGTTCTCAGGGGCAGGTTGAATCCACATGACGGCAGGCGGTGAGCCAGAGGATAAGGTCGCGCTGAAATCCGCCATCGTGAAGTTCTGGACGTTCGATGAGTTTGCGGTGCTTGCGAAGTATTGAAACGGATTTTCCTGCGGTACGTAATCTACACAAGTGGCATTTTGTTCGGTGTTGAAGTTTTCGTGATACCAGGTCCATGAAATTTTGTTTGCAGTCATCTGGTCCCCGACATTTTGGAACGTGAGCGGAAGGTCGACGGTCGCGAGCGGGTTCGGATCTTTCTTCTGAGCGGCGACGGTGCAGGCGTCCAGTTGAGGGTAACCGAATGGATCAGTACTGGTTCCCACGTCTGCTGCCGTCATATAAAGGACGTTGCTGGGTTCGCTCGCCATGGCGGAGGCGTAGAAATTGTCCGCCAGCGCATATTGCTGCGCGTAGGACCAGAGCGTTTGGACGCCATGTTGTGTTCCGTCGGTCGCCGTCCCGAGACTGCTATTGTCGAAATAATCCATCGACACGTCGCCGTTTTCGAAGGCGTACTTGTCCATTTTGCCGCCATCGTAAGCCGCGGTGTAACTTGCCTGCGTATGATTCAGATCGCCAGGCGCCAAATTGGTCAGCAGGACCGGATGCACCGTAGCGCCACCCGAATCGATCTGGTTATAGCTGGCGGCGTTCGGATCAAGACCGTTGGCATTCGGAAAAGTTCCGAACAAGTGGTCAAGAGAATTGTTCTGCATCATGACCACGATCAAATGGGCTATGGGAGAAAGTGGAACCGTCCCTACCGTTACGGTGGCTGTTGACGTGGCACTAGTTCCTGCGGATCCGGTTGCCGTTAACACGTACTTGGTTGTTACTGACGGAGCCACCGTGGCTGTGCCGCTCACGGGCAGGCTCCCGCTGGCTACCGCGGGAGTAATACTGACCGATGTCGCCTTGGCGGTGGTCCATGTCAATGAAACTGACTGGCCCTGCATGACCTGGGTCGGGGCCGCTTGCAGGGAAGCGGTAGGCGTGGTCGGCGTGGGGTAGGACTGGGCGTAGTACCGCTACTGCTTCCGCCACCGCAGCCGGCAAAACTGGCTGCAATTGACAACACTACTGCGAGGCACCTGGAATGCTCTTTCACGGGAGGCTCCGGGAACAGAAAGGATTTCGGCGCAACGCATACGATTCACTCTGGTTAGGTCAGAGTTGCTTGACAAAGAATCAGTAGTGCACCTGATTTTTCTGGCCGCGGTGCGGGCCGGACTTTGGGGCTGTGGTAGCCTGCCTTTGTCGCTGCAGATGGAAACGATGACAGGCAACGAAATTCCAGAGCGCCAGACGCCTAACCCCTTGATGTTATTTGGTTTCTGGTATCGAGCCTTGCCCAGCGAGCAGGTCACCCGAAGTCGGCTGCATAAGGCCACGCTGCTGGAAATGCCTCTTGTCCTCGGCCGCGACGCTCAGGGCCGAGCTTTTGTGATGCACGATGCCTGTCCCCATCGCGGTATGCCGCTCTCTTGCGGACGGTTCGATGGGAAGCAACTGGAGTGCAGCTATCACGGCTGGAAGTTTGACGCGCATAGCTGGACAATGCCAGCTCATCCCCTCACTGACCGCCGATCAAAAACTTAAAGTCGATCGCATCTACGCCGGCAGTTACGCCTGCGAAGAACACGACAACTATATTTGGGTTTTCGTCCCCGAGCCGAAGCCGCAGGGGCCGGGTTCAGCAAGGTGGTCGAACCCAGCGTGCCCGTGCCACGTGTTCCAACGTTCAGCGGCAAATTCAAAATCGCGCACCTTACCGCCGAGATGCCCGTCACCGTCGACCACGGCATTATTGGACTAATGGATCCCGCGCACGGTCCGTTCGTTCATCAAGCATGGTGGTGGAGAAGTCGTCACAGCATTCACGAAAAGCAAAAAAACTTCGAGCCGATTCCTTACGGCTTTCGCATGAGTGCGCATACGCCAAGTTCCAACAGCGCTCCTTACAAACTTTTGCGTCTATACGCCGATGCCGAGTCGATCACGACCACTATTGATTTCGTGCTGCCGAATATGCGTTATGAAACCATTCGGGCAGGGAAGTACTGGTTTTCTTCTCTAACGACGGTGACGCCGATCACGCGCAATCGTTGCCGCATCGATGTAGTAGCAGCGTGGAATCTGTTTCGCTGGTTTCCTTTTGCGCCCGAGCTGCTCAAATATGTGTTTGGAAAATTTGTAGAACAAGACCGGCAGACGATGGAAGATCAGGCCGAAGGATTAAAACACAATCCGCATCTGATGTTGATTGACGATGCGGACCGTCCGGCAAAGTGGTACTTCGAGTTGAAGGCAGCCTATCTGGAATCAAAACGAACCGGCGAAGAGATGAAGCATCCCATGGCCGGGCCGGTTGTGCTGCGATGGAGAAGCTAGCTATTTTCCCCAAAAAACTGTCATCCTGAGCAGAGCGAGGACCTATGCATTCCGAATCAGTTGCGCTTACGCAACGAGGACAAACCGAAGGACCCCTACCCTGGCGCAAGATTCTATTTGGAACGGCCTCACCAAATAACCTTTAACCCTCTATAAAGATAAAACTTTTCGTCCGAACTCACGACGGGAATTTCCTCTGATAAAGCCTGCGCAATGATTTGCCGATCAAATGGGTCGCCGTGGTGCCGCGGCAAGTCAAAAAGACAAAATGCGTGATCGGCAGTATAAGGGAGGACACGGATGCCAAGATCCTCAACCGCCTGATGCACAATTGCTGCGGAGAGCCTCAACTTGCCCAAAGATGCTTTGATGGCGATCTCGGCCAGGGAAATGACACTGAGTTCGAGAATATTTCCTGGATTTGTTAGAGCAGAGGCCGCGCGCTTACTTAGCCGCTCGGGGGATTCAACTGCATAAATCAGAATTGCCGTATCCAGAAGCAGGCGCACATTTTTTCCTTACCCGCGTCCGGCGATAAAATCTTCCGCTTCTTTGTCCGTCATTGGCTTCCACCAATCCGGATCAAGCACTTGAAGTTTGCCTTTCAGCGTTCCAAGAGTCCGCTTTTTGCCGGAAGATTCCTTAGTGCGCACAATATCCACCACAGGCACACCCCTGCGGCAGATGGTCACGGCTTCGCCGTCTTCAACCGCTTTAATGATCTCCGGTAACTTGTTCTTGGCATCAGACACGCTGAACTGCATAGACCTAAAATAGCCATTTTAGATAGCTATGTCAATAGAGACGCGAATTTATTGTGAGCCCAGCAATCCACTCCGTAAGCCTGCCCAGCGTCGCTAAAGGTACAATCAATTCGAAACATTTCCAATGAAGTGCTTCCGATGAAAATGATCTTTGGAGTTTTCTTAATCTTTATCATCTATGTTGTGTGGCCGCTCCTGCTAATGTGGGGCTGGACACGATGGGTAAGACTTCCGAAAATACGAACGGTCTTCTCAATTCTCTCTCTGCTCGGATTCATTCTCGCTTCTGCATCCGCCTTGCTCGCAGTTTCCTCGATAGGGTATGCCCAGGTCCACCACTTTCCATTTTATGATCCGCTGCTTCTCAAGATTTTCCGGCTCGGAGCTTTTCTTTCTCTTGGGGCGATCATTACTGGCGTTGGAGGTGTTTGGAGATCGAACTCGCTCCGTTGGCATGCGCCTATTTGCGCGATCGGATCACTAACGTTTTGGATAATAGTGGCATCCGGGGAATGAGGTTCTCAGGTGACGCAGGTTTAAGATGATGCAAGCAGTCCCTCCACTACTCCGTAAGCCTCGCCCAACGCCGCATCGAGCGCTCCTGGATCTTTCCCGCCCGCTTCCGCCAGATCAGGACGCCCTCCGCCTTTGCCGCCAACTTTCTGTGCGATTGGGCCAATGACTTTCCCTGCCTGCACACGGCTGGTAAGGTCTTTGGTCACTCCAACAATCAATGACACATTTCCGTCGTTTGCAGAACCCAGCACCACCACGCCAGAGCCAACTTTATCGCGAAGCTGATCGACCAGCGTCCGCATCTGTCCGCGTTCGAGGTTATCGACTCGATGCGCCAAGACTTTGATGCCGCGCACATCTTTAATTTTGTCCGTCACTGAAGCGACCGTCGACGAAGCTGACTTCATGCGTGCCTGATCGAGTTCGCGCGTAAGGCGCTTGATCTCTGCGTCTCTCTTGTCGAGTTCGGATTTCAGTGCCTGTGCCGGGGATGCTTCGGCCTCTCGGGTCGTAAGCGTGGCGACCACGTTTTCTAGCTGATGATCTTTCTGGAAATGCCGCAATGACCCTTCTCCGGTGACTGCTTCAATTCGCCGCACTCCGGACGATACGCTGCCTTCTTTCAAAATCTTGATCAATCCGATTTCGCCGGTAGCGCCCGTGTGCGTGCCTCCGCAAAGTTCGGTTGAGAAGTCGCCAATCTTGATAACGCGCACACGGTCGCCATACTTTTCACCAAATAAAGCCATGGCGTGATATTCGTTGATGGCCACATCGATGGGCACGTCAGGAATAACTTCGACTTTCTGATTACGCAGAACTTCTTTGTTGATGAGGTCTTCGATGTCCTGCAACTCTTCATCTGCGACGCCAGTAAAGTGCGAGAAGTCAAAGCGCAGATGATTCGGAGCGACCAGCGACCCTGCCTGCTTGACGTGCTTGCCCAGAACTTCGCGCAGCCCCGCTTGCAGAAGATGCGTCGCCGTGTGATTGCGCATAGTCGATTCGCGAATAGCGAGATCGACTACTGCATCAACTTTGTCGCCAATCCGAGATGCGCCATTCCCGTTCTTTGCGAGGGTGGGGTATTAAACCTGATGAGCTCGCACGCCCTGAATTGGAGAATAGCAGCCCTTCACTTCAGCAACGATGGTGTTGTGATCGTCGCTGTAAAGCCATCCACGATCCCCAACCTGGCCGCCGGATTCGGCGTAGAACGGAGTGTGATCGAGAATGATCTCGCCGCTGTCGCCAGGCTTGAGTTCCTGCGCGCCTTGTCCGTTGTGAATGATGGCAAGAACTTCGCAATTCTCGGATCGAGTCTGCCGATAGCCTTCGAATGTAGATTTAGGAAGCTGCTGGTAAGCAGGGTTGGCAGTCTGCTTGGCCGCCCCTTTCCAAGAAGCGCGAGCACGCTCGCGCTGCTCCGTCCATTGCACGATCGAAACTCAGCATTGATCGAATTCGACACCCTGATCTCGAGCACGCATCTTGCAATGAAATCCGAGAGGCAGCCCGAAAGTGTCGTAAAGATGAAATGCTTTCTCCCCAAGGAGGACTCTGAGAATGTTTCCTGAACGAACTCGGTTCCTCCGTTCGCGAAATTCTTGGCGCAGAGGAATCTTCTCGAGTATGGTTCCGAAGCTCGGTCGTCAGACCACAAATCTATAGATTGTTGGGCGGCTTTGATTAGAGGCTCTAATCTCGCGAGGCCGTCTTCCATTGTATGGGCAAATCTTATCTCCTCCGACAATATCGACCTTCGAAACGCGGTCGACTGTCTCGTTCAACTCCGGATATGCATCCTGCATCAGATCACGCACCGCAAAAACCATCTCATTCAGAAACGGCTTCTCCTGCCCCAACAATCTTCCGTGCGTGATCGCCCTTCGAATAATCTTTCGCAGTACATAGCCGCGCCCTTCATTCGACGGCAGCACTCCATCTGAAATCAAGAAATGTTGCCGCTCGCGAATGATCCGCGATCACCCGCAATGACGCCGCCGACGTTGAACGCGTAGGGACAGCCGCCCCCGGCTGTCCAGCCGAGCCTTGCTCGGCCTGACGGGCGAGGACGCCCGCCACTACATTAGCTTGACCCTCTCCAGTCGATGTAGAGACGGGCGTCTCGCCCGTCCGCGTGGATGCCGATCTCGCAGTTCCCGTCAACTCTGCCGCCTTCTCAATCAACGGCACAAACAAATCCGTGTCGTAATTCGACACCACTCCTTGCAGCACCGCAGCCAGCCGCTCCAATCCCGCTCCCGTATCAATCGACGGCTTCGGCAATGGATTCAGCTTCCCACTGGCATCACGGTCGAACTGCATGAACACCAGATTCCAAATTTCGACATACCGTCCGCAGTCGCAGCCGAATTCGCAATCCGTATGCCCTTGATCGGACGCGATCACTCCCATGTCGTAATGAATCTCGCTGCATGGGCCGCACGGACCGGTATCTCCCATCTGCCAGAAATTGTCCTTCGCTCCCAGCTCGTAAATCCGATCCTTGGGCACACCTTGAGCGATCCACAAGTCGTAAGCCTCGGCATCGCGCGGCACGCCGTTCTCGCCTTTGAAAATCGTGATATAGAGCTTGTCTTTCGGAATGCCAAACCACTCAGGCGAGGTCAGCAGCTCCCACGCATAGGCAATCGCATCCTTTTTGAAGTAATCACCGAAGCTGAAATTCCCCAGCATCTCGAAAAACGTGTGATGACGATTGGTGAAGCCGACATTTTCGAGGTCGTTATGCTTGCCGCCCGCACGAACGCACTTCTGCGAAGTGGTGGCCCGGTTGTAGTCACGCTTTTCAAGGCCAAGAAAGACATCCTTGAACTGGTTCATCCCCGCATTGGTAAAAAGCAGAGTAGGATCATTCGCCGGCACAAGCGAAGATGAGTGGACCTCTTTGTGTCCCTGCCGAACAAAATAGTCCAGAAATTTACGCCGAATTTCAGAGCCGGTCATCATGCGATGTCTTGGGATTCCTTCTGTCTTCAATATAGATTTGATGAGAATAAATGCGAACTTCAATTCTAAACTACAAGAGACGGTAGGCAGGGAAGGCGCGGACCCGGCCTAAGCAGCTGCTTAACACCTCCGACGCGATATTTCAACAACAAGGTTTTCACTCTCGCCGCGTGAATGATATTATGGAAATCGAACGTAAGTCCCGCCACACTCCTCAGTAGCTCAATGGCAGAGCATTCGGCTGTTAACCGAAGGGTTGTAGGTTCGAGTCCTACCTGAGGAGCCATTTCTTCCGCATCATTAGTTTGCATTCACTCAATACGGTTCGATGACAGCCCCTCATGCCAAGGCATGCGGACGCGGATACCATCGCTGCTACCTGATTAAGGGCTAAGGTAGTCCTCGACCCATGACATGCCAACCGGTGTGTTCTCCCTGCACATCTGCGAACTGCAAGTATGTTCATAGGCCCGAGCATTTTATGTCTCGTGTGGTCGAAACCAATTCAGAGTTCTCCCTGCTTCTTCGCGTACGTAGGATAATAATTTCTGAAGGAGTTTCCTATGAGCAGCCTGGCTCTCCTGCAATCCCTGAAGGAAAGTATTCTCAGTCAAGCAAATGTAAAGGCCATTTATGGAGAACCTATTTCGGCCCATGGAAAGACCATCATCCCAGTGGCGAAAATAATGTATGGCTACGGCGCAGGTGCAGGCACTGGAGGCGTGGGCGACAGCAGTGCCCGAGGTGAGGGCGGAGGCGGTGGTGGCGGAGCGCGAGCTTTTCCGGTGGGGGTTATCGAGATTAGCGATCAGCGGACCCGATTCGTGCCGATTACGGACAGAAGAAAGCTGGCTGGCGTTTTGCTGGCGGGAATTGGTCTCGGCGTATGGCTGGGGAAGCGTAGAAGTCGTTGATGGGAATTCTCATCTACGTAGACTCACAATTCTTTCCACGCGGTCAAGGACGTCAACTCTTCCTTGATCTCCTGCAATCTCTGCACTCGTCGCTCTTGCTCGCCTTGGCTGAATGAGTCTTTCCGACCGCGCCGCAGGAAGTCGCTACTCTCCTGGCTGATGTTGGCTATTTCTTTCCGCAACTCCTGGACCCGCTCAGTCATGGATAAAGTCATACCCATAGCGTAACAAGTTTCTATCGGAGTACCAAAATTTCGCGAGCTTACGCACTTGTCTCAAAATTGGATCAGGCGAAATCCTACCCTTGCAGAGAACACAACGAGGGGGCAGCCCAGCTGATTTTGTAACCACGAAACTACTCGCGCTACCGCCTGTTTTTTTATCCCTTGATCTTCTTTGCTACTGGGTCCCAGGTTGCTATTGTCTTATTGAAATAGGCGTAGTTGGCCAAGTGACATCCGATGGCGGCGTTGTTGCCGAATTCTTCGTTTTCTACCGCCTTCTTACGGGTGCGCACAGCGTTGCAGAAATTGGCTTGATGGTCGGCGATTTCGTTGTAGGTTTTCGGCAACGCATAACTCTCGGCTTGTTCGTCCACTTTAACGTGCAAGGGAAGTGGCAGCGGATGATCGGCCTGCCACTTCTCCAGGTATGCATTTCGTAGTTGCATGGGCCATCCATAGATCGAATAGCTCTCGGGCTGCGGGCGAGTGTCCTGCGGAGTGAAGGTTACGGTTGTGTCTTTGATGATCAGCGTGCCTTTGGTGCCGTAGAAGGCGATGAACTCTCCGCCTTCGTTGTTGAGGTTGCAGCGGACGGTGACGCGGAAATTTGGATAGTCGTAGGCGGTCTCGATCAGGTCGGGGAATTCGCGGCCATCTTTCCAGCGGAAAAGGCCGCCGGCCGTTTGCGCGCGTTGGGCCACTGCGTTTGTGCCAGTGATGAAATGAATTCCGGAAATCAAATGAACAAACAAGTCGCCGGCTAAGCCTTCTCCGTAGTCGGTGAAGCATCTCCAGCGGAAGAAACGAACGGGATCAAACGCACGCTTCGGTGCGCCGTCGAGAAACGCGTTCCAGTCGATGGTCTGCTCGTTTGCATCTGGAGGAATCGGATAGACCCAGGCGCCGCTCGCGCTGTTGCGATCCCAGTGGGCGTCAATAGCGTATACGTCGCCGAGTTTGCCGGAGTCGTAAAACTCTTTCGCTTTAGCGTAGAGAATCGAACTGACGCGCTGGCTTCCGATCTGGATCATGCGGTTGGCTTTTTGCGCCGCCTCGACCATGGCAAATCCGTCGTCTACGGTATGCGACATGGGCTTTTCGCAATAGATGTCTTTGCCAGCTGCACATGCGTCCACAAAAACTTTGCGATGCTGGTGGTCGGTGACGGCGATAATGACAGCGTCGATGTCTTTGCGATCAAGAATTTCTTTGTAGTTGCGAGTGGTAGGTATGTTTTTTTTAACGGCTTCCTGGGCGGCAGTGTGGCGGGAGTCGTAGAGGTCGCACGCGGCAACGCACTCGAAGCCCGGCACGCGAAGTGATGCTTCAAGCAGTTCGCACCCTCTAACTCCCGTACCAATGGAGGCGAAACGTACGGTATCGCTCGGTGCCACGGTTTGAGCAAAACCCCATAAGGGACGGGGTTCCAAAAGCGTGACTTTCGCCGCTGCCCCGGCTGCTACAGTTCCAGTTCCGATTTGCATAAAACGACGCCGCGTCCATGAATTGTTGGCCATTCGAGACTTATCCTCCGAAACTCAATCCAAAAGCTTGCGCAACCACAAGCTTGGATGATGACAAATTTTTAACGGAGTGATTATCGCACAATGTCGTCAGAGGCAGATGGTAAGTTTAGATTTTATGTTCGTAGAAATTAGAAGGAATCAGCGTAAAAGAAATCAGCGGCTCCGATAGGTTACAGGGAGCCGCTGAAATTATCAGAGTTGTTGCTCAGCGGTGAGGCTGCTCTTCATGCCCGCCCGACGGTTTGGACTCGCGCTCCGGACGAGGTGCGCTCTGTTGACGAGGCGCATTTTGCTGGCGTGGTGCGTTCTGTGCGCGTGCACTCTCCTGCCTCGGCTCCTGACGGGGTGCATTCTGACGAGGTTGGTTCGCCTGTCGCGTTGCATTTTGCGGACGCGGATTATTCTGTCGCTGCGGTGCGCTCTCTCGGGGCGCGTTTTGTCTCGCTGAGTTATTCGGCGGACGAGGTACATTGTTTCGCGATGGAGAATTGTCGCGAGGCGAAGAATTATTGCGCGCCGTGTTTTCTGACCGAGAGTTGTTATTTTCGGAACGATTACCCGGCCGCGGAACGGAGTTATTTGCCCGTGGCGTCGCTCCTCGATTGGAAGCGGATTCCCCACGGTAAGGTGCACCCGCTGCTCTGGCGGCTACTACATTATGACCGCTGAACTCACCGGGTCGCGCGGTGGCGGCAATAGCTGGACGTCCGTGATTCACTGACGCCAGTAATTCGCGATTACCGCCGGCGGCGTGTTCATGTTGAGCCTGGACCTCGGTACGATCAATGTGACGTTCCCGCCCAGCTCTTTCTTCTTCCGGTCGCGGCCGATCGGCTATCCCTCCAGCTCCGCCGTTATAACTCACGCGATTTACAGTTACGTTATTGATTACGGTCTTGTTGTACACATGTACGTTTGTGATGTTCACGTTGTTTACGGTGCGATTGTAGGCGAAGCGGCCATGATCCCAATAACCGCCTTCATAACCATGTCCGATGTATCCGAAGCCATAATTCACTCCGCCATAGAAGCCGATGTGAGGACCCCAATAACCGCCGTGCCAGGCGTAGACTCCGCCACCCCATCCCCAATACCCGGGAGTCCAAAGGAAGCCTGGTTGCGGCGCCATGACCCACGTGCCGGGTACCCAGTAATAGCCTTCGTCACCATAGGCCCAGTAGCCGGGTGTCCATATATATCCGTCACCGGGGCAAAGAGGCTGCGTGTAAACAGGCAGGGCGGGCGGTGCAACGGTAATGGAGACAAAAACCCCACCGAATGATGTGGCCGGAATAGCCAGCAATGCGACTGCGAACATCAGCGAACGAATGGAGCGGAGAGTATGCATTCTGTTTCCTTTTGCCCTATCATCCTTCGCTTGCCCGGTATTGCTTTCCAGCTGCGGGTTGCGCGGAGTAGAGGTCATTCGTGCATCAGCCATCGAATTCACTGCATCAATGTGAATTCAAGTGTATAAACGCAAGTGCGAAGGAAATGTTGCTGCTTCAGATTCATTGTTTAAATCGGTGTTAACGAGAATCGTGGATGCTGGTAGTGAAAAGATCATTAAAGAGTTCGCGTGCCCAAGAGCTGTGGCCTAGCAATTGAAGATTGTATTTGAACATTGATCGCTCACTCAGAAGTAACACAAAGGTACACACACTTAAGAATGAGCTGTATCTTCCGTGTGGAAAACTGTGTTTCGCTTCTGAATCCCTTGGGATTGTCGTTGCATCTACTTTGGTGAACGTAAGTAGAAGCCAAGTCTCAAAGACTTGCGCTGTTCACATGTAAAAAAACTCCCAATCCGCAATTCGCTAGTTAAAAGCCTCAATTCTCATTAATAGTCGTTGGACTGGGTTCGACTTCCCTCGAGGGGAGTGTGTCTCATGAGACATCATTTGCGCTTAGTCGCAATCTTGGCTGTTGCGCTTATCACTTATGGCGTTCTAGTTCAGGCAGTTCGTCTTATCAGTGCGCCGAGTGACCGCGCTCTGTATGCTGGGGTCGCCATAGTGTTTGGTTTGCTTTTGTTGGTACCCGCCATTGTGCGTACGATCTGGAGAAAACTATGACTATTTTTGACAAAGAGACAGGCACACGAAAAACCGAAATCTTCGATCAATTTGGACGCAATCTGAGATCAAGATCTGCTTTGCGCCTGGCCGCGATAATCGTGGGTGCGATTCTTGTGATCTGGTTCATTGGCAGCTTTTTATTTAGTGCGACTCGAATCGAAGCTGGTTATACAGGTATTGAAGTAAATCTGGCCGGAAGCCAGCGCGGCGCTTCGCAGATTCCGATTCGAACCGGATGGGTGATTTATAGCCCGCTCACGACGCAGGTCATTGAATTTCCCACATTCGTACAGACTGTGAAGTGGACTCGCGATACCGCTGAGGGACATCCTCTCAACGAGGAGATGGGCTTCAATAGTAAAGAAGGGATGGAAATCTTCGCCGATGTCTCGTTGTCATACGCGATTGATCCCACTAAGGTACCGGAGTTCTATGTAAAATACCGCGTCAACAATCTGGACTATTTTACGCATGGAATTCTACGAGACATCGTACGCAATTCCCTAAACGAGGTTGCGTCTACTTATAACGTAGAAGACATTTACGGTGAGAAAAAAGCGCAATTCCTGCATCAAGTTGAACAGCAAATCCAAGACAAAGTGAATAATGTAGGCGTCGGTGTACAACAGTTCGGTTTTATTGGCGCTCCGCGTGTTCCTTCAGTCATTGCCACAGCCATCACCGCCAAAGCCCAGGCCATTCAGGAAGCCGAGCGCGCAACGAACGAACTTGCGACTACGCAGGCAGAGGCGGCCAAAAAAATTGCAGAAGCCGAAGGAGATGCGAAATCTGCGGTTACACGCGCGCAAGGGGAGGCAAATGCCAATCGAATCCGGCAAACATCGATTACTCCACAGTTACTGGAATTGCGCCGGCTGGAAAACCAGCGAGCGTATATCGATAAGTGGAATGGGGCATTGCCGAGTGTGCAAGCAGGCCAGGGTACAGGCTTTCTGATGGAATTGCCAAAGTCTCAGTGACAGCAACACGAGTGAGATACGTTTAGGTGCGCCGTTTTTCGCACTTTCGAACTTCCGCGTATCAGAAATAACTATTCGTATCCTTGACGCAGACTTTCCATCCGTTGATGATCGTTCTTTGGATCCAACTTTGGAGGATGGAATGCTTCTTGTCCGGAAGATACCCGCTTTATTCTTTGTCGTACTTTGCGCCTGTACTTTGGCAATGCCGCAGCAACTTACTGACGATGCGATCGAGTATCGCATTGACTCGCTTTTGCGGCAAATGACGGTCGAAGAAAAAGCGGGACAACTGGTGCAACTCAGCGGCCAATCAAACCACAGTACGCCGCAACTCGACGAACTCGTCAAGCAGGGCAAAGTTGGCTCTCTTCTGAATGTGGTTGGCGCAGAAGAAACGAACGCTGTGCAGAAGATAGCGATCGAGCAGTCGCGATTAAAGATTCCCCTGATCATTGGCTACGATGTAATCCACGGGTTTCGCACCACCTTCCCGCTGCCCATCGCAAGCGCCGGTAGTTTCGATCCGGAGATTGTCGAACAAACCCAGCGCGTGGCGGCCAAGGAGGCAACGGCGGCGGGCGTGAAATGGGCGTTTGCTCCCATGGTGGATATTGCCCGTGATCCGCGTTGGGGGCGCATGGTGGAAGGCGCAGGCGAAGATCCTTATCTCGGCTCCTTGATGGCCGCGGCCCAGGTGCGTGGATTTCAGGGCGAGAACATGGCCAATCCTGACAGTATGGTTGCTTGTACAAAGCACTATGCCGCATACGGAGCGGTCGAGGGTGGCCGCGACTACAACACCGTGGATATTTCGGAGCAGTTGCTGCGGGAAATTTACTTGCCGCCGTTCCATGCCGCAGTGAAGGCAGGAACAGGAACGCTGATGGCAGCATTTGAAGATTTGAATGGAGTGCCGGCGACCGCGAATCACCACACGCTAACGGATATTCTGCGAGGCGAGTGGAATTTTCGGGGATTTGTGGACAGCGACTACGGCGCGGTTCACGAGTTGATCGCTCATGGCGTCGCGAAGGACGACTCGGAAGCGTCGCTCAAAGCGGTATCCGCAGGCCTCGACATGGATATGGCAGACGGCGCGTATGCAAGTTCACTGACGGCACTGGCGAAATCGGGCAAATTGCCAACAAGTGTTCTGGATGAAGCTGTACGTCGCGTGTTGCGAATCAAGTTCAAAGCTGGCCTCTTCGATCATCCTTATACGGACGTCCAGCGAGAACAGCGCGAAACTCTCACGCCTGAAAGTGTGCAGCTTGCTCGCAAAGTGGCGCAAGAGTCGATGATCTTGTTGAAAAATGAAAATGATCTTCTTCCGCTGAAAAAAGAAATTAAGACCATTGCGGTTGTTGGGCCACTCGCTGACAGCAAGGCGGATCAACTCGGTTCTTGGGCGAGTAATGGCAGAGCAGAAGACGCGGTGACTCCGCTAGAAGGGATCAAAGCTAAACTCCCGCAAGCCAAAGTGCTGTACGCCAAAGGTGTAGAAATAGCGAGCATGGAGAAACAGCCGGTGGGCGGAGCCGCGCCCGCTCCATCTACTGCGACGGGAGCGGTAGGGATTGGAACCTCAGGTGGCGTAGCGAGTATTGATGATGCTGTGAAGATCGTTCAGAAAGCGGATGTCGCCGTGTTGTTTTTAGGAGAGCTGGCGGCCATGACTGGAGAAGCCAGCTCGCGGGCTTATCTTGATCTTCCCGGTAAGCAGTTGGAATTGCTGCAAGCGGTGGTCGCAACAGGGAAGCCCGTGGTGTTAATGCTGGAAAGCGGACGCCCTCTGGATATTCGTTGGGCTAACGATCACGTGCCCGCGATTATGCAGGCTTGGTTTCTGGGCGTGCAATCCGGCAACGCTATTGCAGATGTGCTTTTTGGAGATGCGTCTCCGAGCGCGAGGCTGCCTCTCAGTTGGCCGCGCACTGTGGGACAGATTCCTGTTTATTACAACCACAGGAGTACTGGCCGGCCAAGCTCGCCAGATCGGTGGCACACGGGATATTTGGATGAGAGCAAAGAACCGCTTTTCCCGTTCGGATACGGCTTAACCTACACGACGTTTCAATACGCTAATTTGCGAGTAGAGACTCCGACGGTTTCAGCGGCGGGAACAATTCATGTCACCGCGGAAGTGCGGAACACAGGACAACGTGAGGGTACAGAGGTAGTGCAGTTTTATGTGCACGATCGGATTGCGCCGACCTCGCGTCCGGTTCGCGAGCTCAAGAGTTTTACGCGAGTCACATTGGCGCCAGGACAAAGTAAAACGGTCGAGTTCTCCGTTGCCGCGAATGATGTCGGTTCGTATGATCCCAATATGCACTGGATAGTGCCACCGGGAACCTATGACGTGTGGGTTGCGCCGAACGCGGTAGAAGGAATACAGGGCACGTTCGAGATTGGATCGAAATAGAAACCAAATATTTCCAGACGTTGAGCTAACGATTCGAGCCAATTTGGAGAGGTTATTCTTTTTTCGGAGTGCTTTCCAATGTTTTCTCGCCCGCAGGCTTGGCCGCGGTTTTTGTGGCATCGTCTTTCACTTCGAGGTTTTGCACCAGCATGGAAATTCGGCGATTGGACGCGTCAAGTGGTTCAGTCGGTTTGCGCAGCAGTTGGTCCGCATAACCCCGGACTTGCGCTACTTGCTTGGGCCCCAAGCCACTTTGTTGCATAACTCTTCGGGCTGAGTTAGCGCGGTCGGTCGAGAGTTCCCAGTTCCCATAGTCACTTTTGCCGCTGTAGGGTTTCGAATCTGTGTGTCCTTCGATGGAAATTTTGTTGGGAAGTTTCCCCAATTCTTGAGCAAGGAGATTGAGCAACTCTTGTCCATTTTGGTTAAGTTTGGGACTTCCAATATCAAAAAAAGTGTTGGTGGCTGATTCCAACAATTCGATTCTCAACCCCTCAGCCGTAACGGTGATTTCGATCTGATTCTTCAACTTGTCCAAGTCTTTAATTTGTTGGATCGCCTTCTCAAGCTTTTCCTTCAATTTTGGCATGTCATCTTTGGTTAGAGCTACGCTTTCCGCAGCGCCACTCGAAGTTGTTCCAGTCTTGTCGCCGCTTCCGGAAGGGTCTTTGAAATAACCGGCGACAGCCTCTTTCACGGGCTTACTAGTATTAAGCAGCCAAAGCACGATGAAAAGGGCCATCATGGCCGTGACAAAATCCGCGTAGGCAACTTTCCACGCACCACCATGGTGTCCGGCATGTCCGCCCTTTTTCTTTACGATGACGACGGGGCGTTTGCTGCTTTCCATGAGACTTATTTCCTCTTGATCGGTGATTAATCTTGCGAGGGGGCTTCTGGTGTTGTATCGCCGCCACCGCGACAACTCTTTTCGACCTCTGCGAACGACGGACGAACGTGGCCGGGGACGGCGCGGCGAGCGACCTCAACCGCCATGATGGGAGCGCTGCCTTTGAGAAAGGAAACCATCATGACGCGGATGACATGGAGATAAGCATTCTCGTCTTCGGAAATCTTCGTCATGTTGGCGGCGAGAGGACCGACGAGTCCGTAGCAAAGTAAAATCCCGAGGAAAGTTCCGACCAGCGCAGCTGCTACCTTGCGGCCCACTTCTTCTGGAGGTCCGCCAATCGCGCCCATTGTGATGACCACTCCGAGGACGGCTGCGACAATACCCAATCCAGGCAGTGAATCTGCCATGCTGCTCAATGCGGCAATCGGCTGGCTAGCTTCGTGATGGTGAACCTCCATATCGAGTTCAAGAAGTTGATCGAGATCAAGAGCTTCGACGCCACTGATCGCCATTCGCATTGTGTCGCAGAAATAATCACGGATGTGGTGGTCTTTCAAGAAAGAGGGGTTCTTGGAAAGGATTGCACTCTTAGAAGGATCCTCGACATCCGCTTCCAACGACATCAAGCCTTCACGGCGTGCTTTATTGAGGAACTCGTACATGGTTTTCAATGACTCGGTGTAACGCTGCTTGGTGAATTTTGATCCTCCAAATACTCCGACTACTCCCGAAACGATTTGTTTCAATATGTGCAATGGATTTGCGATCAGAACAGTCCCAATAGCGGCACCGAGAATTATGATGAGCTCGGCTGGCTGCATCAGAACTTTCAGATTGCCGTGCTCCATGAGATATCCGGCAACCACTGCGCCAAACACAACGACAATTCCGATAATTGAAAACATGATCTGCTAATCCTGCGAACTCGGCGACGAACTTTCCTTGCACATCGCCAATTTTTCGTTCGAATGTTGCTGCAAGGAATGAATTGCACGCTCGACCAATAAATCGACTGTATCTCCGGCCTGGGCCGTGGCATGGCCTATGGAAACCGTGACTGACAACTCATCACCCCACCATTTAAGACCGGCGAACGTCACGACCTTTCGCATACGTTTTCCAGTTATTTCGACACCTGCCAATCCAGAGTCCGCGAGGATGGCGAGAAACTGGTCGGGGTTCCAGCGTCCTAAGAAATCGCTAGGGCGAAGGCTGCCGGTCATTGTTTCTGCGACAACACGCAGAATCGCATCGGTTGCATGCGGTCCATAGTTGGTGCGGAACCCGGCAAGATTGTCCACCTGAATGCACATGATGCTAAAGGGAAGGTGGTATTCGATGAAACTGGCGAGGTATTCTCGAAGATGGAACTGAGTGAAGCTGCGATTCGGGACGCCACTGTTCTCATCAAGGCATCCGTAAGCAGCTAAGTGATGCTGGTGACGATCACGTGCTTGGGTGAACTTTTGCTCGTCGAAACTGAGGGCGGCTCCACTCATCGAACCATGCTGATCGCGAATGGGAACGATTCGCAGCAGCACCGGAACCCTGTGGCCCTCCTTGTGGCGTAGTTGGATTCTGGCTTCTCTCCTTTTTCCGTCGTCTATTGTTTGTTTGAAGGGGCATGCCGCACCACAGAGCATGCAGCCTTCATCGTTACAGTGGAAAAAAATGTTTTCGCGGGATGGGCGTCCAACAACGTCGTGACGATGATAGCCTGTGATCCGCTCCGCTCCATCATTCCAGAAGACCACCTTGCGATCGCGGTCGACGACATAAATTCCGGTTTGGAGACTATCCAGAATAATCCGAAAGATCTCTGGAGTCTGAAGTTCCGACATTCTGGCCTCTATCGAAACTTCATCGGCAAGTGACCTTCGGACTTCAGGCTTTGGACTTCTGATAAGAGACTTCAGAGTCGAAAGACCCGGGATACTCAGAGAAACGTATTGTTAAGACGGCAGAGCAGTCGTCCCCGGCCAGGGTGGATTCAAGACAGAGCGAATTGTGTTCAACAATTCATTGTTGTCGGCAGGTTTTTGAAAAAATGCGGTTGCGCCCGCTCGCATAATTCGGTCTTTGTTGTATTGCGGTTCTCTCGCCGTCACGACGATTACTGGAATCGCGGAGAGAGTCGCGCTTTGCTGTAAACGTTCCAGAACTACAAAGCCGTCTCCGGCGGGCAATCCGATATCGAGAATGATGAGGTCAGGACGCTCTTTCTGTGCCATGGCAACGGCGGAAAAACCATCGGTGGCGTAAGCCGTGTCGTAATGGTTCGCGCGCAAGCGCAGATTCAGTCCGCGCCGCAGATCGGGATCATCGTCGACGATCAGGATTTTTTGCTTCTCCATAAAAATTCCTCGTTTCTATTTTGCTGATGACTGTGGAACTGCGTTGCCGCCGCCGAGTGCTGGCTGCTTTTGCGATCGTTCGGGACGGGAGATCTCAAGTAAGGTTTCACTAATACTATCGGCCACTTGCTGAACAAGGTTTAGTACTGGTTTATCAGCCTCGTTTAACGCGGGAAGCGGCACTTCCAAAGTCGAAACCTTGAAAACGCTGCTGGCTTGCAGAGTAGGGGAACGGTCTAGTTGGCCACGGATGCGCTTGAGCAAAATGTCCGCGCCCCTTTTGTCGGCAGAGGCTACTATCGCATAAGTCTCTCTGTGTATGGAATTTCCCAGCACCGGCAAGACGATGTCTTTGTCAGGACAAATACAAGCTTGCAAAGTCTCTAGACATTCGCGCCGCCATTCTTTCCAATTTCCAAATTGCGAATTAGACAAAAGTTGCTGTTCGATCACCACCAGTGCGAGCGCATCACGGAGCCGGCCTTGGTCTGTGATGATGGGCAACAGAACCTTGGAAAGAGAAAACAACGGCAATGTGAATGCGAATGTGCTGCCATGGCCCAATTGACTCTCAACCCAAACTCTTCCGCCATTGAGCCGTACCAATTCGTGGACGATATAGAGCCCTAACCCCAGCCCCTTGCGGCTATCATCGATGGCTCGCGGATCCTGATAAAGACGCTCGAAAATTAAGGGCCTGGCATCCGGAGCAATGCCGCGCCCAGTATCGACGACTGAGAGGTATACAAAGTCCAGGTCAGGTTCGACCATACAAGCTTTTACGATGACCGATCCATCGGGCGGAGTGAATTTGATAGCGTTATCAATTAGATTGATGAGTATCTGCAAGACGCGCTCGGGATCGGCGTAAACCATAGGAACTCTGGTGTCTACCGCCATTTCTATTCCAATTCGCTTCGCCGCTCCAGTGGCGCGCAACATCGAAACCGCTTGTTGGATTACGTCACCGATCGAGATGCACCGCGGCTCCGTCTGCAGCTTTCCGGACTCCGCGCGGGTTGCCTCCAGCAGGTCGTTGATCATGCTGTGCAATTGATTCGCGCTACGCAGGATGGTCTGCAAGTGCTCGCACTGTGCCGGTGGCACCTCGCCTTCAAGGCCATCCAGCAGAATGGTTACGAACTGATGGATTGCAGTAAGTGGCGTGCGCAACTCATGCGAAACATGGGACAAGAATTCATTCTTAAATTGCAGCTGCTGCTTCCGGCTCATGTCGAGCGAGGTAATTAACGCCTGCCGTTCCATGGCGTAGCGCATAGCGCGGGCCAATTGTTTGCTGTCGAAACATCCTTTTACGAGATAATCCTGCACTCCTTGATGGACCGCTTTTGCTGCCATCTCTTCGTCGTCATGGCCGGAAAGAATGACAACTGGAACGCCGGGCGCTCTCTTCAATACATTCCGAAAAGTCTCTGCCCCATTGCTGTCGGGAAGATTCAAATCGAGCAAGACTACCGACGGTGGCTTGTCGTGCAACGATTGGAGTCCTGTCGACAGGCGGTTCGCGCAGGAGACGTCCATATCTGAGTTGGCTTCTACTAATCGGAGGCGAATCAAATCCGCGTCGCCGGGGTTGTCTTCGATCAGCAAAACGCGAGTGGGATCATTGCTCATCGTTCCTCCTTGGGCGCCAACAGCGCACAGCAGAACCAAAATTCTCCGATGGTAGTTACCGCGGAAATAAAGTCCGGCAGATTCCCGGGCTTCGTAACATAGCTGTTAGCTCCGAGTTGATAGCTGCACACAATGTCTTTTTTGGCCTGCGATGTGCTGAAAATCACAATAGGAATGGCGCGCAGCTTGGGATCGGACTTCACCTCCGTGAGTACGGCATGACCATCTTTGCCGGGCAGATTCAGATCCAGAAGAACGAGATCTGGAGCGAGATCCGTAGCATACTTTCCTTGTTGACGAAGATATGCGATTGCTTCAATGCCGTCGCTCACCGAATGGATATTGCTTGGACATTTATTTCGCCGCAAGATTTCTGAAACCAGATCACTGTCCGCAGGATTGTCGTCAACCAGCAGAACCTCAGTCGTGAATTTCATTTGTTGGTAATCCCTTGACCCTTGTTCCCTGTAAGGTGAATTTGAACTTACAGCCGTGTCCTAATTGCGACTCGGCCCAAATAGTTCCCCCGTGACGTTCAATAATTTTCTTGCAGATAGATAAGCCAATCCCGTTACCTGCATACTCGGTCCGCGTATGCAGGCGGTGAAACACCACAAAGATATTTACTAAGCTTTCAGGCGCAACTCCTATACCGTTATCGCTGACACAAAATGTCCAACTGTCACTGCCTGTCGCCAAGGTCATTTCTGCCGTGACTTGAATCACCGGCATTTCCTTGCGACGAAATTTGAGGGCATTCCCGATCAGGTTCTGAAAGACCTGTTGCAATTGTGAGCCGTTCCCAATAATCATCGGCAGGTTTTCAAAGTTCACTACCGCACCGCTCTCCTGAAGCGCAACTTGAAGATTCTTAAGCGCATGTTGCACGATCAGGTTGGAGTCAATGCTCTCTCCCATGAGACTCTGGCTGCCGGCGCGCGAGAAGGCCAGCAGGTCCTGGATCAAAGTTTGCATGCGGGTTGCGCCGTCGACCGCATAAGCGATGTATTTGTCTGCCTGCTCATCGAGTTTGCCGCGATAGCGTTCGCCAAGAAGTTGACTGTAGGCCGTAACCATCCGCAAGGGTTCCTGAAGATCATGCGAAGCGACGTAAGCGAACTGCTCAAGTTCGGCATTGGAACGGGCCAGTTCCTCCATATTTTTTGCCAGCTGATCGCTGGCGACTTTACGCTCTGCCTGCAAGCGTTTTTCGCGCAGCGCTCGAGCGACGGAAATCGGCAGGCGAGCCAATGAGTCTTTCAGAACGTAATCGGTGGCGCCCTGCTTGATACACTCGACGGCGGTTACGTCCCCGAGCGCTCCTGAGACCAGGATCAGAGGAATATTCAATTTTTCACTCTGAAGAATTTCCAAAGCTTCCATGCCCCGCCAGTGGCCAAGGTTGTAATCTGCTAAAACCAGGTCAGGGCATGCGTTTTTTAGGCTGTCCCTGAATTCTTGAGCGCTTTGTACAATGGCTCCCGAGACCTCGAAACCTCCTCTGCGTAATTCGCGCAACACCAGTTCGCTGTCGGCCGCATTATCTTCGACCAGCAATATGCGCAGCTTGGTCCGAACTTCATTCGTGTTTCTTGCCGGAGCAATTGCAATGCCCGTCGCGGAACTCATTTGTAGTTACCCGAATCCTTCACTATCGGAGGCTGGTTTACTACCATCCAATACAGTCCCAGGGTTTTAACAGCCGATCGAAATTGATCAAAATCGACTGGTTTCTGCACGTAGCTATTTACCCCGAGACTGTAACCCGTCACGATGTCTTGCTCTTCCTTGGAGGAGGTCAGAATAACCACGGGAATGAATTTGGTTCGCGAATCGCTTCTGATTTTCTTTAGAACTTGCAAGCCATCTATTTTTGGAAGTTTCAGATCCAGCAAGACTAGTTTGGGAGGGTAATCGAAGGAACGGTTCTCAAATGTCCCGGAACAGAATAGAAAATCGAGAGCCTCCTCCCCGTCCCGGGCAATAAAAATGCGGTTGGCCAGATTCTCTTTTTGTAATGCGAGGAGAGCGAGATCTGTATCGTCCGGGCTATCGTCTACCAGCAATATGTCGGCTTCGATCAATGTCATACGTGAGCTCCAATCGATGTCTGTTTCTCGTTAACCTCTAACGGTTGCTGCTGTGCTCCTAGGCTGAAAAAGAAGGTCGCACCCTTTCCTAATTGTGATTCCGCCCACACTCGTCCACCATGCTTTTCAACAATGCGGTGTACCGTTGCGAGGCCTATACCGGTGCCTTCGAACTCGTCCGCTCTGTGCAGACGCTGAAAAACTCCAAACAGTTTGTCCGAATATTTCATGTTGAAGCCAACCCCGTTATCGCGGACAAAGACCGTGAGCTGGCCTTTTCCTTGTAAGCAGCCGATCTCAATGCTGGTACGAGGCCGAGGGCGGGTAAATTTCAGGGCATTCGCGAGCAGGTTCTGAAAAACCTGCCGAATCAAAACAGGGTCGCACTCTGCGGCGGGCATATCGGAAACGAGCCATTCGACCGTGCGCCCCTCCGTCTCCGGCTTCAGCATGTCGATTACTTCATCGGCAATTTCTTTCAGATCAGTACTTCGACGCGAAAGCGCATGTCGACCGATCCGAGCCAGATTCAATAGTTCATCGACCAGTTCGCCCATGCGCCGTGTGCCTTCGTGAACGCGATCCAGGCAGTGCTGCGCCTCCGGATTGAGTGAAGCTCCTACTTCTTCGGACAGTACGCGGGCAAAACCGCTGATGTGGCGCAATGGGGCGCGGAGATCGTGGGAGACGGAATAAGTAAATGCCTCCAGTTCTCGATTTGCAGCCTCAAGCTGCGCGGTCCGCTGGCTCACTCTTTGCTCGAGCTCTTCATTGAGTTTCCGGATTTCTTGCTCATCTACTCTCCGCTGTGTGATATCTCGGAACGCCACCACCCCTCCGCGCAAGACTCCGTCCCGGTCTTTTAACGGGCTCGCGCTGGCCTCGATCCAGATACCTTGCCCCACCGCAGGATTGCGCACAAAAAGTTGGGCCGAGGTCGCCTCGCCCTTAATGGCGCGTGCCAAAGGGTTTTGCTCGGGCGGTAGAGGTGTCACCATATCGGGCAAGAACATGCCGTAGTGTGAGGTCCATTCCTCCCTAGGGACGCTCGCCGCACCCATGCCAACGATTTTTTCCGCTGCTGGATTCCAGATCGTGAATTTCCCCTGTTCGTCGGCCGCGACCAGTCCCTCGGCCATGCTGTCTAGGATGGAGCGCAGCATGAGCGTCTGCGTCTCCAATGCCTGTCGCGAACGAAGCAATTCTTCGGCTTGGTGGGAGAGTTCCTCTGCCTGCCGGGCCAGAGCGGCCTCGACCTGTTTGCGTTCAGTGATGTCACGGAGAACCGCAACGCCTCCGCATAGGCTGCCCTCCGCGTTCTTCATGGGACGAGCCGTAACTTCGAGGAAGACCCCGCTTCCGGCCTCCGGATGCTCGACCATCAATTCCACTTGCTCGGATTCCCCACGCAGAGCCCTTACTAGAGGCAGGTCGTCGGGCGGGTATGGCGTGATTCCGTCAGCCAGGTAAACCTTGTAATGAGTGGTCCAGTGCTCGGTGGGCAAGTCGGTCGCTCCACGGCCCATGAGCTTCTCCGCGGAATTGTTCCAGATGAGAAAGCGTCCTTCCTGGTCCGCGGCAACCAATCCCTCGCCCATGCTGTCGAGCACGAGTTTGAGCATCAAGGTTTGCGTCTCCAGCCTTTGTCGCGAACGGGCCAGTTCCTCCGCCTGGTGAGACAGTTCCGCGGCTTGCTCCGTAAGGCGCTCCTCCGCTTCTTTGCGTGCTGTAATGTCAGTATTTGCCTCTAGAACGCGTATCGGTAGTCCGACCGCGTTGCGATGCAGAACCCACACGCTTGCTACGACGAGGCGGCTACCGTTGCGCTTGCGGTGCACTAACTCGCCTTCCCAAACACCAGTCTCGTAAAGCTTCCGCTCGATTTCGGAGAGTGGTTCTGGAAACTCGGTGTGGAGCAAGTCGTGGGAGAGTTTTCCCATCGACTCCTCCGAGGCGTACCCGTATAATTTTTCGGAGCCGCCATTCCACTGCACAATGCGGCCATCAAGGTCGCGCACGAGTACCTGTGCGAGGTCCAGAACTTTGGATTGCTCATATAAGGCTTCCTCGGCCAGTTTGCGTTCGGTGATGTCGCGCGCAATTTTTGAGGCCCCGATAACTGTGCCGCTGCTGTCCTTAATAGGTGAAATGGTCGCCGAAACGTCGATGTATTTGCCATCTTTTCGAACGCGGACGGTCTCGAAATGTTTGACGCTCTCGTCACGCCGAATACGTGCCAGGATGTCTGAGTCTTCATTCCCGCGCTCCGGTGGTATGAGCATCCGCATCGGTTTGCCCACGGCCTCCAATGAGGTGTAACCGAACAATTTTTCGGCGCCGGTGTTCCACGAAGTGATCGTCCCATCCAAGGTCTTGGTGATAATGGCATCCTCGGATGACTCAACCACGGCCATAAAGCGTTCCCGCACCACCTCCGCCTGCTTGCGCTCCGTAATGTCGGCGCGAATGGCTACATACTGACGCGCCTTACCTTCGGAGCCGATGAAAGGGACGATAGTTGTATCCACCCAGTAGAAGGAACCATCCTTCGCCCGATTCTTAATTTCACCATGCCAGACATTGCCGTTCGCAACCGTGTGGTACATCTGCCGGAAAAACTCTGTTGGATGGTGGCCGGAGCTGAGGATGCGGTGATTTTTGCCCATCAGTTCATGTCTAGAATATTGGCTGATGGCGCAGAATTTGTCGTTCACATAGGTAATGGTGCCCTGAACGTCTGTGATCGCTACGATGGCGTGTTGATCCAGAGCGAATTTTTGATCGGCCAGCTCTTTCAGTGCCCTCTCGCTCGTAGCGAGACTGCTCTTTAGTGCTTCCTCTACTTGCTTCCGCTCGGTGATTTGCTGTTCCAGCTTGCGATTCAATTCATGCAGATTCATTCGACCAGGCACAGAAATAACTTTCGGCACCAGTGGTATGAGCATTGCCGCCGTGAGCACGGACACAGTTGCAGTGACGGCCTTGATCGCACCCGCCAAGAAATAACTGCCGTGCCAGACGTTCCATATCTCCATCAGGTGGGTCGTGCCACAAGCCAGGATGAAGGTTCCGAACATCCAGAAAATTCGGTTTAAGGAGAGATCGCGATTTTTGCGGATGAAGTATATGAGGATCAGTGGGATGCAGTAGTACGAGAGCGTGATGAAGGCATCAGAAATAACGTGCAGCCAGACAAGCCACGGATTCCAGAGATAGCAATATCCATGTGGCATGAGGTCAGGTGAGACCAGTTGTTTAAAAAAATCCAAGGGTTCAACTCCTATATGCCGTGACGCGAGTCTGAGGTTCTAAATCCAAAGAGGTTGGTAGGCTCGCTCCAACCGCCAGACAGCCGGGCCGTTTGTTCCCTGTATAGGTTCAAATCGGCGAGGAACACAATCGCTTCATGGCTGACCCTTGGCATGAGTGCCCAAATGGGCAACTTATGGACAGCCTTTGGTGCACTAGAAATGCGCATTAGCCCATGTACTTCCGGTTCAAAGGCTATTACTGTCGGCGGCGGCAGCAGCAGCAGCAATAGCAATCAAGGCAGCACGCGACGGCGCCGAAGAACTATATGTAGCGGCGTGTGCACGCTCATCTGTCTGCAAAATACCATGAGTTCCAAAATTTGGAATAAAGCCGAGGCCCTTGATCGTGTAGGTGGGGACGAAGAGTTGCTCCACGACTTATTCAAAATCTTTCTAGAGGAATTTCCGAAGCTGATTCAAAAGCTTCAGCGAGCAGTTGCAGATCAAAATCCAGATGAAGTGATGCGAGCAGCGCATGGGATCAAGGGAGAGGTTAGTTATTTAAGTGCCCAACATGCCGTTGACCTGGCACAGGAACTCGAGGATATGGGTCACAAGAAAAGTCTCTCCGGTGCCCGGGATCTGGTCCAAGGTCTCGAACGAGAGCTTGGTTTTATTCAGAATGCTCTTAGAGATTCATTGGGAGTTCAGCAGTGACGAGTTTGCTCCGAGCTACTGATCCAAAGGGACAATTAGGTAAGAGCCCGGCGCCGCCAGAAGCTGTGCTGGTTGCCGAGGACGATCCGATTTTTCGACATATCCTGGAAAGCTGGTTGAAGCAGTGGAAATATCCGGTGGTTTCTGTGGACAACGGAACGGAAGCTTGGAAAGAAATGCAGCGAGAAAATCCTCCTAAGCTCGCGATACTTGATTGGATGATGCCGGGCATGGACGGCATCGAGCTCTGCCATAAGATTCGCAGCCGGAATGAGAGTCCGTATACCTATGTCTTATTACTGACCGCTAAGGACAACAAGCAAGACATCGTCAATGGTTTCGAAGCTGGAGCGGACGATTATTTGACCAAGCCTTTCAATGTGCACGAACTGCGCGCTCGAGTTCGGGCTGGAAAACGAATTCTCGAGCTGCAGGACGCTCTGCTCTGTGCCCACCATGCTTTGCAATTTGAAGCTGCACACGACCCGCTCACCAGTGTTCTCAACCGCGGAGCAATTCTTGACGTACTGATACGGGAAATCGAGCGCCGAGCGCGCACGAAAGATTCTCTTGGGGTCATCATGCTCGATCTCGATTTCTTCAAGAAGGTCAATGACACCCACGGGCATCTCATCGGCGATGCTGTTCTCAAAGAAGCGGCTCGGCGCCTCTTGCTGGCAATCAGAAGTTACGACTCAGTGGGACGCTATGGAGGGGAAGAATTCTTAGCCGTTATTCCCGGTTGCGATCTTTCGAACTTAATCGTTAGTGCGGAACGCTTACGTCATTGCATGGCCGACCGCCCGATTGAAACCAATGTCGGGCCTATCAGCGTTACTCTAAGCATTGGCCTCGCGTCGATAACAGGAAGCGAACCGTCCGATGCGGAGTCGTTAATTCGCATCGCGGACGAAGCTCTTTACAAAGCTAAAATCGCCGGAAGAAACCGTGTGGAGATGGCTTCTAGCAGCATGATGGCCAAAGCGGCAGCCCATCTCGACTTATAATCGGCTGCTTCTAGTCGCGGGGTTAAAAGCAGATGAATAAGTGGCACGCCGGTGGGCTTGTCTGGCACGAAAGTGCCATTCTCAAGACATGGAAGAACCTCTACATTCGTCAGTGAGCAGTTCTGGGGGAGGGCTGCCCGGGCGTCGGCGACTCGAAAGAGTCGAGACGCCCGTTAATTTTTTTTGGTCTGTTTTTATCCGCAGAAGCCCTTACACCCGTTGTTGATGTTTTACAGCTGCACTCCACTCAATAAGTTGCTGCGCGTACGCTCAGACATAAGATCAACCAGTCCCACCTGCGTTCACAAAATAAGCGCCTTAGGAATATGTTTTCTGCTTTTTAAGTAAGCTGTGTAAATTGTCATCACTCATGACAATTGTTTACGAAGGTGCTTTGCTTTTTAGTTGAGCGTGCTCTGCTTGTTTCCTAGACTCGACAAGTTCCCAACAAGGGGACGAGGAGATGAAAATGCCATCGCAACCTCAAGAGCAGGAAACTCTCAACGTAAAGCTCGTCCACTTCACAAAACAAAACTCCCCCGATGAGCCGGTACAAGTTGCTTTCTCAGTGGTCGATGATCAAGGCAAAGAGGAAATCATCACCGGCGAGGTACCATACTCCTATGACCTTTTCCGTTTGCTGCAGGAAAACGGTTGGCTAAACATTCGGCGTGGCGTCTCTTCGATACGCGAGAGCCGTTCGGCGCGCCGAGCCATGTCAGCCTAGCAAGGTCGCCATGGTAACAACGTAAACAAAAAACAAAATAGGTGAGGCGCTGGAGCCTCGGTTTCAGCGCCGCTCATATCATTTAGAAGTTTGAATCAGTTGGTGGAAATCGTGAAGTTTACGGTAATCCGAGTTTCGGTTTCCACCGGCTGGCCTGCTTGAAAAAAAGGTTTGAAGTGCCACTGCTTCACCGCTTCACGCGCAGCCACGGACAACATTGACGGTCCACTGAGCACCTGCAGACTCTCAATGTTTCCTTCTTTGTTGATTAAAGCCTGCAATACGACGGCACCTTGCACTTTCATCTGACGGGCCAAAACTGGATAGGTCGGTTGAACAGGGTGTGAAACCACTTTTGCTGCGCCTGCGGAAACGGTGGCATTTCCAGCCGACGAATCCGGAGAAGTTTCAGAATCTGCGATCTTAGAAGCTGGGGATGTATCGGTTTGAACACTTCGTGGATCATCGGATTGCAAATCAAGTCTAATCGAGGCGTCGTTGGATTGAACTTTTCGGTGCTTCCCTCCGGCCACTACTTCGACCTCCAAAGGAGGCAGCACCGCGCGATTTGAGGCAGTGACAACAGGGACTAGCGTCTCCTTTGAAACCGGCGATTGCTTAAGCTTTTGCAGCGGCGGCTGCTTGGAGATTGAAATCTTCGGTTGCGTGCCTGCTTGCCTTGCAGTTTCCACTCTAGGTTCAGATTGAGCATTTGAAGCGGAGTTGGAAGAGAAGAACTCCCAATCGCGATAGAGAACCACAATAAGGGCGATTACGAGCAGCCCCAAAGCAATCTGCATCCGGCGTCGCTGTCTGCGTTCGAGCCTATCCGGCCGAAGTCCCCGGACTTCCAGGTCGTTCTTTTCGCTCAGCATCTGCATGAGAGACTCCAGCCTAGAAGGCCAGACTTGCTGGATAGTATGCCTTGAAAAGCTCGGCTAATCCAGCAAAACAAAACAAAACACCGAAAATCGAAAATGAAGAACCTGGAAGGGAACTAGCAGGCGAGTTGATCGCGCGTCAGCTTAAGTCCATTTAAATTGCCCAGAACCGTTACAGCGATGGAGTCGGTGTGAAAGAACTCATTGGCCAGTTCTTTCAATTCCTCCGAGGTTACGCTTTCGATCTTCTGGATCAGTTCGTCCAGTCCATAGAAATGATCGAAGTACATTTCCTGACGGGCAAGGTTCGACATCCGCGCGGTAGAGGATTCCAGCGACAACATAAGGCTGCCTTTGAGTTGATCCTTAGCACGTCGCAGCTCCTCGGGAGAGACCTCTTCGACCTTCAATTTGCGGAACTCGGAGACGATAGATTGCACAACCTTCGCTGCCGAGGCGCGAGAGGTTCCGGCGTAGACAGAAAGGCATCCGGTATCGCGGTAGGGATTAAGGTCGCTGTAAATGGAATAGGCCAGACCCTGCCGCTCACGAATATTTTGAAACAAGCGCGAACTCATTCCGCCGCCCAGCAAAGTGTTCAGAATGTAAGAGGTATGGCGCCGCTCGTGAGTAATCGGATGAGACGGCACTCCCACGCAGATCTGTACTTGCTCGAGCGACTTCTTGTTGCGCATGATGATACGCGGATTAATCGTTGGCTTAGGGCTATGGAATCCGTTGGTCTGTGGCTTTAGCTGCTCGAAATGTTTGGCCACCAGTTCAACGAAATGCGAGTGCTGGAGATGACCGGCGGCGCAGATAATGATATTTCCCGGAGCAAAACGCTCTCCATAAAAATCCATTACAGGCGTACGATCGAAGCTCTTCACCGTATCCTTGGTTCCGAGGATAGGCCTTCCCAACGGGTGATCTTTCCAGAAATTCTGCGTAAAGATTTCGTGAACGAGGTAGTCAGGGCTGTCCTCGTCCATCTTGATCTCTTCCAGGATTACGCCGCGCTCCCGCGTAATGTCATTGGCGTCGAAAACCGGATTCAACACAAGATCGCTGAGCACATCAAGCGCTATCGGGAGGTGCTCGTCGAGCACTTTCACGTTGAAGCTAATACATTCTTTGGCGGTGAAGGCGTCCATGTTTCCGCCGATCGAATCCACTTGACGGGCAATGTCTTCTGCCGAGCGATGTTTGGTCCCTTTGAAGACCATGTGTTCGACGAAATGCGAGATCCCGTTCCACTGAGGATCTTCATCGCGTGATCCGCTCTTGATCCAAATGCCAATCGAAACCGAACGAATGTGTTGCATCTCCTCGGTGATGACCACGAGGCCGTTAGGAAGGACTTCGCGGTTTATATTTCGAACTTCTTCAACCATAATTTTTTCACCAAGGATCAACAGCTGCCACTAGCAGCTTTCAATATTGTTACACAGTCGCGACCAGGTGTGTAAAATCGAGGTTACAGCTTTAATTTCAGCAGCTTACAGCCAACCAGCCGCTTTAATCGATCGAGTCCAGTGAAAATCCTCTAGAATGTATATGTCGCTACCAACGACACCAGATTAGATGCAGCAGAGAGCAAAACAGACGGCACTTTTAGGCCTTAGTCTTCAAGAGCTTACGGCGATTGCCGATCAGTTCGAACAACCTCCGTACCGGGCCCAGCAGCTGTTTGAAGCCCTTTATCGCCAAAGGTTAGGCTCGATCGAGGATGTCTCGACCTTGCCGCAGGATTTCCGGCGAAGATTGGCGGAAGGCAGTTTTTCGGTCGGTCTGCCCATCATCGAAAAGCAATTTCAATCGAGTGATGGAACTATTCGTTATCTGATCGGGTGCGGCGATAGCCAAACAGTAGAAACAGTGTGGATGCCAGAAGGGGATGGCGGAGAAACTGGCGATGGAAGTAGTGCTGATGCCGACCTAAACAGAGGTGAGTTAGAAAAACGACCGGACCGTAGCTGGCATCGTGCGACTATTTGCGTATCCAGCCAAGTCGGTTGTGCGGTTGATTGTCAATTCTGCTTGACGGCACAACTCGGGTTGAAGCGAAACCTTACCGCGGGAGAAATTGTTGGCCAGATCTGTGCCGTTCTCAACGATCAACGCGTCTCCCTCCCAGAAGATCGAATGAACATAGTCTTCATGGGCATGGGAGAGCCGTTGCTCAACTACGATAATTTCATGAAGGCGGTTCAACTGTTGGTGAAAGGCGTGGGTATACCTGAGTCACGGATGACGGTGTCTACTTCCGGTATCGTTCCGCGAATCTATGATTTGGGAGCTGAACCTATACGACCGAAGCTGGCGATTTCGCTAAATGCAACTAATGATAAGCTGCGAACCGAGATCATGCCTATCAATCGCAAGTGGAATCTCGAAATGCTGATGAATGCGGCCCGCGAGTTTCCCTTTCGAAATCGGGAAAAAGTTACCTTCGAATATGTGCTGCTCGATGACGTGAATGACGCGCCAGAGCACGCGAGAGAACTGGTTGAGTTGGTCCGTGGCATCCGCGCCAAAGTGAACTTGATTGCCTTGAATCCAGGTCCGGGTATCTCATTTCGAACTCCGGCTCAAAGCCGGGTTCTCGAATTTCAGAAAATATTGATGTCGGCGAACGTACCCGCATTCATTCGGCGGCCTAGAGGGCGTGATATCTACGCTGCGTGTGGACAGTTAAAGCGCACCATGGAAATGGTATCTATTGCTTAGCAGCAACCAGCTCCGGAGGATGGGGTCGGGGAGAAATATGTGACGCGGTGTTCGCGACCGGGAGTTCAATCCTGAAGGTGGCTCCTCCCTCCAGCCGGTTTTCACAAAGGATTTTTCCGCCATGCTCCGCAATGATTCCGTAACATGCGCTTAGTCCAAGGCCCGTTCCTTGGCCGACCGGCCGGGTAGTGTAAAACGGATCGAAGACTCGGGCGGGTTCTTGCATCCCAGGACCAGTATCCGAGAATTCCAAGATCACTGAATTTCCCTGCAGCTTAGTACTTACCGCAAAAATTCCGCCAGCAGGTGACATTGCGTTCAGAGCATTGTTGATAATGTGCAAACACACTTGCAGCAATTGGTTGGAGTCGCCCAAAACCTGCGGCAAGTCTTCGGCCAGAGCCGTTCGCAATTGAACGTTGGCGGTTCTCATTTGAGGTTGACAGAGTTTTACGGCAGTGTGGGTCAGGGCATTCAAATCCAGCAAAGTTTTCTCGAAGGGAACTTGTTTTGCAAAGCTGAGCAGGCTGGAAACCAGAGTCTTGGTCCGCCGCACTTGCTGGGCGATTTTTTGCGCGAGGGCCTGCTGTTCTATGCTGAGAGGAGTCTCAGTGAGTAGCTCGGAGTACCCGAGAATGGCAGTAAGCGGGTTGTTCAGTTCGTGGGCTGCTCCACCTACTAGTTGTCCCAATGAAGCCAGCTTTTCCGACTGAACGAGTTGGGCTTGCAAACGGCGCAAATTCTGAAAGGATTGTTCCGAGGTAAGCAGCAATCCGAGCAGTTCCCGATCAAGTAAATGTTGTTTCACAAAGACCATCGCGCCCATAATCAGCATGCAGCAAAGCGTGATTACAAGGCGGAACGTTCGCACGCTGGCAGGGGCTGCCGTGTTGAACACGGACCAAGCCGCAAACAAGGGAAGGGAAGCCATAGTCCCCATGCCAAGCCTGGCCACCCATACTCCGTGGCCGCTTGAGCTGCGCGCTGGCTGCTGTTTGGGCGAAAGTCTAAGTGCGAGAACACCCACAACCGTGACCCATGCCATAGAGAGAGCCAAAGGAAGATCGTAAAGACTGCCGGAATAATAAACGTGACTCTGAATGGCCCAATTTGCCAGATAAGAGCTAAACGCATAAGTAAGGCTGGCGGCGAACCAATGCAGGTAGATTGTTCTCCAGGCTCCTTTGCTGCGTATCCAAACCACTCCGAGAGCCGCCAGGAATGCAATCTTTTCGGCTAAATAAACCGCGTTCAAGTTGAAGCTGTAGGCGGCTTCGTTGAGAGACACATATTGCCAGGGAATAACCGCGACCACGTACAAATACAGCCACCACACCAGCAACAAAGCGAAATCCAAGGAACCAAATCGCACCGTGCGCTCGTCCTGTTCTACATGTGGTTGTAAGGCGAGCGCTGCCATCATGGGGACAATGTGCAAGACGAGCACAACATCTCCCACAAAAGGATTGGGTACATCACTCTTTAGGAAAATCTCGATGTACGTCCAGAATCCCTGATAGCAGAACCAAAAAGCGACGCCCAGCGTCATCATCAACCAAAAGAGCCGGGTCCTGCCGCGAGTTGCCAAAATGTTTGGAATGAGAGCGAGTGTTCCAGATAAGAGCAATAGGAACTGTGTGATGTCGCTCCATGCGATAAGACGAAAATTCTGGGGAAGCAGGAGGGAAGCTATGGCTTGGGCAAAAACTAAAGCAAGTGCCGCCCAAATCCATATTCTGAAGCGTTGTGACATAGCTCTCCCCGTTCCCATTTTAGACATTCAGGCCTGCTTCCACCGGCTACTTCAAACAGGGATGTTACTTCGGTAACAGCGATATGGCCATTGCCAAGTGTGTCTCGTCCTAGGCGAGGATGAAGTTGGCCCTTGCCCTGACGACCTAATGCCAATATTATCTATGCGATAACTTCAGCGTTGTGGTCGTGTTTGATTGTTACTAGGAGCCTGGCGAGATCGTTTCCTATGGCGGCTTCGCGCCCCCATTGGCGCTGGAGAAATACGCCGCACGGAGCGATGGCTCGCTAGCGCGCGAGTTCTCCTCGCCATTTCTGCCCTAGTCGCGATATTGATGGATCCTGCCCAGATCGGTTACTCGCTCTGGGCGGGATCCTTCCTCATTTTTTACATCGCGCAAGGCGTTTTCATAATGATGCTGCTGCGCAGGCGGCAGGCATCGACTGCCCGTTTTCGCGTGCTGGTACACAGCGCGGATATCGTTTGGCCGGCTTTAATTCTGGTATTTACTACCGGACAAAACACTCCATTTTTCCTCTTCTTCGTTTTTGTGCTGGCTGCGGCAGCTTACCGATGGGGCTTATGGGAGACTCTTGCGACGGCAGCATCTTCCGTCCTTTTGTTGTGGATCGAGAGCTTTGCGGTTCGTTTGGGCTTTGATGTATGGCTTGACAGACTTTTCGCGAGTCATCACTGGCCACTTCTGCACGCTGACGTCGCAGACTTCGAACCCAAGCGGCTTTTCATGCGTTCCATCTATCTCCTGGTAATGGGGTTGCTGTTGGGTTATTTGGCGGAGCAGCAAAAGCAGTTGCGGGCTGAAAAGGCTGTAGTGGCGCGAATCTTAGGAAAGGCTCGCGTCGATGAGGGACTAGCCAGCACGTTGCATGAGATCGCCGGTGAGTTGCTGTCCATGTACGGAGCGTCGCGTGCATTAATTGCCTCGCGAGAGGCACACAGCCATCGATTGTATGTGGGTGGAGTTAGTCGCTTGGATGGCCAACTCTCTGAATTCCATTGGCAAAACCCTTCGGCCCATGACAGCGAGATGTATCTTTATGCTTGTCCGGCTACGACAACTTATGCGCGTCGCGCCCGAAACACTAACTCGCACAATTTTTCAATTCATGGGCTAGACCAGTATGGCTTAAGCGTGCGAGATGCAAATTCGTCCGCGCTCGAAACACTATCTCGACTGCATGATTTCGAACGCCTGATGACAGTGTCCTTCCTGTTTGGCAGCGAATGGCATGGACGCATCTTCCTCTTCGACCCTTCCATCACCAGCGATACAGAAGAGGAGCTGCGCTTCTTTCAAGATCTCGTCCGCCAGATCGGACCCGCTGTCTACAACGTCTACCTACTGAGCCGGTTGCGTCGCCGCACCGAAGCGATGGAACGCGCCCGTTTTGCCAGGGAATTACATGACGGCGCGGTGCAATCGCTTATTGCAGTGGAGATGCAGGTTGATGTGCTCCGCAGGCAATCCGCCAAAAATTCTGGACCCGTAACCGATGAACTCGGACGCATCCAGGGACTGCTTCGAGAAGAAGTACTTAAGTTGCGTGAGCTAATGCAACAGATGAAGTCGATGGACGTCGACTCCCGAAGAATTCTGGGATTCATGCGTGACACGGTGGAACGATTTCAGCGGGAGACGGGGATTTCCGCCAGCTTTCTTTCTGAGTTAAAGGAGCCGAAAATTCCCCAGCAGATTTGCCGGGAACTCGCCCGCATCGTTCAAGAGGCCTTAGTGAACGTTCGCAAGCATAGCAAAGCCACACAGGTGCTGATTCGTTTAGGCGTCCGCAATGAGCGGTGGAGCCTGATGATCGAAGACGATGGCTCCGGGTTTTCCTTCCAAGGGAGACTTTCTCAGCAGGAACTGGATGCATTGGGCAAGGGGCCGGTAGTTATTGGAGAGCGGGTTCGTTTGATTGAAGGCGAACTCACGATAGAATCAAATCCCGGGCAAGGTACGCGTCTGGAAATCAGCGTACCGCAGCAGCGTGAAGCCGCCTATGGATAGAAGAATGCACCCTATCAGAATTGTCATTGCCGACGACCATCCTATTTTTCGGGACGGGTTGCGGCGTTTGCTGGAATCTGAGGCTGGTTTCAAGGTTGTCGGGGAAGCTTGCGATGGCGCTGAAGCCGTCAAATTGGCTCGTCAGCTGAAGCCTGAAATTCTCCTATTGGATTTGGCTATGCCGCGGCATCCGGGTTTGGAGGCGTTGCGGGAGATGAGTTCCGCCACGGGCTCGAATTCAGTACGCGTGATTTTGCTGACCGCAGCGGCGGAGAAGAACCAGATTGTCGAAGCCTTGCAACTTGGCGCACGCGGCGTGGTTTTGAAAGATTCCGCCACACAGTTGTTGCTCAAGAGCATTCATACCGTCATGGCCGGTGAATACTGGGTAGGACGGGAGAGTGTTTCGAACTTGGTTCAGTATCTCCGGAATTTGGTGCAGTCGTCCGGAGAAGAAGCCCGGCAAAAGAAATTCGGGCTGACCCCGCGGGAGCTTGAGATTGTGTCAGCGGTGGTGGCCGGCTACGCTAATAGGGAGATCGCCGAGTATTTCAAGATCAGTGAAGACACAGTTAAACATCACCTCAGTAACATATTCGATAAACTAGGGGTGTCGACCCGGCTTGAATTAGCCCTTTTCGCTGTAAACCAGTCGCTTCCGCTCAAACCAATTGCCTGATCCGTATATACCGTATAGCACTTTCGTGCCATGCCCACCACTTACAGGCTATTGTTGCCCAGCTTCGTCCTTCCATAGGATGTACACATAAGGTTAATAGTCTGTGAATATCTCTCCGCGTCTTGACTCCCCAAATGGAGAGCATTCTCGTTAGAGTGAATTTGTCAGTATTGAAGTGAAGAGGCAACAAGTCAACAGTAAGCGGTCAGGTTAAGGAGGGAGCCCTGTGTTGAATTTTTTGCATCGACTCTGGTCCGACGAACGTGGCCAGGACATCGCTGAATACGCTGTGATGCTGGCAGTGATTCTGGTGATTGTTATCGGCACGGTTCATCTAATCGGTTCCAACTCGAACAGTGTGTTTTCCGAGGTTGGAAGCGCGATTCAATAGCTTCCGCATTGAACAATGTAGTTAGCGTCGACGTCCGCTGTTTCTCCACGAATCATCCAAAGCTAGCTGTTCGTTCTCAGGCACATCCTACTAATGACTAGTTAGCCGGAGTTGTCTGCGCCACTTTATCCCGGCTATTGTCGGCCAGCCGAATCAGATGCGGGAAGAATGGTGTCACCTCAAATGGCATCTTCTCGCTAGCTGAGATCAACGCCACCGGTTTTGTCTTAACCAGTTCAATTTGATTGCTCCACGGATCCAGCTTGATCCGGCCACCCAGCGGCAGAGCAGCGATCTGATCGGTTCTTTGACTATCTAGAGCCGGAGCGGAGTTCAGCAGAGCGGACATCCGTAAAGTCTTCCCATTGGCCAGACTGTTACCCAAATGCGGCCGGATTAAGTTTTTAAGTTCCGGAGCTCGCGCCTGAAGTGCTTTAAGGAAAAGCCCGGCATTGGCTAGCTTGTCCTTGTATGGAGAGTTGGTGAGAAGTTCAAGCGCCTTCTTATCCGCCGCGTCTTCGTCCGCGGGTGGGCGAGAAAATTCGATGCGTTCAAATGTTTCTTCGTCAGGAAAGAACATGCGGTCGTTGAAGGCAAACTTGGTATCGAGTTTATGTCCAAGTGCGATGTGGCTCAGTTCGTGAGCCAGTACCATCGCTAGGCAACCCTCGTCAGGCAGTACATCGATGAGACCACGGCTGAGGACAATAGTATGACCGACAGTAAAGGACTCAAGTGGCGAGGTCAGGAGAACGCGAGTGCGAACCCCCGGTTGAATGTCGAGATTGTTCGTCACAATTAAGTTATTAACGACCGTTTCCAGAACCTTATCGACATTTCCGGGCGGAGCGAGTAAGCCAATAGTTTGTAACCGCTCGAGCGCATTATTCTCCGCTTCGAGCTGCCACCGCCGCTCGCTCTCAACGGGCGTATCATCCTGCGCCGCTGCGCTTTGATCGCGCACCGACTGAGGAGAGTCAACCATGATCTGAGCGAATTCTTCGTTGTGGGCAATGTGCTGCAAGTCGTAGCCCCAGAGCCGGGTCTGAGCCTTAAAGTGCAGCTTCTGACCGTTGCGCGCGACCATGTTCGATTCTTCGCTGTAAATAAAAGCCGGTAGCCAAACACCTGGACGCAGATTTAGCCGCCACGTATCGAAATGAAGATAGTAGTTATCGTGCTGGTGTGGCGTGTAAGTACCATTGAATCGCACGATATTGTAATCCTGATCTTCCACCCAAATCCTGCCCTTAAATCGCACGCCTGAGGTATCGTCTTTAGGTTGGACGTCGATTACCAGGCAGCGGAGATCGCCCAGAAATTCACGGCGTACGAAAGAAAATTTGTAAAACTCGCGCTGCAAATTTTCGTCCAGCAAAACCATTTGTGCGAAACCAAGGGGCAGAAATCTCATTCCGTAGATGCTGGTGAGCTTGGCAACAAATCGGCGCCCGAATCCGGATTGGCTCTTGAACGCGCGATCTTCGGTTCCGTTGGTCATGTCAAGGCGGCCAAGAAAGTACTGATCGCTCACTGGAACGGCAGCCTCTTCATCGCCCTTGAGATTCTGGATGTAAGTCTCAACCAGTGGGTGAAAGTGCCGCATTTGTGCCACAAACAAATGCTCGCGTTCAACAATCTTGCCGACAACCTGGTCAAATGTGGGAGATGGGGCTGGCGGTACATTCGCTGGCGATGCATCCTGAACCGCCGTTTGCGATGCAGGCAAATTATTTTTTTCCTGAGCGAATCCGACTACACAAAAGGAAATAAGAATAAGAGTGCCCAAAGATGAAAATAGCCAACCGCTGAAGTTACGCATAATTCCCTTCATGAATTTCCAGCTTTATGTCAGCTGGAACGTAATGTGCAACACACCGCGGGAGTCTGCGGGCTGACCGTCACGCAACGCGGGTTTGAAACGGATCTGTACGGCAGCCTGAACTGCCGCCTCATCCAAGCCATGACCGAGTCCATGCACCACGCGGACAACCTGGAGTTTGCCTGAGCTTTCGAAGACAACCTCCAACAAAACTTCTCCTTCTATGTGGAGCTTTCTGGCTTCTTCTGTATAGGCGGGCGTTGGTTTCGAAACGATCTCCGCCGGGGAGGTTGGAGCGGTTTCGGGTTGTTTAAGTTTGGTCTGAGATGGTGCACGGGGTTCAGCATCTCCAAAGCCAGCCTGGCGGACCGTTCCACCCGCATTCGCAGCTTGGGTTCCGGTAGCCACTCCAGCACCGAAACCTGAGCTTGCGATGACACCGTGCAAGCCTTGACTGCCACCCAGTCCGTTACCGCTTCCTGAACCAGAAGGCATATCGAAGGCTCCCAACTGTGCGATGGTGACCTGCTTGCCAGTGTTTGCTTTCGCGGCTATACCATTCGGATCGCCAAATCCCCCGGTCTGTATTTTTTGGGGAGAACTGGCGATTGTAGGAGGCTGCGAACTTCCGGTCGAGAAAACGTTCGTTTTAACTAGTTGCTTCGGAATGGCTGGCGTAACTGGCGGCAACGGCACAACTTTACTTGCCAGCTCGATCTTTGGCTCAATTGGGGCTTCTTCACGTGTCGGAATCGTCTTCGGTTGGCGGGGTAGACGAATTGCTTCGGGAGACGGTACTTTCAGCGGAAGGGCCGGAGTAATCACCCGAACGGGAGCAGGTTCGTGATTCACCGCAACCGGCGTGCTGACGAGTTTTACAAAGTGGTAATCACGATTCCCATGCACCGTCACCTTCGGCTGTAATAAGGCCAATGCTACTAACGCGAGCACGATTCCGCCCTGACTCGCCAAGCTTAGGGCAAACTCTTTCCATGGCTTTGGTCTTTCCGGAAGCAGAGAGAATAGGCGTGGGATCGGAGTTTCGGACTGCATAGATAACAACTAACAATGAAAGAGGAGCCAGCTGTGCTCAGGCTTTCCGAGCACGAATCGGACCATTTCCCCGGAAATCCTCGAGCGCGAAAACCTTTAGCGACGGACACTTACAACAGAATGAGAGAATGTTACCAAACTCGAGTCGCAAAGAAGGTAAAAACTTACGCTACTTTGGCATTCTAGGGCCAATAGAGGAATAAGGCTTTTACTGTAGTAGGTACAAACACGTCCACCGAAAACTATGCGCAGAATCGGATTTATTTTGATATTTGCGGCCTTGTTGGCTGGCATTTTCTCTCTTACTTCAGGCGCATTTTTGATTGTGAACGAACCCAGGAAGTCCGACGCGATCGTAGTCTTAGCCGGGGACACGGATCGACGTCCCGCCAGAGGCCTTGAGTTGCTGGGGCAAGGTTATGGGCCACATTTAATTCTCGATGTCCCGGTTGGTGCTTACGTTTTCCATGCCAGCGAACTAGACCTTGCACAGCGATACCTTGAAGGATTGCCACAAGCCGGCATGGTCTCGATCTGTCCAATTCAAGGCTTGTCAACCAAGGCGGAAGCTGATGACGTGTCCCGCTGCCTGGAGGCACTCGGGGTGCAAAGAGTTTTGCTGGTCACTTCTGACTTCCACACTCGTCGTGCTCTCAGCATATTCAAACGGCGGCTTCCCAAATATTCCTACAGTAGCGCAGCATCGTTGGATCCGAATGAGTTTGGTGCGCACTGGTGGCACAAACGAGAATGGGCCAAAACCAATTTTGACGAGTGGTTGCGGTTAGTGTGGTGGGAAGCTGTCGATCGTTGGCGATAGTTCTAGCTTTTACGCCGAACGTAATAAATGACCCCGTTATGGTCGTCAGCGAGTAAGAAAGCGTCGGGTGCGATTTTCAAGATGCCGCAGGGGCGTCCGTGGATGATTCCGTTTTTCATGAATCCCGTAATAAAGTCCTCAGGAGCGGATTGCTCTTGCAACCGCACGACTCGATAGCCACGATTCAGTCGTTTTTTCGAGGAACCATGGAGGGCGATCAGGAAGTAATTCCGCAGCGCCGGATCCGTTGAATCGCTGCCGAAGTATTCCAAGCCAAGCGGGGAGCTGTGAGCGGCGAAAGTTGCGAATGCAGGTGGAACTGTAGCACAATCGATCTTCTTAGAAGAAAAATGGAAAGTTGGATCGTCGAGCACTTTGCTATCTTTGAAATAGCAGTACGGCCAACCGTAGTTGCGCGAGACTTTGTCGCGTTGAGTTGTGTCGAGGGCGAACATGGTATCGTCCGGTGCGTCGTCGCCTAAATGATCCGCGCCCATGTTTGTGCCGTATAGTGTGTTGTTCACCCAGCGCAGACCGACTGCATTGCGCAGACCTCGTCCGATGATTTCCGCATTCTTGCCATCCGGGTCCATCACCGAAACAGTCGCGCGGATTTCCTCCTTCTCCTCGCATTCATTACAACTGCTTCCAACGGTGACATATAGTTTGTCTTTGTTTTCGCCTTCGCCGAAAGCTATGGTTCGAGTGAGGTGCCAGCCACCGTATTTATAGTTCAACCCATAATCTGGATAGGTCGCCAGGACCTCGGGTGACGAGGATGGCGACTTTTCTCCCGCATGGAATCGAAATCGCTCCAGCTTGTCGGTAAGCGCGACATATAGCCATGTTTGATTCGACGAATCTGTATAGAAAGCCACATTGTTGGGGTTGCGTAAATGCTGAAGATAGGGAGTCACCCTCGCAAATTTGCCAATCTCTGGATCAAAGCCATCCAAAATGTAGATTGCGCCCTGCGAATTGTCGGAGCGGTCGTACATATCCGTGGCAAAGATTCGGCCGTCGGGTGCCTTCGTCATAAAGCGAACTCGTTTGAGGCCCTTGGGCGGCAATGGAAATCTCGAAGCCGTCGGGGATGTTTAAAGAAAAACTTAGTCCGCGGGCTAAGTGGATCGTGTGTGGAACCAGCTTGAGTGTGCTGTGAGTCTTGTGCGCTGCAATGTATAACGCTTGAAAGGATTACGAATACACAAAATAAGAAACGAACAGTTCGATATCGAATCATGAATTCTATTGAATTATCGCGATGTTCAAATCTGATGGTTGAACGCCTGCGCGACAAACCGAAACGCGGCTCCATCGCCGCGATGGAACACAAAGTACGTAAAACAGAGCAGCGTTCGCTGGGATGTGCAGGTTGAAGTCCACTAAACTATGTACCAGAATACCGGTAACGCCAAGCAGAGCAGCCAGCGCGACAGCTCCGTTCTTGTCTTCTGGCCAATTGGTTATTTTCGATATGCCGCGTCTGTAAACGACAATTAGAAACCAAACCATCGAGGCAAACCCGAGAGCACCCATTTCCACCAGCAATTGTAAGTAGTCATTGTGCGCTGCATTCACAATGAAATCTGTATAGAAGCTGCGAAATTCAGGGTAGACATCGGGGAAAGTTGCGAGTCCGAACCCCAGTACAGGCCTATGCAGAAACATCTTTAGGGCATCACGATCCATACTCACTCTCGTAGAGCCGGAGAGTTCTGTGCTGGCTTCGGAGTGGATGCTGGCAATACGTTGCGTGAGTTCCGCACCGCCCAGCCAAATGAGCATCCCCATGACAACTACGACGAAAGCGCCCAATGTTAAAACCACCCCAACGTTCTTTTTTCTTTTCAGTAAAACCGTTGCAAGAAACGTAATCTGTACGGTAAACGCCAGCATTCCCCCACGAGATCCAGAAAGAAAAATCGACGTCGCCATAATTGCCGCCGCGAAGGCTGATGCTGCTCGTGGCATTCCCGAAGCATATCGCGTGAGCGAAAAAATCAATGGTACTGGAAACAACATCTCCATCAGTCCGGCATAGTGGTTGTGGTTCACATACGGACCGTACACCCAGCCACTCCCGTGAGGAATCCAAAGCCAATAAAGTTTTGTGGGCGACGTAAGGCTTTGCAGGAGCCCAAAAATGGCGAGGACCGCCCCGTATACAGAAAACCCCAACGTCAATGCCTGGACTTGCCAAGAACGGCGGAGATTTTGCACGATCAGAAAACAGAGCAGTCCATAGCAGCAGTACAACAATGCCTCTGAGAAGGTTGCATGACGGTAGGCGCTTAAGCCGGTGGCGAGTTGCAGCAGAACCAGACCCGCAAAAATCAGCATCGGAACAAACAATGGGCTGCCTGAGATCTGTAAATCAATTGAAGACGAATGCTGGAATGCCCACAAGATGAAAAGTAATCCAGCCCCAAGTTCTAGAATGAAAACTGACCACGGTTCCACTGCGCCAAATGCTAATGGACCAAATAGAAGCAGACCGAAGGTACCGTAAAAGAGCGCCGAATCAGTATGTGAACGCGATGTAGGACGTCTGATCGTGATGGTCCGACGACCGGAGGTCAAGACAGGATGCATCACAAAGAATTTCCGCTCTGGGGCGTTTGGACCACTCGAACGTCGTCGATCCAAAGCTTTCCGCGAGTAACTGTGCCAGGCGGATTCTTTTTTATTTGGATCATAAGAAGTTTTGCCTGGGCGCCGGTTGTGAATCTTCCACTCACTTGTTTCCAAATATCGGTGTTCGTTAACTCCTCGCTCGTAAAATATGTGGAGCCACTGTAGAAATCCTCTACGACAAATTGCGGGCTGCCTGCGCCTTCCAGGTTCTGAGATTTGAAGTCCGCCGAAAATTCATAACTCGTGTTCGGGGCAATTGGAACTAATTGCCGAATGCCAGCGCTTTCGATGGGGCCACCCTCGAACGAGATCAATAAAGAATGTGGCCCCATGTGAGATTGAATCGAATCAAGCGAGAGCGAAACATAGGGATGCTTTTCATATTGCCAATCGAAGCCGGCGTCTAAAACCGGTAGACTGAATTCTCCATTTATCACCAAGTTTTCGGGAGATGGCTGGTAGTTCGCGAGGTCGGAGCCCTTGGCCGCTTGCTGCCACACATTGCGGGCCTGAACAATGTCTCCTTGTTCCACCAGGAAACGTATGTATCCGAATACGTAGCGTCTCTCGATGGGCTGGTCCAATTTCACTGAACGCCCCCAAACTGCGGCAGCAGCATTCATCTCTTTTTTAGCCGATCAATAGTTCCAAGAATGAGGAATAGACACTGCCGATTGGAGGAATAACATTCCCGAGCAGCAGATCAACATCGGGTTTTATGCGCCAGCAAAGATCCAAGGCAGAAGGTGTCAGAGATGGATCGTTCTCCAGAACAACTCGGAATTCTCGCATCGCCCGATCGATGTCGCCATTTGTCGAATAAAGATTTGCCGCTTCCCAGCCAACATCAGGAGTTTTAGGATCTGACGCTATGGCACGATCCAGAGCATCTTGCTGATTTGCCCGTTTACCAAGAAACTTGTAGGAACTTGCGAGTCCCAGCCAATATTCTGAATGATGAGGATTTAGCGTAACGGCAACTCGATAGTTTTCCGCCGCTTCCGGCCAGTCTCCGATCTGAAAGAAATAACGTCCCATCCGATATCGGTAGTCCGCATTTCCTGATTGCAACCGGATTGCTAATTGTCGATTCGCTAAGTTAGGACTTCCCGCAAGATGGGCGGCCCAGTATTGAATGGTTACGAATCCTATGTACACCGTTGCGGCAAGCAGGATAGATCCCAAGAACAAAAATCTCTCGGCTGGGCGGCGGAGCGGCATTTGCATGCAATTCTTAGAACAAGCTTTAGCTCAAGAGCTGCTGTATTTATGCGCTATTGGTAACGTGAACGACAGGATCATCACCGTAGTAGCGATGCCCATATTTTCCCTGGTATTCATAGTAGTAATAGTAGTCCGGAGAGTTGAGATTCACCGCATTTAGCAGCACTCCGCAAATTCTTGCGTTCACCTGAATTAGAACATCGCGTGCCCGACGAAGAGCTTGTTTCGTGGTCTGGCCCGCTCGAATTACGAGAATAACTGCATCTGCGCTGGTGGACAGAACGACTGCGTCTGTTACCGAAAGCGTCGGAGGTGTGTCAATCACAATGTGATCGTACTGGTCGCGTAGCTTGTCGAGTACTTCGCGCATATTATTCGACGCAAGAAGTTCCGCCGGATTCGGGGGCGGCGTACCCGCTGCGAGTATCGATAGATTTGGCGAAATATTCGACAGCATAACGGCTTGTTCAAGAGTGGCGCCGCCAGTAAGAACATTACTCAACCCATTTCCCGGTGCCATGCCGAGCGTCTTGTGAATGCTGGGGCGACGCAAGTCCGCATCGATCAGCAGCACCCGTGTTCCCCTTTGCGCCAGCACAATGGCAGAGTTGATGCTTGTTGTGGTTTTTCCTTCCTCAGGTAACGCACTGGTCACGAGAATAACTTTTGGCGGCGTCCCCAAAGAGGTGAGAAGCAGGGAGGTTCGCAACGCTCGATAAGATTCTGCCATCTGCGATTGTGGCCGAGATTGAGTAATCAGTTCGACTGCTTCCTGGGAAGGAGCAAGCGAAAGTCGCTGGCGCATGCTCATTTGAGCAGTGTTTCGCGATCCTAACGGAATCATTCCAAGAGAAGGTAGCTGCGAAATAGCCTGCGCCTGTTCTGGCGTTCTCACCGTGTTATCGACGCCTTCCAATACGAAGCACAAACCAATTCCGGTGGTGAGTCCCAGGGCAAGTGCGAAAGAAAGATTGCGCGGTAAGTTAGGTTCTGTGGGTGCGGTAGGAGTACGAGCTACGTCGACATCCCGCACATTATTAGATCGCAAACCTGCCGTTACGCCCGCTTCTTTCAGCTTTTCCAGCAGTCCTTCATAAAGTGTGCGATTGGTTTCCAGATCGCGTTTAAGAAGGCTGAATTCGATTGCGCTCTCGTTTAGCTTGTTCGCTTCCTGCTTCTGTTTCTCTAGCGCATCGTGTAAAAGGCTCTCCCGTTGCAATGCGGTGAGGTAATCGCCCCGCAGTTGAGATGAAGTTTTCTTGATTTCCGACTGAATCTGCGAATCAGTTTCTTTTAGTTGGCTATTCAGTTGGAGCAATTTCGGATATGAGGGACCAAATTGCGTGCTCAGTTGGGCGATCTGGATCTTCAGATCGACTGCCTGCTCCCGTAACTTTTCCAAAAGCGATGATGTGTTGCGTCCACCTTTAGCTTCGTCCACAATATTAGAAATTGAGCCGATGGAATCAATATCGCCGGATTGCACCTGGCGATAAATGGACTCTTTTTCCATGCGCGTTGATTGGGCCGCCGTCAGCTCTTTATTCAGTTCGTCCAACTTTGCGGTAGTCAGATTTTGCTTCTCATCAATTCCTAAAATCTCGTGATCTTTCTGGTACTTAACGAGTTTTTCTTGAGATGCCTCGACCTTCATTTGAAGATCTACCAATTGTTTAGAGAGCCAATCGGAAGTCTGCATTGTCGACTCGAAGCGTGTCTTGAAATTCTGCTCTACGTAGGTGTGAGTGAGAGTGTTCACTACGCGCGCTGCGAGATTTTTATCGGGGCTGCGGAAGTGAATATCGATAATCCGCGTATTGGGTTCAAGGGCGACCCGTAGGCTTCCTTTGAATGATCCGAGTACGCCGGTCATCCTCTCCGATTCCACCTGCGAAGTGTCTGGCGCCAAGTCGAGCGATCTACTCTGAGTTTTGCCGTTTCCCCCGAATTGCGGCTGCTGATCCAGGTTCAATTCTTGGATCACCTGCAAGGCGAGCAAGTCACTACGTAGGATTCGTACTTCAGTATCGAGATCGGTGGGATCGTAATAGTCGAAGTTGTTACCGGAATTACTAAAATTGAGCACGGGATCAGGTTTGTTGATGGCAATACTGCCTACCGCCTCGTAAATAGGAGTGCTGCGAAGCGTGGCAATAAGAACTGCTCCCACAATCAACATCACGCTGGACGCAATGACCCACTTGCGTTTGAGAAGAATACGGAGATACTCTCGCAGAGCGGATTCTTGTGCAGGGATGGGCGAATAACTCCCGACTCCCAACTGATGGGCATGGTCCCGCACCAATGAAGACTGAACCTCACGCAAAGTTGGCCCACTCGAAGGAATTAATGATCCCGGGTCCATCTTTAAAACTCCTCAACAACCACTTCTTCAAGCATGAGACGGTGTGATTCCGTAAACCGAGCCACTATAATTTATTGCTCAAATAATGGTGCACATTTTAGCACTGCATCCAAGGAGCAACCCGATCTTAATTAGGGTGGTTCCTTAACTGTTAATGGTGTGCATGTCTGCGCAAACATCCTCCGAATCTCCGCTATACTGCGGATTGCTTAGTTCTTGACGTTGTGAACGATGCTTAAATGCTCGAATAGCGCGGAGTCGCTAAGCTTGGTCTCGTTTTTGCATGAGGCAAAATGATCAATTGGTCTGAACAGGTTGTCCTGGTAACCGGCGGCACAGGGTCGTTTGGCAAGAAATTCGTCGAACTCATGTTGCGCGAATATCGTCCCCAGAAGCTCATCGTCTTCAGTCGCGATGAGCTCAAGCAACATGACATGCGCATCGCGGGTCTCGACCACCCGAGTATGCGGTACTTCATTGGGGATGTGCGAGACCCTCAGCGGCTCGAACGTGCATTGGCGGGCGTCACTGTCGTAGTTCACGCCGCAGCCCTAAAGCAAGTTCCAGCCTGCGAATACAATCCGTTCGAAGCTATCCAGACCAACATTATGGGTGGACGCAATGTGATCGATGCGGCCATTAATCAGGGCGTCCGTCGCGTTCTAGCTCTTAGTACGGACAAGGCAGTCAATCCCATAAACATTTACGGCGCAACCAAGCTTTGCGCGGAAAAAGTTTTCGTTCAGGCCAATGCCTATGCGGGCACGCAGGACACGCGTTTCAGTTGCGCGCGCTATGGGAACGTAGTCGGCAGTAGGGGGAGCGTGATTCCGACTTTCATGGAGCAGCGCAAACGCGGCAAGATCACTATTACGGATCCTCGCATGACCCGGTTCTGGATCACACTTGAACAGGGGGTCAGATTCGTCGTCCGTTGCCTCGATCAGATGCATGGCGGGGAAGTTTTCGTACCTAAAATTCCCAGCATGAAGATGATCGACATGGCAGAAGCCGTCGCTCCTGGCTGCGAAATCGAGTGCATAGGAATTCGTCCGGGTGAAAAACTGCACGAAGTATTGCTTTCGGAGGATGAATCTCGCAACGCCATAGAAATGGATGATATGTACGTAATCCAGCCTTCACATGGCTGGTGGCGGCGGGAAAACTGGAGCCGAGGTAGGGCACTGCCCGAGGGATTTCGTTACGCCAGTGACACCAATCCCGAGTGGTTGACGGCTGAGGCACTGTACCAACTCGTCGAAGGCTGCGCCCCGCCGCTGTCCGTTTTGCCTCGGGAACAGGTACGCGCCACTGCTTGAATGAGGGCTATGAAACTAACCGCGCCAAGCAGCGAATTGCTGGCAATCGACGGTGGATCCCCAGTTCGCAAAAACCTGCTTCCCTATGGACGCCAGTCCATTGAAGACTCGGACATCGAAGCGGTAGTCGAGACCCTGCGCTCCGATTGGCTGACGACAGGCCCGAAAGTCGCCGAATTTGAAGAAGCTATTGCGGAGCGCGTAGGCGCCAAGTATGCGATCAGTTTCAGTTCCGGTACGGCGGCGCTGCACGGTGCGGCGTTTGCCGCAGGTCTGGAGAATGGTGACGAAGCCATCACCTCACCGCTAACCTTTGTGGCGACTGCAAATTGTGTGTTGTATCAAGGCGCGAAGCCGGTTTTCGCCGATGTGTCTCCGGATACGCTGAATATCGACCCAGAAGAAATCGCCAGCCGTATTACCTCTCGCACCAAAGCTATTCTTGCCGTCGACTATGCTGGACATCCAGCCGACTTCGATTCGCTACTCGCGTTAGCCGAACATCACGGGTTGCTGGTCATCGAAGATGCCTGCCATGCCTTGGGCGCGGAGTATCGAAAGAAGAAAGTGGGGAGCATCGCACACATGACCGTCTTCAGCTTTCATCCCGTGAAGCACGTGGCGACTGGCGAAGGAGGGATGGTCACAACTGATGATCCCGCGTATGTCGAGAACCTTCGGCGATTTCGCAACCACGGAATCAGCAGCGATGCGAGACAACGGCAGCGCCAGGGTCAATGGCATTACGAAATGGTGTCATTGGGCTTCAACTATCGCCTTACGGACATTGCTTGCGCACTAGGTATTCAGCAACTGAAACGGCTTGACTCAAATCTGGCGCGGCGGCGCGAGATTGCGGCCAAATACGACGCGGCCTTTCGGGATCTCCCCATTACTAGACCAAGTGTGCGCGTAGATGTGAATCCTGCATGGCACCTCTATCCAATCCAGCTGAAATTGGAACAGCTCTCCGCGAACAGGGAAACAATCTTTTGCGCGTTGCGCGCGGAAAACATCGGTGTGAATGTGCATTACATACCGGTCCATCTGCATCCCTATTACAGGAACCGCTTTGGCTACAAGAGTGGTGAATATCCGGTCGCCGAAAAAGCGTACGAGCGCTTGATCAGCCTGCCCATGTTCCACGGAATGAGCGACGAGGATGTGGAAGATGTGATCTGCGCGGTGCAGAAGGTGACCACAGCCTTTTCCCGCTAGGTAATTGAACGTTGGAAGCGGATTTTGAAGCTCACCAGCTCCGTTTTACCCGAAGGTTGGCGAATGAATGTATTAGTGGTCGGAGGCGGTTCCATCGGCAGACGTCACTTACTGAATTTGAAGACGCTTGGGATGGAATCGCTTGCTGTAGTTGAAACTGATGCGCTCCGCAGATCTAAATTGATAACGGAGCTGGGTGTTATCGGGTTTCCTGATTTAAATTCGGGTCTGAATTTCGGTCCCGCTTTTGTAATTGTTGCCACTCCCACTCACTTACACCTGCAACACGCGCTTGAGATTGCGCAACGGGGTTTCGATTTCTTCGTCGAAAAACCACTTTCACACACCTCACACGAACTGAGCAAATTGTCAGATCTTGTTGAATGGCGACAATTGATCTCGATGGTTGCCTGCAATATGAGGTTCCACCCTGGCCCCGCGAAAGTGAAAGAACTGCTTTCGAGAGATCGAATCGGGAAGATTTTGTTCGCGAGAATTCATTGCGGTTCCTACTTGCCCGATTGGCGTCCCGGTACCGACTATCGTGAAAATTACGCTGCGCGGGAAGAAACTGGTGGTGGATGCATTCTCGACTGTATTCACGAGATTGATCTCGCGTATTGGTATCTCGGGGAAATCTATGACGTCTCTTGTTTTGCCGTGCACCGGAGTTCGTTGGACCTGGAGACAGAGGATATTGCTGCCATCATTTGCCGTCATCAAAGCGGCGCGATCTCGGAAATACATCTTGATTATGTCCAAAGAATTTACGAGCGGGGCTGCCAGATTGTGGGCGAGAACGGTTCAATTTATTGGGACTTCAATACCCAACAAGTACGCTGGTACGACGCGGGAAAAAAGGACTGGAATGTTTACTCCCAGCCAGAACCGTGGGAAATAAATCAGATGTATCTCGATGAACTAAAGCATTTCGTGGAATGTGTAGAGCTGCGCAAAGCTACCATGATGCCAATCTGTCAGGGAATCGCCGTCACGCAGATTGCCCTTGCGGCAAAGCAATCGGCTCGCGATGGAAAATTGGTCTGTGTGGGGAAAGAAGTCATGATTTGATTGCAGCCATTGTGCAGGCACGCATGGGGTCGACACGACTTCCGGGAAAAAGCATGGCCGACATCTGCGGCCATCCCATGCTATGGCATGTAGTTAATAGGGTCCGGTCCGCAAGGACTCTTGAGAAGGTCATTGTCGCGACTACCGATCAGAATTCGGATGATCTGATTGCAAAATTCTGTGAACAATATGGTTTCCTATGCTTTCGCGGGCAGCGAGAAAGACGTATTGGATCGATTTTATCGAGCGGCGAAAGTCCACTCCGCAGACACGGTTGTACGTATTACTGCCGATTGTCCTCTTATCGACTTCGAGGTGATCGACAAGATCATATCTCGATTCAATAAGGGCGATTGCGATTACGCTTCCAACACCTTGCGTTACACGTATCCCGATGGCCTTGATGCTGAGGTGTTTTCTTTTCGCGTGCTGGAAGAGGCATGGAGAGGGGCCGAAAAACCATCCGAGCGCGAACATGTAACGCCATATTTGCAGACGGAGAGATTTCGCACCGCCAATGTAGAAAGTGACATGCCCGTCAATCCAAACGCGTATCGCTGGACTGTGGACAATGCAGCGGATCTGGAATTTGTGCGTGCCATTTACAGTGCGTTCTCCGACCGCGGTCGTTTCGGATTCCGAGATGTTCTCGATTTAGTAAAAAGGAGACCTGAATTGGCAACGATACAGACCGGGCTCATCAGCGCCAAAGGCATTAGCAATGAAGGGTATTATCGAAGCCTCTATCAGGAGTCCGACATGAGTGTGCCCCGGGAGCGCTCGCTGGCAGAATCACATGCGTGGTTCGAACGCGCAAAGAAGGTAATTCCTGGCTGCGCGCAAACCTTCAGTAAGAAACATACACAATACGTGCAAGGTGTGGCCCCAATTTTTTTGCAGCGCGGGAAAGGTTGTCATGTATGGGATGTGGACGGGAACGAATATATTGACTACGTTCAGGGGCTTCTGCCGAACATCCTGGGATATGCGAATGATGAAGTGAATAACGCGGTTGCTGCACAGCTTTCCGAGGGGCATAGCTTTTCTTTGCCCCATCCGCTGGAAGTGCAATTAGCAGAGCGACTCACCAACCTGATTCCATGCGCTGAAATGGTGCGCTTCGGGAAAAATGGCTCTGACGCTACTTCGGGAGCTGTACGAGCTGCCCGTGCCTACACGGGAAAAGAAAGAATCGCATGTTGCGGATATCACGGCTGGCAGGATTGGTTTATCGGCTCCACGACTCGGAGTGCTGGAGTGCCATCGGCGGTTCGTAAGCTGACACATACTTTTCGCTACAACGATGCATCCAGTTTAGAAAACTTGCTCGAGCAGCATCCCGGGGAGTTTGCCGCAGTAATTATGGAGCCCTTCAACTTCGAAGAGCCCACGCCTGATTTCTTACAACTAGTCAAAGATCTAGCCCACCAACATGGTGCGCTATTGATATTCGACGAAATTTGCAGCGGCTTTCATTTCGGATTAGGCGGCGCGCAGAAATTGTTTAATGTCATCCCCGACCTCGCTTGTTTTGGAAAGGCGATGGGAAACGGCTTCCCCATTTCGTGTGTCGTCGGGCGAACTGAAATCATGCAGGTCTTCGATGAAATCTTTTTTAGTTTTACTTTTGCTGGCGAAGTGGCATCGATGGCAGCTGCTATGAAGGTGCTGGATATTCTGGAGTCTACCGACGCATTGGCGAGTATTGAGTCGAATGGGCGAATTTTGCAAGACGGCCTCAACGTAATGGTGAGAGCGGCCGGATTGTCAAAGCAGGTTGAGTGTGTTGGACGTCCTCAGTGGTCGTTGCTGAAGTTCCGCGATGTGAATGGTAATGAGAGTGCCTTGGTTAAGAATCTGTTTCAACAGGAAACGGTGAAACGTGGTGTTCTGTTTCTTGCAACGCACAACATGACAGCCTCCCATGATGGCCCGGCCGTTCATCGAACCTTGGAGGCGTATGCTGAGGTTCTTAAAACTCTCGAGAAGTGGCTGCAAGACCCGAATCCAGCGCGATTCTTGGAAGGAGAAATGAGCCAGCCCGTATTTCGCGTCCGATGACTCAGCAGATCGGTGCTAGATCAGCGACGATATCTTCGAAATTCGTTACCAGACCGTGTACCGGCAGCGCCAGGCACATTTCGTATTTTGGAAATAGCGGATCTCCTGACCAGTTGAAGTGATAGTTGGTCGCAGTGAGCCCATGTTGTTCGCGTAAGTGCTTGATCGCCCGCCCCATTTCCTGGAGATTCTTCGCTCGAAACAACGGAGCGATATTGGCTGCCGTGGAACCTTCTTCCACTGAGACCTTCATCCACGGTTCCCATCCTTGAGCGCAACCACTCTCCATCAACTTGCAAAGATTGCGACGTCGGATTGCGCCCTCATCCTGCAGGACAGTGCTTAGGGAATTGTGGCGTACCCAGCGGAGCAGGTCGGGATGTAAAACCTGCTTGTGATTCTTTAAATACTCCTTGTATTCGAAGGTGTCTAAGAGTTCGTTTCCCGATCGCAGTATTTGTTGCGTGAGCTGAGACAAGGGATCTGATTGATATTCAATGTAGCGCTTTCCGCATCTCAGGAGACCGCCGCCGGAAAGTCCGAGCACTTTAGATAGGCTGCTTACTTCCGCCGCTATGGAAGGCAACGGTAGATCGGTTCTACAGAAAAAGTCTGCCGAATCGACTCGATCCCAAATGAGTAAGGTTGAAGGGAACATTTCGGAGAGTCGTTCCCATGAGGTCTTTGGCGCAGACCATCCCCATTGGTCATAAAGTAGAATCGCATCCACGGTAAGTTTCTTTTGTACAACTTCCCGCATGGGGACAGGAGTTGCATGGCGCGCGACTGCGCTCAACAAGCAGTGCGAACTCCACTCTGGGCAGGCGACTCGTTTGGACCGGCTCAAGCCTAGTTGCAATAACGCTCGGCTTAGAGCTTGTCGGCCACTAGGGAAAATGTAAGCCTCGGGAAACCCACTCTCATTTCCGCTCAACAGCGAAGCCGGCGGCACGTCTCTCCACAAATCGATTTGTCGCGATTCCACCATCGCTATGCAGGCCGCTTGACCAAAATATCTTCGCGTGTGTTTCCGAAGGGAAGATCTGGAGACTGAGTCAATATGCAGGCTTCAAACCCATCCACCCTGCACTCGCGGCATATTTCGAACAACAAGTCGTCATCGAACTGCACAAGGTTTGGATCAACAGGCAAGTTCAGCCCAACTGTGCTAGCTTGCCCGCACATCTGCTCTCGCCATTCTCGATCAAGTTTTCTGCCGGATTCGGACTGAAGAAACCTCTGTTTTTTCGATTGATTTGGAATGTCGCCAAATAGTGCGATTCCCCCGCCTGCGAGCCGGCTCACAGTCTTGGCGATGAAACGCAGAACCTCGTCCTTGCTGGAAAGATAGTGAAGGACGCTGTAGCACAAAATCTTGTCAAACTTGTTCTCAAGAGCAATTTCCAGAAAGTCTCCGGATAGCAGTTGAACGTTCTCTCCCCTAAATCGTTGGATCAATTTTTGCAAGCAATCCGGGTGATCGATCCCAGTGACAGTATTCACTACAAAGCTGAGCGGAATGAGCAAATTGCCGACATTACAGCCAATCTCGAGCAAATCATCTTCTGGGCTGATCTGAAGCTTGGTAATCACATCGCACAATATCCTGCGCTGCGCAGTTGATTGAATCGGATATCTGCCCGATATCTCTGTAGGGTCCTTCAATTCTCTGGCGAGTCTTCCGTAGTTTTCAAAACTAATCTTGCTCAACCTCTTTGCTCCTGGTTTTCGGGTCTTCGCTGATTGCTGCCGGTTGTGAGCTATCCTCTCCCACGAATGTGGAGTATGCCTCCAAACGTTTCGTTGCAACCTTGCGGTAGTAGCTCTTCGAATAAAACTTTTCTCCTCTCCAGCAAGGAACAGTAACGCCACCGAATCCGCGTTTAAAAAGCGAGATATTCACATCTTTCTGCGAAATCTCTGCATGCAAAAGAGGACCATAGAATTGGAGACCAATTTCATATCGTCGAATTGCGTGTCGTTTCAACCAGCGCATGGCCTCCCATTGCAAAATATGTCCGATGGGTAAATGGTTGTGTTCCGGATCTTCGCACGAAGAACTGTAGTAAGCAGCGTCTTTGTAAACGCTCACTAAAGCGAATCCTACATCCGTTTCTTGCAAGCTAGCGCAGGAAAGGATCGCAAGACCCTCCTTGATCCATTGAAACATCATCTCGAAAGTGGCAAGGGGACGCGTGACCCGCCCTGCCGCCTTGTGGTGCAACATCCGATAACGTTCGAAAACTTCTCGGCTGATCGAGTCTCTATCGAAAACCGTGGCTCGAAGGGTTTTTCTTGCCCGATTGATGTCCGCCCGATGTCCCTTGCGCATATTCCGCATCAATAGTTCTTCATCAAGTGATAAATCGAGTACTTGAGTCGCGAAAGATATATCTGCAAACCCCAATTTAGTTAGCGGATTTATTGTTGGAATGCCCGGTCGCCAAAAAGAAGGAGCAGGCGGAGAGCTACGGAATGAAACTCGTCCCAGGTTCAATTTTTTCGCCAAAAAGTTGAGGTGCGAATAGACCTTTTCGATTGCCTCCTTTCTTATTTTGCCGGCAAGATTATCTGCAAAGACCGGCATTGGTCCCGCATCGCCGCCATAAGAAAATTCGGAGATTCTGGAATCTTCATATTCATAGCTTTCGACAATTAAAGGGCAGACGGCAATCACCCGGTCTTCCAATAAGTATAAGAAGGATTGGGAGTTTGGCCGCAAGCTTGGCCGATACTGAAGCGTGTACTCCAGCCACGCGCTCGTGTGCCAAAACCACGCATCGCTATTGTCCAGACAAAAGCGGTCCCACTCCGCGTAAAGGTTGCGCGTGAGTGGGACAAACTCGATTTCCTTCGAATTTGGCTTCTGCTCACGAGAACTCAGTTGCATCCGCGTTAGTATAGAGCCGAACTGAAGCAAATTGGATGACCAGCCGGTGTCCACTCTTCATCCGGGATCGCCGGTCCAATCGCATTGGGATTGCGACCAAGAGCAAAAGGAGACGGTATCGATTGGCTGCGAGACAAGGAAATCTTCTCATACGGGCAGACGCGGGAGTAGCCATAGGAATAGGCCACGTAATGCGGTGTCTGGCGTTAGCCCAAGCTTGGCAGGACATAGGTGGTGACGTGATTTTTGCAATGGCCGAGATAGTCCCCGCGTTACGCAATCGGCTGCTTTCGGAAGGAATCCAGGTCAGCGAAATAAATGCTTCTCCGGGAAGCGTCGCAGATAATGCCCAGGTAGTTGAGTTGGCGGAAAGCAATTGTGCGAGATGGACCGTTGTCGACGGGTACCAGTTTGATTCCGGTTATCAACGTGGCATCAAGAATGCCGGACTTAAACTTCTTTCCGTTGACGACAACTCGCATTGCGACCACTATTTCGCTGACCTAGTGCTGAACCAAAACTTGCACGCTCACGACGATTTATATGCCCATCGAGAAGGCTATACTCGACTTTTGCTGGGTTCGCGTTATGCAATGTTGCGGCGGGAGTTTCTGCGATGGAAGGAATGGCATCGTGAAAATGTTCCCACTGGCCGTAACGTGCTGGTCACGATGGGTGGCAGCGATCCGGAGAATGTGACCGAGAAGGTAATCCAGGCGCTCGAGTTGGCGGATCTGGAAGATGTTGAAGCAAGCGTAGTGCTTGGAGCAAGTGTTCCGTATAAGAGTTCAACTAGGCATCCAGCGGACAAGAAAAGTCCGGTACTCCATTTTGAGAAAGATCCTTTGAACATGCCGGAGCTAATGGCGAGGGCAGATGTAGCGGTTTCGGCTGCAGGTTCTACTTGTTGGGAGCTGTGCTTCTTAGGACTTCCATCCATGCTCATCGATGTCGCCGAAAATCAATTTCCTATAGCCAGGGAACTTGCGCGCCGGGAAATTGCTGTTCATCTCGGGTCCAGCAGGGAGGTGACGACGATCGAGATGGCTCGCCAAATCCGCGAATTGCTTCTCGCAACAGAGACGCGGCAACTTATGGCAAAGCGAGGAAGAGATCTTATCGACGGCGGCGGAGCACGTCGCGTGGTCGGAGTAATGTTAGGCGACTGTCTCCAGTTAAGGCCCGCGACGCCCGCGGATTGCCGGATGTATTGGGAGTGGGCGAACGATCGCGAGGTTCGCAATGTATCCTTTTCGACGGAGTTTATCGAATGGGAGAGGCATCGAGAGTGGTTCCATTCAAAACTACGCGATCCAAATTCGCTGCTACGGGTAGTGTTGAGAGACGATGGAACTCCCATTGGACAGGTGAGATTTCAAATCTCTAATACGGAAGCGGTTATATCGCTTAGCGTGGCTAAGGAACACCGCGGGAAAGCCTTCAGCCATGCCGCTTTGGAAATCGCATGTAGCGAACTGTTCGGAAGGCATGAAGTAGGGAAAATTCACGCATACGTAAAACAGACGAACGCAGCTTCGCTAAGGCTATTTAATGCCGCCGGTTTCCATGAACTTCCCGCCGCAGAGAGAATTGGTGACGAACCCACAATTCATCTTGTCTTCGAAAAACATCGATGAGTTCACCTAATTTCCACATTAACGGGCGTCGCATTGGCGCGGAATGCTCCGTGTATGTGATCGCGGAGCTTTCCGGCAATCATAATCAGAACTTTGATGAGGCCGTCCGGATCATCCACGCGGCAAAAGACGCTGGCGCAGATGCCGTCAAACTCCAGACCTATACTCCGGACACGATTACTCTTCGCAGCGATCGCGAATGTTTTCAAGTTAGCGGCGGTACGCTCTGGGATGGGCGCACTCTGCACGAACTTTATGCCGAAGCGTATATGCCTTGGGAATGGCAGCCGAAACTGAAGCAGGTGGCTAACGATCTCGGCTTGGATCTTTTTTCCTCTCCCTTTGATTCCACCGCTGTCGAGTTCTTGGAAGAAATGAACGTACCGGCTTACAAAGTTGCTTCCTTCGAACTTGTAGACATTCCGCTTATTCAAAAAATTGCCCGAACCGGCAAACCGATGATCCTGTCCACTGGGATGGCAACATCGGAAGAAATTGATGAGGCGTTGCGAGCCGCGCACGGCGCAGGAGCAAGGGATATCGCATTGCTCAAATGTACCAGTGCATATCCTGCTTTACCGGAAGAGATGAACTTGCGAACGATTCCTGAGCTCGCGCGAAAGTTCGAAGTCCCGGCGGGATTGTCCGATCACACGATGGGCATCGCGGTTCCAGTTGCAGCGGTAGCTTTGGGAGCGTGCATCATCGAGAAGCACCTTACGCTATGTCGCGTTTGGTGAAAGGCCCAGATGTCTGCTTTTTCGCTTGAGCCGCACGAGTTCAAAGCAATGGTTGATGCGGTCCGAGTTGCCGAGAAAGCGTTAGGAAAACCGCAATTCGGAGCGACCGCTCATGAGCAAAGCAGTCTCGTTTTTCGCCGCTCGCTTTTTGTTGTTCAGGATGTAAAAAAGGGAGAAGTCTTCAATTCTGCAAACGTGCGTTCGATTCGTCCCGCGCACGGCCTCCACACTCGCTACCTTCGCGAGGTAATTGGCAAGCGGGCAACTCAAGACATTCAACGAGGAACTCCGTTAAGTTGGCAGCTAGTTGAGAGCGCTGGAGAGTCACAAGGCAATAACGGCCAAGGAAGATTTGTTGTCGCGTAATTGAGATGTCCGATGAAAGTTCTACTACTTCATCCCGAAGATGCGATTCCAGTGAACATTGCATCGTATCGCTTCGACATAATCGTGGATTTCGCGCGTGCGCCGAATGCCACGTACGAGCGCTGGAGTGGCCAATCAGGATGTCCAATAGTCAGTTTTTACAACTTTGCCGAGGAAATGGAGGATCTCTACGCAACCAAAGATCTGATAAAGAGTCGGCATGGGAGTCATGGTTGATCGATCCGGGATCGATTGGTGGGACGTGCTCTCGTTGGCGATTATTCCCGAGCTGCAAAACCTGATGCTCATACCCAGGTTGGCAGAGTATCTCGGAACAGGCTGCGAACTCTATGCGAGTCGGCCTTTTGCGCTCGCAAATAGTTTGCAGGCAATGTTGGGCGGTCGACTAATTGTATTGGGAAACACTAGTGCCGTGCGGAGGTATTCGCGCCATTATTCGAATGTATTGTCGCATTTGAATATCGCTCAGCTATACCAAGTTGCGCAGGATAAATTTGACCAACAACACAATTTTCGTCGCCGTCTAGCCGCACGACCGCTATGTTCCAACAAACCAGTCTTCCTGCTGCCATCGGGGTACATCAATGTTTCGCGCATCGCTGTTTTTCTGGCAGACCTCCTGCCCGAGGAATCGTTCTTACTCGTTTACGCGAGAAAAAGCAGCAGATTGAGGTCGGTGCCCGCCAACGTTCAAACGATTTCGCTTGATTCCTATTTTACTGCGAGCAATAAGAGTGAATCTGCCGTCCTCTTGCGTGAATGGGATATTTTGAAACAACGCTTGGTTTCATGTTCTAAGACATTTCAGGTTGCGAATGTTGCCGGTGTTTTTCGAGGAATGCCTTCACTGCTGCGATGGGCATTGGCATTGCGTAATGCCTGGGAACGCGTCTTCGAATTACAAAATATTGCTGCGTGTGTTTGTGCCGATGACAGCAATCCTTATTCACGAATTCCCTTGATCATGGCGAAACAGCAAACAATCCCGACAGTCGCCCTGCACCATGGTGCCCTAGACTTACAAATGGCGGTAAAGACTCAACATGCCGACTGCTACCTAGCCAAGAGCGCTATGGAGCGTGACTATTTACTAGGTCCGTGTCGCCTGTCGCCGGATGCAGTGGTTGGTCATGCTTCATTTTCCAGTCCACCTCCGACGGCGGCGAGGAAGATCTCTTCCGATAAAGCAACGTCCAATAAACCGTGGCTGGTTTTTTTTACCGAACCTTATCGAATTGGTTCATGGCGCTTCGAGGAAGTTTATCGCGAGTTGGTGCCGAATCTGGTCGATTTCGCGTTGACTTGCGGGCTTAAGTTGGTTTTTAAGTTACACCCGTTTGAAAGTGCTGGCGCGCATATCCAAATGCTACGTAAACTCCTACCGCGGCAAGAAGCCCGCCGCATTGGCGTAATCGCAGGACCACCTACTCCAGAACTATGGCGTAATACGCAAATTGCCCTCACGGTCGAATCGACAACCGCTTTGGAGTGCACCGCATTAGGAATACCGGTGTTCTTATTTGGCTGGCTGCGTCATTATCACGGGAGGTATCAAGAACAATATGCTCGATTTGGTTTCGGACATGTTTTGGAATCCATCGAGCAAATCGCGAATATTCCGCAGTTGCTGGAATCGGGAAAGCTTGGAGTCAGATCCGAACGTGAGCGCTCCATGGCAGTCGACCCGCTGATGCTACGAGAGTTGCTGACCGGAAACGCCGCGGGACGAACCGTCCTTCGAGCTTAATCAATCTAATGGGCAGTGCAATCGTTGAAAAAATCGCATCCCAGAACAGCCCGGGCGCCGAGACCATTTCGGTCCTAAGCGATCATGCAGATCGGCGGGATTTCCAACGAGAGATCGGCCATATCTCGCGGCACTCGTCCATTTATTTCGCCGGTACAGTTTTCACGCTAGCCCTCGGCTATCCCTTCAAAATTTATCTGGCTAGAATTCTGGGAGCCGAAGCCCTCGGCCTTTACGCCTTGGGTATGACGATCATAGGGTTCTTGGGAATCTTCAATTCTTTGGGGATACCGCAATCCGCAGTTCGTTTCGTCTCCGCCTATCTCGCCAATGGCAAATCAGAACTTCTGCGCGGATTTCTTCTGCGGGGAGCATCGCTCCTTTTATTTGTAAATCTCTTTTTTGGGGCAGTGGTTTGGCTGACGGGTCCCTGGATTGCGACTCATCTTTACCATGCTCCCATGCTCAGCCCCTACTTCGGATGGTTCGCGGCCATAATGTTCTTAGGCGTTATGAACGGATTTCTCGGCCAGGTGCTAAGTGGCTACAAAGACGTCGCGCGCCGAACCTTCATCACCAATTTCGTTGGAAGCCCCCTGACGATGGTTTTAACCATCGTGCTCGTAACTGTAGGTTTCGGCTTGCGCGGATATATTGCGGCCCAGGTGCTCAGCGCATTGGGTGTAGCTTTGCTTTTACTTATTATTGTTTGGAAGCTTACGCCACGTGCTGCCCGTTCCTTTTCGTCAAGTGTGCCGACTTTTGAAAAAGAAGTTATTTCATTCTCCGCGGCTGCGCTCGGACTGGGCTTTGTGGAATTTGTACTTGCACAGGCCGACAAAATTTTAATCGGGTTATATCTGGATGCACGGGCATTGGGAATCTACGCCGTTAGTGCCACCTTGATCGGATTCGTTTCGATAATCCTCGATTCCGTCAACCAGATCTTCTCTCCCAGCATTGCCCATCTGCATGCGCAAGGGAAAATCGAGCTTCTCGGACGTATTTATCAAACCTTGACTAAATGGATCCTCGGGCTGACGATGCCACTGGCGGCGGTGATGGTAATTTTCGCATCGCCGCTAATGCGGATTTTTGGCCATGATTTCGAAGTCGGCTGGTCAATCCTCGTCATAGGTACCATCGGACAACTTGTAAACTGCGCAGTCGGCTCTGTTGGATACCTTCTGCAAATGTCAGGGAATCAGGGCCGTTTGGTGAAAATTCAATCGATTATGGCCGTGATGACCATAGTGTTGGCCGTTTTTTTGATTCCGCGATGGGGACTCATTGGTGCAGCAGTTGCTTCCGCGGCTGCGAATGTGTGCGCAAATTTGTGGTACTTGCTGGAAGTCCGGCGCAGGCTGCGTATTTTTCCCTACAATCGCACTTATCTGCGACTAACATTGCCACTAGTCACGACGCTGGCCGCGTTGTTGTTGGTGCGTGAATCGCTGAAGACAATTCATCCTGAGTGGCTTGTGATTGCGTCCGGTCTTGCATTGGGGCAGGTTGTTTTCATCGCTACTGCTGCAATGTTCGGGCTCGACTCCGATGACAGGCTAATCATTTCAGCTATCTGGTACAGAGTGCAGCTTATATTCGGGTTTTCTGGGGCGAATGCCTGATGCCAGAAGAGATGCGCAATTTACAGCTACCTAGAGACCTGTGTGAGACAGTCGAGCAGCGTTTCGGCCAACAGTTTGGTAAGGTGGAAGACTTTCTTATTTACGTGCTTGAAAGGCTAGTTCGCGATGATGCGAAAGTGATGGATCAAGAAGAGCAGCGAATTATTGAGGAGAGGCTCAAAGATCTTGGGTACATTTGAGCAGCTTCAGTTGCAAGGTTTAGAAAAATGAGTTCGACAGCAATCCAGAATTACGAGCTCTTGGATGATTCCCAACTGCGAGCTCTGCTGCTCCAGTATCGACGCGAGAACTGGCAGGGAATCCAGACACCGGACTGGCAGGAAAAGATTGTTGATAGCATCGTCGAGGATGACGGTGAAGCGGTATTAACGCAAGTGGCCGGCTGCTGGGATATTCCTCCTCGAGCTTCTGTGTTGGATATTGGGTCTGGTGTGGGTAGCTTTATTCTTGCGTGCCGTCGGCGAGGATTGGTCGCCTTTGGAGTCGAGCCGGATCGGATTGGTCAAGGCGGAAGTCTTACGTCAGTTCAAATCGCGAGACGGCGGATACAAGAGGGGGTGTTTACTGTAGCTCTTGGAGAGAGTCTGCCATTCCCTGATCGCACCTTTGACCTCATCGTCATGAACCAGGTGATGGAACACGTAGCGGATCAAGCTGAAGTACTCCGCGAAGCGGTTCGAGTACTCAAACCTGGTGGTGCGGTCTATATTGCTTGTCCGAATTACCTTCGCTTCTATGAGCCGCACTACAAGATACGATGGCTGCCGCTACTACCTAAACTACTCGGTCGACTCTATCTTAAATGTCGGGGACGTAGCCCAACATTGCTGAGTCAACTCACGTACACCACCAACGCTCGGCTTCGTGCATTGTTTCGCGGGCTGAAAGCCGATTGCAAGGTGGTCGACCTGCATCAAGAACAATTTCTGAAAAAGTGCGCAAATCGTTCTTTTGCTAGCGGGCGCGCCCGACTCGTCGCACAGTTGATACACCTGCCAGTGCTAGGTTTGCTGGTTCGTTGGGTCGCGCTGCAATACCTGCATATAACTGAGGGCGGCTGTGAGATGCTGATACTTCGCTCACCAACGTCTGCGGACAACGCATGTTAGATTACGGCAGAAGATTTTGGCGGCGAGGCAAACACTCTACAACCGTCCAATTCTCTTTTGATCGCCCGCTTGTAGTTTTACAGAGTGACGACTGGGGGCGCGTAGGTGTTCGCGATCAAGAAGGTTATCAACAGCTGCGGGCCAGCGGCATACGGCTCGGAGAAAACCCCTACGATTTCTATACGCTTGAAACAGCAGACGACGTCAATGCCATTCGTGATTTGCTGAAGAGTCACCGCGATTCAACCGGACGATCGGCCTGCGTGGTCATGAATTTTCTGTTGGCTAACTTGGACTTTCCGAAGCTTCTCGCTGGCGATTCAACTATTCCGTTGTTGCCTTTGAAAGCTGGTTTACCAGGCAGCTGGAAACGCCCAGGATTGTTCGAGGCTTACCGACAGGGAATTGCTGATGATGTTTTCTATCCCGCTCTGCATGGCCTTACCCACTTTTGCTCGCTGGCGGCGGAAAATGCGCTATCCAAAAATGGAGATCGCGCTCAATTACTTAGGAAGCTATGGAAGGCTGAGACGCCTTACATTTATTGGCGCATGCCTTGGATCGGATACGAATATAATAATCCCGAAAAACCCCAAGCCGGTTTCCTGACTGCTGCTAGACAACGAGAACTTATCCGGACCGCGTCCGAGAATTTTCGGTCATTCTTCGCGCTATCCGCGCTCTCAGCATGTGCTCCGGGCTATCGCGCGAACTTGGATACACAGATCGCATGGTCGGAGTGTGGAGTACGAGTTTCTCAGAATGGAAGCGGGACGCCTCTAAATCCGCACATGGACGAGCGTGAACTGTTGAATATTTATCGTACCATCGACATTGAGCCCAGCCAGCGAGACTTGCCCATCGACAAATATATGCAGCTTGCGGATGGTTGCTTTGCCCGTGGTATGCCCGCAATAGTTTCGGTGCATTCCATAAACTTCCACTCGTCGCTCAAAGACTTTCGTACTCCGACGCTTCAAACTCTCGATCTGTTCCTTTCCGCATTAGAAGCGAAGCATCCCAATTTACTGTATGTGCATGACGGCGACTTGTACGACATCGTTCGACGAGGAAAATTTCGTGGCCCGCACGGCCAAGTGTCGGTTAACGTGAAACAGAGTTCCAGGGTGCAATAGCTGGGAAAAAGAGGAGTGGCGGATGAGTCGTCCCCGATCATTGATATTGATCACCGTCGATTGTCTGCGCGCTGACCACGTCGGATTTCTTGGATACCAGCGCCCCACCACCCCTTTTTTGGACTCCTTGGCTCCCCAGAGTATTGCCATGCGCAACGCTATTGTCGCGGGCGCGCCAACTTACTATTCATTTCCAGCAATCATGGCCTCACGCCATCCACTCGCGCTTGGTCGCGATGTTCTTGGTCTAGCTCCGGACGAGACCACAATAGCAACGACGCTTAAAGAATCCGGCTATGCCACCGCTGCCTTTCTTGCTGGGAATCCATATCTGTCCGGCCAATTTGGGTATGACAGCGGTTTCGATACTTTCCGCGATTTTTTGGATGGCAGCGATTCTGCTATCGATATGACTGAACCCGGAAACTCTGCTGCGCGTGGTCGATTGAATCACCTTTTGAATTCGGCTGCTCACAAGTTTGCTTTAACAGGTTCAATTTACGACGAACTTTACTTTCAATACTGCCAGCGGATTGTAGATACACCGAAGTCATTCGATGACCTTCGACGCTTTCCTGCCGCAGACGTGATCGTAGATGAGGCGTGCACTTGGCTAGGCGAAGTGAGCGGCCAGCCTTTTTTTCTGTGGTTGCACTTCATGGACCCCCATTCTCCTTACTATCCGAAGGAAGAGGCATTGGGTTTGCTGGAAACGATTGGCCTGAGTGCTTCCCGTTCGCGTTATTTGAATTCCTTCTGGAACCGAGGCGATATCGGTCCCACACGACTGAAAAAGCATCGTGAGGAGGTGATTTTACTTTACGATGCCGGGATCCGTTGGGTTGATTCGCAAATTGCTCGTCTGGTAGATACGCTGCGTACTCATGGAAATTGGGAGGATTGTATTTTTGCGCTCACGGCGGATCATGGCGAAGAGTTCCTCGATCATGGGGGGCGCTACCATGCGCCTTATAAAATTACCGAAGAACTGATACGGGTACCTCTGTTGCTTCATGTCCCGGGCGTTATGCATGGACAGACCGCAGAATCGCCTTTCAGCCTTCTTCATCTGGCACCGACGCTGCTAGATGCCTTGAGTGTTCCGTTACCCGGTAGTTTCCGTGGCCGCAGTCTCTGGCCTCAATTGCGGGAGAATCGATCATGGGACGAACCAGCAATCATCGAATGCGTCGCCGGGTGCGCAAATCCTTTTCAGCTCAAGAAATCGGCTCGGCCCAAGAATTCTCGGAATTCGAGAACAACGCTACAAACTTGTTCTTGACTTTGCGGCCTCAACCGAACAGTTGTTTGATTTGGCGAACGATCCTAAGGAAATCCATCCGTTTGCAGCGCACGAGCAAAAATCTGCCCGCAAAAGGCTCCTCCAGCGTGCTAACAAACATCTAGCGGAATCTACTCAGTCACGTGATCCGCAGCATCGTCTTGATGCTCAACTCCAGGATATTCAGCTAGAATTGGCTCATTCTTAACCCTTACAAATCAAAATGGGGTTTGCCGCGCAACGCATGCGGAAAGCGCATGAACCCAATTCGCGTTTTGGTCGATAGCTTCGCAGATGAAGGTCTTCCGAATGCGCAAATGGGGAACGCTCGCGAAATTATTTGTCGTCTCGACCCTAGTCGATTCCACGTAAGTGTGTTTCATCTTGAAAAGCCTGCTATTCGCATCGCCGCACGGGCAAACACCAGACTCATCCAACTTCCTCAAAGAAGACAAACTGTTAGGATTCTGCACGAATTCCTCATGGGCCAACATGAGATTTTGTTTTATTTGAAAGCCTCTCCGGCTAGTAAGTGGTATCTTCAGCTCCGCCGAAAATGGAAGGACAACAAAGTCGTCATTGGGACCATGGAATCCAGGTCCGATGCGCGCCATGAACCGACTATACGTCCGGAAGCCATCGCACTCTGGCAGCGGACAATTTTGCGATGCGATTTTTTATTTAGCAACTCCGAGGCAGTTCGGCGAAACCTGAAAACTGAATATGGAACAGATAGCGAAGTAGTGCCCACAGGTGTCGATACCGGATTTTTTATCCCAGCCAGAGAGCGTCCCGGCAATTCTCGGCTGCGAGTTTTGTTCGTCGGATCGCTGCGTCCGTTCAAACAGCCACAATTATTGCTGGATGCAGCGACGCGTTTTCCTCGAGCAGACTTCGTCATCGTAGGCGATGGAATGATGAGAGAAGAGCTAAAGCAGCGTGTGATTCAAGAACACCTGGAAAATGTGATGCTGATGGGACCGCTTCTTGGAGAAAGTCTGAGAGAGGAATATCAAAAGGCCGACATCTTCTTATTCCCCTCAGCATGGGAGGGCTCGCCAAAGGTCATCCTTGAGGCGGCTGCTTGCGGACTGCCAGTGATCGCTCGAAAAAACTATGAACCCGAGACGGTCATCGATTCGAAAACGGGATATCTCGTAGCCTCTGATGAAGAACTGTTTCTTCGTTTGGACGCCTTGCTGGAAAGCGCTCCGCTTCGGGAGCAATTGGGGCAGGCGGGGCGAAGGCACAGTGAATTATTCGACTGGGATGTCATAACTCGTCGTTGGGAAGAGATTTTCTTGCGAGTGGTTTCAGAACGAGTACGCGAGCGTGTTGCATGATCGCGAGCCTGCCAATTTCGATCTCGGAGCACCCGCAGTCCCTCAAGCTCGTTCACGTACTAACGCTCACCCCCTTCTATCCGTCCTGTGAAAACGAAACACAAGGTTGCTTTGTAGCCGAACCACTCGAGTGGACAGAACGCCTCGGGGTCCGGAACACCGTATTTGCTGTGCAGCCGTTTTATCGGGATCGCGCAACTGCGACGGCGGGTGCTCCCTTGGCAAACTGGCTTTCTTTTTTTTCATTGCCGTCCGGTCTTGGTTTGTCCAGCTCCGGAGCCTTTCTCTTTGCAAAATTGCTGCGAAAGCTGCGCGAGTTGCATCTCTCCAGTCCTGTGGATGTGATCCATGCTCACGGAGCTTTGCCCTGTGGCCATGCCGCGGCTTTGCTGAGCAGGGAACGGAATATTCCATTTGTGATCACTGTCCATGGATTGGACGCGTTTTCTACAAATCAGGTTAAAGGCATTGCAGGGAAGTGGGCCCATCGTGTTTCACGTCTCATTTATCAATCAGCAAGAAGCGTGATCTGCGTCAGTGAAAAGGTACGAGAGCAAGTTGATGCGGGTACCTCGAATCACGCAAATACGACAGTTGTCCACAACGGAATTGACGCGAAAATATTTTATCCGGTTGATGTTGTTAATGCATCGAACACGATTCTCAGCGTTGGAAATTTGATTCCTATTAAAGGCCATGCTTTACTCCTGCGCGCGTTCTCGCAGCTGAGTGATCAGTTTCCACAGTTTGTCCTGGAAATTATCGGGGAAGGGCCGGAGTTGTCCAACCTACGCACATTGGCAACAAGTCTCAACCTTGCAGGTAAAGTTCATTTTCTCGGTCGCCAGAGTCGCAGAAAAGTTGCCGAAGCTATGCAACGGTGCGCGATCTTTGCGCTCCCTAGTTCTTATGAAGGATTGGGTTGCGCTTATCTCGAAGCGATGGCTGTAGGAAAACCTGTGGTTGGATGCAAAGATCAAGGTATAGAAGATGTGATCAGGCATGGCGTGAACGGCTGGCTGGTTCGTCCGGGCAATTTGGAAGAAATAACTTCCGCGCTTTCTCTCCTGCTGTCTAACGCGGAACTTTGCGCCCGAATCGGATTCTCAGCTCGTCAAACTATTTTGCAGAATTTCACATTTGAAGATCAGGCAAATCAGTTGAATCGAATTTATCGGGAGCCCGCGCGATGACATGCCGAGTCGTGCTTCTGACCGAAATTATCGCTCCCTACCGCATCCCTGTATTCAATGCCCTAGCGAATCGAGACGGAATCGATTTGCATGTAATCTTCTTGGCTGAGAGCGATCCTTCGTTGCGAGATTGGATTGTCTACAAAGACGAAATTCGGTTTTCTTATGAAGTGTTGCCGTCGTGGAGGCAACGGTTCGGAAAATATAATGTTCTGTTGAATAGCAACGTTAGTGCAGCATTGGAAAAGTTTTCCCCGGACGTAATTGTGTGCGGCGGCTATAACTATGTTGCATCGTGGCAATCGGCAGTTTGGGCGAAGCGCCGCCACGTGCCCTTCTTATTATGGGCGGAGAGCACAGTTAGAGATCAACGCAGTGGCGGTGTGTTGCTAGAATCCATGAAAAGTGCGTTTATGAAATACTGCGATGGCTTTATCGTGGCTGGTGCATCGTCTTTTGAATACCTGCGAAGCTTTGGATTGCCGGAGGCGAATATATATACTGCGCCAAACGCGGTCGACACCGATTTGTTTGCTCAAATTGCAGCCGCGACGAGAGGTAACAGCGCCTTCCACCGTCAGGATTTGGGTCTTCCTCCACGGTTCGTGCTCTTTGTCGGGCGATTGATACCTGACAAGGGTGTCTTTGATCTTCTTCGCTCGTACGGCGATCTCGACCCCGGTGTAAGAGAAGAACTCAGCCTTGTTTTTGTGGGAGACGGCATGGCGCGCCGAGAACTCGAAAAGCAAGCGGCGAATATTTATCCCGGAAGAGTTGACGTTGCAGGTTTTCTACAACGTCAATCACTGGCCCGCTGTTATGCATTAGCCGATATGTTCATCTTACCAACGCACACTGACCCCTGGGGGTTGGTGGTAAATGAAGCCATGGCATGCGGTTTGCCCATAATTTGTGCAAATGTAGCGGGATGTGTCCCGGATTTGGTGAAAAACGGATGGAACGGGATAACATTTCCAGCCGAAGACACAGCTGCGCTAACCGATGCGATGATGAAATTGTCCAGTGACAACGAACTTCGATGTGAAATGGGGCAGCGCGGCAAGGAGCGGATTCTTCGCAATTCACCCGAGGCCTGCGCTTGTGGTATAGCCGAAGCGGTTCTGGAATCTAGAATCGCAACTTATGCTTAACACCTCTTCTAGCCTTCGACTGCCACTTGCTCTGCTTCTAGCCTGCCTTTTGGCTGTCGGGACGGTTATTTATCGCCCTGACTATCTGGTCAGCGCTGATTTTCTTGGGCTGCTCATTTGCTCGCAGCTTTTTGCGGCAATTCTGTGGAGTTACGCAACGCGATTTTTCCCTTGCCTCTTGATTGCCTTTCTTGGACCTGCTGTTAGCACTCCCGCTGCAAGGATTGTGGACATCAGCGCGTTGGGCCGTCCTTGCTGTCGGGGCGTTGGTAGGACTCGTCATTTACATGAAAGACCGTCAGCATTCCTTTGGAGCGTTCCACGTGGCAGCATTTTTCTGCGTGGTGGCAGCTGTGATTTCCGCGCAAATGTCCGCTTATAGCGGTCAAGCTTTACTCAAGGCGTTAAGCTTGTTTCTTCTTTTTCTTTATGGGGCGGCTGGAGCGCGGTTAGCCGCGAACGGCAGAACCGCACAATTCTCTTCCAGACTGCTGCTAGGCTGTGAACTCTTGGTGTATTTTATTGCGGCTGCTTATTTTGTTATTCATCATGAACTTTTTGGCAATCCGAATTCACTCGGCGCCCTTATGGGTGTGGCGATTGTACCGATTATGTTGTGGGGTATTCTTGTGAGCGACAGCGTTATCGCGCGACGCCGTCGCGCCTGCGCTCTCTTTTTGGCAATTCTTCTTCTATTATTGAGTTACTCTCGTGCGAGCATAGCTGCGGCATCTGTTACTTGTGTCCTGTTGTGCATCGTTGCTCGTAGTTACAAGCTGCTCGTTCACGGAGCTGCGTTGTCAATATTGTTGGCAGTATCGGTCGCTGTGATCGCTCCTCCTCATACAGAACAGTCCGAATCGGTTCCTTCCGCATTCCTATACAAAGGGCATCAGAAGGATGGCATACTAGGTTCACGGACATCGATTTGGGATCGGACGCTGTCTACGATTCATGAACACCCCTGGTTCGGAACCGGCTTTGGAACCGCTAGCGTAACCCCAGGCGCAACAGAAGAAGTTGGGATATTTTCATCGTCGAACGCCACCACAAGAGAGCATGGGAACAGCTATTTGGCTATTACAGAAGGCATGGGGATAGTAGGCCTGCTGCCCTTCGCGATATTTATTCTGTTACTAATTGCGAATATCAGTCGCGTGTGGTTTGTAGCCTGGCGCTCTCGCAATGTCTGTTCTCTCGCGGTTCTGTTTACGACCGTGCTTTCGGTAGGCTTGATTCATGCCGCTTTTGAAGATTGGTTGTTTGCCGTCGGCTATTACCTATGTGTTTTCTTCTGGACCTTGGCCTTCATGCTGGTCGATTTTATTCCTGAGAACGGCACTTTGTCTGTCTTGGCTTCCGACATCTTCCCGAAACGTTTTAATACATTTGCACCTGTCCCCACCACTCGATGATTCATCTGTTTCTGAATGGATTGGGAGCCAGCACAGGTGGAGGGCTGACCTACCTTGCTAATGTGATTCCACATCTTTCCGCCAGGAACGACGTGCGGGTTACGGCCGTGATGAACGAAGGGTTACGGAGATCGCTTGGTGAGTTTCCCAACGTCTCTTTTCTTATTATCGAGAACACCGCCAATACAGCGAAACGTTTCTGGCAAGAGCAAACATTCCTGCCAGCACTAATCCGGCAGAGTGGCGCGGAAATACTGCTCTCCACTGGGAATTTTGCACTGAGAAAGTCTCCTGTTCCACAAATTCTTTTATCCCGGAACTCTTTATACGTATCGAATATCTTTTTCCATGACCTGTTTGTAAGAGGAGACTGTCGTCTCTGGATAGACACCCGTATCAAGGCTTTTCTTGCCAAACGTTCAATACATTGGGCGGATTGTACGATTGCTCCGACATTGGCTTTTGCCGAGGATTTAAGGATATGGACGGGAAAGAATGTCAGTGACCTTCATCATGGGTTCGATCACGAAAAGTTTTTTGATAATAAATCCGCTTTGCCCACTGAGTTGATGGCAAAGCTCGATGTCAAGAAGGATACCCTTCGATTGCTCTTCGTAAGTCACTACAACTACTACAGAAATTTCGAGACTCTGTTGCGATCCATCCCGGTTTTGCGGGAAATCTTACCTGACCGGCCCATCAAGTTGTTCTTGACATGCCATCTTCGGTCAAAGAAAACTCCGGGGAGCTATCGGCCTGCTCAAGCAGACGCGCTCGTTCGTGGACTAGGCATAGGAGAAAATATTGTCGAACTCGGAACCGTTCCCCACCATCTTCTACATCATGTCTATCGCGCTTGCAATCTCTACGTGACTCCAGCTTATGCGGAATCATTCGCCCATCCTTTAGTGGAGGCGATGGCTAGTGGCCTCCCCATTGTCGCGTCTAATTTGCCGGTCCATAGGGAAATTTGTGAAACGGCGGCTATATATTTCGACGCTCTTTCGCCTGAAGATCTTGCCCATAAGGTTGCCGATGTTACACAAGATAATTATCTCTCTCGCGAATTAAGTATTCATGGCATAGCGAGGGCCCGTCATTTCTCTTGGAGTAAACACGTCAGCAATCTCATTTCTATCGCGGACGAGCTGCTTCATAATTGAGTCCGATCGAGGCTCAAACAAAGTGCCATTACCCGCTTCTCGCCTTCACATGTCCTGAGGTTTACATCTTTCTCATACGAACCTTCCTGCTAACGAGAGCTCTCTACATAGAGACTTTCATCCTTTCGCACTGCAAGCTCGATTTCCGCAATATTGGGCATAGAACTCTGCATAAATCCACAAACTTTGGGGTGACCAAACCCTGCCTGGCGCAAAAGATGAACGAGTGAACGCTGGTCGAGCATCTGAGAATGATTTGCGCCGGGTGAATCAGATCGTGCAGAGTGTGACTCAAAGACAATCGGTCGACAAAACGATGCGAAGCCATGGCTTCGGAACTATCAAGATATTCGCTGGCAATTAACCTCAGATCGGGTACAACAATGCGCAGCAACCCTTCCGGACGCAGCACACGAAAACATTCCCGCGCTACGCAAAGGGATTCGGTCCAGGTAAAATGCTCAAAGGTGTGCGACGAGTAAATATAGCTGACGCTTTGGTCGGAAAACGGCAATCCTCTTTTTCACGTTGTGGTAACGCACATCTCTGGGCCACTCTGGCGTACGAAATAATTGCCGCATTCCAGGAACTCTTGATAGAAAAATCGTTGGCGAATTGTCAATGTTGTACCAGCCGCGTGCGCCAGATAGGCCGGATCCAATGTTGATCTTTAGTTCCATTCGGCTGAACGAATCCTTTTCCGTGCATTATCCCGATACGTGCACATGAATATTATGGACAACCTTGATTATTCCGATCGCTGAGCAAGCCGCTAACGCCGGACACGCAATGCTTAAAGACCAAAGCAGATATCGAGACTTGGGCAACCAATGCAACAATGCCAGGAGCACGAAGGGAACAATAGGAATGGCGAAGCGGGGAAAAGTCCCTCGTGCCCAGTATGGAAGATTGTAAGAATAGATTGCCAGCAAATAGAGGGCTGCGAAAACTGCTTCTACAATATGTGACTTCGAAAATTCCCGAAAGCGTTTTGTCGCCAGCATCGCTACGACTCCGCATAATACGAATAGGATCCATCCCAGGGTTAAACAAGATTCTGTCCACGGCGCGGAATACGTGAGTGTGCCTTTGACGATTGCGTAAAAAGGTATTCCGAAGAGGGCTGGCCCCGGCTGATGAAACTGCTGATAACTATGGACTGTCGCTAAAGGATCGTTGAATTGCTGCCAAAGAGGCAACATATATGCTATTCCGATGAATGAGCCCACCAAGATCACTAATGCGAGATGCCGGTATTGACGGCGCGCGATCAGAGCAATTGCGATTCCCACCAAGGCGAAAAACCCTAAAGGCCGCACCACGGTGCTTAGTGATGCCAGCAACGCTGCCGAAATCCATCTGTTTCGCCTAGCCATTAAAAATGAGGAGAAAAGTAGGCCCAAAAAGAGTGGCTCCGAGCCGCCGAGGAACGCTCGCTGGAACCAGTCAAAGTTTATAATTGCAAAAAATCCCGCTATCCATCCTCCCCACAACCGGTGCGCGAATGCAAGGCTAATGAAATAAGAACCAAACGAAATGACTAATAATGCGGTGCGATCGGATGCATGCGAAACGAAAGATACAAGGGCCATCAGGTAGGGAAGTCCCCAGAACTGCTTGATCGTGAGGCCACGAAAGTCCCAATGACGAATGGCTGATGCTACGGCAATATAAGCCGAATTGTCGCCAAAGTCATTCACCGCCTGAAAGTAATTCTTGAAAACACTGATCACCGCAATAAAAACAAGGCACGAAACGCACGCAATGAAAAACAGTTCGCGTTGTCCTGGCTCGTTTGCGGAAAAGTTCTGTGTTCTATCACTGAAAACAAGTGTTGGCGGACGCCTTGAAATTATCGAATTGTCCAATGTTGGTTCGGATGTCTGGGCTGAGCGGTGCATTGAATAGATATATACGAGCCTAGTAGGTGTGTATTTCGACGGCAAGTGACTTTTCTTGTGCTGGTCCATTCTCGCCACCGGCTAATCACTAACAAGCTGTTACAGTTATTTTTCGTGTTTTAATCCACTTCATCGGTGTTGGTCTCATGTGTGGAATTGTAGGTATTGTCGCGCACAACTCACGCGTAGATCCCGACGTTCTCGAACGCGCTACCTGGTCGCTTGCCCATCGTGGCCCTGACGATTCCGGTACCATCATTATTCGAGAAAATGTCCCGATGCCAGTCGAAATTGGACTTGGTAATCGACGATTGGCCATCCTTGATCTCTCGCCGTTAGGCCATCAGCCCATGCGCGATCCTGAAACTGGAAGCTGGATTGTCTATAACGGTGAAATTTATAACTTTCGCGAAATTCGTGCGGAACTGGAACGAGAAGGCATTCGGTTCGACAGCCATTCCGATACTGAGGTGTTGCTCAAAGCCTATGGACGATGGGGCGAGGCCGCCTTAGCGAAGCTGCGAGGCATGTTCGCCTTCGCTATTTGGGATGCACAAAGGCATCGATTATTGCTTGCACGTGATCCCATCGGCATCAAGCCGCTTTACTACGGCGTTTTCGGAGATACTTTTCTCTTCGCTTCGGAGCTCCGGACTCTGCTTGATACAGGACTTGTTCCCCGGCGTCTGGACCGCGCCGGAGTCCTCAATTATCTGAACTTTGGATCTTTGTATGATCCCGTAACGCTCGTTGAAGGTATTTCCGACTTGCGCGCTGGCCACTATCTCATATGGGAAAACGGCACTCTGCTGGACACAAAATACTGGGATCTGCTAGGGCACACACAAAAGTCATCATCCAATCATTCTCATGCCAGTCCTGCGCAGCGCAAAAATCAGGAAGAAGAAATCTTCGCCGCAATCGAGCAATCTGTTTCCATGCAGACTGTAAGCGATGTTCCAGTAGGCGTGTTTCTCTCCGGCGGAATTGATTCCAGCAGCCTGGTCGGATTACTGAGCCGATGCGGATCACAGGTCAGCACCTTTTCTATAGTTTTTAGCGAGGCTGACTATAGTGAAGCCGAATACTCCCGCGTGGTGGCAAAGAAATTTGGAACTGATCACCACGAAATTTTGATTTCTCAAGAGGAAGCACTCAAAGCCATCCCTCACGCACTTGAGGCCATGGATCAACCTACGATTGATGGGTTCAATACATATCTCGTATCGCAAGCAACTCGGGAAGCGGGAATTAAGGTTGCCCTGTCTGGTCTGGGAGGAGACGAACTGTTCGCTGGATACTCCAGTTTTAAGACTGTGCCACAGATGGAGCGCTTCTTAAGGTATTGGGGACGTCTGTCTGATTTCCTCAAGCGGCCGCTGGCTAATGGCTTTTCTACTTTCGCTTCAGATACAGATCAGAGCAGAAAACTTCATGCGGCGATAGCTCCAAACAGTCGGGTACTCCATCCTTATTTCCTCACTCGGATGCTCTTCACTCCTGAGCAGAGTGATTTGCTGTCGCACTCTCGCGATCAACAAGCGACGGATCGAGCCAGTGCCTCTCTAGTCGGAGAATTGAGCAGAACTGAGGGTCTCGATCCGATTAATCGCGTGTCATATCTTGAGTCGCGCTGTTATATGCTGAACACTCTTTTGCGCGATTCCGATGTTATGAGCATGGCGCACGGCCTTGAGATCAGAGTGCCGCTCATCGATCATCGGCTCGCGGAACAGCTACTCGCGCTGCCAGGCAACTGGAAAATGGACAGCCGTACCCCGAAGCCATTGCTGGTAGCGGCACTCCGCGGCGAGTTGCCGGACGAGATCGTCCACCGCCGGAAACGGGGATTCACCCTGCCATTCGAACATTGGTTTCGCGATGAATTGCGCGCTGAAGTGGAATCGACTTTGCGAAGAATTGCCGATGGCCCACTGGCTACGCTGTTAAATGTTCATGCAGTGAATAGAGTCTGGGATGATTTTCTTCGGGGACGAACTTCTTGGTCCCGCCCTTGGTCGCTTTATGTTTTGCAGCGCTGGTGTGAGCTACACGATATAACTGCCTAGTCTTGATCGAATAGATCGGGTTTGATGCTGCGCAGCAGTTTTTCGATGTAATCAACCTGTTCCCTTTCTGTTATTAAAATTGGTTGTAGATTCGATGTAAGATGGCGTCATCAATTTGATCACTGCAATTCAAAAAATCGAGGAATCTGGAGCAATTCAGAACCGCGAATTGGCTGTACAACTGCCCATCAGTGTAATCATTCCTGTACGAAACGAAGCGCACAATTTACCTCGTTGTTTGGAATCTTTGTACGGAGTTGGTGAAGTGTACGTCGTCGATTCCGGGAGTACAGATCAGACTATAGGTATTGCATGTTCTTACGGCGCGAAGGTGGTGCAATTTCATTATCGAGGCGGGTGGCCCAAGAAGCGGCAATGGGCAATGGATACACTGTCGTTCGCCTACGATTGGATTCTTTTACTTGACGCGGATGAAGCTTTGACTCACGAACTGTCGGAAGAAATCTCCAAAGTTATTCAAAATCCTAACGTCGACGGGTATTATATTGCGCTACAAATGCATTTTTTAGGGCGGATTCTTCGACATAGTGGGGCTAGCTTTTATAAACTCTCGCTTTTTCGGCGTGGCAAAGGTCATTTTGAGTGTCGGCTGAAAGAGCAAGACACTTCGATGTGCGACATGGAAGTACATGAACACGTTGTAGTAGACGGTAGCACGGCGAAGTTGAAGCAGGCGTTGCTGCATGCCAACATCGAGTCCCTCTCACGCTACATGCGGAAACATGATGAATATTCCAACTGGGAAGCGCGAGTTTGGATCGAAGGTGGAATCTGCCGGGAATTGCCGCCTTCTTTGACGGGTACCCAAGCGCAACGCCGCCGCTGGCTTCGGAAAAGATTTTTTACACTTCCTGGATCGCCAGCTCTACTTTTTATTTACAGATATATTTTTCGTTTGGGGTTTCTGGATGGCATTCCCGGCCTGATTTATTGTGGACTACAAGGCATTCAGTTTTTTCATATCAAAGCGAAAATCTACGAATTGCGGACGACATTGCAAATGACACGGGATAACGGCTGATGTGCGGAATAAGTGGGCTAGTAGACTGCGGAGATCGAGAGACGCTGGCACGCATGACTTCGATCCAGTCGCATCGCGGACCCGACGATGCTGGCCTCTGGGATCGCCGATTCCCTGACGGTTCTTACATGGGGCTCGGTAGCCGGCGGCTGGCAATCATTGATTTATCTCCCGCCGGGCACATGCCCATGTGCAATGAAGACCACTCAATTTGGATTACCTACAATGGCGAAATCTATAACCATCATGTCTTGCGCTGCGAACTGGAAAGCAAAGGACATGTTTTTGCTTCGAACACTGACACCGAAGTTATTATTCATCTTTATGAGGAAGAAGGTCTCGACTGCGTTAGACGCCTGAATGGAATGTTCGCTTTCGGGCTTTGTGATTTGCGATCTGGCAAGCCCTTGTTATTTATGGCGCGCGATCATTTCGGAGTGAAGCCGTTTTACTATGCGACCCAAGGGAAGGAATTTGCATTCGCATCGGAAGCGAAAGCTTTGCTGCAGGTCCCCGGCATTAAAGCAGAAATCGATCCCGAGTCTCTGCATCAGTATCTGACATTTTTGTGGGTACCGGATTCGCGGACAATGTTTCGTGGGATTCACAAGTTGCCAGCGGGCCATTACGCAATTTTCCGCGATGGCCAACTGAGCCTCACAAAATACTGGGACCTCACGTTCCCACCTGCAAATCACGAGTTCTCCCGATCGGAAGACGACTTAGCAGCGGAGATTCGCGAGCGCTTCGAATCGTCAGTTGATCAACAATTAGTCAGCGATGTACCCGTCGGTGCATTCCTAAGTGCTGGGCTGGATTCTTCGAGCATTGTGGCCATGATGCAGCTGCGCCGGAGGCAACAAGCTACAAAGACCTACACGGTGACGTTCCCCAAGAAATATTGCATCGGAGAATCGACACTTGACGATCCAGGTGTACCCGCCCGGTTGGCCCATCGTCTCGGTTGTGAGAACCAACAAATCGTAATCGAGCCGGACGTCGTCGATCTGTTGCCTCGCCTGACCTGGCACATGGACGAGCCGACGGCCGATCCAGCCATTATCCCGGCGTACCTCGTCTGTCGCGAAGCACGCAAACAATCAACAGTATTGTTATCGGGAGTCGGCGGCGACGAATTGTTCGCTGGATATCGCAAGCATGCCGCTCATTCTTGGGCACAGATGTATCAAAAAACTCCGATCACACTGCGTCGCCTAACCGAGGCTGTTGTGAAGAGCTTGCCAAATATGAGAGGAAGCTTTCTGAAAGGCAGTGTTCGGCTCGCTAAGAAAATGGCACGAGGCGGTTCGTTATCAGCGGCTGAGCAATTTGTGATGAACTGCACATATCTGGATGCGCAGCAAAAGTTATCGCTGTATGGACCGGCCATGCAGGAAAAAGTTGGGTGCTTTGATCCTGCAAGCTGCCATTGGTCTGGTTTTAACCAGGTGCAAAGATGCGGATTTCCTGAATCAGATGTTGTATGTGGATACGAAGATATTCATGACGAGCTTGAATCTCACGTACAACGACAAAATGAGCATGGCGTCATCGGTCGAAGTGCGAGTGCCGTTTCTCGATCGAGAGTTCGCGGAATTTGTCGCGTGGAACGTACCGCCTAACGATGAAGCTGAAGGGAAGACTGCGTCCCACGACGAAACATATCTTTCGTAAGGCCATGCGCGACGTGCTGCCGGATGAAGTTCTGAAGCAGCCGAAAGCCGGATTTGCCGCTCCAATTGATTATTGGCTGGCCAATGACTTAAAAGAAATGACCGATGATTTGCTCTCCGACTCACGCATTCAGGGGCGTGGGATATTCCGGCCACAGGCAGTGCGAAAGTTCGTCGATGAGCACCGTGCTGGAAGGCAAGACTGGTCCATGCAAATTTGGCAGTTCCTCACACTGGAAATTTGGATGCAGACATTCCTTGATGTCCAAACAAACACTCGCGCGGAATACATCGGCGCTCACGAGACCAGCTCAACCTCCTTGCCTTATGAGGCGGCAACGGCATGAAGCAGGTTCTTCAGCATGTGCGTACGGGAACAATTTCAGTCACGGAAGTTCCCGCGCCAAAACTTCTTCCCGGATGTGTTTTAGTCCAGATTGCTGCGTCGCTGGTATCCGCCGGAACTGAACGGGCTTCTTCAGAGTTCGCGAGCAAAAACCTTCTGCAGAAGGCAAAGGCCCGGCCTGATTTAGTCCGTGAGGTGGTGAGCAAAGTGCGGCGCGACGGCCTACTCTCAGCGATTTCCGCAGTTCGTAGCCGGCTCGATCAGCCGAGCGCTCTCGGTTACAGCAGCGCAGGAACGGTCGTCGAGGTAGGTGAAGGAATAACCGACATCCACGTAGGAGACAGAGTTGCCTGTGCCGGGGCTGGTTACGCGGTTCATGCGGAGTTCGCGTGCGTGCCTCGACTGCTTGTTGCGAAAATTCCACCCGTTGTCGATGTGGGTTTCGAAGATGCCGCGTTCACCACCGTCGGTGCGGTAGCAATGCATGGAATCCGGATTGCTGAAGCAAAACTAGGAGATGTAGTCGCAATCATCGGCATGGGATTGCTTGGCCAGCTCACGCTGCAGCTGCTGAAAGCGGCTGGTTGTCGTGTGCTGGGAATGGATATTAATCCAGAGCGAGCCGAACTCGCCTTACGAATGGGTGCGGATGGCGTAGCCACTTCCGGCTCTGAATTTCGCGACCTTTGCCTCTCACAATCCGGAGGAAATGGCGCGGACATAGTTTTGATCGCAGCAGAAACAGCGAGCAGTGATCCCGTGAACCTCGCGTCAGAAGTAATCCGTGATCGCGGTATTGTCGTTGCCGTAGGAACGGTCGGGATGAATATCCAGCGCAAGCTCTACTACGAGAAAGAACTGGATTTCCGAGTGTCCCGTTCTTATGGCCCAGGCCGCTACGATTCCGCCTACGAGCAGAAGGGAAGAGATTACCCGATTGGTTACGTACGCTGGACCGAGACACGTAACATGCAGGCATTTGTTCAGTTGTTAGCGAAAGGCAAGCTGGATCTGAAATCGCTTGTGACTCATCGCTTTCCAATTGAACAGGCCCAGCGAGCCTACGAACTGATTAAAGGCGAGACTGCAGAGCCTTCGCTCGGAGTTTTGATTACTTACTCGCAGAAGTCGGAAGAAAGTCGCCGCCTCATATTAATCGAGAAGAGTCCAGGCAAACCGTCTTCGGACATCAGGCCAGAAGCAGATATTTCTATCGGGCTTTTGGGGGCTGGCAGCTTTGCGACGAGTACGCTTCTTCCAGCCATCAAGAAAATATCAAACGTAAAATGTATTGGAATCTGCGCTGCAAATGGCTCTCACGCGCGACAAGCCGGGGACAGGTTTGGTTTTCGCTACTGCTCAACCGACGACTCAGAAATCGCCAACGACCCAGCTATTAATGTCGTTGTGATCGCCACTCGTCATCACTTGCACGCCCCACAGGTTTTGCAAGCTCTCCGCGCGGGCAAACACGTCTTCTGCGAAAAACCACTTTGCCTAACCGAAGAAGAGCTGTCAGAGATCGTCCACTTGTACTCGCGTTGCCCAGAGAAGCCGTTGCTGATGGTCGGTTTCAATCGTCGTTTTGCTCCCATGGTTACGCAGATGAATGCATTCATACGCGAAATCAAAGAGCCGATAGCTATGCATTATCGTGTGAATGCTGGAGCGCTCCCGCAAGATCATTGGATTAATGATCCCGAGCAAGGTGGAGGCCGCATTCTTGGGGAGGTTTGTCACTTTGTCGATCTTCTCAGTTTTCTTGCTGATGCGCCGCCGATCGAAGTTCAGGCGCACAGCCTCGCGAATCTCGAACAACACTCAGGAGACAATTTAGTCATCTCTTTGCACTTCGCCAATGGCTCTCTTGGAACCATCAGCTATCTTGCGAATGGCGATCGGTCTTACTCAAAGGAAAGAATTGAAGTGTTCGGCGGTGGTACCACGGCCGTGCTGGACGATTTTCGCAAACTGGAACTCGTGCGATACGGACGCAAGCAGACATTCCAATCACGTTTTCGACAAGACAAAGGCCACAGTGGTGAATGGCAGGCGTTTGCTCGAGCGATCACTTCCGGAACCGCCGCTCCCATTCCTTTCGAGCAGATTGTAAGCAGCACACTGGCAACTCTGCGCATTGTCGAATCGCGGTCTTCCGGTCAACCATTAGTTATCGATACCACGGAATTTCTGAGTTCCCATTCATCCTCACAATTCCATCCATGCTGATCCTGGGCCTGAATATGTTTCACGCTGATGCCTCGGCGGCGATTATTCAGGACGGCGAGATCGTCTTCGCCATTGCAGAAGAACGCCTCAACCGCATTAAGCACTTCGGCGGATTTCCTTCGTTATCGATCCAAGCTTGCTTAGATGCTGTTGGCGCAAAAATCAGCGATATCGATCACGTCGCGGTTGGCCAAGACAGTGATGCGAATCTCATAAAAAAGGTTAAGTACGCGCTCGCCAATCCGGCAAAGATTCTGAATTTTATCCAAATGCGACGGCGTAAGGAAGGCATGCGAGATGTCAGTTCCTTGCTCGCGAAATCACTGGATGTGAATCCTCAATCGTTGCGGTTTCGGGAGCATCATCTCGAGCATCACATCGCGCACATAGCCAGCGCTTATTATTGTTCGCCTTGGGAGAAAGCCGCGGGATTCAGCTATGACGGCTCGGGTGATTTTGTTTCCGCCATGACGGCCCGATGTGAAGGAAATGAAATCGAAATTTTAGATCGTACTTTTCTGCCGCATTCTCTTGGCAGTTTTTACACCATGATTTGCGAGTTCATCGGCTACTCCAAATATGGAGATGAAGGCAAAGTCATGGGCCTTGCGCCCTATGGGAAAGATACTTATTGTGACCAGATTCGCAAGCTCGTCGAGATGAAGAATGGCGGCTTTGAACTCGATCTCCAATACTTCATGCCGCTCGGCAGCAATCAGGGAATGCAAATTTCGCCCGATGGAACAGTTTCGCTAGCCCGCCATTTCTCCGATCGCATGATCGAGATCTTCGGAGAACCCAGAAAACCAGGGTCCGAAATCACACAACGTGATATGGATTTATCCTATGCAATGCAGCATCGGTTCGAAGAAGTGTTTTTCGCTCTGCTCAACTCGCTGCACAAACAGGTGCCAGTCGGAAATCTCGTCTATGGCGGGCGGATGCGCCCTGAACAGCGTAGCCAACGGGAAACTCTTTGACAAAACTCCCTTCCGAAGCACTTGGATTCAACCTGCCGCAGGGGACGAAGGGTTGGCGATTGGCGCCGCTCTGCACACCTATCATTCAGTGCTTAAACAACCCAGACGTTATGTGATGAAAAACGCTTATCTCGGTTCGGAATTTTCTGACCCGCAAATCGAACTTGCGTTAAAAAATGCGAACTTGCGTTACTGCAAATTGGATCGTGAACCCTTGCTCGACCTGGTAGCTGATCAAATCGCAAAAGGGAACATCGTGGGCTGGTTCCAAGGGCGGATGGAATGGGGCCCGCGAGCTCTCGGAAATCGCTCGATCCTAGCGCACCCCGGGCTGCCCGATATGAAGGACATTCTGAATGCCCGCATCAAGCAGCGCGAATGGTTCCGTCCCTTCGCGCCTTCAATCTTAGCCGAACGCCAGCACGAATATTTCGAGCACGATCATCCTTCACCCTTCATGCTTCATGTGTATAAAATTCGCTCAGAGAAGCGCTCACAGCTTTGCGCTGTCAATCACGTCGATGACACTGGAAGGCTGCAGACCGTAACCTGTGAAGAAAATCCGCTGTACTACGATCTGATTCAAACCTTTGAACGCAAAACTGGAATTCCTGTCATCCTGAATACCAGTTTTAACGAAAACGAACCCATTGTGTGCAAGCCCGATGAAGCAATTGATTGCTTTAAACGAACTCGGATGGACGCACTGGCCATAGGGCCTTATGCAGTTCTCAAAACTGAGAACTAACACCCGTGAACCAAGAGCTGAATTTTATCTAAAATCACCATCCACCCTATGGCCTCTGAGGAAAGCTTTGGCCTTCCAGCTCCGGCGTTGAACGGATTGAAGCTTACCCGCGTTGCGAGCTTCCCTCGAATGCGGCCACTTCTCTGGAAAGGAAATGTCCTTTACGCATCGCGCGGCTATACATTACTCCGCGCAAACGTGAATGCGAGCACCATCGCGTGGGAATTGGTTGGTCACTACAACCCCGTCTGGTGGCGCACTTTGAGTGCTTCCTCGCGGCTCACTTCGCGCCTGTTTCGTGATGGTCTTCACGCTCTCGCCGTGCTTTCGTCGGGAGAAATCGTGGCGGCAATTCCTGGCGCGATAGTAACTTTGCCAACCGGCGGATCCGAATTCAAGATTTCTCACAAAATGGTTCGTGGCACTCGTCCGCTTCATTTCGCGGTTACTCCCGACGAGCACATCTATTGGGGAGAATACTTCGATAATGCTGCGCGGGATGAAGTCTACATCTACACATCTCACGACCGTGGCGCCTCGTGGAAGATAGCCTACACGTTTCCGAAGGGTGAGATCCGCCACGTTCACAATATCGTCTATGATCGCTGGGAAAACTGCCTCTGGGTGCTCACTGGAGACAATGGCTCAGAGTGCCGAATTCTGCGAGCTTCTTGCGACTTCAGCACAGTCGATGTAGTCCTATCCGGCAATCAGCAAGCTCGAGCGGTTGCGATGGTTGCCATGGAAGATGGATTATATTTTTCTTCCGACACTCCTTTGGAGTCGAACCACGTATATCGTATTGATCGCAAGGGCAAGGTCGACAGAATCGCAGATCTGAGTAGCTCTTCCATCTACGGCTGCAAGGTAGGAAACGTGATTTTCTTTTCAACTATGGTTGAGCCTAGCGAAGTCAACACGACATCCAGCATTTCCATTTATGGCGGAGACCTGAATAATAGGGAGTCCAGCGAACCATCGTGGCCTTCATTGCTTAGTTGGGAAAAAGATCACTGGCCCATGAAATTGTTTCAGTACGGAAACGCCTTTCTTCCGGATGGTGAAAACACTTCGGGACTTCTCGCCTTGAGCACCGCCGCAGTGAGAACTCATGATTTAGAAATGTCGCTGTGGCGCGTGGAAGTCTGAGTTCTAGAGTCGAGCTTACAAGCCGAGCGATTCAGACAACTAACATTCTAGGTTCCTGCTCTGCAGCATGCCACGTTCCACATGCTATAGTCCGACCAACATGTCTGTGCTGGCCCGGCTCAACTACTATCGTCGAATCTTCCGCTCCTACTTCCTGCCGGGTGCCAGCCAGCTCACTTTCTGGCATGAGACGCCAGAAGTAAACCCTCATGCATCAGTTACCAAACTCGGTGAGTACTACATGCCATTTTCCGAGAAGGGGGACTACTCGGGACCGCACGATCCATCCGGCATTCCGATGCTCAACTATCACGGACAAATCGGATTGCAGTACAACCCGATCGCGATTGCCCAGTGGGGACTCGGAAACTTCAACTTGTTTTGTCGTACCGGAGAATCAATTCGAAAAACGAAATTTCTCGTCGCCAGTGACTGGCTGTGCGATCACCTCGAGCAGAACTCATCGGGAGTTTGGGTTTGGCAGCACTACTTCGATTGGGAGTACCGCACTAAGCTGAAATCGCCTTGGTACTCGGGTCTCGCGCAAGGACAAGGGATTTCTTTGCTGGTGCGTGCCTACGCCGAAACTGGAAATCCTCGTTATCGTGAAGCGGCCGATCGTGTGTTTCAGAGCTTTCTAAAACCAGTCGGAGAGGGCGGTATCACTTTTACTGATGACTGCGGCGATATATGGTTTGAGGAATATATCGTCTCGCCGCCGACTCACATCTTGAATGGTTTCATTTGGGCCACTTGGGGAGTCTACGATTATCTTCTCGCCACAGAAAGCCATCACGCTAAGAGTCTGTTCGTAAAGTCCATCCAGACTTTACGAAATAACCTCCACCGATATGACGCCGGCTTCTGGTCGCTGTATGAGGAATCTGGAACTCGACTCCCTATGCTGGCAAGTCCGTTCTACCATCGTTTACATATTGTTCAGTTGCGCGTGCTGCATCGTCTTACCGGAGAAGAAATTTTCGCGCAATATGCTGATCGCTGGGAAAAGTACGCGCAAAGTCCCGGCAAGCGTACTCGCGCGCTCTGTTATAAGGGCGCATTCAAACTTTGTTACTACTGACCTTGCGAGATTAGAAGCCTTTGAAAATCCTATACGTTTCACAATACTTTCCGCCAGAAATGGGAGCGCCCGCCGCGCGTGCTTCCGAGCTATCGCGTCACTGGGCCCAGGCAGAGCACCAAATAACGGTTTTGACCGGATTCCCAAATCATCCGACCGGGAAAATCCCAGTTGAATATCGAAGCAAATTTAGACGTCTGATTACGCAGGAAGTAATAAATGGCGTCAAGATTGTACGTACATGGCTTTTTCCTTTTCCCAACCGAAAGGCGTACGAGCGGGTACTGAATTACGCTTCGTTCGGATTTTCCTCCGCCATTACCGGAATGTTTCTCGCACGTCCTGACATAGTAATAGGTTCGTCACCTCAGCTGCTGGTTGCACTTTCCGCATGGTGGATTGCGTGTTGTAAGCGGGTGCCCTTTATTTTCGAAGTGCGTGATTTGTGGCCCGAGTCCCTGGCAGCAGTTGGAATGGGCAGCCAGAATTCTTACATGTATCGCATGTTGATGAAGATCGCTGGTTTTCTCTACCGCAGATCGGGCCACATCGTTGTCGTCACCCCTGCCTTCAAAGATTATCTAATCGAGCGCTGGCATGTGCCCTCGCCAAAAATTTCTATTGTGGGGAATGGCGTGGAAACAGATCTTTTCAGCCAAAGGAATGCGGACCCGAATCTCCGCCGGGAGTTGCAGTTGGAAGATAAGTTCGTAGTCTCTTACATAGGCACGGTGGGAATGGCACACGGCCTGGAATCACTGCTGGAGGCCGCCTCGCTCCTGCAGCACTCCTCTCCGGAAGTTCAATTTCTCATTAGTCGGGGAAGGTGCCGACAAAGCTCGCTTAATAGAAAGCGCACAATCCAGGAATCTGGCCAATGTGAGCTTCGTAGGTCAGCAGCCCCACGAAAAAATTCCGGCATACATCGATGCATCTGATGCCTGCCTGGTGTTGTTGAAGAAAAATGAACTATTCAAAACTGTGATTCCCACCAAGATGCTGGAATTCATGTCTTGTGCGTGTCCTGTAATTCTTGGCGTAGATGGACAGGCCCGCGAAATTCTGGAAGCATCCAGTGCCGGCATTTTCGTCGAGCCCGAGAACACTGCCGATCTAGCCGATGCCATAACGCGTCTATCGCTGGACCCACCTTTATGTGAGACCTTTGGCCGTAACGGGCGCAAACACATTTTGGAGAAGTTCTCTCGTCAACAAACAGCGGAAGAATATCTCACCGTTCTCGAAACTCTGTTGGGAGAAAAAGATCCGGAAATCGCTCTGGCCGCATAGTCCGGAGCGATTGGCCGCGCCTAGGGATGGACGGCAACAATACTTAGAGCGCTAGCCATCTGCATAACCGTTTCGAGCGATCGCGATGCAGCAGCTTTCGCCGCGCTGGTGGGGACAAATAAAATATCATCTGCCTGCAATTGCAGATCTGGAGCTTTCGCCTCAAGAATCTTCTTCAATTGCACCGACGTCTCGCTCACTCCCTGCGGCCCTTTGCGAAGCAGTCTTACATTGCTTAACTTCGCGGTCTTCGTGGTTCCTCCCGCCAGTGCGATGACCTGCAGAACAGTTAGATGGCCGCTATCCATCGCGAAACCGCTGGGCCTTCCCACGTCGCCGACCACATAGACCACATCTGCTTTGCGAACGACAATAGTGTCGCCCGGATAAACCATGACGTTGCTCTCAGGACTGTCGGAAACATTGCGTGCAAGCGGTACAATCACCGGTTTATCCTGCTGCCCGCGATGCGTAATCGTGACGCTTCTGCCCGCCCGCTCTGTAAATCCGCCTGCTGCTGAAATCACATCGAAGAGCCGTTGCTGCCCGACAATGGGATAGACGCCCGGTCTCCCTACCTCGCCCAACAGACTGGCACCTTGCGAGGCGTAATTTTCGACCGTGACCGTGACATGCGGGTTCTTAACAAATCCACCGTCGGAGAGTTTTTGTTGAATCAAGGATTGCGTCTCTTCGCCAGTCAGGCCTGCTACATGAACGTAGTCGATCAGCGGAAGATAAATATCGCCGCGGTTGCTCACCCGAGCCTTAGTCGTGAGCTCCGGAACGTTGTAAACACTCAAGTCGACGAGATCGCCGGGGCTAAGTCGCAGTGAAGCTTGCGGTCCGGAAGAATCTGGCAGATTCCGATGGAGGTGTAGTTGACTCCTGAGCCGCGACGCCTGCGACCATCGCGAAAAACGTCAAAGATCCCAGAAGGGAAGGGAAGAGATATCCGCGCATAAGCCGCATCGTAAATCCCATTGCCATTTTGCGAGAAGTTTAGCATGCAACGATCAAGCCGGTGGACGGCTTATCGGTGCCGTACACAACTCGCAAACACTACGAAATCGCGCGTTTTGTCATTAAAGTCCCTCAACACAGCGGGAAATGGGAACCAAACAAGAGAATAGTGTCGCAGTCCACAAGACCTTATAGTCAGGCTGTCTGAAATTTGGACACTGGCACGAGCTTAGTTGCCACACTCGGACGTCGGATTATCGAAGATTGCAAGCGGATTTGTTTTTGGGCCAAGGGGGACAAGTTTGGCACTCTTCTACCTGGGGATGTTTGCAGCTTCGTTGCTGCTATCGTTTATTCTCACCAGGTATATTCGGGATCTAGCAGCCTCTCGTGGGTGGGTCGCGATTCCCGGATCCGACCGCCATCTGCATCAGAAACCGCTGCCCCGCTTAGGCGGAGTCGCTATTTTCCTCGCTTTCCTATTCACCAGCGTATTCGCCCTTCTGCTCAGCCGTTACTCCGCTCATCTTAGTTTTGGTTTTTCAAGGCGTTCAGTTTTCACCATCATGGCAGCCGGATTTCTCGTTTTTCTGCTCGGTGTTTACGACGACATTCGCGGGGCTGGCCCGTACGTAAAGTTCAGCGTTCAAGCCATTGCTGCTTCCATGCTCTACGCCGGCAACCTGCGAATTCTCAATCTGCCTGTCCTCTTTGGACATCGCCATTTTTCATCGCTGATCGGTTTGCCTCTCACCATTCTTTGGGTGGTTGCTATTACCAATGCCTTCAACTTGATCGATGGACTCGATGGCTTGGCGGCAGGATCCGCACTATTCTCGACTGTTGTAGTTTTTACCGTGGCACTGCTCAGCCATTCGTCCCTTGTATCATTGCTGACGCTTTCGTTGGCGGGAGCGATCCTCGGTTTCCTGCGCTTCAATTTCAATCCAGCGACAATTTTCTTGGGGGATTGCGGCAGCCTCTTGATAGGTTTCATGCTAAGTGCTCTGGCTTTGCTGGGGGCGGAAAAATCCCCGACCATCATCGCGGTCGCGATTCCGGTCGTTTCGTTCGGCCTTCCGATTCTGGAGACCACTCTCTCGGTGCTTCGTCGATTCATCAGCGGACGCCCCGTGTTTACCGCAGACCGCGAGCACATTCATCACAAATTATTGCAACTCGGCTTCTCTCACCGTCAGGTAGTCATTACCCTTTACGCCGTTTCCGCGCTCTTTGCGTTGCTGAGTTTGTTTTTGTTATGGCCGACTGGCAGCACGCTGGGTCTGGTTCTCGCTGTTGTCGGAACCGGTATCTGGATCGGAGTGCAACATCTCGGTTATCTTGAATTCGGCGAACTACGCCGTGTGGCGGTCAAGACTATCGACCAGCGACAGATATTCATCAACAATCTCGCCATCCGCCGGGCCACTGAAGAATTGAAGGTTGCCAAAGAACAGGATCAGATTCTCCGAATACTGTCCGCCGCATTCGGCGCCAATGATTTTGACGCCGTGGAACTAAGACAGCCATTCATGGCCGCTGAGCTTTCCGAAGGACGCGGTTTCCATGCGATTTCTATTCGCGGCCAACAACCGGCACTCTGCTGGAAAAAACCGGGCACATATTTCTCGAGCGATTCGGTGAGCGCCTGGAATCTTACCATTGATTTGGTGACTAGTCGCAACCGGCGTTGCGGTTCCATGACATTTTACCGGCGCTACAACGGACGCGATTTGCAGCTCGATATCAATTTGTTGACTTCCATATTTCAAGGCGCTCTGGCCGATGGACTCGAGCGCGTGTCGACACAAACCGTGCAGTATATGCCGCCTTTGCAGGATTCTGCTTTGATCACAGCGCAAGTAAGTTGAGCGCGAAGTAAACTGAACCGTCGCAATCCTTTATCCACAGCCCGAACCAGCCCCGTCACTTCTTCGCCCAGCAACTTACAATTAACCTTCATCTTTCCTTTTTCCGGAAGGAACAACGAAAGAATGGCAGATCGGCTTACTGGGCAGCACATTCATTTTTTGTCATTGCAAACTTCGGTATTTTGCGTCGAGTGCGAAGTCATTAGTGAGAACAACACTCCCTACTGCTACGCCTGCGGAAGTCAGGCTGTGCTGAGCCTGTCGCGAGTTCTCGGCGGATCACTGCGCGGACAGCAAACCGCGCATGTGATCAATGATATTGAATTGGACCGTCTCGTACGCGAACTGATTTCTACGGTTCCAGCGCTCTCCCCCTCGTACGGCGAACGCGTTCCCGCTTCGTTTTCGACTCTTGCTCCTTCTCGTAGTCATGCTCGGCTCATGAGTAATCCCGCCACCAACACCGTTTCCCGGAGCTCACTTATCGAGCAAGAAATTCATACTGGTGAACTCGATCTTGAACCTGCCATCAGCGTAATTGCGGAACGTGCCCAAGCCTTGACCGGCGCTACGGGAGCCGCAATCGCGCTGCGTCATGGAGATGAAATTGTATGCCGAGCCCGCACGGGCCGGACGGCTCCAGATTTAGGAGTGCGATTGCAAACCGACTCCGGCATTTCCGCCGACTGTGTGCGCACCGGAGAAGTTGTTATGTGCAACGATGCCGAGCGAAACCCCCATGTGGACCTGGCAAGTTGCCGCCGACTTGGCGCGCGTTCGATCCTGGTCGCCCCGCTGCGATACTTCCGAAGAACTCTCGGCGTCTTCGAAGTGCTCTCGGGAGCGCCCCATGCCTTCGATCATCGCGACGTAGCAACCATGCAGCTGATGTCAAGCATGATGGTCGCGGCGATCTCGCGCTTGTGGAGCATGCAACCCGCGAATCGACAGCAATCCGCCTAGTATGGATACAGTTGGATGAAAGACGATCTTGGCTGCCATAAGTTGCGCGCTCACTACCGCTCCTGAATTTTCCGAATTGCACCTGTTTTGTTTTGCGCGCCTGGGCTTTTGCTTAGCGTCTGGATGTAACGGGAAGGCGGGCGCTACTCGTGGTCTGTGAAGGCGCCATTGTGAGACCAGGCAGTGTTTGGATTTGAGCCAGCAGGGCAACTTACTTTTCGAACTTGCGAGCCGCCTACGCGCGCTGTGTGCCACCGAGTGCTTGCAGGGCTTTAGTGATGTTCGCTGCCCATTTGGCGACTTCCTCCTCACGCAATGTTCGTTCGTTTGACTGGAACTTCGCACGTAACAGCAACGAATACTTTCCAGCGGGAACCGATCCTCCCCGGAATATCTCGACCGGGACGAAGCTGCGTAGTTCTTTCAAATGTAAACTCGTAATGGCTTGCTGAATCTGCTCGAAGAGAACTGTGTCCGCGAATACGAAAGAAAAATCTCGCTCGACAGCAGGATATTTCGGCAGAGGCTCATACCGGACTTCTCGCAGGCCGTGTTTGTAGAGTTGATCTAAATAGATTTCTCCTACAAACACATCCTGCCGCAACTTGCGTGCTGAAGTTATATCAGGGTGAAGTTGTCCGAACTGCGCTACTGTTATTCCGTCCATCACCGCCCGCGCCGAACGTCCGGGATGGAAGTAATCCGCTGTTTCCGCATCGTATGCGATTGACTTGAATTCAAACGACGTTAACAGATTCTCGACATCGCCCTTTAAATCAAAAAATGAAAGTGGACGCGCCTTTTGTAGAACTTCCGAAGTGACCGCGCCAGTTGCACCGATAGAAATGCGTTTCGTTTGCAGGGCCTGATCACCCGCCGCTTGGAAAACATTTCCAGTCTCGAATAAACGCACGTTATCACTGCCCCGGTTTAGGTTATAAGCCAGCATGTTCAGCATGCCGGGCACCATTGAGGTGCGCATTACGGATGCTTCTTCACTGAGCGGATTCTCCAGCTCAAGCACCGGCACGTCTGAAAATTGTTCCGCATCTTCATGCGAAATAAAAGTTAGCGAGATAGTCTCGTTATAACCAAGCGCGAGCAGCGAGGTGCGGAGTTTCGCATCTTTCGCCGCGTCTGGTGAGTCTTTTACAGATCCTATGTAAACCGGCAAAGTGTTGGGGAACTTGTCGTATCCATGCAGTCGTGCGATCTCTTCGATCAAATCGATTTCGCGTTCGATATCCAAACGCCAACTGGGAATCTGCGCCGTGAACTCCGGCTCGTCGCCAGGTTCGGGCAGGAGATCGAATCCAAGCCGCTTTGAGTATGCGGACAATTTCGATAGTATCGAGGCTTTTGCCAAGAATGCGATGAACTTCGGAAACTCGCAAAGCAACGGGTGCCTGATCGAGAGTTCGTGCAGCGACATCGATCACACCGCCACCCAGTTGGCCACCGCCCGATTGCAATATCAACTCCGCGACCCGGTCACAGGCGAGAGTCGTGGCCTCATAGTCCGCGCCACGCTCGAAGCGATGCGAGGCATCGGTGTGTATCCGTGGCGCTTTGACATTTTTCGGACCGTGACCGGATCAAACCACGCGCTCTCGATCAGAATATTCTTCGTTTTCGCGGTGATCATGGTGTCAAAGCCGCCCATCACGCCGGCGAGTGCTACCGGCCTCTCGGAGTCGGCGATGACCAGATCGTCCGGAGTTAGCTTGCGCTCCACACCGTCGAGCGTCTTGAGCGTTTCGCCGCCTCGCGCACGGCGAACGATAATCTTGCCGCCTTCGAGAAGATCTAGATCAAACGCGTGCGTTGGATGTCCCATTTCCCAAAGCGTGTAATTGGAAGCATCGGCAGCGTTATTAATCGAGCGCTGATCAACACTGACCAGGCGCTTGGCTATTTGCTCCGTAGAATCTTTGATAGTGACACCGTGAATGATCCGCGCCGTGTATCGGGCGCAACCTTCGGCGTCTCCAATCTGAATTTCAAAATTGGGAGAACCAGAAGAGGCAGGCAGCCTGGGGGCGATCGGCTTCAGGGGAAGATCGTAAAGCGCAGAACATTCACGGGCGACGCCATAATGATTCATAGCGTCGGGCCGATTCGTCGTGATTTCCATCTCGAAAACGGTCGCTTCGCCTTCGCCGCTCACCGACTCGACGGCGATGCCGGCAAGCGTGAGATCGTCCGCAAGCTGGTGATAGTTCACCTGCGGGTCAACGAAATCGCGCAACCATTGTGGAGAGAGTTTCATGGGTCAGCTATCAGCTGCTAGCTTTTAGCTCTCAGCTGCCAGCTATCTAGCTAAAAGCAAAGCCAACAGCTAGGGCTTTCTACCTAAACTGTTCCAAAAATCTAACATCACCCTGATAAAACAGCTGAATGTCGTCCACTCCGTACTTCAGAATCGCTATACGCTCGACGCCCATTCCGAAGGCAAATCCGCTCACCTTCTTCGCGTCGTAATCGACGAACCCGTACACATTCGGATCGACCATGCCGCAACCCAGCAACTCAATCCATCCGCTGGCTTTGCAATTCGGACAACGTGCGCCATCGCGATATCCTTTGCCTCCGCAGAACAGGCAACTGATCTGCACGTCGGCGCTGGGCTCGGTGAAAGGGAAGAACGACGGATAGAATCGTGTCTTCACGCTCGATCCGAAAAGCGCCTTCATCGCGTGATCGAGCGTACCCTTCAGATCGGAGAATGTAATGTTGGTATCCACCGCGAGTCCTTCGACCTGATGAAAAACGGGCGAGTGCGTCGCGTCGAGGGCGTCATTGCGATGAACCTTGCCAGGAATCACAATTCGGATCGGGGGCTTCGTCCGTTCCATAGCACGAATCTGTACCGGAGAAGTATGCGTGCGCAAGAGCAGCCGGTCGCGCGTGGCTTTCGATTCCTGATTTGCGATGAAAATGGTATCCTGCGTGTCGCGTGCGGGATGGTTTGGCGGAAAATTCAGCGCTTCGAAATTGTAGTAGTCGGTCTCAATCTCCGGCCCCTCTTCGACGGAGTAGCCAAGATTGCGGAAAACGGAGACGATCTCATTCATCGTCTTGATGATGGGATGTTCCGCGCCGAGCGGTCGACGATTGCCGGGAAGAGTGATGTCGACCGTTTCAGCTAGCCGAGCTCTCGTATTCCGATTCTACGATCCGTGCGCGACTTCTGAAGCGGTAGCATCGATCCGTTACCTCAACCTGCTTCTTCGATCTCATTTACCCGCTGGCCAACATCTCGCTTCTCATCTTTCGGCGCGGCTTTCAGCCACGTCTCATTGATCTGAGTCAGTATGCCGTTCTTGCGGCCCATCCAGCGGTCACGGAACTCTTTCCAATCTGCTTCGGAAGCGACTGCTTTGTTTCCTCTCAAGCGCAGACAAGAGTTTCGCGGCAGCCTTTTCGAGCGCCTTGGGCGAAAAATCCTTTAGTTTGGGAACGGTGTATGCCATTCGTTATCGAGAATGCAGGGATCCTTCGACTAACCTTGCCTCGCAAGCGCGGCAATGGTGGCGCTCAGGATGACAAGTTCACAAATTTAAAAAATGATAGCAACCCGACAGATATGAAAGAGCTTCAGTTGAGATCGCTCCTTCCTGAAGCCTAAAGCCTAGCGCTAAGCTAAAGCCGCCTCGCCTCTACGCCGCTCCGGCAATCGCAGTCTTCGCTTGCTCTGCCAGATTCTTAAACGCAGGCGCATCATGCACAGCGAGGTCGGCGAGAATCTTGCGGTCTAATTCTACATTGGCCAATTTCAATCCATGGACAAACTGGCTGTAGCTAAGGCCACTAAGTTTCGCAGCAGCTCCAATACGCACGATCCATAGCGATCGATACTGGCGCTTCTTTTGTTTGCGTCCGGAATAGGCGAACTTGAGCGCGCGATCAACAGCTTCTTTCGCCGCACGGTGGAGTTTTGATTTTGTGAGGAAGTAACCGCTAGCGCGGTCAAGTATCTTTTTACGTTTTGCGCGGCGTTTTGTTCCGCGTTTTACACGAGGCATGGTGTTCTCCTTTTTGCTTTCTATTGAATGGCGGCTGGAGGTAAGGAATTTTCACCGGGAAGGTGATGTTCTGACCTCTTCACTCGCCTTGTTTGTGTGGCGCGGACGCCCTCGTCCGCGATTTGAATTTCATTCCCGCAGCTTCCGCCACGAGAGGCTGCGGCCCGAAGGCGGCCGCACCACACGAACCTACTAATATGGAATCATTCGTTTGATCTTTGGTGTATCCGCGTCGCTCACCAACGTTGCGCTGCCTAACGTCTTCTTGCGCTTGTGCGATTTAGACGTGAGCATGTGACGCAATGCGGAGTGTCCGCGCTTTACTTTTCCGCTTGCGGTCTTCTTGAAGCGCTTGGCTGCGCCTTTGTGTGTCTTCAGTTTCGGCATAAATCCTCGATGAAATACTAAATTCAGTGTCTCTGCTTTAAAGCACAAAAACTGCCTCGCGTCGATGATTCCGCTCAGAACAGCATTCGCTCCAATTTGAAGGAAGAACTAAGCCGGATTTGCGCGCTGCACTTCCGGAGCCGGAACCGCGGCGGCCTGCTGCTTGGCTTTTTTCTCGCGAGCCTTCTCTTCTTTAATCTTCTCTTTTTCACGTTCTTGCGCCGACTTCTTGGGAGCAAGAATAGCGTGAAGCGTATTTCCTTCTTGGCGGGGACGAAATTCTACAATCGCGTTTCCCTCTACATCTTTAATTAGACGTTCGAGAATTTGCCGTCCCAGCATGGTGCGCGTCATTTCGCGACCGCGGAAGAAGATGGTCGCCTTGACCTTGTCTCCCTCGTCGAGAAAACGCAATACGTGATTCTTTTTGGTGTCGTAATCGTGGTCGTCCACATTAATGCGGAACTTCACTTCCTTGACCACAATTTTCGTCTGATGCTTTTTGGCTTCGCGTTCTTTCTTTTCCTGCTGGTACAGGAATTTCCCATAATCCATGATTCGGCATACGGGTGGTTGTGCTGTTGGGGAAATCTCAACCAGATCAAGATTCTTTTCGCGGGCCATTTTGAGCGCGTCGAAGGGAGTCAAGATACCAATCTGTGCACCTTCGTCATCTATTACCCGAATTTCTCGCGCTCGAATACGATCGTTCGTGCGAATAAACCGTTTATCGATACAATCCTCCGTCAGCTAACACAGGGCTACTCAGATCAAAATTATATCATGTTGGCGTCTGAGAGCCGGAGTGCGAGAGCGATTCGGAGTGGGTACGTTTCCAGCAAAGTCGAGAGTAGTACGTTTGCCGAACAAGCCTCACAAGTAAGCCTTGCGCCGACGAAGGCGAGTACCCCACCTGAGGACGCTTAGGTTTTGAACGAATATTAAAGGAAATCCCAAAGTCTAGGATTATACTTTTTCGCGAAAAGGTAAGTCCGCTCGGGTGGTTGTGAATTCGACTGAGGGATTACGCTAACTTTCGCTGCCGCCATACGTCTAGGCCAAGAAAATCGGATTTCCGACGAAAGGAATCGGGAATGTCCTCAACCGTGTCGTCGCGCAGGCTCGACGCTACTCCGTCAGACGCTATCCCAAACGAGACAACGCTAGGATTCCGCCGCATAGTTTCGCTCGATATAATGCGCGGATTGGTTATGGTCATCATGGCAATCGACCATACTCGCGATTTCTTCAGCAATCTGCCCTTTGAGCCAGAAGCTTTGGCGCAAACCTATTACGCGTTATTCTTCACCCGCTGGATTACTCATTTTTGCGCGCCGCTGTTTTTCTTTCTGGCAGGCACCGGCGCTTTTTTTTACGGCAGGCGTAGAACCCCGCAAGCGCTGAGCCGATTTTTGTGGACACGCGGACTCTGGCTGATTTTCATCGAATTCACCGTAGTCGGGACTGCGTGGACGTTCATTTTCCCATGGGGATTTTTTGGCGTCATCTGGGCTTTGGGCGCTTGCATGATACTAATGGCGGCGATTGTTCGCTTGCCTGTGCGCTGGGTGGCGGCGTTCTCCGCGGTCATGATAGCGGGACACGATCTGCTTGACCCGGTTCGTCCTCGACAATTCGGCGCGTTCGCGTGGCTTTGGACGATTTTGCATGTCAAAGGTGGGGTGTTGCTTCCCTTTCACATACAAAAATTTGTACTGTTCCCGCTGATCCCTTGGGTCGGAGTTATGGCGGCGGGCTATGTCTTTGGCTCAATCTACCTGCTGGAGAAAGAGCATCGCCGAAAACTGATTGCGCAGATTGGGCTTGGGCTGACTATAGCTTTTATCGTGCTACGCCTGACCAATGTTTATGGAAATCCTCCGGCCGGACTAGGAGGCGGTGTCTCTCAAGGACCATGGCATATTCAGCCCACAGTAGAAAAGACGGTAATTCTTTTCCTGGATGTAGAGAAGTATCCACCATCTTTGCAATTTCTTCTGATGACACTAGGACCTTCATTGCTGCTGCTGGCGTGGCTCGACAAAAACTTCGATCAAAAGGCGAGTGTTCCGGCAGTTCTGTCGCCGCTACTGACATTCGGGCGCGTTCCGCTGTTTTTCTACATACTCCATCTCTATCTCATTCACTCGCTCGCCGTGCTGATGGCAGTATTGTTTCATCAGCCATACGCGTGGCTTCTGCATGGAGGATTTTTCTTCGGTGCGCCGGATACTTACGGATTCAACCTTCCGTTTGTTTATTTGATGTGGATCACAGCTGTTGTCCTTCTCTATTTCCCATGCCGGTGGTTTGAAGGAGTCAAGCAGCGCCGCAAGGACTGGTGGCTAAGCTATCTCTAAACACTGCCTCCGGTGCGGCGAAGCAAGTTGCCACCCTTTCGCAACGAACGCGAAAAGGTGGCCGTTACTGCTTACTGCAGAGATTTCGGATCGGACCGATTGCGAGGCGATTTCCTGTCGAGGAGCGATACCAGCTCGCGTGCTGATGAGGGCGTCCTCACCGAGCCCTTTCGGATAATGTCTTTTGCAGTTACCTTTTTCCCGTAGAGTTTCTCGTTGGCGCTTCCGTCTGAGCGCAGTGTGGAACCTTCGAGCGAAACTCCCGCGAATAATCCTTTATTGCGCGAGTACGACAGAATCTCCGCGTTCATCACCACGTCGGTTGCGGCTTCCGCTGTGCGTCCTTTTGGACCCGCTGCCGCGGAAGCATCGGCGCCGAGCTTGACCTTGCTGCTTAGGAGCGATCGTGCTCCTTTGGGATTCATCACGAGCAGCACGAAATCAGTCGCTTGACCACCGAGTTGGAAACCGATGCTGGCTCCCTCGAGGGCATACATGGCTGGCGCTCCCCAATGCCCAGTGTAGTGCTCTCCGCTGCGGCAAATCATGACGCCACGACCGTAGCTTCCGCCGATCCCGAACGCTGCCTTTTTTACTGATGGCAAAACCACCAGGCATTCTGCCTTGTCGAGCAGATCCTGCGGAATATCGTCAGGGATGTCGAGTATTTCCTTCAGGACTTCTCCGGAGTCTTTCACGCGCTCTTCTTCTTTTACATTACTGGCGAGAGCAGCCGGGGCAAACGCAGACAGAAGCAACATCACGATCCAAATTTTCATGGAGTCCTCTTAATTGTTCTTTCAATTTATAGCTTGAACTTACGACTTCAAAAAGAATAGCAAGGGCATCACAGGCTAATGAATAGCTTCCGCGATTCTTCCGCTTGCGATCAGCGTGGCGATGTTCTCGAAGTCTTTGTACATGATGCGATCTTTATCCATGGTGGGGCACACCGAACGGATCGCCGCATGGGCGGCCTGTCCGCGTTTACCAGTTTTGAGCGGGGCCAGGAAGTCGAGCGCCTGGGCGGCGGCCATGGCTTCGATCGCCATTACGTTGCGAGTATTTTCGACGATGCGTTTGAGCTTGAGCGACGCGGTCATTCCCATGGAAACGTAATCTTCTTTATTGCCCGAGGTGGTGATCGAATCCACCGACGCGGGATGTGCCAGCACCTTGTTCTCGCTGACCAGCGCGGCGGCCGTGACTTGCGGCATCATGAATCCGGAATTCAAGCCCGCGCCAGCTGCGAGAAATGGCGGCAAGCCTTCGTTGAGCGCGGGATTCACCAGCCGCTCGATGCGGCGTTCGGTGATTCCGGCAAGCGCGCTCAGAGCAATTGCAAGAAAATCTAGAGCAAAGGCCAGAGGCTCGCCATGAAAATTTCCTCCGGAGATAACGTCGCCTTCGCCGTCGGTGACTTTCGGATTCTTCACAAAGACGAGAGGATTATCGACGGCGGAGTTCGCTTCGATCTCCATGACTGCGCGGCAATGAGCAAGCGTGTCGCGAACAGCGCCGTGGACTTGAGGAATGCAGCGCAGGGAATATGCATCCTGCACGCGGCCGCAATCGCGATGCGATTCGCGGATCTGGCTGCCTTCGAGCATCGCGCGAGATTCGCGGCTGTCTTCATTTGTCCAGCGTGAGGGCGCGCCTGATGAATGCGTTCGTCAAAGGCGACATCGGTGCCTTGCAAGGCGTCGAGCACAGCGAGCCGACGACATCGGCGGAATCGACCAGAGTCTCAGCGGCCAGCAGTGCCAGCGTTCCGACGGCCAGCATTCGCCTGCGTTCCATTGATCAGCGAAATGGCTTCTTTCGCTTCCAGCACCAGCGGCTTGATTTGGGCGTGCGCGCAATGCTTCGCCGCTCGGGATGCGATTGCTCTTGTCATCGAAACATTCGCCTTCGCCGATCAGAGCCAGCGCCAGATGCGCCAGAGGAGCCAGATCGCCGCTCGCGCCAACGCTGCCTTGCGAGGGAACGAACGGAGTCACGCCGCGATTGAGCATCTCGCAAAGCGTGTCGATGACGACGCCGCGCACGCCGGAGAATCCCTTGGCGAGGGAATTGGCGCGCAGCAACATCATTGCCCGAGTTTCAGGAACGGAAAGCGGCTCGCCGACTCCGACGGCGTGGGATCGCAGCAGATTTACCTGCAGTTCGCGAATCTGGTCGCCGGCAATGCGCACATCGCTGAGTTTGCCGACGCCGGTGGTGATCGCATAGGAGAGTTTGTTGCTTGCAACCAATGCTCTCCACCACAGCACGGGCGCGATCGACTGCTTCGCGAGCATCAGGCGCAAGAAGCACCGCGCGGCGCTCGACCGCAACTTCGCGCACCTCTTCCAGAGTGAGATCGTTACCGTTGATGTGAAGTGCTTTCAGATGCGACTTCCTCGTATATGAATTTACTACCACGGAGGACACAGGGAACACAGTGGAAAGCACGATTGTTTCGCGGGATTGAGTCATTTTCCTAAGGCTTCTTTGAACTTCGTCAAATACTTTTCGGGAAGGGAGGTAGTTTTCATTTCAGCATTCGTCACGACGTGTGTTGTCTCACCTTCCGCTAACAATACACCGTCACTCACGCGCACGCAGTTCGTATCCAAAATGTATCACTGAGTCACGAATGTTTCTTAAATGCGTTCGCACAATGATTTCGTCATCGTAGTATGCGGGTGCCTTGTATCGGCAGCGGGCATCGACCACGGCTATGAAGCAACCGTCGTGGTGTTCCATATCGCGATATGAGAAGCCGAGCTGGCGCAGGAATTCGACACGTCCAATTTCGAACCACACCAAATGATTTGCATGGTAAACAACTCCCATTTGGTCGGTCTCGGCATAGCGAACGCGAATTCGGGTCTCGAAATTAATAGGCATTGTTTGGTCGTTGATTTGCCGATCCTCTGTCTGGGAACTACTCATTTTCCACTCCAACGCGGCTTGCGCTTTTCGAGGAACGACGCGATTCCTTCGCGAAAGTCGGCCGTGGTCGCGGATGCGGCGTTGTCTTCGATGGCTTCGGCGATCTGACGGTCGAGCTGGGATGCAATGAATCCGTTGATCAGTCTTTTGGTTGCGATCAACGATGACGGACTGTTCTCCATAAGTTGCGCGGCAAGCTCACGTGCGCGTGGCATAAGGCTGGTTGCGTCTACTACTTCGTTGACGAGTCCGTAGCGATGTGCTTCGGCCGCATCGAAAAGCCGTCCCGTAAGCAGTAAGTCTCTGGCGATCTTGTGTCCGACTTGCCAGACCAGAATCGATGACACGATCGCCGGGACAAATCCAATTCGCACTTCGGTGTATCCGAACTTGGCCTCGGGCACGGCCAAGGTAAAGTCACACATGGTAGCGAGCCCAGTGCCACCCGCGATAGCCGCACCGTTCACCGCGGCAATGGTCGGTTTGGGGAATTCATAAAGGCGGCGGAAGATGCGCGCCATGGTGGTGGAATCTTTAATATTGTCTGCGTGCGATTTTCCGGTGAGCGATTTGAGTTCGTCCAGGTCCATGCCCGGCGCAGAAAGCTTTGCCGGAGCCGGTCAGAATGCACGATCTGCGACGATGATTGTTCGATCTCATCCAGCGCGCACGTCAGTTCGTCGACAAGCTGAAAGCTGATGGCGTTGCGCTTTTCGGGACGATTGAGAGTGATCGTGGCGACGCCGGAGTCACTTTCGCAAGATTAATAGTGTGAGTAGTTCATGCTGGGATGTTAATCCGCCGTCTGAGAATTTGCGTATCGCGCACCAATTGCCTCTGATGCTCGCAACAATACGTCCAAGCGATTTCAGCTGCGGCAGGGCCGCACCGCGCTGTTGCAACGCTTCAATCACTTTTTCTGTTGGAATGTTGCCTACCAATTGCATCTTGCGCAAACGGGCAGCCGCCCAAGCCCCCCAGTGCGGAATCGAAGCGCCTGCAACCTGCATCATACGCGGCCAGAATTTTCTCGACCGCTTCATCGGGACGGCTGTGCAGATGGACTCCGATCTCAAGAAAATCGTATTTCGAAATCACCGCTGACACGAGCTCGCTGATTTGCTTCGGTCCCGCCATGCCAACTGTATCGGCCAGCGAGATCATTCGAATGCCAAACGATTCGAGCAGATCGATTGCGTCCATAACTTCTCCAATATTCCACTCATCGCCATATGGATTGCCGAACGCCATCGAAATGTAGGCCACAACGTCAAGGCCGTCTTCCTCGGCTTTGTTCTTGATCTTTTCCAGTTCTTCGATCGCTTCTTCCGGCGATTGATTCTGATTGTTGCGCAGGAATGTTGGCGAAACCGAATAAGGAAATCCCAGAGTGCGCACCGCTTGAGTCTCGATCGCCCGCTGCGCGCCTTTTTCATTCACGACGATGCCGATGATCTCCACATCATCCGGCGGATCAAGTTCTTTCAGAACTTCTTCGGAGTCCGCCATCTGCGGCACCGCCTTTGGCGAGACAAACGAGACGGCGTCGATGTGCTTGAATCCCGCGCTGATCAAGCGTGCGAGATATTCGATTTTGATGTGAGTAGGGATCGGCCTCTTCAGCCCTTGCCAGGCATCGCGCGGACATTCGATCAGTTTGACGAGATCAGACATATTGCCAAGAATCAGTCAGCGGTACGGATTCGCAAACTTTGTCGTAACAATTCCGACGTGAAGCGCTCAATGATAATCATGTTTGCAGCACTCCCACCTTAAACTCCGGCACATCCGGATTCAACGCTGCCGCTTCCAGCGCCTGCGTGATCGCATCGCGCGTTTCGACCGGATCGATGATCTTGTCGATCCACAGTCTCGCCGCGCCGTAGCGCGGATCAGTCTGCTCGTCGTAGGTTCTCTTCGTCGATTCGAACAGTTCTTTGCGCTCTTCTTCGCTCAGCTTCTTTCCGCCGCGCTCCAGTTGCTTGATTTTGATTTCCACCAAAGTGCCCGCGGCCGCATCTCCGCTCATCACCGCGTATCGCGCCGTCGGCCACGCAAACACAAATCGCGGATCGTAAGCCTTGCCGCACATCGCGTAATGTCCCGCGCCAAACGATCCGCCGACGATCACGGTGATCTTCGGCACCACGGAATTCGATACCGCATTCACCATCTTCGCGCCGGCTTTGATGATGCCGCTCCACTCCGCATCGCGGCCCACCATGAATCCGTTTACGTCGTGAAAGAAAATCAGCGGGATCAGGTTCTGGTTGCAGTCCATGATGAAGCGCGCAGCTTTCTCGGCGGACTCGGTATAGATGACGCCGCCGAATTCGACGCGCTTCTTGCCTTCATGATCGGTCTGCTGCGCGTGCAGTTTCTGATTGGCGACAATGCCGACGGCAAATCCGCCGATGCGCGCGTAGCCGCAGATCAGCGTCTTGCCGTACTCCGGCTTGTATTCGTCGAAGCGGCTGCCGTCGACGATGCGCGCCAGAATCTCTTTCATGTCGTACGGGCGCGCCGGCGAAGAATCGTAGATGCCGTAGATTTCTTCGGCGGCCAGCGCGGGCGGCTCGGGCTTCTTGCCGGTCCCACGGAGATTGCCGCCGGTATCCCCACTTCTCGACGATGGCGCGAATGCGCTGCCAGGCAGGCTTCATCGTTGGGCTCGCGAAAGTCCACGGTGCCGCTGATTGCCGAATGCATCGCCGCGCCGCCCAGTTCTTCGGCGGAAACTTTCTGTCCGATCGCCGCCTGCACCAGCGCGGGCCCAGCGAGGAAGAGGCCGCTGCCGTCCGTCATTAGAACGTGATCGCACATCACCGGCAGATAGCCGCCGCCGGCCACGCACATTCCCATGATGGCCGCGATTTGCGGAATGCCCATCGCCGACATCACCGCGTTGTTGCGAAAGACGCGGCCGAAATCGTCGGTATCGGGAAACACGTCTTCCTGCAGCGGAAGAAATACTCCGGCGGAATCGACGAGGTAAATCGTGGGAATGCGATTCTCGATGGCGATGTTCTGCGCGCGAATCACCTTCTTCGAAGTCATGGGAAAAAACGCGCCGGCCTTCACCGTGGCATCGTTCGCGATGATCATCACCAGGCGCGGACTGCATTCGCGCCAGGCCGGTGATCACGCCCGCCGCGGGCGCGCCGCCCCATTCTTCGTACATCCCGTGGGCGGCGTAGACGCCAAGCTCGAAGAAAGTTCCAGGATCAACCAGCAGATTGATGCGCTCGCGCGCGGTCAGCCGCTTTTTCGTGTGCTGGCTTTCGATGGCCTTTGCGCCCCCGCCCTCGCGGATTTGTCTCTTCTTCGTTGCGGACTTGCGAAACCAGGTCCGCCAAGAAAGCGCATGTTCGCTTCAAAGCGGGCGGAGGTGGGATCGACGCGTGTACTGAGAATAATGGGACTTTGCGGTGCGGGGGACTCTTCGCGATTCGCCATGAAATGAAGACCGAAACTAGTTAAGGTATAACAGCGGAGCGGGGAGTAGCAAACAGGAACGCTTTTTACCACAGAGGGCACAGAGACACAGAGAAAGTCTAAATATCTGAGCGATCCGCGGTTGTTAGTGATCTGTTCTATCCAGCCAGCGATCGAGTCTGCATCCATCTTCTTCCAGCAAGAACGTTCCGACACCGAAGCACTCGCCGACTATGCGATGCGATTCCGGATCTCGCGTCGCCCGCGTGATCCACTGCTTTCCTATTTGGTACTGGCTTGCCGTGAACCACTTTTGCGGCAACACTTCGACCAATCCTGCGTGCAAGTAGAAAACATAAAGTGCGAATGCCGGATCGTCGTTGCTCTTAGCTGCGTAACTGGTGGGCACAATCAGCTCGTCAACGTTCCGCAATTCTTCTGGCACTTCGATCTTGTGCATGCCCGCTTCGAGCCAGAGCGGTACTTCGAATTCGGCAATGGGCTCGGTCGCTGCGTAGATCCGTTCGCTCGAAGGCTTGAACCATCCGGCAACTTCGGCGAGATCGAATGCCTTGAGTTGCACCGGATCAAAGCAGGTCAGGCGAATGCTGCGCCCCTCCGGGACACCAGATGCCAAGCCGCGAGTCAGGTACTGAGAAAGGTCTGCAATAAGTGTTGAGTGCGAGGCGCGCTTTGTCAGGCTCCTGCTCCAAACCAAGAGAAACAACATATCCAAGTGCGCCCTGATCGCCATGATGCGTCCACGTGAAACGCTGATTTGCGGAATTCACGGCAGGGAACGTCTTCCAATACCAAGGGGCGGGGCCGACAGTTTTGGTCAGAATGTCTCGCAAACGGGAAGTACTGATTTCGGTCATCAGGAAGCGGTGGGCACACCACGAGGCTTAACGTTGGTACGGATAAACTGGACAATATCGTCCATCGGGGTGCCAGGCTGAAAGATTGCGGCCACGCCTAACTTCTTCAGATTGTCGATGTCCTGGTTGGGAATGATGCCTCCGATAATGAGCAGCACGTCGTCCATTTTGTTCTGATTGAGCAGATCGATGACTCGCGGGACTATGGCGTTGTGGGCGCCGGAAAGAATCGATAGCCCGATGACGTTGACGTCTTCTTGGAGAGAGGCATTCACGATCATCTCTGGAGTCTGGCGCAGGCCGGTGTAGATGACCTCCATGCCGGCATCGCGCAGGGCTCGCGCAATGACTTTAGCGCCGCGATCATGGCCATCGAGACCAGGCTTGGCGACTAAAACGCGAATTTTGGGATCAGCCATCGCAACCATTTAATCACAAAGAGACACTCTACGGCTTCATCGAGGCAGAGCGCCAGTCGTAAGTCTGTGCTTTTTAATCGCGGTTAGTCTTCAACAGTTTTGATATCGAGGCTTCGCCACAAATACCAGCACGCAACACTGCGGTAGGGTTCCCAGCACTTGGCGATCTTTTCCATCTGCGCTGGTTTCGGCATCTTGCGTTTCCTGTAGAGTTTTCTGACCGCCATCTGAATGGCGAAATCACCAGTGGGCAAAACGTTGGGGCGGCGCAAGGCAAAGATCAAGAACATGTGCGCTGTCCAGGTGCCAATGCCTTTCACGCGCGTGAGATGTTCGATAACGTCCTCGTCGGACATGTCCAAGAGGCGGGCGAATTCAATCTCGCCACTTGCCGTTCTCGCGGCGAGATCGCGGATGTAGCTGAGTTTCTGTTTGGACAGGCCTGCGGAACGCATTTGTTCTTCGGTGAGTTTTAGAATTCCCGGCGGAGTTAGCGGCTTTCCAGCCAGTGTTTCGAGCCGTCCATAAATGGTGGCGGCGGCTCGTCCGTTTAATTGCTGGTAGACGATCGATCGGGCGAGACTTTCGAAAGTCGGCTCGCCGTATTCGCGGCGATAGGGGCCAACGCGCTCAATGATAGCTGAGAGTATGGGGTCGGCTTTCTTCAGATGTCGGACGGCATGGCGCATAGCTATTTCACACGGGGGCCTGAGGCACAAAGAATATCATTCCATGGTCGTCCACGCAGGATTGCCACTGACGTCGCGCCGAGCCGCTTTTAGGGTTCTATGGATTGAGTCGGAATCCGATCTTGCGGGCTGGCTTTTCCTCCGGAACCATGAGTTGTTGGATGGCTTGGATTATTTCCTGGATCTCGGTATCGTGCGCTTCCACATGCTTTTCGAGTTCGTTGATTTTCGATGCAAGCTTCCGATTCGTGGCCAGCATTTCACGCAGGCGCACAAACGCTCGTACGATAAAAACGCTCATCTGGATGGCTGGTTTCGAATTGAGCACCGTGGCAGCCATGATTGCGCCATGTTCAGTAAATGCGTAGGGTAGATAACGCCTGCCACCGCGACCTTGTTTTGAGGTTGCAATTTGCGACCTCAAAGATTCGTGTTCCTTAGAGGTGAGTTGGAATACAAAATCAGCGGGAAAACGCTCTTGATTACGATTGACCTGCTCGTTGAGACGTTTGACAGAAACTCCGTAAAGTTCAGCCAAGTCTGTATCCAACATAACTTTTTGATGGCGAAGAATTAAGTATCCGCGATTCCACGGAGAAAGCAGGTTTTTCGCTGTGCTTCGGCATGCGAAGAATTTTTCCAGTGTTTCTTTTCTTCATTTTTTTGAGGTCACAATTTGTGACCTCAAAATCGTAATCCGAAGTAGTCCAAGATTTCAGTCGATAGAAGCAAATATTCGTTTATGTTCCCCTTTCGGGCCAAACGAGGTACGGCTGCGGAGTATTGGAATCAGGCGTGCCAATGCCAATACCCTCTAGGTGATGCTCACTTCTGTATACGTCCCGTAAACTTCGCTCATCGCTTCGCAGATTTCTCCTACCGTTGCGTATGCCCGCACTGCGTCCACTATGAAGGGCATTGTGTTCGCTGGGGAAATTTCTCCGTTCATCGCTGCCTTCGGCTCCTGAGCTGCGGCTTTCTTAAGAGCGTCCAGAGTTCTTTTTACCTCATCGTTCGATCTGCGCGCGCGTAAGGTTTTCAGCTTCGCGGATTGCTGTTTTGCCACGCTCTCATCGATATACAGAATATTCGGCGACTCTTCTTCGATGACGAAATCGTTGACACCCACGATCACTTTTTCTTTTGCTTCTGCCGCTCGCTGGAATTGATAGGAGGCCTCGGCAATCTCTTTCTGCGGATATCCTCGCTCAATCGCTTTTACCATGCCACCCATTGCGTCCAGCTTGCCGAAGTAGTCGAATGCGCCCTTTTCCATTTGCAGAGTTAAGTTTTCGAGAAAATATGAGCCGCCGAGCGGATCCACAGTCTGCGTGACGCCCGATTCATATGCAATGATCTGCTGGGTGCGCAATGCGATGCGGGCCGCTTCTTCGGTGGGCAGAGCCAAAGCTTCGTCGTAAGAATCAGTGTGCAGCGACTGCGTTCCGCCCAATACTGCCGCCAAAGCCTGAAGCGCCACGCGCGCGATGTTGTTCATTGGCTGTTGCGCCGGGAGCGAAACGCCTGCGGTCTGCGTGTGGAATCGCATCAGCCATGTGCGCTGGTTTTTCGCGCCGAAGCGATCTTTCATTACTTGATACCAAATCTTTCGGGCCGCACGGTACTTGGCAATCTCCTCGAAGAAGTCGTTGTGCGCATTGAAGAAGAAGCTGAGTCGTGGACCGAAGTCATCTACATCGAGGCCGCGTCTCAGTCGCCCATTCGACGTACTCGACGCCGTCATAGAGAGTGAATGCCAGTTCCTGCAGCGCGGTCGATCCGGCTTCGCGAATGTGATATCCGCTGATTGAAATAGTGTTGAACTTGGGCGTGAATTTCGAGCCGAACTCAAATGTATCAATCACCAGCCGCATCGAAGGCGCGGGCGGATAGATGTATTCCTTCTGCGCGATGTATTCCTTGAGAATGTCGTTTTGCAGGGTGCCGGAGATTTTCTTCCAATCCGCTCCTTGCTTTTCGGCGACGACCAGATACATCGCCCATAATACCGACGCGGGCGAATTGATCGTCATCGAAACGGTGGTTTTCTCGAGATCGATACCATTGAAGAGAATTTCCATGTCTTCAAGGGAATCGATAGCCACGCCGCATTTTCCCACTTCGCCTTCGCTGGCTGGGTGGTCGGAGTCGTAGCCCATCAAGCGTGGGCAAATCGAATGCCACGGAAAGCCCGCTGCCACCGCTTTGTAGTAGATACTTGTAGCGCTGGTTGGTTTCTTCCGGCGAGGCGAAGCCGGAGAACTGCCGCATGGTGAAAAGTTTGCCGCGATAACCGGTGGCATGGATTCCGCGCGTGAAAGGCGGCTGCCCGGGATAGCCGAGATATTTTTCCGTAATTCCAATCTTCTGGAAGATCGGCTTCGGTATAGAGCCGCCGAATGGGAACGCCTGAAATGGTGGTGAAGCGGGCGTGTCCGTGTTCGTCGATATTTACGCCGGTGGCGTGCGCCGATCGGCTTTTCGGGAGATTTTTCCAGAGTCGGCGCTAGCGTCTTTTCCGCCCAATCTTTTTCGGCCTGAGAAGGATGACGTCCTTCGAACACGTCGGCGATCGGGCTCTCCGCGACAGGAAGCTCGGTTTTTTTGTTTGGCATGACTACTCCAAAAGCTAACTTTTGATGATAGGAGAGTAAAGGACGGGTAGCAAGGAGGGGACGAAGACGTGGTGTGTTACGCGGCCTGCTTCGCGCCTAATTCCCAGCCTTTCGCATATTTCCATGAGACATAACCGGCGTGATACATGTGCAACAGCAATCCTTCGCGGCCATCCAAGAAACCCAGGCGGATGAAATAGTTGTAAACAAAAGTCAGAAACGGCCGTGCCACGATTTCCGATACGCGAAAGGGACGCGATTTTGCTCCCGGTACTTTGTTCCATACACCCGAATAGCGATTCATGTGCTCGAGATACAAGTCGAGCGTTGGATAGGTGTGGTGGATCATTGCATTTTTGAGCTGGGCGGTTTTGCCTTGGTGCTTTAATTCATAGCGATCATGCGGATCACGTCCCGTCGAAAATCCTTCGCCTCGGCGAAACAAACGCAATTTGGGATCGGGATAGAAGCCGCCATGACGCATCCAGCGGCCAAGGAACAGGTTCTTGCGAGGAATCCAATACCCACTCAGTGGGTTGGGATCATTGATGACGGCCTTAATCTCTTCCGATAATCCGAGGCTTACTTCCTCATCGGCATCAAGGGCCAGTACCCACGGTTGTGTGCAGTGTTCGAGAGCGTAATTCTTTTGGGCGACGAAGCCGCGCCATGGCTCGATAATTACCTTCGCACCGAATTGGCGGGCAATCTCGCAGGTCCGGTCAGTAGATCCCGAATCCACCAAGACAATTTCGTCTGCCCAGCGCACACTTTCTAGTGTGCGACCAATGTTCTCTTCTTCATTCAAAGTAACGATAGCAACGGACAGACCCATGGCAAATAAATAGGGAACAAGAACGAAATGGATTTACCGGAGCTGATTGTCTCACAATGGACTTATTCACCATGTCGATTACTGTGGCGGTGCCGGTTGTGGTTGCGCCGGAGTCTGTGGCTGTTGCGGAGCTTGATTCGCAGACGGCAAAACGGACGGCACGTCTTGTCGTGGGGCTACATATGGCACGCTCGGCATGTGCGTTACTTGGCCCTTCTCCGCGTCCGCCATTGCGATGCCTGCGTGGTCTAGTAGCAATCCCGTCGCGCGATCAAGTTCCACTCGCGCTTTTTCATAGTTCGCCATGGCTGAAACTAAGTTCGACTCCGTGGTCGTCAAATTAGATTCGTCCTGTAATACTGCAGTCGGCGTTCCCACTCCAACGGCCAGCTTTTGCTGATCGGCGTTCAATGTCTGGCGTTCGAATGAGACGGCAGCTTGCGCAGCATCTACTGCGGCGCGGTTCTGTTCTACGTCAAATTGCGCGTTCCGGACTTCGATGCGGACTTGATTTTCCAGTTGCTGCAGGCGCACTTGGGCCTGGCGATATTCGAGTTCGGCACGGACCTGGTCTGGCTTGTCCTGTCCGATTTTAAAGGAATGTTCACAGTTACGCCGACTCCTTTATCGGGTGCAGTAGAGTCGAACAGTTGCGTCAGCGTGCTCCCGTAACCCACGGGGCCGTTGAGGAACTGGGAGGGAATTCTGTTCTTGTTGATGCAAATGCCAGAATTATTGACCCCGAGCAGAAGCTTGCATTGGGATTCAGGCTGCCGCCTAATCCCGAGCCGCCATAATATGCATAGACGTCGACCGTCGGCAACATGGCGTTGCGCACGCTTTTGTTATTAAGGTCGCGCGTCGTGAGATCGATGCGTGATTCCGCGAGTTCAGCACGATGCCCGATGGCGTCGTTGATGAGATCTTGTACGGGAACAACGGGTTCTTGCTCGGGCAGCTGAATAGTAGAAGTCGGAAGGACTTCAGCCCCGGCGAGCATGGGATCTTCAAGATTTCGGCTGAGGGCATTTTTCATTAGCAATTCTTGCAATTCCAGATTAGTGCGGGCCAGCGTCAATGCTTGTTGATCCGTAGAGACGGTACTCTGTGCGCTCGCAACTTGAATGGGAGGAAGAGTTCCCATCTGCACCTGCTTCTTATTGTCTTCCAGCGTGCGTTGTGCGAAGGCCAGTGCTTCCTGCTGAACTCTTACGTTTTCGTAGGCATAAACCAAATCCCAATAGAGGTTTTCAATCTGATCAACGGTGGTTATGATTTGCAGCCGGAAGGCGACGTCGGAGATTTCGCGGTTGTTCTTGGCAATGTGAATGTAGCGTTGGTTCGGCAGGAAGCCAAAGCCTTGAAGTAGATGTTGGGTGAGCCTGAATTGCATATTCGAAGCAACATCCGGACTGAGCGCTGTTAATGGACCGCTGGTAGTGAGATGGGTATTGTTGAATCCCACCTGCATGTTCGTCCCCCATTGAAAGCCTTGTTGGTAGGAAACATCGGCTGTCCCTGTGTTGTTGTTGGTTACAGCCTGGCCGTTTAAGGCGCTGCTCGATAGCGCGTAGTCGCGATCCATTTGCAGGGTTCCGGTGATGACGGGATCGAAGCTGGTGATGGGCGAACCGATGCCCAAGGTCGAGCTGACGAGGCCGTTTGTGCCGGTTCCAATACCACCTGCGGCTACGCTTGTACCGCCGGAACCAGAGCCTACCGTTCCACTGAGACCGCCTGTGCCGCCGCCGGGAGTATTTTGCACGATGCCAGTATTCACGCCGAGAATGGTTGATCCGGCCTTCGAGCGCAGGATGTCAGTGTCGGCGATATTCAAGTTATAGCGCGCAATTACTAGATCAAGGTTGTTCTCAAGGGCGAGGGCTACGGCATCGTCCATGGAAAGCATTAGTTTGCCGTTCTGGAAGAGCTGATCGATACGCGGCGTGTTGCTGAGGTTGGGCGGCGGGACGTGCTGCGGTTTGTACGGTGCAATGATGTTAGGAAATTGCGAGCGTGGCTTGGAATAATCTTTGGTGGCATCGGGCTGAGTTCTGGACGAATTGG
>CAWBSY010000005.1:0-196259 GCA_963791575.1 Terriglobia bacterium | reverse complement strand
ATTAGAACGGGTGCCCCGTTCCTATCGCGGAGCGAAGGACGGGAGGGTTCCCATCGCTTCGGTACGAAGCACCCCGTTCCTATTTCACATTCACCGTAACTGCCGCCGACGCTATACCGTTCACCACGACCTGCAAGTCGCTCAACCCAGTCTCGGTTTTGCTGGATACATCGAAGTGCGTCGATGCTTGTCCCGAATAAGCGATTGCCATGGTGCTGTGATCGTGCGTGCGCGCATAGAAAACGTCGCCCGTCTCACGGTTGGTGAGCCGCACCAGTGGATAGTTCGTCGCAGCCTGAGTGTCATCGCCGTAAGCAGCTCCCTGCGAAAGTCCATTCAGGTTCAAGCCAGATAGCATATAAGATCCACCTCGTCTGACTGTTGTCGGAACCGAAGTGATCTGCGGCAGCCACGCAGGATCCGGATGTCCTGTCGGGCGATACACCCAAACGTCTCCCAAGTCAGCCCACAGAATTTCTCCGGTCGGCAGGTCCAGCATATTGCCAAAGTAAGAAGGGATATTGGGGGCGTCGGTGTTGCCCGCAGTAACGTCGGTGAAACCAGTGCCATCCCACTCGAGGAATCTGCTACCCGGATTAAAAATACCCGGACTAGCCTGCACCAGCACGTTGCCATTCGGCAAGATCGAAGCAGGTCCATCGGCTACATCGAGCCCATCGGGAAAATCTGGGCCAGCCGTCCATGTCTTCGTGTGCGTGTCATAGATCGACGTGTGCCCGCTGGCGCCAGGTGCGCCATTCGCGCCCGTGGCAAACACTGTTCCATCGGGCCGTAACACAGCCGGACCTACTTCCTGCGAAGAACTCTTCGCGTTAGGATATGAATCCCAGAGCTGAACAATAGTTCCGCTGCGTGGCCCGCTTCTCCATGTGCCTGTCGCTGGATTGTAAATTTCGTAGTTCACGCCGTTTTTCCGATATTTGAAAACGTATGCGTCGACGGTCAACAGTGTGCCATCGGGTAGAAGGTTCCAGCCTTCCTCATCGTTGACATCAAACTTTCCCTTGCCCGTGATGGTCCATGTCAGATTGGACGCATCAAGCAGCGCCTGTTCCGTCGTGCAGCAGTTCGCCTGCATATAAGTAAGGTTCGGCAATACCACTGCTTGCGCATCCCCAATCGTGGTCCAGCCCGCCGGAGGAGCAACCGCCGTCCACTTATTCAGTTTAGGATCGTAGATCGCGCCGAGATTTGTCCACACGGCATGACAGTTGTTCACGCTCGATGCGTTATATTCGCCACCTGCCATCATCACCCGTCCATCGGCCAGAACCGCCGATCCGAAATATAAGGGCGCGTATCCGGGTGGTAATGACGCAATGCGTTTCCATGTGCCATTAACATAGCTGCCCGATAAATCAGGACTCAGCTTGTACCAGGCGCGTCCACAAGCCTCATGCATAATCACGGTGCCATCGGTCAGCAATAGAGGATTGCTTAGCCCAAGATTCGCATTGGGCTGGTTGACCAGCGGAACCCATGCCTGCGAATAAGCCATGATTGCAGCAGCAAACAAAACGGCCAGGGTGATTGCAACAGTGCGTACTTTCATAATCGTCTCCTACCCGAGTCGAAATTTTTGATTTGTTGGAAACCGCGTCGAAATCAAACACGCTCTGACGGCGCGTTGGGGGAGAATACAGCCGTCAAAGACCCAGAAAAGAACAGCGCGAATTATACATCTCTGGAAGCCTTATTGGTGCGGCGTAGGAAAGTTTTAAGGCAGAGAGGCGGATGATCTCTAACTATTTGTCCCCTGCAAAAACGTGCTGCGAGAGCCATAAAAGGGACCGACCGCAAACCCGCTGAATTGCATCAGAGTCGTTGCATGTTACCTATCCCGAGGACGAGCCAAAAATGTCATTGCGCTTAAGGTTCCGCATTCTTTCGTTTTTGCTGTTGTACATAGGAATAACTCCTGCCGCATGGGGTCAGACATCAAGCCAGACAACAAGGAGCCAGACGACAGCAGAGCCAAGTGGATGCGGCGAAATCATCGGCCGATTGCCCGGAGATGCCTCCAGTTTCGGACATGGCATCTTAACCACCCCGCGCAATGCCATCCGTCTAAGCAACCTTAAATGGGAGCTTCCCGTGGCTGCTGCTGCCGCCGTGCTAATCGCTACTGGCGCAGACACTCACGTTGAAAACCATATTCGGTCCACTTCATTGGTGAACGATTCGTCGCGGGCCTCCAACATCGGTATTGGGCTTGAACTCGGTGGCGCCGGGACTAATGTACGTTATGGGATGCGCCCACCATCGCTCGTCCTACCTTGCCAACACTGGTTGGACCGCGCTTGAAGCCATGGGCGCCGTGAATGTGCTAGACCTCGGCCTAAAACCATTATTCAACCGTCAGTACCCCTACACGCGAGGTTCGAATAATGGCGAATTTTGGGAGGGGGGCCATTCATTCCCCTCGGGACACGCGGCCACCAGCTTCGCCTTCGCCAGCGTAATCGCGCATCGTTATCCGCATAATTGGTGGGTGAAATTGGGTGTCTACGGATTAGCCACCGGCGTCAGCCTCGCAAGAGTCACCGGCAAGAAGCACTTCCCCTCAGATGTGCTCATAGGCGGAACCCTCGGCTACATAAGTGGAACCTATTTAGTCGACCATTCCGGAGAAAATAGCTTAGCGTTGCACTGAGCTCGATATACGGCCGACACTCGAGTCCACCTTTGACTTTGCTCTTACCAAGATTAGAACAATGGGTGCACCGTTCCTATCGCGAAGCGAAGGGCGGGAGCGATGTAGTGCGCTTTCAACCACATCACACAAGTCCGTACGTACAATTCTGTCGATTCATAATGTTCCCGTGGGAACATTACTGCGATGTGTTCCCGCTGGAACATTAGCCTTGACGTAGAAAATATTAGCCTACAAATTCCACGCGGGCTTCTTGCGGGATGATGCCTGCCTTGTGTCCCATGTCGAGCAGACGCTTGACCGCCTCGCGTCCATCGGAACCATAATCGAGGGTGCGCTCGTTCACGTACATGCCAACGAATCTGTCGGCGAGTTGCGGATCGAGATCGCGCGCAAACTGCATCGCATAAGCAAGCGCTTCCTCGCGATGATCAAGCGCATACTGAATGCTGTCGCGTAACGCCTGCCCTACACTCACCATCAACTCATGGCCAAGGCTGCGACGAATCGCGTTGCCACCCAGCGGCAGCGGCAAGCCGGTGACCTTCTGCCACCACTTACCTAGATCGACGATGCGATGCAAGCCTGACTTGTCGTAGGTCAGTTGGCCTTCGTGAATAATCAGTCCGGCTTCGTGCTGGCCTGCGAGCACCTGCGGAATAATTTCGTCGAAAGGAACCGTCACTGTCTCAACGCCCGGAGCAAAAAGTTGCAACGCAAGGTAGGCAGTAGTGAGCGTGCCAGGAATTGCAATGCGCTTAGTCTTGATCTCGCTCTCAGAGTAGGCGCGCGGCGCAACGATCATCGGCCCGTAGCCGTCGCCCACACTGCCGCCGCTGGGCAGCAGCGCATACTTGTCCTGAATATATGGATAGGCGTGAAAAGAAATGGCAGTGACGTCGTAAAAACCATCGCCCTCTCTGGCTTTTTGGTTCAAGGTCTCAATGTCACACAAGGTATGCGTGAAGCGCAGCCCAGGCACGCGTACTTTATTTGTAGCGAGACCATAAAACATGAACGCATCATCGGAGTCAGGGCTGTGGGCAACAGTAATTTCGCGAACTTCATTGGAAGTGGTGGATGTGAGGACAGACGAACTGCTTGACATAGAATCCTTAATTTCTGCTGGAGGAAAAAGTTGAATAATTTATTCCAGATGAAAGCACGCTCACGGCAGAGCCTTGCGAACTCGCGTGTTGTAAATCCATTTGGAACCAGAAGCGATTCCCGCCGCGAACATGATCTTGATTATCGCGCCCTGGAATAAACGGATAAAATCCTGCACGAAGCGCGTGCGTCAGCGAATGTGTGAGTACTGCAAGCCAAGAAACGCCGCCCGTGAACAAGACGATGTCCGCGAAGACACCAGCGACGGCGGCGCGGGCGAAGGTGCTCTTGCCCGTCGACAGAATCCATCCGGCGAGCGCAGCGACAAATGGATACACCATCAGGAATCCTCCGGTTGGTCCGAGCAACTGTGCAATGCCTCCGGGACCAATTGGATTGAAGACGGGGATTCCCGACGCGCCCTCAGCCAGATACAGAACCAGCGCAGCGAAGCCGCGCCGTGCGCCAAGAGTCAGTCCGACGAGCAGCACAGCGAAGTCCTGCATCGTGAGCGGCACTGGCGTGAAGGGAAGAGGCACAGTGATGCGGGCGCATATCGCGATGAATAGGGTAGCGCCGACCACGATGGCGACTTGCCGCGCCCAATCGAGAGTTGAATTCGGAGTCTCTAAAACATGGGCGGCTGATGTTTGCGTTCTCGGCATATTATGTCGTTCTCCGATATATTATGGTGTCTTATTCTTTTCGGGCGGATTCCGATGCGGAATCTCCTGGTAAAGAAGCGGCACCGGTCAAGTGACCCTTCACGCGAAGATACGCTGACACTCCAGCCCAGAACACCGCTCCGGCGCTCAAGGCTAGAATTACGAACCACCAGATCATCCGCACGATGTCCTAGGATACCAAAGAAACGGGTGATGCCCGGGTCGGGTTTTTCGACATGGAGACGGTAAGGATCCTTCGGCTTGGCCTTGTCCCGCAAGCGGGACAAGGCAGGCACTCAGGATGACAATGCTGCGAGGACTATGAGGAGAAATTACAGCCACACATTTCCTTAGCGGTTATTTTCCCGCCATCGTTCTTTCCACGTCTTCTGCTGTATGCGGAAGGGATCCCGTGAGATTGATCAGCTTGCCGCTCGGGTCCACGTAGAAATCGTCTTCGATGCGGACTCCAATTTTTTCTTCGGGAATATAAATGCCCGGTTCAATGGTGAAGGCTGCGCCCGGTCCCAGCGGAACGCTGTAGTCGCCCGGATCATGAACATTCAATCCCAGGTAGTGACCGAGTCCATGGATGAAATACTTCCCCAGCGGCTCGCCGTGCAAATCTTTGCCGTGTGTGTTGATGTAGTCGTAGGCGACCTGGTAGAGCGTATCGGATTGATTGCGCTGCAGATGCGATTTACCAGAAACGAAAGCCGCCATGGCGGCTTGCTGTGCACCCAAAACGATGTCGTAAATTTCGCGCTGCCGGGCAGTGAACTTTCCGGTGGCAGGCAGGGTGCGAGTGATGTCGGAAGCATACAGCGAATACTCGCCGGCTGCGTCAATCACTATTACGTCTCCAGCGTTGATCGGACCTGAGTCGTCGGAGTAATGCAAGACGGTCGAGTTGAATCCCGCACCGACAATGGGCGCGTAAGCGGGGCGCTCGCATCCACGTTTTCCCCACTCATATTGCAATAACGCCGAAATTTCGCGTTCAGTCGTGCCGGGCTTCATGGCGTGCATAGCCGCTAATTGCGCCGCGATAGAAGCGTTGGCCGCTTTACGAAGGAGTTCAATTTCACCTGCATCCTTAAACGTGCGCAGCAACGAAAGTGCGCGGACGCACGTCCCGGAACGAAGTGCCAATAGGGAAGGCGTTTGCCGTCTTGAGCCATTGCAGGGGCACCGTCGAGTTGGAGATTTCTCCCTGAGCGGGAATGTCGGTATAAACCGCAGTTCGCGGCTTGATCATAAGATCGACGAGCGTCGTTCGGAGATTGTCGAGCACATCAACTTTGTCGAAGCCAGTGATGCGGGCTGCCTCCGGATTCTCTGGCCCGAGTTTTGGCCCTGTCCATTTTTCTTGAGAAAAATTTCGGCTGGGAAGAAAAAGGATTTCACTATAAGGACGCGCGGGTAGATTGTTTTTCGCTTCGGTGGCGGCGGTGACCAGCAAGTGCCGCGCCCGGCTCGCTCCATCCTGTGAGATAGAAAAAATTATCGTCAGGTCGATAGCCGTAAAGATCATTCGGTCCCTCGGCCTCATTCGGCGCGAATAAAAGAACGACTCCTCCCTCAGCCTTGCTGGCTAGCGCCTGGCGGCGGGCATGATAGTCGGCATTGGGCTGGCGGTCGAGCGACCAGCAGAGAGAAGCCAGAGAAGTGAGCAACAGAACAAGGAGGAACTTGCGCATAGGTTGAACTCTCGAACAGTGAGTTTGCAACGTAGGAGGGATTTTGTCCAGCGGTGCGATCTTGGAACTACCGACGAAATCTCGGTATTCAAGTCAACGGGGGACAGGAGTGTCCGTGGGCTTTTCGAGAATCCGAATTCCCTCTTCTTCAAGGCACCGACCGCATCGGTGCCTATTTTTGTCTACGTAAAATTAATTCTTCTCTGGATTCTTGCTATTTTCCAACCACAGAGGACACAGACTGCACAGAGAACTAACGGAGAAATAAGATTCATTCCTCTGTGAACCTCTGCGCCCTCTGTGGTCGATTGCACTTTCGTCAGCCGAAATCTAAACGCGAGTGCTAGAATTCGCTACTCAGGAGAATTGCTGCGCATGCGTAGAGGCGTCATCACATCATTACTACTGTTGCTGTTTAGCAATTTCGGATGGACTCAGACCAAACTCTCCGTTCACTGGGAAGAGCTAACCGCGGGCGATTTTCGAACGGCGATCCAGCAATCGCAAGGGACATGCCTACTGCCATTTGGCATCCTTGAAAAACACGGACCACATCTTCCTCTTGGCACCGATCTGCTGAACGTACGCTACGCGACATCGCATGCCGCCGAGCAAGAATTTGCCGTTGTCTTCCCTGAATATTATTTCGGACAGATCTTCGAAGCGCGGCACGAGCCAGGAACCGTGGCCTACAGCTCGCGTCTGCAACTGGAACTGCTCCAGGAAACCACTGATGAGATGGCGCGCAATGGCTGCAAGAAAGTGATTATTGTAAACGGGCACGGCGGCAACGAGAGCCTGCTGCCTTACTTTGGCCAAACTCAATTGGAGAAGCCGCATGATTATGTGGTCTATGTGGTGGGACTAGTCGAAACTCCTCCCGGTGGGCCTGCCAAGAAAACCACTCTCGACATGCACGCGGGTGAGGGAGAGACATCGACCATGCTGGTTTCTCATCCAGATTTGGTGCATATGGACCGTGCCAAGAATGAGTCAGGCGCCGACCAAGCCCGCATCAACTTGCCCGATTTCGTATATACGGGGATCTGGTGGTACGCAAGATTTCCGAATCATTACTCCGGTGACGGATCTGCAGCCACGCGCGAATTCGGTGACTATAAGATGAACGCTTGGATAGATGCCATCGTCAAAGCGGAGCGAGCCGTGAAGGCAGATCAGAGCAGTCTGAAGATCCAAAATGAATTTTTTGAGAAAGCTAAGCATCCGTTAGACACGCGGCCGTAAATCAGAAGTAAAGAAATTAAGACTTTGAGTTCAACATTATCCAGTACCGCCGCTGCCGTATCTCTTTCCTCACCACCTGAGTCGGTGAAAACCCGGTTGCAGTCGCTCGATGTGTTTCGAGGTGCAACTATTGCGGCGATGATCCTGGTCAACAATGCCGGCGATGAACAAGCCGCCTATTGGCCCCTGCAACATGCAAAATGGAACGGCTGGACTCCGACTGACTTAATTTTTCCATTCTTCCTTTTCATGGTCGGCGTCGCCATGGCATTCTCTTTTAGTTCCCGCTTAAAACGCGGCGAGTCACGCCAGCACCTTATGGCCCACGTGCTATGGCGAGGGCTTCTGTTATTCGCGATCGGCGTTTTCCTAAACGGCTTCCCCAATCACTATCAATTACATTCGTGGCGAATTTACGGCGTGTTACAACGTATCGCGATCTGCTACGTCATTACCGCATTTCTTGAATTGTGGTTTGGCTGGCGAACGCAGTTAGCTATCGTAGCCACCTGTCTAGTCGGATACTGGTGCTTGATGCGATATGTCAGCGTGCCAGGATTTGGCGTTCCCACGCATGACATGCCGTTGCTTGATCCGGATCGTAATATCGTTGCGTGGCTTGATCGCAAAGTTTTGGCCGGTCATCTTTATGAAATCACACGCGACCCGGAAGGGATTTTGAGCACGATTCCATCCATCGCAACCAGCCTGCTTGGTTTGTTAACTGGCAAGTGGATACGTTCAGCTCGCGGCGAAACCGCGAAAGCAGCGGGCATGGCTTGGTGCGGCATTGGATTCATGATCGCTGCCGAAGTGTTCAACACGTGGTTTCCCATCAACAAAAAGTTATGGACCAGTTCGTTTGTCCTGTTAACCGCTGGTCTCGCTCTGGTTTGTCTGGCTTTTTGTTATTGGATCTTAGATATCAGGCAGTGGCGTGGCTGGTGGACCAAGCCATTTCTGGTATTCGGAATGAATTCCATTGCCGCCTACGTTTTCGCTGAAGTGATTGCCCACCTTCTCGATCGCTTGCAGCTACATAGTTCTCACGGCAACGTAACCTACCAGGAATTCTTGTATGAACACCTTTTCTTGCCGCTGACAAGTCCAGCGAACGCTTCCCTTTTTTATGCGCTCACCTATGTACTGATCTGCCTGGCGGCGATGTGGTTCTTGTACCGCAAACAAATTTTTCTGAAGATTTGATCAGTCGTTTCCCTACCCACCTGCCTTGCCAAACTCCTGGAAGTAGTTCTTCGAATCAGAACTTGAGTAACATTGGACCTCTCGTCCAGCCATGCTACCCTCGTCTTACTCAGCCGGAAACCAGTTGTTTATTAGGATTTGGGAGAAGTCGTCCCGGGGCATTGCTGAGTTGCGCCCATGACGCGTAAGCTCCTCGATCCAAGCCTATAACCGGAGTTTCGGAAGACGAAAAATGCCTCGGTTCCCCATGTTTAGGCTCGGCCAAACAGCAGAAGAAATCCCGCCTCAACTGAGCAGTTATACCCCCACGCTTTCCTTGCAAGGTCTGCAGTTGGGTGTCGACAATCTCCGCCACGATGTTTTTTTGAGTACTAAATTTGTTGAGCAGGTCCGGTCCCACATTGCCCGTCTTATTATGCGCAATGGCAACGTGGAATCACTGGTGGCGGCGGAGGGCTCCAATGCACACGGGAGTCACTTCCTCGGTTCAAATGCCGCTGCGAAAGCGCGATCGAAAGCAGGCATCGCCGAGTTGAAGCCGCTCTTAGCGGAGATGCACCTGGCAGCCCTCAATCGCGCCAAGGCTGATGAAAACATCTGCATCGACCTGCTCGCCCGCGCAGCTGTCATTAAATTTCTCAGAACTGAGTTGAATTCGCAATTTGTCCAGGTCCTCGAACGTTGCCGCATGATGCTGAAAGGTTACGAAGGCGTGCGGCAGCAGAAGGCTCTGGAGTATCGCGAAAGGGCTGCCGAGTTTCAGGTAGCGAAGAAAATAATACTTCGGCTCACGGGGCAGGAACTATTCCGCACTCTGCGAGAAATTGAAAAAGAAACTCTTACCCGCACTCGGCGTTCGCTGTTTGGTAATCAGCACGAAGCCGACTATCAAGTGTTCATGAATCCGCTCATCTTCAGTGAAGATGGCCGTGATCCCTACCTGTGCGCCGAGCAATATGTCATGCTCGGAAACTTCGACCGCGATCCCGACCTCTTCCCCAACATCCGTAGAATAGGTTGCGATTTCTTGCAGACGCTGGCCCTTGGCCCGGACGCGAGAGACATCGCAATACTAGACGGCTGGCTCAGCGTTCCAGAGAATGCCCAGGAACTGGTCGGCGCTGGTACGCCGGACGAATCCACTCCCGAGGGAAAATCACAAAAAATCCGTCTCACCGCATGGCTTCAGTTGCTCGAACAAGAGCGGACGATGGATCACATTATCGCCTCCTATGAAGTATTGCCTCTGCTCGCCGAATACTGCCCGCGAATTAATCCTCAGCAGTTGAAGAATGGTTTGGTCCTGCGCGATGAGCGTGAGCGGGTAGAAAAGCTGATTAAGGAACACGGAAAGCTTTCTGCCGCCAGCTTCACAGCCGCGTCAAGCCGGGTTTCAAGTTGTCGGGGAGCCGAGCGGGCGAAATTCGCCGGCCGTTTCCTGCGAGACTTCATCCTTTATCATCGCGACCTCCGCCGCCTGGAAGCCTTAACTGGAACGCTGGACAGCGTCAATCTAATCGCGCAAGACAAAATGCGCGAGCTTTCGGCTCTCAACGGCACGCTCTACGAATTTCTTCTGCCGGACGAACAGAAGCCAGCTGAGAACAAAGTATTGCGTCATGTGATTCTCAAAGCAGACGTGCGTGATTCATCGCGGCTCACCCGCTCGTTGCTCGAGCGCGACATGAATCCCGCTTCCTATTTCAGTTTGAATTTCTACGGCCCAGTGAACAAGCTTTTACAGAAGTATGGCGCAACCAAAGTCTTCCTCGAAGGCGACGCAATTATCCTTGCATTCCTCGAACGTGAAGGCGAGCCTGCCCTGGCAGTGAGCAAGGCTTCCGTGCTGGCACGAGAGATGATCGAAATCGTTCGCGGATATAACCACTTGTCGGAACAGTCTGGACTTCCGGCACTGGAGCTCGGCATCGGAATTTCCTACCAGGATTCCGCGCCCATGTATCTCATGGACGGTGAGCAGCGCATCATGATTTCCGACGCATTGAACGAAAGCGACCGGCTGTCCTCCTGCAATAAGCGGATGCGGAAGATGATGGCCACAATGGATACCCCGTTTAACGTCTACGCCTTTCAAACCGTCAGTGATGCAGACGCCGGCGAGAGTCCCGACGATTTCATCATGAAATACAACCTCAGCGGGATCCGAATCAGCACGGCGGCATTTCAAAGATTGCAAAAAGAAATTTCTCTCGCTCCGCTAAACACCAAACTGCCAGCGCTCTGGGGAAGCGAAAAATTCAGTCTATATAAAGGATTAGTTCCGGTAGGCAATGATATCTTTCGTCCCATCGTGGTTCGCGCCAGCCGCATTCCCCAAGTCGACACTCACGACTTCGCGTTGCAGCACTGGACGGAGAGTCCGTTCTATGAGGTGTGCTCCAACGCCTCTGTCTACGAAGCGGTCGAAGGGAAAGCGGCAGCTGGAAAATAGTCAGGGACAACCCACGTCAGCAATTCAAATCAAACCATCCGCAACCTGCGAAATATTAGCTACTTGCCGGGAGGCGTATGCTCGAACGGCAGCTTCATGTAGCGCACTTTGTCGGCTTCGATGATCAAAGCAATCCGGTCTGGATAATTGCGCATCGGAAACGGCTTTCCAATGTATTTCATGGAAATAGGATCCATGATCTTCAGCTCTGGGTCCGAACGATGCTCGACGACCCGTCCACGAATCTGCGTCTCCATGTAAGGATCTTGAAAGTCGACAACGGAGAGCGAGACTCGGGGATCACGGCGAGTGTTGCGCGCCTTCAGCGACTCGCCGCCGGTACACACGATGAGGCGATCTCCCTCGCGGCCTATCCAAACTGGAGTACTGTGCGGCGATCCGTCCTCCATAAGAGTGGCTAGATGAGCGAAATTTGGGCGGTCAAGCAGTCGTTTGACGTTATCGTTCAATGGAATTCCCATAGCTGTCTCCTGGTCGCAGCTTCGATTCTCCACAATTCTCCCACAAATGATCATGACCGCGACTCGTCCGCAGATGCGCTTCGCGTCCCTATATCCAACGACATGCAGTTTTCACTGTATAACCCGCAACTCGCAACGCTGCTACCATGTTTTTAGCTCATCATTTTTAGAACATCCGTCCCCACGGAGGAATTTTGTGCTGAAAGACCTGCTTTCGCAATGGCCGCTCATCCAGCAAATTAAAACCGGAGCCGATGGAACCGGCCCCGAAGCGATGTCCTCGAAGACGAAAAACCTGCGCACCAAACATCACGGTGCCGAAGTGGCGACTTCAATCTGTCCTTATTGCGGAGTAGGCTGCGGCCAACTTGTCTTTCATAAGAACAACAAGCTGATCTCGATCGAGGGCGATCCCAACTCCCCCATTTCGCGCGGACATCTCTGCCCTAAAGGCGCGGATACATTCGAGCTGCACACTCATCCCAACCGTCTGAAGAAAGTAAAGTATCGTCGTCCTTACGCCAAAGAATGGGAAGAGCTGGAACTTGATCAGGCGATGGACATGGTAGCGGATCGTCTCTGGGAAAGCCGCAATCGCAGCTTCGAGGAAGAAGCGCGACGGACAAGTCTTGATGCAGAACAAGAGCGTCGCGCATCTCGGAGGAGCGACTCTCGACAACGAAGAAAATTATCTGATCCGAAAATTGTTTACCGTCGGATTGGGGATGGTTTGTATAAGCAACCAGGCCAGGATATGACATAGCTCAACTGTGCCCGGTCTGGGCACAAGCTTTGGGCGCGGCGGCGCGACTACCGCCCAGCAGGATCTCAGCAACGCTGACGCTATTCTCATCATGGGATCTTCCATGGCTGAGAATCATCCCGTGGGATTTCAATGGGTAATTGCCGCTCGCGAGCGCGGAGCGAAGATCATTCATGTCGATCCCCGCTTCAATCGCACATCCGCCATGTCCGATATCTGGCTGCCATTGCGGGCCGGAAGCGACATCATTTTTCTAGGCGCGATGATTCGCCACACCCTCGAAAACAATAAATACTTTCATGATTACGTAGTGAATTACACGAATGCCTCCTGCATTCTCCGGGATGACTTTAAAGACACGGAAGATCTGGATGGACTTTTTTCCGGATGGGACGCAGAGAAGAAGAAATACGATCCCGAGAGCTGGCTCTATAAAGGCGCTGCAGTCAAAAAGACCAGCGAAGGAGTGGAGCCCGGCCACACTGATAAAAATGGTGGTCACGGAAAAGACCGCGGCGGTGAAGCCCAAGATATTTCTCACTACGAGTACGATCCCACGCTGCAGAATCCGCGTTGCGTTTTTCAAGTTTTAAAGCGGCACTTCTCACGCTACACGCCGGAGATGGTCGAGCGTTACTGCGGCATTCCGCAGGAAGCTTTCCTGAAAACTGCCGAGGCTTTTACAAATGCTTCCGGTCCGGACAAGACTGCCGCAATCTGCTATGCGGTTGGTTGGACACAGCACTCAAAGGGCGTGCAAATTATTCGGTCGGCCGCCATCTTACAACTGTTGTTGGGGAATATCGGACGCCCGGGCGGCGGCATTCTCGCATTGCGAGGACACGCCTCGATTCAGGGCTCGACGGATGTCCCTACTCTCTACGACATTCTTCCCGGCTATCTACCTATGCCCATGTTTGAGAAGGACTCCAACAGCTTGCAAGGGCATATTAAGAAACACGGCTCTCGCACAGGAGTATGGTCCAATTTTGATAAATACATTATCAGCTTGTTGAAGGCGTACTACGGCGACGCTGCAAGGAAAGAGAATGACTTTGGATTCAACTGGCTTCCGAGGCTGACAGGCGACCATTCGCACTTCGGCTACTGGCTCGACATGAAAGACGGAAAGATGGAAGGGCTTTTTGTTATGGGGCAGAACCCCGCGGTGGGGGCTTCCAACGGTCGCCTGGAGCGGACTGCGCTCTCCAAGCTAAAGTGGCTCGTGGTACGAGACATGGTTGAAATTGAAACTGCTTCGTTTTGGCTCGATTCACCCGAGATCGAGCGCGGAGAACTTTCGCCTGAGACCATTGGCACCGAGGTATTTCTTTTTCCAGCTGCTGGGACGGCGGAGAAAGATGGCACGTTCACCAACACGCAACGCCTCCTGCAATTTCGCAATCAAGCGGTTGATCCTCCGGGAGACGCTCGCAGTGAAACGCATTTTATGTATCACCTGGGGCGGCGCATCAAGGAGAAGGCGAAGAATGATCCTCGCCCGCGAAATGCAGGGCTCAATGCTTTGACCTGGGATTATCCAACCGAAGGACCTTACGATGAACCTGAAGTAGAAGAAGTGTTAAAGGAGATCAATGGCTACACCGTAGCTGACCGGAAGCAACTCAAGCACATGCAAGAGTTGAAGAATGATGGATCGACTGCATGTGGTGCTTGGATCTACTGCGGTGTGTTCCCTGAAGAAGGCTATAACCGCGCCAATGAGCGCAAGCCAAAGGATCTGCTCGGTCACGGCTGGGGTTTTGCGTGGCCTAACGACTGCCGAATTATTTATAACCGGGCCTCGGCGCGTCCCGATGGCAAGCCGTGGAGTGAGCGCAAGAAACTGGTTTGGTGGGACGAAGAAAAGAAGGAATGGGGTGGCTTGGACAACGTGGACTACACCAAGACCATGCCGCCTGACAAAAAAGCTGACATTGATAATGGGCGCGGGGTTGAGGCGCTCGGCGGCGCGAGACCGTTCACACTTCATCCTGATGGCGTGGCATGGTTGTTCGTTCCCAGCGGTTTAAAAGACGGTCCGCTGCCCACGCATTACGAGGCGCTGGAATCGTTGATCGCGAATCCTATGTACGATCAGCAAAACGATCCTGCGGTGGATAAGAAAGAACGTCCCGACAACCCATATGCCGCTCCGATTGCCGATCCACGATTTCCTTATGTGCTCTCAACTTATCGCTTGACCGAGCACCACACTGCGGGTGGCATGTCGCGCACGCTGTCGCACTTGGCGGAGTTACAGCCGGAGTTCTTCACCGAAGTCTCCCCAGAACTAGCCGCAGATCTTGGTCTCGAGCATAGCGGGTGGGCTACGATTACAACTCCGCGATCGATTGTTGAGGCACGGGTTTTGGTGACGCACCGTATGCGTCCATTATGGATCGACGGCAAGCGCATTCACCAGATCGGGCTTCCCTACCATTGGGGATACAAGGGCCTTGTCAAAGGCGACATCGCTAATGATTTACTGGTGATCAGTGAAGAGCCCAATGTCCGCATCATGGAGACAAAAGCGTTAGTGTGCAATATCCAGCCAGGACGCCGGAAGCGAGGACCAGAGGCTCTCCAGCAAATGGCACAGGCGGGAGATTAGATCGCGGACAGAACCGTTTGCATCCGGCGATCATCATAGGACAGCAGGTATAGGACGACAAATTTTTAGATCGAGAACGTGAGCACGAAATGACAACAACAGCGTTCCTTACCGATTCCACTCTCTGCATTGGCTGTAAGGCTTGTGAGGTTGCCTGCAAGGAATGGAACGGAGTTGAAGAAGATGGCCTGAACTGGAGCGGCTTCTCCTACGACAACACGGGCTCGGTCGGACACTCGACATGGCGGCACGTGAAATTCGTGGAGCATGCTCCCGAGCCAGGATTCGGCGGCAATGCCGGCGAGCTTGCCTCATGGACGTTTTCCTCCGACGTTTGCAAGCACTGCGAAAATGCGGGCTGTCTCGAAGCTTGCCCCACTGGGGCGATAGTGCGAACCGAATTTGGCGGGGTGTATGTTCAGCCGGATATCTGTAACGGCTGCGCATTCTGCGTAGTCTCTTGTCCGTTCGGAGTGGTGCAGCGAAATCCCTCGGATGGTCGAGCATTCAAATGTACGTTCTGCTATGACCGTCAAAAAGCTGGACTGGTTCCGGCTTGCGCGAAGGCGTGTCCTACAGAGTCCATTCAGTTCGGCGAAATTTCGTTTTTGCAGGAAAAGGCAAAGGCTCGCGTGAATGAACTGCACGAGCGTGGCATGAATGATGCCAACTTGTACGATTCTTCTCACACCAGCGTTGGCGGTACTCATGCAATGTTCATCGTGCGCGGCGATGCACGCAGCTACAACCTGCCGCCGAATCCACAAATCCCCACTGTTTACCTGAAAAAAGCCTGGACTGCCTCCGCCATCGGAGCCGCAATGTTATTAGGCGGTGCCCTCATTGCATTTTTGTCGGACGGTCAAAGGAGCGCGCGATGAGCGAAGCACGCGTCCCGCTGGTTCCCGGTAACAGAACTCCCGATGCCGATAGCGAACGCAAGCTCTTCGAGATCCGGCGCGAAGCGGAATTGACCGGCAAAGCAAAAGGACAAGGCATCCGGCCCTCGGGCGCGCCTTTGCCCATGGCTTCACCCGAGACTGGCTACTACGGAATCCCCATGCTGAAGCAGCCGGCTTGGACATGGGAAATCCCGCTGTACTTTTTTGTCGGTGGAGCCTCAGGCGCAGCCGGGGTCCTGGGAGCAATCGCTAACTACACCGGCGCAGATCCGAAGCTCGTGAAGCACGCTCGCTGGATCGCCGCCGCAGGCAGCACGGTACTTTCCCCAGCTCTGCTGATTATGGATTTGGGAAAGCCATCGCGATTCTTGAATATGATGCGAGTGTTCAAGCCGCAAAGTGCTATGTCAATGGGCGTATGGGCGCTGGTAGGATTTTCCGGCGGCGCAACTGCAGCAGCATTTGCGGATTTCATGCGCGACAAGTTTGGTCCATCGCTTCCAGTCAGCATAATTGAGCAGGTAGGACAGGCCGCGTCGCTTCTCTTCGGACTTCCCTTCTCCAATTACACCGGAGTATTAATTGGTGCGACTGCCATTCCCGTATGGAATGAAAACGCAGGAGAGCTGCCGATTCACTTCGGAATGTCCGGCCTCTCCGCCGCCGTCGGCACGCTCGAGTTAATGGGCCATGAGAAGAGTCAGGCACTGCAGGTGCTCGGGCTGGGCGCGGCCACGTTCGAATGCTGGGAAGGTTGGCAGATCGAGACTCGTTCTTCGACCGGCGTGAATCCGCTCAAGAAAGGACCAAGCGGAGCCGTCGTTCGTGCTGGCGGCTTACTCGCCGGTCCCCTGCCCTTGGCTCTCCGTTTGTTGAGTATGACTGGAGGCAAAAAGCGTTCCAGAAAGCTAAGACGTCTTGCGGCGATGTCAGCGATTGCGGGATCATTGTTGACGCGCATTGGATGGATCTACGCAGGGCACGCCTCAGCAAAAGATTGGCGAGCCCCACTCGAAATTCCGTACCCGCCAGAACCTTAGGCCAAAGCCCAAGCCGAAAACCCAATACCTAATCTTAAGCAGTGAATTGCGGGTCGACTGCCGTTCCTTGTCATCCCGAGTGCAGGACAAGCACGCTCGCGCGGTGAGCACAAGTCGAGGGATCTGCATTTGCTTTCGTCTTCGGCCCCACGCCCAAAGCCTAATGCCTAGAGCCTAAAGGCTAGCCCTTAAAGCCTAGCCCCTGCTCTTACTCATTGCCTTTCAGATATTTACACATTTAGCCATCCGTTCCTCTCGAATCCACATCGAAGTTGCGCGTTACTTTTGAGTACTTAACTCGCTCAATGAAGGAGAGACAATGAGCATCTGGACGATATTGTTCGTAGTCTTACTAATAGCTTGGCTCGGTGGTTTTACAGTTTTCCATGTAGCGGGCGGGCTTATCCACCTGCTGCTCGTGTTCGCCGTGATCTCCCTGATTTTGCATTTTGTGATGGGACGCCGCACAGCCTAGCCATGGGACTCAAGGTGTGTACCTGCCTGGATGCTGCAAGGCAGTAATCTAGGCAGGATTCCATTACCTAAGGAGCTCCCGTGCCAAAAAAATCCGCTGGCAATATTCTCACCGCAGTGGCAAAAACCGTAGGTTCAGCGATAGGCACAATTGCGAACACCGTGGGCGTAGCGGGAAATGGATCACCTCAGACGCAAGCTTCTCCGTCAGTACAACCCAAAAGAAGCCGCCCTAAAGCTGAGCCGCCCAAAGCCCACTCGAAGACCTACGTCAAGAAGAAGGCCGCTCACAAACGCAAGATCAAAAAGCATACCGCCGGATAGTCCTACAGAATCAACAATGGGTGCCCCATCTTTGCGTTCTTTGCAAAGGTGGACGCGTCGCACATCCTCAGACAAATCTAGCTCTCCTTCCGCTGTTGCGATCCATCAGGATTCTTCTCCTGTCGCTGCTGCTCATCAAAGGGCTGGCCCTGGCTGATGGGCTCACGTTTGTTGGAATGCAGATCCTGGATCTTCTCTTTCTCCATCGGATTTTCAGTTTCACGCGCCGACATCGAAAATCACCTCACTCCGAAATATGTCGAAGGTTAGAGATGTGCAGTCGAACAACTGTTGCATTGCGTCGAACTTGGACGATACGCGTGGGAACGCAGTTCTGGAACTACAGCGGTTTAAGTTTTTCCTTGGGTTTGCGCAGCAGGATACGTCGGATCGATGCCGGCATTTTCTCGCCAGTAACTTCGCGGAAAATTCGCTCGACGGGAGTCTCTCGGCTTGGTTTGCGAGTCATTTTGACCTCCCAAAGGAAAAATAATACGCCTCAAGCGCGAGACGCACGAAACGTGACAATACGGAGCTCATTTCGAAATCTGTAATGCAAATGGAAATCACAACGCCGTGCCGCTCACGACGAAGCTGAAGTTCCAGCTCGCCACCAAGTCCTGTTTGATCCTGTGACGCTCGTCGGGGTAGCCGCCTTTGCCGGCATCAACCAGGCAGGGGATGTCCCCAACTACGGACAGGGTGCAAAAGGTTACGCCGAGCGCTTTGGCGCTGGCTATGCTGGCGCCGCTACCGACGTTATGATCGGCGGCGCCATCCTGCCATCGCTACTGCACCAGGACCCGCGCTACTTTTATCAGGGCACGGGCACGAACAAGTCGCGCGCTTGGCACGCCATCTCCAGCGCATTCATCTGCAGAGGAGACAACGGACAGATGCAGCCGAACTACTCGACCATCGGCGGCGATCTGGCCTCGGCTGCCATCGCGACAGCCTACTATCCCCCATCAGATCGCGGCGCAGGGCGTGTGTTCCAGACTACCGTTATCAACACCGGCGAGCGAGCGCTGGCCAACGTGGTACAGGAGTTCGTCCTGCACAGGATCACTAAAGTCAAAAAATAAAACTAGCACTCGGGGACCTGCATTGTTTTGAATGGCGCAAAAGCGCCCCAACTCGCCATGCAGCGGGTGCCCCATCCTAGTCGCGTTCTTTGCGACAGGGTGGGGATTTTCTCTTATCTGGAATCAACTGTGGGCACCTTCTCTGCCTAGATTCGCATATCGCATCGTCGCAAAACATTGTCATCCTGAGCGAGATTGCTTCTTCGCTTACGAAGAATCAATGAGTGCGAAGGACTCCTAACTTACCCAAACCTTTTCCTCTTGTCAGCCCGAGCGCCCGACGAGCCGCGCTCGCGCGGCGAGTACAAGTCGAGGGATCTGCATTGTGTGACCTTGTCACGATGCCGCTTTTAACACAGCAGTCACTTCACCACTGTAATTAGTACCATGTAGCGACGGGCGTCCTCGCCCGTCCCGCAAGCACTCTGCCCTGAGATCAAATCACGTAGGGACAGCCGTCCCCGGCTGTCCAGCCAAGCAAAGTTCGGCAGCTCCCTGCAATTTACATTCGCAAGAGCTGCGTAGCCTAGTTGATTTCAACACACCAACCCCACTTCCTCGCCCCCATGCCCTCCCTTCCCACTTAGGCGTACAATAATCCGTTTGCCTATGGAACCAGCCACGCAATACGAACTCCGTTTAGCTGAGCGCATGTCGCGCCTCGGCACTGAAACTGCCTTTGAAGTTCTCAACAAAGCCCGCGCTCTCGAACGCCAGGGCAAAAATATTATTCATCTGGAAATCGGCGAACCCGATTTCGATACGCCCTCAAACATCATCCATGCCGGAGTAGAAGCCCTGCACAAGGGTTGGACGCACTATGGCCCATCCGCTGGCTTGCCCGAATTGCGCGAGGCCATTGCTGAAGAAGTCAGCCGCAGCCGCGGAGTAAAGGTCACCAGCGATGAGGTCGTAGTTGTTCCCGGCGGCAAGCCGATCATTTTCTTTACCCTTCTCGCTCTTGCCGATACCGGAGACGAGGTGATTTATCCGAATCCTGGATTCCCAATTTATGAGTCCATGATCCGTTATGCCGGAGCCGAGCCGGTTGCCATTCGATTGCGCGAGGAAAAAGATTTCGGATTCGATGTCGATGAACTCGCGTCCTTGATCAATGACCGGACCAAGCTGATCATTTTAAATTCGCCGCAAAATCCTACCGGTGGCGTATTGAGCCGCCAGGATATTCGCGATATCGCCGAGGCCATCGGCGAGCGCAATATTCTGGTGCTCTCCGATGAAATCTACAGCCGCCTGATTTTCGATGGCGAGCATTATTCCATCATGAGCGTTCCCGGTTTTAAGGAACGCACCATTCTGCTCGACGGATTTTCGAAAACTTACGCCATGACTGGATGGCGCATGGGTTACGGTATGATGCGTCCCGATCTCGCGGCGCATATTTCTCGCCTGATGACAAACTCCAATTCCTGCACTGCTAGCTTTACGCAGATGGCGGGAATCGAAGCGGTGCGCGGAGATCAATCGTCGGTCGACCATATGCGAGAGGAATTTCAGAAGCGACGTGATGCTTTTGTAGCTGGACTGAATCGCATAAAGGGATTCTCCTGCCGCGTTCCGAAAGGCGCATTCTATGTCTTCCCCAACATCACCGGAACAGGTTGGACCTCGAAGAAACTTGCCGATGCCCTGCTGGAACAGGCAGGAGTCGCGTGTCTTTCCGGAACTGCCTTTGGAGAATATGGCGAAGGCTATCTGAGATTCAGCGTAGCCAATTCGCTCGAGAATTTGAACAAGGCGCTGGAACGAATTGAGCATTGGTGCAATCATCAATAGACATATATGTTCGAGGGTTAATGTATGCCTGTCAAGAAATCGTCCCGTCGGCAAGTGAAAGCGCCCTCTAAGAAATCTGCTGGGAACCCCATTCCAAAAGCCAGTCGCCCGCACATGCCGGGATACATCTCGTCCGACACCAAGGGATTGCTCCCGTGGAAATGGGCAGAAGACAGACTTAAGAAGACCCGCGAATACTGGATCGCGACGACTCGTCCCAATGGGGCGCCGCATGTAATGGTCGTCTGGGGGCTATGGTGGGACGGAACTTTTTGCTTCAGCACTGGAAGCGGCTCGCGCAAGGCTCGCAACCTTGAAACAAATCCCCGATGCGTGATTTGCAATGACGACTCCAACGAGGCGGTCATCGTCGAAGGTATCGCGAAACGGATGCGCGACATTCCAAGAATTCGTGAGTTTCTGAAAATTTATGGGCGAAAATACAAGTTCGATATGTCGGGAATGGCCGATGGGATGGTTTCGCTAAAAGAACCGGTATTCGTAGTACATCCGCAAGTAGTCTTCGGCCAATCCGAAAAGACATTCGCAAAAACAGCCACCCGCTGGAACTTCGAAAGCTAAATGAAATTAAAAAACCGGGTGCCGGTGGTCTTTCTTGATTCGAGCTAGAAGCTAACCGCTAGAAGCTGGACTAGTCCCCTCACACTGTTCCCCGAACTCTCGCGCCGGGTGCCCCGTCCTATCGCGAAGCGAAGGGCGGGAAGACTTTATGCACCAAACAAAACGGCCACTCTCGCGAGTAGCCGTTCCTAAAGCCTGAAGCCCAACGCCTGAAGCCTGCCCTTAATCCCCCGACACTGGCTCTCCAACTTCTTCGTGCTTTGCCGCGCCATTGCCGTTCGGCTTCGATAATGCACCGAGTGGAATAAATCCGTTCTCGGCCACGACTGGCTTCTCTTTCAAAACGACTTCGCGATACATCGCCGCCATGCGGGCGTTGTACGCAGCATCGTTTTTCTCTGCGCCACGCGCCTTCGCATCGCGTGCACGCGACTTTTCTTCGCGCGAGTTCTTGGCGATGCCCAGCTTGTCGAGATCGCGCTGCTCTTCGAGTGGTGACCAGTTCATCCTTGAGCAACAGTCCGTGTTCGACCGACTCCATCTTCACGTTCTTGCCGCCCGCGAAGATCTCGTGACGTCCATGCTCCTCGTACCACTTGGTGAGCGTGGCCGTCATGTGCATCTTCTCGATAATGTTCCGCCAGCCCACGCCCGTGTTGTAGGCGCAGAACGAAATTTCGCCTTCCTGCGTGGCATAAGGAATAATGCACTGCTCGGTGCGCCGGAAGTCGTAATTGAACAGATCCTGGAACCACATGCCAGCGATGAACAAGAAGTTCCAGCGATCCTGACGCCGCTTCATGACGTCATCAATAGTCCGGTCCGGACCAACCTTGCCATAATTCTTGCCCGTGGCATTGAAGTTCTTATCGAACTTCTTAAGCAGATCCATCAGCTTGAAATGCGTAGGCGACTGAAACGGATCATAGTTCTTCATCAAGCAAAGAGCCATTCCAACCACCGTCAGAAACTTTCCGCGAGCCGCATCATTAACCTTGGCAATATCCTTGGCCAGCTGATCGCCCTTCAAGAAAGCCGTAACCGGAACCGCTTCCTTAGTTTCCTTGTCAATCATGAGAGCCATCCCCGTCCCGCAATTCGGATGGCAACCGCAGGAGAGTTGGCCCCAGTCGTTGTTTTTATCTTCTACGTGCATCAGGTCGGCCCAATCGCTGAACGTGCTCATGAAGCTGATCGGGAACCAGTCGCGGGCGGGCTCGCCCAGGCCGGTTTGATTTTTTACGTCGTGGGCCAGGTGAGAGAGCGTGTATCTTTGCGCTTCGCGGCGGTCGTCGGTTACGGCTTCGTCTCTTCCTGTGAAGGAGACTGGCTGGAAGCTGACAAGAATCCGATTTTCTTCGGATTATCCAGCGCGAACTTTATGATTCTTCCTACCTGCTCGTTGTTGATTCCGTTCACGATCGTTACGACCGGAACGATTTCGACTCCAGCGCGATGCAAATTGTCGATCGCCTTCAACTTCACATCGAACAGGTTTCCGACTTTGCGGTGCGCGTTGGCTGCGTTGCCGATTCCGTCGAATTGCAGATACGCATAACGCATTCCGGCTTCGGCGGCTTGCTGCGCAAACTCAAAACTTTTCGCGAATTCGATTCCGTTGGTTGCGGCTTGCACGCTGTTGTATCCAACTTTGCGCGCGTAGCGAACTGCATCGAGGAAGTATGGCGACAACGTCGGCTCGCCACCCGAGAACTGCACGGACATCTGGCGGCGCGGCTTAATCGTGATCGCGTTGTCGAGCATCGTCTTAATATCTTCCCAGCTCAACTCGTGGACGAAGCCGACCTGGTTCGCGTCCATGAAGCAGGGATCGCACATCATGTTGCAACGGTTGGTGAGGTCGATGGTCAGCACCGAACCGCGTCCGTACTTCACCGTGCTCGATCCGTGATGATGCAGCTTCTCGTCGTTGTGGGCGCGAATATCGCGGCCCGGGAAAACGTCTTCGAGGTGCTTGGAGAAATCGGTATCGATCGACATCACGTCTTCGAAGTGGCCGTGGTCGGGACAATCTTTCACCATCAAAATCTTGCCGTCGCGCTCGACGATGTGCGCCTTGATCTCGCCGACTTTTTCGTTCATCAGAACTTCGTGCGGGCAGTTTGCCGTCGAGAATCTGCTGGCGAATTTCAGGCACGCACTTGGGGCAAAGCGAATCGGTCGAGCGCGGCCATCCCAGTGGCGGCTTCGACTTTTCGAAGGACTTGAGCAGCGGCTTGTCGGACCACTTGGGTGTAGGAGAAGGGTTCTGCTTGACGCGGTTCATGCGATCAAAAACCACCCATGCGCCTCTGGCGGCAAGGGTAACTGCTTTCTCCACATATTTGACTGGCTTATGCATTCGTCCTCTCGCTTTCGCTTGCTTGTGTTGCGTTTTCTAAAGCTGACGCCTCAAGGCTGCAGCCCGAATTCAGCTACGTTTCAGATATCGGCCTTTAGTAGTCAGTATCACTATGTTATTGATGGCAAGATAGTAACGCACGTAGAACCCAATGAAAGGGCGAAAATGGAGGTTCAGTGGTAAAAGCCTGCATTCAGCGGATGTAAGTTATTGAAAAGGAAAGGGTAGGCGAAGGTTGTGCCACACCGCCTAGTTCTTGTAATAGAACCCGTCCATCATGGCGATACCCGTTTGGTTCCTTTGATCTTCGACAAGAATTTCCCAATGAGAAACCCAATGAGACCATAGAGAATTGCGTTAATTGGCGCCAAGAAAAGCAAAGCTCCCCTCAGCACATAAGAATGCAGACCGGTGACAGACATACAGCTAAAGCACATGTGCCAGAGCAGACGGCGGCCAAATTCCGAAGTTGTTGGAGCAAAAGCGAAAGCGAAGCACCAAGCTGTCAGCAAATAACCAATCGCTGCAAAAATCAACACATATCGTTTCATGATGTCTAACACCTTAGCTGGCGGGTGGCCGCCCCTTTTGAAACTCTTGCATTTCTTCCCATCACGGAACTGAGGGCGCCCACTCCTTGCGCTTTTTGCAAGGGTGGGTGGGATGCCGATCGCCCCCGCACTTCGTTGTCGAGATTCGCGCCTGAAGTCGGAAGGGTAGGGCCACCCTCAGTGTCGCGGGCCAGCGATATCAAAAACCTGTGCTACCCGCCAGGGATTAGGGATAGAAAGCGGTCTTCTATGGCGGCAAAAAGAGGGCGATGAACGCACATCACAAGGAAAGAGGCGCTCGCATCCCTGCGGTGCCTCGCCCTACTGCACCTCAATCGAAATGACTCTTCCGGCAGCCTCGCCGGTTTCGCTATAGTTAAGCGCGACTTTTTGTTTGTTCCACGCGCAGGAGAACTCGTCGGCTCCCATGACCAATACGTGTTTGCTGTCTGCGACCTGCATCTTCCAAGTCTTGGATCCGGAGAGAACGGTCATGGTGGCTGAGGGTGGCAAAGAACAATCTACAGTCGCGACTGTGCCTTTCAGAAATTTTGGCGGCGTCTGCGCGGGGAGTATTTGAACGTCCTTATCATCTTTTTTATCATTAGCTGAAGTGTTCACTGTTCTGGCAGAATTGCTCCCTGTAGTTTCCTCGTGGATTGTTTGCACGACAATTGGATTGGCCATAGCGCCAGCCTGTAGCGCGGCCTGGAATGTCTGAGCCGCCGCGAGCGAATCAGCCGCGCGTTGCGCGACTTCTGGATTTGCGCTGTTCCGCAGTACCCTTAATATCGCAATCGCCTGATCCGGTTTTTGATTACTCAAATATATTTGTGCGAGGTTGAATTGGTAATTCTCGTTTCGAGGGCTTAAGGAGACTGCCTTTTGCATATCGGCGAGGCCCTTTGCGGAATCGCCAGCATGGGCGTGAGCGAACGCCAATAGCATATAAGAGTCGGCAAATTTCGGATCGAGTGCAATGGCCGTTTCCAGCTGTTTAGTCATCTCCGGCAAATCGGAGTCGTTGGTAAAAGATCCCTCGCGGCTCATTAAACTACGCTCGAAGTACTCCCCCGCTTGCGTGAAGTCACGCTTTTGCAAGTAGGCGTAACCGAGACCACGTAACGCGGCCGCATGGTTCGGATCTGTTTTTAGAATTTCCTGAAATTCAGCGACGGCTTTGTCCTGGTAGTCACGCGAATGCAGATGGATATCGGCGAGGATGGCACTGCTATCCACTGCAACAAGCGGCTTCATGGCGTAATCCTTGCTAACGATGTTAGGCGGATTCGGAATCGGATAGTATTTGTAGCGACCGCTGCTCACGTAATTTCGGAGAACCTTGTCGAACTGGGCGGAACTCATCCCGAAACTCTGCTGAATCGCTTGCTCAGTGGGCTCGCCTTTATCGATCTTGAAACCGAAGTAATGCGCAAGCTTCGGAATCATTTGGTTGTCATATAAATAATGCATCACCATGCTGGATTCTGCGTAGAAGGTGGTGCGGTGGTCTCCGCTCTCGTTGTAGGTTGAAGAATTCTGCCGGACGCTGAACAGGTCCGCGACCTTCATCATGCCTTCCTGGTGCAGGATTTGATAATCGTAATTCGGGATCTTGCCGACGCGAGCCTCTTTACTGTCCACTTCTATGCTCGAGAAATACTCCGCAAAGCCTTCTTCGTACCAAGGATCCAGCGACTCGGGCATCATTGCATTCATGAGTTGGTGGGCATATTCGTGAAAGACGACAGTCCAGGGATTTTCGACCGACATGTCGAGCATGATGAAACTGCGGTCTTCCCCACCCTGGAAAAGTCCAGCGACTTCTATCGGCTTGCCTTTCCACAAAGGCGCGTACTGACGAATTTCTTTGGTGTTGCGGAAGGCGACGATCTGAAGCGGAATAGGAGTGTTCACGTTCGCCTTGGGAAGTAAGGTGCTAAACACTACGCGCATCTGTTCGAACCGCATGGCTACTTCTTGTCCGCGCTTGTCTCCAGCGTCCGTAATGACCGAGAAATGAGGCGACTGGATTTCGACCCATTGCGGCTCGCCCGCCGAAGCCGGTTGAACGGAGGTCAGGATGGTGCAAAGACAAAAGAGTGGGAAAAGATGGCGTCGAAAAAGGGAGTTCATGGCCAGAGACTCTGGTTACGCATGGTACAACGCTTCTTGGTTGTTAGCTACAAGAAATCGGTTTGGTGAGAGGTGAATAGAGCGCTCGATCGACTGCGCTGGGAAATGCTGGTGTTATCTAAGAGCCGCTATTTAGTCAGAAACTGGCATTATCCAAAAGCAGGTCCCTCGACTTGTACTCACCGCGCGAGCGCGGCTCGTCCGGCGCTCGGGATGAGAATGACGAAAAAAGATGGCGAGGTAAGAATATTCGCGTCCCATGTTTGCAAAGAACGCAAACATGGGTCAGCCGCACTGTAGATTCTAGTCGGGGAAAATGCCGCCGTTCGCTTCGCGATAGGACGGGGCACCCGGTTTGTCGGATGGGTTAGATTTCTTTGTAAGTAGGGTCCTTCGGCTCCGCTCAGGATGACAATTGTCCGATGGGGAATAGTACCCGAGCGTGGCTCGGTTGGACAGGCCCTTCGGCTTACGCTCAGGGCAGGCTAAAGGCGGCTGTCCCTACTTGATTGTCTCAGGAGAATGCATGGCGTGACGGGCGAGGACGCCCGTCGCTACATCGGAACTTGCAGCGCTGAAGCGATTGCGGTATCCAAAAAGCCAGCGAGAGTTTGAGCTGAGGATGTTCTTCGCGTCCCACGTTTGCAAAGAACGCAAACATGGGGCACCCGCACTGTAGATTCTAGTCGGGGAAAATCCCGCCCTTCGCTTCGCGATAGGACGGGGCACCCCGGCGGACGGGAGTGTCCACCCTCACAATCATGGTACGCGGCGACCTTGATTGTACGTACAGGGATACATAGATCCTTCTTTAGGAGTCCTTCGTTGAAGGACTCCGCGGCATCAGGATGACAATGGAGTGGATGGGGAGAGCTGCCGAGCGTGGCTCGGCTGGACAGCCGAGGGCGGCTGTCCCTACGTGATTTGATTTCGGGGCGGAGTGCTTGGCGTGACGGGCGAGGACGCCCGTCGCTACATCGGAACTTGCGGCGCTGAAGCGAGTGCGGCATCCAAAAAGCCAGCAAGAGTTTGAGCTGAGGATGGTCTTCGCGTCCCACGTTTGCAAAGAACGCAAAAATGGGGCACCCGCACTGTAGATTCTAGTCGGGGAAAATCCCGCCCTTCGCTTCGCTCCGCTCAGGATGACAATATATTTAGAGGAAATCCCCGCCCTTCGCTTCGCGATAGGACGGGGCACCCGGTTGTCTGATTCTTGATCATTGGCCGAGGCGGGCGGCTTTTGCTTTTTGTCCGAAGAGGTGCCAGGCTTCACGGAATGCTCGAAGCGGGCGCGTGGGCATCTGTCGTCGGGGTAGAAGCGGAGGCATTGGCCGGGAGCAAGGACGGCGACGGGAATGATGTACCAGGCGTCGCAGCGTGATGATGTAGGCGACGAGAACGTCGATTTCGGCGGCGGTGTAGCAGGCTTTGCGTTTGCCCTGCTCGCGATTGCCGTAGACGCCGTAGGTGGATTGCACGTCGTATCCGCCAGCACGTAGGGAGGCGGTGCCTTTGACTTGAACACGCCAGAGGCGGGAGCCGGCGTCGAGAATGAAGTCGTAGCGCTCGCTGTCTCCCCAGGGCTTGGTGACGGTGAAGCCTAGGCCGGTGGCTTTGAGGAGGAAGGCGGCTTCGGAGAATTCTCCGGTGCGCTTGGTGTTGGGCGTTTTTGGGGAGCGTCGTTGCTGGCGGATCCGAGTTTGCTTTTATGTTTGGATCTGGGTTTCATAGTGGTATTTCCAGTGAGTGAATAAGAGATGGCTGCGCGAGATTTTGGGCAAAGAAAAAGGCGCAGCCCGTGGGCCGCGCCTTGATTTAATCTCTACATCCAGCATAGCAGGTTGGATAGGGTAATTGCGCCACGTCCGGGAAGTTTATATTTCCAGCAGAATGAGAAGGTTGAAGAAATTCGGGATGGTTAGGGGGCTTGACAAGAATTTTTCGCTTTTGGGGATTGTACGTACAGTTGGGCTGTCCCTACGTGTTTTGATCTCAGGGCAGAATGCATGGCGTGACGGGCGAGGACGCCCGTCGCTACATCGGAACTTGCAGCGCTGAAGCGAGTGCGGCATCCAAAAAGCCAGCGAGAGTTTGAGCTGAGGATGTTCTTCGCGTCCCACGTTTGCACAGAACGCAAACATGGGGCACCCTCGGTTAATTCTGGGTAAGAGAAATCCCCGCCCTTCGCTTCGCGATAGGACGGGGGCACCCGGTTGATGGCGTCTACGGCATTCAGGCGTCATGCAAAACAAAGCAGGTCCCTCGACTTGTACTCACCGCGCGAGCGCGGCTCGTCATTATGCGGCGCTCGGGATGACGATAGGATGAAGCATGGGCAAGGTAGGGGTCCTTCGACTCGTTGCTTCTTCGCAAGCAAAGATGCAATGTCGCTCAGGATGACCATATCGATCACAATATCGTGGGAGTAGGGCATATGAGGTGCTACACCCGACATTGTTCGACTACGAGTTGATCTGATCGCTGTCGAATGCGATGGAATCTCCCGGCTCGACACGCCATGCCTCAAGCATCGGGTTGTTTACGAGATCTTCAGCCAGGGAGTCTGACCCGGCGATCAACGTGCAAAAGAGATCAATTTCGGAAGCCACACACCAGGCGTGGTCTTGCGGCCAGAAGAGGTTGGGTGACTGAGGGAAAAAGGCGTCGCCGATTCTTTCGCCGAGTTCGGTGGCGGCCTCTAGTGGGCCTTCAAACAGTAAGTAATCCCGGTTTGGAAGACTTACCCGTGCTTGGTGCAACATCTCAGAAGCAAAGTCTGGTCCGGCGCGCGGCAGTTTGAGAATTCCATCGGAGCTAGCGATGATTGTCGCCGTGGAACTGCCACGCAACCAGCCGTAACCTTCCCACAGACAGAACCAGCACGAGTTCGCAGTGGTGGTATGTTTCCTCAGAGTCCGACACAAGACGCGCAGCAGCTCGGGTGGTAGGTTCCCTCCTTGGGGACTTACGCCCTCCCATGGTGTTGAGTCTGGCTCGGCCGACACCAGCGGGCGAGCGATAGCATGAAATTGTGCCAGTCGATGCATGATGCGACCCGTGCGTGCGGCAACGGAAGACCATCTCACCGGCTCACCGTTTTTTCCCTGCGCGGGGTGGAGGATGCGGACATACGAAAGAAACCCGTCAGGCACGACGGCGGCTACTGCGGAACCGAAACTACGCAGCCGTGGACCCAGCCAAACAGTAGCGGCGACTTCTGTTGAAGGACGAAGAAGCATTCTGTTCACAATAACTCCATGCCGTGGGTTTCACCTAGGAACGGCACGCAAAGCATATTTCCCCGACTTGTACTCACCGAGCGGGACGCGGTTCGTCATTGTGCGGCGCTCGGGATAACGATGAGATGAGGCATGGGTGAGGTAGGGGTCCTTCGACTCGTTGCTTCTTCGCAAGCGAAGAAGCACTCTCGCTCAGGATGACAATGGATTTATGCGAGAAAGAATAACCGCACCAATCGGACGCGAAATCATCAGCGAAAACTTGCGGGGAACTTCCAGAAAGATTTATCCAAGCCGAGCTCGCTGAAAATTTCGTTGGCCCGCTCGGGCGTTTTACGCACCCAGTCGGGAGAGGCGTAGTCTCCGAACCAAAGTTCTGCCAGCCGGATGGCCACATCAATAGGAAGAGCGCTGCCGGGCGGATGTCCGTGCCGCGCACGCCATGACTCGATGCGGGCTTGCGAAGAGAAAAAAAGAATGTTGACGCAGGGAGCGAATGGATTATCCCACCAGCGTTCCGGCGGATAGGGGAAGTTCATCAGCAGATCTGTGCGGCGCGTCTTGCCTTGCTCGATAGTGAATTGCAGAGACGTTTCTTCTCCGCCATCGGAGGTTGAGATTGTGACGTCCTGTTTAAGCGCAGCTCCGATTCCCAGCGAGCACCAGGCGCAGTTTGCCCACCACCCTCCGCTTGTGGTGCTCACCCAGAACCTGGTCGGATTGAGCGCAAAGGGATGCAGGCTCCAAATACGAGACGAATTCGGCACCAGAATCACTCCATGCATTTGATCGAGAGTTTTCAGGAGGGCTTCAGTGCGGGCTTCGGGAAGCTCCGCCAGTTCGGCTAACTTCGCAAGAGACGGAGCGTGTCCTGTGTCGATGATGTGGCGAGTAAGAAGGTAGTGGAGTTTTTCCGGAGAGTCGGCGGAGGGCATAGGCGATTGTACAAAACTGTGGTTGATGGGCTTCGGGATTGGCGCTTGGATTACAAGAATAATCAGGTGAAAGCAAAAAGTTTCGCGAAAAGCTGACAGCCGAGGCGGCTGTCCCTACGTGAGCGTCGTTACTATTTGATGCAAATCAGATTGGTCCTTGAGAGCGGCGCAGCCGGACCGCTGCGGCGATGCATGCCGCGAAGAACGCCAGCCCGAGCCACAGACCCGGAGTGCTCAGGAATTTTCCCGGAGTGAGATGCATCAGCGGACTCATCGAGACGTTATCCGCTGTGAACGAGCCACCTGCTGCGTCGCCACTGATGCGGTAACCCACCCACGCGGCGAAAGTGCGAAGTGTTGAAGGCAAGTTTCTCGATGATACCGATCGCAAGCCAAGGTAAGGCGGCCCATAGAAATGCCACGCGCCGAGCCCAGGCTGAAACCAACAGAAGCCATCCGTAGATTGGCGCGTACCAGAGCACATGCACGGCGAACAGGTGATAGAACAGCAGCAGCCAGGTCTGGAACAACGGCATATGTGTCCATAGAGGCGCAGCACTCAGACCGCTCCCCAGCAACACGACGGTGCTAAGTAGCAACATGATCCACTGCGTCGCAACGGTGAGCGCGAAGGAAAGCAGCGGGAGAACCACCAGCGGGATACTGGCCTTCGAGAGCACGGTCGTGAGATCGGAAACCGGCAGCGACTTCCAGAACAGGATGCTGCGATCGCGACGTTCACCGTGCAGCGCGTCGAGAGAGTAGAGCAATCCGACGACGAAAGCGGTCCCCATAATCAGAAGCTCAGCAAAGGTGTTCGGCTCGGTGAGCACGGCCGCCCTCCGCGCCGGGTCGTGCATTGACATGGCACGACCAAGGGTGGCGATCAGGAAGCCGAACAGAGTGACGGCCGCGACGGCCAACGGCGCGATATAGATGGAACGGTACTCCCACAATTCGCGCCGGATCGACCAATACATTGGCCGAGTCGCTGACATGGCTGCGGGCGAGGTTCGTTGCGAGCCGAAGGACTCGGGTATAGCGTTGGATTGAGTATTCATCGAGCTGCTCCTTGATAATTAACCTGTGATCGGCCGGCCTGATTGCCAGGCTTATCTGGCATATTTCCCGGCTTCTCTCCCCGTGTATCTCCCAGGATGGCAACGAACAAGTCGGCAATGCTGGGCGTACGCACGTCGCCGAGAGCGGCGAGTTGCTGACGATCCACTGTACGATTGGCGGCCACGTCGAAGAGCAGAATGCTGCGACCGAGCACCTGACGCTCGTGAATCGGCTTGAGCGCCCGTGCTGCGGCGACATGCTCGGGATGAACGGTCACTTCCAGATAACGCGACTCGAATTCGTCCATGCTGCAATTGAGAACGATGCGGCCACGGTTGATGAACATGACATCCGTGAGGACGTTTTGGATGTCTTCAACTTGATGTGTGGTGACGACGATGGTGCGGCTGCGATCGAAGTAGTCGTTCAGAAGTGAATCGTAAAATTGTTTGCGATAAAGGATATCGAGACCGAGCGTCGGCTCATCGAGCACCAGCAACTTCGCGTCGATGGCCATTACGAGAGCGAGGTGCAGCTGGGTCACCATACCCTTCGACAATTCCCTGACCTTGCTAGTACTCCGGACATCGGTCTTGGAAAGAAAACCTTCCGCCTTGGCGCGATCGAATCGCGGATGCACGCCCGCAACGTAGTCGAGCACCTGTGAAACGCTTTATCCAGCGCGGCAAGCACGGCAACATCCGCGATGAACGAGACATCTCGCATAAGCTGATCGCGTTCGGCCCAAGGGTTGCGTCCGAGCACCTTCAGTTCTCCCTGATATTGCGTGAGGCCCAGGATCGCGTTGAGGGCGGTGGTCTTGCCTGCGCCGTTGGGGCCGATGAGTCCGAGAATGCGGCCCTCTTCGACGTGCAGGTCGACGCCATCGAGTGCGATGGTTGTGCCGAAGGTCTTGCGAAGACCGCGTGCTTCGATGACTGTCATGGTTGGCGTTCCCCCTGCGGATTGGATTTGGCGCGATTCGGCTTGATGGATTTCGATGACGGGGCATCCGAAGACGGCCCCCCGTTTGTGTTGTCCAGGAGTTCTTCTGCGGTCAAGCCGAGCCGCTGAATCGTTGCCTGGACCCTGGGCCATTCCTCGCCAAGAAACTTTTGTCGCTCGCCTTGCAGCAACAAACTACGTGCGCCCGCATTGATGAACATGCCAAGACCTCGTCTACTCTCGACAAGGCCCTCGTCCACCAGTTGCTGATAGCCCTTCAAAACCGTGAGCGGATTGACCCGATATTCTGCGGCGACAGTGCGCACCGAGGGGAGCGGATCGCCTTCCTTGAGCACGCCGTCGAGGATCATGGCAACGACGCGGTCGCGAAGCTGGCGGTAAATCGGCTGACTGTCGTTCCACTCACGGTCCATAAAGGTTTTCCAAATAGCCCTTGCAAAGATACGCTACCCGTCACTTGGCGCGCTGCAGGTCAAAGTGGGCACGCATTGGCTTGTCTCCTGGCATCATGTACGTCCAGTCCTCGGTGTGATGATTGTCGTCAATGATGGTGAACACTGCATGGTGCATGTGTCCATACTCTGTGCCACCAGCAACGTCGACGAAATCAAACTCTACGGTTTTTCCGTCAGGCGATGTTCGGGCCATCATGCGCGGCCGATTACCGGCGTCGCAATAATGCGTAAGGAGCAGGCGATCGTTCTCCAGATAGAACGTAGTGACGGGATGGTCGTTCTTAGTCGGATCGTCGGGCTTTGAGGGGTCGTACATTTCATGAACCAGCGCGTTGCCGCGGGAGGTTGTGCGAAGCGAGACTTGTGTAATTGTCCCCTCCGGAATGTCGGTGGCCTTCGGAAAGGTGGCTACTGGCCCTTTCCAGGAACCGGTCAGAGTCTTCAATTTGTCGAAAGATTTTTGCGCGTCAGACTGGGCAAAAGTCACGGTGGAGAGCGCTAGCAGAACAAACGACAGCAGAAAACGAACGGATTTCATGTTTTATTCTCCTTGCGAAGTTCATTCTTGGTTTCGGGTTGGGTTATTCGCCAGCGTACCCAATGAATCAGCCCGAATAAACTTCGTTTTCAATCACTGTTGTAGTTAACTACAACACTAAATGTCATGTCAAGCTATTTCTCACAATCGGTCTGAGTCGATGTTGGGATAACAATGATTGAGTTCAAACGCAGATGCGTCGAGATTGTCTTCGCGGTGGCGGCGCGGTTAGAAATGTGCGAAGGAATAGTCGGGAGCCGCGGATTGCAGCGAGATGATCTTACGTATCCAAGTTTGGTATCCGTTCCACCTTACTCTTTCGGAAAGTGGAGAGACCAGAGAGTGGGTCACACCGCCTTGTCTTCCGTTCTGTATGAGCGCTGCGGTTTGAAGGACAGGGTTTCGCAAAGAGCAGACAGCCGAGGCGGCTGTCTCTACGTAAGTGTCTTCACTACTAGAACATCTGCTAATAGAGGCGGGCGGACATGAGCACGGGCAGCGGATAAAGAAGGAAAGAGCCGCACGAGCGGTGAGCTATCGCGGCCTCACGAAATTATGGTTGTGAAACTCGAAACTGGTCTTACAGCTTCTCGTAGAATTCGCAGGCTGAGCAGGAGATGACAATTCCGCCGGGAATGTTGCGTTCACGATCCTTCACTCGCTTTGCGATTCTGGTGGGCTTACCGCACTTTGGGCAATCGGTGCTCTTGGATGTGTCCATGATCTTTTTGCGGTCAGCTGTTTTTGCAATCTTCGCCATCTTCGTCTCCTGACAAATGTCCACGTGGGCGCGGGCCCAGGGGCTCTCAATATGAATTGGGGAGTAGTTTCTGGAACTGGTCCTTAATATAAACCCGGCAATCAGAACGTCGGTCGAGATGAGCCGGGGCGGAAGCCAATCGTGTCGCGCGCGAATCCACGCAGCGCGAAACCTCTAATCAGTACTCGCCTTGAATGATTTTACATGAATGGGAAGCAGAGTGTCTTGTGGAGGCCGATGTCTATCAGAAAATTAAATCGGCGACATCTATTTTTTGACGAGCTCTGTTATTGACGGCAAAGTTCGCCTCCCATAATGTAGTTACTTCATGCTGACGAGCCACCACCATCATCATCACCACGTGCACGCTGCGCGGGTGGGATGTGTGTGGGAACTAAGTTAGCCCAGCAATACACACAAGATCCGGCCCGCTGAAGCGACAACGCTCAGCGGGCTTTTTGTTGCATTTTTCTTGTTGGGTCATTTTCTCGTGAGAGTTAGCAAGGAAGGAACGATGGAAACAGAAAGCGTAGAAATCGATTTTGACAAGATGGCAGGTTTAACGCCAGCTGTCGTGCAGGATTCTGATAATGGGCGAAATCCTGATGCTTGGATTCATGAACCGTGATGCGTGGGAGCGGACACTTTCCAGCGGTTACGTGACTTTTTATAGCCGAACTCGCAACCAACTTTGGATGAAGGGCGAGACATCCGGCAATCGGTTGAAGCTGCTCTCCGCTGCGACGGACTGCGATCGCGACACGCTGCTGCTGCAGGTGCAAGTCGAGGGAGCGGGCGTTGTTTGCCACGAAGGCACTCGGTCTTGTTTTACGAAGACAATTCCGATTCCTTCGGCCAGTGAGAATTTACAAAAGGCCAGCCGATGAAGATTCGCATCGGAATTCCCAAGGGCAGTCTGCAAGAAGCTACTCTCCAACTTTTCGCACAGGCTGGGCTGCAAATTCATACCAATGCGCGGTCTTATTTTGCTTCGACTGGCGATCCGGAAATTGAATGCATGTTGATCCGTGCGCAAGAGATGGCGCGGTATGTAGAACATGGAGCGCTCGATGCCGGACTCACGGGCTTCGATTGGGTAATTGAAAGCGGTTTGGCGGTCGAAACTGTAGCCAATCTCAGCTATGCCAAGCAGAGCCGTGGCAAGGTGCGATGGGTGTTGGCGGTGCCAGAATCTTCGACATATAAGCAGCCTGAAGATCTTTCAGGATGCATCATCGCCACGGAACTGGTTAATGTCACGAAGAGTTATTTCTATAGCCGCAACGTTGATGTGCGGGTTGAGTTCTCGTGGGGCGCAACCGAAGTAAAGCCTCCGATGCTGGCCGATGCCATTGTAGAAGTTACCGAGACTGGCAGTTCGTTGCGGGCGAATCATCTGCGCATTATGGATACAGTGCTCGAATCGAACACGCAGGTAATCGCGAACAGGACTTCGTGGACGGATTCTGCAAAGCGTCGAAAGATCGAAAACCTGGCGCTGATGCTACGCGGAGCAATGGAGGCCAAAGATAAAGTTGGCCTCATGCTCAACGTCCGCAAAGAAGATTTGGACGGCGTTCTTGGCGTGCTGCCCGCGCTGAAGCGTCCAACAATTTCGACTTTGAGCGATCCGGAATGGCTGGCCGTGAACACCGTCATTGAAGAATCGACGGCATGGGAAGTGATACCTCGATTAAAAGAAGCCAAGGCACAAGGAATTGTGGAGTATCCGCTGAATAAGGTGGTGATGTAGTGCGGATTCTCTCGGGTCGAACGGCGACGGCACGCGTAAGAAAGCTCGCAGGCCGCAGCACGCAATTCGAAAAGGTTGAGCCACAAGTCAGGACGATTGTGGACAGTGTTCGACGAAACGGCGATTCAGTCTTGCGAGAATATGCCGAAAAGTGGGATCGACTCGCGTCGGGTCAACCTCTGCGAGTGAAGGAAAAAGAAATCCGCGATGCGTGGAACTCAGCTGCTCCGGAGTTGAAGTCTGCATTGCGAAAAGCGGCGGAGAACATTCGGCGCTTTGCCATTCTGCAGAAGCCTAAAGAATGGAAGCGAAGTCGAAACGGAATTTCGGTAGGGCAGATGGTGCGGCCACTCGAATCTGTCGGCTGCTACGTTCCTGGCGGACGCTATCCGCTGGTTTCCACTTTGCTGATGACGGTCATTCCCGCTCAAGTCGCGGGTGTTAAGAATATTCGAGTAGTCTCGCCTCAACCTCGACCAGAAGTTCTAGCAGCCGCCGGAATGCTCGGGGTTACGGAATTTTACCGGGTGGGCGGAGCGCAGGCGATCGCGGCATTGGCTTATGGAACGAAAACAATTCCCCGCGTCGACAAGATCGTGGGTCCGGGGAATCTTTACGTGACTGCCGCGAAGAAACTTGTTTCCTTTGATTGCTCGATTGATTTTCTTGCGGGGCCGACCGAGGTCGTGATCCTGAGTAACGATGGAAGGCCTGAGTTCATTGCAGCTGATCTGGTAGCACAGGCTGAGCACGATCCGGAAACTTTGGCTGTTTTTATCACAACATCTTCGGAGCTTGCGGAATCGGTTCTTGCGTCGACAGGGGAATTGTCTCGCGCGAATCCGATTGCAAAAGAGTCGCTACGCCGCCGTGGTGTGATTCTCGTCGCCAAGTCGCGGACAGAATCGATCGAGTGGGCGAATGCTTTGGCGTCCGAGCACATCACAGTTTCGCGCGAGGATCTTGCGTTCATACAGAATGCTGGCTCGATTTTCGTTGGTGACTATTCGGCACAAGCCGCGGGCGATTATGCTTCTGGTCCAAACCATGTTCTCCCTACTGCAGGTGTTGCGCGTTTTCGCGGAGGACTGAGTGTAATGGACTTCGTAAAAATCATTACGGTGCAGGAACTCTCGCAGCAAGGCTTACGCCGGCTTGCGCCAACTATTGAGTATCTGGCAGAAGCAGAAGGACTACGAGCTCACGCTGACTCGATACGAGTGAGGGCCTCACATGCTTAAGGCTCGCGATGCGGTGCACAAGTTGAAGACATATCATCCGCCTTTAGGAAATCGTGAAGGCTTGCGTCTGGACTTCAACGAGAACACAGTCGGATGTTCGCCGCGCGTGCTCGCAAAGCTGCGGTCATTGGATGGCGAGCAACTGGCGCGGTATCCGGAACGAGAGCCGCTGGAAGCGCTGGTCGCGTCTCATTTGAAAGTGGATGCGCAAGAGCTTTTGCTTACGAACGGCACGGATGAGGCCATCCATCTGATTTGCGAAACTTACCTGGAACCAGATGACGAAGTGTTGATCGTAGTCCCGACGTTTGCGATGTATGAAATTTATGCCGCGGCGACGGGTGCAAAAGTTATTTCGATTCCAGCAGGAGACAATTTTCAGTTCCCTACTGCCGAGGTGATGCGCCACCTAAATTCTCGCACCCGTCTGGTTGCGGTCGCGAATCCGAATAACCCTACGGGAACGCTGGTTCCGCAAAAAGAGTTGCTCGACATTGCGAAAGCCGCGCCACAAGCCGCAGTGCTGATTGACGAAGCCTACTTTGAGTTTTGTCAGCAAACTTTAATTCCGCGCTGGCGGGAGTTCCCGAATCTATTTGTCTCGCGTACTTTCTCCAAGGCTTATGGACTGGCTGGACTTCGCATAGGCGTACTCATGGGCGACACAAGTCAGATGAATATAGTCCGACGGGTTAGTTCGCCTTACAGCGTGAACGAAGTGGCTCTGGCGTGTTTGCCGGAAGCGCTGGCGGATCAATCTATATCAACGAATATGCTACGGAAGTTCGCCGAGGACGCGAGCAGCTCGAACAGCAATTGCGTTCGTGGGATATTCGCTATTGGCCGAGCCATGCAAATTTTGTGCTTATGCATTTCGGCAGCGCTCAATTCAGCATTCATTGCAGCCATGCGGGAGCGCGGCATTCTGGTGCGTGACCGCTCGAGCGACTACGGCTGTGACGGTTGTGTGCGAATCACGCTGGGCTCGGACGCGCAGAACAAACGACTTTTCACTCGCATTACGCGAAGTGCTCGAGCAAATCGGAGTCACAGAAAAGGTTATCCAGTGAGCGAATCGCGTGTAAGAAAAGGTTCTGTCGAACGCACCACGAAAGAAACCAGCATCCGCCTGGCTCTCACCATTGACGGCAAGGGAAGCTACAAGGTCTCGACCGGCATTCGCTTCTTCGATCACATGCTGGAATTGTTTGCGCATCACGGCGGCTTCGATCTCGAATTGAAAGCAACAGGAGATCTCGATGTAGACCAGCACCACACTGTCGAAGATGTTGGCATCGCATTGGGACAGGTATTTGCGCAGGCTCTTGGCAGCAAGAAAGGCATACTTCGAGCGGGATATTTTGTGATGCCAATGGATGAAACACTCGGACTCGCTGCCGTAGATTTTTCCGGACGCACGGCGGCGGTGATCGATACAAAAGTCAAAACGCGGCTGGTGGGTGATTTGCAATCCGAACTCGTATTCGATTTTTTTGAAGGCTTCGCGCGGGGAGCGCAAGCCAACGTGCATCTTAAAGTGCTCTACGGACGATCGAATCACCATAAAGTTGAAGCGTTGTTTAAAGCGTTCGCGCGTGCGATTCGAGCGGCTTGCTGGCGAGACAAACGAATGGCGCGGCTGTTGCCGAGCACCAAAGGGCTGTTATGACGATTGCCATCATCGATTACGGCGTGGGAAATCTCGCGTCGGTCAAGAAGGCAATGGATCATGTAGGCGCCGATTCGGTGGTCACTTCTGATCCAGACGTAGTTACGCGGGCGAACAAGATTGTGTTACCGGGCGTAGGACATTTCTCGGCTACTACTGGGCTTGATCGATCTGGTTTGCGAGATGCCGTTTCGCAATCGATTCAGCGCGGCGTACCGTTCCTCGGCATCTGTGTAGGAATGCAATGGATGATCGAGTCGAGCCAAGAGGCTTCCGGAATCAAGGGCCTGGGATTGTGGCCGGGGGAGTGCGAGCGCTTCCCTGCCTCAGTGAAATCACCGCATGTTGGATGGAATCAACTTGAGTTGCGAAATGGCTCTTCAAAACTTTTGCGAAACATTTCATCAGGGTCGTTCGTTTATTTCACCCACTCTTTCAGGGTTCCTCTGATTGAAACGACTGTGGCGGAATCTGAATACGGCGGCAAGTTTTCTGCTGTGGTTGAGCAAGACAATCTTTTTGGAGTTCAGTTTCATCCGGAGAAATCTGGCCCGGTTGGACTTCAATTATTGCAAAACTTTTATCGCCTTTAATAAACGATTGAACCAATGCTGACGAAAAGAATTATTGCTTGTCTCGATGTTGATGGTGGCCGCGTGGTAAAGGGTGTGCAATTCGTAAATTTGCGCGACGCCGGAGATCCTGCCGAATTGGCCGCCGCTCACAGCGACTCTGGCGCAGACGAGATTGTGTTGCTCGATATTTCCGCCACACACGAAAACCGCTCCACATTGCTTGACACTGTTCGCCGCACTGCTCGTGAGTTGTTCGTCCCATTTACCGTTGGCGGAGGAATTCGCACGCTTGCTGATGCGAGTGCGATTTTCGATTCCGGAGCGGACAAGATCAGTCTGAACTCGGCTGCTATTTCGACTCCTGAGCTCATTGGCGAAATCGCGCAGCGGTTTGGGTCACAAGCGGTGATTGTAGCCATTGATGCTAAGCAACTCGACGGCAAGTTCTACGCGTTCGTACACGGCGGAAGAAAACCGACGGGCAAGGATGCCGTCGAGTGGGCGCGAGAAGCTGAGGCGAGAGGCGCGGGCGAAATTCTTCTTACGTCCATGGATCGCGATGGAACTGGCAAAGGATTCGATTGTGCATTGACAAAAGCCGTTTCCCAAGCTGTGCGGATTCCGGTGATTGCTTCGGGCGGTGCAGGCAGCGCTCAGCATTTTGCCGAGGTTTTCGATGAAGGCTGCGCCGACGCCGCCCTTGCCGCGTCCATCTTTCATTTTGGATTGAGTTCACTCTCTGAGTTGAAACAACACTTGCGCTCCGCCGCAATTGCCGTGAGGTGGCCGTGCTGATTCCGTCGATCGATTTAATGGGTGGGAAGATTGTTCAACTCATCCAGGGCAAAAAGAAGGCGCTGGAGTTCGAGAATTTCGAAGAATGGATCGAGCGTTTCTCGAAATTTCCCATGGTGCAATTGATCGATCTCGATGCGGCTATCGGTGGGGGTGATAATCGCGGCATCCTGCAACAGTTTCTTGAACGCTTACCGTGCCAGGTTGGTGGAGGAATCCGCTCAATCGAGGCAGCACGAGAAATTTTGGATCTCGGCGCGCGTCGCGTTATTTTGGGTTCGACTCTAATTCGTGACGGGGCCATCGATACTGAGTTTGCGGCGGATGTTTCTGCTGCGCTGGGAGCCGACAAACTGGTCTTTGCAGTGGACGCAAAGGGCGGACAAAGTTGCCATTCGCGGATGGCGTGAGTTGACCGGAATTTCTCCCCTAGAGATGGTTCAGAGTCTCGATCGATGGTGCGATGCCTTTCTCTACACGCATATTGATACGGAGGGAATGATGCAAGGTATCCCAAAAGAAATTGTTCGCTTGCTGCGGGATGCAACATCGAAACAGCTGATCGTTGCAGGCGGAATTTCGACGAATGAAGAGATTGAGGAGCTGGATAAAATGGGAGCAGATTCAGTGGTTGGAATGGCGCTGTATCTTGGGAAATTGGACATTGCGGCTGTGCGATAGCCCCTGCGCCTACAAGATCTGCGGACTATACGGCGGCTGAAATCTTTGGCATAATTTTTCCGTTTGCTCCACAAGTGGGTAAAGGAGACGAGCGATGAGTGTCGAATCGAAGGTCGCTATTAACGTTAAACAAGTCGTGCCTCTTCTGCGGGTCTCTAGCATGGACCGCTCCCTTCCCTTCTATACAGACGGACTCGGCTTTGAGATAAACAATAAATGGGTTGTGGACGGAAAACTTCGCTGGTGCTGGTTGACGCTGGGCAATGCCTCGTTCATGTTGCAAGAATTTCCAAAAGAGGGACATGACTCGTGGCAGCCCGAGGGTAAAGTGGGCATAGGCGTGTCGTTCTGTTTTCAATGCGAGGATGCAATTGCCATTTACCGCGAAGTCAGTTCGCGCGGTCTGGAGGCGTCGGAACCGGAGGTCGGGAACGGTATGTGGGTGACGTCTCTCACTGATCCGGATGGCTACCGGGTTGAGTTCGAAAGTCTGACCGACACGCCGGAGGATACCAAGCTCTCGGAAGTGAAGAACTGATTTAAGCGCAAGTTTTCTTTTACGCGCTACTGAATCCGTTTCCATTCCATTATTATGATTGGCTTATGGACTACCTTCTCAAGACTGAGCCGTCTGTTTATTCCTTCGCCGACTTGCAGCGCGACAAACAAACTATCTGGGATGGCGTGACCAATCCTGTTGCGGTGAAACATTTGCGCGAGATGAAGGCGGGAGACCGCCTGGTGATTTATCACACCGGGGATGAGAAGAGCGCGGTGGGAACTGCGTCCGTGGTGTCGGTGGATGCGGCCAATCCGAAGACTCCGCAGGTAAAGATCAAAGTTGGCAAAGCGATCGGCAATCCGGTGACGCTGGCGGAAGTGAAGAGTAAAAAGTTATTCGCGGAGTCGCCGCTAGTGCGGCAAGGAAGATTGAGCGTGGTGCCGCTGACGAAAGAGCAGTATGGGAGTTTGGTGGGGGAGTAGCGGCGGGTGAGCCCCAGCTTTGCAAGGTACGCAAAGATGGAACCCCGCGTTTGGCTAGAGTTCTTCTCCTTTGGCCACCTGGTTCGGGAGAAGGAACGTTTTCGGATAACTGCCTTGGCCGCAGAGTTTGAACGAACCGAAGTCCTTGTACCACAGCCCTTCAGGAACATTTGGCTTTGATTCCATCCAAAGCCGCAGTTGGTTGAGGTCCTTCAGTCCGATGTTGCGGTCGTGCATCCGTTCTACTAGATGGTCACGAACGGCAGCGGGGAGCCGAGACCAGGTTTCGATTTGCGGCATTATTCGCCAAAGACGAAGCGTCCCAGCTCGTCGCCCAAGTGCTTAACCTGTTCTGGATCACTTGCGGCGCGGAAACGCTCCGCCAACTGAAAAAATGCCTTCTCTTTTTGCTTCTGAGCTTCGATTCCTTGCTCGATGAGGTCGACCAAAACGCGGTTGTCGCTAAGTGCGCGCTGCTTCGCCATGGTCTCTATCTGTTTGGCGATTTTGGGCGGCAAGGTCACGCTACGCCGGACTTGTTTTACGGGCGCTCGTTTTGGAATTGCCATTGAGCACCATTGTACACCACTTTGGTGCATGACATTCCAAGTCCTACAACGAACGGAAGAAGGATGTCTCGCGCTGTTATTTTTGACTACAGATACCGGACTGAACGGCAAAGCGCCGAGGTAGGGGTCCTTCGACTGGCAGACGTTCACTTTGTGAACGTCTGACGGCGCTCAGGAAGACAATGTTTGAAGATAGTGCTTGGCGGACGGGCGAGAGCCTGCCCTGAGCGCAGCCGAAGGGACGCCCGTCGCTACATCGAAATCTTTTTGGCGAGATGGCTTCATTGGCCCAGTAATTATCAGCAGAAAAACGGAAACGATTTGAATCGCTAGCCGGAGATTGTTACTAAGCTGCTTTGTGGAGAGAAGGGGTGGTCTGTGATTTGTCCACCAAACTTTGCAGCCCAGCGGCCTGGGAGTGGGGACTTACACGAAGGGCAAGATCCTTCGGGCGTCAGGCGGTAGTCTTCGATGAAGTATCCGTAGCGTTTAATGAGCAGTTCACCGCAGTGCTGGCATTTGGTGTCTTCGAGAGCACCGACTCGGCCCGGCAGATTGCCGGCATAGATGTAGCGCAGTCCGGCTTCCCTGCCAATCTCAGCGGCTCGCTGTAAATCTTTCGCGCTCGTGTTGGGAGGCCCCGACATTTTGTAATCTTTGTGGAAGGCGGTCACGTGCCAAGGAATATCGGGCGAGACGCTGGCGAGAAATTCGGTGAGTCCATGCAATTCTTCGTCGGAGTCGTTGAAGCCGGGAATGAGTAAGGTCACGATCTCCAGCCAGATTCCCATCTGATGCAAAGCTCGAATGGTTTCGAGGATGGGAGCGATGCGTCCACCAAGCTCGTGATAGTGGCGGTCGCTGAAACTCTTGAGGTCGACTTTGTAGAGATCGATCCAGGGACGCAGATATTCGAGCACTTGCGGCGTCGCGTTGCCGTTGGAGACGAATCCGGTGATCAATCCGGCGGCTTTGGCTTCTTTGAATATCTCGACGGCCCATTCGCTGGTGATCAGCGGCTCGTTGTAGGTGCTGACCAAAACTTTCGCACCCTGTTGCAGAGCATCTTTGACCAGCGCTTCGGGAGATGCGTGCTGCGGAGGCGAGACGGCGTTGGGATCGCGGAGAGCCTGCGACGTCACCCAATTCTGGCAATAGGAGCAGTGCAGGTCGCATCCCAGCATGCCGAAACTGTAGGCGAGCGCTCCGGGATAAGCGTGGAAGAAAGGCTTCTTCTCGATCGGATCGCATTGGATGCCGCCGACGTATCCCCAGGGAACGTAGAGAGTTCCGGCCTGATTGTAGCGGACCTTGCAGACTCCGGCTTGGCCTTCGGGAATGGGGCAGCGGTGTCCGCAAGCAAAACAGCGGACGCGATTGCGATCGAGCTTTTCGTAAAGGTCGGGATCGGCTTCGTGAACGTTGCGATTGAGGATGTCGCGAAGGGTGGGCACAGCAGAACCTTATGGATATTGTAACTCGTTGTGGCTTCGCTGAAGACGATGGTGTCAAAGAGGGTTGCGTTCACAACTCGGCAGAAACTGTTTGGAATGATTTCCAGGATGGCCGGCCAGAGCTCAGGGATGAGTTCTGAGCGACGATCTTGTCCTAGTGATGCCAGAGGTCCATCACGCCTTAGCAATTGCTCATATCGCAAATTTAGCTTAAAGATAATTAATACATTGGGAAATTCACGCAAATCGTCAGGTGAACTCGCAGGAACCACCGCCCGTCAGCTGTCCAGTTGCACCTAAAGAAGTAAATCGAAATTAGCAAATTGGGCTCCACGAAAATGCATTGCGTCTACATCTTCTCCCGCCTATTTGTCTTCTTTCGGGGTCACACCCTAGAATCGTGAACTGCGATGGTAACTTCCAATACGTCGGTCCATTCGTCCCGCCCGGGTCTCCGCCCATGGCGATTATTTGCTTGTCTCGTATTCGTATTGGTGCTGGTAGTTTTTGCCGGGTTGGCATGGGTCTATTCCGTCGCTCATGCAGCCCTACCGCAACTCGACGGAAAACTTAAGGTTTCCGGCCTTTTGAGCCCAGTAAACATTACCCGAGACGCGCACGGAATCCCAGTAATCGACGCAGCCAGTCTGGATGATCTTTTTTTTGCTCAAGGCTACGTAACCGCCAGTGACCGCATGTTTCAAATGGATGGAATGAGGCGCTTCGCTGCCGGTGACCTCTCTGAGATATTGGGCCAAGATCTAGTCGAGCACGACCGCAGACAAAGAATTCTTGGTCTAAGAGTAGCCGCCCAAAAGGCGGTTGCGATTGCCACGCCGGAGAACCGGAAATATTTTGACGCGTATGCGCGGGGTGTGAACGCCTATATTGAAGCACATCGCGAACGGCTGCCATTAGAGTTTCGCATCCTTCGATACACTCCTCGTCCGTGGACGCCCGAAGACTCGATGCTGATCGCCGTCCAAATGGTCAAGGATCTCAGCACCAATCCCACAAGCGCATTGCTGCGTGAAAAGATTCTGGCGAAGCTCGGACCAGAACTCACGGCCGATCTTTTTGTAAATACTTCCACGCACGACCATCCGCCTACCGGTGCCGACTCAAATCTCGGTAAACATTCGAGGAGCAAACATAAGGCGACGGGGGATGAAGATGATGATAATGAAGACGACAATTCCGGACCTGCTGATTCCGTCGTCACTCAGAGTATTCGCCCCCAATTATCAGGCCAGAGTTTGCCATTACTATTCTCAACAAATTTATTTTCTGAAGATCCGCGCTTTGTCGTCGGCTCGAACAACTGGGTAGTTTCTGGCGCACACACTGTTTCCGGCAAACCACTGTTATCGAATGACATGCACCTTGGCCATCAGCTTCCCAATCTATGGTACGAAGCTCATCTGCGCTGCGGCAACTTTGACGTCGCAGGGGTCACTCTTCCGGGTCTGCCTTATGTCGTCGTAGGACACAATCGGCGCATCGCATGGGGATTCACGAACGTCGCTCCGACCGTGGAAGACGCCTACATAGAAAACTTCAACGCGAGCGGACAATATCTAACGCCGAGTGGCTGGAAACAACCGGATCACCGCCAAGAAGTGATCAAGGTAAAAGGCAAGCCGGATGTAATTATCAATGTCGTGCTCACTCAACACGGACCGATTGTAAGTGACATGATCCCGGGCGAAAACCGCAAGATCGCCCTGCGTTGGACTTTGTATGACGGCATTGGAAATCCGTTTTTGGCCATCGATTCGGCACAGAATTGGGCCGACTTTCGTCACGCCTTTGCGGAATTTGATGCCCCAGCGCAGAACGCCGTCTATGCCGACATTGATGGCAACATCGGATATCAGACCACAGGCAAAATTCCCATCCGCGCAACAGGAGATGGCAGCCTTCCGGAAAACGGCGGCGATGATGCTCACGAATGGACTGGCTACATTCCTTTCGAAAAGCTGCCCAGCGCATATAATCCGCCCTCGGGAATTTTAGCTACTGCCAATGGTCGAATTACGCCCGATCATTATCCATATTCGATCAGCACTGAGTGGGAAGCTCCCTGGCGCACCGCTCGCATTTACCGGGTGCTTGAGTCAGGCAAGAAATTTTCCGCGGCGGATATGCTCGCCTTGCAGACCGATATCTATTCAGAATTTGACCGCTTCTGCGCAGAGCGTTTTGTCTATGCAGTTGACCGCGCAAAAAATGCTTCGTCCCATGCGAAGGCTGCAGCCGAGATCATGCGTCAATGGGACGGCAGAATGACCGCTAACTCCGCGGCACCAACCATTGAAACGCAGTCGCGAAAGCAGTTGATTCGGCTGCTGCTCGAACCCAAACTAGGTGCAGCGCCGGATAATCCTAAGGAAGCCGAATCTGAATTAAGTTGGAAGAGTTATCGCTGGATGGTGCAATCAGTCTGGCTGGAAAACGTGCTTCAACAGCAGCCCAAACGATGGTTGCCCGAAGCATACAACAGCTATGATGCATTACTTACAGCGGCGGTTGAAGCCGCTGTGAATGATTCCGCGACGCCCAGCGATTTGAATTCTCTGAACTGGGGCAAAGAGAATCCACTCGAGATCCAGCATCCCATCCTCGGTAAAATCCCAATCCTGCGCCGCTGGTCAGGACCAGGTATTCAACCGCAATCTGGAAGTGGCTTTACGGTAAAAGCTGTTTCGCGCACTCACGGTCCTTCGGAAAGAATGACTGTGGATCTCTCAAACTTCGACCAATCCACTCTCAATATTGTGACCGGAGAGGCGGGACATTTTCTCAGTCCGTACTACATGGATCAATGGAAGGCGTGGTATGAGGGATCGACGTTTCAGTGGGCGTTTTCGAGAAGCGCCGTAAAGAAAACGACTCAGCATCAACTGGTTTTAGAGCCGAAGTAGATTCATTAAAACCGGTAACAAAGACGGACTCTGCTCTGCCAAAAGCGCACCCTCGTTCGTATATTACTTCGGTTACTTGCTTAGTTCCTAACTATCGTCCTACGATTCATCTACGAAAGAACGGGCCTAACCCTTGAACTTAGAAGTTGGTACACGATGTTTAGAACCGTCGCTGTTTCGCTTTTCGCTGCGCTCTCGTTAGTAAGTACGAGAAACTCCGCAGCCCAGAGCAATTACCAAGTCGTCCCTGTCGACGATGCGGGAACCATCACCGGGACCGTCAAATGGTCCGGCGCTGCTCCGCACGCCTTAACCTTTCCCATAACAAAAGACACCGCCGTCTGTGATCCTGACTCGCGAAAGCGTACCGATCTGGAACGTTTGATCATAGGATCTGACAATGGCGTCGCCAACACCGTGGTCTTTCTAAAAGACGTCTCACGCGGGAAGGCAATGGATATCCCGCAGCCCAGGCGTTTTCTTAACCAGAAGCAATGCCGCTATGAGCCTCACGTCCTGCTTGTGCCGGCCAGCACCGGTCTGGAGATGAAGAGCTCAGATCCCGTGCTGCACACGGTACATATGGACGGGGCGGCCACGTACAATTTGCCATTTCCTTTTACAAACCAGGTGGTGTCTCGTCCCATGAATACGCCGGGAGTTGTGAACTTGAAATGCAATGGCGGTCATGTCTGGATGAATGCCGAAGTGATGGTGGTGTCTCATCCTTACTACACTGTCACGGACGAGAATGGGAAGTTCAAGCTGACTGGCGTTCCTCCCGGACAGTACGAAATCGTCGCATGGCACGAGGGTTGGAGTGTAGCGCGACAAGAAGGCTCCTACGACGTCCTGACGGAAAAGAAAGTTGATCGCCCGGTTTTCAGCGACCCACGAACTTGGGAGAAGAATGTTTCTGTAGCCTCGAAAAGTGTAGCGGTGGTGAATTTCACTATCGGCGAAAAGTAGATCCAACGCGCTCTCCAGCGCAATCAGAGCAGGTGGGGCGGGAGAAGATCCCCGCCAGATCTGTCCTTCAATCCTGCTAATTCCAGTGCTTCTGATCTGCCCAGATTTCTGCCAGCGGCTTCTTCAGTCCGTGGCAAACGTAAATCGTTTGATTCTCCTCGCCCATTCCCCAAGGCTCATAATGCGTTGTTGCTTTTTCTACGGAACTGCAAATCTCATTCAGATATCTAGGGCCATATTGAAGCGTGATCAGATTATCTGCGGCGATTCCATGGGTCCCCCAATAATAATAGGTCTGGTGTCCGCTGATGGCGGACGGCAATCCATACTGCGGACCGAATAGATCGATAGCTCCAGCTTCTCCATAGTTGCCAGTGAGAATTGCCGTTTTGTTCCGCTCGTCCGGCGGAAGCGAGTTATAAACTTGGGCAACCTGGCTCACTAATTGCGGCCAGCCGAATTGATCGGCCCAAGGTTGCGGCCATTGAGATTCTTGGTGCGTTTCTTCTTTGATCGGTAGATAGTGCACTGCCCGTCCATAGGCGAGATATTTTTGAGGAGACAGGAGCGGCAGCATCAAAGGCGCAAGCAGCGCTCCATTGATGACAATGAATGTGACCATGGCCACCTTAGGCCATAGTTTCCCTTGCGTAACGCGCCAACGTCCGAAGGCGCTCTCCCAGGCGACGGCGCCGCCGGCAAACAGCATGGGTAGATCGGAATCACGTAATAATCTTTGCCATGCAGCGCCATCATCATCGCGAAGAATGCAAGAAACGTCCATCCCAGCACTCGATATTTCTTTCCTCCGCCCAGGAGAAAATGCCAAAGTCCAGCAATCCAAATGCAGAACAAGATCGGGTGCATCACAAGGATTTGTTGCAGAATAAATTTTAGAGGTGGCAACTCGATATTCTTTCCCGTGACCCGCACGTTGTGAAGGTCTTCCAAAGTGGGGAAATGATGGTGAATTTGCCAGACTAAATTCGGTGAAAAGATAAGCAACGCGATGCACGCCGCAATCCAAATCCAGGGCTTCATGAATTCTCTGCGGTGCTCGGTCAAAAGCAATCCGATAACGACAGCCAAGCCGAAGAACCCTGTGGAATGTTTGTTCATGAGCCCTAACCCGGAAAGCACTCCGAACCAGATCCAAAGCCGCGAGTCACCAGTCTGAATGAAGCGGATAATGACATAAATGCTTCCCATCCAAAACAGCGGCTCAAAGGCGTTCATGGTCATGAGGCTGTCCATGGCGAGGTAAATCGGAACGATAAGAATAGATATTCCGGCTAGTGCTTGGGCGAATTTGTCGCCGCCTAAACGCCAGGTGATGAGCACAGTAAGCGCAACCAGGAGCGCACCCGCAATTGCTGGAAACATTCGCAGCACGGGTAAGCCTCCGCCGAGCAGCAGAGCAGTCCGCGCCACCAAACCGATCATGGGCGCATGGTCTACATAGCCCCAACTCAAATGGCGTCCGCAATCCAGATAATAGAGTTCATCGCGAAAATATCCGTAACGTCCGCTCAAGGAAAGGTGAATCAGCAGCTTTATCCCTGTCAGCAGGGCTGCGATTCCGAAAGCGAATGGCACGGGGCGCGAATCGGCAGAGCGGGAAGACATTGCCTTCGTTTCAAAGCTGTTCATTTGTGTAGCTGACAAGATGCCTCCGTAGCGGGCAGGCAATTCTCGCCCAAGAGCTTGATTTCAGGCAAATCTAGCCCATGAGCTGTCATACTGGGCACCATTGAGTAACATCTGCTCTTCCCGATTCCTCGCAACTGTTCTATTACCTCCGTAACGTGTAAGGACTTACCCTAAGGCGTTAGGCTTATGCGGTACTCATCATTTCAGGAGCACCCGTATTCCTACTGCGGCCACAGCACGAGAGAGTCGAAACGCGTCCGCCCGCGGCTTCATTCATAGCCTTAACATTCTCATTAAGTACGTGCGACTCTATGGTTTTGAGCACAAGCGTACTGAAGGGCAGTTTGCGATTGCGTGGAACGAATTGCAACAAGGCCTGCCGGAGGAACGGGACGGTGGATTTCTTATTGGAGTCGCCGATCACCGGCTCCTGTTGGACGGCATCGCTCTCGACTCCGGACAAGCGGAGCGCAGCTTTGCGCAGCTATTGAACACCGCGGGACTGGCTAGTATTCAGTTTTCAAACAGAATCACCAAAGAGGATTTTGCGCGTTTAGTGCGCGCGTTTGCCGTCGCTGGCGCCAATGCAAAAGATGTGATCAAGAACATTAAGGAAATTTTTGGCGAGAGCAAAGGCGCTCCCATCCGAATCAATGAAGTAAAGTTCGTGGCGGCCGATCCGTCCATGAGCGATGTTGGAATCGCAGCCCAACTGGCGGCGCAGACGATTGGCCCCGACTTTAAGAATTGGCTGAACAATCCTCAAAAACTTCTGCAACTCATAGCGGCGGCGGAAGGCGCCAACAACAATGGAGGATCTGGTGCGCCGGTGGGAAGCGTGCCCAACGCCGGAGGCGGAAACGCAATCTCGGGAGAAAGTACCGGTCAGGTCTGGAGTGGAGGAGTTGTTCCTCTCCAGGAAGAAGAAGTCATACAAGCCATCCGGCTGCTCACAAAATTTGGCGAGGTTGGTCGCAATCCCGACAGCAAACCGGAAATGCTACAGGGCGAGCTCGATAAGGTAGACACCAATACCAAGATTAATCTGCAGCAATTGCTGGGAAGTCTTGCCGCAACCATCCAGCCCAAGGAGAGCGACACACCGCTCCTGATGAAGGCGGCCGAGCACATGGCCATTCGCTTCGCCCTCGAGCGTTTCGAAAAGGGCGAAGTCAAGGTAAACGCCGTTCACCAGATGCTTGAGCACATGAGTCGGCAAATGGATTCGCTGCGCCAGATTTTGCGAATTCAGGAAGACAAGATGAGCAAGGCCGGGATCCTGGTGGAATCCCATGTCGACATTCTGGATCGCATGTTCTGGTCGGAAGTGCCTGACGCAGGCAAGAAGGGAGTCCTCCTTTCCAGTGAGGCGCCCTGTGTTCCACCGCGTAACGTGCGCCAGTTTATCGAATATTTATATGATCTTGACGATAAAGAAACCGCGAGTGCAATCCTGCAAAACTATTCCAGTTGCCTGGAAGCGCAGGAACCCGAACCTCGCCGCAAAACAGCTATAGGAATAAGCCAGCTCGCGGATCTCTTTGCAGTCTCAGGCGCTGACGTTATGGGCGTTGCGATTCGTAAGCTAGCACAAGCACTGTGTAAGGAGCCGGATTCGGAGCTGCAGGCCCTGATCAGCGCTGCGTTCGTACGCATGAGTTCTGAAGCAAGTTCCCAGAAGATATATGGCGCGGTCACGCAAGTCTGCGAATCAATCGAAACTGTGGCTCACCAGCGTCCTGTGCTCGCTGCGGATCTAAGACCGCGTATCGGTATCGAAAACCGCCTGCCCGAGTTCATCGAAGAGGCTTTGCGCCTCCCGCATGTACCTGCTGATCTATTGGAAGTTCTTCGCAAGACATCGCAGGCCGCGGTAGAACATCTGTCCGACCGTTTTTTCCGCTGCATGCGAAGAGATGAATGTGATCGCATGGTAGATCTGGTTAAAGATCTAGGCCCGGGAGGATTTGGCCAACTTCGCGAGATGTTGCGCACTGGTCAGCCAAGACAGGCAGCCTCAGTGGTCGGTCTTCTGAGTCGCTTGGATGTACCCACGTTGCTGGAATTGTTGCCTGGACGTTTGCCTGAGCTGAACCGCTTCTATCACGACATCGTAGTCCGCCAAATCGCCTACGGCGCTGCGGATGACCGTGGCCGCTCACTTCTTGAGTTGCTCGAAATTCTCGATCCTCTGGTAGTGCCGCAAGCGCTCGATGAAATCGGCATGAGCGGAGACCGCACCGCCGTTCCACCGTTAATTGTCATGGCAGAAGCTGGCGAAGCCAAAGACCGTTCTCCTTTACTGCAAGTAAAGGCTGTTGAGTCTCTGGGCCGGCTGCGTGAAACGGAATCCGTCCCTGTGCTTCGCAACCTGCTTGAAGCCAAGAAAATGTGGAAGTGGGTGCATCACCGTGAGCTGCGTATTGCTGCCGCGCAGGCACTCGCAAAGATTGATCCTCGGTACGGTAGCCAGGTTTTGGCTGACAACGGTCTTGAAGCCGGAGAGCTCGCAATCGCGGTACTCGATTCTGCGCCGGCATGCCCGTGGGTACGCCAACGGCGCTATGAGCGCGTCGTATTGCGCAAAACTATTTCGGCTACGATCAGCAGTTCGTGGGGAAAATCCGGCATCGCCATTCGCGAATTGAGTCTGGGTGGAGGAATGGGCACCAAGGAAGACAATCTCCGTGTAGGTTCGGAAGCCAATTTAGATCTTTCGTACGGAATGAAACACATCCGCGCCCAAGTACTGCTGCGGCGTGCTCGTGTGAATGAAGTAGGCTTTGAAATCGTGAATATCGATCTCGAAAGCCGCTACCGCTTGCGCCGACTCTTGATCGAAGCACTGGAACGTGCGCCCGAATCAGCCGCAACCGATTGGCGCGGCAGTCGCAAAAACTAGATTGTGCAAAGAGTACGCGGGAACGGCCGTGGCAAGTTATCGGCAGTTGTATGCGCGGGGGATGAGTTCCGGTCGAATATCCGCTACAACTGAATTCCTCCGAAGGACCAGCTTGCAAGTCACGAAGCAAGAGGCTGACAGGCTGACGATTAGGGATCAACCCGGCCTACTTTTGTATAAACAAAACCGATCATTGACGCGCTTTAAGCTCCGCCACGCTCACGGTGGCTTTGTTGTACTGGACAGCCCGCTTAGTCAGTTGCTGAACCATGTCAGCCGTTAGCCTATGATTCGACGGCTAATATCACTACTCCCGCGACAAAGGAGACCGGGTCCCATTTCGTTAGCCAAATCTCACTTCTGCCATGGACCTCGTCATGCGACGCGCCTAGTATCACCGTGAATCGTGGATGCGAGGCGCTACCGTGCAAATCGCGCTCTACCACCGCGCAGGCGCTCTGGTACAGTTTTTCCGCTTCGTGCATCTGTACAGAAGCAAGTGAAAAATTCGGCTTCTTGACATGTCGCACCGAGAAATTTCCGCTCAAAGACGATTGCGCAGCACAACTGGATACGAGTAAGAACAAGACAACGATTGCTTTGGCCATGGAATCCTCTCGGAAAGCCGAGTACGCGTCCTGGCGTGACCTCGGCATCTACATTTCCATCGGCACCGCAGCAGATTTCAAAACTTTGGGATAGAAAACGAAAGTGCTAGGGGCGGTGTATTTTCAGTCGAGAAATAGAGTGGAATTTGACGAGGCAGGTCTGCGGGACAAACCTACTGTGACGGATGAGGCCGGCAACTAGACTATTGAAGATGTCCCGGGCGGAATACTTGGCAAGGGCATGGACTGGATAAGGAGTTCCGGTCCAATCTCAAAGAAACTGGCTGAATCTTATGCAATGGATTTCGTGCTTCCAAGAATGAACCGTCACACAATCTCAGACCCAGACGACACATAGCTTAAGAAGCCGTAAGCTGCGGTTTGGCTGCTGTCCCTTCAAAATGCGCCTCGATCTCCTCCAGAGTCTTCCCCTTAGTTTCCGGTAGGAAAAACGCGGCAGTGATGAAGTAGATTACCGTGAAACCCGCGAACCCGAAAAACATGGTTGAGTAGCCGTACTTGCCGACCGTCGGCAAAAATATAGCGGCAATGGTCGTCGAGACCGCTTGATTAATCAGCAGCGCGACGCTCATACCATTTGAGCGGATCCTGGTCGGCATCAGTTCCGAGAGCGCCAGCCATACGCACACGCCGGGGCCGACTGCGAAGAACGCCATAAAAACGAACAGGCTTACCGCTACCAACCATCCATTTCGAGTGCTCGGAACTGGCGTTATTAGCGCGTTGTCAATGTGTAGCGAAGCGCTACGCGATCTATCGAGATCGCCGAATGGATTGGTAAAGAAGGCCACAACTTTGTTAGCGGGCACAGCGCTCTCGCGCGTAATCTCGAGAGGCGCGGGTGCCTTGTCATCCGAGCGTACGACCTTGGTCGCTGCGCGAAAGTCTCCGTAAGAATAGATCACGATTAACGAAGTTGGACGACTACCAAGTGTTTCATCAACAGTCCCCAGTAACGTGTCCGCTGTCTTGTGATCGTAGAGCAAACTGAGCTTCTGATCTTGCGTGACCAGTGACTGGACGCTCTCTCTCGAATCCACTCGCAATTTTTCAGTCCGATGGAAAAGTAAACCAGTGCAGAGTAGCGAAACGATCACGCCGGCGCTACCTAGAGATAAGAGAAACTTGCGTCCTCTGCGGTCGACCAGCACGACGCCACCAATCGTCATCAAGAAATTGACGATGGTGAAAATCACATAGCCCCAATGAGCCTGGACATCGGAAAGGCCGCTCTGTAGAAGGATATTCGTGTTATAGCCAATAATGGAGTTGACTCCAGTTGCCTGGTTGCACATCAAGATGACGCAAGCCAGCACAAACGGAATCACGTACTTGCGCCGCAAAAGCGATTCCTTGATTTTTGCGCCAGATGAGGTCTTAGCCTTCTCAGCTGCACTAGCCTGTTCCATTTCCTCAAGCTCGTGGGTGGCTTGCTCTTTGCTGCGAGAGCGGAGAAGGGCGTTATAGGCGGCTTCCCTCTTCCCACGCCTAAAAAGCCAGCGCGGAGATTCCGCAACCATCAGGCTACCGATCACAAACAAAATGCCGGGTGGAAGCGAGACCCAGAAAATGCTGCGCCACGCGGTGTCTTTGAAAGCGAAAAGTCTGGCGGCATCGCCGAGTTTGGCAACCTCTTCTACGCGAATGCTGAAAAACATTCCAACAATAGCTGCCGTGACGATGCCGAGAGTCAGGAGCCATTGAAAGATACCGGTCCCTTTGCCGCGACTTGATGCCGCCAGACACTCTGCCAGATAGAGGGGAACAACAACGCCAATCAAGCCCGCGCTGATGCCTTGTAACAAGCGGCCGAATACGAGCGGTTGGTATCCATGCGCAAGGGCGATCATCGGAATGCTGATAACAAACAGCACGCCGCTGAGTGTCATCAGAAACTTGCGTCCGATCCAATCGGCGAGCATGCCGGCAAACAGCGTCGAGATCACGCTACCAAGCAGTACCGCCGCAACAATGATGGAAAGCTGCCCCGCGTTCAATCCCGAGGTCGCTTCCAGATAAGGCAACGCTCCCGCGATGATGCCGACATCCACTCCGTAAAGCAGGCCGCCAAGTCCTGCCACAAGCAATAGGAAACGGTTATAGCCAGCTTTTTCGTTGACGGTAGAGGAAGGAATGCCGGCACCGCTGATCACAGAAGCCATAGTTTTATTTCCACGAGGATACTATTAGAAGCGAGTCGGAAGAGGAATTCTTTCTTGCTCGCGCGATGCGGGTTCCGACAGGATTACTAGCGCAATTTCGCGCTGCTTTCTGCCACTTTTTCGGCAATCCAGTCTCCAGCTTCGCTCGTCGTCAATGCCCCTCCTAGATCGTTGGTTGTCCTCTTCTGCTTAACAGCTTCGAGCACTGCGGCTTCGATCTTTGTGACCTGTTCGGTTAATCCCAAGTGCGCAAGCATCATCGCCGCCGTCAATATCGCTCCGAAAGGATTCGCGGTCTTCTTCCCCGCCATAGTAGGCGCAGAGCCATGCACAGGCTCAAACATGGAAGTTTTTCCAGGATGAATGTTGCCGCTCGCCGCCATCCCCAGTCCGCCCTGCAATCCTGCAGCGAGGTCGGTGATAATGTCGCCGAACATATTGTTAGTGACTATCACATCGAATTGACGCGGATCGCGCACCAGTTGCAAGCAAAGGGCATCGACGTACATGTGTTGCGTTGTGATCTGCGGGTACTCTTCGGAAACTTCTTTGAAAACGCGTTGCCACAGGCCACCAGCATGCGTCATGGCATTCGATTTGTCGCACATCAGGACACGCTTGCGTTGAGTCCCGTCATGCTTGGTATGGCGTTCACAATACTCGAAGGCATAACGAATGATGCGTTCGACGCCTTTGCGGGTGTTGATGTCTTCCTGCACCGCGATCTCATCTGGCGTACCGCGTTTGAATACTCCACCTACGTCGGAGTACATGCCTTCAGTATTTTCGCGGATCACGACGAAGTCGATGTCTGCGGGCATCGATTCCCTTCAGTGGGCACAATGAGGAGTCCAACAAACGCACGGGGCGCACATTGGCGAAGAGGTCCATCTTAAAACGCATGCCTAGCAGAATTTCTTTCGCGTGAATGTTCGAAGGAACACGAGGGTCGCCAAAGGCTCCTACCAGGATCGCATCGAAGTCGCGGTCAAGTGCGACGAAACCATCTTGCGGAACGGTGACGCCCTCTGCTAGAAAACGATCGGCGCCCCAATCGAAATGCGACAGCTCGACATTTGCACCGGAAGCAGAAATAACTTTGACGGCCTCGGGAATGACTTCGGGTCCAATTCCGTCGCCTGGGATTACAGCAATACGCTTCGCGTTAGGCACGCGAAAAGGTTACAAGCAATTGCGAGAATTGTCATGCGGCGTAATCTAGTCAATGTAAGGTCAGGAGCTCTCACGAGTCGTTTGGGCCTCCGCTATAATCGATTATAGAGATGAGTTCACCAGCGTTTCACGACGTACGGCCGGCTTCTCCGGGAGGAGATGCGGGGAACACAACGCCTGCTAGTTCTACAGAGGTGGCCGCTGAGTTCCAGTCCTTGCTTTCCGGGTGCGGGATTTACGATCTGAGCACCCGAGCCAAGATCGCTCTTACAGGAAGCGACCGAGTGCGCTGGCTCAATGGCATGATCACTAACAACGTGCGCGATCTTGCTGTGGGCCAAGGTGTGTATGGATTTTTGTTAAACCCGCAGGGACGAATTCTTGGCGACCTGTATGCCTACAATCGGGGCGAGTCTCTGTTGGTCGACACTGACCAGTCGCAACTGGATACGGTACTCGCGCTCTTTGATCGCTACATCATCATGGACGATGTGGAAGTTGCGAACCTCGGCGGGAAGCTGAGCGCCATCGGAGTTGCAGGTCCTAAGAGCCGCGAGGTTCTGAAGTCTGCTGGTATGGAAGTGCCGGATCTGGAGCCGCTGCAAGTCATGGATGTGTCGTGGAACGACGTTAGTCTAGTGGCAATTCGTGGCGATAATCCGGCTTTGGAATCTTACGAGCTCTGGCTAGCGCCGGAGAACGTCTCCCCGGTCAGGAACGTGCTGACCGGCGTGGGAGCTAAGCCAGTAGGCGCAGCAGCGCTTGATCTTGTTCGGATTGCTGCTGGAATTCCGCGCTACGGTCAAGATATTAGGGAACGCGACTTGCCCCAGGAGACTGAGCAGAAACGCGCTTTGCACTTCACCAAGGGATGCTATGTAGGGCAGGAAATTGTCGAGCGCATTCGTTCTCGCGGCAATGTCCATCGGAAGTTCACCGGCTTTACCGTGGACGGGCAACTGCCTCAACCAGGGACCAAAATCGAAGCAAATGGAAAAGAAGTGGGCGAGATCACCAGTTCTGCCATCGTTCCGACTGGGAACGGAGAGTGTCCTGTGGCGCTGGGATATATACGACGCGAGGTTGAGAAGCCCGAGAACGAACTCAGCGCGAGTGGCGCAAAGCTGAGAACCGCGGATTTGCCATTCGCTAATATTTTCAAGCATTAATATCGCAGAACTATTTTGAGCGAGAACTTTTAAGGAAGAGATCATGGCTGAGAAAAAACAGGAGAGTTTTACCGTAACCGATCGCCGTCTATTCACCCCGGAAGGCGAAGTTCGCAGAGAATCGTCGGAAGAGCATATTTCAACTGCGCCCCCAACCCCAGCCGTTCCACCGGCCGCGAATGAAGTTTCCTCATCCCAACCGCGGGAAGCCGCGCGGTCTGTTCCCGATGAACAGGATCCGGCCGTTCCCCCGCCACCTACTGCTGCCGAGCAAAAGGAACAAGCTGATGCTTACCAGAAGTCCTCGAAAGACCTGGACAAGCGCGTGGAAATGAGTGGCCGGTCTGCAAGAGATTTAGAGATGACCTTCGAGCGTTTCATGGCTTCGCTTTATATGACGGCCATGATGCAGATGGGACTCATGCAAGAGGAAGGCGGCCAGCCGCGACTCGACATTATCGGGGCCCGTCAGACGATCGACACCATGAGTTTGATTTCGGAAAAAACCAAAGGGAATCTCACGAGCACGGAAGCAAACTTTCTGCAAAACGCACTTTATGAATTGCGCATGGCTTACGTTGAGGTAACGAACGCCTTATCCCGCCCGCCGCAAACGCCGGCATCTGGCGCGGGATCCGTCATACGATGAACGTCATACGATGAAGGCAAAGCTTACGGTTCTCGGCAGCGGAACGTCCATGGGCGTGCCGACTATAGGGTGCAACTGCGCCGTGTGCCGTTCCTCAGATCCGCATGACCGGCGTCTGCGGCCTTCGATATTGATCGAATATGGCGGGAGATTCGTACTAATAGATACGACGCCTGATTTTCGAGAACAGGCCATCCGCGAAAATATTCATCAGCTGGATGCGGTCTTTTACACACACACGCATGCCGATCATATTCTAGGAATCGATGACCTGCGGCCCATCAGCTACTTGCATAAGCCGAATAAGTTACCACTGTACGCACGGCCGGAGGCGGCTGATTTCATCCGCAATATGTTTCGCTATATTTTCGATGCGGCTTACAAATTTGGAGGGCTGCCGCAAGTAGAGCTACATCCAATTAATGGAACAGTGGAATTATTTGGCGCGCGATTTGAGCCGATCCCGGTGATCCATGGAGAAATGGAAATTTATGGATTTCGCTTCGGATCGGCGGCGTATCTCACTGATCATAGCGAAATCCCAGAAGCCTCTTACGAAAAGCTGCGTGATCTCGATATTCTTTTTCTCGACGCGTTGCGGCACAAACCTCATCCCACTCACTCCACGGTGGAGAATTCCCTGCGTATTGTGGAACGCGTGAACCCGAAGCGCGCGTTCTTCACCCACATCTGTCACGACTTGCCACATGAAGAAACTAATGCGGCTCTGCCGGAAAACGTCCGGCTCTCATATGACGGGATGAAATTGGATTTTGAGATTTGAAACTAAACCTGGCATCCAAGCGCAAACGGATAAGAAAAACCTTGGACTACGAATTTTAGTGAACGTTCCGCTTCTAATTTGATAATGCAAGTTTTTCATAAACTCGATGACGTTCCCGGCGACTTCGGTCCAACGATCGCTAGTGTTGGCAACTTCGATGGCGTTCACCGCGCTCACGCTCGACGTTCTTCACGAAATCGTGCAGCGGGCTCGTGAAGAGGACGCGAGATCGATAGCAGTTAGCTTCGAACCGCATCCGACCCGCATTCTGCGACCCGACTCTGGATTGAAACTGCTCACGCCGATTCCAGAAAAAGTACGTATGCTCGAAGCTACTGGAGTGGATGCAGTCCTGCTGCTTCCGTTTGGTCGCGATCTGTCACTCATGAGCCCGCGGCAATTCGCGCACGATATTTTGAAACAGCGGTTGCGCGTTCGCGAGGTACATGAAGGTTACAACTTCCGGTTCGGCCACAAGGCTGAAGGCGACGTGAATATGCTGGCGGAATTCGGGCGTGAAATGGGGTTCGAGGTGAAGCTGTATCCGGAGATGCGACTGCGCGGTGAAGTGGTTTCGAGTACGCACATTCGGAATCTACTGACGGAAGGACGAGTCGGCCGCGCACGACATCTCCTGGGGCGGTCGTTTTCTATACTTTCCACTCCGGGACGCGGGCGCGGATATGGCACGAAGTACACAGTGCCTACCATCAACCTAAGTCGCTATGAGGAATTGGTACCCAAAGATGGCGTCTACATAACACGCACAGAGATTGAAAAAGAGTGTTTCGATTCTGTGACCAACATCGGCAACCGTCCGACTTTTGGCATAGACTCGTTTGCCATTGAGACCCATTTATTGAATTTTCATCCCATTGATCTCACCGCGGAGACTCCGGTTGAGATCTCGTTTCTCGATCGGCTGCGGAATGAAATTAAATTTCCGTCCGTAGAAGCGCTGCGTGAGCAAATAGGGAAAGACGTCAGCTATGCGAAACGTTATTTTCACTTACTGGAGCTCGCGGGCAGGAAATGACGAATGGGGTTTCAAAAAGATCGGATGAGATTTGTTTTAAGTAGGGGTCCTTCGACTTTGCAGACGTTCACTTCGTGAACGTCTGGCGGCGCTCAGGAAGACAATTTAAATTGTGTTTTAGGTGAGGAGGTCTTTCACTTGATCCGAAGATCGCTTTGCACGTGCCTTATCCTGCTCAGGAGGACAATTAAGAATCACTGCCGTAAGTTCATTGATGCGGCAAGTATCCCGACTCCAGCGGCAGCTTTCCATCTACTTTTACCACGTTGACATGATCGTTGATGGCGCGAACATCTACCAATCCCACTGCTCCCGGCGTTGTCTGAACCAAATTCAACAAATCCTCGTCAGAATTTACGGTCGTGATAGAAGATTTGTGAGCCGCAATCAGGGTCTGGAGTTCAACGGGGGACATCTTGGTCAGGCGCTCCAGCGTCAACATCTCTGAATTCGAATTCTTGTGAAGCACCAGGACAACTTCTCTGCCATCCGGCCATTTCCTTGTTTCTGATTTAAAGATTCTGACCAGATGCACCGACGTCACATTATCCACCTTATTGTCTTTATCGACCACAACAGCAAGATGGTGTGCGAGACAAGGAGCGACGGACAATATAGTTACAAACACAGCTGCGACGATTCCGTGACGAGTTCTCATACGCACATCCGTTCTGAAGTGTAGGAATACATTAACGAGGCTAGCAAAAATCCGGCAGCACAGATGTCAAAAGGGTGTCATGGTCGTGCCCGAAGGTTGTGCAACGTAGGTAACGCCCCATTGTTACTCGATCGGTTCCATTGGTGGCATAGCGGTTCCCTGCTTGTCCGGTAGTTGAACTACTACGATTGCCGCCAAAACCATAAGAACTCCGACCGTCTGTAGCGGATGAACAACTTCTCCGAGAACGACAGCGGCAATCAAAATAGAAAACACCGGCTCAAGACAACTGACAATGACCGCTCGCGTAGGCTCCAAGAGATGCAATCCTGCGAAATAAAACGAGAACGGGATGAGCATGGATACAATTGAGAAGGTCACGAGGAAAACCCACTGCTGCCATGAGTAATGGGCAGCGATAATTTTTGTTGGTGGATTAACAAAGATCCAGAACATCGCCGCGGTAAAGGTCGCATACAGCAGCACCGTGCCTCGTTCGTACTTTTTTAATAAGCTGAAGCCAGCGATGTTGTAAAAGGCGTAGGACACGGCTGCGGTCAACGCCGCGACTACGCCTACCGTGTTCAGCCGCAAACCGCCAGAACCGAAAATTCCAATTACCATTCCAATGCCGGTGAGCGCCAGAGCCACAGCCGCTATCCGCTGCAGTGTTGGCTTCTGCAAACCACGAGCGACCATAAAAGCCAAGACCCAGACAGGCGCCGTGTATTGCACGATGATGGCAGTCGCGACGTTAGTCTTCTGAATCGCCAGATAATAAAAATAGTTGGAAGCAGCAAGCCCGAGAACGCCCAGGAGCAGCAATCGCCCGAAGTCGGCGGCTGGCACGCGCAATTTTTTCCATCCTCGGCGCGGAGCGATCAGCACAAGAAACGCGAAAAAAGAAAACGTGGTGCGACTCTGAGCAAGAATCAGGGGGTCGATGGATCCGAGAGCTTTTCCGCCCGGCAGCAATCGGCCGGTAAACGCAGCCCGTCCCATAGTCGCCGAGACTCCCCAGAAAAAGGTAGCGGCAGCGATATAAAGATATCCGCGAACGGGATGTGCTTTGTTTTGCAAAGATGATCAAAAGATAGGTAAGCGAACCAGCTATTCCGTATATTCGATTTCAAAGCTGATCTTCGCAGTTTTCTGCAGCATCGCTGCTACTGAGCAGTATTTTTCTTCCGATAATTTCACTGCGTCCTCCACTGATTTTTGGGAGACCTTACCACCTACGCGATAGATTAAATGAATGTCAGTGTAGACGGACGGAGGTCCGGCGGCCCGCTCTGCCTCAGCGCGCACTTCGAGGCTGGTGAATGGCTCACGCTTCTTTTTCAGAATACTTACCACGTCGTATCCGGTGCAGCCGCATAGTCCAATCAGAACAAGCTCCATGGGACTATTGCCTGCCTCTTTGTCCCCGTCAACAACGATGGTATGTCCGCTGCTGGCAGTGCATGTGAAGCGCTGTTTCTCGGTCCAGGTGGCACGGGCCGCTGTTGTCATGATGCTATCTCCGGTTATCGGTGCTTGGCTCGGGATGAATGAGTACACGGAAAAGGTCGGGAGCTTCTTGCTTGAAACGAATCTCGAGCTCCGTGGAAATGTCGTGGACACGAGAGAGCGGCAGGTCGTCAGACAATGTGCAGTGGCAGGAGACGTATAGCCGCCCTCGTACACGTTTTATTTCCATATCGTGCATGTCGAGGATTTCCGGGAACTCCGTAGCTGCGGCTTTCAAGTTCCGCTCGAGATCAGCGTCGCGGACAATCTCATCGCCCGTCTCAATGGTCGCGGGCTCACTTTCGATGTGCGTCAGAATAGAAGAAATCTCCGGGACTTCATGCTGAATTTCAGACTCCAGCAAGGTCACCTGGTCGTGAGCCTCCTTGAGGCTGAGGCGTTCGTCGAGTTCGAGATGTTGTTCGACATGCAGCTTTCCGTGCAGATCCTGCACACTCACATCATGGACATTGAAGTTTTTTCTTGTGGCCACAGCTCGAATACGGTCGAATATATTCTCGCCAAAACCAGCTCGCGGCACGGAACGAACCACGACATCCGCATCAGGCAATACATTTTGGACAGCTTCGGTAACTGCGTCGGCAACCTGCTCAGAACGCTGGAAGGTCACGTTACGTGCGAGACCAATGGAAAGGTCGGCAAAATACCGATTGCCAGCGCGACGGATGCGCACTTGGTTCACTTCCATTAATCCGTCCACATTTCTCACGGCAACGATGATTTTGTTGCGCACACCCGCGGGAGCTGCATCCAGCAAAGCGTCTATTGTTTTGCGAGCGAGTCTCGAACTTACGTAGACCACAACTCCGGCCACGAAGAGTGCTGCGATCGGATCGGAGTCGCGCAACCAAACGATTCCAAACTTTCTCCCTACGACAACCAGAAGTAACCCGACAACCACAACTCCACTCGACCAGATATCGGTTGAGAAGTGAAGAGCGTCGGCTTCGAGTGCCTGGCTGTCATATTTTTTGGCGATTCGCCCTAAGGCACGCGAGCGCCAGAAGTCCACCGCCATAGAGAAAAACATGACCAAGAAAGCGGCTAGCGTGGGCTCGATTTGGACATGATAAAAAAACAGGCGGCGGACCGCCTCGTAGATGATCCAGATACAGGTCAGGAGCAGCAATCCTGTTTCAATAAACGCGGAAAAATTTTCGACTTTGCCATGGCCGTATTGGTGGTCGGCATCGGCTGGCTTGTCAGAGACTCGCACCGACAACAGAGTGATCACCGCCGCGATTAAATCAAGCCCTGAGTGCGCAGCCTCCGAAAGAATACCCAAGCTGCCGGTGGTTACTCCGACTATGATCTTCAAAGTCGTAATCGCGATGGCCGCAATTACGGAGCCCTCCGCTACTGCGCGCTTCTCCGCACGCATCGAGCTGGGACTGTAAAGGGCCTGGGTTCCGGACATGTTGGCATTATCGCTGTAGAGCGAAGCATCCGCCAAGCGCGGTTTTCGCAGCTGGGGGACATTCACTATATTTGCAATTTGCGGATATTCATGTCGGTTGGAGTTTCGAACGAAAATATAGCTGGAACAATCTGATTTCAGAGTCTGTGCTAGGATTTTCTGGAACACTTCGATTTTTTCTGGAGGAACCCTCAATATGATTCAACGTGGATTGGTATGTCTGCTGCTTGCAGGCTTGGCCTGGGGACAGGCGACAAATGCTACACCTGCAACAAAGCCGCAGCCATCCTCGGCTACATCGAGCTCCGCAGACGCTAAGCCGGCGGCCGATGCCAAGCCCGAAGCGCCTCCAGTAGCTCCTGACGCGCCCGTGATTACGATTCAAGGGTCGTGTGACAATCCGTCAGCTGACAAAACGGACTGCAAAACAGTCGTCACTCGCGCCGAATTTGAGCAACTGGTAAACGCCATTGCGCCTACCATGCCTGCTTCGGCCAAAAAGCAGTTTGCCAGCCGTTATGCCACGGCCTTAGTAATGGCGCGAAAAGCGCATGAAATGGGAGCCGATCAGGGACCAAAATTTGACGAGATGATGAAGCTCGCCCGCATGCAAGTCGCTGCCCAACAGCTTAGCCAGACTGTGCAGCAGAAGGCCTCGGAGGTTCCGGACAAAGATATTGAAGATTATTACAACAAGAATCTTGCGGCTTACCAGCAAGTAAATCTGGAACGGGTATTCATTCCCAAGAGCAAGCAGCAAGAGTCTCCGAAAGAAAAGCTGAGTGAAGCAGAGACCGAAAAACGCAAAAAAGATGCTGAAGAGATCATGAAGACTGAAGCCGACAAGCTGCGGGCGCGGGCAGCTGCGGGCGAAGATTTCAGCAAGTTGCAAGCTGAGGCATACCAGGTTGCGGGATTCAAGACCACTCCTCCGCAGACGAAAATGACCAAGATGCGTCGCAATACTCTGCCGCCTACTCAGGCTTCAGTGTTCGATATGAAGACGGGAGAGATTTCGCCCGTAATCGCCGATATGAGCGGGTACTACATCTACAAGGTTGGCGAGAAAGATACGCTACCGCTGAGCCAGGTCCATGATGAGATTTTCGGATCACTGAAGTCACAACGTGTCCAAGAGGCTATGCAGTCAATTCAGCAATCGGCTACTCCCACATTAAATGACGACTATTTCGGAGCAGGCCCGGCCACACCGCAAGGGATGATGCCCGACGGAATGCGCAGGGCTCGCCCGAAACCACCCTCTCTCGGACCGCAGTAATGGACCGCCGTAATGGATGATGTCAAACCTACAGTTGTGGTCACGGGCGTATCCGGTAATCTCGGAGTACGCCTGCTGCCATTCCTGAAAGATTTTCAAGTCATCGGCATCGATCTCAAGCCACCGCAAACTAACGATTCGTGCCGGTTCTTTTCGGCTATGGATCTTGGTCTGGAAGAATCCTGTCACGACTTGGTCGTCCTATTAAGAGAGTTTCGTCCCTTTGCGGTGGTTCATCTCGCTTTTGTCATTGATCCTGTGCGTACCGGCATTCTCGATCTGGATCGTATGTGGCAGATCAACGTGGCTGGAACCGCCCGCGTCATGGAAGCTATCAGTGAAGCGAATCGCGATCAGCCCATCGTTCAAAAGTTTATCTTTCCCAGCAGCGTATCGGTCTATGGGTCCGATCTTCCGGCCGCAGTAACCGAAGACACGCCGCTTGCAGCGCACACGCTCCCATATGCAATCCATAAAATGGAGGCGGACCAGGTCGTTCAGCAACGAGCGCCTGCGTTAAGCGGATGCAGCGTCTACATGCTTCGTCCGCATATTTTCGCGGGTGCAAGCGTACAAAATTATTTGTTAGGGGCGTTCCGTGGCACACCCAATGGCACCAGCGACCGCGCCACAAAGATGCGCAAGGCTGGCAAGCGCCTTCCATGTATGTTGCCGATGGGACAAAAATATTTGGACAATAAGATTCAGTTCGTCCACGTAGATGACGTATCTCGATTGATTGCGCATATTTTGCTCAAGACTCAACCTGAATCTCAACGCCTGACTGTGCTGAATGTGGCGGGACGTGGCGAGCCTCTCACGTTTGCGCGTTGCATCGAGATGGCCCGTGCTGATTTGAAGAGGGTGCCTGGAACGTGGGCGTTCCGGCAGGTTCTCGAATTGTTATGGAAGCTCAAGATTTCTGCCATTCCTCCCGAAGCGCTTCCGTATATGACAGGCGAGTACATCATGAATACGGATCGTCTACAGAAATTTCTTGGAGAAGCCTACAAGGACGTGATTCGCTTTGCGGTAGCCGACGCTTTTGCGGATAGCTTCTCAAAAGTCCCGGAACAAGCCGCAAGTCATTCCGCTACGGTTTGAGCTGTCTTCTCTGAATGACTATTATTGAAGGTCGTGGTCAACCGTTCGCCATTAGTCGTGGCCGAGGGGCAGCGCCGCACATCTCAATAGGAGCCACACTCTTGACAATATCGAGTCGGCAATTCAAGTTAGCTTTTCTCATCACATTTCTCTTGGCCGTAGTTCCCACATTATTCGCTCAGGGCAAACCGTCCAATTCAGCAGGTGAAGCTCTATTCAAATCCCATTGCGTCATGTGTCACGGGTCTGATGGAGCGGGAAACACTACTATGGGCAAACAACTCAAAGCTCAGAACCTCCACTCTAAAGAAGTTCAGAAGTTAACCGAGAGCGATATCAAGAACGTGATTCTGAATGGCAAGGGAAACATGCCGCCGTTTGATGGACAGATTACCCCGGACGAAGCTGGACAGATCGCCCACTACGTCCATTCGTTGAGTAAAATGAAGTAATAGTAGACCGATGCGGCTGAGTTATGACCAGGGTTAGTTCCAGAGTCGGGGTCAAGGAACCGGAGATTGGCCAAGGTGGCGGAGGCGTGCTTCCGCCAGTTGAATACGGCGGTGGAGGTGATGGCCGGGGCGGGGATGGTTCTCCGGATTATGGCCAAAGACTGCGTCGCGCCCGTTTAGGATTGGCTCTCGCGATTGCCCCCATCCTAATGATGTTCGTTACCTTCACTGGCGTCTACATCGCACGCCAGCAAACGACTACTTACAATCTTGAGACCAACACTCGCGTACATGAGTGGATGCACGTAAATCTACCGATCACATTATTGTTAATTAATACTCTGCTGCTGCTGGCCAGTAGCTTCACAATAGAGATGGCGCGGCGACAGATTACGCGCGATATCGTACTTGCCCCAGTACGTACTATTCCCGGCGTATCTCTTGGCGAAGACCTCCGGATTCCATGGTTGGGCCTTACTGCTTTACTAGGATTAAGCTTCCTTGGCGGTCAGTGGATGGCTTGGCGCGAACTCGCGTTGCGAGGCTTCCATTTACCAACCAGCGCGAGCAGTTCTTTTGTCTATTTACTTACAGCGGCTCACGGAGTTCATCTCGCGTTAGGATTGACGGCTCTCTTCTACGCACTTGTCATTTCTCTCCTTCGCAAACCTCTCGAGTCACAACACATTTTGATTGATCTTACGAGTTGGTACTGGCACTTCATGGCTTTGTTGTGGCTGTACATTTTCGCGCTGCTGCAGTTTGGCACTTAACGGAAGCTCTCTCAGCAAACTATTGCCCTGCTTTATAATAGAAAGATTCACTAGCCCTCCTGTAGCCGTCTGATGGTGGCCCAACGAATTTGCTGCGGTCCAGGGTAGCTAAGGGTGATGCCTTTAACGATGTCGACTGAATCCATAGTTGTTCGCGGTGCGCGAGTTCACAACCTTAAGAACATCGATTTTGATATTCCGCATAACTCTTTAACAGTGGTCACGGGGGTTTCCGGATCGGGCAAGTCTTCATTGGCTTTCGACACGATCTATGCTGAGGGCCAGCGCCGTTATGTTGAGTCTCTCTCGGCTTATGCTCGTCAATTCTTGGAACGGATTGAAAAACCAGATGCGGATTTAATCGACGGTATCGCGCCTGCGGTTGCAATCCGGCAAAAGAACACAACGCGCAATCCACGATCCACGGTAGGCACTGCTACCGAAATTTACGACTATCTGAGGCTACTGTTTGCAAGGATAGGCAGAACATACTGCGCGCGATGTGGTGCTGAAGTCAAGAAAGACACCGTGGACGAGGTGGCGGATACGGTGCTGGCACTTGGTGAAGGCGTCCGGCTACAAGTATTTTTTCCGTTGCAATCCGCTATGCCAGCCGTAGAACCAGAGAAGAAAAAGGGTCGAGTCAGCAAGAAGAAATCGAGCACCAAAATAAGCGCCCTAAGCGATGCACTAAAAGCACGACTGCTCGAGCTGCGCACGAAAGGCTTTAACCGGCTTTATCAGAACGGACAGATTTTTGAATTCTCCACGCCTGAGTCTCTTCTGGACGTTAATTTTTCCGAACCTGTGTTTCTTTTGGTCGACCGCCTGAGCGTTTCTCGCGAGTCGCGGGCTCGTATCGTGGACGCTGTCGAGAGCAGCTATCGCGAATCGGGAGAAGTTATCTTTGAAACGGCTGCACGCGACGAACAGGTTCCTCAGCGATTGCGATTTTCCCAACGATTCGAATGCAAGGATTGCAACATTCGTTATGAAGAACCTGAGCCACGCCTGTTTTCTTTCAACAATCCTTTCGGCGCGTGCGCGCGGTGTCAGGGATTCGGCAACACAATCGATTTTGATCTCGGCCTGGTCATACCGGATCCGTCAAAAACTTTGAACGAGGGTGCGATTGATCCCTGGACCAAACCCAAGCACCGCACCTTGTTCACTGAGATGAAGCGCTTTGCGCGGCAAGCCAACATTCCAATCGATATTGCGTGGGCAAAACTGGAACCTGAACAGAGGCGACTGATCATCGAGGGAGGCAGCGGCTTCGCCGGAGTGCGAGGATTCTTTCAACACCTGGAAAGAAAGAAGTATAAGTTGCACGTCCGCGTGTTCCTGAGCCGATACCGAGGATATTCACTCTGCTCAGACTGCAACGGAGCGCGCTTGCGTACCGAAGCTCGGCAGGTGAAGATCAATGGTAAGAATATCTGTGAAATCTGCTGCATGACGGTCGAGCAGGCATCGGATTTCTTTGGGAACTTGAAGCTGACTGAGCAGGAAGCCGGTATTGCAGAGAAACTTTTGCAGGAGATTCTGGAGCGATTGCGCTTCTTGAACGACGTCGGACTTGAGTACCTCACCATGGATCGGCTTTCTTCCACGCTGTCGGGAGGAGAGGCGCAGCGAATCCAGTTGGCAACCTCGCTCGGTTCGCGTCTCGTGGGAACGCTGTATGTTTTGGACGAGCCTTCGATTGGATTGCATACGCGCGATACTCACCGCCTTATAAAAATTCTGCACAACTTACGCGATCTGGGAAACACCATTCTGGTGGTCGAACATGATCCCGACGTCATGCGGGCCTCCGATACCATCGTCGATCTCGGCCCGGGAGCGGGTGAAAATGGCGGCAAGGTTATTGCCGTTGGCACGTACGATGAGATCCAAAAAATGCCGAATTCGCTGACGGGACGTTATCTCTCCCACGAATTACGCATTCAGATGCCTATATCCCGCCGAAAACCAACCAAGGAACAAATAGAAATATACGGAGCGCGGCTGCATAACCTCAAAAGCGTCGACATTAAAATTCCGCTGGGCATGATCGTTGCAATCACCGGAGTTTCAGGCTCCGGAAAATCTACTCTGCTGCATGACGTGCTGTATCAAGCATTGGCCGCGGCCAAGCGGCAATTCAATGGAGTCCCGCTGCCCACCGCTGGATGGGATCGTCTGGAAGGCGACGACCTCATCGACGAGGTTGTGCTCGTAGATCAATCTCCCATCGGGCGAACACCCCGGTCCAACCCGGTTACCTACATCAAAGCGTTTGAAGGAATTCGCGATCTATTTGCGTCCCTTCCCGAGTCGCAGAAACGCGGTTTCGCCGCTGGACATTTTTCCTTCAATATTCCCGGCGGGCGCTGCGAAACCTGCCAAGGAGACGGAACAGTCACGGTCGAAATGCAATTCCTCGCTGACGTGGAGCTCGTCTGCGAAGAGTGCAAAGGAACCAGGTACAAGCCGCAGGTTCTCGATATCCGTTATCGCGGAAAAAATATCCATGAAGTCCTGGGGCTCACGGTCAAGGAAGCGCTTCAGTTTTTCGCCGGCGCTCCGAAAATTGTCGAGAAGCTGCGCGTGCTCGAAGAAGTGGGGCTGGGATATTTGCGATTAGGTCAATCCGCGACGACTCTGTCCGGCGGTGAGGCCCAGCGCATGAAACTTGCTGCCCATTTACAGCCCGTCTCACGAGAATCAGGCCGGCCAACAAATCTGGGCAATGGTAAACGCCGGCGCATTCGCACTCTGTATATTCTCGATGAACCAACAACCGGGCTGCACTTTGACGACATAAGTAAATTGCTCTCGGCATTCCGCCGTCTGGTCGATGCGGGTGGATCCATCCTGGTCATTGAGCATAATCTGGAAGTGATCAAGACTGCAGACTGGGTTATCGATCTTGGTCCTGAAGGCGGTGAACGCGGCGGTTACGTTGTAGGCGTGGGTCCGCCGGAGGTCATCGCGGAACTGCCGAATTCGTATACAGGAAAGTTTCTGGCGCAGATCTTGAACGACAATGGAGCTTCGCGTTCCAATGGGAACCATTAGCAATCGCCCGAGATGCATTTGGAGTTCGGGCACCATCTTCGTGCTGACAATGAGCTTTGGCATTTCGCTCTTCGCACAGGACACTGGAAAGACTATCCGACATCACAAAATTGCTGATGATAATGCTTTTCCGCAACAACTCGCGCAAGCCGAGGCGGCCATTGAGAAAAAAGACTATGCCACTGCGGAACCCCTCTTAAATACAGTGGTCGCGGGCGCTCCGAACAACTACCAGGCATGGTTCGATTTAGGTTTTGTTTACCACGCTCTAGGAAAACCGGAAGATTCGATTACCGCCTATCGAAAATCGGTTGCCGCCAAGCCAGATGTGTTCGAGTCGAATCTGAATCTTGGAATTTCACTCGCGGCAGCGAAACAGCCCGACGCTGAGCAATTTCTGCGGGCAGCGACTAAACTGCAACCGACGGCTCACGTCGAAGAAGGTCATGAGCAAGCATGGCTATCACTGGCACACGTGCTTGACGAGAGTAAGCCAGACGAAGCGATCGAAGCATATCGGCAGGCGGCTGCTCTGCAACCGCAAGATGTAGAACCTCATCTCTCCGCCGCCGCGCTCCTGGAGAAAGCAAACCGTTTCTCCGATGCCGAGCAAGAGTACAAGCAAGTCTTGGTGCTGCAGTCTGGTTCCGTGGATGCGCTCACCGGACTGGCCAATCTCTATATGCGCGGACGGAAGTTTCCAGAGGCGCTAGACGTACTTCGTAAATTGGTTAGCCTGCATTCGGATGATGCTGGTGCACACATGCAACTAGGGCGCATGCTGGAGACCGCTGGCCAGAACGACGAAGCCATAACCGAATTACAGACCGCGATGAAGTTAGATCCTAAAGACGCTGGTGCTCAGCGCGATCTCGCCGATCTCTACGTGAAATCCGGTAAGAACGACAAGGCGCAGGCTCTCTATCAATCCCTTCTTGCGGCGAATTCCACCGATCCCGAATTGCGCGATCAGTTGGGAAAAGCCCTATTGCGTCAGAAGAATTATGCCGATGCCCAGCAGCAATTCCTATTGGCGGTAAAGCTGAAGCCTGATTTTGGTGAAGCCTATGGAGACCTTGCATTCGCCGCCGACGAAAATAAAAATTACGAACTCGCGATTCGGGCCCTGGATGCGCGGGCCAAGTACCTGCCAGAGGTCCCGGTCACATTCTTTGTTCGGGCTAGCGCCTACGACCATTTACGGGATTACAAAAAGGCATCGGAGAACTATCATCAATTCTTGAAGGTGGCGAACGGGAAGTATCCGGACCAGGAGTGGCAGGCTACTCATCGTTTGATCGCCATTGAACCAAAAAAGAAGTAACGAAAAGGGAACGAGTTTGGGATGTAAGAATAGTTTATGCGTTGGCCAATTGTCTTTTTGAGTACGATCGGCATTCTTAGTATCGTCGCGCTATTACCCGCACTAGGGTTTGCTGGCAACGACGAACCGCTTGATCAGTTGATCGCGCGGGCGCAATCCGCTCGCGTTGCCGATCAGCCCGGTCTCTATATCGATCTTGCCCAGCGGGAACTTAAGTCAGCTGACCAGTTTTACGTCGCAGGAAAGCCCGACCAAGCGCACGATGCGGTAAGAGGGTTGGTTGCTTTCTCAGATAAGGCCCACGACGCCGCAAAAAGTTCTGGTAAAAAGCTTAAGAATTCGGAGATTGCCTTGCGCAAAATGGCGCTTAAATTGCGAGACATAAAGCGTACGCAAGGCGCAGACGAACAAGATGACCTCCAAAAAGCGGCGGATCACCTGGAAGACTTGCGAACCGACCTGCTGTCTCACATGTTTAGTAAGGGAGTGAAATGATTCGCGCACGGGTTCAAATTGCGTGGCTGATGACCGTGTTTATCGTCTTAGCCAGTGCCCACGCGGAACGTCGGCGCGATCCTCTCAATCAGCTCGAAATCGATCAATTGCGGGATATGGCGTGGGATCCGGACCATAGGCTCAAGCTTTACGCGAAGTTTGCTCGAGCGCGTTTAGAAGCGCTTGAACAGGCGCGTACTGATCCCAAGGTGACTGACAAAACTCAGCAAATCCATGATTGCCTCCAAGACTTCCTCGACGTTTATGACGAACTCAATGAAAATATCGATACATATGTGGATCGCAAATCGGATCTCCGAAAAGCTCTGAAACCTGTCATCGAATCGGATACCGAATTCCAAGCGAAACTGCGGGCTATTAAAGACTCACCCGACGCCAGCAAGCCAGAAGCACAGACATATGAATTCTTACTGAAAAATGCACTTGATACCCTCGATGCTAGCGCGGAAGACCATCGCAAGTTGTTGAAGGATGAAGAAGAAGAGTGGAAGCATAAAAAATCGAATAAATCCACGAGCGCACAAAATTAAAGATACTGGTCGCCCAAAGTTCCGAATAATTTTCACGCGTGCTAAGCTACCCGCAGTGTGAGGGACGGGCTTCTCCAACTTTTCCAGGAAACTTATCGCGAGTTGCGGCCGCGTGCGCCGCTGCCCGAATTGACTGTTCAATTCTTCGCTTTTGCCAATATCAACAATACGATTCGGCTGAGAGAGGGGAAACTTCTGGTTCGTCTGTCGGATCTGCTGGAAGGCGCTCCTGATCCAATACTTCGGGCCATTGCTCACATTCTGCTGGCCAAAATGTACCGCAAGCCGATCGAGCGCGAGCATTCAACTCGGTATCGCCGCTACATTTCAAGTCACGACATCACAAAAAAAGCCCACCTTGGTTCGGCAAATCCGTGGGCGTAAACGTATCGGGTCAGCGCAGGGTCATATTTACAACTTAGAAACGCTTGTTTGATGACCTTAATGTCCGGTTCTTCAACGGACTTACTTGCCCGTCCGCAAATGACCTGGAGCCGGGAGCATGCCCGCAACAGCCTAGGCCATTATGATCCCGCGCACAACGCGATTGTAGTCAGCAAGATATTCGATCATCCACGAGTTCCCCGCTACGCTGTGGAATATATCGTCTACCATGAGATGTTGCATTTGAAGCATCCCGTGAAGCTGCGAGGCAGCCGGCGATGCGTGCATTCTGCTGCATTTCAAGGCGAAGAAAAGCTGTTTCCTCACCTGGCAGAAGCTCAGGCTTTCTTGAAACGGCTCTGACGTAAATCCCCCAACAAAGGCTCAAAAATGCCTTTGCGAGGCCTTTTCGCGCAGTTCGCGCTCCGTCTCGTTGACGCCTCTCTCTACCGACGATTATCCTAAGAGAAGTTGAAATTGAAATTCATTTTCAAAATGGAAGAAGGCATTTTTTAGATGTTGCAGGCGTTCATCATCACGTTGCGGGAGGGCGTCGAGGCGGCGCTCATTGTGGGCATCACTCTCGCGTATCTGGCCAAAATCGGGCGTCCGGAACTGCGCAAGACGGTATATGCCGCTATTGTTGCGGCGTTTCTCGCCAGCATCGGCGCTGGAATTCTGATCTCCCGTACCCACTGGAATGAAGATGTGTTCGAGGGCTGGATCATGCTCGCTGCTGCTTTCTTCGTGATCAGCATGATCGTCTTCATGATGAAAACGGGTAGGAAATTGAAAGGTCAAATAGAAGGCAAAGTTAGTTCTTTACTGAGCGAAAGCTCCCGCTTCGGGCTCTTTTTGTTTGTGTTTCTTATGATTCTGCGGGAGGGCGTTGAAACTGTATTAATCCTGTCCGCTGTCTCGTTGAATTCTACCGAACTGCTGAGTTTCATCGGGACCCTCTCTGGAGTCATTGTCGCGATTTTGTTCGGGGTAATGTTCGTCAAAGGCAGCGTCCGGATCAACCTGCAGAAATTCTTCCGGGTGACTACGGCGATCCTGTTCTTTGTAGCTGCCCAGCTGATCGTTTCCGGACTGCACGAATTGTCCGAAAATGGTGTCCTTCCTTCCTCAAAGCAGGAGATGGCGATAATTGGACCTATTGTCACCAACGAGGCATTCTTTTTCGTGACCATCGTGGCGTTGGCCGGTCTCATGATTCTTTTCGAGATGAAGCGTCGTGAGCCCGGTCCCCTGCCCTCGTCTCCGGCGGAGCGACGAAAAGCGTTGTGGAGTGCGCGCCGCGAGCGGCTGTGGATGATCTCGGTCTATGCCAGCTCATTTCTGTTCATTTTTTTGGTAACAGCGGAGTTCATATACGCTAAGAGCGTAAGCGCGATTTCTCCAGCGACCGAAGTCACTTTCGTCAACGGTCAACTCGCGATTCCTGTATCTCAGGTTTCGGATGGGGATCTGCACCGCTTTGCGGCGAAAGAAAACGGCACCACGGTCCGCTTCTGGCTGTATCAGAAACCGGACGGCAAGATTGCTACTGTCTTCGACGCGTGTGAGATTTGCGGCGGCATTGGCTTCTACAAAGGATCAAACGGCGTCGTTTGCAAGAATTGCGGAGCTCCGGTGAATCCGCAATCTGTCGGGACAAAGGGCGGCTGCAATCCAGTTCCCGTGCACGCCGATCTTGTCGCTGGCTCAGTCATCATAAAAGAATCCGACATTGCAGCCGGAACTCACATGTTCCAGAAGTAGATCTTCCCTTTAACTCCATGTTCGCGCGCCTCGTTTACGAGTCATTTCGCCGCCAGAAACGACGCAAGCTCCTCGCCGGAATCGCGGTCGCTCTAGGCGTATGCGTAGCCACAGCCATGATTGGCGTTGCGACTGATGTCGGAGACAAAATTAATAGCGAATTGCGGCGCTACCACGCCAACCTCGTCATTACGCCTCAAGAAGATACGCTTGACCTCGAAGTCGGCGGAGTCAACCTGAAGCCACCTTCCGACGGAGCGTTTCTGAACGAACAGGATCTTCCTAAGCTAAAGAGCATCTTCTGGGGACATAACATTTTAGGGTTCGTTCCGATGCTTCCAGTAAAGGTTGACCTTGGCGGCAGTTCGTCCGACGTGACGTTGATGGGTACTTACTTTTCCAAGCCGCTGAGCTACGGCAAAGAGGAATACGTCGCTGGCGTCCGCAATATGAATGCCTCGTGGCAAGTCGATGGGAACTGGCCGGCCGACGACTCTCAGGACATCCTGTTAGGACAACGCTTGGCCAGCAAGCTCGGCAAGAAGTCAGGCGATACGATCGATATTAACGGCACTCCGCATCTTGTTTCAGGCATCCTATCGACAGGCGCTGAAGAAGATGATCAGATCGTCGCACCTCTAAATCTTGCTCAACAACTTATTGATAGGCCAGGTGCGATTCGCCGCATTTACGTGAGCGCGCTGACCAAGCCGGAGGACGCTTTCGCTCGCCGCGACCCGCGATCGATGAGTCCGGCAAATGTACGACCGCTGGTTTTGCTCTCCTTATGCGGCCTCGATTACATATCAATTACAAAACGCAATTCCGCATTCGCATGCAGAGCAGATCCGCCAGGTTGAACAGACCGAGGGAACGGTTTTGTCCCGAATTAAAGGACTGATGCTTCTGGTGACCGTAGCCGCGCTGTTTGCGTCGGCTCTGGGAGTCTCAGCAGCGATGGCGATGGCAATTTTTGAGCGGCGGCGTGAAGTTGGATTAATGAAAGCACTGGGAGCCGGCGATGTGGCCGTGGCCACGATCTTCTTTGCAGAAGCGACACTGCTGGCATTAATAAGCGGGACTCTCGGATTTGCTGGAGGCTCGCTTCTCGCTCGCCAGATTGGCAGATCTATTTTCAGCTCTCAAATCACAGTTCAGCCAGTTCTGCTTCCCGTAATCCTAGCAATTGCCATTCTGGTGACCTTTGCGGGCAGCGCTGCTGCAATTCGCCGCGCCATGAAATTTGATCCAGTACACGCGCTACGAGGTGACGCTTGAGTTCGGCTTCGGGCAGTGAACTGGCTCGCCGTCGGACTGCGGCGCCGCATACCTCGATGTTCCTACGTATGTTGGTGAGAGCCGCCGTCCTGAGGCGGGGACGCGCCATGTCTGCGCTGCTCGGAATCGTGGTTGCCGCGGCCGTCACAACCGCGATGCTCGACATCTATGTCGATGTGCAGGCCAAACTCCACAAAGAATTTCGGAAGTATGGCGCAAACGTCATAGTGATAGCCAAGGACGGGCAAGCGCTCTCTGCTGACGCGTTGAGCACCGTTGATTCTGCGCTCGGAGGCCGAGGCGTCGCAGTGCCGTTTGCATACGTGGTGGCGCGCACAAAGGATGGGCAGTCGGTTGTCGTTGCGGGAACGGATTTTGAACAAGTAAGAAAATTGGATAGTTGGTGGTCAGTCACTGCTTGGCCGAATGGCCCGCAACAGGCGTTAGTCGGATCTCGCGCCCTCGCCGTGGTTAGTCCACAAAGCAAGCCTTTCGACCTCACATTCCATGATCAAGCGATTCATCTCACTCCTGCTGGAACTTTGAAGACTGGAGCCGCGGAAGACAGCCGCGTTTACGTACCGCTCAATGATTTCGAAACTTGGACGAAGATTCTGCCGTCTACTATAGAAATTGCAGTCAATGGTTCGTCAGAAGATGTCGCTGATGCCGTGCACAGGCTGCAGCAAAAGCTTCCGTCTGCTGATGTCCACCCTCTGAGACAAGTGATGGAGGGGGAAGCGAACGTGCTTGGCAAGACGCGAGCTACGTTGTTGGCGGCGGGCGCTTTGATCATTTTGACTTCGGCTCTGGGCGTGCTCTCCACTCTGATTGGTTGGGTATTTGATCGTCGCCGCGATTTTGCCATTATGAAGGCGCTAGGAGCATCTGAGAGGCTAATTAGCAGCTTCCTCGCGGCCGAGGCGGCTGCTTTGGGAGTTGTGGGTGCTGTACTAGGCTTCGTAGTCGGTCTAGGCCTAGCAGCCTGGATTGGTAGGGTTAATTTCCATGCTTCTGTAGCGCCGCGCTTCAGCGTCTTTCCCACAGTTTTGTTGGGCAGCGTGCTCGTTGCCCTGATCTCCGCCATCGTGCCGATTTCATTGCTGCGGCGCGTGCAGCCAGCTATGATCTTAAGAGGGGAATGAAGTGATCGAGCTGAAACATGTCAGCCGCGTCTATTCAGGAAGTGCGGGTATGGTCCGCGCGCTGGATGATTTCTCGCTCGAAGTAACACCCGGTGAGTGGATCGCTATTATGGGTCCTTCGGGCTCTGGAAAATCTACACTTGTAAACCTGATCGGCTGCCTCGACCGGCCCTCTTCCGGCGAGATATGGCTGGGCGGCGAAGATGTCGCCAAGCTATCCGGAGCGGAGCTGAACCGCGCTCGAGCAGAAAAGATCGGCCTAATCTTTCAGCAATTCCATTTGATTCCCTATCTGACCGCTATCGAGAACGTAATGCTCGCGCAATATTTCCATAGCATGACCGATGAGCAAGAGGCACTCGAAGCTTTGCAACGCGTCGGGCTTAAAGAGCGGGCCCATCATTTGCCGTCACAACTTTCTGGAGGCGAGCAGCAGCGGGTGTGTATCGCACGTGCCTTGATCAACGATCCGAAGATTGTGCTGGCCGATGAGCCTACTGGAAATCTAGACGCGGTGAATGAGGAAATCGTTCTTCGGCTTCTTCGCGAGCTGCATCACCAGGGACGCACCATCGTCATGGTTACGCATGATCCCGTTGTCGCTCGGTTGGCGGATCGTCGCATCGAATTGCATCACGGAAAGATTGCAGCGCAAGAAGTCTTTGCCATGGCCGATGAAGAACAGTTCGACGAGATCCTCGAAGAACTGTGGGCGCTGGCGGAACACGGAGAGATTGCTGAAATTGAGCACATGGAAGTACATGGGGCTTTACCGGTGAGCTTAGCGGTAGAAAAAATGACAGATCTCGGACTGGTGAGCACCATCCCGCATCCGCCAGAGCGGCATAACCATAAACCGTTTGTGAATCCTTGCCATGACGCGCTCAAACCGACCGGAGTTTCCGTCGGCGATGGCAGCATGATTGTCGAGTTGACTGCCCGTGGCCGACAACGAGCCGCTGATATTATCCGCCGCCACCGTCTGGCAGAGCGCCTTTTTACCGATAGCCTGGCGCTCGACAGCGAATCGGAAATCGAGCAGCAAGCCTGCAAGTTCGAGCACATTCTTTCGCCCGAAGCGACCGACAAAATCTGCACCTTCCTTGGGCATCCTCGGACGTGTCCTCATGGAGCGCTCATTCCACCTGGCCCTTGCTGCGGACGTGCGGACGAGTTCAGCGGACTCGCTTTTGCGAAATTAGATCGCGCCTTCACGAAAACGGATAAGGTCGGCTAAGCCGAATGACCTCGCGCAGACCGTGTGTTGGGGTTTTTGACTCTGGATTCGGAGGCTTGACCGTCCTTAAAGCTTTACTTGAACTCAACCCACGAGTCTGATTACCTCTACTTCGGAGACACGGCTCGCCTCCCATATGGCTCGAAGTCAGTCGAAACTGTTGCCAAGTATGCCGTCGAAGCCACTCGCTATCTCGAGCAACATGGCGCCCAGCTCCTGGTAATTGCCTGCAACACGGCAACTGCTTTGGCTTTGGATCAAATCACTGCTGCGTCGGGAGTCCCTGTAGTTGGAGTGGTAGAACCTGGGGCCGAGGCCGCTGCTCTCGCCAGCAAGAACCGCCGGGTCGCTGTGATCGGCACCGAAGCCACCGTGACCAGCCACGCGTACGCGAAGAGCGCTCGCATCGCGCGGAGTTGAAGGCAACGAGAAAGCCTGCCCGTTATTGGTACCGATGATAGAAGAGGGCTGGATCGAGCATCCGGTGACCGAGCAGGTCGCGCGCATTTATCTGAGTGAGGTTTTTTCGGACGGAAATAGATCAAGTGCCGCAGATGTATTAGTTCTCGGTTGCACGCACTATCCGCTCATTCGCCCTCTGCTCCGGCGAGTCGCTCCGGCGCATGTGAAGATAGTTGACTCAGCGGAATCGACAGCTCAAGTTGTGAATGATCTACTTCGCCGCGAGCCGCTTCCTGCAAGCACAGAAGAAGAACGGCGGCAAGTTTCTCGTCAGACATTCTTTGCGACTGATTCAGTAGAGAAGTTTCAGCGTCTAGGGGCGCAGTTTTTAGGGCGCCCAATCGAGCAAGTGCATCACGTGGATTTGAAGGAATAACGAAAGTCGAGCTTTGCTCGACCAGACAGCCGAGGCGGCTGTCTCTACGCGATTTTTCTCACTACGAGTAGAAGATCGAATCGTCGTACGATCTAGTCATTCGCGGCCCTGATTCCTACTATTCTTTCAATTTTAGTTTTGATTTGTTTTCTTCCAGGAATTCGCGGAGCTTTTCTCCGGCATCGAGCAGTCTTGTCCATTGTTCATAATAAAGAGTGACTGGAAAGCGGCCTAAACCGTAGACGCTGACCCCGCCTTTTTCACTCACACGAAATTCCAAACTTCCGGTGCGGCGCGGGCCTTGTTTTTCGAGTTCGGCAAGACGCGCCTTCAGTTCCTCATATGTAGGTTCGGCCATGAATAACCCTCGATATCTTTAGGATGTTTCCATGATAGGGGTAGATGCGGTGTTCGTCGAGTCCCGCAGGTTAGTTGGCGGAGTTTTTCACCGGAACCTCTATAATCTTCCAATAACTTTCTTATGCCTGAACCGTTACGACACTCGGCTCTCTTCACCGACCTTTACGAACTCACCATGGCCGCGGCTTACTTCGAAAATAATTTTCGAGGCAAAGCCAGCTTTGAGTTGTTTGTGCGGTCCCTTCCGAAGGAACGCGCTTTCTTGCTGGCAGCAGGACTCGATCAGGCTCTCGATTATCTTGAGCAGGTCCATTTCGAGGATGAGGACATTGAGTATCTGCGGGCACAGCGGATTTTTTCCCACGTCAGCACTTCGTTCTTCGATTATCTGAAGAGTTTTCGTTTCTCCGGAGAAGTTTGGGCGATTCCCGAGGGAACTCCGGTATTCGGAGAGGAGCCGTTGCTGCGCATTACCGCACCGATTATTGAGGCTCAGATTGTCGAAACGTTCTTACTCTCAACCATAACTTTTGAGACGCTGATTGCGTCGAAAGCGGCGCGAGTGGTCGCTGCGGCACAAGGGCGAGGTGTGGTGGAGTTCGGATCACGGCGCGCCCATGGGCCGGAAGCTGGTGTATCGGCCGCCCGAGCCGCCTATATTGGGGGATGCACGGGAACCTCCAATGTGGAAGCCGGACGCCGGTTCGGAATTCCCATCTATGGCACGCTCGCACATTCTTTTTTGATGGCTTATCAGGACGAAGAAAAAGGGTTCTTGGATTTTGAGAAACTCTTTCCTGAGCATGCCGTTCTGCTAATCGACACCTATGACACCCTGGATGCAATCGACAAGATCGTGCATGCGGGACTGCGGCCCCGGGCGGTTCGCCTGGACAGCGGCGACCTTGGACAACTTTCAAAACAGGTGCGGCGCCGCCTAGATCAAGTGGGACTGCGCGAAACACAGATTTTCGCCAGCAGCGATTTGGATGAATTTGTGATTGCGGATCTCCTTGCCCAAGACGCGCCTATCAATAATTTTGGCGTAGGCAGCGCTCTCGCGACCTCAAAAGATGCGCCAACGTTGGGTGGCGTGTACAAACTGGTGGATGTCGAAACCGAGGAGGGACCGTCGTACCGGGCTAAGTTCAGCGAAAACAAAGTCACGTATCCCGGACGAAAACAAATATTTCGCTTCCGCGACGAGAACGGAACTTACCGTGAAGACCTAATCGCTTGCGAGGACGAAAGCCACGATGGTGACCCGCTGCTGACGTGCGTCATGAAAAACGGAAAACGGCTTCGAGCCTTCTCCCAGTCTGCAAGCGATTCGTGCTACCGCTGAAACAGAAATCGCGGACCTGCCGAAGGGCTTGCGCGAATTGCGATCACCCGTCCAACCTTACCCTGTACGCTTCAGCAGAAAGCTAGAAACACTATTGGCGGAGATGAAACACCGCATGGGCGTGGCGTAAAGCGGATTGCCGGTGTTGATCACCCTGGTATTGAACTACTAGAACTCCTGAAATTTCTTACCTTCCTGCCCTTCCGCCGCTCGTCCCAGCGTCTTCGAACGAAAATGCATTGGAAACGTTATCGTATTCTTTGCCCGCGACTTCCACATATGGATAAACGAAATAATTGAGCGGTTCTCCGTCTTGCTTAGGACTCAATGTTAAATCCCGTCCCATGGTGAACTGCACTCGATTATCGTCATGCGCACCGAAAAAATAATCTTTCTTGACTGGATGTTTCCAAGCCTCTGAAATGTCCACTGGAATCCAACCGTGATCGGAATCGAAGAACTCTGCCCAGCAGTGGTATCCGGGTAACTCCGCGGAATGCTTGTCGTCGGGCAATGGGAACCCGATTTCAAAGCGGGCAGGAATTCCCTGCGAACGCGCCATAGCCATAAACAGTGAATGGAAGTCGGTGCAGTTTCCTTTCTTAGCATTGCAAGCGTAGAGCACGTCACCATGTCCCCAACCCGTGCCAGTTTTGTCATATTTCATATTGTCGAAAACGTAGTCGTAAATAGCGCGCGCCTTGTCGAGTGTGGTTGTCTTGCCTTCGGTCGCGGTTGCAGCCAATTGAGCAGGAAGCCCGGTAGTGGGTACAAGTTTGTCCGGAGCAAGATCTTCCTTTTCTCTCTCGTTCATTGAGTTTAAAAGCTTCCAGGTGAGGTGTCGCGACTCCAAAGGTTAGACGCTCGTGACGAATCACATCGTAAATGACTTCGAAATGCAGTTCGGGCTGGCTGGCTCTTGAAGTTTCTGCGTAGTACATTTCGTTTCCGAACCGAGATTCATGGGTCTTTTTCAGGCGGAGATCCCCATTAGCAGAAGTAACCTTTACTTCTTGAAATTGATCCGAATGGGCCTCCGGTATCCAGATTCGAATCTTCTCCCCCGCTGGGACGTTCTTGACGGTAAAAGCATAGTGAAAAGTAAAATGACGCGACGATTGAGCGAATGAGGATGCCACGAACATGCACGAGAGATACGAGGAACCACAAGGCTTTCCTAAACATGACAATTCCCTTTCAAGTCCGGCTTTACGATTGCGGATGGAAACGACACACGGGCGTTTAGGAGAATCGCCGTCAAGTAAAGCCGCGTCGCATTGTCATGGATAGCGGCATGGCCTTCGCAGAACCTACATTGTAAATGATGCCGCCGGTTGGGCGGCAGTTTTACGGTATAGAAATTCTTCTAGTAAGTATGAAAGCTCTCAACGCGTGTTTCATCCTGCCCTGAGGATCGTATTCTATTGCGGGCGACGCGAAGACGAAGTACTGAGAAGCCGGTCGTCCGATCACCATCTTCTTGTTCCGAAATACTTCCGAACGCCGATTGTGTTGTACCTTCCCCACGGTCCATTCGGACCGAGATCCGCCGGCCCAAGATTTCGATCACGTGCTCCCAGACGATCAAATAAGAAGTGTTGTGTTACACGAAACTCAAATCCCTTTCCCATGTAGATTCCCAATCCCCATGAATGTTCGACTCCGATAGCGTCGAACGACCAGGTATAGAGTGCCTGCGGAACATTTCTGCCAAACAAAAATGATGGCTGCCCAAAAAGCATGAACCTGCGGAGCTGAGTACGACCAAACGGGCGGACTTCTAAATAGCCAGAGACCATGTAGCGCGCGAACTCACTGCAGGGAGCGTTTGCACCACCAAATGACCGGGCGCTCGGCGTTGCAAAGGTTAGGATCAATTTCGTTGTGCGGAGGAGCCAAGTCAAACTCGCCGTATCCCCAAAACATGTCACGCGGAAGGAACATACGAGGTCCGTCCTGCAACGCCGGATCCTGCGCTAAGGCTATCCCGCCGAGCAACTGTCCAACAGCCAACCACAGCGCAATAGAAAGCAACCGTTTCATTATGCCTCCCGAGAATGTCGTCAATAACGAAAGTAAAAGTGGGGGACATTCTACTCTGTTCGGCGTCGCAAATTAGGGAAAGAAGTACGGGATTCGGCTCGGTGCTTTTTGAGTCATTAGCCATGCCCGATCGTTGGCCGAGAGTACTTGAGCGCAACAACAAACTCGTTCTTGGATTTAAGGAATACAATCTCACCGCCTCGCAGCGATGAGCGCTTCGCCTGTTGGAGAAGAAGAGATCAAGGAGGTTGTGGTAAGAACATCGGCCTGATTGAGTCTATAAATCCGTCTGAGAGAGACCTACCAGAAGATTCGACGAAAAGTTTTAAACTCCGCAGATGGAGCAACAATCCAAACAAATATTAGGGTTCCGCCTGAAGGTCGCCTCTCCACCAACGCGCGGAGAACACGATCGCCGCCGCCGCAAGCCAGCCTGCAGCATAGGTTGGCTGCGCTCCCCAATGGAAAATCGGGGAATGCATCAATCCCAACCACGAAAATATGGAAGCAACTAAACACCAGATGCTCGCACGGCCAAAATTGCGGTCAATCAGCTCAGTAATCAAAGCAGCAACAACTAGCACCAGAAAAAGAAATCCGCTGCCGAGTCCCTGGACTGAACTCCAATAAATCGACTTGTTCAGCGCCGCCTGCACGTCAGGATTTGCCGCAGATAGCTTCAATGCGGGCAACGCTGAGTTCACCGCCGCCGCGACAATTGCTCCGGCCGGGAGAACGAATCCCAGCAGTACTGCACTACGATACTTCGGGTCCACGCGACGCAACGTGGCCATTCCTACGCCTACCGACACATATGCAATCATGGCGGCTAAAATCGGCCAAGGGAATAACTGCGCGATGAACAGAGTCAATCCGCTCATAACAACCAGCACAAAAATTATAGGTGTCCAGAGCGCAAAACCAATTCGCGCTCCCATCGCTTTATATGGCGGATGCAAGGCGTAAACGACGGGGGTCACCACACTTCCCGCCACACCGCATAGCAGAGTAGCGACGCCGTCCCAAGCAACCACGCTTCTTGCATCGTAGTTATCTCCTGCAGCGGTCGCTCCCTCAACAGAAGCGATGTCTTGCAGAACTTGATAAATCGCCATCGGTGCGATTACTGATAAATAAGGCAAGGCCAAACCCAGGCTGCGCAGCGGACCCAAAGAAGCGACAAACGGAAGCTGCATCGCGATTCCCTGCCACACTGGATGCACATAGCCGATGAGCAATCCCACAATCAATGGAATTATCCAAGCGACAATGAACGGAGGTATTCGCCATCGGGTAATGGGTACATTAGCGAGGACACTGACCGCCACAATCGTGAGCGCGACGATTCCAACTAAGGGCTGATCGAAGATGCGCTGCAGTAGAACCAGAGCGAGATAACTGTACATTGCCGTTCCGAATACCGTCATGGATGCCGGTACCGGAATAAATCGTCTCACGATGCCGGCAAACGGTGCGGCAACTAGCTTTATGATCCCTGTCCAAGCAACTGCTGCGGCTCCGATCTGCCATGCGCGAACAGCATCATGTGTCTGCAAGTAAACAGGTAAGACAATCGATAGCGTGTACGCGATGATCGCAGGAACATTATTTCCGTAAACGTGCGCAGTAACGTCTTGCCGCCCTTCACGTTTTTTCAAACGAACCGCCAATGCAGTGAGACCGAGCGAACCGACCAGAAAGCCCAACGCGTATCCCGGAAGTAGATGGCCCACGCTAAAGGCAAGTGGGATACCGATTGGCGCCAGGAGAAAAACGGGAATAATCATTTGCGCCAGATTGAAGCCCACTTGTGCAACTGTGGCGTCCATGTCGCCTCGTCCAAGCGCCCACCAAGGCGCGGAGATTCTGTTATCGACCATTCAATTCTCTTTCGTTCGAACGCTTATGTTTTCGTCTTAGATTTTGAACGACTCTAAAGACTCTGCCGCGAAGAGGTCTTGTGGTTTCAACAACCGTTTCGACAGTCCCTGCTCGTATGAATATCGAAGAAAAGTACTGAGCGCCAGGACATTCGGCTCGTAACCATAGGGCCAGAAATCCTGCCCCATGGTGGCACGAGTATCTTCGACGTGTCGGATCAACCAAGGAAGCATGTACTTCAGAGCCGCCGTTTGATACAGCTCTTGATAGACTTCGCGCTGCGAATACACGAAAGCTTTATAGAGAGACTGGGCAATCCAGGGATTTTTTTCGTATACTTCGCGGCGAATCACGACCGTGTGCATGATGGGGAAAATCTTAGTTCGCAGATAATATTCGCGTTCGACTGTCGGGTAGTCCTCGAACAGTCTTTTCACTTTTCCGGAGCCGCGAATAAATGTCGAGGGCATGCGCGCCGTGTAGAGCGCGTCGATCTCACCCGCATCCAGCATGGCTGAAAGTGTTTTTGTCTCGGGAATCGATTCGAGACTAATTTCGGCTGGAAGCGAGAGCTTGAGTTTCTCATGGCGTCCCGGTTCTTCTTCCCCGCCGTTGAAATATTTGGCACTGCTCACCGGCACGTTATATTCGTCGCTCAAAATCCCGCGAATCCATACCCCGGCCGTCATCTGGTATTCGGGAGTGCCCACGCGCTTTCCGACGAGGTCCTTTGGTTCACGGATTCCGCTGTCGCTATTAATGTAAATACAGGAGTGCCGGAAGAATCGCGAAGGAAAAACTGGGATGGCGATGAACGGCGGATTCTCAGAAAAGAGCGAAAGCACGTACGAGGACAGCGACATCTCTGCGGCATCGAATTCGTGATGGCGCAACATGCGGAAGAAAGTTTCTTCAACCGGAAGGTTGAGATAAGTAAGATCGATTCCGTCTACGGGGATACGGCCTTCCATCATTCCTCGGGTACGGTCGTAGTTCCAGCATGCCAAAGAGAGCCGCAGCTTGCCCATGTTTTTCGCTTATCCCTTCTTCCAAAGCTGTGCGATTATCGTCCCACAGCTGAAACGTGTGCCACAAAACATATCAAAGATTATTTAGATTGCATAGTTTTAGACTTCTGTGCGAATATCGCCTTTGCTCGCAGCTGACGTTTTTAGAATTTAAAGTCGAACAGAACCGCGATCCACCCGCGAATGACGATTGAAACAAATCCAACTGAAGAACTGGACGCTCCGGGACAATTTTCTGCGTTTGAGGGCGATCCAGACTTCGTCTTATCTTTAGCTCGTGGGTTGAGAGTAATCGAGGCTTTCGAGGGACACACGGAGGGCCAATCAGTTGCCGATGTCGCCCGCGCAACAGGCTTCTCGCGCGCTGCGGTTAGGCGCTCGCTGACAACTCTGGAAGAACTGGGATATGCAGAAAGCAATGGCCGAACCTACCGGCTCAGCACGCGCGTGCTCAAACTCGGCTTTTCTTACCTCTCGTCGAATGCCCTACCAGCAATGGCGCAGCCAACTCTGGAACGAATAACAGAGCTGATTCACGAATCAAGTTCGTTGAGTGTGCTGGATGGCGAGCAGATCGTCTATCTTGCCCGGTCCACTGCAAAGCGGGTGATGTCGGTTGGACTTTCAGTAGGCAGCCGTTTGCCGGCCTACTGCACATCTATGGGCCGAGTTTTGCTGGCGGCGCTTCCGGAAGCGGAGCTCGCTAATTATTTAACGAGGGTGGACGTTCAGCCGCTAACGCCGAAGACAATTGTCGACAAGGTGTTATTAGGAGACATCATTCGACGTGTGCGTTCCGATGGTTTTGCGCTCACCGATGAAGAACTGGAGCTTGGACTCCGCTCGGTCGCGGTTCCGGTCAAGACGAGGCAAGGGCGTGTCGTGGCGGCAATGAACATTGGAGTTCACGCGGCTCGTGTCTCATCCGCTGAGATGATTCATCGTTTGCTTCCCATTCTGCAGGAGCAAACTCACTTGTTAGGCAGTCTACTAACATGAACGACATTCAAAATCAGATAAGCATTCAAGATGTAAGTTTGGCGATCTACTAGTTTTCTGACCGAACCACATAAGGAGCACAGGGCCAAATGAGTGAGTTTCTCTCCGACGATGAACTTAAAAAGCTTGATCCCGCCGAAACGCATGGCTTTGAATCTCCCATCCCAACTCAACCTATTTCGAATGGAGAATTTTTTCCCGGCCATCAAAGCGAAAAGCAAAAGCAAGTCGAATCGCTGATCAAGGAATACAGCGCATCCATGGGGAAGAAATTGGGTATGGAGCGTCGTCAATTTCTTAAGACGGCTGCCGGAATGGCTGCGGCATTCCTTGCCATGAACAAAGTCTACGGTGCGCTTTTTGACGTAAGCCCGGTTGAGGCTGCAACTCCCGAGATGGCGGATGAACGCGCGCAGAAATATTCGGATGAGTTTGTCTGCGACTTGCATACACATTTTCTGCGTGATGACACGCGATTAACGCTGTTCGTAAAGCTTCGGGAATGGACGGGAAGGGTTGGATTCAATCCGGAGTTGGCGAAAGAGCCGCAGACCCTGGAACATTTGAAATTCGGAAACTATGTCAAAGAAATGTTTCTCGACAGCGACACCAAAGTCGCGTTGCTGAGCGGCGCTCCCTCCGATATTCCCACGGACTGGTTTCTCACTAACGAAATGAAAGCGGACGCTCGACGCAAGCTGAACGCATTCACCGGGTCGAGGCGATTGCTCACTCATGCAGTCTTCGCTCCCGGACAGAAAGGTTGGCTGGATGATATCGATCGCGCCATCGAACTCAAGCCGGAGGGATGGAAGGGCTATACGATCGGGGATAATACCAATCCAACTATCAGCAAATATCCTTGGCGTATGGATGATGAAAAGCTTGTCTATCCAGCCTACGAAAAATTCATGAAGTCGGGAATCAGAAATGTGGCTGTCCATAAGGGTCTCTACCCGCCCGGCATGGAAGCCGAAGTTCCCAATCTCAAGCAATATGCGAAAGTTGATGATGTCGGAAAAGCCGCAAAAGACTGGCCGCAATTAAATTTCTTCGTCTACCACGCCGGTTATCGTTATGCTGGCGGACCGCCGATGCAAGGCGCTCCAGAAGTCGGTGCCGCGCAGTTCGAGAACACGGGCCGCATTGACTGGGTTTCTGATCTCGTGGAAATTCCGCAGAAGTATGGTGTCACCAATGTATATGCGGATGTGGGTGCGGTCTTCGCTAACTGCTGCATCTCCTATCCTCGCCTTGCCGCCGCAATGATGGGGATGCTGGTGAAGGGCCTGGGAGCCGACCACGTTGTTTGGGGTACGGACTCGCTTTGGTTTGGTTCTCCGCAGTGGCAGATCGAAGCCTTGCGCAGATTGGAAATCCCTGAGGACATGCAAAAGAAGCATGGCTACAGCCCTCTCGGCGCGCCCGACGGCGAAACCAAGAGAGCGATTTTCGGACTGAACAGCGCGCGTCTTTTTGGATTAGATACAAGCACAAAAGCGGCTTGGAAAACAGATCCCATGTCAGACCGCAAAACTGCCTATCTGGCCGCTGGTGCAGATCGCAGTAATCTCGCGTATGGCTGGGTGCGCAAAATCGATAGCTAAGCGCGAGGAGCGATGGCCAAATCCACAAAAGTTTCGGTAGACCGGCGCAACTTTCTTAAAACTGCCGCCGCCGGCAGTGTCGGAACGCTCGTCGCGAACACGGCAGTTGGGCAATCTTCCGCTGCGTCTCATGCCAAGACACCTTCCGCATCACCCCATTCGGCTCCAAAGATGTCCAAGGAAGCCGAGACCGGCAATCCCACGAGTGCAGAAGTTCTTACAACAGATCGTCCGGGCTCCGACTTCATGATCGACGTTTTCAAGACACTTGGCATTGAGTACATTTGCGCAAATCCCGGTTCGAGCTTTCGCGGATTGCAGGAATCAGTAGTCAACTACGGAGGCAATAAGTCACCCGAGTTCATCACTTGCTGTCACGAAGAGTCGGCGGTCGGAATGGCTCACGGATACGCGAAGATCGAAGGCAAGCCGCTGGGAGTTTTCGCCCACAGTACGGTCGGACTGCAACACGCATCGATGGCAATTTTCAACGCGTACTGCGATCGAGTTCCCGTGTACATCGTGCTCGGCAATAGTATCGATGTGACCAAAAGGCGCCCCGGCGTGGAATGGGATCACAGTGTTGAAGACGCGGCGGCGATGGTCCGCGACTATACGAAGTGGGACGATCTCCCGATCTCGCTGCAGCATTTTGCGGAATCTGGAATCCGCGCCTACAAAATTGCTATGACTCCGCCGATGATGCCAGTGCTACTCGTAGCTGATGCTGAATTGCAGGAGGCTCCGGTCCGGGAAGATGCGAGTTTGCACATTCCGAAGCTGACTCTCGCGTCGCCGCCTCAGGGCGATTCGGGGGCTGTCGCGGAAGCGGCACGGCTCCTGGTTGCGGCAGAAAATCCAGTCATTATTGTTGATCGCACGGCTCGTACACCGGCCGGAGTGACGCATCTCATCGAACTTGCCGAAACACTTCAAGCGCCGATTGTCGATCAGTTTGCGCGGATGAATTTTCCGACGCGTCATCCGCTCAATCATTCAGACAACGGCCGCGAACTTATTTCTCAGGCCGATGTAATCCTCGGTTTGGAAGTAGTCGATCTATGGGGAGCGGTGAATTCTTATCGTGATCAATTGCATCGCACTTCGCATCCTATTACGAGCGATGGAGCCAAGCTCATCAGCATTACCGTTGGCGATCTCTATATGAAGGGCAACTATCAGGATATCCAACGTTATCCGGAGGTCGATCTCGCCATTGCAGCGGACGCAGAAGCAACCCTGCCCTCGCTGATCGAGGCAGTCAAGCGCCTCGTAACCGATGATCGAAAAGCGGTCTTTGAGACTCGAGGAAAACAGCTGGCGGAAGATCGCCAAGGACTCTTGAATCTCGCGCGTACGCAAGCGAGCTATGGCTGGGATGCGAGTCCGATTACGACCGCTCGACTGTCGGCTGAGTTGTGGGCACAAATTAAGGACAAAGACTGGTCGCTGGTTTCCGATGTAGCGCCGGGCATGAGTAATTGGCCGTTGCGGCTATGGGCATTTGAGAAGCATTATCAGTTCATTGGGGGAGCAGGCGGATATGGTGTTGGATATGGCGCGCCCTCAGCTGTGGGTGCGGCACTCGCCAACCGCAAATACGGCCGGCTCTCGGTCAATATCCAATGTGACGGCGATCTGATGTACGCTCCGGGGATTTTGTGGACAGCCGCGCATCATCGGATTCCAATCTTGAACGTAATGCACAACAATCGCGCTTATCATCAAGAAACGATGCACCTGCAACGCATGGGTAACCGGCACAATCGTGGAATCGACCGAGCAGGCATCGGTACAACCATCAATGATCCTGATATCGATTTCGCAAAACTTGCTCAAAGTATGGGCGTGCATGCTGAAGGACCGATCACGAATCCCAATGATTTGGGGCCAGCGATTGCCAGAGCCATTACTGTAGTTGAGCGTGGCGAGCCGGCGCTTGTGGACGTGATCACCCAGCCGCGGTAGTGGAGCAATCTATGCATAAGCATTTTACCTTTCGTCCGCAAGATAAACGCATGAAGGGCAACTCCGTTTGGTTGGGTCTGATCGCATGGATGGTGCTTTTCGCAGCGACTAATATCGCAGCGCAGGTTTCGTCAGCACCCAAGCACAATGAGAACTCGGCTTCAGGAAATAAGGAAAACGGCCAACGAGATTTATATGAGGGATGGTTGCTATGAATGTCACGGAGGGGCCGCGCAAGGCTCTCGCCTCAGCGGACCGAAAATTGGACCGCAACCGGTTCCCTTTCCCACGTTCGTGGAATATATTCGTGCGCCGCAAGGGCAAATGCCACCCTACACTTCGAAAGTATTGTCTGACGCGGAATTGGCTGATATTTACGCATTCTTAAAATCTTTGCCACCGCCACCAGATCCGAAAAGCATTGCGGTGCTGAATTAGCCAGCCTTCCGTTTTAAGATTAGGAGAGCACGAAAACAAAACACGGCGGCCAACCAGGAGAAGCCCTGATGTCGAATACATCCATTCCGCCTATTAATACCGCGCATATCAGAAAAGCTTCGGAAGTGATTCCATATCGCCGATGTGCGCCAGGAACTCAGCCAGAATATCTTTGTCCAGATTATCGGGCAACGATTCGTCGCGCTCCCTCACGACCGCTCATCATGTTGCCACACACACTTTCCGAGATCACTGGACCGATGTTCGGCCACGAAAGCATCGCTGTGACCGACAACGACCTCACCCGCCAACACTCAGGCGAAGCCTTAGGCGAACGAATCATTGTGAGCGGTTATGTGCGGGATGGTGATGGACATCCGATTCCCAATACGCTCCTCGAAATTTGGCAGGCGAACGCCGCCGGTCGTTACGCTCACGTTCTTGATAACCATCCGGCGCCTCTCGACCCCAACTTTACCGGTGCCGGACGCACGTTGACCGATGCCAACGGTTTCTACAGTTTTGTGACCATCAAGCCGGGCGCGTACCCCTGGCGCAATCACGATAATGGTTGGCGTCCGGCGCACATTCATTTTTCTCTTTTCGGATCGGCCTTTACCACAAGGCTTATCAGTCAAATGTACTTTCCTGGCGACCCGCTATTTGCTTACGATCCGGTTATGCAATCGATCTCCGACGAAAGAGCACGGCAGCGCCTCGTCTGTTCCTTCGATTTGGAAACTACTAAGCCAGAGTGGGCTCTTGGTTACCGTTTCGACATCGTCTTGCGTGGTCGTGAAGCCACTCCGTTTGAGCGATGATTTTGAGGCGCAATTCTGAGGGAAATTTGAAAGATCATAAAGACCTGATTCCGACTCCGTCGCAAACCGTTGGCCCGTACTTTCATCTCGGACTCACTCAAACGAGATCTGTTGGGAAGGTTGCTGGCGAGAGCGTCAAGGGAGAGCGCATAAATTTGATCTGTCGTGTGTTCGATGGCGATGGGTTGCCGTTGCCAGACGCCATGATCGAATTGTGGCAAGCTGACGCGGACGGCAAGTACAATCATCCCGAAGATATGTGGGAGCAATCGCCAGCAATTACTTTCCGGGGATTCGGACGGATGCCTACCACGGCAGATGGAAGCTGCGTATTTGAAACCATAAAACCCGGCCGGGTGGCTGGGCTCAATGGCAAACCGCAGGCTCCGCACATCAACATTTCGATATTTGCCCGTGGCCTACTGAAGCATTTACCGACGCGCATTTACTTTGAAGGCGATCCCGCTAACGTCACCGATGCGGTACTGGCATTGGTGCCGGAGGAACGCCGCGGAACATTGATGGCGCAGCCGGACCCTGCCACTCCGGGGACATGGCGATTTGACATCCATTTGTGCGGGGACCGCGAAACGGTATTCTTTGATGTCTAGATTCAATGAGGTTGCGATGAAACTGATTCTGGCTTTTGCTTGTTCCATCCTAACAATGTCCCTACTGGTTCACGCTTCAACCGCTACACAGACTTTTGCGACATCAGCCGGACCAGTCAAGATCACTCCCCTTTATCACGCCAGTACGCTGATCGAAGCGGGTGGAAAAGTAATTTATCTGGACCCGGCGAAACCCGCAAAGTTCACCGGTCTTCCAAAGGCAGATTTGATCCTGATCACGGACATTCACCAAGACCACATGGATCCTGCTTCGCTCCCAGAAGTCACCAAACCCGGCACAGATATTCTCGCACCACCAGCAGTAGTCGAAACGGTCAAAGCTGCCAAACCAATCGCCAATGGCGAAAGCAAGACTTGGCAAGGCTGGACCATTGAAGCGATCCCTGCATATAACATTCAACGAGGCCCTGCGCCTGGCAAACTTTTCCACGACAAGGGGCGAGGCAACGGATACGTGCTCACGTACGGTGGTAAGCGCTTCTATTTCTCTGGAGACACCGAAGGCATTCCCGAGATGCGTGCCTTAAAAGACATCGACGTCGCATTCGTGTGCATGAATCTACCGTATACTATGCCTCCGGAAGAGGCTGCCGACGCGGTCAAAGCATTTCATCCAAAAGTAGCCATCCCATATCACTACCGCGGCTCGGATCTTGCGGTGTTTAAGAAAAAGTTGGAAGGAACAGGAATCGAAGTCCGGTTACTTGATTGGTATCCGCAATAGGTTTGATTCAATGCTGCTCGATAGTTCCTGTCTTGCCGTGTGATTCGGCTGTTCCTTAGGCAATCACTGCCGCGAATTCGAGTTTCAAGCAAATATGCTTACGTTATTTGGATTATTTGCCGTAACCGCCATGCTGGTCACTTACGCACTTGAGAACCGCAGTCCGTGGTTCATTCTTGGTTTCGCCCTCTCTTGTGCGCTGGGCTCGGCTTACGGATTTCTGCAAGGAGCGTGGCCTTTTGGACTGGTCGAGGCCATTTGGTCAATGGTGGCACTAAGGCGTTGGCATCTGGCGAGGAGATCCGATCCTAAGCCAATCATTCCAAGCTTATAGCCTCGAACTGGTTCAGACAGCCTCAGGATTGTCCCGATTGACCCCTTCTAACCTTAATGCTATAAAGGTTCGTTTGCGACGGGCCCGGTCTTGGGAGATACCTCTTCTGCCTGCCTCGGCGCAATGAGATCCGACGCGGCCAAGCTAAACCGTCCTGTTTAAAGCCGTGTAGTGGAAGCGTGTTCGGAACTCCGGCCTTGCACTTTTCGTGCTCGAGATGGGTCCGAGAGGTACGGTGCGCCGGAATTTTGATTACCCAAAACACGTAGTTCACCCTAGATGAGCTCTCATCCCCGGAGGATACCCATGCGCAAGTGGCTCGCGAATTTCGCGTCTGCTTCGTTCTTGCAGCACCGCTGCCGTCTGAAAACATTTCTCGCAACGTTCGCTGTACTCACGCTTTCTGCGTCAACCGCCCTGGCACAACCTGCTTCGGATGAAGTAGGCGGAGAGGCCAGCCTTAAGCTGCCCGATCTCTCGTCGGTTTCCTTTCTCGGCATCGATGGCCATAAATTATTGATGATCGGCTTGATCTTTTGTGTGCTTGGACTTGGGTTCGGACTCGCGATTTATATGCGCCTAAAAAACCTGCCGGTACACCGCTCGATGCTGGAAATTTCAGAGCTGATTTACGAGACGTGCAAAACGTATCTGATCACTCAGGGCAAGTTCCTGATGATTCTGTGGGTCTTTATCGCCGTTGTGATCGTACTGTACTTCGGCGTGTTGTCGCCCGTTCCCAATAAACCTATCAGCACTACCCTGCCAATCATTTTGCTATTCAGTATTGTCGGAATCGTAGGTAGCTATGGAGTAGCGTGGTTTGGAATTAGGGTGAATACTTTTGCCAACTCGCGAACAGCTTTCGCGGGATTGCGCGGGAAGCCGTATCCGATTTACCAGATTCCGCTTGAAGCGGGCATGAGCATCGGCATGATGCTGATCAGCGTGGAACTGCTGCTCATGCTGCTAATTCTGCTGTTCGTACCCGGCGACTACGCCGGTCCTTGTTTCATAGGATTCGCTATCGGTGAATCGCTGGGCGCGGCAGCATTACGAATCGCTGGCGGTATCTTCACCAAAATAGCCGATATCGGTTCGGACTTGATGAAGATTGTCTTCAAGATCAAAGAAGACGACGCGCGCAACCCTGGCGTGATTGCGGATTGCACCGGTGACAACGCGGGGGATTCAGTTGGGCCTTCAGCTGACGGATTTGAGACTTACGGCGTGACCGGTGTCGCTCTGATCACGTTTATTCTTCTGGGCGTGAAGGATCCTACTGTACAGGTGCAATTGCTGGTTTGGATCTTCGTCATGCGCATCATGATGCTGGTCTCAAGCGCAGTCGCTTATTTCCTGAATGCTGCGATTGCCAAGGCACGTTATGCGAATAAGGACGAGATGAACTTCGAGTCTCCGCTTACCTCGCTGGTGTGGATCACTTCGATTGTCTCGATCATTCTGACTTACATCATTTCGTATGTGATCGTTCCTGAACTTGGCGGCGACAGCACGCAATGGTGGAAGCTGGCAACGATTATTTCCTGCGGCACCCTGGCAGGGGCGATCATTCCTGAACTCGTAAAGGTATTCACCTCGACGGAATCGCGGCACGTGAATGAGGTCGTGAGTTCCGCGCAGGAAGGTGGTGCATCGCTCGGAATATTGTCTGGGTTTGTGGCAGGAAATTTCTCCGCCTATTACCTGGGCATGACAATGGTGGTCTTGATGTCGCTCGGCTACTACGTCAGCACCATGGGACTTTCCGCATTAATGATTGCCGCTCCCGTTTTCGCTTTTGGTCTGGTGGCTTTCGGGTTTCTTGGCATGGGGCCAGTGACAATTGCCGTCGATTCTTACGGTCCAGTTACCGACAATTCACAGTCGGTCTATGAACTATCCCTGATCGAGCATGTTCCAAATATCGAGAGCGAACTGAAACGCGATTTCAATATCGATGTGAATTTTGAACGCGGCGAAGTTCCTGCTGGAAGCCAACGACGGAGCGGGCAATACCTTCAAAGCGACAGCCAAACCGGTACTGATTGGAACTGCGGTCGTGGGAGCCACGACGATGATCTTCTCGATCATCATGGCTCTCACTCATGGCCTTACCGTCGACGTGAACAAGCTTTCGCTGCTACACGCGCCGTTTGTGCTGGGGCTGATTACAGGCGGAGCGATGATCTACTGGTTCACGGGAGCGTCCACACAGGCCGTGACCACTGGCGCTTATCGGGCAGTGGAGTTTATCAAAGCGAACATAAGACTTGAAGGTGTCGAGAAGGCTTCGGTTGCCGATAGCAAGAAGGTTGTTGCCATCTGTACGAAGTATGCGCAGAAGGGCATGTTCAACATCTTCCTGGCAGTGTTCTTCGCAACTCTGGCATTTGCTTTTGTTGAGCCGTTCTACTTTATTGGCTACCTGATTCTCGATTGCGATCTTCGGACTCTACCAGGCAATTTTCATGGCGAACGCGGGTGGGGCGTGGGATAACGCAAAAAAGATTGTCGAAGTCGAACTCAAGCAGAAAGGCACTCCGCTGCATGATGCAACAGTAATTGGCGATACTGTCGGCGATCCTTTCAAGGACACCTCGTCAGTGGCGCTGAATCCGGTAATCAAATTCACGACGCTGTTTGGATTGCTGGCGGTCGAACTAGCCGTTAAGTTGAACTTGGAAGTGGGCGATCTCAAAACTCACTTATTGGCCCTGGCGTTCTTCGTAGTCTCATTTGTATTTGTGTATCGTTCGTTCTACAGCATGCGCATTGGGACTGAGACCGCCGCACATCCTGTGCGTGTTGCAGCGGATTGAGCTGATTTAATAGGTAGTGTTCAGCGCCATCCAGCACATCGGATGGCGTTTTCATTTGTTTGTTGTTTATCGATTATCGGAGCATCCTTTACTGGCCCAAAGACTTTACATAGGCGATCACCTGCCATAGTTGCTGGTCCGGCAGCTTCGCCCACGACGGCATTCCCTTCCTCATGTTTCCATTCACCAGCAACCAGTGAATGTCCCCTTCCGTGGCTTCGCGTTGTACTCGCTCACTTCGGAGTGGTGGGCGCTTCTTGGTCCCCCCGGCATTTCTGCCATGACATGGAGAACAGTTTTGTTCGAAAATTCTTTTTCCTCCGGCAACTGCGTCCGGCTGACCTTTGTACGGATTGGTTCTTTCGTGGTCGCGAGCTGGTACATTCTTGAGCCATGCGCCATTGGCGGCGGCACAGACGGCCAGCGTAGAACTGAGGACTAGAGCGAACACGAACGTCTTAAATTGGATTCGCATTATTGCGCAGTCCCACGATGAAAGTGGCTGAAGAACTGATCGATTTCGTAGGACACGCCGAAGCGGTACAAACGAGGGATGCTGTGAGCGTTTAAACCGAATTGCGGAGAGAATGAAAGCGTGACGCCATTGGGCGCAGTCCAGTTGATCGTCGGCCCCGCATAATGCGACGTTAAATGAGTGCCTAAGCTGTAGGTATCACCGAGCCCTCCGTACATTTCTATGCCAGCTTGGAATTTCTCTTTGCAGAAAGTGCAGTCGTGAGCACTCGCGGCCAGCCCAAGCGGGCGGCTCGCACCCAGGGCATAGCCAAACTCCCAGGGAGCATTTGCTAGGTTTTTCTCAGCGATAATATTTTCGCTGAAGTTCCAGCCTTTGAAGTTGGTGCCAAGAATAAGCTTGAGTTCAATCTCGCGTTTTTTGTCGAGGCGCGAGATAGAGTTTGATTCGAAAAAGTCGGGTGCGCCATCATGGCCGACCACTTCGCGTAAGGTTTTATCGGCGCTGATGTTTTCGAATTCCGTGTAAATCACGGGATTGATCCAGTGCTCACGCAGGAGTGGACGGAAGCGGTTTTCCCAGCGGAATCCGGTGAAAATGGTACTGTCATGTTGGGTCATTTGACCGTCGAGGTAGAACTCAGACGTCCACCAGGCTTTCACACCATATTCAAACTCGATATTGGAACCTAGAAAACGGTTCGCATTGTCAGGCTTGCCATCTGCGCTAAACAATTCAATCTCGAGGTTCCCAGGTTCTTCCATCTCGTGAGAGTAAGTAACAAAGTAGGGGCGTTCCTGGGCACCGACGTCGATTCCGCCCAATAGTAGCCCGACTAGACAAATCGTGGCGAGTCTTTTCATATTTATTTCTATTGCAACTGTGTTGCAATAAGTAACGAAAGAACATGGTAAAGTCCAGATTCTCTTATGGCAAGGGCGCGCTACATTTTTCGTTTCAGAATTGTTGCAACAGATGCAACAAGGATGGATCAGGCGGGTGTGGCAGTGCGGCACTGAGCGCAATATCCGCCGACTTCTAGTCGTGTGACAACGATGTGGAACTGACAATCGCGTTGTATCTGTCCTTTAAGACGATCGAATAAATCACTTTCGAACTCGCTGATTTTGCCGCAGCGCAAGCACGCCATATGGATGTGATCGCGCTGTGGACGGCGCTCATAGAAATGTTTCTCACCTTGCATGTGCATGAGATCAAGCTCGTCGATCAGGCCATGGCGTTTCAAAAGGTTGAGCGTGCGGTACACCGTGACGCGGTCAACGCCATGGTCGAACTTGCGGGCCTGCCGCAGTATTTGGCTGGCATCGAGATGTTGCTTAGCGGTCTCCACCACGCTGAGGATGATTCGACGCTGTCGAGTCATGCGCAAACCCCGGGACATGAGTTCAGATTGCAGGCGTCCGGGAGCTTCCGTTTGAGGGAAAGGCATATGGTCTGTCCATTAGTTGCAAGCGTGTTGCAATAGGATTGTACTCGCAACAGAAGCCTTTTAAAAGGCTAAGCCGCAACATGGTTTACAGGATTTGGGGCGGAGAAGCTGTTAGAGATTAGAATCCGGAGCGATCCGAAATATTAGCAAATTGCACGGCGGTTTACGCGCGCAACGCACGCAAACAAAGACTAGGTCGTAATTCTCACGCTGCTAACTGGATGAAAAATACTGGAAGAACCCTCAAGAGTGACGAGCCAATGAAAAACATGCCCCTATCCCTTGGCTCCACAACACTTCTTGTATTTCTTCCCGGAACCACAGGGACACGGATCGTTGCGGCCGATTTTATCGCCGCGCACTACTTGCTGTACGGTTTGCGCGTCCCCTGAACCCGCCATACGCGCCTGGTCCAGTTCGCGTTTCTTCTTGCGTTGAAAGGCCTCTTCGATTTCATCGACCGAGGTCGATACATGGCGAGGTGGACGATGGCCATTGCCACCTGTTCCTAACGCAGGCGCGCCAGTGCCTGAAGCCACACCGCCTGAACCGCCCTGTCCAGAAGCAAGAGTTCCTCCATCGGCCGGACGTTCCAGAATTTGCATCAGGTATAAATAGCGCGTCGTGTCTTCCTGGAAGCGCTGCATCATAGCTTCGAACATGTCGAAGGACTCGCGCTTGTACTCGACCAGAGGATCGTGCTGACCGTAGCCGCGCAGCCCGATGCCTTCCTTCAAGTGGTCCATGTCTCGAAGGTGGTCTTTCCATTGCGAGTCGAGCACGCTGAGCATGATCATGCGCTCGTGATAACGCATAGCTTCAGGGCCGATAAGCTTTTCTTTTGAGTCGTATCGTTCCTTCAACTTGTCGAAGATTGCGTCGCCTAGCTCCTGCCGGTTCAGCGTCTCCGCCTTAACCCCTTCAGCAACGATGTCCACACCGAAGCGAGTGAAGATTGAATCCTTCAGACCTTTAGTGTCCCACTGGTCGGGATGCGCTTTCACCGGACAGAACTGATCAATCAAGCCAGCAAGGATTGAGGAAACGTAGTCTTCGAGGATGAGATCCTTCTGATCCACTCCTTCTAGCAATCGACGTCGCAATCCGTAGACTGCTTCACGCTGCTTGTTCATCACGTCGTCGTACTCAAGCAGGTGTTTGCGGGCTTCGAAGTTCTGCGCCTCAACAGCTTTTTGAGCGGCCTCGATCCGCCGACTAATAAGCTTCGACTCAATGGGCACGCCTTCTTCCATACCTAACCGCTGGAGTAAGTTCGAGACCCACTCCTTGGCGAAGATGCGCATCAAGTCGTCTTCAAGCGACAGATAGAAGCGCGAAGATCCGGGATCGCCTTGCCGCCCCGCGCGTCCCCGCAGCTGGTTATCAATACGCCGCGACTCATGACGTTCAGTACCGAATATGTGCAAACCGCCAGCTGCAATTACTTCATCGTGTTCTATGTCCGTCAGCTGCTTGTGCCGATTGAAAATCTCGTTCCACTGCTCAGTCGGGACAACATACTCGTTTCCGGCGTAATACCAAACCGTGCTCTTGCTCTCGTCGACATCGACCTGAATTTTTCCCTGAGCTGCTCGCAGTGGCTGCGCGATTCCCTTCTTAACACATTCCTGCTTGGCCATGAACTCGGGGTTTCCACCGAGCAAAATATCCGTACCGCGACCAGCCATATTGGTCGCAATCGTGACCATTCCTTTGCGGCCAGCTTGGGCCACAATCTCGGCTTCGCGCTCGTGATACTTAGCATTAAGCACCACGTGCCGGATGCCTTTTTTCTTCAGCAATTCAGACAGCCGTTCAGATTTTTCGATAGACGTTGTTCCCACCAGAACTGGCTGTCCAGTCGCATACAGTTTTTGAATCTCATCCGAAGCAGCGAAATATTTTTCCTTCTCGGTTCGATAAACCGAGTCTGGCTGCTCCAGACGGCGCATCTCTTTGTTGGTCGGAATGACCATTACTTCCAGCTTGTAAATCTTGTCGAACTCGGGCGCTTCCGTTTCCGCCGTACCAGTCATACCCGCGAGTTTTTTGTACATGCGGAAATAGTTTTGGAAGGTAATCGTCGCAAGCGTCTGATTCTCGCGCTCGATCTTGACGTTTTCCTTAGCTTCTACCGACTGGTGAAGGCCATCTGACCAGCGGCGGCCCGGCATCAGGCGTCCGGTGAACTCGTCGACGATAATGACTTCGCCGTCCTTTACTACATATTCCACATCGCGATGATAGAGCGCATGAGCTTTAATCGCGGTTTCGACGTGATGCTTGAGATCCCAATTTTCCGGATCAGCGATGTTGCCGATACCGAGTAACCCTTCGACTTTTACCCAACCGTCATCAGTAACGGTGATGTTGCGGTGCTTTTCATCGACTACGAAATCACCAGTAAGCTGCGCCGGTTCTCCGGGTGCCACGTCAACTTCTTCACCCTTCTCAAGCTTGGGAATGATGCGATTGACCTTGGCGTATTTGTCGGTCGACTCTTCGCTCGCGCCAGAGATGATGAGCGGGGTGCGGGCCTCGTCGATAAGGATCGAGTCGACTTCGTCAACAATCGCGAAGTTGTGCTTGCGCTGTACGCAATCGCGCAAATCAAACTTCATGTTGTCGCGGAGATAATCGAAGCCGAATTCGTTGTTGGTTCCGTAAGTTACATCGGCCGCATACGCATCCCGGCGCTGCTGATCATCGAGATCGTGAACGATGACACCTACAGTCAGGCCCAGAAAGCGGTAGAGCTTGCCCATCCATTCCGAGTCGCGTTTCGCCAAATAGTCGTTTACGGTGATCACGTGCACGCCGCGACCAGCTAGGGCGTTCAAATAAACAGGTAAAGTTGCGACCAGCGTTTTTCCTTCACCAGTCTTCATTTCAGCGATCTTGCCCTGGTGCAGAACCATGCCGCCGATGAGTTGGACATCGAAGTGCCGCATATTCAGGACGCGGCGTCCGCCCTCGCGGACTACAGCGAAAGCTTCGGGGAGGATCTCTTCTAATATCTCGCCGATCGCCTTGGCGCGCTCTTCATCTAGTTCTTTGAGCCGATCGGGATCCGCCTCGGGCTCGTCTGGAATCCGAGCCAGGCGCTCTTGAATGCGCCCACGGAACTCGTCCGTCTTGGCGCGAAGCTCGTCATCACTGAGCTTTTGTACAGTTGGTTCAAGCGCGTTTATAGCCCCTACGTCGGGCATGAGGCGCTTGATCTCGCGTTCGTTCTTGGTCCCAAAGACCTTAGCTACCAGAGTGTTAATCAATCAGAATTCCTTAAGGACCGGGCAGCCTAAAAGCCGCCTGAAATATATGTTAGAAGCCTAGCATATTAGATGCGGGCTGCGGAGCTAAGTCGCGAAACGAGCACTGGACACGTAACCCTGCCATTTGAAAGGGATGTGAATTCTATGGTGTCCAGGCCTGTTCGTCGGCGGCTCTGAACCTTTTCAGGTATATTTCCCATTCGCCCATGCGTACCTTCTATAACCGTTTTTGTGAGTGCGCGGAACGCTGGCCGCAAAGCATTGCCCTTGAGATCCAACGGAAACATGGTATCGAGAGTTATACCTACTCCGAAGTACGCCGAATGGCTGAATCGGTGGGCCAGTGGCTCTCGGAAAACGGGCTTCAAGCGGGGACACGAGTCGCCATTCTGGCTGATAACCACCCGCGATGGGTAGCCGCCTATCTGGGCATTATCGCCGCCGGCTGCACAACGGTTCCGCTCGATACCGCTCTCCACGAAGATCAGGTTGCCAAGCTGCTCAAGGACAGCGGCAGTTCCGTTTTACTTTGCGATACGAAGCACGTCACGCTTGTTCACGCGTTAGCCTCGGAACTCGGTTTAAAACTCGTACTAACGGATTCGGTGAGCGAGGGCATTGGTCCGGTATCGGCGCCTTACACAACCACTACTCTCGATGCCATCTTCGCTGCGGATCCAGGAACATTCGTCGCTAAAGAGGTTTCAGCGGACGATCTGGTCTCTCTCCTCTACACCTCCGGTACGACCGCCGATCCCAAAGGCGTCATGCTCACCCATGCCAACCTGATGGGCGAGGTCGAGGCCGTCGTCGGATGGGCGCATCTTGGGCCTACTGATGCATTGCTGGGAGTGCTCCCGTTGTTCCATGTGCTATCGCAGATGGCGAATATTTTGCTGCCCCTAGTGCATGGATCCCGGGTGGTTTATCTGGAAACCCTCAATACCACTGAACTTCTCCGGGCGCTGAGCGAACGCCAAATCACCGCCTTTGCCGTCGTCCCGCAGTTCTTTTACCTAATCCACGAAAAAATCTTCAAAGAGATCGCTAAACGCGGAAAGCTGGCGCGTGTCGCAGTTCGCGCAATGATGTCCATCACGAGGCTTGCCCGGCGCTTCGGCTGGAATACCGGCAAGATTTTCTTCCGGCAGATTCACGACACTTTCGGCGAAAAAATGCGCTATCTAGTTACAGGTGGCTCGCGCTTCGATCCCCAGATCGGGCGTGATTTTTACGCGCTCGGCATAGACGTGCTGCAGGCTTATGGACTCACGGAAACGACGGCCGCCGTTTTCGCCACCAGCCCAACTGACAACGTAATCGGTTCGGTTGGTAAACCGCTGACTGGTGTCGAAGCTCGAATCTTTAATGCAGAAGTTCTTGAACCCGGAAGTCCTGTCATCGGCGAAATTGCGGTTCGGGGAGCAGTCGTGATGAAGGGCTACTGGAACCGTCCCGACGCCACAGCCGAGGTGCTGAAGGACGGCTGGTTCCACACTGGCGATCTCGGCTATTTCGACGCCGATGGAAATCTATTCATCACTGGGCGCCAGAAAGAAGTCATTATCCTCAGCAACGGGAAAAACATTTATCCCGAAGAGGTCGAGGCTCACTACTTGAAGTCTCCTTACATTAAGGAGATTTGCGTAATGGGTTTAGAAGCTCAGCCCGGAGACCCATCATCCGAGCGATTGTATGCTGTGATTGTGCCGAATTTTGACGTGATGAGGGAGCGGAGGGTCGTCAACACGAGAGAAGTGATTCGCTTTGATGTAGAGGGACTTTCGGCTCAATTAGCATCTACCAAGCGCATTGGCGGTTATGAAATCTGGCAAGAAGACCTGCCTCGAACCACAACTAGAAAACTAAAGCGTTTCGAAATCGAGAAGCGAGTACGAGCAGGGCAAGACAGAGCCCAATCGTCGGATGAACCCCGCCCAGCGCCGCTTCTGAGCGCAGAAGATTCCGCGTGGATCGAGCACCCGGAGGTGCAACGCGCAATCGTCATCATTCGGTCGTCTACAAAATCCCCGCAAACGATCGGTCCCAGCAACAATCTCGAACTTGATCTTGGACTCGACTCCATGCAGCGGGTGGAATTGCTCGTGGCTCTTGAGCAACAACTTGGTGGAGATCTGGAAGAGTCGCGCTTGTCGGAGATTTATACGGTGCGACAACTGATCGATGCAATTCTAGAAAGCGCCCATAGTGGAAACGCCGCGATCCAGCACCCTCATGTGGCCGGATGGAAGTCTGTGTTTGGAGAGCAGCCAACCGAAGATGAAGTTTTGTCACTGGCCCGCCCTCGAGGCTTAGACGGGCTATTACTGTTCGGACTAATGCGAGTGCTTAACATTTTGTCTCTTACTTTTTTTCGATTGCAAGTGAGAGGGCTGGACAAACTTCCTGCCCGGGGTCCCTTCATCATCTCTTCGAATCACCAGAGCTATCTCGATCCCGTCATCATGAGCAGTGTTTTTCGGTGGCGGATGTTCAAAGAGATGTTTGCTGTTGGGACCAGCGAAATCTTTGGATCAGGTTTTATGCGACTATTGGCACGCTGGCTGCGGGTGGTCGTCGTGGATCCGGATGCGAATTTAATTCCCGCTATGCGAGCCGGAGCTTTCGGATTGCGAAGCGGACGCATACTCGTCTTGTATCCAGAAGGCGAACGCAGCATCGATGGCTCGCCAAAGATATTCAAGAAGGGGGTTGCCATTCTGTCTACACACCTGCAGGTGCCAATCGTCCCGGTTGCGATTGAAGGCTTTCATGAGGCGTGGCCTCGAGGAAAATCTTTCCAAAAATTCGCGCGGTTGAAGATTGAATTTGGTGAGCCGATATATCCACCAGCAGCTCCCGAAGTGTCGGAAGCGGTTTACGAGAAGCTCACTGCCGATGTAAAAGCGCGCGTGGTCGAGATGTGGGAAGAGTTATCAAAAGAGTAGGGCCGAGGTTTCCCTTACGAAAGCCTTGGCAAGATGTCCAGGCCAGGACTCACTTCGCTCTCGGGTGCGTCTGATCGTAGACCGAAAGCACATGCTTCATCGAGAGTTGCGTGTATCTCTGCGTAGTCGAGAGGCGCTCGTGACCTAACATTTCTTGGATCGCCCGCAGATCGGCGCCTTCTTCGAGCATGTGTGTACCGAAAGCGTGACGCAAGGTGTGGGGGTGCACGTCCGGGGACAATCCCTTAGCCACCGCGATCTTTTTAATGATGCGCCCTACGCTACGCGTCGTCAGCCGCCCTCCTCGCTGATTGATTAGCAGTGCAGGCGTGTTCCTCTTCGTGTCTCCCAAGATCTGTTTGCGAACAGGCAAGTAGATTGCTAGTGCTGCTTTCACAGAATCTCCGAAAGGAACATATCGCTCCTTCTTCCCTTTTCCCCGGATCAGTATCGCTTCGGTGCTCAGTCGAATGTCGTCGAGATTAATTCCCACCAACTCTGAGTTTCGGATGCCGCATCCATAAAGAAGTTCGAGCATTAACGCATCACGTTGTGGGAGCGATGCGACCTCGGGCATTTTGCCGTCGAGCACGGTGTTCATCTCTTCGATCGTCGGAACGCGGGGGAGTTTTTTAGCCAATTTCGGCGTAGAAACGAGTGCCGCAGGATTCTGTTCAACGACTCCCTCTTGCGCCAACCACCGATAGAGCGATCGGACGGCGGCCAACGACCGAGCAACCGACGTCTTGCCGAGTCCCTTATCGTAGAGATGCGAGAGAAAGCCGCGGATCGTCAGATGATCGATACTCGACCACCCACGCGAACCGATGTAAGCTGAGAAATTGTCGAGGTCTCCCGCGTAAGCTTTGATGGTGTGCGGCGATGCATTCTGGGCACGCAACGTCGAGAGGAATTCGTCGATCGACTTCTCGACGATTGTCCGAGCTTGTTTCGCTTTAGCGCTCATCTCGCCTTCGCTCTCGGATGATGTTTCTGATAAACGTTCTTTAAACGATCCAGCGCCAGATGGGTATACACCTGAGTAGTTGAAATATCGGAATGCCCGAGAATCGTTTGCACCGTACGAAGATCAGCGCCATTTTCGACCATGTGCGTGGCGCAGCTGTGACGAAGCATGTGCGGGCTGGCGTGACGTCCTTCTGCCGATGAGGCTTCCCCAACTATTTGCCACACGCGTTGGCGAGTCAACTTTTTGGCTCCGCATCCCGCGAATAAAAGCGGCGATGTTTTTCCTGCCAAAAGCACCGGCCGTGATGTCTTTATGTAACTTGAAAGCGTTTCCTGCGCCGATTTTCCTAACGGAACGATTCGTTCTTTATCGCCTTTCCCTCGCACCAACATGTAACCCATTTCGAGCTTCAGGTCTTCCAGTTTCACGCCAATCATCTCAGATACCCGGAGTGCTCCGGCGTAGAAAACTTCCAGCATGGCACGATCACGAACCGCCAGAGCTTCGGCGTTCTTCCGATTAGATGTTGGGCGTGGGAATCGCAAAATTCCTTCTACTTCATCGCGTGCCAGAGACTTCGGCAAGACCTTCCATTGTTTAGGGGAATCAATGTTGAGCGTGGGATCATAAGCAATCAGCTTGTCCAGCAGCAAATAGCGATACAAATGACGCAGCGCAGAAAGTTTTCTACCGACTGATCGTCCGTCAACTGCGTTTGAGAACATCTCCCGAATAAAATTGCTGACATCGTCGCGGCGGGCATTCAGCAAGGTGCGTCTATGCTTTTCGAGAAATCCGGCGAATTGACCAATATCGGTGTTGTAGGCTGATATGGAGAGCGGAGCGAGTCCCTTTTCGATTTTCAGGTAATCCAAAAATCCAGAGACGACGCGGGAATTTGTTTCAGAGGACACGCTTTGAGTATGCCCGTTGTCGGACGTAACAAAAAGTAGTGAAACGGATACCGAGCGGCGACATGCCTTTACGCCACGCCCGTCACTTCTTTTAATACTTCAACCGCATAAATCGCCCCTTGCGGCGTTTCTTCGTGCTTGAAATAGGCGTACACATCGCGCCCCTGTCCGAGATGCTCGTGAATACGATCCACCATGGAGCGCCGCTCTTCAGGTGTATATTCCGGCTTGCGATACCGGTAATAGCAAAAATCGGCGGTAATGACATCCGGCGTCACCCGTTCTTCAGTCTCGGCTACACATAAAGCCCGATTGTGCGTCTTCAGCAAACTGAAAATCTCATCCGTAAACCATGACTCGTGCCGGAACTCAAAAGCCGCGGGAACTCCGCGAGACAAAACTTGCAGAAAGTCGCCTAACACTTTGGCATCAGCCTTCATGTTCGGCGGTAATTGAAAGAGCAGCGGCGCGAGTTTTTCCGCGCGCGCCAGCGGTTCGATGTTGCCCAAAAACCGTTGAAGGAATTCGTCACTATTCTTGAGCCGCTTGATATGCGTGATTACCTGATGAGCTTTCACACTAAAGCGGAAGTGAGCAGGAGTTTCCCCGATCCATTTTTGCGCAGTGGTCTCTTTTAGCAGTTGCCGAAAAGTGAAATTCACTTCCACCGCGTTGAGCTGAGTGCTGTAATAAGGCAGGAATTTTGTTTGAGCGAGCTTGGCCGGATAAAAATCGGGCTTCCAACTTGGATAGGCCCATCCTGATGTGCCTGCGTGAAGTCTTGCCATTCGTCACTCCAAACCGACTTGAAGACCGCTTCTGAATACAATTGCGAGAACGCGAATTATACCTCGCCGTCGACTTCTTGGCTTTCGCCGCAGCGAACTGCGTACTCTTGAACTTTTTTTACTTTGGCGCGGTCTCGCTCTTTTCCTGGGGCTCTTCGGCTTCGGCAGCGATTTCCAGTCCGGCCTCGACCGCCTCTGCCTGAGCACTCTCAATACCCGCCAGCTTCGGCAGCTTCTGCTTGAGGGTAAGTACCGGCTCAAATACATCTCCCATTTTCTCTACGCGTTTGAGTACTTCATCTGCTTCAAACACCAGCAGCTTTGCACTCTTTTTCTTCAGAGCCGTCTCAACTTCTTCCCACGTCACTGGAGTCGAGACTGTAGGACGTTCGCGAGCTCGCAACGAATAAACGCTGACTGTTGTCTTATGCTCGTCGTTTTGGCTCCAGTCCACCAGAACCTTCCCTACCCGCAGCTGCTTTTTCATGTCGGAAACGACGAGATCTCGATGCTGATCCTCTAGTAAACGCGCCAGCGCGTGCGCGAAGGGCTTTGTCTGATCGTAGCTGGTAGGGCTGTTCAGGGGCACATAGATCTGCAGGCCCTTGGACCCCGAAGTTTTGGGAAAGCTTTGCAGTCCGAACTGCTCGAAAATCTCGCGCAGCCACATTCCAACCTGGCAACACTGCACAATATCGGCCGGAGGCCCAGGATCTAGATCGAAGACCATCATCCGGGGACAACCCATGTTCTTCGCGAGCGACAAAGATGGATGTAATTCAATCCCGGCAAGGTTCGCCACCCACACCAACGTCGCCAAATCATTGGCCAGGATGTAATTTACGTAGCGATTATTCCCCTCGCTCCAGATGGGCGCGGTTTTCACCCAGTCAGGCCTATGTTTCGTCGCATTCTTCTCGAAAAAGAATTCCTGGTCCACGCCTCCGGGATAACGCTTCAATGTAAGCGGACGTCCAGCGAGATGCGGCACCAAAACCGGGCCGATACGAGCGTAATAGTCGATGAGCTGTCCCTTGGTAAAGCCGGTGACCGGATACATAACTTTATCCAGGTTAGATAAAGTCAGATGTCTGCCTTCAATCTCGATCGAGTGTGTATTCGCCATGCCAACCCTTGCCTTTTTATCTCGTTCGCAGCAGCTTAGTCCTGCGGCGACTAGTATAGCGACCCAGCGTTACCGGTGCATCCAGCTTGGATGCCAAGTTGCTGCATCCGGGAGTACAGGGTTTGACAATCTCCCCCTCCGCCACGTAATTTCAAATTTCCGCGCTTCATCATTGCCTAACGCAATCATCCAATATGACCGTCCAACCGTTGGAGGTTCGATGAAACATCACGCGCTCAAATTTCTTGCCCTGGTTCTATCACTTGCGACCATAGCGGCCGCTCAGGATTTGGCTTCCTTCGAAAAGCGGGTAACCGTCAAGAAGCTCAGCAATGGTCTAACTGTAGTCATCTGCGAACGTCCTGAAGCTCCCGTATTTTCTTTCTTTACGCATGTTGACGCGGGTTCGGCTCAGGACCCGACTGCTAAGACTGGTCTGGCTCATATGTTCGAGCACATGGCTTTCAAAGGCACCGAAACCATTGGCACCAAGAATTACGCCGCAGAAAAGACAGCGCTCGAAAAAGTTGAGCAAACTTATGCAGCGTACATCTACGAGCGAGACAAGCGGGTCGATCGGGATGATGCGAAGGTTAAGCAGCTGGAAGCAGCGTGGCAGGCAGCAGTGAAGGATGCAAACCAGTACGTAATTCCGAATCAATATCCTCAAATTCTCGAGAGCAACGGAGCTGAAGGTTTGAATGCCTTCACCAGCTACGACGAAACCGCCTATCACTATTCTTTTCCGGAGAACCGCCTAGAACTTTGGGCCTACATGGAATCGGAACGCTTTATTCATCCCGTGATGCGTGAGTTCTACAAGGAGCGCAACGTAGTGATCGAAGAGCGCCGCATGCGCACAGACAGCAATCCAATCGGGCGTTTGCTGGAGCAGTTCACGACAGCTGCCTTCCAGGCGAATCAGTATCATCGCCCGACGATCGGCTGGATGGGTGATCTGAACACCTTCTCTGCGACCGACGCCGACTACTTCTTTCACGAATATTACATTCCTTCCAACATGGTTGTAGCCGTTGTCGGAGACGTAAAAGCTGCCGAAGCCATTCCTGTCATCGAAAAGTATTTCGGACGTATCCCGTCTCACGAAAAGCCCGACGAGCGAACCACGACTGAGCCGCCGCAGAATTCAGAACGACGCGTGGTGTTACACGAGGCATCGCAATCGGTGTACCTCGAGGGCTATCACCGGCCAGACTACCTTGATAAAGACGACGCGGTTTACGACGCCATTGCCGATCTGATGTCGGCGGGACGAACCTCGCGACTTTATAGAAGCCTTGTACGCGATAAGAAGATTGCTTCTGATTCCGCCGGATTCACCGGCCTTCCCGGCGTGAAGTACGCTCACCTGTTCGCCTTCTATGCTTTCCCGATGCCGGGTCACAAGCTGGACGAAGTAGCAGACGCCATCCATGCGGAAATAGAGCGGCTGAAGAATGAAGATGTCAGCGACGAAGAATTGAAGATGGTAAAGACTCGAGCCAAAGCCAATCTCCTTCGCGGTCTCGATAGCAATGATGGACTAGCGTCGTCGCTCGCCACCTATGAGTCCCTTTATGACGATTGGCGCGAATTGTTTCGCTCGGTTGATCGCATCGACAAAGTAACGAAAGAGGATATTCGCCGGGTCGCAAAACAGACTTTTGTTCCAGCCAATCGCACTGTGGGAGTGATCGAGAACACGCCTGCGCAGGCCTCGACGGCTTCTAAGGGAGGCGCCCAATGAAACGGCCCTCTCCTCTCAATGTTTCGCGAGTCATAGTCTCCGGAATTTTCTTGATGCTCGGACTCGCGACGTGCGCTGCGCAAGTCGCAGCGCCAACGAGTTGGCAACAAATCCCCATTCCGCAGCTCAAGCCCTTTCATCCACCAGAGCCGAAGCGCATTGAGTTCCCCAATGGCATGGTGATTTTTCTGCAAGAGGATCACGAGCTCCCATTGATCGACGGCGTGGCGCGAATTCATGGCGGATCGCGTGAGGAGCCGGCTAAGAAAGTTGGCTTGGTAGATATTTACGGCGAAGTCTGGCGGACGGGTGGAACCAAAGATCAGACCGGCGATCAGCTGGATGACTTTCTAGAGGCACGCGCCGCGAAAGTCGAAACCGACGGAAACGCCGATTCCACCACCATCTCCCTCTCATGCCTCAAGGACGATTTCGATGATGTATTTAAAATTTTCAACGAGCTTCTTCACCAACCTGAATTCCGCGATGACAAAATTGACTTGGCTCAGAAAGAAGCTTTCGACGCCATCTCGCGCCGCAACGATGATGTCGCCGGCATAGCCTCGCGTGAGGCGGCCAAGCTGGCTTACGGATCAAACAACCCCTATACGCGGGTTCCGGAATACGCAACCATCGCCGCAATTACCCGGCAAGATCTCATTGACTGGCACCACACCTATGTACATCCCAATAACATTATCTTGGGATTCGTCGGGGACTTCGATTCTGCCGCGATGGAAGCGAAGCTGCGCCAGGCGTTCGGAACATGGCAAAAAGGACCGGCTTGGAAACAGCCTGATATCAAATTTGAGCCGGCGAAACCCGGCTATTACGTGGTTCCAAAGGAAGACGTCAATCAGACCTCGATTCGCATGGTCGACCTCGGCACAACGAAGAACAATCCCGACTATTATGCAATCGAAGTTTTCAACGAGGCGTTTGGCGGCGGCTTCGCATCTCGCCTCTTTCGTAATATCCGCACAAAAGAAGGACTTGCCTACTCAGTAGGCGGCGGTATCGGTACTGCTTTCGATCACCCCGGTGTTGAGCGGCTTTCGATGGGGACCAAGAGTACGACAACGGTCGAATCCATTCAGGCTTTGTACGCTCAAATCGATGATTTGCAGAAAGATCCGATCTCTGACGATGAAATCAAGCGTGCCAAGGACACGATTTTAAATTCGTTCGTCTTCAATTTTGATACGCCACAAAAAGTGTTGAGCGAGCGCATGCGGTACGAGTTTTATAAGTATCCTCTGGACTTTCTTGAAAAGTATCGAATCGGCATCGACAAAGTTGGAACAGCAGACGTGGCGCGAGTAGCTGCAAAATATGTACACAAGGATCAGCTGAAGGTGTTGGTAGTCGGAAATACGACGGAATTTGATAAGCCGCTGTCAACGCTGGGTCCAGTGAAAACCATTGACATCAGCATTCCTCCGCCACCTAGCGACGGGCAGCAGGCACCCGCCAACGAACCGGCAAAAAAGCCCACAGCTTCGAATCCCGAGGGCAAGGCGCTTGCGGCGAAGGTCGTCGACGCGATGGGAGGCCTAGCCAAGCTCAAATCTATAAAGGCGATGAATGCAGACATTACCTCGACCGAGGGCGACGGTTCTCATACTCCGATTCAAGTAACCATCGCTTTCCCAGACCGCATGCATGTAGACGTTCAGACGCCGAACGGGAAATTGGCCATAGCGGTATCGCCAGAAGTTGGCTTCATGTCAGCCGAAGGAATGGGAGTACGAGACCTCCCCGCCTCACAAAAAAGTGAATACATGGCGCAAATTCACCGCGACTTGATCTACATCGGACAGCATCTCGACGATCCGGCATTCGTGTTTTTCGCCAATGGCACTGAGAAGGTTGGCAACGTGGCCGCTCAGATCGTCGATGTCTCTGGATCAGGCGTTTCCATACGCTGGTTCGTCGATCCCCAGAGTGGACGGATCCTGCAAGAATCATATGACGCGATGGGGCGATCGGGTCCGACGCATGACGTGACCGAACTTGCTGATTGGAAGACCACCGACGGAATCTCTCTTCCCGCTGTCCACACCAACAAGCAGAATGGGCAGACGACGAATACGAGCGTGTTCAACTCTATTCAATTCAACCCCGCAGTCGACGCCAAGTTATTCGAGAAGCCCGCAGCCGAAGCAAAACCAACCCAATAAATCCCAGACCAGCCATTTTCTACCTCCCGAGCTTAGGCTGAACTTTCCTCCTCACCCTTCCGTATCTCAAGCGTCTACTTACGGTGAGGGAAAACCATGCGCTTACAGCTTTCTACCTTAGTCATTGTTACCGTTGCTCTAGCCTCTCTGTCGGCCCACGCAGAAGACTGGAGTAAGCAGTTCACCGTCTCCGGCAAGCCGACTCTCCGCGTCGAGACCAATGACGCTGAAATTCGCATTGTCAGCTGGGATCGAAATGAAGTCGGAGCCCGGGTGATTGTCGACGGATACAAGCCGGACGAGGTGCATGTTACGGATCACCAATCCGGCAACCAAATCGAACTGGACATCCAACTGCGAAGGGGTACTCATTTCGGATGGAACGTTCATAGCCGGTCTATACGTGTCGAAGTTAGCATCCCGCATGCAGCCGATCTCAATTTACATTCTGGAGATGGCGACATCCGCGTCAATGACGTAGCTGGCGAATTTCGTCTGGACACTGATGATGGCAACATCGAGGTCCGTTCGTCCGCAGGACAGCTCCACGCCGATACGCATGATGGGAACATTGATGTGCGTGGCCGTTTCTCTGACCTGCAAGTTCAAACCGGCGACGGCAATATCGATGTTGAAGCCGACACCGGCTCTAAGATTTCGTCCAACTGGAGTTTGCGTACGGGAGATGGAAATTTGGTGCTTCGCATTCCACCAGAATTCGCGGCTGAGCTCGATGCCCATACCGGGGACGGCGAGATCACGGTCGACTTCCCGGTCACCACGATGGGATCAATGAAAAAAGAAAACACCGTGCGAGGAAAAATGAACGGAGGCGGTCCGATTCTCGAGTTGCGCAGCGGAGACGGCAATATTGAATTGGCGAAAATGTGACCGGATTGTCGAAAAAGGCCCGCTGGAGAAACCGACGTTCGTCTGCTCTCTCTTGCCTTTTGGTTTCTCATCATCGCGGGTTTCGCATCGTGATCCTTGGGAAGGTCAATGAGTGCAATGGCGATTTTGCAACAATCAATATTTTAAGAGCACGGTGGATTTACTCCGTTTGATGTGGGTAATTCGTAAGTGCTGCAAATCGCCAGTGGCAACCCCCACCATCGAACAGTCGTTCATGTAGTAAACGAAGATGTAGACTCCGCTCCCTAAATGTTTGTCCGGGACGCCGCATTTCCGAACAACATCAGTCATTGTGGAATTCCGGTTGAAGGAGCGAAAGCAACTGAACTGTCTCGCCGTCCGCGGAGCATCAGGAATTTTCAGTTGTTCTGGAATCGGCTGACTGTCTTCATGCTGCGACGAGGTTGTAGTGCACCTCTCGCTAATCGTTTGCTGCGCGACGAGCTCTGGGCAGAAGGAAAGAATCCACGCTGTGCTTAGCACTAAAGCGAATCTATAAATCATGCTTGGAATTTACGTTGTCCACTGGTATCAGGCCAGATTACTGTCGATAACAGGCCATTACTTGACGGGGTGGGGCGCACTTTTCGCGAACCCTGACCCCTGAACCGGCTTGACAGCGGCCAGTGGCAGAGCTATTATGAGGCGAATAAAAAGCGAAACTCACCGTGGCCACTCTTCCCTTCCCGCAGAATCTCGAGACCAAGCTTATCGGCATTGCCCGGCTGGCGTCACAAGGCGAATCTATTCGTGAAGGACACGATGTCGAATACTTCACCCTCCCAGCGCGATCTTTGCTAAACCGTTGCACGGGCACTCGTATGCCCTTTACTTGGACAATCAATCCCTACCGCGGGTGCGAGTTTGCCTGTAAATATTGCTATGCCCGTTACACCCACGAGTTTATGGAAATGCGGGATGGCGTCGATTTCGAAAAGAAGATTTACATAAAGCAGCACGCAGCGGACCTATTACGGCAGGAGTTGCGCCGGGTGAAGCCGGGCGAAGACATTGCACTTGGTACCGCGACCGATCCTTATCAGCCAGCTGAAAAACGCTACGAAGTTACACGTGCCATTCTCGAAGAAATTGCGAAGCATAGCGGTCTCGAACTTGGCATCGTGACTAAATCCAATTTGATTCTGCGTGACATTGATGTTTTACAGAAAGTCGCGGAGCGTAATCAATTATTTGTAAATATCACTATTACCACGCTGAACACTGATCTGGCGCGCCTTTTGGAGCCGCGCGCCCCAAGACCAGACTTGCGTCTTGATGCGATGCGAAGGCTGAACGCATCTGGAGTTCAGGCGGGAGTGAACTGCGCACCGGTTCTGCCAGGGATCACGGATTCTCCTCGCGACCTTGAGGCTGTGGTTCGGGCAACCGCCGAAGCCGGCGGCAAGTACATCTTTGCAAATTCGCTATTTCTTAAACCTTGTTCGGCGGCTGTGTTTATGCCTTTTCTTGAGAAAACCTTCCCTCATTTGGTTAAAAACTACGCCGACCGTTTTTCAAATAGCGCGTTCCTCTCGCCAACATATCGCAAGAGGTTGTCGCAGCTGATGGCGCGACTACGCGAGAAGTACGGAATTTACAATAAGCGCAATCGTTATGCACCAAGAAAGCATTCGGCTCCGGATTCGACAGAACAGCTCAAATTATTTTGATACCACGGGACTCAGATTCGGCGGACAGCTAAGAACGACGTACCGCATAAATGGGAACGCGGATTTTAGGCTTTCTTGCAACCGAATATCGAAGGTACTAATCCCTCGGAAACAACGCCGGACCTGCGCCAATTGCGGTTACAATAATCAGCATGCGTTGGGCTGTATTCATATTTCTAGCAGTCGTGGTAAGTGTGTCTGCGTTTGGCGCCGACCAACCGCAAATAGCTCCGCTGGTGCCGTGTGCTCCTGGTGATGCCAAGAAGCCAGGCTGCAATCCTTCCAAGAAAGATTTGAAAGAAGCCAAGCGCGCCTTTTCCAAAGGCGTGTCATTGCAGAAATCCAAACACGCCGACGAAGCATTCGACGAGTTCCAGAACGCCGCACGGCTTGATCCAAGAAATATTGGCTACTTAACTGCGCGTGAACTTGCCCGGCAGGAACTGGTTTCAAGCCACATTAAGCGAGGCAACGACGATCTGGAGAGTAATAAGCAGATAGAAGCTCTTGCCGAATTCCGCAACGCGTTAAGCCTGGATCCTAAGAACGATTTCGCCCAGCAACGTCTCCATGACTCAATGGGCGAATGGGCTCCCAAGGTAAAGGAGCCGCCTCGCGTAATCGCTTCCGTCGACGAAATTCAGGTGACTCCCAGCCCGGACCCACGCGATTTTCACTATCGCGGCGATTCGCGAGAACTATTAACGCAAATCGCAACGAGCTTCGGCCTCACAGCGTATCTGGACGACTCAGTCGTCTCGCGCCGAGTGCGTTTCGATATTGAGAACGTGGATTTCTATACCGCAATGCGCGCTGCTGGCGAAGTAACGAAAACGTTCTGGACATCGATGGACGCTAAACAAATTCTCGTGGCCGCCGATTCACCGGAGAATCATCGCCAGTTCGACCAGATGGGACTACGCACATTCTCTGTTCCTTCAGCGACTACCCCGACTGAAGTGACTGATATCGTCAATCTCCTGCGGAATTTGTTTGAAATCCGTTTTGTTACGCCCGACGTGCGAAACGGCACTATCGTCATCCGCGCGCCACAAGCTGTGCTCGAAGGCGCTACTCAATTCATGCAAGGACTCGACAGCTGGCGTCCGCAGGTAATGCTCGAAGTGCAGGTGTTCGAAATCAATCATACTTTTGCCCGCGACGTCGGTATCCAGATCCCGAATCAGTTCCAGCTGGCTACGATTCCCGGCTCCGTGATCACTCAACTACAAAGTCTTCTGGGCAGCGGTCAACTTAATGCAGCAACCCTGGCTGCGGCTTTGGCGACACTGAGTTCGCAATATCCCATCTTTGCAGGTCCCGTCGCAACCTTTGGCGGAGGAAAAACGACCGAAGCTCTGAGCTTGGGAACATTGAAAGCATCGTTATCTCGGAATGAAAGTTCGGTCAGCATGTTGGAGCACATGACGCTACGGGTGGCGCAAGGAAACGACGCAACCTTTCACTTAGGATCGCGGTATCCTGTGCTCACTTCCAGTTTTTCTGCAACTGTAAATACTGGCGCACTCACGCAAGCCCTCGGTGGACAGGCTGCCTCGACGCTCAACGGATTGCTCGGTGGATTGTCAGCCGCTCCAAGTTTCAGCTATGAGGACCTTGGTTTGAGCGTAAAGGCAAAGCCGCTGGTAAACGGCAACTCCGACGTGGCACTTCAATTCGAAATGCAGTTTCGTACTCTCTCCGGACAATCAGTGAATGGCGCGCCGATCATCTCGAACCGCGAGTACAAGGGCAACGTCACGCTGATGGAGGGCGAGCCGGCAGTGGTAGTTGGTGCTCTCTCTCGAACCGACGCGCAAACGTTGAGCGGCATTCCAGGTCTGGCATCAATCCCAGGATTGAACAAAATAGCCAGCGACAATTCTAAACAAGAGAACGATGATGAATTGTTGGTGCTAATCACCCCGCACGTAATCAGCAATAACGCCCATGATCAAAGCTCAGAGATCTGGATGGGCGGAAGGTAAGCGGAAGTAACAATAGAAGCGTAAAAGCCTGAGGGACGACAGCAGATCCACTCCGTCCCCCTGAAATCTTCATTGAACTGTGCCTAGGGTCTATTTCGCTGGTTGCGCGGCGAAGTCCACCAGGCTCTTCAACGCCTCATATGGAACGCCTCCCACTTGACGTCCATTGATATACAGCGTCGGAGTTCCCGTCACGCCCAGCGATTTTCCTAGCAACACCGAATGCTCCACTCGCCCCACAGTTTCGGGCTTCGCGGCACAAGCTGCGACATCGGCACTCTTTGCTCCTGCCGCATCTGCAAAACCGTTGAGCTTCTCGTCAGAGTTCGCGGCAGTAAGATCGGCTTGGGCGCCATAAACGCTTTCGATAAATTTCCAAAAAGCATCATTGGACGTTCGCCCGATGCAGTCCGCGTAAGCGGCCGCTTTCGCTGCCCAATCATGGGCCGGCAAGGGAAAATTCTGGTAGATCAAGCGCACGTTCTTGTCTTCCGTAAGCAATTTATCGATGTTGGGCTGCTCTTCTTTGCAATGCGGACATTGCAAATCGCTGAATTCCACTAACGTCACAGGAGCATTAGCCGGACCGCGAGAAGGGCCGTTCGCCTCTTTTGCAAGTTTGGCACGCGCCGCATCAAAAGGATGAGATCCGAATGGCATGATCTGTCCAGTAATCGCGTGATTACCATCCTCTGTAACGTAAAAAGTATTGCTTTGTGATCCTTGCGGACCGCTGATAACGACCGTTACTTCCGCCAATCCAGCGGCCTCTGAAGGCTTGATGTCGGTAATTTTCCAGGTCGTCGATGGATTCATTCCCAGCATCTGTTGCAGAAACGCATTCACCGTTTCTTCCGAAGGAAGATTCACGTCCTTTAAGCTTTTCGAGCTCGTGGCTGCCTTTGCCGGAGATGAGGCAGGCTTTTGTTGAGCGCTAGCCATCATGGCCAGCAAAGCTGTGACTACGACGGCTAAATACTTAGATCTACAAAACATGTATTTCCCTTTCTGGTGATTGCGGAAGTCTGTGCTGTACGAAGTTAAAAGGTCATACGTCGGATTTAGCGGCGATCGGAAAGCGGCGCCCATAGCCAAATGCTTTCGGAGAAACTTTCAGTCCAGGAGCAGCTTGTTGCCGCTTATATTCGCTTCGTTCCACCATTCGAATAACTCTACGAACTAAATCAATATCAAAACTATGCTCGACCGCAATTCGCTCTGCCGGATGCATATCTTCTACGTAATCTTCAAGAATAGCATCCAGCACTTCATAAGGCGGGAGAGTGTCGCTGTCTTTCTGTTCCGCACGCAATTCGGCAGATGGTGGTTTCTCGAGGCTCGCCTGCGGAATTACCGGTCGCTTTGAATTCACGTATCGGCTGAGGCGGTACACAAGCGTTTTAGGAACATCGGAAATCACCGCCAAACCTCCGGCCATGTCGCCGTATAAAGTGCAATATCCGACAGCAAGTTCACTCTTATTTCCGGTGCTGAGTACAATTGCGCCAAATTTATTCGACAATGCCATCAACAACGTGCCACGAGTTCGAGCCTGGATATTTTCTTCCGTCTCATCCTCTTTACGCCCTGCAAACACGGTTCGAAGAGTTTCGCGATAGGCATTTACCATCGCATCAATTGAAAGTAGCTCGAAACGGATTCCCAGATTCTTGGCCAGCGCTCGCGCATCGTCAATCGATCCGCGCGACGAGTACGGACCCGGCATTCCCACGCCAATAACGTTTTCAGCTCCGAGAGCCTCGACCGCGATGGATGCAGTCAACGCGGAGTCGATCCCGCCACTAAGGCCTACGATAACCTTCGCAAACCCGCATTTATGCACGTAGTCACGCGTGCCAAGTACCAGAGCGGCATAGACACTGGCTTCTTCGCCTTCGATCTGTTCATGAACCTCTCCGGTCAACTGATCCGGATCGAAGTACACAATATCTTCCTCAAACGACTTCCCCTGCGCGATGACGTTGCCTTCACGATTCAGGACAATACTGGATCCATCAAAGACCAGGCTGTCATTGCCTCCCACCTGGTTCACCATGACAACTGGAACCTTGTAGTTGCGCGCGATGGCCGCCAGCATGTTACGGCGAACTTCGCCTTTGCCAATCCAGAAGGGAGAAGCGGAAATGTTCAGCAGGAAATTACCACCAGAATGGATGAGAGCTTCGACGGGATCGAACGTGTACAGCCGACGATTCCAGAAGTTCTTGTCGTTCCATGCGTCTTCGCAAATAGTAAGAGCCATCTCCTTGCCACAAAACGGAAACAGTGACTGGCTTTTCGAGGGGGCGAAATTCCGCATTTCATCGAAAACGTCATAGGTAGGAAGCAGCATCTTCGATTGCACAAACGCGACTCGCCCGTCTTTGAGCAGGGCGGCGGAGTTCATCACCGACTTTCCGGTCTCAGCCTCAGCCGGAGTAACAAAACCACAAACAACCGCAATCCCGCTTGTCTCCGACGCAATGCGCTCAACAGCTTCGCGATTATGGGCAACGAATGTTGGCCGCTCGACCAGATCGCGAGGCGGATAGCCGCACACCGAGAGTTCGGGAAAAAGGATCAAGCCCGCACCCGCAGTTTGGGCTCGCTGCGCAAATTCTATGATCTTGGCGGAATTCCCAGCGAAATCCCCCACTGTAGGATTGATTTGTCCTAGCGCAATCTTCACTAATCCAGTGTAAAGGGGAGACGCTGCGCGGCCAAGTCACGCGCGCTCAAATCAGGCGCTCAAGTCACGCGATCGATCAACGATGGGTTCGCAAACCCCCGATATAGTAAAACTTCGTAAAAAGTTTGCACATCTGAAACGCCTTGCCAGCGCCTCTCATCTCAGTAATGGATGACGACACGGCGACTAGAGCTCGATGCGGCGCGCGGCCTCATGCTGGTGTGGATTACGCTGACACACTTGCCCACCAAGGTCAGCGCTTATGTTTACCAGCCTTTTGGTTTTGTTTCAGCCGCGGAAGGCTTTATCTTCTTATCCGCATTGTTTACCGGGCTGATTTATTTTCGAGTCGCTGAAAAAGATGGTTACGCGGCCATGCATCGCAAATTGCGCATGCGTACGTTGAAGCTCTACGGCTATCATTTCCTGCTTCTCGCTATCACTTTTCTAATAGTGGCAAGAGTCGCTGCAGGCGGTAATCGGCCTGGATTACAAAATCTGCTCGATTTCTACTTTGCGGCGGGCCCGCGCCGGGCGTTAATCGACGCTGTGTTGCTGATTTATCGGCCACCGTTGCTCGACATCCTGCCAATGTACATCATGTTTTTACTATTCACGCCTTTGCTTTTGTCCGCTGCAACGCGAGTCGGATGGAAGGTAATTGTAGGTGGCAGCTTTACTCTCTGGCTGTTGGCGCAATTTGGGTTGCGACAGAGGGCCTATAACCTCAGCAGCCATCTGTTCGGACTGCGAATACCGGTCAACGAGATGGGATCATTCGATTTATGGGCGTGGCAGTTCGTGTGGATACTTGGCATCTGGCTCGGTGTCCGTTGGGCAAAGGGAGACCTACCTTTGGAAAGATGGGCAAAGCGGGTCACAATACCTGCGGCCTTTGTGTTCGTAGTGCTTTTGGTGATGCGCTATACCGTAGCAGCTAAGGTGGGGAACTTCGAGCCCTTGTTCGACAAATGGCATTTAGGAGCTATTCGCGCCATCAACTTTGCCGCAGTAGCCGCGCTTCTAATCCGTTTTCAGTCTGTGATAAAGCCGCTGGCGATCCGGCCCTTGGTAGTGATGGGCCAGGCTTCCCTGCAAGTTTTCTGCGTGCATCTGCTGTTTTGTTTCGGAGGTCTTGCTCTTGTTGGGAATAATAGTAGTGAGGTACTGGGTATGACCCCAGGTGTGGTTTGGCTTGCGCTCAGCCTCTCAGCTCTCCTGTTAACAGGCTACGTATTCTCCAAAAAAGAGAAGGCGAAGCCGAAGTCTCTGGTTCTATCGAAAGCGTGACCGCAGTTTTTATATGTTAGTTCGGTTGCGGACCACTGCCGGGATCCGGTGGAGGCACGGGCTGCCTGCTTCTGGTCGTATTCGTAGGCGGCGGGTCGGAAACCTCTTCTCCGGGACGCCTTAGAGTCGGTGCCGCCGCCGGACGATCCCCAGGCTTATCGGAAGCCTTCGCAACTTTTGGTTGTTCTAGGTCAACCTCTTTTTCCGTCCGCAGAATTTTCTCGCCCGTGACCTTCATGATTTCTACGCGAACCACTTCGTCTCCTACAACCCGCACGAAATCCACGTCTTGTGGCGGTTCTCCGTAAATCCAATCTTCGTATTCAGTCTCGCCGTCTTTCTCGCGAACCTTCTTTCCACGGTCGTCCCTTGGCGTAGATCACCATCTCCCTATTCATGCCCACCAGCACTTGATGGCTCTTTATAGCTTGTTGAGCTTTAGGGGTGAGAGTTTCAAGATAGGCTTCTACTGCGGACTTCGCATTGAAATCAAAGACTGGCCGCAAAAGATCCTTGAGCTGCTGCGGGTTCAAATCGGGCACATATTTATCAAAAGCCAAGTCTACATAGGAGCCACGCGGATTCGCGTTGCTGTCAGTCGTTCCGACCGGCGTGGTCGCTCCTCCCATTCCTAATTGCACGTGCTGATACCACTTTTGCTTTTTTACCGGACCGCCATTGATCTCGAAATGAATGCTGTCATTCTTGATTGCTATAGCCGTAATCTGAGCACGGTCCCCCGGCTTTACCGCAGGTCCCCACAGCGCGATCAATTGCTGTAAATCCTGGCCACTCGGCGTAAGCTTGCCGTCTTTCAGAAATAACCCCTTCTTGCCCATGGGGAACGGAGTCCGTATGTACACAAGTTCTGACTGGAAGGCATGGATCAGATCCATCCGCGTCTGTTTTGAAATATGAGAGGATGCTGCCTGTTTGTCTGAAGGTAAATCGCTCGGCGGGTTGTCCGGAAATGCGTAAACGACACCAGAAAGCAGGCTAAACGCAATGACTAACGAGAGAGGAAAAACAACAGAGGCGCGGCGTAACTTCATACAAGAACCCCAGCCCGGTCTAAGGCATTATATCGCCTCTTGGAGCGTCAGAGCTGAAGAACGGAAGTCTACCCCAAAAATCAAAGGTCACGTGCATGTACTACGGCTCCTGCGCAAACAAAAAAGGCTCATCAGAAAGATGAGCCCTTTGGCCCCTCAATGACTCGGACTACTGAACAGTGAAGTTCAGGTTGTCCAGAACCACGCCGTACGGTTGTTGGTTTCTGTTTCCATCGATTTGGTAATTGATGGTTACGCCATACCAATTCGTAGGAGTTGGCGTGTCATAACGGTTGATGTTGGCAGTGTTCCCGTTCAGAGTGATCGATTTAAACAACAAATGATCGTCACTGGTACGGACCGCCTGCAGAATCAGATGATTCCAGGAATTGCTGATCGGATTACATGCAACTCCGCTAGGCACCCAGTGCTGCGTTACGTTGTTCCATGTATCCCATTCGTGACCACCAGCAACCCGGCACTCGTGTCCCCAGATGAACGACTTTCCTCCAAAGAACTGATTGATGTCGAACTCTAGCGCCTGCGAAATCTCTACGTCTCCAACGTAAAACCACACGTCGTAAGTGAAATTATGCAGCGTTGGAACCAGAGTGTGATTCGTGTCAGGAAGCCCTTGAGAAGAGAAATCCCCAATCAAGTGGTTGTTCCAAAGCACATCGGAGAACACGTTTTGTCCACCAATAGTCGTATTCGTAGCATTACCACTCTTGGAGGGTGAACCCACGTGCTGAGTCCACGACCAGGTGGTTTGCGGCCCAGTGTCTTTGCAGGAGTTGCAGATTCCGTATCCGGGAGGCTCCAGGGCGTACCCGGTCCATCCTGCCTGGGTGTGCAGGTTTGCGAAGGTCCGTCCGCCTCCCCCGCCGCCGACTGTAATTGTGATCGGCGTCCTGGTGGAACCGCCGCACGCATCCCATTCCTGAACTACCGTGTTATAAGTTCCATTGCTCAACGTTAGATTCGTGTTAAGGCTGGCGCCATTTCCGACGTAGGCAAGTTGATTCGGAGCGGTGTAAATGCCCATAGCTGTTACACCCTTCGAACAGCCCGACGTGGCGGTAGCGACAAAATTTACGGGGGAAGTTACATTTGCACCATTGCTCGGCGCGGATACTTGTACTCCTTGACCTCCAGAGCCGACTTTGATGGTGATCGGAGTGGTACTGGACCAGCCGCAGTTATCCCACTCTTGAACCACAGTTTGGTAAGTTCCAGGGCTAAGACTTAATTCAGTATTTAGGTTCGATCCCGCCGTCACGAAAGCCAGGACCCCGGGGGCTGTATAGATTCCGGTTGAGGCAACTCCCTTGGGACAAGCCGGCGAGCTTCCGGTCGCTACAAACTGCACGGGTGAGCTTACGGTTGCGCCATTATTTGGGGCTGCCACTACCACTCCGGCGTATGCGGAACTTGCCAAAGTCGCGCCGAGACACACGAGTAGACAGTACTTCCTAATGCTCATGCAGCATTTTCTCCAGCTTGCTTATTGACGAAGTGACGCAGGAACAACGATTGAAACGGAGTTTAAGGAATGTTGCTGTTTTATCACAACATAAATCGTTACACAGAACACTCGAAAGTACATGTCGCTGTAGGACTTCTAAGGCGAACGCCTTAGCTTCACAGAATTACTTCACAGATTCGGAGACGTATTTGTGGCGGGGTTCATTGAGAGAACACGGTCGCTCGAGTGAAAGTGCGGGAGTAAACTACAATTTCAGACAAGAACCAGCTCATGACCACTGTGGCTAATGCCGAACCGAAAACAAGTAGCAAAATAGCGTCTGTCCGCGAACTATTCGACATTCCGGAAGACGTCACCTATCTCAATTGCGCCAACATGGCGCCTCAACTTCGATCCGTCACTCAAGCTGGCATCGAAGCGGTAAAGAGAAAATCGACTCCGTGGAACTTGACGGCGCCAGAGTGGTTTTCCGGTGCCGAAGAACTGCGGACCGTTTGCGCCCTATTGCTCGGGGCGGACCCCGAGGGAATTGCCCTCATACCGGCTGCTAGTTACGGGATTGCGATCGCAGCAGCGAATCTTCAAATCAGTCCTGGACAATCAATAGTTCTGCTCGACCGGGAGTTCCCTTCCAACGTCTACGCCTGGCGCGAGTTGGCCAAACGACAGGATGCGGAGGTCAAAACGGTGCAGCGGCAGGACGGCGAAACCTGGATCTCTGCCCTGCTTCGCTCCATCGACGACAAAACAGCAATCGTCGCTATACCGCACTGCCATTGGACGGACGGCAGCGCAGTGGATTTAGTCCACGTGAGTGAATGTGCTCGTTCCGTCGGCGCAGCCCTTGTGATAGATGCGAGTCAATCTCTGGGCGCGTGTCCTCTCGACCTCAATGCAATTCAACCTGACTTCGTAGTCGCAGTTGGCTACAAGTGGTTACTCGGCCCTTATGGCTTGGGATATATGTATGTCGCTCCGAAATGGCGCGAGAGCGGTAAACCGCTCGAATATTCCTGGTTGAGTAGAGAAGGTAGCGAAGATTTTTCACGAATAGGCTATCGCGACGACTATCGGCCCGGCGCCCGTCGATTCGATATGGGAGAGTTTCCGCAATTCGTTCTGGCGCCAATGGCGACTGCAGCGCTAAAGCAGATTCAGGCGTGGGGAGTAGATCAGATTCAGCAGTGCTTGTCGCTCTTAACGGATCACATCGGGCAATGCGCGACAGAGAGGGGATATTCCGTCTTGCCGCGATCCGAGCGCCTCGGGCACATGATCGGACTTCGACTGCCCAAAGGAATTCCGGAGGGCTTGATGAAAAAACTAGCTGAAGCAAAAATCTACGTGAGCTTACGCGGAGATGCGATCAGAGTTGCACCGCATCTGTACAACAGCCGTGAGGATATCGATCGGCTGTTCGAGGTTCTGCCATAACGCGATGCCGATATGATGCAAAACTTAAGAAAGATTCAGCGCCCGCTTGATGGTGCCACGCTCTTTTTGAATCTTGTCCTGTAAGAGAGTGATGGCATAAATCAACTGCTCGGGACGCGGCGGGCATCCGGGAACGTAGATATCGACCGGAATCACTTGATTCACGCTCTGCACCAGCGCGTAATTATTAAAAACGCCGCCGGAGGTCGCGCAGGCTCCCATCGAGATAACCCACTTCGGTTCCGGCATCTGCTCCCAGAGTTGGCGGATCACAGGCGCCATTTTGTTGGACACGCGCCCCGCGATAATCATCAGGTCCGATTGTCGCGGCGACGGGCGAAATACCTCCGCGCCAAAACGCGCAATATCGAAACGTGACGCTCCCATCGACATCATCTCGATCGCGCAGCAAGCCAACCCGAAAGTCATCGGCCAGATCGAATTCTTGCGCATCCAGTTAACGGCATTATCGAGCGTCGTTAAAACAACACCCTCAGGCGTGGGATTGCCAAAGGTGAGATCTTTGACTGCGCGTTTGCCTTTTTCGAGAGTGACGTACGGGCCAAAGTTAAGGTCGCGGCTCATGATGTCTCTATTCTAACGGCTATCCGCTAAGAAACCAATTGCGGAAGCCCAGACCTTCCCTTTCGGAAAACCCAGACCTCCGCGATTGTAATTTCAATTCGTTCGATCTCGCTAAAAAGTAGCCTTCAACGAGAACTCGATGACACGCGGAGAACCAGATGCAAAAACACCCGATCCCAGACCAAGACGGTTGCTGTCCGGCTGCTGCCCTCCTGTGCCATTTACTGATCCCACCGCTCCATTGAGCACACCGCTAAGGGGATTGCCAGGCCCATCAAAGTTCGCCATATTGAACACGTTAAAGAACGACACTTTTGGCTCAACCTCAAGTCGTTCTTTTACTTTATAAACCCAGCTAAAGCTCACATCGAGGTCTTTCATCCAGCCCATGCTTGCCTCATTCGCAGGAGCTAACGGAATAGGCTGCTGCACTCCTCCTAAAGCGAATAACTGTGCCTGCGTAAACAATCCCGCATTAATCAGCGCTTGTCCAGCAGGGGTCGGCTTGCCCGCGAAATTGGCGTTGTAATTCGAAATAGTTTTGTTGATATTGCTACCGTCAACACCGCGACCAAAGGAACCGACATTTGTGCCGGGTAGAAGATCTCCAACGCCGCCATTCGAAGCAAAACTCCCATCTCCCGTACCGTCTCCGGTTACGTCGGTGACAAAGATTCCGCCAGAGGCTCCCGTCGGATTCAACGTAAGATTCACCGGAAGAGCGCTATAAAAATGTCCGATGATACTCATGCGGAATGAGGCGGGTAAGTCGGCTGTGCCACCGAAAGAAAGTTGGTGCGTGCGATCTAGCCCATTCGGACCGACGTATTTCAGAGGACTAGCGTTGTCATTGGCGAAGTTGATGAAATCACTATCTCTTGCAGTTGATACGTAGCGCGAGAGCGAGTAAGAAACCTGAAGGTTTAAGTAACGGATACCAGGAAGCGGGTTTTTGGCATCTTGTTTCAAAGAAAGTTGTAACCCGTTGTAAACGGAGCGCCCAATGGGGAACAGCATTTGGTTAGCTCCCAGAGTTTGATTAATACCCGGGAAAGCTGCCAGCGCCCCTCCGGCGCTGGCACAAGGGGCTCCGCCGCAGAGCGAGTACCCTGAATCCAGGCCATTAGTTGCAAAGTCTGAAATGCTTGCTGCTGAGTTGCTACTTATATAGCAGTTGACCGCACTAATAGCTGTGGCCGCAGTCACACTCCCGCTCCCGCATCCAGCGCCTACCGTATTGTTGATCGCGCTCAGCGCATTGGCAACATTGAGGAAGCGCGCATCACCCACATGGTTGGTATCTACCGTAAGTAGTGTATGAGTCGAGACATTGCGAAGATAGTCCGCTGTGACTACCATACCCCTTCGAATTTCGTGCTGGACACCGAAATTCATCTGGACCGAGCGTGGAGTCACGTAGTTAGGAGCAAACAAGTTGGTTGAGTTAATATCGATTCCATCAGCCAATTTGGTTCCGATGTAGTTGGGATTGGACGCAGGACCAGCGGCAACCGTTGCTGCCTGATATTCCTTTTGAAGTTGAACGATTGCTGGTGCGGCTTGACCAATGGCTTCGCGCGACAAAAAGTAACGGGTTTAACACTGCCGTCAGGCAAGGTAATGCTGCCGGTTGTGTTCGGGCAAGCTCCCGCTTGGGATAAGAACAGTCCGGAAGCCAAACGCGCTGGCCGATCGAAGAGATCATTGTTCCATATCGAATTCTCGTAAAATAATCCGATTCCCGCCCGAAAAACAGTCTTTCCAGTTTGACTCGGATCCCACGCAAGACCGAGTTGCGGCGCGAAGTTACGGTTGGGTTGATTTACTCGAGCACCCAAATTCGAATAATATCCATTATCGAACTGATTTAGTGCCGCAATAGGAGGCTAGATCACTATCCGTACGGCCGGTATCACGTACATAGCGCAATCCGTAAGTCAGCGTCAACCCCGGTTTCACCTTCCACGAATCTCCGAAATACAAAGAAAAGCGATTATCCGGGCCCAATCCGCCGCCCGGAAGGCCAAAAGCAGGTTTTTCAGAAGAGAACCCTTGACCATTGCCTAGGACAACGTCTGGTGACGGGATAGTTCAGTGGATTGCTGCGTCCTCCCGGAAATGGGCAATTTGGCAGCCGCAACACGGGAGACATTGGCTCCGACTTCCCAGGCTTAATGCATTCACCGCCGGAGCTGTTCCCAGGAACTCGGCATCTCCCCCGCCTTGGATGTGATTAATGCCCATGCCATAACGCAAAATATGAGACTTGACCGCTTTACTTCCGTCATACTTAAATTGATGGTCGGTTTGGTACGTTGCCTGAGGCGCCAAGAAATTTGGCCCGGAACAAAACGTGTCAGCACCGGCGGTAAGGCAGTTTGGATCTGAGCCAATTGCAAGTTCTATATCGCCTCCGCCCGGATTGAAAATGCTTGAACCCATCACTGCATCGGTTATGCCATTCCGAAACTTGGTGTATCCAAAACGAATGGCATGGGTATAACCACCGGTGTTGAAGTCCAGGCCGACCACATGGTCAGGAGTATGTGTCACATTGGCAAAGGGTTGAAACGAATTCGGCACGAATGGCAGGACGCTCGTGTTCTGATCGAACGAAAAGCGGTAGAACAATTTGTAATTGTTGCTGATCTGCCAATCCAGCCTCGCCAATCCTTCAGATTCGCGAAAGGGGGATGTAAACGATCCGTTCAAAGCGGTAAACGGAGCCGGCAGCACAACTGGATCGAGTAAGTCTTGCTTAGTTTTTTCCGCGTCGACAAAGAAAAACAATTTGTTTTTTATGATTGCGCCGCCCACACTCGCACCAAATTGATTTCTCTGGAAATAGTTGTGAGATGCGCCGGGTAAATTCGCATCTAGAGTCTGGTCGCGAAAGTAATAAAACCCCTGCCCGTGCCAGCTATTCGTGCCCGACTTAGTTGTCACATTCACCGAACCGGACGAGGTCAATTCGGTCGAGAGGTCGAGAGAAGACTGTTGCATCGCAAATTCCTGAATCGCTCCTTCGGGAATATTTTGCGTCACTGTTCCGACCGTCTCATCGCTTATGTCCACACCATCGACCTCGACGCGGGCTGTGCGACCAAAGCGTCCGCCAAACGAGATCGAAGAGAAACCATTTTTCGTGGGATCAAAGTTGCCGCCATCCTGAATTTGTACCCCAGGTTCCAGTTGGGCCAAATCGAGAAAGTTGCGGCCATTCACTGGCAAGTTCTCAATCTGTTCTTGGTTGATCACACCTTGAACAGTTGCCTGCTCAGTGTTTACTGCTACACCGCTTCCCTGCACTTCAACAGTTTCGCTGGTTTGTCCAACTTGCAATTTCAAATTGGTCGAAGAGGTAACCCCGACTTGAACTGTCACGGGCTGCTCCGATGACTTGAAGCCCTGAGCCTCCACACGCACCGTGTAGTTGCCGGGGATCAGTGCACCGGACGTGAATGACCCACTCGAGTTCGTGGTCGTGCTGATCACCTGCCCCGTTCCTTTATCGGTAATCATGACCTTGGCCCCAGGCAAGGTCGCTCCACTAGGATCGGTTATGGTTCCTTGAATACTGCCAGTGGCGGTTGTCGTTTGCGCCATCAAACCTGTCGTTGCAAGCAAGGTAACGATGATTAAGAAAAAAAATAAAACCGTCCACTTTGCGATTGAAACTGGCAAACCAGCATGTTGAATCATTGGGATCGTCCTTTGGGCCTTAGAGAAGTGTCTTCCAATTCTTTTTCTTTGTTGCCGCTTTGCAAAACTTTACAAATGTTCGTTGGCTTTTCAGCATTCATGGGAAATCGCAACTGGTACAGGTTGCAATCCGCTAACCAACTCCGTGCGATATTCTTGCTCAAATATTTTCAGCAATTTGCGTGTCGTCGACTTTCAGAAAGCCATGCATTCTACAATTAACCGGATTGTTGCTTTTCAGAACTTCAGAAACTTGGACTTAATTGCCAGCAGAATAGACGTCGCAGTGGGCGAATTGTAACGATTTGTCTGCATAAAGGAACCACTCGACGATTTAGCATCCGGGACGAGTACTCAGCCGTGTGATTAGGTCAGAGAAGGATATCGACCGGTCGGTGCAGACCTCCCATTTACAATCATCTCTGCTATGAAACTTTCAGAGATCGCCTCTGCTCTCGACGCCCGACTCGACAGCGCTTCGCCTGACATCGAGATAACCGGAGTTGCCGGAATCGAAGAAGCTGGCTCAGAACAGATCACATTTGTCGCCAATCCAAAGTACGCGCCCGCTGTGCGCAGCACTAAGGCTGCCGCAGTGATCGTGTCCGAAGAGTTCCCTGCTGCTTCCGTGCCATTGCTGCGAAGCAAGAATCCATATCTGACCTTTGCTCGCGCTATTGAATTTTTTTATCAGCCGCCAAAATATGCACCTGGAATTCATCCGACTGCAGTGATTCATTTTTCGGCCAAGATTGGCGCAAACGCTCATATCGGTCCTTATGTCGCAATCGATGCCGATGTCGAAATCGGCGACGACGCTGTTCTCCTGCCCCACGTTGTGATTTATCGAGGAGCAAAGATTGGCAATAACTTTTTTGCTCACGCGCACTCTGTAGTGCGAGAACATTGCCAGATTGGCAACAACGTCGTATTGCAAAACGGAGTAGTCATTGGCGCCGACGGGTTTGGATTTGCCAAAGACGAGAACGGACGCTGGCAGAAGATCGTGCAATCTGGCCCGACGATTCTGGAAGATGATATCGAAGTACAAGCTAACGCCTGCATCGATCGAGCGAGCCTAGGAGAAACCCACATTGGACGCGGCGTCAAGATCGACAATTTGGTGCAAGTCGGCCACGGCTCTCGAGTCGGCGAAAATACTCTGCTCTGTGCTCAAGTGGGATTAGCGGGATCAACCAATATTGGCAATGACGTGATCATCGCTGGACAGGCAGGAGTAGCGGGTCATTGCAAAGTCGGTGATGGGGTAATCATCACCGCGCAGAGCGGAACTCACGGAGATATTTCTCCAGGTGCAATGGTAAGCGGCTCACCAGCCTTCGATCACAAGATATGGATGCGTTCAACCGCACTGTTCGCCAAGCTGCCGGAGATTGCCAAAGCCGCGAGGACGAAATTGAAGACCTCAGAACCAGAAAGCAAGTGACATGCTCAGGCTGAAATACTTCCCGCCTGCTCCGAAACTTTGGGTTCGCTTTTCATCTCTGGCGGCAATCCGGCGTTGATGGCTTTCCGGACTTGCGCCATCAAGCAATCGCGACTGCCAAAACTTGCCGGTTCGATCACATCGTGAAAGATCACAATCGCAGTTCCCGGACGAATCTGAAATCGTGCTTTCGGCATAATTGCATGAGTACCAAGAATCGTAACCGGCACAACCGGTACTTTGCATTCTTCGGCCAAATAGAACGGGCCTTTCTTGAATGGCAGTAGCTTTCCATCGAAGGACCGTTTGCCTTCGATATAGATAGTCATGTTCACGCCTTGCCGAATCACATCTGAGGCGGCGCGCACTGCGGCAATTCCGGAATCACGATTGCCGCGATCGACAGGTACCAATGAACCAAACTTCATGACCTTTCCAAGAATTGGATAGCTGAACAATTCCTTTTTTGCCATCACCGAAGTGCGTTTTGGAATTAGTGGCAGCAGCAATGGCGGATCGATGTTCGAAACGTGATTCGACATGAATATGTAAGTCCGCGCTGGATCAAGTTTATCCAAACCGATCGTCTTGACCTGCACGCCCGCAATGCGAATTCCGGTCCACGCGCCCCACATTCCAATGCGATACAGAAACGCTACATTGCCGGTGAGAAGCGTCCAGGGAAAACCAATTAGCGCCGCCACCGGAAGCAGCGCGATCCAAAAGCCCAGCATGAGGATGGTACGGATCACGGGCGGGCGTCTCCGGAATGAGATTGGCTCTCGCCTTTCAGCCATGCCACACGCCGAGCTTTCTGCTGCGGCGTAATGTTCTCTACATCTTTCAATTGATAGTTTAGCTCTTCTCTGCTGCCGACCTTCCAGTGCAACTCCCGCTCATTCTGATCATTGCGAACGCGAACGTAAACAGTCTCGCCCGGATGCAGGTCTGCCAAGCGCTGCTCGTAATCGGATCCTGTGACACGATGATCGATTTCGACCACAGAATCGCCGATAGCCAGCCCAGCACGAGCGGCCTCACTGTCAGCATTAACCGATGAGACCACAGGAGGCTTGTCGAAATCGCGGGTCGCGGAAAATCCGGCGTCAGCGATTAACAACTTCTGCTGAATCAATTGCAACCCTACTGTTTTGAAATAATCGTTCCAGGGAATTTCGTCAATTCCTTGCACGTATTTTGCGAAAAACGACTTTAGATCTGCATGGCTCACAGTTTCCGCAGCTTGTTCCACGCCTTGCGAATCTGGGAAAAAGCGTCCCTGTTTCGCATAGTTCTGATTCATCCACTGGATGACTTCCCGCAGAGATTCTGATCCGTTGCTTGCTTCTCGAACCGCTAGATCCAGCAGCACACCCAATAAATCTCCTTTGTTGTAATAAGAAATACTGCGTTGCGGCATGCGGTAGTAATCGTATTTCTCCAGCCAAGCGTCCAAACTGGATTCTTCGGCGGATTGGGTGTTATGCGCTGGACGGCTCTCAAGTTGACGGATTTCGCCCGCAATTCGATTCAGGTAATGCGTCTCATCAAGCAGTCCGGCCCGCGACAAGATAATGCCCTCGACTGTGCTAGTCACTCCTTCACTGAACCACAGCGCCGTCGTGTAATTCTCCTTTGTGTAGTCGATCGGTTCAAGCGATTGCGGTCGTATGCGCTTCACATTCCAGAGGTGAAAGAATTCATGGGCAGTCACCGACGATAAAGCTTGCGGGCCGCCGCGAAGCACCTGCGCCGGAACATCGATGGTCGTGCTATAAGCGTGTTCCATTCCGCCGCCACCTGCCGAATGCGGGAAATGATACATGAATAAATACGTATTGAAGGGCCGATCATTCATCCAGCTTGTCGCGGCAGCCACAATGCTTCGATTCTCCGCGACAATCTTCGTCATGTCATAGTCCGCAGGCGTAGCATCGACAATTACGCGGTAATGTCTGCCAGCTTCATCAAAGTCGCTTTCCTGAAAACTGCCAATTTCGACTGGGGAATCTACCAGCCGATCGTAATCTCTCGGCTGTGAATCCCTGATTAAAAGAACCAGCAAGCGGCGTTGCGATTTTCCAGTCTAAAGGAACATCGGTGAACCGGAGCTGGACGGGAAGAGAGCGAAAGTCTACTGGATACATCAGCAGTTCTGCGAGATTGAAAAATGCGTGCTGCTGATTCAGTTCCGCGCCATATGGGCCGGAATCGTTCGCGAAGATTGCGTAATCTATACGTGCGCCGTTTTCAGCACCGCTGACCCGCCAGAGACTCTTGTTCAGCTTCCTAAGCGGGAGCTTATCCCCAGCAAGGTTCTCAGCCTTTATCCAATTCACGTATTGCGAAAAGTCGCGCATCTGATAAAGCGCATTCCATACCGGCAATTGCAGGTCGCGATCCTCTGCGCCAGCAGGTAAGTCGATTCTCACATGAACCAAGTGACTGGCTTTTTGCGCGAGCGAAACTGTATACCGGACAGAACTTTTTGAAACTTCTGAATTTTCTTTGGGATCTTGTGCCTTCGAACTCGCCGAGCAAAAGACGATGAGCACAGTATAAATTATGAGTTTAATTCTTGATGTCCGGCTCACGCCTTAATCGGCGCCTCAAGCGCAGCTCCGAGTGGCGATCTATTGAATGACTTTAGCTTTGCCGGAAGCTTCTCGTAAATTCCACCAAAGCCACCGTTCGACAAAATCGCAATCACGTCGCCTGGGCGACTCTCGGGAGCAACCAAATTTACGATTGCATCCGCATCGGGGACAATTCGCGCCCGACGTCCATCTTTCTTAACAGAAGCCGCCACCGCCTCCAGATCTAAGCGTTCGTGCTCCGGGATCGACTCAGACTTGAACACATTGGCCACGACGATTTCATCTGCCAAAGACAAGCTGTCGGCAAGATCATTCTGAAATACATTCCGGCGTAAAGTATTGGATCGTGGTTCGAGAATCACCCATAGGCGCGAACCCGGATAGCGCGAGCGCAAAGCCGTAAGCGTGCCAGCAATCGCTGTGGGATGATGAGCGAAATCGTCAATTATCGTTACTCCGTTAATCTGCGCTTTCACTTCCAGCCTGCGCTTTACGCTTTTAAAAGTCTTTAACGCTTTGGCAATTTGATCTTTAGATATCCCGTAGCTTGCTGCCAAAGCTGCGGCCGCAGTGGCATTCCAAACGTTGTACTCGCCGCCAAGTTCAAACTCTAAGTCGGCCCAGTGTTCGCCATTGTGCAGCACAGACCAAGCTGTTCGCGTGGGATGAAGTCGAAGATTGTCAACGCTCCATTCCGCTTTGCGAGTGCTGCCATAGCGCTCAACTTTGCAAAATGGGCGGGAGATGCAGCGCTCGACGCTCTCTCCTTTATCGAAGGCCACGATAAGCCCACGACGCGGCACCAGATTCACGAGCCTCTTGAAAGCGGTTTCGACCGCGTCCAGATCTTCATAGATGTCGGCGTGGTCGAATTCTACTGACGTCAAAATCACTGAGTCTGGGAAATAGTGCAGGAACTTCGGACCTTTATCAAAGAAAGCCGTGTCGTACTCGTCTCCCTCGAGGATGAAGTGTTTGCCCTCACCTACTTGAAAACTGCTGCCGAAGTTTTCTGCAATACCTCCGATTAAGAACGAGGGTTGCAAGCCAGCAGAATCGAATATCCAGGAAAGCATCGAAGTCGTAGTCGTCTTCCCGTGTGTACCCGCGATCACCAGAACTTCTTTTCCTACAAGGAATTCGTCGTGAAGAATTTGCGGAAGCGAGCAGAAAGGAATGCGCTGATCGAGAACATGCTCAAGTTCAACATTGCCCCGCGAAATTGCATTGCCGACTACAATCAGGTCAGGCGTCGGCATTAGGTTCTCCGCTGCGAATGGCTGGGCGACGGGGATGCCTAGTGATGACAGAAAATCCGACATCGGCGGGTACGCCGCCGCATCAGAACCGGTAACGTGAAACCCTCGTTGTTGCAGCATGCCTGCGAGAGAAGCCATCGCCGTCCCGCAAATGCCTATCAGGTGAATATGTTTGCCGTCGATCATAGATATTTGATAAGTGTTGATTTCTAGAAATATCTGCAGTCAGTTTGTTGGTTCCCGGTCACAAGTTCGCTTCTCCGGAGCCACGTAACTCAGTAGCTGATTCCAGGATCTTAATCTGAACTTGGTTATGTCGAACTGCTAACCTGGCACTCACGCCAATGGGAAGCGTAACATTTCCATGCGAGACGTGGCCGGAACGCAAGCCGTAAGCGACAGGCACACCAAGGTCACCTACAATTCTCATAACAATCTGTTCGAGCGTATAGCCCTGATCCTTGTGCTGCATGCAGTCCAGCATTTCTCCAAAAACAATGCCGCGGACCTCGACTAACTTCCCAGCCAATTTTAATTGCATCAACATGCGATCAATTTGAAAGGGCTTTGCCGCTACGTCCTCGATAAAAAGAATCGTGCCCCCTGTATGAATTTCATACGGAGTTCCTAAAGAGGCCACCAGCATGGAAAGACAGCCGCCGTAAAGAATGCCTTCAGCGATCCCATCGACCAGCGATTTCACGCCGGAGTTTTCGCCAAACTCTAAACTCCACTCAGCTCGCCCGCTCACAGCGGCTTCCCATGAAATCCAGTCCACACCATTCTCACGTGGAAAATCTTTCGTGACCATCGGACCGTGAAAATTTACAAAGCCGCCCTTATCTGAAAAGAATGTCAGTAAGCTGGTGATGTCACTGTATCCAACAAAAATCTTAGGATGTGCCGCGATCTTTTTCAGATCGATAGCTTCCAAAAGATAGTTCGAGCCGTATCCCCCACGGGCACAAATAATCGCCTTCACGTCATCTCGCACAAACATTTCTTCGAGCTCGCGCGCCCGCCGCTCGACTGACCCAGCAAAATATAGATCTTGCTCAAAAATGGAATCGAAATAAAAGGGCTTATATCCGAGTTGCCGAAGCTTATCGCATCCGACTTGCAACAATTCGCGGCTGATATTGCTTGCGGGAGCCACAATGCCAACCGTGTCGCCAAGTCGAAGCGCAGGAGGTTTAACTCGAGGACTGAGGGACGAAGGTAGCATCTGGATATATCAAGTGTGGACGAAAAAATCTCCGCTACAGATAAGCTGAGCGGAACCCCTCAAGAACACTTTGTCTTCCCATCGCACGATTTGGGTTCCCCCTGCCGCATGAACTCTCACCGGAGACTTGGTTCGCTTGGTAAAGATTGCTGCGACTGCCGACGCACACGAACCAGTTCCGGAGGATTGCGTTTCGCCGACGCCACGCTCGAAAAAACGTACTTCCACATTATGCCCATCCACAATTTTCACAAACTCAACATTGATTCCTTGCGGAAAGACGGGTTGTTTCTGAATATCCGCCGCTTCCATTTGCCAGTTATCAGCAAACGCTTCCAAAAAGAGAACGTAGTGTGGATTGCCCATCGAGACCGGGATTCCCCGTATTTCACGATCGTTCAGTTTGATAGTAAGTTCGTCGCTGATCTTCGCTTCACCCATTTCAATTTCGAATTCATATTGAGTATCGCTCCGAGACGTCAGTGCACAGGTTTTTACTCCTGCGCTTGTGCTGATTGAAATCTGTTGTTTCCCCTGCTCCGAATAGATGTAAGCCGCAATGCAGCGCGTGCCATTGCCGGAGATTTCTGCCTCCGATCCGTCCGCGTTAATAAGGCGGGCCTTTACATCTGCGTGTGCGGAGGGATAAAGCCATTCGACCCCGTCGGCGCCCACTCCTTCGTGACGATCGCAGAGTTGCCGGCTGACGTTGGCCAAGTTAGATGGCCCGTATTGTCCGTCGATGATAAGAAAGTCATTGCCGCATGCGCTCGCCTTAACAAACGGAATTACATTGCCTTGCCGTTTCATTCCGGCGATACCGCACCTAAGGGAACCACGCTCCCAAGAACACTGGATTGCTTCAGACAGTGCAATGCTTTTTGTTGTTCTCCCCAGGTTCCCTCAACATCAAACTGAACCCGGACGTGCTGCTTGGTTACGGCTGTTTGTACGTTTTGAGGAATGGAATGAATCGGCTCCAAAACTCGATTCACTTCCTGCGTGACCTCGCTCGCATCGGCACCGGTCACCTCGTAGGTATGGAACTCCATCTTGAGACTGAACCGCTGTTCGATATCTCCGAGGAGGTAAAGGCAAAGCAGGATAAGACCTGTAGCAAAAATCGCGGTAACGTAGAGTCCGCCTCCGACCGCCATACCGACTGACGCCACAACGAACAAAGTCGCGGCCGAGGTTATGCCCGTCACCAGATCGCCGCGATTGTGCAGGATCGATCCAGCGCCAATGAATCCGATACCAGGAATAATCTGTGCCGCTATGCGAGTGTGATCGCCGATATGTTCGACGGCCAAATCATCTGATAGCAACGTGAACATGGCTGCACCGAGGCAGATGAACAAGTTAGTCCGCAAGCCAGCCGGACGGTGTTTAATCTGACGCTCCATCCCGATCAATCCACCCAAAATTGCCGCTAGGACAAGCCGAGCCAATGACACCGGGGCCACGAAAGACATCTCCGCGGCGAGCTTATTGAAAATGTAATTGAGTGTCGGCATTTAAGAGTTGGCTGGATTCTATCACCGGGAAAGTTCCACCTTACCGTCATCATCGCGCTGGCATTAACATAGCTGATTACCACGGAAAAGTTGTTGGTCTCAGGAGCTCGGCTGACGGTGCGTCCAGGAGATCGTAATTGACGGCTGACCTGCAACATGAATGATCGCCATTGGGATGAGGTCGGTTTTTCGTACTCCGGTTGCAACCGGATCACCCTCGGCGGCAACTACGTAATCCGCATACTGTTTTGGATCCGACAGCGCGCGCTCCCAAAGACCTTCGGGATCAATCGGTTTCTCCCATGGACGGTGGTTCCCTTCGTTGATCACTTGGCGCAACGGAATTCCCGCGCTCTGCAGTGCTCCGACGTGATCACCTAAATACATGAGCAAGCTGCAATCATGAGGGAGTTTCTTGAAATTCGCTGCTAGTTCTGTTTCGAGTGTAATGCGGGTTCGCGAGTTGATCCATGCCTCCTGGTAGGAGATCGGCTTTGCCCGCCAAACAATCGCATAGCTGCCCGAGACAAAAATAACCATGGCGAAAACAATTGCTATCTGGATGGCACGACCTCTCGCAAATCCCAGAAAAAAATACGCAGCCAGCGAGACGAACACTGCGAAAGCTGGAAGCAGTTCAATGCCATAGCGCACATTGTAGTAAGAAAACGGCCACCAGGAAGGCACATAAAGAGGGACGCCACTGTATGCGATCGAAAGCATGTAGAACGGAATTGGCGTCAACAGCAGCAGGAGCGGCCAACGCCGCCGGTCAAGAATAAAGGTTGACGCCGCTCCAAAAAGCAGCAGTGCTACCCAGAGCCTTTGCCATCCTGCTTGCGCAACATTTAGTTCGCCTGCCTTGAAAAAGAAGCTAAATGCTACGAGAACGTCGTGTGAGCCTGGATGCGCCATTCCCGTGGAGGTCTTCTGTTCGATCGCTTTCGCCGAGTATGGTCCGTTCGCAAACTCTACCGGATTACGATAGACCGCGGTGTTGTAAGCAATCCAAATTGCCGGTGCCAGCATTGCGAGTACAACGAATTTCTTAAAACCTGATAGCAGCGTCGCGCTAGTCCGCCGGAATTTCAAAATAATCGGAACTACCGAAACACAAATCGCAGCTGTAAGGAACCAGCCGTCGTAGCGCGTCAAACAAGCCGCAGCTAGACACATTCCGCACTTCGCCAATGAGGATGATCCTGCGAATTGTGTGCGTTCGTCGGCCAAAGATCCTGCCTGCACAAACTCGCTGAAGTGCACTATCGCCCAGATGAAAAAGGCCAGGTACAACGGCTCTGTCATCGCCGTACTTTGCAAATAGATCAGATTAGGATTCGCGGCGTATATGCCGGCCGCAATCCAAGCAGCAACCGTGGCAGCCGAATCAGGCTGGGAATGAAAGCTCAGTCCGCAGCGGACCAGGCGAAAAATCCCCGCGGCGCCAAACACATAGGCAATCATCGATGGAACTCGATCCGCCGATTCCGGTCCGCCACATAGAATCGATTAGCAAGAACGGAATCATCAGCAAATGCGGTAACGGAAGCCATACCGTTCCCAGCTGAAGCATCCCTGGTGTACGCGAGTCGAATACACGCCGGGCGATATTGATATGTGCAACGGCATCGCCGTAAAGAAGCACATCACCATGACGTAAATAGTAAAGAAAAGATAGAAGTGATATGCATGCCGCGAGTTGGGCCACGAAGAAGGTTTCGCGATCCCAGCGGCTGGTATTAGGGGTACGCATCAAACTAGATTCGCGTCAAACTTTGCATCAATCAAGATGCGTGAGCTCGCGGAAGATCTGGAACCGCTCCTCGATTTCGCCTTCGGTTAGTGATTGCAAACGCTCGGTGCCAAAACGCTCGACCGCAAACGATCCCATTACGCCACCATAAAACAACGCGCGCTTCAAAACTTCGCGATTTAAGGTTTCCTGCGAAGCAATATAACCCATGAATCCGCCCGCGAACGAATCGCCTGCTCCGGTGGGATCTTTCACCTCGTCAATAGGCAACGTGGGGGCGCGAAACGGATGTCTGCCGATACCGAACGCGCCATCCCGAAAGAAAATAGTCGCGCCATATTCACCATGTTTGATGACGAGTGCCTGCGGCCCCATGGCCAGAACTTTCTGGGCCGCTCGCGGCAAATTCGTTTCCCGCGCAAGCATCTTCACTTCGCCATCATTGATCAACAATATATTTACCAGCTTAAGAGTTTCGACAAGATCATCGCGGAATCCCTGGATCCAGTAATTCATGGTATCGCCACCGGTGAGGTTCACATCTTTCAACTCGTGGCGGACAGCCGTCTGCAATGTGGGATGAATATTGCCTAGAAACAAGAATTTGGAATCACGATACTCAGCCGGAATCTGTGGCTTAAAACTCTCGAAGACATTTAACTCAGTGACATCGGTCTTAGCCTCATTCAGATTCTCGAGATAGTGCCCTGCCCAATGGAATGTCTTGCCTTTTGCGTGTTCAATACCACGCGTATCGATGTTTCGCTTTTTAAAGACGGCTTCATGCTCGGAGGTAAAGTCGTCCCCAACCACGGCAACTATGCGGACTTGCGTGAAGTAGCTGGCCGCCAACGAGAAGTGCGTAACCGAGCCACCAAGGACATTCTCCACACGTCCCGACGGAGTAGCGATGGAATCAAAAGCAAGCGAGCCTACCGCAATAATGCTCATTATGAGGATTTGCCTTCCAAATATTTATTTAGGATAAGTGCGAGTTTCTCGCGAGTCGCAGCCGGAATCAAATCGCGCTGTGTAAGGATCGCGTGCGCTAAAGCCGATCCGCACTTGCAGCTTCGGTTCATAGGCATCGCTGCAACTGTTTCACGCACAACCGTGCAGGCGTTTTCGGCATTCTTCGTAAGTACGGCAACGATCTGGTCAACCGTAACTGAGTCATGATGAGGATGCCAGCAGTCATAGTCTGTCACCATCGCCACAGTTACGTAGCAAATCTCGGCCTCGCGCGCGAGTTTCGCTTCCTGCAAGTTCGTCATGCCGATCACGTCCATGCCCCAACTTCGGTAAACATTCGATTCGGCTTTGGTCGAAAACTGCGGGCCTTCCATGCAGAGATAGGTGCCGCCGCGTTTTCCGGTAACGCCAGATTTTTTGCAAGCGCCTTCAACAACTTGCGCAAGTTCACCGCAAACCGGATCGGCAAGCGCGACATGAGCAACAATTCCCTCGCCGAAAAATGTATCGACACGATGACGCGTGCGATCAAAAAACTGATCGGGGATCACAAAATCCAGCGGCTTGTGCTCTTCTTTTAACGAGCCAACGGCGGAAACCGAAACAATCCGCTCGACGCCAAGTTGTTTTAATCCATAGATATTGGCGCGAAAGTTCAACTCACTTGGGAGGATTCTATGTCCCTTCCCATGGCGCGCTAAAAAAGCGACTGTTGCGTCCTTCGAGAGTCCCTAAGATATAGGGATCGGACGGATCACCAAACGGTGTCTTCTGCCGGAGTTCACGGACGTGCGTGAGCCCCGGCATGGAGTAGAGTCCGCTGCCGCCGATAATCCCAATTTCCGCTTCGGACAAAAATCCTCCTACAGCATGAATCACTAAATGAACTCGTGATTATACATAAACCTCACGCACGACAGCAGCACCACTAATGCCAATTGACGGTGCACTTTGCATGCCCTAGTTTTGCTTTTGATAGAACCTCTGAAACCAGCGAGGATTGCCCGGCGCGATGAAGCGTATTAAAGAACTGGACGGCCTTCGAGCTCTCGCCATCTTCGCCGTGATGCTGGTTCATTACCATCCGCTGCATGATCAGACTCTCGACTTCACCTCGCTTGGTTGGGCAGGCGTAGATTTATTTTTCGCCTTATCCGGGTTTCTGATAACCGGGATCCTAATCAGGCTTCGGGAGGAAGAATGCCCGCTCAAGAGTTTTTATTGGCGCCGCATGCTTCGCATCTTCCCACCCTATTATGTCGCCTTGGCCACAGTAATTTTCTTATCGCTTCTCCACGGAGAATCGCTTTCACGCCGCGAAATCCTTGAGACGATTACTTTCATTTCATCACTGGGAAGAGGACTTTCCCTCAGTTTACTGTTGAGTCGTCTATCTCTTCATACTGCATTCACTGTTTCGCCAGCCCTCGTCGACTACTATCACTTTCACGTCTTTAGATATGGGATCCGTGTATTCTGGTCGCTCTCTGTAGAAGAGCTGTTCTACATCTTATGGGCGCCCGTGATCCTGAGAGGATCTCGCCGCACAGTACTCCTGTTCTCCGTAGCTCCCCTCTTTTTATGTCCCATTCTACGCGCGTTTCTGCACTCTTCCGGATTTTCTGACGTGTTCAATTTTATGTGTCGCTTTGATTCCCTCGCGGCTGGTGGATGCATGGCTATCTTGCTTGCAGCTGTGAAAAGTGGGCGTTTATCTCTCCGCATTCTGCAGCGAGGTTTGCTTTTGACCATACCCTTCTCTGCAATCGCTCTGTTTTTCCTGAGCTGGCATTGTGGTGTGTTTCAGGGGGTAGAGCTTCGGTCAGTCACAACGTTCAGCATATTCGGATTCACGCTTCTGGCTATTCTGTTTGCTTCCATCACGGGAGCCTGCGCTCACTGGAGCGGAAGCTTTTTGACATCAGCCCTGCGATGGAAACCAATCACCTATATAGGCACGATCAGCTACTCGATGTATCTTCTTCACTATCCGATCTATGTCGCGGTTGGAATTGTCATGACACCAAAAGAATGGACGACTCCAATGTTGTGGCTGCAAGCTGTAATTGCAGTTCTCTGCACCATCGGCGTCGCGGCTCTTTCATGGAAATACTTCGAGAGTCCGATATTGCAGTTTAGGGATCGGCCGTTCTTTACTCGTCGTGCATTCATGGTGCCGGCAGAATCGTCAGCGGGAGATTGAACTGCGTTCTCCTGCGGGCTCACCTTCGGGATGAGTGTTGGCAAAGACATCCTGCTCTAACTGCCCAGTAACGCTTTTTTCCAGACTCTCCGAAACCAATACGATATTCCGCTGAACCTCGATTGTCACCGGACCTTCTTCGGTCTGCCACGTATGTGCGCCGTTTAGTTTTTCAACTTTTTCTAAGTCGCTGTCAGCCTTGTCTTGCGAAATCTCCTGCACATTTTTGTAACGCTTTGCTAACGACTTGGCGTAGATCGCGGCGAACTCGGATGCTTTCTCCGCATCCGACCATCGTGAAACATACAGCAGTCCGAGCGGCGCTGCTGGATTTCCCTTCGGTCTCGCCGAATAGTAATATCCGCCGCGCCACGCCGGATACATCTTGTTCGACATTTCGACACCCGCATATTGTTCGATCAGCATGGCTACATCGAACTCCCCGATTGCTCCAGCATCGAAGCGCTCATAATCTTTGAAGGTTTGGTTCAGATCAGGTAAGGGCATCGGTTCAATGCGTTCTCCTGAAAGATAGGTTTTCGGTTCCATGATCTGGCGGGTGGTTCTTGGCTCATTGGCGAACGTCCCGGCAAATGCCTTATCTTTACCGCCGTCCTGCAACAACGCTGCGACAAACTTCAGTCCGTAGCGATAAGGAAAAGTCAGAGACTCTTTCAGAAAAATCGGCGCATTCTTGAACTCCGACGAATCCGGTGTGCCATTCAGCATGTCGGCATCGAGCGCAGCCAGTGTTTCAGGAGAGTTCAGTACCGTCCGGCCGACCGGCGCAAGGATGTAATTCAACATGATCGCCTCGGCTTGTCCTTCAACTACGGCCTCCCGCGCCTCATCCGCTTCGTCAGCCTCGATGTCCGCTGGAGTTATATGTTTCTTCTTGTCCAAATCAACGTCGCCCTTCTTCATCCACTTTTCGAGATTGAAGGATTGATCTTGCAGGGAATGGGTCAATTCGTGCGCAAGTACCGGCTTCTGCTGGTCAATCGGAACCCAGTCGAGCAAATTCATGGTCTTCGATTTGGGATCGTAGTATCCCGCGACTTGTTCGCGCAGCATGGCAACGACAGCCGCTTCCAGATGGAAATCGCGCGGCAGCAGTCCGAATTTCTTTAGCACCAGTTCCGACCGGTAAACTCTCTGCGCGCTTTTGTCCTCGCGCATGTTCTTTTCAAGATAAGAAACGACTTCATCCCGGCTGGTGAGTTTGGACTTAATAGGATGCTTAATGGGAAGGCCGGAATCTCTGCTGGCAAATTTCAGAATCTGATCCACGCTTAGAAAAAGCTCTTTCGCTTCGGCAGGCGAAATCTTCTGTTCTTTGTCTGGCGAGTTCGAATTTGGTGAATTTGTGATTGGCGAGTTGTTGTTTGAGGACTCGTGATTTGCCGCATCCGGTGTGGCGCCCTTGCCAGCGCTATCTGACTGTGACCCCGTTTGTGGTTTTTCCGATGAAGAAGGCGGCGGCACTTGCTGCTGTTCCGCTGATTGGGCAAAGAGACACTGGGCTCCGAGCAACAACGCGAACCCGAGCAGCAAGTAGGCGATTGCGAACTTAAAACGAAACTTCCGATGGAGAAGAATTGATGGAAACATTCTATCCAGTATAGACAGAGAGGCGGCAAGGACAGCTAAGGGGCGAATTACTCGCAAGAGAACAGCATTGTTTGAAGGCTGAAACTAAAATCCGTGGCCCATCTTCGCGTATTCGCAGAAAATGGGACTCACGGAGCGCCCTGGACTCGCGGGGGAGAGCAATCTAAGTACGACAGGGCAGGGTTCACCTATACTCCAGTCGGAAACATCCAACGCAAACATTTGCGCATTCGTTCCAAAATCCGAACGCATTTTATTTTGTTGAGGAATTCTCCTTCTATCTCTCTAGGAAATTCGATGTAACGAGACGTCCTGTTCCGAAATCCGAACAATAATGCCGCCGGTTAATTGAAAAACATTATTGTGGTCGCAGCCACTTACCCCTACCATCATCGCGACCTCGAGGACGGACTAATGAATCGGTGGAACCTATTTGCTGCGTTGTCGTTCGCAATGTTGGTGATTAATCCGTTGAGGGCAGCGGGACAGGGTTGAGTGGCCGCGAGATCTAGCGCGCCCGTGATTGGCGCGTTGTGCAGTACATCTGATCCTGAAGCCGAAAAGGCGAAGTTGTCGGACGAGGAGAGTCCTGTCTCCGCGCGACATTGGTCCATCTCTACTGGCTATCGCTATCAGCATTCGTTTCGTCATTTCGTCGGAACCACCGAGCAGACGCAACGCGAAACTCAACACACTCAGGTAGTGAATTACCTCAACCTGTTTGATGTCTCGGTCACATATAAGATCAACCCGCGCTGGAGCCTGACCGCAAGCCTGCCCGTCATGAACGCCACGCGTACTTACGACCATCAACTCTTCCAAACCTTGTTGCATATCCCTAATGCGCCTGACCAGGTCACGCATGCCAATGGCATTGGCGACCTCGCTGTCTCCGCGGAGTTCTGGGTGCATCGTCCCCCGGCGGAGAGAGGGCACAACATAGCTTTTTCATTTGGAACGGTGTTTCCCACCGGCAACGATGATATCCGCGATACGGTACAAACCGTGAATGGTCCGCAACGCGTGTTTGTTGATCAGTCGATTCAACTCGGTGCTGGCGGATGGGGTATCTCGCTCGGAACCGAAGCTTACCAGCGAGTGAAGCGCGCCGTCCTCTACAGCTCGGGAAGTTATCTGATCACGCCACAAGAACTGAACGGAATCCCTAACGCATCGCTGGCGGGAGTGAAATTCAAACCAAATCCACTTACCTCGACCATGTCGATCCCGGATCAATACCTGGCCGATGGCGGTATTGCTTATCCCGTTCCAAAGATACGCGGAATGGCTGCGAAGTTTGGGGTGCGCTATGAGGGCATAAAGGTGCGCGATCTCATTGGCGGCAGCCTTGGTTTCCGCCGCCCGGGATATGCCTTGTCCGTCGAGCCTGGCGTGCAATACGAACGAGGGAAAAATATCTGGTCGCTAAACATACCCGTCGCAGTACAGCGTAATCGCAAACGTAGCGTTCCCGACCAGATGCAAGGTACAGCGGGAGACGCGGCTTTCGCCGATTACCTGATTTTGGTGGGATGCACGCGTTCCTTCTAAGAAAGCGAGTCGGAGAGTGTTAATGAAAATTAAAATCGGACGAACCATCGGGCTGGCGTTGGTTTTCCTGGTTGGGACGCGAGGGTTCGGTGGACTGGACTGCTACCCAGCTATCTTTCCGGGATGCGCAAGGAAATACGCAGGAAATCAGCAAGTACAAGGGCAAAATCGTGATTCTGAATTTCTGGGCAACATGGTGTGTTCCGTGCCGCCATGAGATGCCTCTCCTCGCGGAGATGCAAAAGAAATACCAAGACAAAGGTGTAGTCGTTCTCGGTGCCTCGGTTGATGATGAGAAGAGTCAGCCGCAGATTCAACCCTTTGCCGAGAAGAACAAAATTGCTTTTCCATTATTAGTGGGCGCGACTACCGATCAGATGCAAGAGCTTCAGTTGGGCGAGGCGATTCCTGCCACGGCCTTCTTTGATGCCGATGGCAATCTCATCGCTCGGGTGCTGGGGGAACTGGACAAGTCGGATCTTCAAAACCGTCTCGAATGGATGCTCGGCAAACATCACGGCAAGGCACCCGCCGCATTCGTCAATGGATTCCAAAAGAAGCACGCATCGGACAGTACTCCTTCCGTCTTCACTCACTAGTTATTACGCATTAGCCATTGCATCCCATACTCTTTTGCCAATCCTGCCTCCATTTGTTAGGATGGCGGCCCTGCGCTTTGTCTCTCAAATTTTGACGAGAGTTGAATTCTTCTGCCGCTGCGGCTTTCAAGAAAGGTGATCTATCTTGTCTAAAAATTTGATTCTTGCCTTGACTCTGCTTCTGCTCGCTTTTTCTGGTTCGTCGCAAGCACAGAAACTTACGCCCCTTACTCATCAGCCGCCAAACGGCGCTGGGCTGGGCTTTCTGCTTGACCGATGGCACTGCCATGTTTCAGGGCAATGGCTTGTCCGATTGGTACAAACTGACTCCAGACAACACGGGAAGTTATCTGAAAGGTACGTGGTCGCAAGTCGCGAGTCTGCCTGCTGGATACGTCCCTGATGCATTCGCGTCCGCTGTGCTAGCCGATAGCCGGCTCGTGATTGTGGGCGGCGAATACAACCAAGGCAATTTCGCACTAACGAACAAGGGCGCGATCTACGATCCCGTAGCGAACACGTGGACCTCGCTCGCCCCGCCGCGTGGCTGGACTTACATCGGCGATTCACCTTCGGTTGTGCTTCCTGATGGCAAATTTCTGATCGGGCGCAAACTTGATAAGCGCATGGCCGAGCTTGATCCCGCAACTCTTACCTGGACCGCACTGCGCTCGACGGGCAAGAGCGATTTTGATGCGGAAGAAGGTTGGACGCTTCTGCCCGATGGGACGGTGTTAACCTACGACGTGAAAAATGCTCCGCACGCGGAAAAATATATACGGTCAGCAGAGAAATGGGTCAGCACCGGCAGCACCATTGTGGATTTGCATTCGCCTTACGGACCGGGCTGTATACCTTATGGACCGGGGGGCACGCATTGCTACTATCCGCCGGGGGAAGTCGGCCCCGGCATTCTTCGTCCCGATGGAACTGTTTTCGCAACTGGCTCCAACTCCACGGCTGGCCCGGGACACACCGCCATCTACACTCCGCCCACGATTCCAACCGACCCGGGTACCTGGACGGTTGGGCCTGACTTCCCTAACGGCGATAACGCCGGCGATTCTTTTGCTGCGCTGTTGCCCAATGGACACGTGCTCGTGCTTGGCAACTCCGGTGAGCTTTATGAGTTCGATGGAAAAAAACTGACTCCAGAAGTTTCGGCGTCGGGTGGATTGCTCGTTCTGCCTACTGGCGAGGTGATCGTTACTGGTTTCCAGGTTCAGCTCTACACTTCTTCTGGAACGTATTCGCCATCGTGGGCTCCCACCGTTACGGTTTTTCCGTCGACGGTCGTGCGCGGCACCACTTACCAGGTCTCGGGCACGCAGTTCAATGGGTTGTCGCAAGCGGCTGCGTTTGGAGACGAATATGAAACCGCGACCAATTATCCATTGGTGCGAATCACGAACAAAAAGACTGGTCACGTTTTTTATGCCAGGACGCACGATCACAGCACCATGGGAGTCGCCACCGGATCAGCATTGGTCTCGACCAACTTCGACGTCCCCACAAATATGGAAACGGGAGCAAGTTCGCTGCAAGTAGTGGCGAACGGAATTCCATCGCCGGCAGTGAGCATCACGGTGAATTAGGCTGCTCAATCGCGCTGAACTTCTAGACTTGCGGCTAGTGTTCCAACGGGAACATATCGCAGTAACGTTCCCACGGGAACATTATGGATAGACAGAATTGTACGTACAACATTGTGTGATGTAGTTGAGATTAAAAGAGCTACAGATTTCGGAACAAGCCCCACCATGGCAAAAGATTGAAGGATTGAGCATCCCACGGAATGGTCGAGAAATGCACCCTAGACTTTTTTCACAATAGGTATTCTTCGACTTCAACTGGATGTTCTTTTCAGAACATCCATTCTGCGCTCAGGAAGACATTGATTTTAAGATGGCCGATAAACATCTGGTTTCGTAATGCGATGACAAACCTTCCCGCCCTTCGCTTCGCGATAGGACGGGCCACCCCGGTTTTCTCTAGGTCAAGATAAAAATTGGTTAGTGTAGAAGTTGGAGCAACCTCTCGAGATTTCTTTCACAATAGGGTTCCCTTCGGCTGCGCTCAGGGCAGGCTCTTCGACTTCAAATGGATGTTCTTTTCAGAATATCCATTCTGCGCTCAGGAAGACACTGGTGTAAGACGCTGGCTATGGATGTCTGATTTGCGATGGGATTTTACAAATCCTCCCGCCTAACCAACTGCCATCTTGACGCAGAGGACGCCGGGTGCCCCGTCCTATCGCGGAGCGAAGGGCGGGGATTTTATCTCAACAGTCGGATGTATTCCCAGCCGCTTTCGTTTACTGGCTGTCCAGTGAGATTCGATTTCTACCGCGCTCTCCTCACCTGTCATATAGTGACGAAAGCTGCTCCAGGACCAATCTTCCGGGTTTGTCACAAGGCCACGCTTCACAGGATTCCGGTGAATGTAGCGTAGCTTTTCTACTTGCTTGTGTTCAGTCCAAACATTGAAATCGTAATATCGCTCCTGCCAAAACCGTCCTTCATTAAATAACTTCCGACAGGTCATTTGCTTTAGCATTTGCAGCGTAGTTGCTAACGCGTTACGACTAGGTTCACTCATTAGAAGGTGAACGTGTTCGGGCATGACGACGTATCCAACGAGGTAGAAGTCGTACCAACCGCGCACCGTTTCGAGAATACGAACAAACACATCGCGAGCCAGCGAAGTTGAAAGAAATGGAGCGCGTTGGTAGCAGCTAAAAGTGATGAAATGGAGTTGTCGAGCCTGCTGGTAACGCGCGAGTCCCCATGGCATGTACGAAGATTACGGGTGCCTACGTCATTTTGGCTGTGATGAGTGAACTTCCCCGCCCTTCGCTTCGCGATAGGACGGGGCACCCGGTGGTTTCTCATTCCTCGAAATCGGAGAGTAAAGGCGGCGGACAGGAGTGTCCGCCCCACACGTTCAGCTTCGCGGGCGAGGGCGCCCGCGCTACATATTTCTTCCGGCTACAAATCCCCGCCCAAGCGAAGCTTGAACGGGGCACCCGGTGATCAACACAAATCTACGCGCTTTGCTTACTTCGGTTGCAATGATGCGTGGTACATCGCATCCAGTAGATCCTGAGAGTTGTCGACGTAGTCCTGATCGAGCGCCCACATGAACGTTCCGCCGACGCCGCGAGTCCAGTCCGCATAGTAGACGCGCGCGTAGGTTGAGAACGCGTCGTCGTAGGTGATGAATCCTGGCGAACCGTCGGTGCGCAGCATGTAGGGCACGAGCGCGATGGGATCGTAAGAAGTTTTCCATCCCTGTTGGTTGATGAGCGGCTTCAGGTTTTTATAGACCCACGTAGTCACAGCATCGTCGCACGCGCCGTCGGGAGTGTAAGGAGCGTTCGGACATTCCTGAAAGGGCGCGGTCACGTTGGTATAGTCGTATCCGTAAAACGGAGTGCCAAGGTTGATCTGCTCCAAGGGCATGTGTTTCGACATGAGAGTGATCGCCTCTTCATCGCTGGCGCCGGGTTGGCATTCTCGAGGCGCATGATCATGCCAATCCCAGAAGATGGGAGAGTTAAGTTGGGCATGGGCGGTCCAAGGTCCGGCGCAGTCGTAGACCATGATGTTGAAGAAGTCGATCACGGTTTTCAATTTGTCAAAGTTGTATCCGTAGAGAAGCCAGGGAGCGACGTCGATGGAGAGCGTGTAGGCCGGGCTGGGAAATGTAGCGCGCAAGGCGGTCATAAGCTTGACCATAGTAGTGCGCTCGAGCGGCGTCTGCGGGAATTCCCAATCGACATCGAGGCCGTCGTATCCGTGAGCAGTCACGAATGCCTGAAGATTCGAGACTACGGTGTTCAGCATTGTGGGATTGTCTTCGATCGCGGCAAAGTCTCCTCCGGTAAGGAGCATGACTTTGACGCCCGCAGCGTGAGCCTTCTTGAAGAGTGCGGGTTCGATAAATCCGTTAGGAACGGAGAGCGAACCATCGGCGCCCCAGGGAACACTGGCGTGAATAATGTGAGTGAGCTTGTGATACGGAATCTTCGAGGCGTTGTAGGGCGGAGTGATGAATTGGGCGGCGGAGACGTAGTCCGCGACGACTCTTTTCGTGAGCTTTTGTTGTGTGCCGGATGATTGCGCCTGGGCGGATTGAATGACGATTGCCGACGTGAGTCCTACCAGCAGCAAGTTTGCTGCGAACCGCAAAGAACCTTTCATGGATTGACTTCCCCCTGGGATCGATTTCGTGTGAACAGATTTTTAGCGAATGTATTTCTTGTGGACATGTTCTTTCCAAACATGGCTCCCACTAGGCGGTTTGGGCAGAAGCCATGTACGAAGTGAAGCGAAGTGTACCATCCGAGGGGGCGAAAAGTTAGCGGAAAAAGCGCAGGTGGGACTCGATCAAAGGGCTTGGATTCAAGCTCAGGCCCAGAACGTCCGATCCAGAACGCATTTCTTGGTAGTGCACGACAGGGACGTCAACATGGATGTCCTATTGGCCCGAGTAATATCCCTTCCTCGCCTGCACCGTGAGTTCCTTCTGGGTGGTTGTGACATCGATCTTGCGATAGCCGGGGGCATCGGTGCTGGTTCGGACAGGAGTGTAGCCCAAGTTGTATTGATTGCGCAGTTCGTCTTCGATCTGAGCATAGATTTCATCAAGCGGAAGTTTTTTGGAAACTTCGAAGAGGCGGCCGCCGGTTTCTTTCGAAATCCGATCGAGAGTCTTTTTGCCGTCTGCACGTGGCTCTTCTGGTTGTTGTCCACCAGGTCTTTGGCCGCCGGGTCCTCCTTGGCCGCCTCGCCTGCCGCCGCCCATCGGTCCGCCCATTCCGCCTCCGCCCATGCCAGGGAAACTGAAGCCACCTCTTTTAGCCCGGTCCCCTTCATCCCCTTTGAACAGGATGGAATACACCACGGTGTCGGATCGTTGCGCGCGCTCGATGGCAGTTTCGAGACTTTCTTTACTGCCGCGGTCTACGCCGTCAGAAAGTACGATGAGTGATTTGCGCCCCTGCTGCTTTTGCATCAGTTCGTCAGACGCCAGATAGATTGCGTCATATAGCAGAGTTCCACCGCCGGAATGCCCGCCGGGCCTGCGTCTCGCGCTGGGGTCGTCGTTAGGGTCGTTTGTTGTAGTGCTGGCGCGCTTTAGCTCGGGTGTTTGCATGGCTTCGAGCGCGGCCTCCAACTTCTCATGCGAGCCGGTTAAATCTTGCAGAAGTTCTACTTCTTTATCGAAGTGAATTATGAAAGCTTTGTCTTTATTTTCACGAACCATCAGGTCCAAAAAAGTGTGGCTGGCGGCACGCTCCTTATCGAGAACTTCGCGCTGGCTCAAGCTTGTGTCGACAAGCAATCCAAGTGTGAGGGGAAGGTCGCTTTCCTTGGCGAAGTAGCGAATGTCCTGGGCGCGTCCATCTTCGGTGAGCACAAAATCTTTTTGGGGGAGATTAGGAACGATTTTTCCATGTTTGTCACGCACCGTAGCCAGCACGTTTACTACGTTGACTTGAACGGAAACGGTGGTGGAAGGGGTTCTCGAGTTTGGAGCCGGGCCGGTGTCGCTGGATTCAGATGGATTCGCGGACTGCGCTAGCGCACAGCCAAGTATTGCAACGGGAACTATCGTGCTCGAAATTGCTTTGCAAAGTTTCACGATTTCAACTTTCCGCCCTGCAAAGCTGTCCTGGAATTCGTGCGCAGGAATTTAATGGTGTTAGTAGTGAGAAACAAATTGGCAAGTCAAGGTTGTGAGAGGAACGGTAAAAGTGTGTAAATTGCGTAAAGAGTTGGCTCGGGGATGCGAAAAAGTTGAGTAGCGCGCATCAGACGAAAGATGCCAGCGCACTCCGTAATTTCAAAACCGGCAGCAACCAAATGGAAGCAGAAAAAATATCGCCGCCAAAATCCTGCGCGTCGATACGAACTTTTATGGGTGGTACTTGCTGCCATGGCGGTCCGCTTGGTGGTAATGGCGTTTCTCTACCACCAGCAATTAGATCCCTGGCGCGATCATTTTCGTTTTGGATATGAAACGGGCCGGCTGGCCAGGTCCCGAGTTATGCCCAGAATGTTCGATCCAGTGTCCGGTACTGGATCGCTTCGGCGATATGCTTGGGCTCCATCGCGGTTGCGCCATCGAGATCCGCTACTGTTCGGGCTACTTTCAAGATCCTGTCGTGAGCTCTCGCGGTGAGACCTTGCTGCATCATGGCTCGTTCGAGCAGGCGCTCACAGTCGGCAGATAATTCGCAGAAGGCTCGAATGTGGCGGGGCGCCATTTGCGCATTGCAATAGAGCTTGCCGATCGTCGATGAGGCAAACCTTTTCAATTGCAGCTCGCGGGCACGCATCACGCGGTTGCGAATTATGGCGGAACTTTCCGGCTCCGATCCTGAACGCATTTCTTTGTAGTTCACGGCGGGCACGTCGATGTGGATATCGATGCGATCCGAGCAGCGGCCCGGAAATTTTCGACATGTAGCGCTGAATGATCGGCGGCGTGCAATGGCACTCGCGCGAACGGTCGTTAAAGTATCCGCAGGGGCAGGGATTCATCGCTGCGGCCAACATGAATCGCGAAGGGAAGGTCAGCGACATGGAAGCGCGGGCGATGCATACCGTTCCATCTTCGAGTGGCAATAAATGTAGGTATCCTCAAATCTACATACCAGTGAACTGGTGACCCCTGTGCATAGGGTCGGTGCAATTTCCGGTGCAGTCAAGAAACCTCCCCGGCAGACAAATGTGATCGCAGTCTGCATGGTTCGATAATCTGCCCCCTTGTTCACTTGCTCACCTATTCAGTCGTGAACCAGAAGACGCTCTGTTATAGGTTCTGCAGGAACTTGGCAGTTACGCTCGTAGCCGCAGATTGCGAATTTGTTGGTGGCTGTTCCGCACCGGCGACAAGAATCGTTTTCGGTCAGCACGGATTTAAACAGCAAAAAACAAAAAGCAGCAGGATGCTTTTCTTTACAGCTAGTCTGGATCGCAGCGAAGATATTTACTCAAAACACGCAATTTATGATTATCGTACGGCGGCCTCAGACAAAATCAATCCCATACTCTGGCATTCTGGCCGATTTAGGTATAGCGCAACCCCACGTACAAAGAAATCGGCAATTCTGCCTTTTTTTGCCCGGCTGTGTCAATACCAAAAAAACTGTGTAATCTTTTGCTCGACGCCCGAAACGATGTCTTCCGCTTCTTGCTCGCGGCCGTGGATCATCAGCCATCGAGGACTTTCCGGAACTGAATGGCGCAATACAAGAATGGCAAGACCGAGAACGGCTCCAACCCCAAAAGCCAAGCGCCAGCCGATATTCACCGGTACAACTCCGGTTTGGAGGAATCCAATAACAGCTCCTGCGCCTAATGCGGCTCCAATCCAAAAGCTCGAATTAATGATTAAGTCTGCGCGTCCGCGCACGCGGGCCGGGATCAATTCGTCAATAGCCGAGTTGATGGCGGAGTACTCTCCTCCAATACCAGCGCCAGTCAGGGCACGGAACAGGCTGTAGGAAGCAAAACTCCAAGAGAAAGCAGTGAGCGCGGTGGCGCACAGATAAAGCAGAAGAGTCACAGTGAACAATCGTTTGCGACCGAGGCGGTCGGTGCTGTACCCGAAAACAAGAGCGCCGACGACGGCACCCAACAAATAGCATGTGGCGCTCACTCCGACCTGTGTATCGTTGAGTCCCAGCGTGTCATGCCGTTTAAGGACGCCACCGATCGAACCTGCTAGCGTCACTTCTAGTCCGTCCAGCACCCATGTGATACCCAAAGCAGTGACAATCAGCCAATGCCACCGACTCCACGGTAGCCGGTCTAATCTTGCAGGGACATTACTTTCAATGGTAGAAGAATTCATCAAGATCTTGATTTTCAATAATGGATCTGACGCGAGACTTAAGCGGAACCCCGTTCCTAGGCGCAGACCGGGGTTCCACATATGCGGGCCGAATAGCCTCACTCTACATCTGAGGAGGAGTCTGCCCATTTCCGCTGCCACCGCCACTGCCACCACTCCCGCTGCTAGAACCGCTGTTGCCGGAGCCACTTGCACCGGTTCCAGCTGTTCCAGTTCCGGACCCTGATGTGCCGGTCCCGGTACCTTGTCCTGACGTCCCGGTACCTGAACCGCCACTCATGCTGCCATTCGAACCGCTAGCGCCTTGGCTAGAGGTGTCACTGTTTTCGCCCTTCTTGTTCTTCTTATGTTTCTTGCCGGACTGTTGATCCTGTGATCCTTGATCCTGAGTTGACGAGGAGCCGCTGCCTTGGCTCGCGGACGATTGTCCGCTCGCCGTCCCAGAAGTTCCAGACCCTTGACCGGTTCCGGTGTTCTGAGCGAAGACGAACGCGCTCGCCAGTATAAGAATGCTAAGACTTTGTGCTATATGTCCCATAACGTGTCTCCTTTAGTATTTTTTGCAATTGGATTCGCCAGCGGAAGCAAGGCGCCTTCAGCCGCTTCCGCTCGCTGCATCTTTATCAGCTTTTCTCGTTAGGCGGAAACCGTTTGAACATCTTGTCAACCGCCTTATCGAGAGTCTTCTCATTGTGCTCAGGGTTTTTGGATAGAGTGTCACTAGCCGTTCCACGCCATATCAACTGTTTGCCCTTGTTGTCATACATATCCAACACCAAGGTTCCGACTTGATAATTACTAACCGTCGTTGTTGACTCATTGCCAAATCCACCCCAGCGCCATCCCCCCATGCCATCGTAGAAGGTTTGATACTCCTTCTGGTTTTCGGCTGAACCCACCCCTATAATCGCGACGTCGCCGTCCGATTGGACCTTTTGCCACCCTCGTGCTTGTAAATCCTTATCGACGGCGTCCTGGATACGTTGCTTCCAAAGCGGATTTGTTGTTTGTACCTTTTCCCAGTAGTACGTGTGATACCGTTCGAAATTTGCTTTTTTGTCGTAATCAGTGTGAACATCCTGTGCCATAGGGTGATCGGCAACTATGAGAAGAAATAGTCAGGCCAAGCTGGGAGAGACTTGCGGATTCACCGCTGTGGTGTGTGGTGAATCCGCACCCGGTCCGCTCATGCGCAAGTTCAAGCCCGTCCACCGTCTCCCATGGTGCGGATGTGCAGCCTCGCACGCTGCACAGACGAAAGCGCCCATCTAGCCTTCGGCGAAACCATCGAAGGCTTCCCGCACGATGGCTTCGAGAGAGGCCACTTCATCGTCGGTTAGCTTCGCGAATTCGTTCTCGCGCCGCTTACGGCCAAGGGTGCCCTTGTTCTGGCGGATAAACATGACGAGGTTTTCCGCCATCCTGTCCGGCATCTCGACCGTGTTCATGACGCGGCGCATTGCCTCGTCATTGCGACGCAGGAAGTCGATTTCACGCGGCAGGTCCTGCTCGACCGTGCGCGCGACGCAGCCGTAGAGAAACTCCGCCGCCTCGGTGCAGTCGAAATAACGGTAGAGATCAGCCGTGTCATTGAGAACCTCGACGTTTCTCTCCGGCGTCGGCCGCCATTCGATGAAGTTCGTCAGCGGACCCGAATGCGCGCGTAGCGTGTCGCGGTAGTTGTCGATCCGGTCGAGCATGACCGCTGAAACAGGGAATACCATTCCCGGCGGCGTGAATTTGCGCTCCGCCAGGACGTGATGGATGAGGCAACGGTGCAGTCGCCCGTTGCCGTCCTGGAACGGGTGGATGTAGACGAAGCCGAACGCCGTCGCCGCCGCCTGCAGCACGGAGTCGATCTCCCCCTCGCGCATCCGCTCGTTCGCCGCGATCATTCCCCGCATCAGATCCTGCAAATCGGCCGCGCGCGCGCCGATGAATTCAGGCAGCGGATCGCCCTGATGGTCGCGCTCGCCAAGGAAAACCCCGTCCGGCCGCAGTCCTGCGCGCACGAATCGCGTGTCCTCGATCAGCACGCCGTGCAGGCGCAGAATCTCATCGAGCGTGAGCGGATTTTTCCCGGCCTGCATAACGGCACGGCCCCACCGTTCCAGCCGGCCGCGCGGCGGTCGCTCGCCTTCGATCTCGAAGCTGGCGCGGCTGTCGGCAAGCAGCAGGAAGCTGGCCGCACGCGCGACGACGTGAGCGCCTGTCCGTCCGATCACCTCATTAGCCTTGTTCCCGAGCGCGCGCGCATCGAAATCCGCGAGCACCGCCGTTCGGCGAATGACGGGACAGAAGGCCGGCGTTCCGAGCAGGTTGTCGCGCACCTTGTGGCGGCGCGACAATCGCGCCGTCCCGGTGTAGTAGGCGTGTGCATCCAGCAGGTCGATTGCGCTGACACCCTCCGCATCGGGAATGTCGAGCGTCCGGCCTGTGAGGAATTCATAGAGAAACCAGGCGCGTCGGCTGGGCGCCCCGGTCGGCGCGCCGCGCACAAATCCGGCGATAGTGTCCTGAGGGACGGCCTCGAAGAGCCGCTTCAGGACGAGCAGGTCGAGGTCTTCATGGCGCAGCGCGAATCCCAGCTGATCGCCAAATTCTTCGCCAGGCCAGTACCTCTTATCGAAGACGGTCCAGCCCCCCTCCTCCCGGCGGCTTGCCTTGATGTGTTTCCGGGATACCGCACTTGGGCGGCGGACAGGGGCCGGAACCCCGAATGTGCGGACGAGGGCAGCCAGCCCCGCTAGACGGGTATCCACCGGCACGGTCTTCTCCTGGAAGGTCGGAAGAGGATCATTAATATTAGGGGCCACGGTCGAAAACTCCTCTTGTTAGTCGAAAAATGCTAACAAAATAATAGTCGGGTCGAAAACCACTATACACGATCGTCAGGTCGAAATCCATTCCTTTTGGTCGAAACAGGCTATATTTTGTCTTCTCTGGTCGACAACCATTACTAGCGGCGGAGGGCGGGGTTTCCGCCGTGAAATGACGTGACTGAATAGGCGAATAAACAGCGAATATGTTAAATTTCTCCCGTGGCGCTCAAGAACTGCACCGTCATCATCCAGGACCTGAACCAAACCGAGCACGCGCTCGACGTGACGGCGGAGACGCTGTACGAAGCGGTTGCCCAGGCCCTCGCCGCGCTTTGGTCGAATGACTGGGCCGGCGATATCGGCCGGGGACTCACCACCGCCACTATCAAGGTCCGCCATCCCGAGGTCGCGCATGTCGTGAAGATTCAGGATTTCGAAAACTGGCTGAAGCAGGGATGCAACAGCCCCGGGGACACTGTGCTGAAAGGCCGGCTGCGCCGGATGCTGGGCCTGCCGCAACAATAATAAGGAGATAGCAAATGCACACGGCGTTGCCTTGCGCAGGGAACCCAGCATTCGCGGCCAGCAGATCGGCTGCGACCGGATCGGCTAATGAGCTGACACCGGGAGAGATGCCGAGCGTCATTTTCGGGCGCGATGAAAGCCGGCGGCATGGGAAATTTCTACCCGCCTCTTACCGGCGTCGCCTTCAACACGAAGCGAAGGCGACTGCGCACAGCGTACGGACGTTCGTCGTACTGCTCAAGCTACGCCGTAGAGGCGGAATGTTGCGGTTGCGGCACGCCGATGTCAAACGTGCAAGATCGAATGTTGCGGCGACCATTTTTGCAAATCCTGCGCCGACTATCATGGCACGCACACTTGCGTAAGAAACCGATCCAACCTGAGCGAAGAGTGAATAACCGAGAGCACGCTGCCTAGTCTTCAATTTCATAGGAGATTCCACTCTGGTTTACGACCCAGCAGAGCATCCAGAATTCGAATTCGTTCCACCGATTGCTCTAACAGTCGGCGATGTTCTTGATGACATCAATGAGGTGCGGAATTGTATTGCGCACGGACAGCGAATTCCCGACAAATTTTTTAAACCGGACAGAGATGGAATCAATGGACCTGTGACCAGGATTAGCGTCTTGGATGATGCCCTTGGATTCATCATGAGGGAAAGCCTAAAGAAAATTCTCTTGGGCGGGTACATCTCTAATTTTATGAGTGGTAAGACTGTCTCGACTTTCTGGAAAGCCCAAGGTCTGTAGGCGCAGCAGCGGGCGTTCTGATATAAAACGCTACTTCTTCGATTTCACCGTCACGTAGGTAATCGGTAAGCCCGTGGCTTTATCTTTGCCTCTGAAAAATACCTCCAGCGGTAGCTTCTGTTCACCTATCGCAGAGCTCACGGCTGCACTGAGTGAAGCACATTCAGGGGATGCGGAAGCGAGTCATCGCGTTCTCAGGACCCGAGCGATCCGGCGCCGCTGACTAAATTAGAATGAAGGAGTGCCCCGTCTCCCCAACATTCGCGGCGGGAGGTATCCCACTCCCGAGGAGATCAATAATTTGCCGAGAGTTTTCAGGGACTATATCCACGACATCGCGACCCGTGACGATCCTCAGTTTCGAATTCGTGAACTGAACGAGTGCCGTCTGCAACGGGAACAGTCGATTGCGAAGATCGAGGAATTGAAGAACGAGGTCGAGCGGCGAAAGCCGAATAGACTTCGAGTCGCCCCGCCCGTCCTCAAAAATCCCTTTGCATTTCAGACATAGCGTGCGGTGAAAATCGAGGTAGGCCCATTCCGGGGGATGAAGAGTTTCCTCGTAGAGAGGGCCAGGTCTGGTTCAAGGACTCGACAATCTTCTGCATGTCCATTTTTCCGCGCCGTGGCATACGGTTATTTCATAGGAATAGAAGTTGAGCGACTTGCACAGGTTGATAATTAAGCCTAGCCTAAATTCAGATACATAAGAAGAAATCAGTGATTACCTGCCAAAAACTAAACGCGGTACACCCCAGCCGGAAATTCGCAGAGCGCTAAGCTCCCTTGCCATCGCAACTCAGAAGAAATTTGACTGCCCTAAATGTGGGCAGGTGATGGCTCTGGTCGATTCGCAATTTTGGATATACGGAAGCGACCAGCATTGGAACTTCAAGCTGCCCCTCTGCATCCGATGTGACCGTGAAACAATGGAAGCTCTCGCACCCAACCGCATCGAGCAGGCGAAGGCGAGTTAAGTTGCGGCAGCCGCCCAGCTGTGTTCGGTATCGAACCGAAAAAATTCTTGACTGCCTTCTCAGGATTTTTTTAACATTTTTATTAACTACTCTGGTGAAGAGGCCGCAAGATGACTTCCGAACTCAATCCACGCATTGAAGAGCTGTGCAGCCTTATTGCAAAAGAAAAAGATCAGCGAAAATTCAACGCGCTGGTCGAAGAACTCAACCAGCTCCTCGCAGAAAGAGAGGAGAAGCTCAAGCGGTCGTCTTGACCCTATGAAGAAACTGAGCGGCAACGGATGACCGAACTCTGCACGGCAATTGGCAGCGAGCAAGACGCGCATAAAATGGCGGAACTTATGGAAGAGCTAAACCGCTTGCTAGAAACAAAACAGGAACGCCTCGACCGTAATTCAGCAAGCCAAGGCGAGTTAAGTTCTATGCGCCGGATGATTGAATTTCCAGATACTCAGAATTGCCAGAATTATAGCGCAGCGAGTGCGGCTGGCGACATGACATTCGTCCTTCCACCGACAATGAATTGGAATTCTGGATAGCGACGCGTAAATTTGAATTGCACGATTGTGCTAACCATAAGCAAGCTGCGCTCCTCTTCTAAACTTTCGCTGCATAACCCGTTCAGTATCTCGATGGACTTGCGAAGCGCCGCCGCCGTTTAGGAGTTTCTCCCAGTCATAGCCTCAGCCTCGAGCCAGTCTCGTAGCGCCTCCCCCTCAATTCGACCGCGATCTTCGTAGAGTTTGTATGCCAATTCCCGAATCTCCAGATCCCGATTTTCATGTTTGTTCGAAGTATCGATCTCGTTGGAGGGGAGGCCAATCCTGGGAATTGAAACTGAAGGGTTTGAAGACGTTATTGCTGAGATGCTGGTATGTTTTTGCAGCCTAGATCGAGAAGCGCTTTTCGCTTTCATCGAAGTGGTCTCCTCTACTGATTGCTCCGCCAGAACCGGAGCGCAGGTGAGATGCAGCAGTTGGCGCAGCCGTTGTAGCCGGGCCTCAGATTGACTTGGAATCCGGCGAGATCATCGAGTTCAGTTATCCATTGGTTGATCGTTTTTCTCCATTACACATCCAATAGATTGCATGAATACTGGGTAATCATCTCTCCATGCTTCTCCTGTGGTCTGACACGGTGTCATTGTAAATCGCGCGTCATCCTTATTCAGATCGCAGCTGCTATATGCAGCGCATCGCGAAGTGAAGTAAGCAGGTCCAGATAATCTTTCATACCATCGCCAGTTTTGGCGGAGAGCCTAAGAACCTGCATTCCCGGACGTACCGCTTGGATATTGCCGTACGCGGAATTCCAGTCGAATTCAACCGCTGACGCCAGGTCCATCTTTGTGACAACTGCTATATCGGCGCTGTTGAAAATGGTGGGGTACTTGAGAGGTTTATCCTCGCCCTCGGTGACGGAGATTAGCACCAACCGCAAATTTTCTCCCAGATCGTAAGACGAAGGGCAAACTAAGTTGCCGACATTCTCGATGAAGAGAAAATCCAGGTCATTGAGATCCCATCCCTGTAGCGCGTTCTCAACCATTGCGGCCTCCAGATGGCATATCGTGCCTGTAGTGATTTGTCTGACGGGAACTCCGCTACGAGCCAATCGGATCGCATCGTTTTCCGTAGCCAGGTCTCCCACTAACGCCGCAACATGATGCTTTTGACTAAGCAGGGAGAGAGTTTTCTCCAGGAACATAGTTTTGCCTGTGCCGGGACTCGATACCAGGCTCACTACAAAGACGCCGGCCTCGCGAAATCGCTCGCGAAGCGCACGCGCAGCAAGGTCGTTCTGCTTCAGTACGTTTTTCCTGACTTCAATTAAGCGGGGTTCTCGGCCCATTCTTCTATCTCCAATGCTACAACTTCGATTTCTTTGCCTTGCACGATCTCAGGCGTAGGAGCGCCGCATTCCGCGCAACAAAACAGTTGCACAGAACTAACCGGGCGCTGCATCTGACAGTTAGTGCAAAACACCGCAATGGGCACCGGTTCGATGATAAGGCGCGAACCCTTCAATGGAGAGTTTTCGCATGCCATCTGATAGGAAGACAAAAGGGCCTCCTTCACAACGCCGGAGAAATCCCCTAGCTTGAGATGAACGGCAATAATTTGAACGCCCGCACGGCGCTCAATTTCTTCCTCTGCCAGTTCCACGATACTCATTGCGATCGAGAGTTCGTGCATGTTGATTTCACTACGTGCTGCTGATTTTGATGTAGCGCTTAATGTCCGGTGCCGCAGAAATCAGCACGCCAATTACTGCTGACGACACCGCAGCCCAAATCAATTTGCTCGTCATCTAGGTCCTCTCAATTCTGATGTAGTTCAAAATATCTAACTCACGGTGCTGAGCACCTTTTTGAGCGAGAATGCGTGTTGCCAGTTCTTCCACCATTTGCGCCCCGCCTTCGACAGCGGACTGTACGGCTGCAGTCAATCCCATCCGGCCATCTTCGCCACCACAGTCCTCTGGCTCGCAGCCAACTACGTAAACTCGCGAAGTGACCTGTCCTGTAGATTGCGCGAGTTGCAAGACCTTCACGGGATTCATACTGTGGGCGTCTGGAGCGTCCTCTGAATTTGCTAATTCGTTCAAATCGACTTCTATCGTGTAAAGCGTACCCGGAGCTTCTCCGCGAGGCACTGCATCAACGAGAATGACTGCCTCCCAAGGATCAAGAAGAGCGTAAGCCAAGTCAAACGATCGAATGCCAAAGTCTTTTACAACCACTCCTTGCGGCAACGATCGAGTCGCCAGTGCTCGAGCGACCTCAACTCCGAAGGCGTCGTCACCTAGAAAAATATTGCCAATGACGGCAACCAGAATCCGCGACCTTGTATTTTGGGAGTTCATGTCGACACTCCGTTATCCGTGACCTCAACCGGCTCGACTTCTTCGGGAGAAAAGAAAAAGCGGTGCCCAGGCTGGCGCAGCATGCCGAACTCGCGTCCGGGATCGTCCTCAATTACCACTGCTAAATGCACTTGATCGTCGAAGTCTTGCTCTATCGCCTCAATCACAGCCAATTTTCCTTGCAGCGCCATATCCATAATATCGGCGGTTTTCTGCGGCCAAAGCCGTACGCGGCTCCCTTTCCGGAGCTCAACGCCAAAGACGATAATGCTCTCGGGCGCGGCTTTCTCTGCAAGTGGATCCCAATTGCTGCTCATAACTTGTCCTGAGCTTCGTCTTCAGGCACGCGTCGCATGCCTCGAATTGCGCCGTGAACTTTCATCCAGTGCTCGGCAGGCAATGTCTCCGTACGTTCCAATATGTGCCGCGCATGTTCATCGCCGTGACGCATCACTTCTTTCTCGTCTTCGGATAAAGTCATTACCCTCAAAGCAAGCATCTCGTCCATCTCTGTACCGTCGAAGAAATCGCCCGTACTTTCCGGGGCTATCTGCGGGTAATCATAAAGGATAATCGGCGATGACAATATCATTGATCGCTGGCCTTCCTCACCTACCAGCACGGGAAAAACTCCGCTGTTTTGACATGACTTTGCTGCATCGCGTAATTCTTCCGGCGGATCGACCAACGACACGAACTCGCCATTAGTAACGCCGAAAAGAAGATGTGCGGAAACCATAGACTGCAAGAGCATCTGGGTGCGCGTAAACTCGTTGCGATTCTGTATAGAAGTCGTGTTCAGCAATTCCAGATGAAGTTTGCAAAGACCGTCTCCCAGAATTTCTCCGGAGACCGAAAGACTCCCACCCAACGGTTTGAGACCGACAACCTCCGGTCTCTCCCGAAAAGCTAAATTCAGCAGCGCCGTTTCTTTACAAAGCTCAGTCGCGTCCAACTCATTCTGATCCGCGCAGCGTTCCACTCCCTGCTCCCAGTTTTCGTTTTCTGCTGAAGGCGCAAACTGTAAGAACTTTACTCGAATATCCAGTTTCGTTTCCGGACCTACCTGCACCAGGCATTCAGTAACCATGCGGCTCGGCTCAGCGGGCCGTTGCAATTCCGCCCATTCGCGAGGATATAAACTTCCGAAATTCCAGCGCTGCCGGTTCTTAGTAGAAGACGGTCGATAGGGATACAAGATGTATCCCTCATACAGCACGGCTTTTGCGATCTTCTCAACTGAGGCAAAATCCATAACAATGAAGGAAAACGCTACTTAGCCACAAAATACACAATCAACGGTAAAAGAAAACATTAGCAAATTCGGGGCAGCTGCTCACCGAACATAACGTCCAGCACGCGAGTGCCCCCAATTTCTGTCTTCATCAACACCATTCCCGAATGCTCGGCCGTAACCTCTCCGATGATCACAGCCGCTACACCCAATGGATCTTCCCGCATTCGATTCAAGATATTGTCCGCAGCTTCGGCGGTCACGATCGCAATGAGCTTTCCTTCATTCGCTACATAGAGCGGATCCAGACCAAGAATCTCGCACGCTCCTCTGACAGTGTCGCGAATTGGAAACGCATCTTCCCTCAATTTCATGCCCATACGGGAGCGGCCAGCAATTTCATTGAGCGTGGTCGCTACGCCTCCCCGAGTCGGATCACGCAAGCAATGAATGTTCTCCGCACCTGCTTGCATCATGGACTGGACTAATCCGTGCAGAGGAGCACAATCGCTTTCTATAGTTCCTTCGAATTCAAGGTTTTCGCGCTGCGACATGATGGCCATCCCGTGATCGCCGATGTAACCACTTACGATGATTTTGTCGCCGGAAACAGCGCGGTCAGCGGAGATACTGACATCCCCTTCTATAATTCCAATGCCCGTCGTAGTGATAAAGATCTTGTCGCCTTTGCCTCGGTTCACCACCTTCGTATCACCGGTGACAAGTTGAACTCCGGCTTCTTGTGCGGCATCTCGCATCGACTCCACTACCCGGCGTAAGTCATCGGAGGGCAAGCCTTCTTCCAAAATGAAAGCAGCTGCCAGATAAAGAGGCCGCGCTCCGCTCATGGCGAGATCGTTTATCGTGCCATTCACTGCGAGGCGGCCGATATCGCCACCGGGGAAGAAAATCGGTGTCACCACGAACGAATCTGTTGTGAATGCTAGTCTCGATCCGTTTACTTGAAGAATGGCCTGATCGTCCAATTTATCGAGGATAGGGTTGGCGAAGGCTGGCAAAAAAACCTTTTCGATCAACTCGGCAGTGAGCTTGCCACCGCTGCCATGCCCTAGCACGATTTGTTTGTGATCGAAAATAGGAATTGGGCAGGAACCGAATAGTAAAGAAGTTGCTTCGCTCACGGATTGCGCTCCTTGTTCTCGATGCGTCTGGATTCGGGCTTCGCGATGGACGGAGCCCCTGGTCGTCAGATCACGTCTTCTTCTCCCAATGCAATGTGGGTGAGATCCCACAAGATGTGCAGTAGCGCGACGTGAGTCTCTTGAATCCTGTGAGTACTATAGCTGGACACTGTAAAACAGTACTCGGCCACGTCTTGCATGCGACCCCCATCCTTGCCGGAGAATGCAATCGTCAATATACCTTTACTACGAGCCGATTCAAGAGCGTAGATAAGATTAGGAGAGTTGCCGCTGGTGGAAATGGCTATCGCCATGTCGCCGGTCGCGCCATATAGTTCGATTTGATCAACGAACACACGGGCGAAGTCTTTGTCATTCGAGATCGCCGTCAGCACAGGAATCTGACTCACCAAATCAAATGCCGGTAGCGCACGTCGTTTTTCGACTATAGGATGGACGAATTCAACTGCAATATGTTGCGCGTCACATGCGCTCCCTCCATTACCCATCACCCACAGGCGATGCCCATCGCGAAATCGCTCCGCCATTCTTTGGCTCAACACTCCAATTACATCTGCATATTGCTCGAAAAATCTTTGTTTTATCTCAATCGATTCCTTACATTTACGCATTACTTTTTCTCGCCAAGCCGGATCGATTGCAACATCATTTAGGTTGGTTGGGGAAGAACTGAGTTGATTCAAGCCGCACCTCCTACTGACGTTGCCACGGCACTCCTGCTGTTCTTCTCGTTTTGTAGATGTTGTAGATGCCGCCCATAAGCGTAGTAGGCTGCGCACGCACCCTCGGCTGAGACCATGGTTGCCCCAAGCGGACGCTGTGGCGTACAAAGCGTGCCAAATGCGGGACAATCATGAGGCTTCTTAATGCCTTTTAGAATCTGGCCGCTAATGCAAATCTCCGGTTCGCGTGTGTCGATCTGTTTCACGTCAAACAGCTTCTCAGCATCGTGATCCTTGAACTCCCAGCGTAGTTTGTAACCGCTTTTTGGAATCGTGCCCACGCCTCGCCATTTTCGATCTCCGATCTCGAATACATGCGACACCAATTTCTGTGCGGGACGGTTCCCATCGCGATCCAAAATGCGCGAATACTGATTTTCAACCTGACTCTTTCCCGCTTCGAGTTGACGCAATGTCATCATCGTCCCTTGCAGAATATCGAGCGGTTCAAATCCAGTGATTACGATTGGAACTTTGAAGCGGGCGCTGAGCGGTTCATATTCGCGATAGCCCATGATGGCGCATACATGCCCGGGACCCAGAAATCCTTGCACGCGATTTAGTGGAGATTGCAGAATTGAGGCAATAGCAGGCGGCACCAACACGTGCGAAACTAGAATGGAAACGTTCTTCATGCCTTCCTGCTGCGCCCGCCATACGAGCATCGCGTTCGCCGGAGCTGTAGTCTCAAATCCAATCGCGAAGAACACAACTTGCTTACTTAGATTAGACCGCGCAATTTTCAGACAATCCAGTGGCGAGTAGACTATGCGAACATCTCCGCCTTGCGACTTGATGGTGAACAGATCGCCGTCCGAACCCGGCACGCGCAACATGTCGCCAAAGGAGCAAAAAATCACCTCGGGACGCCGGGCAATAACGTGTGCCTTGTCGATCATCTCCAGCGGAGTGACACACACCGGACACCCGGGTCCATGCACCAGTTCGATTCCTTCGGGTAGAAGATGATCAATGCCGTGTTTCACGATCGAATGCGTCTGCCCCCCGCAAACTTCCATAATGACCCAAGGGCGCGTTTGGATACGACGCATTTCATCCACGAGTTTGCGGGCAATATTTCCATCTCGATATTCATCCAGATACTTCAGGGCTCATCCTCCTTCCGCATCCCGACCTCCTCAACCACCGGGGCTTCGAGTTCGGTCAACTGGTCCATTTCTTTCAACAATTCATACGTTCGATGGGCTTCCTCTTCGTCGACTTTGCTGATCGCAAAGCCTACGTGAACAAGCACGTATTCACCGATTTTCGTGTCCGGCACATATTCCAGGCAAGCTTCACGGACGATTCCACCGAATTGAACTCTCGCCATCCGCATGCCGCCTTTATCAAATGACTCGACAACCTTACCGGGAATTGCCAGACACATGAGAATCTCCATTTTGCAAGATTTCGTTGGCAATTACTGCTTGCCCGAGCGAGATGCCGCCATCATTCGCTGGAACCGTCGAGTGGATGAAGGTTTCAAATCCTATCGCACGCAGCCAGGTGATAGCGCGATCTAGTAGATAATGATTCTGAAAAGTTCCACCGCTCAGACATACACGATTCAGATTTTCCTCTTTGCGAATCCGGCCGCACATTTCTACAAGTGTTCGAGCCAAAGTATTGTGGAAACAAGCGGACATATAAGCCTGCGTCTTTGACTTTGCCAAGTCTTGCACAAGCGCCTCGATCATCGGCCGCAAATCGATTTGCGCGGGATCCCCGTTTTCTATACGGAAAGGATATTCCTGAGTCACGTCGCGGCTCGCAACCGCTTCGAGTTCGATAGCCGCTTGTCCCTCGAAATTGATCTCATGCCGCAGGCCTACGAGTGATGCCACTGCGTCAAATAAACGGCCGCAAGAGGAGGTCTGAATGGTATTGATGCCACGACTGAGCATGGCGTCTACCAGCGAGACTTGCTTTTCTGGCACGCACTTCAAAAAAGCTGAATTCGGTAACGTCGCAGAACCAAATGTGTCTCTCAGGTAGGTGAGAGCTACTCGCCAAGGCTGGCGAACCGCCGCTTCGCCTCCGGGCAGAGAGACATAACGCAGACGAGCATGCCGTTTGAAGTTTGCGAAGTCAGCAACCAGGAACTCGCCGCCCCAGATTTGACCATCTGTACCATATCCAGTTCCGTCAAAAGCGATACCAATGACCTTTCCCTGTAAATGGTTCTCTGCCATGCAACTGGCGATATGTGCGTGGTGATGTTGTACACCGATTTTGCGGTCAATGGGGAGTGTCCGGGCGAAACGCGAGCTCATGTAACGAGGGTGAAGGTCGTAAGCCACTGCTTGAGGTTCAATGTGAAATAGTTTCTTCAGATTCTCCAGCGTCTCCTGGAAGAATTGAAGAGTTTCATAATTCTCGAAATCACCAATGTGCTGGCTGAGAATGGCATAGCGCCCTTTGGTCAGACAAAATGTGTTCTTCAACTCTGCTCCGCAGGCCAGGATCGCTTCCAGCGGAATGCCTAGATCGACTGGCTGCGGGACATATCCGCGAGATCGGCGAAGAACGCGTTCTCGTCCCTGAAACGTACGTACAACGGAGTCATCGACACGCATGTGTATATCGCGATTGTGAACCACGAACCAATCGGCAATGGGTTGCAACTGCTGCAAGGCTTCTTCGTTCGACACGAGGATCGGTTCTTCGCTGACGTTACCGCTCGTCATCACAAGCGCAGAGAATTCAGGGAGCTCATCGGGCGAGTCACCAAATAACAGATAGTGAAGCGGCGTATGAGGTAGCATGACGCCAATTGTGTTGTTTCCCGGCGCGATATGAGGAGAAATTGAGCCATTTGCCCGGCCCGGCAGGACGACAATCGGTCGACGCATACTTTGCAAAGCAGCTCGATCCACGTTGGAGACGAAACAGAACTTCTCTATGGCGTCGACATCCCGCGACATGAGCGCAAATGGCTTGTTGCTGCGGCGCTTGCGCTTCCGCAATTGCTGCACTGCTTCGTCATTTTCAGCGTCACACGCCAGCAAGAAACCACCCAGCCCCTTGATTGCTATGATTTTTCCTGCGCGGAGAAGTTTCCAGGTTCGCTGAAGAACCTCCACTGAATAAATAGTGTCGAAATTTGGTACCGGATCGCTGGTTTTTACGAGCGCCAAGGCTGGACCACAAGCCGCACAGGCGTTCGGCTGGGCATGAAATCGCCGATTGCCTGGATCCTCATATTCCTGGCGACACAATCCGCACATCTCAAATGATGACATAGTGGTTTTGGGCCGGTCATAAGGAACATCTTTGACGATCGTGTAGCGGGGGCCACAGTTCGTGCAATTTGTGAATGGATACAAGAACCGCCGGTTTGCCGGATCGCTGAATTCTCGCCAGCAATCGTCACACGTTGCCACATCTGGTGAGACCAGGACGAACTCACCTGACTGTGAGTGGCTCTCGCGTATAGAAAATCCGAGATCACCTTGGGGATCTACTTCACTGACACTCACTTCTTCAATAGCCGATAGAGGTGGAGCGTCAGTCTTTAAAGTGTGAAGGAATTGGTGGAGCGAATCCTCTGACCCCTCGATCTCGATGGTGACACCCATCGAGGAATTCAGAACGTACCCTGCGAGTCCAAGAGTTTGTGCGAGATTATAGACGAACGGGCGAAATCCCACGCCCTGTACAACGCCGAACACGCGAATCTTTTTGCGAGTCAACAATGGAAGTGGAGGGGCCGCCATGGCAACGACTTGGGAACCAACGCCTTCGGATTGTAACTCCGGTCGACAAGAATGAGCTAGTGTTTAAGCCATACGGTAAGGCACAAAAGCAGAGCCTTATTAACGTTGGGCTTATACGGAAGTAGTGCTATTGCAGAAAACGCAGTCAAGTCTGCACATTTTTCGCCGTCTTAATCTTGCCGGGAAACGCAATGGAGAGATCTTCCGCGTACGACGAGCTGGCGAGGGTGTATCCGCGTCAGATCCGGATCTTGTCACAAGCCACAACGACCTCTGACCGGAGAATATCCTGTTCGATCGAGAAACTGTTTGGTTTAGTTCGTGAACCCATCAGCTATCTTTACCATGAAGAAGGTCGGGATCGCTTCCGGGCCTCGTTCGCTTCAGTAACAGTCTTGCGTTCGTCAGCGTCCATGCGGCGCTTGGTTATTGCGTCAGTTTGTTTAGGGGTGCTGCACTCCGGACAGCGGTTGGCAAACCAATGTAAACGATAATATTTATTGAAAACAGGAACCCCGTCTGTTTCAGCAAAACATTCAAAATGACTCAACCTGCAGCATTGAAGGTGCTGAGTACTGTTTGAGTTGCTCCTCGACGAGTTTGGCCTTACGTTGCAATGCCGCTCATTAATTTTCCAATTGGAACAAATCCAGCTCGATTCAGTGCCGTCTCTTCTTCGAAGCCCTGGATCGTAATCTCATCAATATCTGGCGCGGCATTACGAATAGCGTTTTCGACCAGGTTCTTTAATGCCACAGCCGATCCTATGGGAGCGGTGTATTTACGAACCTGAAGATTCAATTCTCCGTTTTCAAGCTTGAGCTCGTGGACTTCATAGCCACCCGACCTTAAATATGGCTCAATGGCACGCAGCCCGTTGCGCGCTCGAGTCTCAGGATCTATGGGATGGAGTCCATGCAAGAGCAAGACGGCACCGACAAAGGGTTCCTTTGCAAGATTTTCGACGACGTGACCAGTGCTATCTGTCTGCTCAAGATGCTCCAGCATGCGCTCCAACGCGCTGCGATGAAAGCCAATGACGGATTGGAGGAGGTGGACCGCGGCTGTCCTCGCCTCAATCCCTGCGAGACTTTCCAGCTTGGTGACTAATTCTTCAATCGTTTTAGCCGTGACCACGCGTGCTTCACCCTCCATGAATTCTGCTCCCCTCATTACTTCGCGCCATCTAACCCAAACATTGGCGAATGGCGAGTTTCGATAAGCTTGCCGTTTCCTACAAACATGTGTACGCCACATGGCAGGCACGGATCAAAGCTGCGTACCACCCGCATAATATCGATGCCTTTAAACTTGTCGGGAGCATTTTCTTCGAAAATTGGGGTGTTCTGGATCGCGTCTTCGTACGGTCCCGGAACACCGTTAGAATCGCGTCCGCTGGCATTCCAGCACGTCGGCGGATAGGGATGATAGTTGGCGATTTTGCCATCGCGAATAACAACGTGATGCGAGAGTATCCCGCGCACCGCTTCATGAAAACCGCAGCCAATCGCGTCCTTCGGCACTTCGAATGGCGTCCACGTCTGCGTCCGCCCGGCATAGACTTCTTTCATCGCCTGGTCGATGAAGTGAAGCGCTGAGGCTGCCGCATAGGCCTGAAAATAACTGCGAGCGCGGTTGCGTTCAAGCGCATTGCTCCAATTCGGGATTTTCCACTCGAGCTCCGTCTCCGGTAGAGTTGTTGTTTTCGGCAAGAGAATCTTGACGCTGCCGCCAGTCGCACGAATGTAGTTGTGATTTACAACTCCTGAAAGTGCCGTGCACCACAAACGCGCGAGCGGACCGCCGCCGGTATCGAGAGCAAGATGCTGTTGAGTGCTCTTGTCGAACCAGCGTGGCGACATCACCCAGGTGTATTTATTTTTAAAGTCCCGTTTTTGCGGGCGCGGCGTCGTAGTCTGGTTCCATGGGTGGCGCTTATCCACAGGATTGCCCAGCGGATCGGCCTGGACGAACGTCTCGCCATCCTGCCAGTCGTCATAATACGAACTGCCGATCAGGATGCGAATTCCCAGATTGATTTCCACAAGGTCGCTGGTCAAAAGCTTGCCATCTACGACTATGCCAGGAGTCACAAACATCGCCCGGCCCCATTTGTTCATATTTTCGTACTTATAGTCGCAGATATAAGGGTCATTAAATGCGCCACCACAGGCCAGCAGTACACGACGCTGGCCGACTCGCTCGTAACCGGGCAGTGCCTGGTAAATGAAGTCGAACAGATCATCATGTAATGGCACGACTTTTTTCATGAATTCCACATACTTCATGAGCCGTACAAGGTATTCGGAAAAAAGCTGCGGAGAAGCGACTGTGCCCACGCCACCGGGATAGAGCGTAGATGGATGCACGTGGCGTCCCTCCATCAAGCAGAACATCTCGCGTGCAATTCGGCTCATCTGCAAAGCTTCGCGATAGAACTTACCTGTAAATGGATTCAGTGCCTGCATTATGTCCGCGATGGTGTGATAACCGTGAAGGTCTGCATGAGGCGCCACCGTCCGTTGAGCTTTGTCCCACATGCTGGGATTGGTCTCTTTCACCATTTGCTCACAGAAATCCACGCCGACCAGATTGTCCTGAAAGAGATTGTGATCAAACATGTATTCCGCGGACTCGCCTAGATTGATGATCCAATCGGCTAACGGAGGCGGTTCGATCTTGAACGCCATATTCTGGGCATAACAAGCACATGTGGCGTGATTATCGCCACAGATTCCGCAAATACGGCTGGTTATCTGATGGGCATCACGTGGGTCCTTGCCCCGCATGAACACGCTGTAGCCGCGAAAAATCGACGACGTGCTGTGGCACTCCGCGACTTCGCGGTTCTCAAAATCGATTTTCGCAAAAATCCCCAGACTCCCGACAATCCGGGTGATCGGGTCCCAGTGCATGTCGACCAGTTTTCGATTTTTCCCAGGCGCGTTCAGTGCATCAGCTGAAGTGGACATTCGGCTCTTTCATCTTTTACAGGATCTGGTGCAGGGAGATCCAGGCAGTCCGGATCAAGAGTGCGAATCATATGAATCGTGAAGTACATCCCGCAATACAGTGAATCCTGTAGGAAGGTTATAGGGCAAGTCACAATGGAGTTTGTAAGAGACTAGATCGTGTATGCCGACCGGCAAAAGAAGATGATCCATTGGGGGCGCTTGGCCCGATAGTCGTTTGCGGATTTTTGTTTGCGCCTTATTCTGTTTTAGATATAGTCGATTCCGACACTCGGTCACAGTGGAGATGGCCTCACTAATAGCCGGAGCACCAAAAAACAGGGAGAGAACGAAAACGTGAGTACTGATCTCGACACGATCCTAAGTTCCAGTCCCATCTCCGAAATCGACGTGTTGTGGGTTACTGCTGGTTTAGGATGCGATGGCGACACGATCGCCATGACGGCCGCCACCAATCCCAGCATTGAAGATGTAGTGCTGGGTGCTTTGCCTTGGATCCCGAAAGTCAACCTTTACAACCCCCTGCTTTCCTATTCCGTGGGTGACGACTTTGTCCGTCAATTTAGCAAGGCAGCAAGAGGTGAGTCGGAACGTCCTTTCATTTTGGTCATGGAAGGTTCCATCCCGAATGAAGGGAACAAACCAGAAGGATATTGGGCGTCGTTCGGCACAGATGAAATCACCGGGCAGCCAATCACGACTTCGGAATGGATTAAGAGGCTCGCGCCGGAGGCATGGGCGGTACTGGCCGCCGGCACGTGTGCCACGTACGGCGGCATCCACGCCATGGAAGGCAACCCAACCGGGTGTATGGGTTTGCCTGATTTCCTGGGCTGGAAGTGGAAGTCAGCTACAGGAATTCCAATCGTGTGTGTGCCAGGCTGTCCGGTGCAACCGGACAACTTCATGGAAACGCTCCTCTATCTTCTGTATATGGCAGCTGGACGTGCGCCGATGATTCCTCTCGACGATGCACTCAGACCAGTTTGGCTGTTTGCAGCAACAGTTCACGAAGGTTGCGATCGTGGCGGCTACTATGAACAGGCGCAATTTACCGAGACATACGGCACGCCGGAGTGCATCGTGAAGTTGGGATGCTGGGGGCCGGTCGTGCAGTGCAATGTGGGGAAACGTGGCTGGATGGGTGGAATTGGCGGCTGTCCCAATGTAGGTGGCATTTGCATTGGCTGCACCATGCCCGGCTTTCCGGACAAACTTATGCCGTTCATGAACCAGCCCCCGGGATCATTGCTGTCCTCGCATGCCGTGGCAACCTATGGGAAATCCATCCATGCCCTTCGCCGCTTCACACAAGGGTCACTAAATAAAGAACCGAGTTGGCGACGTAAACAAACGGTGACCGGTGAATCCGCCTGACGCTGTCTCCTGCTTCAGCATCAAAGAACTCCCAATCCAATGGCTACAGGTATCTCCAATACGACTGATGTGAAACCAGATGGACTCCACGATCAACTTTTAGGGCTCGCTCAAGCGGAGACCCTTATGGGCGAATTGGCATCCATATTTGTAACATCTGCGCCCCCTACTGCAGTTGGTTTGAAGTCTCAGGAGGTTCGATTCGAGCAGAAAGGTTCTCCAGAGCCCGCCATCCCGAGACCAGAGTCCATGTACCGAGCCCTGGTGGAGCAGATCCCTGCGGTGGTTTTTATTGCCTACCTCGATAGAGGCACGAGCGAGGCATATGTGAGCCCTCAAATTGAAGAGGCATTGGGATTTTCCCAGGAAGAATGGCTTGATGACCCGATCCGCTGGTTCCAGCAGATCCATCCGGAAGACAAGGCGCGCTGGAGCCTGGAAGCTGCAGGACTCTTTAGCTCAGGTGGGTCTCTCAAATCTGCGTATCGAGTCATCGCTCGCGATGGCAAGACGATGTGGTTTCGTTCGGAAGCCAAAATGGTGCGCCACGAGGATGGCCGCCCCTGGTTCATTCTTGGAGTTGGGTTTGATATTACCGAATTGAAACGAACGGAAGAAGCGTTACGGGAACGTACGGAGGAACTACAAAAACTTTCTGCAAATCTATTTCGTTTACAGGATCAAGAGCGACGGCGAATCGCGAGAGACTTGCACGATGGCTTGGGTCAGTATCTGGTCGCTTTAAAGCTTAACTTCGAAATTCTCATGCCGGCCCGCCCCGGCAACGACGGGAAGCTTTGGACCGAGTCGCTGAGCATATTGGAGCATTGCGTTTCAGACATGCGTACCTTGTCTTATCTCTTGCATCCTCCGATGCTCGATGATGCTGGACTCGTTGACGCCACTAAGTGGTATATCGAAGGATTCGGTCAACGGAGCGGGATCAACACGTCTTTAAATATCTCGCCAAACGTTGGACGATTGCCGGATGCCATGGAGCTCGCGATCTTTCGTGTTCTACAGGAGAGCTTAACAAATGTGCTTCGTCATTCAGGGAGCAAAGCTGTTGATGTCAACCTTCAAAGGAACCAACGGGAGGTCGTCCTGGAGGTAAAGGATTATGGGGAAGGCATAGCCGCCGAAGTATTGCAGCGATTCAAGCAGACAGGCTCGCAGGTCGGCGTCGGACTGGCAGGAATGCGCGAACGAGTACTCGAACTTGGAGGATCGTTCGATCTGAGCTCCGACGGTCGCGGCACTCTGGTGCGAGTTGCACTTCCAATGACCGACCAAGAACGGATGGATGGATGATAATGCGGCTGGAGGCTCAGGAAGCACCTGATAAACAAATGCCTCCTTACGAGGAACATGACGCTGGGCAGGATGCCAAAGCTGGAAAGGCTGCAACAATCCTCATAGTGGACGATCACGAAGTGGTGAGGCGGGCATTGTCGTTGTTGCTCGCAAAAGATAATGCCTGGACGGTGTGCGGTGAAGCCATAAACGCGCGCGACGCAATTGAGAAGGCGAGTGAACTTCAGCCAGACGTAATTTTATTAGACATTAGCCTACCAGACCGCACGGGATTGGAAGCCGCTCCGGAAATTCGAAAAGCTGCCCCGCGGTCCAAGCTTGTTATCGTCAGTCAATACGAACCTAGGCAGATGTTGGCGCTCGCCCTTGCCTCTGGGGCTCATGCATATGTGACGAAATCCAATCTCTCGCGAGATTTATTCGCCGCGATCCGATCGGTCCTGGGAGAAGACTCTTGTTAGAACGGATGAGGGCGGGGTGACCGCGGCTGGCTGCTAGCACCCTAACATTACGTTCGAAGCTAACATAAACCACAACGAAAAAGTTCAGTCCCGTTCCGGGCATATGTGAGATAGCCACTCACTTCAATTCGTTGCGGTTAATACAGTATTCACTGTATGCGCCTAGAAGGCCCGAAACGCTAGGATTGTTGCGCGCCGTGAGCAATTACACCCTTTGAGACTGAGACACAAGTTAGCTGATAGTTTTCTAGATATGAAGCGAATACTAGTTGTCGACGATCACGAAGTCGTTCGCAAAGGAATCCGTTCCCTTCTTGAAAGACAAGATGATCTCGAAGTTTGTGGGGAAGCAGTCGATGGGCAGGATGCAGTTGAGAAAGCTAGGCAACTGAAACCGGATGTGATCGTAATGGACATCAGCATGCCGAAGCTTAACGGACTAGAAGCAACGCGTTCGATCCGCAGCGAGTTTCCTGAAACCAAAGTTCTGATGCTGAGCCAACATGAATCTGAACAGATGGTCCAACAATCGTTGAACGCGGGCGCTTGTGGTTACGTTGTAAAGTCTTCTGCTGCGCGAGATCTGTTGAAAACCATAGAACAAGCCGGGAAACACGATTTTTTCTCGCCGCACCTCACCAATGCCAGTACCGCTGCTGTCGACGCGCAAGAAATCATTCAACGTAGTGCTGCCCTTGAACTAGCACTCCGTGATAGCGAAGAACGTTTCCGCTTGACGTTCGAACAAGCCGCAGTAGGCATGGCGCATGTTGCCGAGGATGGACGTTGGCTCCGACTAAATCGAAAATTCTGCGAAATCATAGGGTACACGGAACAGGAACTCCTGAAACTTCGGTTCCAGGATGTCACTCATCCCTTGGATGTGGCTGCAGATGTTGCGCAGGCTAGTAGTCTCGGCGCGGGCGACATCGAGCACTACTCGATGGAAAAACGCTACATACGCAAAGATGGACGGGTCGTGTGGGTCAACCTCACGGTTGGTGCTGTGCGCGATTCGCGACACAGATTAAAGTACTTCATCTCGGTTGTTGAGAATATCGACTCGCGCAAAAACGCCGAAGATAGGCTGAGAGAAGCGGAACACGAGATGCGAGCCACAGCGGCACATCTTGAACTGGTCACCAACAGAATGGCCGCGTCGGTGACACGCTGCAACCGGAACCTCCATTATGTGTGGGCTAATCAGCAGTACGCCGACTTGCTCCATCGCCCCCTGACGGAAATCGCAGGGCGTCCTATTTTAGAAGTTTTGGGAGCGCAAGCATTCGCAACTCTACATCCATACTTCGAACGTGTACTTGCGGGTGAAACCGTTACTTACGATGAGGAAATAACGTTTCAGGGAGTTGGAACGAGATGGGTTTCTGGTACTTATACCCCGACATTCGATGCTGCAGGAGCGCCAGACGGATGGGTAGCGGTAGTTTTGGACTTTACGGACCGGAGGCAAGCCGAGCAAGAATTGCGTGAAAGCAAGGAGCGTTCGCGAACAATTATCGAGACTACCCCTGAATGCGTGAAACTCGTCGCCCCGGACGGTACTTTACTGCAGATGAATTCTGCCGGCCTATCAATGATAGGCGCGGATTGCGCCGAGATGGTGGTTGGCAAAAATGTGTACGAACTTGTTGCTACGGAGGACCGAGACAAGTTCCGTGCCTTTAATGAAAGAATCTGTCGCGGTGAGAAAGGCTCGTTGGAGTTCGACATCGTAGGACTGCAAGGCGTGCGGCGTCACATGGCCACCCAGGCCGCTCCTCTCAGTAATCCGGATGGGAGCATTGTCCAACTTGCGGTAACTCGGGACATCACCCAGCGCAAGCGGATTGAACGCGACTTGTCCGACCGACTTAGGCAGCAGGAGGCATTATTTCAGCTAGCTGACCAATTGCATCGTTCCAAGTCACTAGATGACCTCTATCGTGCGGCATTGGATGCGATCCTCAAGGGGGGACAATGCGATCGCGCTTCAATCTTACTGTTTGACGATGCGGACATCATGCGCTTTGTAGCTTGGCGCGGCCTATCCGAAACCTATCGAAAGGCGACTGAAGGGCATTCGCCATGGAAGTCGGTTGACAAGGAGCCAGAGCCTATTTGCATCAACGATGTGGAAGTGTCTGACTTAAGCCAAGAACTGAAAACTGTCGTGAGGAACGAGGGCATCGGCGCCCTCGCATTCATCCCACTTGTTTCAGGCGGGAAGCTCATCGGCAAGTTCATGGCATATTTTAACGCGGCTCATGTTTTTACTCACAACGAACTTAATTTAAGCGTGGCGATTGCGCGTCAGCTTGGCTTTGGCATTGACCGTGGACGCGCCGACGAAGCGTTGCGGGAGAGTGAGGAGCGGTTCCGAAAACTGGCAGAGGAGCTGGATTCCGAAGTACAAATTCGTACCATCGAACTTGAGAAGCGAAATTCTGCCGTGCTGACGCAATCCGAGCAGCTGCAAGACCTTTCGCAGCGGTTACTCCGGATACAGGATGACGAACGCCGCCGTATTGCTCGTGATCTGCACGACAGCGCTGGTCAGACTCTGGCGGTGCTGGACATGAATCTTGCGCAGATCGTTAGAGAGGCAAAAAGAAGCGCTCCACAGTTTGCCAAGACTGCAGAAGAAAGTGAACAGTTGGCTCAGCAACTAACGCGGGAAATACGCACCACATCTTATCTATTACACCCACCGCTGTTGGACGAAAGCGGATTGTCGTCAGCCCTTAGGTGGTATGTCCAAGGGCTCGTAGAACGTAGCGGTCTCGACATCCAACTGGGTATTCCCGAGGAATTCGGAAGACTTCCCAGCGACATGGAATTGACGATCTTTCGTATCGTCCAGGAGTGCTTGACTAACATTCATCGCCATTCCGGCAGCAAAAGTGCTGTGATCCAAATCGCTCGCAATCTGGAAAGCGTTTTTCTCGAGGTCGAAGATCACGGGTCGGGCATGTCCTCCGAGCACCTGGCAGAAATTCAGTCACATCAATCAGGCGTCGGAATCAGAGGTATGCGCGAGCGTGTACGTCAATTTTGCGGTGAGATGAAAATTGAGTCGAGCACCTCCGGCACGAAGATTTCCGTGAGGCTTCCGGCTCACAATAATGCCGTCGAGAAAGAGATCCCAAGCGCAGGCGTTCAAGCTGTCGAATAGTTTTAGCAAAGCCGAGAAAATTCGTAGGAGCCGACGAGGAAGATGAAGGACCCGGCGCCGCTTACGTCTTTGTTAAGCCCAGTGCTGGTTGGACCATTGCGACGGAGAGCCCCGAGCTTACCGCTTCCGACACGGTCAAATATGATTTGTTCGGAAGTAGAGTGACCATTGATCGGAACGTGATACTGGTTGGCGCATCTGAAGGTGGTTCAGCCAAAAGGGGAGCAGTTTATGTGTATGACAAACCTCGAAGCGGCTGGACGACGACCTCGAACTTCAATGCGAAACTAACTCCGCCGTCTAAGTTCCAAGGACAACTCTATGGTGGCGCCCTCGCTTTGTCGCCACATATCATTGCCGTTGGAACGATTGGGGGCGACCCCACAGTCGCGGGCGTGACCTACATTTACCAACATTAGCCGATCTCTCGGAATGCAGAGTATGACTAACTGGCCACGGTGCGAGCAAGAACCCCCGGCAGCCGCCCGCTTGACTTAATCTCCACTGCCTTGCCGCAAGTGAGGCGCCGATGTTTCATACGCAGGCTAAGCCGACTTCCGGCCAGCGTCGTTGAAAGTTCATCCTTGGGTATAACTATTCGGAGTGCAAAAAGTGTGGACATGCGTAACACGAACGAGCTGGACTTTTTCTGGAGAAAAAACGTGAAACCTTCAAGTAGATTTGCAGTAAGTCCTCCCACGTCTATCCGAAATCAGATGCAATACAGAATGTACTGTATCGAACGATCTCCGTAAGTGTGAGACTCTGTTCAATCTTTGGTCGTTTGAAACAGGGCCTGCATTCTCCAGATGCATCGCATTCTCATCGTTGACGACCATCCCAACATACGCAGGTTATTACGTTCATTGTTCGAGTCCAATGGATTCGAGGTCTGCGGCGAAGCGGTGAATGGTGTTGATGCAATCGAGAAAGCACAGGAACTTCGACCCGATCTGATCTTGTTGGACTTATCAATGCCTGTCATGGACCGGCTTGAGGCAGGCCGTCAGCTTAAAAAGCTGATGCCGGAGGTACGCTTAATGATGCTCACGAATCACGCTGGCAGCATCTTGGAAACGGATGCTCTGAACGCCGGGATACGCAGGGTCATCCTCAAGGACAAAGCGTTCGATATGCTTATAGCCGCAGCGCAGGAGATTCTGGCTTAATTTCGCAGCTTAATGTTTCTTGATTGTGTCTTCCGAGTTTGCTTCGATCACGACGTCAATCTTTGCGCCCGGTTTCAGCTTCAGCCTTCCCGTCAGGATCGGTGAGCGTATTCTCATTTCGTATTTCTTTGTACAGATGTTCCGCCTGTTCCACAGCACATACGGCTCGATCCGATTCTCTTGTTATCGGGCACGAAGATCCTGCCACATTTCGAACACTTAAAGCGTTCAACATCTTCCCGGTGAGCAACAGTTCAGTCGTTCAATTTGAGCGCGGCCCAAGCACCGACGCGCTCGATTGTTTTCGTTAACGTGCTTACTGACTTTAAAAAAGAGAGCAGTGAACGCGCTCAACGGCTAAGGTACTCGCCCGCACGGATTAGAAGGTCGCCTTTTCCTCAAGCTGGGCAAGGATCATTTGCAAGTCCGGGATCACTGCTGGATCCCCGTTCGCCAAAGCGGCTGTTACTGCATCACGCTTTGTGCCAATTTCATTCAGAGTACGTCGGAGTGTCTCATTTTCTGTTCTGTTGACGATCTGCTGTGACTGATCAAACAATTGCTTCGAATGTTGGCCGGCAACTCCATAGTTTTTCCGCGTTGCCTCGAGATATGTTAGCGAGGCCGCGTCTCGAATTTGTGAGAGCTGCTGGGCCAAGTGACAAGAATCGAGTTGTGCGGTGGTCGTGGAAAGATGGGCGCGCGCCTGCCGTAGGTTTTGATATTCTGACAAAAAGCCGAACAGAAAAACCAGAATCAATAGAATTAGCCCGAAAACGCCTTTTCGAAACATTTGAAACCTCTCTTGCTTAACGTGCTACTTAGGGCACACGTGACGTCTCTTCTCTCTGTGGTGCGGCGACCATTCGGCAGCCACCAGTTGCTAGGGCTGTATCTGCCCTTCAGTAGCTTAAGCTCAGTCTGAAGGGGCTGGACCGTAAAGCGATTCTTGGCAGTTATAAAGACGTCGAAGCCTTGATTCGGGACAGGATGTTCAAAGTTGCTTCGAGCGCACCACTTACCTGCAGCGTGCCCGGATCTGATCTTTTGCCTTTAGCAATCGGATTACCCCTGCCTATCGGTAGCTTATGTCAATCCGGAGTTCCCAGAAAGACAGCTCGTCAGCCAATAGCGAAGGTTTGCTCATGGACGGCCACGCATTCGTCAGAAATGAAGGTTGCGTTTTTCAATCCTAGCCGCCCTGGCGCTACTGGGTCAGAAATTATATCCAAAGATTAACCGTAATTTCGGCGCAGGCCCTGAATACAAGCTTGTCTTCAGTTCGACGAATGTCCCCCTGCGCGATTGCATTCCAGCAAGGACATTCAGCCCTGTCTCATAATCGAAGTTTCCGAAGTCAATCTGTCGACCTTGCTGGTAGCTCTGGTGAATAAAGACTAGAGCTGGTCCGGCTCCGACATACGGCATCCAATTTGAAGTTCGCGAAGCCGGAGAGAATCGATACACGCCCTCAAGATTCAAGCTTATAAGGTCCGTGACTTCTCCAAAGGCAAACTCCGCATTGGGCCGAAACAATACGCGTGGATGGAAAATCGGTCCCATCTGCGATTGAACTCCGAATAAAAGAAGTTCAGGATCAAAGGCCGCTCCTGCGCGTACACCAGCCCGCCAGCGTTTGCTGTCGCGCTTAATGTCATTCTCTATATCGCGAACTTTCTCGGGTACGGGTGCGGCTTGAGCGCTCTTATCGGCTGCCCCGGCTCCTTTAGAGAGACTCGTGGCGACGCGGATGCTGCTGGCCGCCCTGGTGCCATCTTCCTTAGGAGCGCCGGCGACAACTCGCACACGCACACCTCGAGCCAACGCTGCGTTCCTCGTCGCACCCTCCTGGTACGTGAATAGCTGGTATCGATTGTCGTCAGTGCGCAACACCAGGGTGTTCCGTGAGAACGACTCAACAGTCCCTTCGAAACTGTCCGCGGTTTCGGTTTGAGAAGAAGCGGAGATGCTGTCCTGGCAGTGAGCTGGAATGACAACTGCGAGTGGCAACATCAATACGGTAGAGTAAGCAAGAATCCACGTGGCGGTCCGCATAGTTCTCCTCTTGCTGACGGCTCGCTGACAGGCACGCACGGCAGTTTTTGAAGACTAGCTACGCTAAGATAATTTGGCCATCGGGTGCCCATGGCATTTCAATTCAGGGAAGACTATAGGAACATTAGGGCGACACTTTGAGATTTTTGAATCCGGAGATCATCAAGGAGAAAATCTACCGCAGCACGCTTGATGGTAGACGATTTCGCTCGATGGGCCTTTGGGGATTGTTGACGACCTTGGTCGCGTGGCCTGTCTTGCGTTCGCTCTTCCGCATGAAGAGCGATTTCTTGAGCGTAACTTTCCCCGACCTGTATTCCGCCTACAAAGCAACAGTGCACCGTTGGTGGTAAGAAAGAGTCTTCGTGAAGCTTCATGGCGGGGAGTCGCCCAAACACGTGAACAGATAGGTATACAAGAGGAATGCGCGCTTTCTTTCCCGTGTGGTGCTCCTCCTGTTCTGCACATCCATACTCGCCCATGCGGAAACGAATTCCTCGTGGACTACAACCATCGCTCCATTCCGAATTGCCAACAACCTCTACTGCGTGGGGAGCGAGGAGCTTGCCAGCTACTTGGTCGAGGCGGGTGTCAACATCGAGGTACTCTACAGCGACCACCGTCACCAATTGATTCTTGTGTGGAAGACATAGCCAGGGGAAGCGATTTCTGCCGCATGGCTGCACAGGAACTATATCGTTCTCCTGGCTTTTGCGGCATTGATTCGCATTGTGATTCGCAAGTGCCCGATCTGATCTTCATGAGGTGCGATCTCTCTGCCTGAGGTGTATGTGGGACTGCCACACTTTGGATATCCGCTCTAAGAGATGTCATTGGAACTTTGTGGCTATGGAAGTATCTGCTTCGCTCCCTCCCAGAGGTCGCGCAGGAGTTCCGCCGCCGGTTTTGCCTGTGCGAGAGCGGCAGCCTGACCAGCCCATGCTTGCATACGCTGCACATCCCCTCGCTGCTGTGCGTCGGCGCGCATAGCTGCAGTCAAGGCACGTTGCACGGGATATGAAGCGGGGGCAGGCGATCCCTCTGCGAGCGCCGCTCTCACGTAATTCGTGGAGATACTTCGACCTGCTCTGCCACTGAATACCCGGCTGATGATCGTGTCTTCTGGCAGAGTAGCTGAAATTGCATCGGCCCACGCAGGATGAATCTTCGCTTCGGGACATCGCAAAAATCCAGTCCCAATTTGAACACCGCTGGCACCAAGCACGAGTGCAGCTGCAACACCTCTTGAGTCGGCTATACCTCCTGTAGCAATAACCGGGATCTTCACCCTATCGACAATCGCGGGTATAAGCGCAAAAAGTCCGACTAGCTCGAGCTCTGCTGCCGAAGCGTCAAAACAACCACGGTGGCCGCCGGCTTCCGCTCCCTGCGCCACGATGGCATCAGCTCCCGCCGCCTCTGCTGCTAGGGCCTCCTTCACCGTGGACACGTTTGCGAACCATCGAATGCCATTGCGTTTCATTCGCTCGACGAACTCAGGTGAATACAGACCCATGACCGAGGATAGGATTGAAGGTTTTGCGGCCAACATTGCGTCGCATTGCGCCGCGAACTCAGGTGGTGTAGCGTCTGCCGCCTCGGGTCCGATCTGTGGTCCCCAATTCGCCAAGAACGCACGCACTGCTTCTTCGTGCTTCGAGTCGCGGCGTGGCTTTGGATCAGGAATCCAGATGTTTAGTTGAAATGGGCCGCTCGATTTGGAGCGGACCTCGTTCGCCCACGCCATAATCTCCTCGGGTTGCATTAACAGCACTCCGCATGAACCGAGGCCCCCGGCGTTTGCGATGGCGATCGACAAGGCCGGTGCACTGGCGCCCGCCATTGGCGCAAGCAGGATCGGCAAACGCACACCAAGAAGAGTGCAAAATATTTCAGTCCTTTGGAGAATTGAGTTCATAGCTGCCCCTTTTTATGCCGGACCTGTCCGCCGAAATCGATCTCGGTACAAGTTCGGGCTGAGTTGGATCCGTGAGCGAAAGTGGTGTCGCAGGACTGCAGACCGGCCAGTGCGGAACATTGCCAATTCGATTTGCCCGTTCTCCTGCGAAATACAATCTTCGTGCTTATGAACCTGACCAAAGTAATCTAGTAGGTGAAGTTTAACTTTGTAACAATCCATAATCAGAGGAGTGGCCAATCCTGAAGATCAAGCGCGGCCCGTTCAACTATCTTTTGAAGAAACCATTCCTCAACCTTCTTCCAGTTTCGCGCGTTGCTGGGGATAATGAGCTGCCGAAGCGAAAGTAATACTTTCTTGAGTTGAGAAGCAAGTAGTCTTCAAATCGCAAACGCGCTGGCGTACTGAGTCTCACGGCCTTGGAAACATAAGACTATCGACACCCAACTTGTCCGCTATCCTCTTGTTTAGACCACGATGTAATAGTTGCGTCTTCGGCGGCAGCAGAAACAACGCCAGAATTATGAAAGAAGTAATTCGGGAACTTCGCAAAATTCAGACGGCGGAATAGGCAAAAAACTAAAAACGCACTAATAGCAACTACCGTGATTGTCAGCATTCATGGCATCCGCTCTGAGCTACTCGTATACTCGATTCGTCTCCTACGCATTTTTCCGTCGCAAATATCCTGAGGGAATGGCTTTCCTCGCGCTCAGCCGCATTTCGTACTTTCTATAAAGTCCCATCAGCCCCATTCTAGAGCTCCTTTGGACGAGATCTACCCGCAACTACGGATTGAGTCCGGGCGCTTGGATATTCTGTACTTTATGTGAGGTGCTTTATGGAAAGCAGAGCCAAATTCCTCGGACATCCCGTTCATCCCATGCTAATTGTTTTCCCGTTAGGTTTGTTGGCGACCGCCGTCATTTTCGACATCATCGCATTAACCAAAAATGTGCCCTACCTGTTCAATGCAGCCTATTGGATGATCGTGGCAGGCCTAATAGGCGGGTTGATCTCCGCCGCCTTCGGATTGATTGACTGGCTCGCAATTCCAATGGGAACGCGTGCGAAAGCTATCGGTCTTTGGCACGGTGTGGGCAACCTTGTCGTGATGCTCCTGTTTGCGATAAGTTGGTGGTTGCGGCGCCCCACACCCGACAATCCCTCAGGCCCGGCTCTCGGATTCTCTTTCATTGCTGTAGTCATTTCTCTGGTGACCGCTTGGCTTGGCGGCGAATTGGTTGACCGTCTCGGAGTAGGCGTTGATCGCGGCGCTAATCTGAATGCTCCAAATTCCCTTTCCAAGAGGCCTGCGAGTGACGAAGCCGAACAGCCAACGATCCGACGTGCTGCCTGATGCGTGACTATTATAAGGAGAAAATAATGGCGACATCAGAAGAAACAAGTCCGGCGCAGAAGGTTGAGAATGTGGCTAAACAAGTTGCTGGCGTTGGCTCACAGGATGCATCTCATGGCGCTCCCGATCTCGGAACGTGGGTGCAATCGAAGGCCACGGAGCTCAGCGGCGAAATGCGGTCCGCAGTGCACCGAATTAACGAAGCGACGCTGCCCGATACCTTTCGCAAAATGCCAAAACTGATTTCACCAAGGATTCATGCATGGCTCGACGTGGCAGTCACGTGCTACTTTGGTGCGTTAGGTGTTTGGTTTGCCTTACGCGGCAAGAGGCGACCGGCAACGGCCGCTTTTGTAAATGCAGGCATGGTAGCGGGAGTGTCGTTGCTGACCGACTACGAGGGAACGGGAAAGAAACCCATCAACTTCAAGCTACACGGTACACTCGACGCCGTACAGGCGACGAAAGCAGCCCTTGGGCCTATTCTTTACGACTTTGCGGACGAACCCGAATCCGTATTCTTCTACGGGCAAGCTGCCAACGAACTGGCGGTCATCGCATCGACGGATTGGGACGAAGGTATCCCGGCGGCATCGAACCGTAGGGCGGCTTAGAAGCTGGCAACCCTCCGATGCGCAACAAGTAGGCCAGCAACGAGCAACTAGAAAATTATCGTTAGGAGTTGCTCCCAGTAAGGGACGAAGCGACCTACTCAGCAGAACCGGAGTCCCAGGAGTTCGACACTACTTCGAGCGGTTCAGTCCGGCACGCGCGTCAGGGCGATCTTTGACGACCATTTCCTGACGTTCGTTTTCCTCCCCTGCTGAATGGAGGTAACTCCCTGAACTGGTCGTTTGGGAGTTCGTGTGGAAATCGAACCTTCGTGAGCCGAGTTTCCGGTTCAGTGTTGCGCGATGGAGCGTCCGTTTGAACCGTTCGCGTACTTGCGGTTCGTACCAGTTTCGGCTCCTGGCGTCTGAGCATAGTTCTGATCGTCAGTATTTCGCGCATTTTGATCAGCCTCTGAGTCAATCTGTTCTGGCTTCATGTTTTGCTGCGTTTGCGTGTGGGGGGTCTTTTACTTAGTCATGGAACATTCTCCAATTGAAGCGTGTGGCACACCATCATCCCGTGAAACGAAGATTCTCGCGACTCCACCTTCTGATTGCTTCGAGATCATGTCAATGCAATGGCTGCGCATCTTATGTTTGGATCGACCACAGAAATCGCGGTTTCCTATTCCTCACGCAGAATCCGTGAGGGCGCATCATTCGCTGGGCAATATGGACCAGAAGGTCCAGTGCGCCTGGCATGCCCGGGCACTCTAGAACATTGGCTCACCGAACGACATTGTCTGTACACGTACTCAAATAACCGACTTTTCCGGGGAGAAATACACCATCCACCTTGGCCGTTACAACGCGCTACCGGCGAAATTGCCGAAAACACGATCGCGGCTGCAAAAGGGAATTTCGCTACCCGATACGGCACCATTGCTTCATTTCGCCGCCGTTTCCCCGTTTTTCTCTATTTTCATTTCGGCGTAAAAATAGGGCAATAGAAAGAATGTACGAGCGCCCCAAACCGCCAACAGGTTCCCTGCGTCCAGACTGAAAAAGAAGATTCCCGGTTTGCCGCGATAAATCACATAGGTTCTGCAATTCATTTCCGGAAAATGAAAAAGTGTTGGTAGACCTCTGGGCGTCATTTTTAAATCGAAGGGTGTATTCCGAGCCACGCGCTATCTTCGAACGTGTCGATAATCAGCGCTTCAGGGATGAGAGGTCGTAGGGCGTCCACCGAGATAGGCCAATGCGCAAAAAGCAGATCGTACCAACCTTGCATCATGATCCAGGAGCCGGAAGGGAGTTCCCACCGACGATGATCAACGACGCGTAGAATGTCTGCTGCTTTACGCATGGACTTTCCCAAGCAACATAAGTTCGGCGTTGGATAATCTCCAACCCTGCAGTTGATTCGCCATCGCAGGGACTTATTAAAGGCCGTCGACCGAACTTGTTCCGCGCGAGGGAAGACGTACCTCACGCCTTATCGTGCATTGTCAACCGCATCGTCCTCTTTTGTTGTGTCTCATGATGTCAGCCTGCCCTCGAATGGGCTTCACCACACACCCGGCGGTGAATCCGCAAGTCTCTCCCAGCTTGGCCTGACTATTCCCATTCTTCCCATAGTTGCCGAGTTGTCATACCCGGACCTCGGAGTGCTAGTTCGATTGCCGTTCGCATCTTTTCTTTGTATTGATCTTTGATACCAGCAAAGTGCAAGGTATCGTGAGCAGCAGCATCATTCGATTGGGCATTCTCAGTATTTATGTGTCCGGTATTTCCACCTACCTGGTTCATTCCTTCGCCAACGAATCCATAGTTCTTCGACGCCTACAACACTTGCAACACCGTCCAGTTTAGTCGCAGTCTCGCTTCGGACCTCGAGTTCTTTCACGACAGCACGGGCCTCACTGGTCACGACTGGAACGTGAACGCCCTTGAGAAGCGCTGCGCCGAGAGCACGAAGTATCACAGATCGCTCGACGAGCAGAGTGTCCAGATCTTCCCGGTACCTGGTTACGGAGCGTTGGAAATTGGAACACATCGCTTCTACGAAAAGGGCGCAGACGGCTCTGAGAAGCTCGACGCCACCCCAGCTTCGCCAACGTCTGGAAACAAACACCAGATGGGTGGAAACTCACACGCGTGCTGAGCTACGGACATCCCTGATTACAGGATGATCGAGGATTCCAAGAGTTAGCGGCTTGGCTAGGAGCTGCGCCTTTAATTTCGAGCAAGACCTATCTGGCAGCTGCCGGGGCAATTCTTGCTACTGAGGCTCAGCACTCAGGGTCGGTCCGACTGGCCTGTGTCTGGAATGGCGTTAACAGTCCTGCAGTGGACTCGCTCGATGTTCCTCCCACGCAGAACACCGTTTGACGTGGACAGAATGCACTGTCTATCCCTCGAACCACTAGCCAGGTCTTGAAAATAGTTTATGGCGGTGGAAGTTGTTCCGGCGGATTCTATCCGCAAGGAATGAACGGCACGATTAGGTGCACTAGCTAACACAGATCCTTTGGCGGGGGATATTCAGGTCTCTCCGCTCGATCTGTTGATCCAAATCCACAGTAATTATGCGATAAAGCGGAGGCGGGAATATGTTTGAAGGTTTGTTTCAACCCATGCATTTGTTATTGATCGTTGGTCTAGCATTACTAGTGTTTTGGGCCGAAAAAGCTTCCAGACCTAGGGAAAGGACTTTGAGACGGTATTCGAGGTTTCAAGAACGCCATGAGTGGCGAGGAGAAGCCTGTGGAGGGCAACAAATCTGAAGAGTCGAGTAAGGTCGGATGATCACCAGAAATCATATTCGTGCTGTTCTTTGCACCAATAGTATAAAAAACGGTGGAGATGTGCCAGATGGCTGGCCCACTTAGGGAGGAATCGTTTGGACACTGATTCCGACTATAGCTAAACCACCGCAAACATGAAGTTCGCCGCCGAACAGTACAGAGGATCTAACCCCAACACATATTTCGGACATGCCCGGTATTTGGGTAATAAGGCCATCCTCAGACTAGGCGCTCACTTGGACGGAAATTAGCTCTGAGGTGCACCGCGAATTCTGCATGGAAGTGACAGCATCCTCGGCCGTGAATCTTCCCATAACGAGTGCTAGCTTGCGGTTGGTTGTGGTCTGGAAAGGAGATACGTCAATCCGCTGAATGTATCGAGGTGCGAGAATACCCACACGGTTTACTTTCACAACAAATTTGGTGTTTTTCATGGTTTTTTCACTAGTTCTATTCTACGTGACAAATGGATGGGGGGGGTAGGAGATAGAAGCTTCCAAAGTTGCGCCCCCCCGAATACAAGACGGGCGGGGCACGCTCGCGTGGGGCAGGGCTCGTGCGCCGCGAAGGAGGCGAACTAAGCGTAGAAATTTGGTCAACGAGTGTAAAGGCCCTGATTAAGACAGACAGTTGCGCTCGGCTTGTCTGTGATTCGGACCGGAGGGCCTGAAAATGTCAAAACGTATATCCCACAATGAGCCGTAGGACGGGAGCTGGACGCGACCAAAGACTAGTTTTTAACTCGTAAAATGTCCCGCGACGCGATTGGAAACCGATCAGGACATTGAAACCCGTTTCATAATCAAAATTACCGAAACTGATATTACGGCCACCATTGAAACTTTGATGGATGAAGTTGAGTGCTGGGCCGGCACCCGCGTACGCGGACCATCGTCCCTCCTGGGCAGTGATCGGCAACCGATAGACTGCTTCCAAATTGAGCGCAATGAGGTCGGTAACCTCTCCAAATGCAAATTCAGCGTTTGGGCGGAACGAAACTTTGCGGCTAAAAATAGGGCCTATTTGCGAATGCACCCCGAATAGGAAAAGCTCAGGATCAAGCGCCGCGCCCGCCCGAACGCCGACGTGCCACCTCCGGACCTCTCGTTCGATGTTGCGTTCCTGTTTGGTGACGGAAGGCGGAGGAGGTGCCTGCTTGGTTGTCTGCCCCGCTTGCGCTGCGGACGCTCCTCCAAGTTCTGTCACAGTAGTTGCGAGCCGCACTCCTGATTCATCTGTCGGAGTGGAGGAGACGCGTACACGGGTATCAGGGGGCAGGGTTCGTGGTTTCGTGGTGTTTTGGTCGAAGGTAAAAAGCTGGTATCGATTGTCGCCGGTTCTCACTACCATTGTCTCGGGACTCGACGAAACTACCGTGCCCTCGATTACGTCGTTTGTTCCTTGTTGCGGTGTAGTTTCTTGACTAAGTAATGTCAAGGGCATGATCAGCAAGACCGGTAGCAAGAAACATATACATGCGAGTCGAATGTTTCGCATTTGTTGTTACCCTGAGCCTCTCCGGGGCTGCTTTGGGCTGAGCTCCCGCAGGCTACACCTTTCAGCCTGCATTAGTGCGTTTTCTGGCGGCTGAGGTTGTAGGTGCAAGGTACGGTCCAAACGTCGTAGAAGATCGTCCCGCTGGCTGGTGAGCTGTGACTAGTAAAAAAGATCTAGATGAAGATGTGCCTTGGTTTTGTAGCGAGGACAACGTCTACATCGCCTTCCAATTTCTGGGCTAGGAGAAAAGATTCAATTCAGGAGTCAATTCATATGTTTCTCCAGCTTAGAGGCCGACCTCTGTATATTCTTGTATAGGAGTAGAAGACAGTTGATCCCAATCTACGAACAGGCCAAAGGCAAAGGGATCGGATATGCTCTCAACCCTTTTCTTAATAGATTTGACCTGATTTGCCAAGACCATCTAAGGGACAATAAAGCGAAAGCGTTTGCTTTTATCTTCTATGACCGCAGCAACGCAGAACTCCGTACCATTCTAAGGGATGAAGGGGTCTTCGCTCAGCTGGATCGCCTTGCTTCAACAAATCTCAGCATCTTCTATCTGCACACGGGAAGGAAGAGTGCTATAGCCAAATTCAATGCGGAATTTCTTTCGAAGCTGGACATCATTCACAAGGCGAGTCCTCCCTGCGTAGTCTTTTTTAAGCTGAAACAAGATGGCGTCAAAGACGTCGCTGTCGCCGAACTTGACAACGCGAATCTCATCCACGGCTTTCATGAGCTGTACCGTGTAATCCAGGTGTACATCGAGAGTGACAGAGATAATGTTGTCGGTCTTCGAAATTTGAAATGGCTTAAGAGTGGTAGCAGTTTTGTCGCTTTGGAAGTTTTCAAGGCGTGCCTAAAAACGGCTTTGGACTATGTTTTGCACGGGAAAGCCTGAAAGACTAAGAGAATTAAAAAAATAACGCTACGGAAACGGCTCTTACCTGAGTCGGTATTCTCTTATTAACGCCGCCAGCAATCGGCGGTGGTTGCGGTGCGGTCTGCGACGCCCGGTGCGAGCATCGATCAGCATTCTGCGTGAGAGGCCGCTCCGCGCTTGAAGTACGCGTAACGGCATTTCCTTTAGTGCGGGCACGATTTTGCTAGTCCATTCGTCTCGTCGAGTATCAGGATATTCCGTATAAACATCTTGCGGTGAATGAACGAGACTCGCGTCAACCTCTTCGAAACTATTCGATTCTTTTCCAATGTATTTAATTTGCTCGACCCGGACGTGAAGACGCTGCAACAATCCAACGGTCTGCTTCGTGCAGGGTTTCCCATTGCTATCGGCGCATTTTGATTCCGGATGATATCCCGTGTAGGTTGCTAGTTTCCCCTGACTGTCCCCCAAGGCTTGAGTCCTAGCCTCGGGTATCACCAAGTTATGTAGGGAAACTCTTCATCCGGGGGAATGGGCCTACTTGGATTTTGAGCGGACGCAATGCAACAAGTGCAAGGGGATTTTTCAGGATAAGCCGGGCGATACTAAATCTATTCGAATTTCTTAAGTCGCTCGATTTCTCGCTTCAGCTCTTCAATCTTCAAAATCAATTCTTCGCGCTGGATTTTCAGTTCATCTAGTTCCCGCAAATCACCTTGCGGGTCGGCCCGAGTGGCCAGATCGTGAATATATGACTGGATGTGGTCGGTCAGCTTATTGATTTCTTGCCCCGATGGGTAACGCTTCGGGCCAAGGTGATGGGCATTGGTTCATTTTATATTCCTTCTTCACATGGGACTTAGCTTCTGCACAATTTCTGCACAAACATCCTCTTGTTCCTACTGGTTTAAATCGAAAAAATAATGCTATTGTGGCTTCGTGAAACTCATATCGATCATTTCATCCACTGTGCTGGCGCTAATTAGTACGGCCTTTCAGCTAACCATTGCCCTGTATCCACACCAGTTAGAGCCTTACGCACGGTTGGTGAAATATCTTTGGAGCCTTTCTGTGGCTCTGGGGGCATTGTGGTTGGTACTTAAGCTGATGGAGAAGAACGAAGCCGCGATCCCCGTTCCGGCAGCAATGCCAAACATAAATATCTCACCAGTGTTCAATCAGGTCGCAAGCCCAGTCATTACTCAGACGACGGCAGTGCAGCAAACACGAGCAACAAAGGAACGACAACCCAGCCTCGTTTATGTCAGCACATCCCAGATGCGCGTGCATGAGAATTTTGGTGCTCTTATAGATGCGAGGTCCAAGGGAATAGAGGGCAATGCAGCGACGGTCGCGGTGATTGCCAATCGTCCGGCAGCGGGGGGCAAAGAGGTTACGCCGTTATATGGCATAAGAGCACACATTGTTTACAAGAACGGCGATCACGAAATTCATCAAGGGTACGGGCAATGGGTAGGAAGCTTTAGCAACAGAGTAAACTTCGCGGCGGCTGAATCACAGAAACTTGTACTGGTATATGAGTATGGTCCTATGCCGGGAATGGTCTTCGGAGTAGTAAATCCTCGGAACAATGATGTGCCACGTCACCCATTTACAGCCAAACGATATGTCTTGGAACACGCTCAGCCTAACAATACAGTAGCTCTAACAGACCAAGAACTCGACATCGAGATTACTCTTTACGACGAAGGCCTAGTAATCAGCGTCTTCAACCTGAAATACGAGCGGGCTGAAGATGGCACGTACAAGATAACTCGCGTTTAGTTGACCTTGTCATTGGTGGTCCACCGTGTCAGGTTTTCTCTGAGGCCTCAATGCCATTATTTGAACCACCAGCTTCTTCACCGAAATACTTACTCAACAGTTCAAGCTCCCTTAGGTCGTTCTCAGCGTGTTCTTCGCAGTAATGCTTTCCACCGACCCCAACATGAGTGGCACGTTTGAGGCACCACTTCGTTTCGTAACCTTCATCCCAATCCACTGGGTACTCGCACAGGAAGCCGTACTCATCTTTGAAAGCGTGAATCATTTCTGCTCCGTGGATTCAGCCACTTTTAATCGAAAGACACCGAGGAAATAGATGTAGGCTGCAATGTCTCCTGTGGCTTATCCGCCAAATTCTTGTCGATCCTATTCCAATCTTCGGAACTGAGGCTGTTTACAATCGCTTGCATCATTACGTTCATTGCTTCTCCGTGGTCACGGCCACAAACCAAGTGTTGAGCAAATCGGAAAGTGCCTCGCCAGAGGCCGTAACGTGAGTGGCCGAACAGTTCTCCGAACCTTTCGGGCGCCGCGGATCGATGAGAAATAGAAACCAATTGGATCGCTTGCGCATTCTAATCATCGACGACAGCCAGATGGTCGCCATCCTCCAGCCACGGGCTTTGAGCGCCGGCGCGGACGGATGTGTGGACAAGGCGCGCCTCGCTACGGATTTGCTGCCAGCGCTCGGACACCCCTTTTCCTGAAGTTCTGACCTGTCTTTTTCCTTTTGGCTTACCCGCTCTCCTGTATGGCCGCTTCGCTCTCTTCACAGTTAGTTTTAACACATGGCCCTTGGCGCCCTGCGTACTAGACCTGGAGTCGCGCCAGACCGGCGCCTGAGAATTCTCGTGGCGGACGACCATCCGGTCATCCGGAAGACGGTACGGCAAATTCTGGATTCCCATCCGCGTTTTGAGGTCTGCGGGGAAGTCGGCGACGGAGCCAAAGCGGTTGACGAGGCGCAGCGACTGAAACCTGATGTTGTCGTTCTAAACATCACCATGCCGGTGTTGGACGGGATAGCAGCGGCCCGGGAAATCACCGCGAAGTTGCGGGAGGCAGCGATCGTAATTCTTTCATCGCACGCGGATAAGTATTTCATCGAGCAAGCCAGGAGGAGCGGCGCCCGCGCCTATGTCGCGAAAACCAAGGCCGCTCAAGCGCTCGTCAGCGCCATAGAAGCGGCCGTCGTCGAAGGCGAATTTGTGCTTGTCGACTGACCTAAATGTCTGGTGGAAGGGCCTGTCATATTATTAGACAAAGAATCCGCGCGGATTGCGGTTGCAAGCGACAGCGCAAGGCGAATAAGGTCGTGGGCGGATTTCCGACAACGGACTGGTCCAGGTCCCTGTGGCGCGGGGTTGTCGGAGAGACGAAGACTAGGAGTTCGGTTGCTTCCCTGCCCCTGATTGCGCCAGTTCTCATTCCGCTGAATCTGTGGCGTCAGAAATGTGGCAATCCTTCAGAGGGTTGGGTGTTCTCTAACAAGGTAGGCAAGCCTCTTGATCTGAAGAGCCTAGTGCATCGGGTAATCGTGCCGACACTCAAGGCGAAGAAAATTGAATGGGAAGACGCTTTATGCTGGCCGTCGCGGAGCCGCAATGATCCTCACGCAACTAAGACTATTCCTGAAGCTCTGTTGAAGGGGATTAAGCTGCTTGAGGCCGCTGCAAATGTCAACGCATAAGACGCGCCTTTTTGTATTTGGGATCGGCTTCGTTTTGCCGGATGTTACTCTCGCAGAACCTGATTGAAAATCGGAGCGTAGCCGTTAGCAATACGCCGGATTCGGAATTCGTGACAGTAAAAAGCAGCCCCCGCTGGAGTGGAAGCTGCTCTTCAGAGAGGGGTGAGGTGACCCTCTTGTTCGCTGTAGGTTGACTGTATTGCACATGCTGGTTCTCGACTGTGCAATATTGAACAGTATCGTTACAGTGGATCAGAGTAGATTGTGGAGTAGTAGGGGGATTGATTCCCCGCAACCAACGTTGTGGCAGTGTCAGTTCCTTACCAGATACAGACCCTAGGGGCACGTCGGTCCCCGATCAGCTATCCCGAAAATCTTTCGATAGTGAGTTTGGAACTCTGAGCTTTAACTATTAAGGAGTTGCCAATGTCAATATCCAAAATCCTCGTCGTTGAAGACGATGACTCTGTTCGTATGATGTTGCAAGAGGGATTGCAACGTGATGGTTTTGAAGTTGTGGCTGCTTCCAACGTACCGGATGCTCTGGGGCATATTGCCGCGCAAAACTTTGACGTTCTTCTTTCCGACCTGCACATGCCTTTGGCAGGAGACGGTTTCACCGTTGTTAGCGCCATGCGCCATACTCATCCGAAGGCTTTAACTATGGTTCTTAGCGGATATCCGGCCATTGAAGAAGCAATGTCGGCGATTGTTTCCCAAGCTGATGAGATCCTTTCAAAACCGATCCAAATATCGTCAATCAGAGAGCTTATTCATACCAGACTAGCGGAGCCTCATACCATGAAACGCATTAAGCCGGAAACTGTTGCTTCCATTCTGGAACGGGAAGCCGAAAGCACAATTCAAAATTGGTTAACCCTTGTTCAGCGCGAAGCAGAGTTGAACTGCATCACGCTTAGCCGAGAAGAACGGACCGGACATCTCCCAAAACTCATTCGAGACCTCGTTGTTCGCCTGCGTCTAGAGACGGGAATGCCTGCCCCAATTTCCATAGCGGCTCGTGAACACGGAGAGTTGCGGCGGAAACAGGGCTATACAGTTACCATGTTGGTAGAGGAATCTCGCATTTTGCAGGTGAGCATCTTCAGCACACTGCAAAGAAACATAAGCAGCGTGGATTTCAGCAAAGTATTGTCAGATGTTGTGATCGTCGCTGACGAAGTTGATTCGCAACTGAAACAGGCAATGCGCTGCTTCGTTCCACTAGCAGCAGTCGCGTAGACGCGAACAACGCTCCTTTACATTCGTCCGATTAGGCGACCGCCCGAAAAAGCTTAGGCTCGGGAATTTTCTGGAGCGCGATCTTTTGTGCGTGATCGATATCCAACGCGTGACATAGCTGCGCGATAAACAGCATCATCTTTGCAGGGTCGGTTTCTTTGCTGGCTTGTTCGGCTAGGTGTTCCCAATTACTGGATTGATGCGGGGTCATAGAAAACCCCTTTCTTGATTTCCGGTAACGCAAACGTACTCTGGATTCAAGACCGGCGTCTGAGCAATATCGCTCACTCTCATTGAGAACGTAGCGTTCGACCGGAAACGAATTTCAGTACATCAAAGCACGTCGTGAGATTCGAGCATCAAACGACTTAACAACCTACACTAATGACCAAATTTGGAGGATGGAAAAAGATGAGAATCAATCGGACTATGGCAATATGCGTTTTATTGGTTTCGTGTAGTTTAGCCAGCTTTGCGTCAGAAGTTCGACTCATGGCCGATCCAAGCATACCCGGAGCGGTTGGAAAGGCACACTTGAATAAGGAGAAGAACGGTAATCTGAAGCTCAAGGTGGAGGTCTATCATTTAGCCAAACCGAGTGCTCTTACTCCCGCAAGACAAACCTATGTTGTGTGGACACAGGCTCGCGGCAAAGACCCACACAATCAGGGCGTTTTGAAGGTCAATGACAAGCTCGAAGGAAATTTTGAGGACACCGTGTCTAATCAGGACTTTGATATCTTTATCACTGCCGAAGATAATCCCTCAATTGAGACTCCTTCTCAGCCGACACTGCTCAAAGGGACAATGCAGCCCTAGCCCAAACCCGCAAATTTGTTTTGCGGTATAGCGCAACGTCTCCAGGTCTAACCAGCTTGGAGGCGTTTTGTTTGTCCAGGCGAAAGAAGACTAGGAATGACGCCACAGTCCTCCCTAGACGCATGTATCATAGTGCGCATCATAGATCCCGTGCTAGAGCAATTGAGGCGAAGATGATGATTTCGAACCGGCGTCTAGTAATCAATGCCGAACTTAATGAACTGCGCAAGGCGCACACCGAATCACTCAAGAGCACCACTTTCATCGATACTTGGGGGACGAAGGATTACGCGGCTTATTGGGAACGGCGCAAGCAGATAGGATTGCTACGCGGCGAATTGGCTGAGCTTAATACTGGGTCCAATTAGAGCGTCTTAGATTTCAGTCTCTCAATTGCGGGTTCGATAGCCTGTAGTTTTTCTAAAGCTGCGTGCGCTAGGTTGCGTTGTTGCTCGGCGGCATATCTAGCCTCTTCTCGTTCGAGCGTACGCATAGCACCTACAGCGTCTTCGATTGCCTGTTTCTCTTCCGCGTGCAAGCCGGGAACTCCTCTCAGCTTTTCAACACGCTTGACGATTTCGACTCTGGCGTCCATGAGGCGTCCGGCCATAAGCGAATGTTTCAATTCCAGCAGCGCACTACGATAAAGTTCAACCCAATATTCCTGCGCGTAGTCACTCATCGTGACGCGTAGCATAACATAAAGGTTCGATGATGCTTGATGGATGTATGTTCGGCAACGAACACAATTGGCAGACTGACCTCTGTATAAGTGCAGGCGAATGTTTAAAGCATAGGAAGCTTTCATGTGATCGGTGACTTCGGAATTCCATTCGAGGGAAAACATAGAAATCTCGGACGCTATTCCGACTAGAGTTCAATCGGCAAAGCAAGGTAATGTACCCGCGTTCGCCGGGGCAAGGTTCTACGACCCAGTGCAACTCCC
>CAWBSY010000004.1:0-323788 GCA_963791575.1 Terriglobia bacterium | reverse complement strand
TCATAGGGCTCACTACACCAAATATCAAAATCGTACGTGATGGTTTCCGACAGCTAGCGCTACTTCCGAATAGCCGACGATACGCTCAGAAAGAAGATCCGAAGGCCGAGGAAGGCGTGGCCTGGGGGCTCGCTTCGACTCACCCGTTCATGAGCCCACCGGCTCTTCAGAGCCGCTGCCCTTCGTGCCGCTTCGTCGAGGCCGCCGGACCGCCCTGATCCTCCCGCTCTTTCCTCCACCGCAGAAGAAGCGATCGTGACCATCGGACTCAAGCCCAGAAATGCCGACCCCGCGCGGCATCTCGACACTCTCAAGAACCTCTCCAGTTTGAGGATCGATTCGCCTCAAATCACTGTCGTCACCTTCCCAGGTTGCGTGCCAGAGCTCTGCCATCGACCCAGGTGACTCCGGTGACGAAGCGGTTGGATTCGATGGTGCGAAGAATCGCTCCTGTATTGGGATCGATTTGATGGATCTTCCGATTCCGATACTGCCCGACCCAGAGCGTCCCTTCGGCCCACGCGAGCCCCGAGTCACCGCCACCGCCGGGCGCGGGGATGGTGGCGAGCACACTGCCAGTCTTTGGATCAATCTTCTGGATGCGATTCTCGGCAATCTGAAACAGGTGCTGGCCGTCGAATGCCGTTCCGGCGTGCGCGGCGACATCGATCGAGCGCACTATCTTGTCGCTTCCAGGATCGAAGGCTTTCAGCGTGTCTCCAGCGGCAAACCAGACGTGCTGACCGTCATACGTGACTCCATGTACGTGGTCGCAACCTGGAAAAGGGCCATATTCACGAACGATTTCGGCGTTTGATCGGTTCATGTCCCCATCCTAGTCGCCCGGAAGTGGAGCGGGGAGTAACAAAATCGTCGCGAATCCCGGTACGGGCGTGGTGATCCAGCGACGAGCGCGAGCGCGACCAAACGACTGCACCTTGCCTTCTGACGCAAGGGAGTCGAGTGCGCGCTGCACCGTGCGTTGACTGGCGCCAAGCGCAAGCGCTAGGGCCGAACTCGACCACGACTCACCGTCCGCGAGAAACGCGAGCACGTCGCCATGGCCCTCTTCGATGGGCCGGGCCAGCACGACGACATCACGTCCACGGCGTGGAATGAGTGCAAAGCCCGCGTTTCGTCGCGTTGATCCCCGCTAGCGACCGAATCATCCTGCGGAGACGAGCAATTTCGACGCGCAAGCGTACGCGATGAGATTCGTCTACAAACCTTGCTCCGAATGCGCGAGCCAAAAGCAAGTCCCTTGGCACGTCTCCGGGCCACGCTTCGCTTAGCACACGTACGAGCGCAAACAAGACCGGGCGTGTTGCCAAGGAAACGATGGTGTTTGCGTAACGCACGGCGTGGCGGCATGCATCCGCTACGAGTGCGTTCGACGCCGGCAACGCTTCGACGTCTTCGAGCAAAACAAGTCGCTCCTTGCCACGCGAAATAAGGCGCGCGGCCGGAGTATTCAGAATTCGAGAGGCGCTTTCTATCTCCGCTATCAGTGCAGGAATACGTGCTTCGCGTGCGGCATGCTTGGCCCTCGCCAGCGCACCACGTGCCTCTTTGGTCCGGAGGCGCCGCATGGCGATGCCAGCAAGCACGAGTTCGTGGGCCGTCCTCGATGCCGGCGGGAAGAGACTTGGATCCAGGTCAGCGAGCTTAAGCTCCGCCTTGTCGAGGCGCCCGATCAGGAGCAGTCGCCGAATTTCAAGATAGCGCGCATGCGCGGCATTCAGACGGTCACCGTGCTGTTCGAGCGTCACCCGCGCCGCGTCGAGCGTCTTCGCAGGGAAGCTGAGGTCGCGCGAGGCCAGCGCGATCTCGGCCTGGGCTACGATACACCTTCCGCGGGCCACGGCTTCTTTCGGACCGAAGGCCCGCGCAGCGCTCCGCAGCAGTTCCTTCGCTCGCGCGTATTCGCCGAGTTGCGCCATCGCGATGCCTCGAAGCGCGAGCGCTGACGGATCGTCTCGCAAGGCGACTCGCTTCAATGCTCCGAGAGGATCACCCGCTGCGAGCGCACGTGCTGCAGCAGTGATTAACGAGTCCATCGGAATCCCGCCACACTTGTCACTCCCACCCTTTCGACACCCCGCGGTAAATATAACGCATGGTCATCGGGTCGAGTCGAGACGGCAACGAGGATCAAAGACATTCGACGGGCATTTGAAACTAAGGGAGTTCAAAAATGAGAAAGGTTCAGACTATTTCAGTAGTCCTGGCTCTACTGTTTTCGCTCACAGTGAGCGCGCAAAACAACGAGACTGCCAAGGGCACAAATAAACTCGCGCCCTTACCACGAGATTTGGAGATTCAGCTGGCGCTCAGCGCTCTCCCACCGCACCTCAGAGATGATGCTACTGTATATGTCTTAAATCCGGACAAGGGCTTTGAAGTTGCCCGCAAGGGCACGAATGGATTCTACGCCCTGGTTGCGCGAACCGGTGACGACACATTCAGGGGGACTTGGCCTTTAAAGGAGTATCGGGACGACATTCTCTACCCGATTTCCTTTGATGAAGCCGGCGCCAAGGCACAGATGCGGGTCTTCTTTGATGCCGCTGAGATGCAGGCTAAGGGGACTCCGCCTGAAGAACTAAAGAAGATCATCCAGGAACGTTACAGGACACACGACTACAAGGCGCCCGAGCGAGCCGGTGTGTCATATATGTTGTCTCCGATCCTCAGGACTTACGTGAATCCAGATGAGAATGAAAACGTAGCTACCGCTAACGTTCCTCACGTGATGCACTTTGCCCCGAACGTGTCGAATGCAGACGTCGGCGGAGCAACTCCAAGCCCCGAACAACTGCGTTACTTTAGCCAGCACGGGCGCTGGTCCGACAGCCCGGACCCGTTTGTCATACTTCACGGCCCCCATGGATACATGGTCCAGTTTCTCGGCGTGGCCGAAAGAGACACCATCAACAAAGAGTATGAAGAGATGCTTGCACGTCTTTGCAAGATCAAAGACGAGTGGTGTTTGCCACAGTAAATGCCCCTCAGGTAAGGATTTGGTCGCGCCGGTTACGCACAAGGCAGCGACGAAAAAGACAGAGGAACTAGTCATGAAAAATCAAAACTTCACTACCACCATTTCGGTGGATCAGTCTCCCGAAGAAGTTTTCAAAGCGATCACCAATGTCCGTGGGTGGTGGTCAGGGGAGATCGAGGGTGACACCGGCAGGCTCGGCGCCGAGTTCACCTACCGATATAAAGATGTGCACCGTTCCAAACAAAAGGTCACAGAATTTGTTTCTGGCAAGAAAGTGGTCTGGCATGTGCTAGACAGCGAGCTGAGCTTTGCGAAAGACAAGAGTGAGTGGAACGATACCGATATTGTCTTTGATATCTCTGAAAAAGACGGCAAAACGGAAGTCCGTTTCACGCACGAAGGCCTGATGCCCAAATTTGAATGCTACGGTAACTGTTCAAACGCCTGGGGAACGCTGATAAACGGGAATTTGCGCAAGCTGATCACGACCCGGCAAGAGTCAGCCGGACGCGTTCGCATAGGCGCTCGGATCGCCGGCTCCTGCGACGGAGTCAACCATGTTGTTACAACATGAGCCCGCTGTTGAGGAACCAGCCCTGATGGTTCTTCGTTCCGTCCGAATGACGGGCAAACAGGAAGTTATTACCCCAGTGCCACGCAGGACGTACGCAAAAGGATCGTTTACGCAAGTTTGGTTTAGTGATCGTTCGCGTGATGGATTTCTATTCTGCCGTTCACATCGCTGAGTTTGATTCGCGTGCCCCCGCCACCAAGCTCTCCTCGCAGACTGTGGCCGACAAATCGATGATGGTTCACATGCAGTCCGAAATCGTTGTTGATTCCGCCAGATACTGTGGAGGCCTCGATTTCCGCCTTGGCGTCGGAAGGTAACGTGAGATCCACGCTGCCGTTGACTGACGAGAGTTCCACGGGAGAATTTCCCACGCTGTCGAATGTACCTTCCACTCGGCCGTTTACTGTCGATAAATTCGCTCGCCCTCCAAGATTCCGGGCGGAAAGATGTCCATTCACGCAAGAGGCGTGCACCTCGGCGGAGACACCCCGAATATCCAGCGGTCCATTTATAAGTTTGATTTCGTCTAAGTTCGCGTTGCGAGGAACCGTAAGTGTGTATTCGACGGTTGCGGGATTGTCTCCGTCATCATCACCGAAAGTATGGTTGTGGCCGGGATATTGGGTCCGAATCGAAACCTCTGAACTGCTCGCCTCGACTTCAATCTTCGCCTCATTCAGACGCTCTTTGCTGTTGGCATACTTGACCGCGTCTACCTTGACCTCGCTGCGATCCCATCCTGCAATGTGTACTGCGCCGTTGATGTTGTCCAGCTCGATTCGGCCTCCAGGTGACAACTGGTAGGTGTGGTGGAACTCCTCCGACAATGAACCCGGATGCCCCGCCGCATGTGCTTGTATAGCCAGTAGCAAGGCACAGACCGTACCCAGAATTCCACCCATCCATGTAGCTAGTTTGCGTTCCCGGTTCATGGTTCCTCCATTCGACATGGCTTAGACGGAGGGGACTGGAAATGGTGAGGTGTAAATTCGGACGAAACTTCAGCTTTGAGGCAAAGCTCTCTTCGAGGAACTTTTCGCTTGAGCCTCGGAGATTACGTAAATAATTAAAATCCCGAGTTCCGGTTCAATGGGATGCCGGTAGCGTGGGTGTGGAAAGACGAAGTAATAGATTGTCGGATAACTAAGAATCAGCCACAAGAACAGCCACGCTCCTGGCTGACGCTTCCGCAATGCGCGGCCCAATCCCCAGAAAGAAAGAACTGTCGAAGCGAGGAAAATGGAATCCTTGAACGGAGCGAGCGCGGGAATTTCTGCCAGGCGAGGAAGTCCGCCCCAGTAATAGATGAAGCGCCTCAAACTCAAATTGGCAAAGCGGGCGTAGTCTTGCTGAATAAACTCGATTGCCTGACGCCTACGCTCGGCCACATAACCGAGCTCTCCCATCGCTTTGTATTCGCGCATCGCTAAAACATTTTGGCTCGGATGCAAGTATTCCATCCACGTACCGTTCGCGCCCGGACCATTGCCCAGCCGCAATTCCGCGCCGAAGTTTGATCGGATAAATACAAACCGCCCGAAGACTCGATGATTTCGGACGAGCCACGGCGTGATACATGCAACGCATACCACAGATGCGAGAACCACTCCCGCCAAAGAGGCCTTACCGCGCTTCCATCGTCGATACCAGACCCATAGTCCCGATGCCGGAAGAAATGACAACAAGGAAGTGTTGGTCAGCGCGGCAATACCCCAGAGCAGTCCAAACTCCAGCCACGGCTTCCATCCGTCTCTCTCCTCCAAATCCAGCGTAAGCCAAAATATTACGGCGAGTAGAAGCGCGGCGAGACTGGTCTCCCACACCCAGCGGGTACACCAGTACATAACTGACGGAAGCAGCGCCCATGTCCATGAAGTCCACACCGCAACTTTTTCGCTGAAGCATCGCTTGGCAATGAGAAAAATCGGAATACAAGTAAGCGCAGAAAAAAAACTGTTGATGGAAAGCAGCACCAAAGCCGATACATGACTATAAATTCCAAACAGCTTGAAAACGCCGCCGATCAAGAATGGATACAGTGGCGGCTCCCATGCAGTCGGCCCACTTATTTCGTTGAATGGGTTCGAGAATCCCTGACCTGATGCAAGGGATCTTCCAATGCGTCCCATCTCCCAGCCGAAACTGAAATTGTCGTCGATCGTTTTAAATCTGTACGTGTGGCCAATCAGGATAAGCGCCAATCGCAGCAAGAAAGCAATAAGCACCATCCAGAAAAAAGAGCTGCGAGCTTTCGGCCACCAGCGCCGGTACGTATTCAGGATTCTGGAAGTGAGGCTATCAAAACGCTGTTGACGAGTTGCTGTATTGGCATCGGCCATCAGAGGATGTGTTAGTTGTAGTCGATTCATCCATCCTCAGCAAGCCGCCATATCAAGCTACCTACTCGGGTAAACTAGAACTACTGCTGACAGTTGAACATGGAGCCGATCACTCGCTATGTCCGAATTTGTAAAACTCACAACGCAATCAGAACTCCCCGCCGAAGGCGAGGCCAAGGAATTTACCTGTGCCGGCAAAACGATCTGCGTCGCTAACGTGAACGGCACAATGTCGGCAATGGATAATGTCTGCCTGCATCGCGGAGGTCCGCTCGGGCAAGGTGTCATAGAAGGAACTAAAGTAGTGTGTCCGTGGCACGGTTGGGAGTGGGACCCGAAGACTGGCGAGGCTGCGCATAATCCAAAAGCCAGACTCGCTGTCTATGGTTTAGACATACAAGGCGGTGAGGTTATGATTCGACTGTGACGAAACCTACCTGGCGGACTTCCTGCAGTCTCCTTTAGCAAAATAATGGGTCTGCGCGCTTCAGTTACCTCATGTGTGGTTACCAAAGAACTAGTCTTAACTAGCACGTTTCGATACGATCTTTGGCATTAAAGTTGCCGATACTATTGATGAGTGAAGTTTCGCATTTACCTTGCTGCTGGTTTTATTTTCGTCTCGCTCCTGTTGGCAATTGTTGCCGGCGTTGCGTACAGTAATGCTCGTGCGCTCCTCATGTCTGGCAAATGGACCTCGCATATTCAAGAGGTGCTAGCTGAACTGGAGTCCGCTCGCGGCAGCTTCCATCAGCTAAGAAACACGGCTGAAAGCATAGCAAACCCTATAGAAAGACAAGCCGCCCTCGAGTCCGCACAGATTCCCGTGCGACAGCACGTAGCCCGAATCCGGCAGCTGACGCAAGATAATGCGGAGCAACAGAAGCGTGTGTCTCTTCTGGAATCAGAGATCGACGCATCCATCCGTTCCTATGAGCAGCAAGTGAGTCTTTCTGACTCCAACGATGCGAACAACTCCAATGCCGGATCGCTCGCGAAAAACCAGAAACAGGACCTACTGAAGGTTTTCCAAACCCTTGCTGACATGCGAACGGAGGAAGACCGCCTGCTCCGTGAGCGTAACTTGCGCGATTCCAAAGTTGCCGAATCAACGCTACAGCTGATTTCCTTCTTTGCGGCGGTTGGCCTGCTGGTGGTCACGCTTTCCTATTGGTTACTGACCCAAAACCTAGAGACTCGCGAAATCATGCAGAGAAGCCTGGCCGAAAGTGACGCCTTGTATAAAGACCTGTTTGATGGAACAAGCGATTTGATTCACCTTGTTTCTCCCGATGGCCGCTATCTCTATACCAATCGGGCGTGGCGAGAAGCGCTCGGTTATGGTATGGAAGAAGTTCCAAACCTCAAGCTGGAAAACGTTGTACATCCCGAGGATCTCTCCTTGGCTAAGCAAATTCTCGCTCGACTTCTAGCCGGTGAGGTGATCAGCAACATTGAAGTACGTCTTTGTGCCAAGGATGGCAGGGTCATAAATATCGAAGGAAGCAGTGGTTGCCGCTACGTGGATGGCAAGCCGTTCAGCACTCGTGGAATTTACCGCGATGTAACAGACAAGAAACGTGCTGACGCCGAGCGTGGCCGCCTTCTATCGATACTGGAGGAAGCCCCTGATTTCATTGGAAGCGCCACACTTGAAGGCAAAGTGCAATCGGCGAATCGTGCGTTTCGCAAGTTGCGTAATCTGCCTGACAATGCCGACCTCAGCAAATTCTCCATGACCGATGTCCACCCGGAATGGGGAAATCGTAAGCTGTTGGAGGAGGCAATCCCTACCGCTCTGAAGTCCGGTGTCTGGAGGGGAGAGAACGTGCTCCTCGACCACGAAGGACGCGAAATACCAGTATCCCAAACCCTTGTGGTACATCACAATGAATTCGGGAAACCGGCTTTTATTTCCACGCTTTGTCGGGATATTACCGAAAGCACACGTGCAGCAGAGACTCTGCAAGAGGCAAGAGATCAGCTTAAGAATGCCCTGCAACGCGAACAGGAAATCTCTCGTACCGACGCGCTCACTAAACTGCCGAACCGCCGCGCGTTCTACGAGACCCTCGAAGCCGAGCGGGTGAGAAGCCTTCGCTACCATCATTCGCTGACCGTAGCCTACGTCGACTTGGACAATTTCAAGAAGGTTAACGACTCACTGGGACACGCGGAGGGCGATGAAGTCCTAATGAGCGTTGCTGCAACCTTGCGAACGAATCTTCGCGCCAGCGATTTTGTAGCCCGCATCGGCGGAGATGAATTCGCCATCACGTTGCCGCAAACTAACGCTCGGTCTTCAGAAACCGTGCTGCAAAAATTACGAGCGAGTTTGCTCGAAGCAATGGCTAGCCGCAATTCAGGAGTCACTTTTAGCATTGGAGCTGTAAATTTTATGGAGCCGCGAGATCCGCTCGATACCTTGGTTCAAATTGCAGACGGCATCATGTACGGGGTTAAAACGCGAGGGAAGAACGGAGTCTCTGTTGCGGTCGTCGGTTAATCGAATTCTTCTTTCTCCTCAAACGAGGAACTTCAAAAAGCTGCCTGGCTGATCGTTAAATTCTGGAAAGACCTGATTCAAATTCTTGTTTCCCAAGTGTGTATAAACCGCTTCGGCCAGCACGCGCCGGAAGTCTGTCGTCACGGCCAGATCGCGTCCTTCGTAGAGCTGTGACTGCTCCAGTCCCGGCCAGCGCCCATAAACTTTCCCGCCTTTCACTGGACCGCCCATCACAAACATTACATTCGCATGACCGTGGTCGGTGCCGCGGTTGCCGTTCTCCCGGGCCGTGCGTCCGAACTCTGACATTGTAACCACCACGGTATCCTCGCCCAAGTTCCCAAGATCGGTCCAGAAGGCACCGAGGGACTGCGAGAACTCACGCAACACGTTTGCAATTTGTCCCTGGGTGCTCCCTTCGTTTACGTGATGGTCCCATCCTCCGATATCGGCAAATGCGACCTGTACGCCCAAGTTCGCTTTGATGAGTTGCGCAAGTTGCTTAAGGCTGTCGCCAAAATGTCCTTTGGGATAGTCAGCTCCTGCTGCGGGAGCGTATTTCGATGGATCCGCCGACTTCAACATCTTCACCGCTTCGAAAGTCTCTTGTCCGGTGCCATGCAGAACCGAGTCTACGGAATGCTCGTACATGGCCTCGAATGTATTCGAAACAGGCACCGCGTTGGGATTGCGTCCACCGACTCCGAAATCGTTGATATTGTTCAGAGCCACCGCAGGTTCGCTCCCAGATAGAATTCGCGGCATCGAAGGCCCGAGAGCAATGGCGCGAAAAGCTGATTTGTCCGCGGCATAGGGCAAAGCACGCAAGCTTCGATTTAGCCAGCCGTCTTCAGTGGCTTTCACTCCCGGCGTGCCCGATTCCATAAAATCCTGCGCATCGAAATGAGAGCGCGTTGGATCAGGCGATCCCGCCGCATGCACAATGGCTAAATGATGCTGGTTCCATAAAGGCTGAAACGCCGAGAGGGAAGGATGCAGCCCGAAAAATCCATCAAGATCAATCACCTCTTTACGCGGAATATTGATCGAAGGACGCATCGCGTAGTAAGCCTGCTCACCATGCGGCACAACAATATTCAGACCGTCCGCCGCGCCACGCTGGAAGATCACCACCAGCCTTTTATTCTTAACGCCGAGTGACTCGGCGGCATAACACGCACGCGTAAGAAAAGCCGGAACAGTGCTGGTGCCAACGACCGCAAGTGCGCCGTTGCGAAGAAAAACGCGACGAGTGATGGACATGAAGAAGCTCCTAGCTGTTAGCTGCTAGCTCCTAGCCTCTAGCTTCGAGCTAATGACTAAGAGCTAACAGCTTTTTTATCTCCTCTGAAACTCTGGCGAACCCAAAAGCAATCCCGCGATTCCAGCCACATTCGGCGGATGTGCAGGGTCATCCAACTTGCGTTGAGTAATCTTTGGATCTTGTAACCGTGCCGCAATCGTGTCGTGCGTCTGCTTTGATATATTCCCCGCAAGAAGGCTATTCTCTAGCATCGTGAGCGTTTGCTCGGAATCCGCTGGCGGCTGTTTTGCGTCCAACATGCGACCAGAGTCCACCTGCACGCCTTTCAGTCTTCCGGCCGTCAATGTCAACGCAAAATTCATTCGCCCTAAAAGGGCCGATGAATTCACCCAGGCATCCGCTTTCATCGAATAGCCCGTGGGAGGCTGCATGCTGTAAAGCGGCATTCCCATATTTTGCAGCTGTCTGGCCAACGACATTGCATCCGTAACATCGGCATCGCTCGCTCGCAGCGCTGAAACTACAAACTCCAGCGGCGTTTTTACTTTTGCTCTGTAGTCATCCGCGGCCCAGAACTCCGGCGACTGAAACAGTGTCCTGAGAACTTCCCGAATGTCGCCGTCTTTCTTCAGGAACGTCTGGGTCATGCGATCCACTAGTTCCGGCGGAGGAGTGTCCGAGACAAAACGCTGAGCCAGCTTTGTGCAAATAAATTTGGCGGTCGAAGGATGATGCGCCAAGATATGCAGAACCTCGCGGCCTTCTTTCTCGCCATTTGCTTTGATGCGATGCCCAAGCACAACTTTTTCGCCGGGCTCGTGCATCGCCTCATCAAACTTAAAACCGAAACTGTAGTCGCCATCCTTCGGCTGTTTTAGGCTCCAGCCAGTGAGAACGCGCGCCACTTCGGTCACATCCTTTTGCGTGTAGCCGCCGTTCACTCCGAGCGTGTGCAGCTCCATCAATTCGCGACCGTAGTTTTCGTTCAACCCATTGCGCTTGCCTTTCGATTGCTTCACCGGACCATTATTTTTGGAGTATTTTTTTTCGTCCCGCTTATTGCGGTGCTTGATTCCGTTGGCGACATCTGAATTCGGGCCCACACTCAACCAATTGTCGAGGTAGAACAACATTGCGGGACTTTGCGCAGTCGCAACCAGAAGATCCTCAAATTTGCCTAAAGCATGCGGACGAATCACGTCACGCTCATAGCTGGTTACCAGAAAGCGGTCCGCGTCCTTACCAATGAAAATATTGAAATGATTGAACCAGAAATCGGACATGACTTCGTCAAGCTGGCGCTCGCTGTAAGTTGCCCGCAGCAACTTGCCTTGAATCAGTTCATCGTCGATCATCTGCTCGGGATTGCTCATGGCCAGCATGTCTTCTCGTTTTTGCGGGCTCAATCCCTCCAGAAACTTGTCTCTCTTGTCGCCTTTCATTGCTTCGGCGACCGCAGTCCGGCTGGGTGTCGAAAGCTTGAGCATCGCGTCAGTTCGCTGATCCGGAGGCATGCTGGCCAGTTCTCGAACCAGTTCATTTGCGTTAAAGCGTTCTTCACGACGGCGTGCCTCATCCTCACTCAAAAGACTTTCTTGGCCAGTGACTGTGGAAGCAGCAGACGCTGTCGCGACGTTCGCCTTTTCAGCTTTCTTTGTTTGTTTTTCCTGAAACCGCTCCAGCTGACTTTCGTAAACCGCTCGTCTCATCGGATCAGCAGGAACTGAAAGCTTCCCGTCCGACACTGCCTTAATAACCTGGCGCGGCGGAAACGCCTCCACCATTTCCTGTGTATTCATTCGCAGTGTTTGAAAAGGAGTTAGCCGGGACTCGAGCGCGCTGTCATTGATTTTGTCAGGATGGAGTTGTTCGTCAATCCACTTGTCCACGCCCATTGTCATCACGCGGTCTACATCCCCAGGCCTCGGTCCGAAGGTGAGCCGGTTCAGGGCATGTTCCGCGCGCTTGTGATCGTCCATCTGTGATGCGCCGGCGTATTTGTCTTTTTTCTTGCCGAGCGCAAGTTGAGCGGAAATCATCAGCACAATCGAGCCCGAACGTCGTCACCGCGAGTTTTGATCGGCCCAAGCTCATGGGACAGGCTCGTGATCGAAAGGGAACTGCTCTCAATTATGAACCCGCAGGAGGGGAAAAGTTGCTGGCAATAGAGATTACTTCCGTACAGGCTCGCGATAGACCGGATCCCCACTCATTCTCGATGTAGCGACGGGCGTCCTCGCCCGTCCGCCATGCACATTTAGGTCAGGAACAGCCGTCCATGGCTCATCTTATGTTGCAATGACGCTGCGAGGTGGTCGATGTCCGCCGCCGCAATACTTCCCGCCAGCCCTTCTTCGAGGAATGGTACGCGGTTACTGCCGACCGTATCGCGGCGAACCTGCACGAGCAGAGCCTGCACGACATTGGGATCGAATTTTTGCGGAGCCATGCGCACAATCTCGCGCAGTGTGCCGCCGAGTGAAAGCCGCTCCCGGTAAGGACGCTCGCTGTTCATGGCGTCAAAAGTGTCTGCCACTCCAATGATTCTCACCGGCAGCGGTACTTCATCCATCATGAGCTGGTCAGGATAGCCCGTGCCATCGCCGCGCTCATGGTGCCAGCGCACAATCTCCGGAATTCGTGGCCAGGGAAATTGCACTCCGCTCACGATCTGGTGTCCGACCAGAGTGTGGTCAGCCATCTCTCGGAACTCGTCGGCGTCGAGCGAAGTTGTTTTGCCGAACAGCCGCTTATCGACCGCGACCTTACCGATGTCATGCAGATATCCAGCAGAACGCAAAGCGGCCACTTCGCCCATGTCCATGTTCATGGCTTCGCCGATTGCCGCCGCATAACGTCCGACACGCAAGGAATGCCCATGAATGTTGACGTGTTTCACATCGATGGCAGCGGCGAAGGCTTCGAGTGCATTGTCATAAAAGCCATGCAAAGAGGCCATCAGACGCAAGTTTTCGGAAACGCGCTGCGCCAAAGTTTGGCTCAAAGAATGGTTATGAATGACGAGCGCGACATAATGACACAACAAGTCAAGCGCGTCGAGTTCGCCCTGATCGTATACCGCGTCGCCCTCGCGTCGGCCCAAAGCAACGATGCCGACTAATTTGCCTCCAACCCTCAATGGAGCAATGCACTTGAACAACTCCGGAGCCACGTTGCCGTTCGAACTGAGCAGCGAGTCATAAGAAACCTGGCTTAGGATCATCGGTCCGCGAGCCGAGGTCAAGGCATGGACGTGTTTCGGCAAAAGCGGAATCACAGCCGGATCAGGCATGAGCGCAAATCCTTCCGCAACAATCGAGCTAAGCATGGAAGGTTTGTCGCTAAAGGAGAAAAGCACAGCCTCGCGCGCACCGCCCGCTTGCAGCAGAGCAGTGAGAATGGCGCGCGCCGTCTGCGGAAACTCACGTGCCGCGGTTATTGCAGGGCCGAGGTCCGATAGAGCTTCAACAGTACGAAGAAGTCGCCGAAAATTGTCTTTCTGCATCGCCAAATTACTGGAGCAGAAACCCAGAGCAATTTGAGAGTACCATGCACCGAAACCTGTGCGGCTCCAAGGTTTGTTGGTTAGTTTGGTGCAGCGACTACGGGGCGATTACCGGTCTTTAGGAGGGCGAATTTTCTTGAATGTCATTTCTTCAGCGGAGCTTCGCGTCTTCTTCTTCCAGTCGAGAAAAAGTTCTCCGTACGATTTTGTAATGTAATCGCGTGGCGAAATCTGAAGCTTTTTCGCCGTTTGATCAATCCACCGCGGTGGACCTTCGATCTCTCCGAAATTTCCGATTGGTGTCTCATCGACGACAACATGCCCTTTGCCATCGCTCCATTCGGCGCGGAACTTTTCATATCGAAACGCCGGGGAAAAATTCAGCGCCCGCAGAATAGCTTCCATCTTTCGCCCATCGGATAATTTCGTTTCATTTTCCACCCGCGTCTTATGACGACCCGCCTTGCCCTTGCCTTTATGCGTAAGCACCCACTGCTCCCCAAATTTGCGCAGCCGCAAAATATCGCCACGCTTCTTGAGAGGATTACCGGGTAGATCGTAAAGAGTATTCAATTCGTGGGTTCGCTTGGTGTCCAGATGAAAGCCTGAGTTTCGCAAACGCCGGTTGAGAGCGCGAAGGTCATCCACCCGGAACTTAATTTCAATCTCTTGATTGGATGGCATTCTTAGCGGGCGTCAGCAGCCTTGCACTTGCCAACGCTTTTGATGTCGGCATTTATATCGGATACATAAAGCGGAGTTCCATCGACGCCGTGAACTGTATCCGCCGGATTGCTCCCCTGCTTCTGCGATCGCACACCCGTCTTTTGACTGCCCGGCTCGAGTGCTCCCGTGACCTGAACTTCATGATTCACTTTGCTGTCTAATTTGTCGCCAACCCCTCGTAACACGTATGTCATTCCGGTCTTATCTTCCGCGACAACGTAATTGCCGCGCGAGTGATTCAGGCATCCTCGAACTGTCATAGTGTTGGCCGATTGTTGATTCGCCGGTTCCTGTGCTGCGGCCACTAAAGACACAGCAAGCACACTAGCTGCAACCAATGTCTTTGATAATTTCACTTTCGTTCTCCTAGCGCTGAACCATTTAATTGTGAGCGATTCCGAAGTAATTGCAATAGGAAAGTTACTGTAGGCCGTCGCGGATCGTGAATCCGATTTGTGATGAATCTGTGATCGACGGATGGGTGGCCCACCTTTGCTGCTCTTGCAAAGGTGGGAGATCAATTACTTCTCCCGCGCCACCACGAAATCAGGAGCCCACAGCAACGCTCGCTTAATCTCTGTCTCGGGAAAATTGCAAATCGCGTTACGAGCCAAGTCCGCATACTGCATGGCGCAGGCGTGGGCTGCATCCAGTGATCCATACCGATTCAAAACATCGAGGATCTCTTCATGTGTCACACCGTCGAAAGCCCGTTCCCGGATGACAGTCTCGATCAAATTGCGCTCAGCAGACGTGCAGCGCTCGAGTGCATGAATCACCGCCATCGTGACCTTACCTTCGCGTAAATCGCTGGCGACTGGCTTACCCAAAACATCCTCGGATGCCGTCAGGTCCAGCACGTCGTCGACGATCTGGAACGCCATTCCCAGATCGCGTCCGTACTGCGCGAGATTTTCTTCCTGCTCAACTGTCGCGCCACCCAAAATCGCGCCCATCCGCATGCACACCGAAAACAAACAAGCTGTCTTTCGGAAGATAAGATCGAAGTGATCTTCCAGAGAAATCAATTTCCCCAGCTGCTCCATTTGAAGCAGTTCACCTTCCACCATCTGCTGAGTAAGTTCGATGAGCGTATCGAGAATGCGGAAGTTTCGCTCCTGCACCGCAACTTTGAAAGCCTGCATGTACAGCCAGTCGCCCGCCAGCACGCATTTCGAATTTCCCCACTGAGTATTCGCAGCTGGACGTCCCCGGCGCGTTTGTGCTTCATCGATAATATCGTCGTGTACGAGAGTGGCCGTATGAATAATCTCCACCACCGCACCCAGCCGCACCGCACCTCGTCCCTGATAATCAAAAAGTTTCGCAGCAAGCAGCAATAGTGCCGGGCGAATTCGCTTCCCCCCACCATTGCGCAGGTACTCACCGATTTCAGTGATCGCTTCGACGCCAGAAACGGTATCGCGCCCAAATTCTCGCTCAATGGCGGAGAGATCCTCGCGCAACATCTCGAAGATTTCTTTCCCGTCGATAGCGGCAGGTGTGCTCAATCGCTTCCTTATTTTATTCCGCAAATAAATATCTAACCACGGAGACTCAGAGGCACCGAAAAAATAAACTTGAGAGAATCTCGAGCATCTAGTCTTTCTCCGTGCCTCAGTATCTCCGTGGTGAATGCCCTCAATTTGTACGGTAATTCGTAAACTGCAAATCGAGTCCCAAATCCTGCCCACGCAATAATGCAATGACTCCTGCAGTGAGTCGCGATCCTTCCCGCTCACCCGCACCGCGTCCGCTTGAATGGATGCGTTCACCTTCTTCTTCGAATCTTTAATAATTTTCACGATCTGCTTGGCTTTCTCGATTGGGATCCCCTGCTGCAACGTGACCTTCTGCCTCACCGTGCTGCCAGCGGCTGGCTGTATGGCTTCGTAGGTCAAGCCTTTAAGCGAAACTCCGCGCTTCACCAGCTTGGCTTGCAAAATCTCATTGACTGCCTTCAGTTTGTACTCGTCAGCCGAGTGCAGAATGATCGCATCCTTGCCCTCCATCTCAATATTCGACTTCGAATCCTTCAAATCGAAACGCGTATGAATCTCTTTTAGCGCCTGTTGAATGGCATTTGCGACTTCCTGCAGATCGAGCTTGCTCACAACGTCAAATGTGTTCTCGGGCATGATTTAAGTCTCTATGGCAGTGTATCTGCCCTGTGCAAAAGATGCACCTATCAAGCTAAATGGAGTTGAGCTTTTCGTGAAGCGAATTTAAGAAACGGTAAAAGTTCTTCGCCGTTTCATTGCCAATGTCTTCTGTTGATCGTCCCAGCAACTCGCCAATTTGCCGCGCCGTTTCTTTTACAAATGCAGGCTCATTGCGCTTTCCGCGATGCGGGATCGGGAGCCAGAAAAGGCGAATCAGTCTCGATCAGCATGCGCTCCAGCGGCACTGATTTAGCAGCGCTCGCGAATCTGCTGCGCTTTGGGAAACGTGATATTTCCAGCGAAAGAAATCATGAATCCCATATCCAGCGCACGCTTGGCATGCGCCGCAGTTCCGGTAAAGCAGTGCAGGATGCCGCCGAGCCCACTCGACACCCAGTGCTGCTGGATCAATGTCAGACATTCGTCCCAGGCATTCTCGCTGTCTTCAGAAGGGCGGCAATGAATGATGATCGGCAGCTTTGCCGCCGCCGCGAGTTCCATCTGCTGTACGAAAACTTGCTGCTGGATATCGCGAGGTGATTGATCGTAGAAGTAATCAAGTCCAATCTCGCCCCAGGCAATAACCTTGGGCTGCTTCGCCAGCTGCTCCATCTCTCGGAAGAAAGCGTCATCAGCGAAGCTCGCTTCATGCGGATGAATTCCAATCGAAGCATAAATAAATTCGTACTGCGCCGCGAGCCGAATGCCGCAATCCACCGCCTCGAGAGTCTCCCCATTACCAATCGCAAGAATGGTTTCGACGCCAGATTCGCGAGCACGAGAGATAACCAGCTCACGATCAGAATCGAACCGCTCGCCCTCGAGATGTGCATGGGAATCAATAAACATATGAATGGCATTGGTCGTTCGTCATTGGCTTTCATGCGTAAGCAGCGCTCGGCTGGCTCATGCCATCGTTCATGTAGGGACGGGCGCCTCGCCCGTCCAGGCCGAGCATCGCTCGGCTAGCTCTTGATCTGATTGTGCAAAAATCTGACCTCGACGCTCTAAGCCTGAGCCTGACGCCCACAAGCCTGCTTCTACTTCAGCCTCGTCCCCAACGGCACATCCTCCAAAAACCCCGCCAGCACCGCCTTCCCGCCCTCTGGAGACGCCGCCACAATCATCCCATTCGATTCCAGTCCACGCAGTTTTCCTCGGCGCCAGATTCGCCACGATCACAACTTTCCGTCCAACCAACGTCTCAGGTGCATACGACTCCGCAATCCCAGCCAGAATCTGACGCGTCTCCGTCCCTATATCAACTTCGAGCCGCAACAGCTTATCGGCCTTGGGCACGCGCTCTGCAACCTTCACCAATCGCCACCCGCAATTCAACCTTCGCGAAATCATCGATGGTGATCTTGCCGTCTGACGCTGGCGCTGGAACGGCCGGGCCGCCACTTTGGACGCGTCCACAGGCTCCGCCAGCGAGTCGCACCCGTCGCGGGTTTCTCTGCTGACGGTCTGTGCTGCCGCGTCTGCGCCCACCGACCGGTCTCTGTTCCTCTTCCATCTTCTGCATCCTTTCAATCGCGCTCTTATCCGCCCGCGGAAATACTGGCTGCACTTCGCCCAGCTTCGTGCCCAACTGCAGTTGTCCCCATGCCAGTTGCGCTCAAATCAAATTGCTTGATGTCTCCCAGTCCCAGCTGCGTCCAGATCTTAGCCGTCGCCTCCGGGATCACCGGATGCGCGAGAGCCGTCACAATTCGCAACGCCTCCGCCGACGTGTAGAGAACGGTCGCCAGCCGCGACGGCTGTCTTCATCCTGCTTTTCCCCCAGCGCCCAAGGTTCGTTCTCGACAATATATTTATCGACCGCCGCAATCAGGCTCCAAGTCGGCTTCCAGCGCGCGCGAAAACTGGAACTGATCGAACAAAGCGAGCCGAATTCGCGAATCGCCTTGCGCGCCGTTTCGGCAATCGACATCTCCGCCGCAGTCTTCGAAGCCGCGCCCGACGGATATGGCACCTCGCCCTTGAAATAGCGGGTGATCATCGTCAGCGTGCGGCTGGCGAGATTTCCCAGTCCATTTGCCAGATCGGAGTTATAGCGCTGCACCAGCGCATCGAAAGAAAACGATCCATCCTGTCCGAAAACAATTTCGCGCAACAGAAAATAACGCAGCGCATCAGCTCCGAGCACATCGAGAATCGTTTCCGTCCGCACGATGTTGCCGCGCGACTTCGACATCTTGCTCTCTTCAAACAGCAGCCATCCGTGCGCCACAATGTGCTTCGGCAGCGGCAGGCCAGCCGCCATCAGAAACGCCGGCCAGTACACGCAATGGAAGCGCACAATCTCTTTACCGATCATGTGCAGATCGGCCGGCCAGATATCTTGAACTCGTCTGAGCCTCGTATCGTCTGATCCATAGCCGATCGCCGTGATGTAATTCGCCAGCGCATCCAGCCACACATAGATCACATGCTTCGGATCATCCGGCACCGGAATGCCCCAGGTAAAAGTGCTGCGGCTGATGGAGAGATCGCGCAGCCCCGAGCGCACAAAAGCAATCACTTCATTGCGCCGGCTCTCCGGACGAATGAAGTCCGCTTGGTATACAGCTCCATCAACTTGTCCTGAAACGCCGAAAGCTTGAAGAAATAATTCTCTTCGCTCACCGTTTCCGTGATGCGCCCGCACTCGGGGCAGGGTCGCCCGTCTGCGCCCCATCGACATACATTTCGTCCGAACACGCAGTACTGCCCGGTGTACGTTCCCTTATAGATGAATCCGTTGTCGCGAATCTGCCGGAACAACTCCTGCACGCCGCTTCTTGTGCCGCTCGGCAGTCGTGCGAATGTAAGTCGTCGTTGGTGAGGCCCATCCGCTTCCACAGTGCCGGAACTCGGCCGAAATCTCATCAGCATAGTTGCTGCGGAGTTTTGCCCGCAGCCTGAGCCGCCCGCTCGATCTTCTGCCCATGTTCGTCAGTGCCGGTCAGAAAATACGTATCGAAACCGAGCATGCGCTTGCGCCGCGCAATCGCGTCGCAAGCAATCGTTGTGTAAGCGTGCCCAATATGCGGCCGCGCATTCACGTAATAGATAGGAGTAGTGATGTAAAACTTTTCTTTCATTTTATTTTCTTATTGTCATCCTGAGCGCAGTGAGCCGATTCGCCAAGCGAACCGGCGAATGAAGTCGAAGGACCCCTACCCTGACGAAAATTCCCGTCCGTCCCCACTTTTACTTGTCATCCCGAGCGCCACTCGAGTTGCGCTTGCGCAACGAGAGCAAGTCGAGGGACCTGCTGTTCGCTCAGTCCAATCACTTTCATCCCGAGTGTGTTTATCCCCGCGAGGAATCTGCTGCTCTCAAATACCTCTGCAAAGCTTCCTGCATCACGCTCTTCAACGGCACATGATGCTCCGCCGCAATCCTCCTGCAATCTTCGTACTCGGGAGCATAATTTGTAATCGTCCCATTCATGCTGGCAATTTTCAGGCGCACATCGCCCCATTGCGTGCTCACCGTCACAAACTTCCTCGCCAAAACTTCACGCTGCTCTTCCCGATGCCGCACTCCCAAGGTCGATGTCTCGGCAAAAAGCAACTGCGTGAGCTTAGGGGCGTCCTCGGTTTTGCACAAAACAGTCAACAGCATTCCTGGACGATTCTTCTTCATCTGCACCGGAATGCCGAAAGCGTCCAGCGCTCCCTCTTCGAGCAGCCGATCCATCACATACCCAAAAACTTGCGGATTCAGATCGTCGATGTTGGCCTCGAGCACTGCAATAGTTTCTCGCTGCTCTGCGCTGTTTTCATAAAAGATAGATTCCGCCACTCCTTCGTGCGATTCGCCGATGGTGAGGCGCACTACATTCGCGATGACCGGAAAAATCACGGCTCCCGGCGCCATAACCAATCTTCTCAACCTTCATCGCAGGAAACGGCATGAAGCGTTTCGCCAAAGTTCGCACAATCGCCGCGCCAGTAGGCGTAACCAGCTCGGCCTGAATCCCGCTGGAATAAACTGGTGCGTCCTTCAACAAGTCGAGCGTCGCCGGAGCTGGTACCGGGAAAGTCCCGTGAGCACATTCGACCGTTCCGCCTCCAACATTTAATGGAGAGCAAACGATCTCATCGACGCCCAGCGCCTCGGCTCCAACCGCCGCACAGACGATATCCACCAAAGCATCAACCGCGCCTACTTCGTGAAAATGAACTTTCTCGATATCGATGTTGTGAATCTTCGCTTCTGAAGCTCCCAGCATTTCAAAGATGGCAATCGCAGTTTTCTTCGCGGTCTCGCTAATCGACCGCGCCGGAGATGATCTGGCGAATCTCAGTCAGCCCGCGAGTGTGTTCGTGAGAGTGACCATGCCCCTGCTCTGAATGGTCATGAGTGTGTGGAGCATGGTTGTGTGGAGCGGACACTCCTGTCCGCTGCCTTTGATCTTCCACGTCATACCGACGCTCTGAAGCTGCCTGATTCATCGATCCAAAATTGTGCTCAGCAAGCTGCACCGGATTGGTTCCATGCTGATGCGCATGTTCGAGATGTCTATGCTCTCGATGTTCATGCTGATGACTCTCATGCGAATGTTGGTCTCGCTCATGCTCTTCCCACGAACTCTCTCGCGGGTGGTCTTTCTCTCCATGAACATAAACATCCACTTTAGTTGCCGTGATGCCGCTTCGATTCACCCGCGATATCTCAATTCGCGCTCCCACATTCAAGGCTGCGACAGTCTCCGCAAAGAGCTCCACCGGAACCCCTGCATCCACCAGCGCGCCCAGGAACATGTCTCCGCTGATGCCTGAGAAACAATCGAGATAAGCAATGCGCATAGGATTAGTACTTAACCATCAGGCTGCTCAGAGAAGACGCGGTCAATGAGTCTACGCAGAAATTCTTTCTGTTGGTTTTGCAGGCTTCACCTCTGTGTGCTCCGTGTTCTGCTGTGGCTCGACTATCTGGACTTTCATCATAGGGAAGCGCTCTATTCCCCGTCAAACTTCGCGGCATCACGCGCTCTGCTACAATCACTTTTTCTTCAACAGTTTAGAAGGATTGTTCGAGGCCCGCTTGTATCGTCATCTGGAAAATCGGCTAGCCCAGCACGTCGCGCGAATTTCTGCGCCGTACCTACGATGTCGAATTGCCGTAAGATCGTCATCGAGCAGCCGCCTCGCGTCGAATTAGGCGAGTATGCGCTCCCGTTGGCATTCGAGTTGGCGAAGCGGCTCCGCAAAGCTCCACGCAAAATTGCGGAGGAGATTGTCGCTGGCATCGGTCCTATCGAAGGCTTTGAAAAGCTTGAACTTGCAGGCGCAGGATACATCAACGCGCGAGTCAAACGTGAAGAATTGGCGGCCGCGCTCGCTTCCGATGCAGAACCCGCCGCTGAAATTCCATCGGGTAAAGTTCTGGTTGAGCACTCCAGCATTAACCCCAATAAAGCTGCGCACATCGGCCACCTGCGCAATGCCATTCTCGGCGACACTTTCGTTCGTCTGCTGAAAGCTGCTGGACGCGAAGTCGATGTGCAGAACTACATCGACAACACCGGCGTGCAAGTTGCTGATGTGGTTGTCGGTTTTCTGCATCTGGAAAAGAAATCGCGCGCTGACATTGAACAGCTCGCCAGTCAGCTGCGTTTCGATTACTACTGCTGGGATCTCTATGCCCGGGCTTCGCAGTGGTATTCAGAAGACAAGCAGAATCTGGAAGTTCGGCGGCAAACCCTTCATGAAATCGAGCAGGGCGGAAATGAAACCGCGGCGATCGCCGATCTGATTTCCGTTGCCGTGTTGCGCCGCCATCTGGAAACCATGGACCGCCTCGACATCGAATACGACTTCCTACCGCGCGAGAGCGAAATTCTTCATCTGCATTTCTGGGACGCTGCCTTCACGAAACTCAAAGAGGCAGGCGTGCTTGTCTATGAAAATGAAGGCAAAAACAAAGGCTGCTGGGTGATGCGGCGCAGGGGGAGCATCTCGTCGGAAACGAAAGCTGTTCCGCCAATCGCAAAAGAGCTCGGCTCGCCTGAGACATAGACGACGTGCTAACAGCAATTGGAACGCAGCAGATGTCTCAGGAAATTGCCGAAGAAGATCAAAAAGTCATTGTCCGCTCCAACGGCACTGTTGGATATGTTGGCAAAGACATCGCTTATCACATGTGGAAGTTCGGATTGCTCGGCCGCGACTTTGGATATCGCAAGTTTTACCGCTATCCGAATGCCAACACGAGTGTTGGATTTCAACCACGGACGGCGTTCCCGATCATCCCCACTTCGGCGATGTCGCTGAAATCTATAACGTTATCGACACTCGCCAGGCAGAAGCGCAGAACGCAGTGATTGAAGCCTTGCGTGCTCTCGGACATAACGAAGCGGCGGATCACTACACGCACTTCTCTTACGAGATGGTTGCGCTCACTCCGCGCTGCGCCGCCGAGCTTGGATATCAGCTTTCCGAGGAAGACAAGGCCCGCTCTTATATCGAAGTCTCTGGACGCAAAGGCTTTGGCGTCAAAGCCGACGACCTGATCGACACGCTGATTGCATCAGCGAAGAAAGAAGTCGATGGCCGCCATCCGCAATTGAGCGATGAGGAACGAACGACCATCGCAACTCAAATCGCTGTCGGCGCGTTGCGCTACTTCATGCTCAAGTTCACCAAGCAGTCGGTGATTGCATTCGACTTCAAGGAGGCCCTGAGTTTTGAAGGAGAAACGGGGCCCTACGCGCAATATGCAGTGGTGCGGGCGACCAATATTTTTCGTAAGGGCGGAATCGATCCGGATGAGTTTTCATTGGATGGCATCGATTTCGCCAAGTATCTGAGTGGACAAGAGAGAAATGAAGTATGGGAACTCTGGCTGGCCGCGTCGAAGACTTCCCACATCATCGATCAGAGTATTGCGACCACTGAGCCAGCTTATCTCGCCAAGCATGCGTTTCAATTGTCGCAATTATTCAACTCGTTCTATCACAGCCATCCCATTCTCAGCGAGGCAGACGAAAGCCGGAAAAGATTCCTGCTTGCAACTGTTGCCGTGGTTCGCCGGGAACTGACACGCGTGCTGTCGGTGATGGGAATTCAAATTCCAGCCGCGATGTAGAATTTCATCATAGCTAATAGATATAGTGTAAACAGAGCGCATTTCTTAGCTGCAGGCGCGCTTTGTCCGTCTTGATGGCCTCTAGGGTGTCGCTTTCCCGCTCGTCGCTCTGAGAGCTCCCTGGGTGGCAAGGCGAGGCATTCGACGTTGAATCTCAATCGGCAAAACCTATCTCTCATGCACAGCCACAAGGAAATTACAGAATCGTACGTACAGGTACTTACAGCGTTGGCCTCAAGTAATCAGTTCTCGGCGCAACGAAAGCTCATTCCGGCACATCGAACTAAGTGAACATTGAAGGGCTTGCAGTATTGAAAGGCTTACGATGAGACGATTCGCTTTTGTCGCGATTTTGATGATGTTAATTAGTAATGTGAGTTTTGCAACTCCGAAAACTTCGAAGGACGTTCCCGCGCTTCCGAAGACTCTGAAGAATGCCCGTTATGTGTATGTCACCAGTTACGATGGAGACCAATTCAATCCGAATCTTCTTCCTGAAGATCGCAACGCGATTTCCGCTATGCAAGACGAAATTCAGAAGTGGAAGAAGTTGATTCTCGTCTACAAACCGGATGATGCCGACATCATCCTGCGAGTGCAGAGTCGACCGTCGGAAGATGTGCTGGCGGTCTATGATGCGCATCAGGACAGCGATCAATACCTATGGCGAGTGATGGGACGCAGCGGTTTGCAAAAGGGGGAGACGCCGCTGCTGACCCAATTCGAGCAGGCGTTTGAGAAGACACAGAAATAGGCGCTAGGCTTTAGGCATCAGGCTTTAGGAAAACGCCCGCCCTTCGCTTCGCGATAGGACGGGGCACCCGCAATCGATTTGAAGCAGGGTATCAGTGCTTTTTCTTGCTTTCTTTTTCTGCGAGCCAAGCCCTTCACTAGATTCTTCACGAGAGCGGCCGATTGGGCGGTGCCTCAGAAGGCCGCCACAGCGCTCAATCGCTACGGGCATGTAGATGAGGTCGCTGCGCTGGTGGCGTTCGTCGCTGCGGGGCGGAATCAGCCACGCACGTATTTGTTGAACCAGTCGATCGTACGTTGCAGGCGAGATCAGCCGCGGCTTTGTTATACCGTTCCGGCGTTGCATCGCAATTGAAGCCATGTATGGCGCCCGCTTAAATATAGCCTTTATGCAGAACGTTTGCCGCGCCCAGAGCCTTGTCGTACGCTGGCCACGTCGCTGCCAGTCGCGTGTCGAGTTCCGCCTGATGCACCAGGATCGCCGCCTTAATTTTCGAGATGTCCTCCGGGGCGGGAGGACCGCCATAGAACGGTGCTGCTGCCGCGAGGTCGGCTCCCAGCCGCACCGCTAACATATTGGCGGTCGAGCCGCCGTAGCAGAAGCCGGTCGCGCCGATCTTTCCCGTGCAGTCAGACCGCGACTTCAACCACATCGCCGCGGCCACCATCCTCGAAGAGCTCGCAGCCGGCCAACGCGGAGCGGCGGCTGCGCGAGCTCGGCATCGAACTCCCGCTTCCGCCCACTCCGTTCGGCGCCGATGTCGAGGCGGTGCAGATCGGCAATCTGCTCTTCCTCAGCGGTATGCTTCCTACCATCGGGCATGAGCCGAAGTTCGTCGGCCGTCTCGGGAAAGAACTGGACGCAAATGCAGGTAGAGAAGCCGTCCGCATTGCCGCTCTGAATGTTTTGTCAGCGGCAAGGCAGAAGCTGAGCTCGCTCGACAAAGTAAGCCGCGTTGTTCGACTATGCGTCTATCTTGCAACTTATGAAGACTTCTTCGATCAGCCAAAAGTTGCCGACGCTGCCTCCGAGCTATTCCGCGATGTTTTTGGAGAAGACAAAACCTCAGTCCGCATAGTGCTAGGCGTGGCAAGTCTGCCTCTGGGCGTTCCCGCGCTGGTTGAAGTCATTATGGAAGTCGAGGCATGAACTCGAGGCCTGAGGAGGCGGGAAGCGCACCTATGCGTGTGACTATGACGAAACAAAACTCAGCATGGAACAGTACCCGCGTTTCAAACAAACTCGGAATTGAGTACCCGATCATCCAGGGTCCGCTTGGAGGCTTCTCCTCGCAGCGCCTCACCGCGGCTGTATCAAACTTCGGGGGTCTCGGTTCTTTCGGCGCGCATGGCCTGGCTCCTTCGGCGATTCAGGAGGTCGTCGCCGAAATCCGTTCTTTGACCAGCAAACCTTTCGCCATGAACCTCTGGGTTTCGATGGAGGACGACGGCGCAGCAACGTCCGATGCCGAAGCCTTCGAACGCGCGCTCTCTCATCTAGCTCCGCATCTTAAGGCGGTCGGTGCGAGCAAGCCGCAGTTCTCACGATACAAGCCACTTCGCTTCGAAGATCAGGTGCGTGTTCTGCTCGATGCCAAGGTGCCTGTCTTCTCCTTCATATATGGCATTCCGCAGAAGGAGATTCTCGAAGAGTGTCATCGCCAGGGTATCGTCACGATCGGCACCGCGACGACACGCGACGAGGCCATTGCCTTGCAACAAGCCGGCGTCGATGTGGTTGTAGCATCCGGATTCGAAGCCGGCGGACATCGCGGATCGTTCCTGCGCTCTTCGGAAGATTCCCTCACGGGCACAATCTCTCTGGTACCGCAGGTCGTGGATGCCGTGCAGATACCGGTGGTAGCGGCCGGAGGAATCGCAGATGCACGCGGCATCGCTGCAGCTTTCGCGCTCGGCGCCGAAGGTGTGCAGATGGGAACGGTCTTTCTTGCCTGCGAAGAGTCTGGAGCAAGCTCGTTGCATCGCGAGGCCATTCTGTGCGGAAAGGCGAATCGAACTTCGCTGACACGCGGGTTCACCGGACGCCTGGCACGCGGCATCCACAATCAACTTCTGGAAGAAATAAACCGGCCCGGTGTCTCCGTTCTTCCGTACCCGCTGCAACGAGCCCTCATGCGGAACCTCGCCGTGCCCGCGCAGCAAGCCGAGCAGGGCGAACTCCTAGCGTTATGGGCCGGCCAAAGTGCTGGACTCGCCCAATGTCCAGACGTAACAACGCTTCTGCAATGGCTCGTCAAAGAAGTATCAGAGAAGCTTGCCTGATGCTCGGATGGTCAATTCAACATCCACCGGACTATGAATAGTAGAGCTTCTGCTAACGCGCGGACCCGTGCACAATCAATAAGTATTGAGGAGTCAGCTTGTCGTTTGTAGTGGGAAGAGCTTGTCGGAGAGGCGCTCGCGCCTCAATAGATGAGCTTTAGCGAAAACTGAATTTGCCGCGAGGTTCCCGCGGTCTTGCTGATCATGCCAAACCCTGTACCCTCGATGGTGTTCGCGGGTAGCCCCATGTTGACGATGTTAAACAAATTAAATAACTCTGCGCGGAATTGCAGGTCCGCTATCTCCGAACCGCTTTCGCGGTGGCCAATCGGAGTTGTCTTGATGAGCGCAAAATCGAAGTCGTAATATGCCGGTCCGCGAAATGTATTACGGCCGAGGGTTCCAAAGCGCCCGGAGTTTGGTCCGGTCCCACCGGCGATCCCGACGGGAATGGAAAAGAAACTTGTGTTGTTCGCACCCCGTCCAAAATAATCGTCGCGCGGTCGGGTTGAACTGCCGGCGCTCGAGAGGTTCGGATCGCCAATCTGGTCGGGCCGGTCCGCGCCAATCGTTCCCGCACCCGTTTGCTGGATGCCCGAATAAACTGTAAACGGCGAACCACTGGTGATCGTCGAGATGCTCAGCAACTCCCAGCCTCTTGGTCAATAATTGGGTTCGATCCGACTGGAATCCCAAACGCTCGAAATGCAAATCCTGGGCCGCGCTCAAGGTGAAGGCGTGCGTCACATCAAAGCTTGACGGCCCTCTTTCCGCTCGTGTATCGAACGGGTTTTGCGGACTAAACAACGTCACAGCCCCGGTGGATCCTGTTCCTCCGATAATGCCGCTGACATCATCCAGCGATTTGCCCCAGGTGTAGCCTGCCTGCAATGACGGACCGCCATGCCCAACATTTCCCGATAGTGAGGTCTGCAAGGCGTTGTACGACGAGTGCGACGTCGCTGTCATCACAGACTCGAATCCGAAACCACCCGTCACCGCTCCGCTACTGTCGAAGTTTGTAAATCGCGCAAATTCCGGATCCGCTCCGGGATACGCGTTTGGATATGACATTCTGGGAAGTCGGAATGCCGATGTTCCGACATACGCGACATCGGCCGTGAGGCCGCCGAAAGCCCGTTCCAGCCCCAGCTGTCCAAGTCTGCAAGTATGCCATTGCCGAAGCGCCGGTCGATCCCGGCCAGACTCAGCAGCGAGAGCTGATGACTAGGCGCCAGCGCCGCCAAATCCTGCTGGTATCGATTTACGTCCATCACCGTATTCGCCGGGACTTTTTTCGGATCGCCGCTGGCCAGCACGTTCACGCCAGCGGTGTTATAGACGGGCGGCAATTCGTTCGGTGTAATTTGGAATCCGTAGGCAATCTCCCCATTTTGCGCCGCATTGACACGCGGATAGACAACGTAGGGCGTTGACCCTGTCAGAAGATTGTCCTGCCAGATATTCGGCGGAATCACTGTGATCGCCCCGCCCATGTGCACATGCACCGCATGAGGCGCATTCCAGTCCACTTGCACACGCGGCCCCCAGCCGTTCCAATTGGTTTGATAAGTAGGCTGCGGATTGATCAAGTATTCCTGCCCGACGCCCGCAGGTGGGAACGAATTCAGAAAACTTGACGTCCGGTTCGCCCGCTCCGAAATCGGCGTGTAGAGCTCATAGCGCAGTCCATAATCGAGCGTCCATTGCGAATTGATTTTCCATGTGTCCGCGAAGTAGGCGTTCACATTATTTCGGTTGATCGCAGCCGGTCCGATGTGCGCGCCATTCGAGGCGAAGGGCGGCGCCACCGCGATCGTGTATGCGTACGGAGACCCAAGCAAAAGACTGCTCAGAGTGTCTGGCAGAGGCTGGCCAGCCTGAATTCGTGCTGTCCACTCGCAGAAGGAATGAACACGGGCGAATAAACTGTTCCACCACCAAAATCGTACTCGCCATTGGGACTGGTACCGAAGTATGTCGTGTCCCGGTTAAGGCGTGCTTCCACACCCCACTTCACCGCGTGCCGCGGGCTCGTCCACGCAAAATTCAATTGACCCTGGAACAAATTCCCGAGACGCCGACATCACCGAGCCCGCCGCTCCATTGAATGCCTCATAGAGGCCATCAACAAACTTCAAAGCCGGATCGGTGTGGTTAGGCGTCACAAACGAAGGCGTTGTTCGCGTGAAACTCACCGACGTCGACCAGAGAAAGTGCGGAGACACGGTGCGCGTGTAAGTGATGACCCCGTTCCGCTGCCGATCAATGTATTGCACGCCAAAGCTCGGATCGAGCAGCGTCTGATCCGGATTTGTTGTCGGTCCCGTCAGATTGTCGTAATTGAATCGACCAAACAATTGTCCTTTTTCGCCAACTTTCTGATCGATGCGGATAGAAAACTGATCCGTGTCCGTGTTCACGTTTGAAGGCGCAGCATAGGTTCGCGCACCAAACGCGCCGGTTGGGTTGTTGGGGAGTGGATAGCGGGCCAGCACCGCAGCAATTGCCGGATTCACCGGTACCTGCAGCGTGTCCGTGCTGCCGTCCGGGTACTTCACGATGTCCTGACCCGCTCGCTCGGCTGCGGTTGGTACAGCCAAAACCTGGGTCGTTCCCAGCACCTGCCTGAATCCCTGATACTGCACAAAATAGAACGTGCGGTCTCGGCCCTCATATAGATGCGGCAACACGACCGGCCCACCATTCGTAAGTCCGAACTCATTTCTACGGAATGGAGGAATTCTGCCCGGCTCCGCAATCGATGGGTGATCGAAATAATTCCGCGCATCGAGAGCGGAGTTCCTTAAGAACTCGAAGAATGATCCGTGAAAACCGTTTTTTCCAGATCGTGTCACGATATTGGTAAAGCCCGCCGCACCGCGCCCGATGTCCGCCGGCATCCAGCCCGAGCTTGACTGTAATTCCTGAATCGCGTCCACGTCGAAATTCGTGAACGTGCTCCCACCCATTTCCGGATCGCTCACATCCGCACCGTCCATCGCGAACACGGCCTCAACGCCGCGCTGTCCGTTAATGGCGAACTGCTGGGTGAAATTCGTCTGTCCGTTCACGTCGGTCATAGTGCCCGCTGCTAACAACAACAGCGTGCTGAAATCGCGTCCATTCAACGGCAACTCATTTACCTTTTGGCTGGAGAGTTTCTCATCGCTTGTTCCTCTAGCCGGGCTCGAAGTTGTGCTCGGGTTCCCATTCGAGACTCCTGCTGCAGGAGTTTGCGGGTTGGCTCCAATCGACAGCACGTTTTGATCGGACACCGTCAGGACAATTGTTACGCTAGAAATATTCACTACCAGTTGCCCTGTCGGACCTCGCCCGGGCATTTGCACGCTCACGCGATCTGGCCCGAGTCGAAGGTCCGCAATCGCGAACCTTCCGTCGGTTCCTGTAACTACGGTTAGGTTCTTTTTGGCGCCGGGTGTGAAGACCGTTACCTTCGCTCCGGCCACAGGTTCGCCGGCAGCCGTGCGTACGACGCCAGACCAGGCCGGCGCAGACGGCGAATTTTGTTGTGCTTGGAGCGCGATCGCCAACAGCAGTCCCAACAGCAAATACTTCTCTATCAGTCGGAAGGCGTTATGAAAGGTTCGAGCTATCACGTGTTCCTTTGCGTAGCGGAATTCATGCATGAAAAATTTCCTCGAATGCAATCGCGTGTGCCGCACTTTTCCCGGATCTGCTAATTTCAGGCCTTTGATCGCGCAGCATAGACCCCTTGTCCCGGGTCCGTCCTATGTCGACACGTCGTACCTATAGAAGTGTCGAACCCCTTCGGTTTACGTACTTGTGACTTCTATGCCTTGGGAGCGGTAGGGATTCAGGACATCTTCGTCTGATACATCGGTGATCAAACGTGTCAGTCGGGAAGCAGGACCGACCAGGTAAGGCAGAGATGTCCCCATTTTCCCAAGTGAAATCAGGCCAACCACTTCCGTTGAAACCCCTATCATAGCTTGCTTCACGTACGCTTCTTCTCGGTCGCCGACGGTTATTCCGACCTCCGGGTGCAAACCGCACATTCCGAGAAAACATAGATCAGCGCGGATGGATTCGACTCGACGAATGGTCTCGATGCCTGTCGTGACCCGCTCCTCTTTAAGAAAATTTCCTCCGAGCATCAGCACGCTCAACTTCGGATGATCCGCCAACGCCAGCGCCAGCGGTGGGCTGTTGGTAACAATCGTCGCCGAACGCTCTCTTGAAAGGTAGGAAGCAATTCTTAGATTAGTGGTGCCTCCATCAATCAGCACCACCTGACCGTCGCGGATCATGTCAGCCGCCGCTCGAGCAATTCCGATCTTGCTCTCCATGTCGATTTGTTGGCGAGACACGAAAGGAACGGCCTCGGCACGGCGAGGCAGAGCGCCGCCGTGTACCCGTTGGATCTTTCCCGAACTCGCCAATTCGCGCAGATCTCGACGAATCGTGTCTTCAGAAACCCTGTATCGACTGCTAAGATCCGCGGCGAGAACTCGGCCCTCACTGCCAAGCAGCTCCAGGATGTACTGGTGGCGCTCTTCCTTTAGGGCGATTTGGCCTGCTTCCGCTTCAGGTTTCATTCTGTTGGATTGCACGAATATACTTTGTTATGCACGTATATACGCGTATTATCCGATTCGTGCATGATACTGCCAAACGTAGCGCCATACAAGGTATTTCGCAAAAGCGTTCGGTTCGGGCAGTCGTCTTCGATTACGGAAATGTTCTTTGCCTCGAGCAAACGCTGGAGGATATGAAAGGTATGGCGCTCGTGTGCGGCATTCCCCATGAGCGATTCTCGGAACTTTACTGGAAGCTACGTCCGCCGTACGACCGGGGTGATATCGATGGACCTGCCTACTGGACAGCGGTCGTTGGCCAGCAAGAACTGGGTTTGAGCAGAGATCAGATAGCAACGCTAATCAAGCTCGATAGCGAAAGTATCACTCGACCAAATCAAGGCGCTGTGCAATGGGCAAAGCTGCTGCACCATGAAGGCTTCCCCTTAACCCTTCTCTCAAACATGCCGCTCGAACTGAGTCGCCATGTGACCGAGTCCTTTCCGAGTCTCTCTACATTTGAATACCTGATTTATTCCTGCGACTACGGGTCCATAAAGCCGGAGCTGGCGATCTATCGAAATTGTCTCGAACTACTCAAAGCGGCCCCGCAAGACATCTTGTACCTGGATGATCGCGCCGAAAACGTTGAGGCGGCAGCTCGCTTAGGAATTAACTCTGTACTGTTTGACACGGTCGAAAAGACTGCATCAAGAGTCGAAAGCCGATTCGACATCCCTGTCCCGAGTTATGGCCGCTGTAGCCAATCAAGTTCACAGTACGGCTCAACAAATCGGCGCCCGGATCGGATGGAATCCGATTGATTCAGCAACGCAGCCTCCAACATGTACGCGTGATCGTGTCCTTAATCTTTGTGTTGTAATTCAAATCCGCCGAATTTCGGCCCTTGGGGGTTCGCTCCCCTCCCGGCACCAACGACTCGCGATGTCCAAATAAAACTCCGCCTTTCGACATTCCCATCCACTATCCCGAGACTCTCGAATTCGCATCTAACTAGTCGCAGTTGAGTCCACATCCCTGGCAAGGAGAATGCCGTGCGAAGAAATTTGCAAACTGAAGGAAGACCCACCGATAACGAAGCGGCTCCGGACGAATTGGGAAACGATCCCGGACAAGTTGGTTCCGACAGCGCTGGCCAATCGGGAGATCCCCAACTTCTATCGCGGATAGAAGATGCCAACGACGAGAGCGTGGAAGAACTTGCCGATACCGACCAAGCATTCGAGGCGGCCACGATTGAAGGTGTAGAGGATGCAGCGGACCATCCGGAGCGGCCCGTGCATACTCACATCGAATATGGACGCCCCGACGACTTGCCTCCCGAACGTGGGTCAGAGTAGATGAAATTGTGCAGGTTTCGAACTACAACCTGCTACACCAAGACCTAGGTCATAAAATCGCAGCTGGCATGATATTCTGAATAGGCCAGCTGCGTACCGTTTCCGCGGAATTTCCCCGCAGTTTTTCATTCAAAATCATGCTTTCAGTTAGTAATGTTTCCATGCGCTTCGGCGCCAAAATTTTATTTGACGAAGTCTCCACCGCGTTTACCGAGGGAAAACGCTATGGTTTGACCGGACCGAACGGCGCCGGCAAGTCCACGTTCATGAAGCTCTTGAGCGGAGAAAATGAACCGCAAAAAGGCACGGTGGTTCGTCCCCGTAAGCTCGGTGTTTTGAGCCAGGATCAATTTGCCTTCGACGCTCACTCAGTTATCGATACTGTGATCATGGGCAACAAGCGCCTCTGGGCCGCGATGCAAGAACGCGATGCGATCTACAGCAAATCCGAAATCACCGATGAAGATGGAATGAAGTTGGGCGAGCTCGAAGGCATTGTAGGCGAGGAAGACGGCTACACGGCTGAGAGTGACGCCGCAATCCTGCTGCAAGGCCTGGATATTCCCGACGATTTACACACGCGTCTGATGGGCGAGTTGCAGGGCGGACAAAAAGTTCGCGTGCTGCTGGCACAGGCTCTGTTCGGACATCCGCAGGCTCTGCTGCTCGACGAGCCTACGAACCATTTGGATCTTGATTCGATTCACTGGCTACAAGGATTTCTGAACCAATACGACGGCGTTGTCATCGTCATTTCTCACGATCGGCACTTTCTTAATAGCGTTTGCACGCACATTGCCGACATCGATTACGAAACCATCATCACTTACACCGGAACTTACGATGACATGGTGATGGCGAAGACGCAGGTGCGATCGCAGATCGAATCGCAGAATGCCCAGCGCGAGAAGAAGATTTCACAGTTGAATGAATTTATCGCGCGATTCGCAGCCGGCACGCGGTCGAGCCAGGTGCAATCGAGGCGCAAGGAAGTTGAGCGTTTGCAGGTCACAGAGCTGGCACGATCGAACATTGCGCGTCCTTATATTAAGTTCGATTTGAAGCGTCCTTCAGGAAAACACATTCTCGAAATTGAGGACTTGGCGAAGTCTTACGACGACAAACAAGTCATTCACGATTTCACTGCCAGCGTGATCCGGGGAGAGAAGATCGCTTTGATGGGACGCAACGGTGTCGGTAAAACGACTCTCGTCAATGCTCTGCTCGCGACCTCTCCCACGGTTCCAGATGGTGAGCTGCGGAAAGTGAGCGGTTATGACGGGCCGTTTATCGACGACGGAAAAGTCGCGTGGGGACATGAAGCGGCAGTTGGATATTTTGCGCAGGATCATCGAGCCCTGATCGAGAAGGGAACTACGGTACTGGAGTGGCTGCACCAGTGGGATCCGTCGGCATCAAACGAAGAGATTCGCGGATTGTTGGGTCAAATGTTATTCATCCGCGAAGAAGCCACCAAGTCCACCAATGTCCTCTCGGGCGGTGAAGCGGCACGTATATTGTTTTGCAAGCTCATGCTGCAGAAGCCAAATGTTCTGGTGCTAGATGAGCCGACCAATCACTTGGATTTGGAATCAATTAATGCTTTGAACATCGCTTTGCAGAAATTTCCAGGGACGGTGTTTCTGGTGACGCACGATCACGATTTGATCGATGAAGTCGCGACCAGGATCTGGCACTTCGAGTCCGATCACGAAATTACGGATTTCAAGGGCGCGTACGAGGAGTACCAGACAGTACACGCATAAAAGTACGCGCGCGCAGAAGTAGAACTAGATGCGGAAACTTCCCAGAGCTTACGATTGCAGTTGTGCCAGTTGTTTCTTCACGTCGGCTGCATCGCTGTAATTGGGATTAATCTTTAGGACTCGTTGCAGCTGCTCACGCGCCTGCGCCGGTTTATCAATTTTCTGATACGCCAATCCCAAGTGGTAGTGCACAGTGGGATTGTCAGGACTCTTCTGTTTCTCGGCAAGCTTCAGTGCTTCCTGAAAGAGTTCGATCGCAGAGCTGTACGCACCCTTCTGATAAAAAATCCATCCCAGGGTGTCGGCGGTATTGGCATTGTCCGGATCTGCTCTTCGTGCGGTTTGCGCCAGTGACAAAGCTACGTCTACATTGCCACCCGTCTGCAGCATTACATACGCAAGATTGTTCGAAGCCACGGGATTCTCGGGGCTGATTTCGAGAGCCTTCTGGTAAGACTGTTTTGCTTTGTCCCAATCCTGTTTGGATTCGTACAGTTCTCCAGTAAGAATATAAAAGCTCGGCTCTCGAGGATTGTCCTTCAATGCATTTTGATAGGTCGCAATCGCGGCGTCGGCGGACCCTTCCGCTACTTGTACCTGGCCAAGTTTGAGGAGTGCGTCCGAATTATTCTTATCGAGCGCGACGGATTTTTGCAGAGCTGTTTCGGCGCCCTTCAAATCCTTCTTCTCATTGAACAGTGCGGTACCGAGTAAGTCGTAGAACGCGCTGCTGCTGCCACTTTTAGCAATCTGCGTGTTAGCTGCTGCCACAGCTTTATCCGGTTGTTTGTCGGCGAAATATGCGTTCATCAGTCCTGCCAGTGCGTCTGCTGAACTGGCGTCACGATCCAGAGCCTGGGAGTACGACTTCTCCGCTTCGGCAAAGTGATTTTGAACCATCTGCAGATTGCCTGATTGCGTGTATCCAATTGGGCTCCGCGGCGCGACTTCAATCGCCTTGCCAATGTCTTCCGCGGCATGATCGAATTGTTTACGGTTCATATTGGCCGCGGCACGAAGGCTGTATCCATCCGGCGAATTCGGGTCGCGTTCAATGATCCGGGTTGCGCTTTGTTCCAATGCGGACATGTCATGGTTGTGCAAAGCCACACTGGCCAATGCGCGATCTGCTTCAACCATGTCGGGACGCAAGCGAACTGCATCCTGCCATTCGCCCTGTGCCCGCGCCAAATCTCCCATTTGACTGAAGGCGATGCCCAGTTGGTAATGAGCTATGCCATTGTCGGGATTATTTCGTAACGCCTTTTGCAAAGTCTGAACCGCGTCACTGCCCTTTCCCTGTCGAATTTGGATTTGACCGCGGTAGATTAAAGCCGTGTCATCGTTGCCGTTTGTCTTCAGGACTTCATCATTAAGCTTTTGAGCTTCGTCTAGGCGGTTCTTAAGAATTAAAAGCTGGATGTAGTTCTTTTTTACCTCGGGATCTTTGGGATGATCCTGAAAGAGAGTTCCATATTCCGCAGTAGCCTTGTCGAGTTGAGCTGTGGCGAAATAGAAATCGCCCAGCATGCGATAACCGGCTGAGTTATCTGGAAAATCACGCTTGGAGTTTTTCAGGAACTCCTCTGCATCGGAGTTCTTCCCCTGAGCCAAGTACAAACGTGCCAGATCGGCGCGAGCCTCGGGATACTTCGGGTCCACTTCGATAGCACGTCGAAACTGGGTTTCGGCATCGCCGAAGCGGCGTTGCGATTGGTAAAAATTCGCCAAAGCCAACTGCGCGCCAGTATCCTTTGGGCTGAGCTCGATGGCTTTCTTAAGATTGCCTTCCGCAGCCGCTGGTTGATTCAAAGCGATTTGCAGATTGGCCAGACCGACGTAGGGCTCCCACCGGTTAGGCGCCAGCGCAACTGCCTTCTGCATTTCCTGCAGGGCGCCGTTCAAATCTCCCTGAACATGCATCAGGTTGGCAGCGGTTTCGTGCACCTGAGGATCTTCGGCGTCTTTCTGAAGCAGCAAGTCGATGTGTTCCTTGGCTTGATTCAGATCATTGCCCAGGATGAACATGTTAGAAATATCGATCTGCGCTTTATAGTTTTCGGGCTGGAGCTGGAGAGTCCGCGTTAATTCCTGATAGGCATGCATCGGATCCTGCAGCTTGAGATATGTCTGGGCAAGCTGATAATGGGCTTCGGCAAAGCGCGAATCGACCTGGACAGCATTACCAAATTGAATGGTGGCTTCCCGGTACTTACCCTTTTCGAAATAACGCTGCCCGCTTTCAAAATACTTTTGTTTGCGAACGTTGGGATCACGGGAACAGGCGCTGAATAAAGTGGCAATTGCCAGCAGGAGAGCGATCAAACGTAATGCGGAAAAAGGTCTCATCCCAATTCTCCAAGACGGCACGGAAAGGGCACCGACAGCTTTGCTTTGTGAAGTAATTGTACTAAGGTACTGCAATTTGAACGCCTCAGGAAGTTACTCGGGTCACTTAAGTTTTCACAGGTTCACACTTTGTTCGCACCCGCTCAGCGGGGGACATACTGATCGATTACCGGAGTGATATTACCAGCAAAAGAAAGTAGGCGTCCCTGTGCCTGGTCTATGGTTTCTGTGGCCCGCAAAGGTGTAATGACCCGTACCAGCGAGCCGTCGCTGCGATGAAGTTTGATGGAATCCGTCACCAGATAAAACTTCGCCCAATACTCACTGGCTATCGCCCGGTTGTGGGCCAGATACCAATAAATGACTAATTGCCGCTCATCGCCCTTAGCAATTACATAACGATTCGCCGGAAATGGAGCATGTCCCGGCAAAGAGACGGAAATCTTACTCGATTCCACGGGCCACCAACCGGCTCCCGGAAGGCAGTGCTTGGGAGAATGGATGGTATCGCCGGCCCGCTGACTGGGGAAATATGCTAGGAATAAACCAACTGGCGGCTCAGCGTTGGAACTATCTTCATAGTCCCGGAGAAGGTAATCGCCCGGTCCAAGAATATCCAGCACCTCTTTGCTCATAGGCACGCTGGTTCCCGCCCATTTTCCTAAATGATCAGGAAAAGAAGATAAAGGCAGCCTCGGCGGATAGACTTCGCCATGGCCATGAATGTTGAGAAGCAAGGCTGTGCTGGCCAGCAGCGCCACTGCAATTGCAAACCTGAAGATGGATATCTTCGCCACTGATCGGCTCAGTTTAACAGAGGCCGACTTTTCTATGGACGAGGACTGCGCTGTCCAACTCGCAAGAACCAATGCAGAAGAAAAAGCATGGCCAGCGAAACTACAAAAATGAGCCATCCGGAAAACAAGTGGAAAAATCCTTCTGCCTTGTCGGGATCCCAGTATTGCACGAGAAGTCCAGTCCCAAAGATTCGCAAGCTGTTGGCGAAAACTGCGATAGGAATTGCGGCGAGGGCTAGAACCACACGAACCCAGGTCCGGGTCTCCATTAAGTATCCGTAAATAATCGCCAGAGTTACCAGCGACAACAGCGAACGAATTCCGCTGCAGGCCTCGGCTACCTCCAGCGGCATTGCAGGCAGGTTGATGATATTGCCTTCACGAAGAACGGGAACGCCCGCAAGCGGCAGGGTCGCGGCTGCGAACTTGGATGCGAGCATCTGCAGGGGGAAAGTGATTTGGCTGAAGACAATGGCTGGGATGGGGATCATCAGAATCAGGAAAGCCCACGGAAAAAGGACCGCGCGGAACAGTTCCCATCCGAAAAAGAAAATAACCAGTCCCGCGATCACGAGGAGGAGCGAAATGCGCGACAAAAACAACTCCGCTCCCATCACGCCCAGCACTAGAACGCAAAGCCCGAATAAGAGAATCACCAAGCCACAGAATGATGGGGCGGATGACACTTTTACTAACTTTGACCGGCTCTGCCAAAGCACGAAGAGGGAAAAAATGGGTACAAAGAATCCATGGGAGAAGTTAGGATCGCCCCACCATTGCCTCATCAGGTGAAAGATGATGGACGAGTAAAGCCACCCAATCAGCAAAAAAACTGCCACACTTTGCCATAATTGGAGCGATTTTGAAACAGGTTGGGCCGCTGGTTCGTTTTTAGGAACGACTTGTGTCAAAGGGCCCACTTTCAGGTGGGGAGAGATGTTAAAGATATGCGAATTTTGTGTTACACGCAATTCACAAATTAGACAAAGCGACCCAACTTAGTTCATTTTTCGGTGAGGTTTAATCAATCCGAGGATCTATTCAAAGGGATAAACTTTCAATTGATTTTCTTGACCTGGCGCATAGCCATACGTACGTTATTCCCGATGACTTAGAAGAAAGTTGCCACTTTCCGCCAAACCTAATTAATACGTATGCCCTAAGGATTGGGAAAAACTTTTCCCTTTTTCGCTGACTAGGGTAAGTTGTAGGAGCATAAACGGAGTAAATTCTTGCCCGGGCTATGAGGTAAGTGTGTGAAAATACTAGCGCGTGAGCTGGTTGATCGGATTCGAGAACCAGAGCAGGATGGCATCGTCCGTGCTTCTGTTCGGGGGCAGTAGTTGTATGCGTCCGATACACCCTGAGTAAAGATTTAGCATGGATCAAAATCCCAGTTTCTACAGCAGTTCCATCGATTCGACCCCTTCTTTACTTGCAGACGATTTTCTTGAAGGGCTGAGCGCGGGTATGAGGGCGCTGGAAGTCGTCATCCGCGAGCTTTCTCAGAACCGCGTTCCGGTGCTTATCCTTGCGGAAGCCGGAGCCGGGAAACGCAGCGTTGCTCGCCGGATTCACGAGCTGTCCGGTCTGCCTTTGGAACAGTTCAGACGTTTTTCGTGCGTGAGTCTTTTGCCGGAAGAGATTGAGAGCGAGGGCGGGTTCGGGCAAGGCACAGTGTTTTTGGAGGAAGTCGGCGATCTTAGTTCCGCATGTCAAGCTAAATTGGCCCAAGCGCTCTGTGGAAGCCAACAGAACGGAAATCATCCTCTGGGTGCGCGCCTGATTTGTGACAGCGCCCGCGACCTTGAATCTGAAATGCGAGTTGGAAAGTTTCGCGAGGACCTGTATTACCGGATTAGCACCGTTTGTTTAAGGCTTCCACCTCTACGACAGCGCAAGGAAGATATTCCGTTTCTGGTGAATTTCTTTTTGGCAAAATACGCCCAGGAATTTCACCGCCCCGTGCCGGCTCTAAGTCCGCAGACTCAGCAATTGCTGGAGGAATATACTTGGCCGGGGAACATCCGGGAACTCTCGGATGCAGCTCGGGCGATCGTCATACTCGGGAACGAAGCGCTCGCAATGGACGGCTTGCGTGCGGTGCTGACTAAAACCGATCAGAGCAGACCAGGTTCGCAGTCGCCGAGCCGCGAGCGAATGTCTCTCAAGCAGGCATCCCGGGCCGCTTCTCGTGAAGCGGAAAAAGAATTGATACTCAATGCTCTCACCCGGACACGTTGGAATCGCCGCCGCGCAGCGCAAGATCTCCAGATCAGCTACAAAGCGCTTCTGTATAAGCTCAAACAGATTGGCTTTGGCGGCGAGGCCGAAGCCTCATAAGGAGCCCATAACGAGAATGAAGAGAACGAAAACAGCGAATATAGGAAGACTAAAAACTTGGTTTTAAGCGCATTTATCGCGCTCTTGGCTGGCAGCTTGAGCTTTGCCCAGACTCCTAATGCGGCGAACGTCGCTTCCGCGACCCTAATGTCGGCTGATCCGACCGCGCAAAGCTACGTTATCGGTCCTGACGACACGCTGCATATTTCCGTCTGGAAAGAAACCGATCTTACCGCGACATTACCGGTCCGTGCGGACGGAATGATTTCTCTTCCGCTGCTGAATGATGTACAGGCCGCTGGCCTCACTCCTATGCAACTGGCGGCTGATCTGACCGTTAAATTGAAGAAATATGTAACCGATCCGCGAGTGACCGTAGTGGTGACGGCCATGAACAGTCAGCGAGTCTATGTGCTGGGTGAGGTGATGCACACCGGTCCCATGAATTTGCTGCCGCGCATGACAGTGTTACAGGCGCTGGCAACTGCCGGATTTACGCAATTTGCAAACACAAAGAAGATTTATGTACTGCGCACCGAAAACGGAAAGCAAAACAAGATCCCGGTCAATTACAAGGAGCTGATCAAGGGAGAGGCGATGTCGCAGAACATGGTCCTCAAGCCGGGGGACACAGTTGTAGTTCCGTAGTTGAGAAAATTTGAGTAAGTATTCTAACAGTGAAAATTATCATGATAAGTAAGCATTCCATTCTCGGTCTGGTTTTCCTGATGCTGCTGTCCGCAATTGCTTGGGCACAGGACAACAGTGCGCCCCCACAGTATCAAGTGGGGCAGCAGACTGTCGGGAATGGTCAGCAACCAGCCGACGCGAGTCAGCCCTCTTCGGATAATGCACAACAGCAAAATGTGCCCGCACCAGCCTTTGGGCAGGACACTCCCTCGCCACAGACTGTGGAAAATCCTCCGCTTTCCGGACTTGATCAGCCAGCCTTAGAACCCGATTTTGCGGCACGCAGTTTTTTGGTTTTGGGAGCGCATGCTACGGAAGGGATGGACACGAATGCTGCGGGCAAGTTTGGCGGAGGCTTTCCGATCAGCTCAGTTACCCGTCTTCTGGGCAGTGCCGCCCTGCAAAGACTTTGGAAACGGTATGCCCTCGATCTCGACTACATTGGCGGTGGTGGTATCTATGAGAACTACGCTCACGGCAACGCGCAAATCCAGGCCCTAAATGTCGACCAGAGGATTCGCTGGCGAACAGGGCAACTGGCCATTCGTGATTCCTTCAGCGATCTTCCCGAAGGATCTTTCGGTTACGGCTCGTTCGGCGGGGCAGGCGGATACGATCTGGGAGGATTTGGAGCCATCGGCGGGAGCCTCGACGGAGGCGGCGCAACCTATTTCAGCTCGTCACAAATTGGCTCGCTCGGCCAAACACCGCGCATCACCAACACTTCACTTGCCGAAGTGCAGGAAGTATTGTCGCCACGCTCTTCTTTCACCGCAATCGGATCCTACGGATTTACCGACTTTATCGGAAATATCTCCAGCAATTTTATTAATACCCATCAGTTTGCGTTTCAGGCGGGATACAACTATCAACTGAATCGCCGTGATCAGCTCTCATTTGTGTATGGATACCAGGACTTTCATTATCCCGCGACCGTCGACGGCTACTTTACGTCAGACATGTGGCATGTGTTGTGGGGTCATCGGATCTCCGGACGATTGAATTTGATAATGGGCGGCGGACCACAGCTCAGGATTGTCCACAGCTCCATACTCACCGGCCAGCCAAGCAGCTATACCAGTATTACCGGAACCGGACGCGCCTCGCTCACCTATAAGTTCCCAAAGACTTCTCTTGCTCTCTCGTTTGAACGTGTGGATACGAATGGTTCGGGAATTCTCACAGGCGCAACCAGCGACATTGCCAAATTCAACATCTCAAGGCCGATCCGCCGTCACTGGACAGCTTTGGCGGATCTTGGCTACGCGCACAATACAAGAATATTGCCGACGCCTGGATCGCAAACGAATTCTTATCAGTTCGGTTATGTGGCGGTGGCCATGCGTCGCGCCTTCAGCAGGTACTGGGACGTCTATGGAAGCTATCAGTTTAATGAACTCAGTTTCAATGCGCCGTCTCTCATCAACCCGCAAACTGGTTTCGGGCGGATTTCTCAACGGCAAGTCGTGACTTTGGGCGTGGATTGGCATCCCCGTCCCATACGCCTTGACTAAAGATCAGGAACAGCTTCGATCGTCCTCAAAGAGAACGGTCAGAACGGAAATAAAGTAATGATTGAAAATCGCGAACTTGGCATGGACGACTATCTGGCGATGTTGCGCCGCCGCGTAAGGGTGATTCTGATTCCCACACTGCTTGGCGCCAATCATCGGATTTCTGGTTTCTTTCGGGTTTGCGCCGAAGTACACCTCGACGGCCACGGTACTGGTTGAACCGCAGAAGGTCCCCGAGGGTGTCGTAAAGCCCGCTATCACTCTAGACATTTCTCAGCGCATTGCGACCATTCAGCAACAGGTACTTAGCCGCAATCAATTGGAACCGATGATTGATCGATTGGGTTTAGTACGCAAGGGCAGAGGTGTCGACGAGGCTATCGAACAAATCCGTCAGGGTCTGCAAATTCAACCAGTGCAGCCTACCGTTCCCAGCACAGTCAAGAAAAAGCCCGGAGATCCCAACCAGGTTCCTGGTTTCAATGTCAGTTATACGGCTGCGGATGCCAGCGAAGCGCAAAGAGTCTGCAATGAAATCACTTCGATGATGATTGCGGAAGACCTCAAAGAGCGTGGCGATGTAGCCAGCGGAACCACGGGATTCATTGACCGGCAGCTTGAGGAGGGGAAGCGCGGACTGGATGATCAGGACGCTAAATTGGCCGCTTTCAAGAAACAATATCTCGGCCAACTGCCGGGCGACGAAGACAACAACATGAAACTTCTCGCTGGGCTTAACTCCCAGCTCGATGCCAACACGCAGACCCTAAATCGGGCAGAGCAGGATAAGACCTACGCGGAGTCTTTGCTGGCACAACAGCTCACGGCATGGAAAGCGTCTTCGCAGACTTCGACCAGCCCGCAAACTTTGCAGCAACAACTGGTCACATTACAGACGCAACTTAGTTCACTACAGGCCCGCTATACGGATGACTATCCCGATGTTGTGAAAACCAAAAATGATATCGCCGCTGTGCAACGCCAGTTGAAGGCTGCTAATGCGGCTGCCACTACAGCGAGCACGGAAAGCACGGACAAGGCGGGACAAACCGAGCCTCCCGAAATTCAGCAACTGCGGGTTCAAATTCACCAATACGGCGATGCTATCGCGCAAGCTACTCGTGACCAAAAGCGGCTGCAGCAGCAAATCGCGATCTACCAAAGCCGTGTCTCGCTCAGTCCCGGAGTCGAAGAACAATATAAGGTTCTTACTCGAGACTACGATACCGCGCAGAAGTTCTATCAGGACTTGCTCGCTAAGAGAAGCGAGTCTGAGATGCAGACCAACATGGAGCGCGGGCAGCAAGGTGAACAGATGAGGTTACTGAATCCGGCCAGCCTGCCGGATTCGCCCAGTTTCCCGAACCGCTTGCTGTTTGCGGCTGGAGGCGCGGGCGCGGGACTCGCCCTTGGTGGCGTGATTGCCTTGGGATTGGAATTAAAAGACAAGTCCATTCGCACTGAGCAGGACGTGCTGGCTGCTCTGGAATTACCGGTGCTGGTCTCACTGCCGTGGGTAGGCGGTGAGGTTAACAATGGAAACAAATATGGCAGACGCAGCAGGCACGGTGCGAAGGCCGACGAGAAAAAGGAAATGGTCGAGGTCTAGGGACTCATGTACAAGGAATTTTTTGGTCTACGTGCCAATCCGTTCAATGTGAATCCCGATCCGCGTTACTTGTTTCTCACGCGGCACACGGAAGAAGCCTTGGCCTGTCTTACATACGGAATCCAAAGCCGCAAAGGTTTCGTGCTGCTCACGGGTGAGGTGGGAACTGGCAAAACGACTCTCATCAATAAGCTGCTTGAATGGCTTCGCCTTCAACAAGTCGCCACGGCCTTTGTCTTCAACTCGCGGCTGAATGTGCCGCAATTTCTCGATTACATGATGGCCGACTTCGGAATCCCTTGTGATTCAAGATCGAAGAGCCAGATCCTTTTGCGTCTCTACAACTGGCTGTTGGATCGATATCGCGCCGGAGAGACCGCGGTGTTGATCATCGATGAAGCGCAAAATCTTTCGGACGAATTGCTGGAAGAAATTCGCTTAATGACTAACCTCGAGACGTCCACTGAGAAGTTGCTTCAAATTGTCCTGGTAGGACAGCCAGAGCTTGAGATGAAGTTGAAGCAATCGCACCTTCGGCAGTTGCGGCAACGGCTTACTCTGCGGGCCAAGACCCATCCTCTAACCATAGAGGAGACCCGGTCCTATGTGGCGCAACGCTTGCGCATTGCCGGCTCCAACGGACAGCAAGTATTTGATCCCGAAGCCCTGAACGCCATACATCTTTACTCCGGCGGTATTCCACGGGTAGTGAACTTGATTTGTGAGCATTGTCTGGTGAGCTCATTTGTCGATCAGCAGAAAGTGGTAACGCAGAATGTAGTCGAAGCGGTAGCACGGGATTTTGATCTCGGCGATAACAACATCTCTGCGACATTGTCGGCGCCTCGGCCCCAAGGTGCGGACAAATTCGACTTGGTAGACGCACTAAAAACGCTGGCCAACCTTGCCGACCGCCTTCGCGAATCGGAGCAAGACCTTCCCAAGGAAAGGAAACTATGAGCCGAATTCATGAAGCTTTAAAGAAGGCTGAGCAAGAGCGTGCGGAGCAGGGAACTCAACCCGATCCGAATCAAACTGTGGCCAGGACTTACACCGAACCTGTCGCCCCGATCATGAGAGGGGAAACGCAATCGACTTCCAGCTTCAATACGGCGTCCGCCTTTTCTTTCGACGCCCTGCTGGCACGTTGTCCACAAAGCAGATGGACTCCCGATCTGAAGACGATGCTCTTCTTTCAGGATGAAGAACATAAATATGGAACTGAAGAGTTCAGAACCCTGCGTTCGCGGCTCTATCAACTGCGGGAAAGACAGCCGCTCAAAAAAATTCTGGTAACCAGTGCGCTTCCCAAGGAAGGTAAGTCGTTTGTGTCGGCGAATCTGGCACAGGTCATGGTGCGTCAGCACGGACGAAGAGCGCTTTTGATTGATGCCGACCTGCGCGGACCGAAACTGCACAACACGCTTGGCGCCACCCCCGCGCCCGGCCTTGCTGAATACCTGCGAGACGAGAGCGATGAATTTGGAGTGATGCAACGCGGTCCCATGGAGAATCTGTTCTTCATTTCGGCAGGGCACGCCAATGCCAATCCAGCGGAGCTGCTTGCCAATGGAAGACTGAAGTTTTTGCTAAGCCGGCTCGAGCCGCTGTTTGACTGGATCATTATCGATTCCCCCCCCGCAGTGCCGGTAACCGATGGCGTTCTGCTTTCGAGTTATTGCGACGGCGTTCTTATGGTCGTGCGTTCGAATGCAACTCCGTTCGATCTGGCACGCCGCGCCCGTCAGGAATTCCGCGACAAAAATGTAGTGGGCGTGGTACTGAACGGCATCGAGGAAGGTTCGTCACCCTATAGCGAGTACTACTACGCCGCCTACGGTCGTCCTGCGGGAAAATCGTAACCCGGGGAAAATTGTGATACGCCTTTTCAATGTCTACTATCCAGTGCGCACGCTGGTTTTGCTGGCGGGCGAAGCCCTGATTATTTGGACTTCGTTTCTGCTCGGCATGGTGTTGCAGCATCCGGAAGACAGTTATGTGTTGCTCAACTACGAAGGCGGATACCTCAAAATCCTTGTGGTGACGGTTGTCGTTCTCATCTTTTCGCACTGGTTCGATCTCTATGATCCGGCCCACTTCAGTGCCAAAGGAGAGCTTTATTTCCGGTTGTTGCTGGTGCCTGGTCTGCTGGCATTGATACTCGCGCTGGTCGGCCTTCTCTTTCCCGAGCTTCTTCCAGGTAAGAACGCAGCATTAGTGGGCCTCATCATCCTGACGATGTCTCTGTTCGCCTGGCGAACGGCTTACGCCTGGTTGTCGGAGCAACCGTATCTACGGGAACGGGTGTACGTTCTCGGCATGGGGGAGCGGGCTCAGCGCCTTATTCAAGGCTTACGCTCAAGATCAGAACTCGGAGTGGATGTCGTCGGCTGGAGCGGCAACGTAGAAGGACAATTGACTCGCGATAGCGCGGCGCTGCATCTGACCGAACTGGTCCAGGAAAGAAGGGTTCATCGCGTCATTGTCGCCATGCAAGATCGCCGCGAGACGACCCCTATGCAAGAACTTTTGCAATTGCGTTTGCAGGGCGTACATATCGAAGAAGCCACTACATGGCTGGAAAAGATTACGGGCAGAATTGAAGTCGAAAATCTCTATCCTAGTTGGATTATCTTCGCCAAAGGATTTCGCTTCAGCAGCAGCTTCCGTTTCGTGCGACGGCTGTTGAATTTCACAGTTTCCTTGATTGGACTCATCTGTGCGCTCCCCGTTATCCCTTTTGTGATCCTCGCGATTAAGCTAGATTCCAAGGGTCCTGTGCTCTATCGCCAGGAGCGCGTCGGACGCCGTGGCAAGCATTTTTATTGCTATAAATTCCGAACTATGCGACAGGACGCCGAAGCCGACACCGGGCCAACCTGGGCCACCGACGATGATCCGCGAATTACCAAGACTGGTAAGTTCCTGCGCAGCGCGCGGCTGGATGAGATTCCGCAATTGTGGTGCGTGCTCAGGGGCGATATGGCATTTGTTGGGCCTCGTCCCGAGCGTCCTGAGTTCGTCGAGTGGCTTACGCGAGAGCTTCCATATTATGGGGTTCGTCATATGGTTCGTCCCGGCATCACGGGCTGGGCGCAGGTGCGCTACAAATACGGCAATACCGTGGAAGATGCAAAGGAAAAGCTTCAGTACGACCTCTTTTACATAAAGAATGCCTCAATCGGCCTGGACGTACTGATCATGTTTCAGACCGTGAAGATTGTGCTGCTCGGCCGGGGAGCGCAATGAAGTTCGCGTTTTGGGCGGCAACGATTGTTATTGCCTACACTTATTTCGGCTATGCCGCTTGGTTGTGGTTGCGCAGCCGCTGGGCTCCGTGGCCGGTACAGCACGGGTTATCTACCCCGACCGTCTCAGTGGTAATGGTCGTTCGTGATGAAGCAGCGGTGCTGAAACGTAAGTTGCAGAACTTGTTGGCTCTCGATTACCCGGATGGATTTAGCGAGATTATCGTGGTCTCTGATGGATCGACAGATGAGACAAACGACATATTGTCTTCCTATGCGAAGCGGGCGAATGTGCAGGTTCTTCTCAATCCGCAGTCACGGGGGAAAGCTTCTGGTCTGAATGAGGCCATCGGCACGGCTCAGGGCGATATTGTTTTGTTCACCGATGCGCGGCAAATGATCGAATCCGACGCATTGAAGTTGTTGGCGCAGAATTTCGCGGATCCAGCCGTAGGTTCTGCCAGTGGAGAGTTGATGTTAGGGGATCCCGCGTCCGGTGAGGCGAGTCGCGGCATGGGCCTGTACTGGCGAATCGAGAAAAAAGTCCGCGAATGGGAGTCAGCATCTGGTTCCGTCGGTTGGCGCTACGGGAGCGATCTATACAGTCCGGCGAAATCTATTAACGTCCATTCCACCAGAAACAATATTGGATGACGTTTATATCCCGATGCAGGTGGTACGCCAGGGAGCGCGAGTGATTTTCGATCCAAGAGCGCGGGCCTGGGATTTACCAAGCCTGGGGCAAAGTCGCGAGTTCAACCGCAAAGTCAGAACTTTGAGCGGAAACTACCAGTTGCTTCAACTAGCGCCCTGGCTCTTAAGCAAAGAAAATCCATTACGATTTGAATTTGTAAGCCACAAGTTGATAAGGCTGATCGCGCCCTTTGCGTTGCTGATTACGCTGCTAGCTTCTTGTTTTCTGAGTGAACCAATCTACCGAATTGCTCTGAGTTTGCAGGTAGTCTTCTATATCCTGAGCTTCCTTGCCATGATGCAAATGGCAAAAGGCCCATTGGCGCGGTTGGCGGATGCTGCCTTTACCTTCGTAGTCCTCAATATCGCGGCTGTGGTGGCGTTTGCGAATTTTGTGACAGGACGAAAAACCCTCTGGGTGCGTTAGCCAACTAATATGCGGGTTGTGATTTCATTACGAAAGGCGGCGCTGTGAAGATTCTGTGGGTCAAAGCTAATAAGCTTCTGCCCGTTCACAGTGGCGGCGATATCCGCTCTTTCAATATCGCGCGGCAGTTGGCCTCGCGGCACGAGCTGACTTTCTTTTCGTACTATGACGGATCGCCTGATGCGAATTATGATGCAGAACTCGCGAGACATTTTCCTGGTGCAGTTAGCGTCTGCACGGGAAAGAGCGATTCGGGCGCGGTTAAACGCGGGTGGGATTATTTATTGCACCTGCCAATGTCATCCCCTTACGCAGTGAGTCGCTTTGCCTCTGCGGCGGTTCGGCAGCAACTGCAAATCTGGTTCACAGAGCGGCGGTTCGATGTGGCGGTTTGTGATTTCCTGGACGCCGCAGTGAATTTTCCCGAGAATTTAACCATTCCAACCGTCTTGTTCCAGCACAATGTAGAGGCTGAGATTTGGCGCAGACACGCGGAAACGGAATCCAACCCTGTGCGAAAAATGATCTATCGCATGGAATTCGCAAAGATGCTTCGTTATGAGCAAAAGATCGTGCGTGACTATCGCCATGTGGTTGCAGTTTCGGAGCACGACAAAAAGCTTATGAGTCAATGCGTGGACGAATCCCGGATTACCGTCGTGCCGACCGGGGTTGACCTAAAGCAATACCAGCCTGAAGCAGTGCCGCGCGAAGTAGAGCCGCTCGTCATGTTCGTGGGAGCAATGGATTGGGAGCCAAACATCGATGCCATCGAATACTTTTGTGGCGAGATTTGGCCTCAGGTACTGGCAGAAGTTCCTAAGGCGCGATTCCGTATTGTGGGCAGGAATCCGGATCGGCGAGTCGAGAGATTCGCATGCAGTTCGATCGAAGTTACCGGACGAGTAGCCTCCGTCCTGGAACATCTGCGCGAAGCGGCAGTAGTAATCGTGCCGCTACGCATTGGTGGAGGGACCCGGTTGAAAATTTACGAAGCTATGGCGGCAGGGAAGGCGGTCGTTTCCACAACGGTGGGAGCAGAGGGCCTTGACGTACATCACGGCCGTGACATCATTCTCGCCGATTCTCCAACGGAATTCTCCAGGTCGGTAGTCGGATTTCTGCGGGATCGGCGCCTGCGCGCCGACTATGAGCGTGCGGCTGCTGAGTTGGCGGCACAGTACGACTGGTCAGCAATCGGAGACAAATTTGGTCAGGCACTCGATGCCTTAATTGGGAGCCGTTCTCAGCCTGCCGAACAATATGCGCTTTCTCCGAACTAAGTTTTATACGAACATAGAGATTTTGCTGGGATGATGCAATTGGTGACGAGTAATCCGAAGTGATTCACGGGGATTCATGCAAACAGTAGATCAACAAGTCCACTCACCAATGTCCGCCGAACTGCTAGCTATATTGCGATGCACGGCTTGCCGCGCAAGTTTGAATGAAAAAGAAGACGGATACATCTGCTCAACATGCGGAGAGAAGTTTCCTCGGGTGCGCGGTCTCTTGCGCTTCGTCGATGCGCACAGTTATGCGGATAGCTTTGGGTTTCAGTGGCATAAATTTGATCGCACACAGCTCGATCATGACGGCATGGATTTATCTGATCCGGACTTCCGCCGCAAAACAGGTTTAAAGCCGGAAGATCTGAAAGGGAAGCTGGTCCTCGACGTTGGTTGTGGAATGGGACGATTCGCCGAGGTTGCTACCCGCTGGGGAGCGCGTGTCGTAGGCATTGACTTGAGCGCTGCCGCAGAAGTTGCTGCGCGCAATTTAGCCGATCGCGAATTCGTGGCAATGCAAGCCGACGTATTTGCCTTACCGTTCGCGCCTGAGAGTTTCGATTACATATACAGTATGGGCGTGCTGCATCATACGCCGGATTGCGAAAAAGCTTTCAAGAACTTGCCGCAGTATCTGAAGCCGGGAGGCGGGATCGCGATCTGGCTTTACAGCGGATATAACAAGTGGTTCCGCTTCAGTGACATCTACCGGAGGTTTACTCACCGCATGTCGGCGCCGTGCGCTACTTCGCATTTTGCGAATCGCTGTCCCTTTCTTCTATTGGACTGATCGAGGATTGCGGGCAATCCCGCTGATTGGTCCGCCCGCGGCAGGAATTGTGCATCACGTATTTCCAGTAAACCGGAATAAGAATCCGGAGATTCGGATTTTAGATACCTTTGATTGGTATTCGCCGAAATATCAATCGAAGCACACTTACGAACAAGTTTTCCGCTGGTTTGAGAGTTGTGGGCTGGTGGATTTAACAGTCGGCAACAATTCCATCGGTGTACGCGGACGCAAGCCGGTCCGAGCCAACCAAACAATCACCAGCCAAGTCGAGCATCAAATGGCGGCACCTGTTGACGTGAGATGACAGATCAGCATTCGAAAAATGGGATTGGTAACGGCGGAACCGAGGCTCATCACGCCAGACTCCGGTGAATCTGCGAGTGATCTTCCCATAACTCGCCGCCGAGGCCTTGCCAGCAAAATATCTTATGCTGCCCATTGGCTGCCTTCCTATGCTTTACAGCGGCTCACCAGACGAACGCCTCAAGGTCCGGTCCATTTAATTTTTGCATTGGCGGATCATTTCGAGCCGGCTATCGTTCCGGAAAATGGATACGCTCGCGCACCTTACAGCGAGCAAGAGCAACGCCTGGAGCGCTGGTGCCGGGAATATCCGAAACTTGTAGATCGTTGGCGGGACGCCGATGGCCATCCCTTCATACATTCGTATTTCTATCCCGCTGAGCAATACGACAAAGGGCACCTTGATCGTCTCGCCGCCCACTGTCATGCGGGATGGGGCGAAGTTGAAATTCATTTGCACCATGGAACCAAGCGGCCTGACACGGCTGAAAATCTGCGCCGCGAATTATTGCAATTCCGCGATCTCCTGGCTTCCGATCACGGCTGCTTGTCTTATCTCGACGGAGCCGGAACGCCGCGGTATGCGTTCGTCCATGGAAATTTCGCATTGGCGAATTCCGCTGGCGGCTTCGCTTGCGGAGTCGACGAGGAGATGCAGGTATTGGCCGATACTGGCTGTTACGCGGACATGACTTTGCCAACAGGAGCCTTTCACCCGGCGCAAATCAGCAAGATCAATTCAATCTATGAGTGTGGATTACCGCTAAATGAAAGAGCTCCGCATCGCCAGGGACGTGATCTTGCAAAGGGACGCAACCCGGAAATTTTTCCGCTCATTGTTCAGGGTCCGCTGATGCTCGATTTCGCACGCAAGGGTAACGGAAGATCGAGATTCGCAGCCATCGAAAATGGAGCCTTAACGCCGCCCAACCCTCCCAGTTTGCAGCGGCTGAAATTGTGGAAGGACGCTGCTATTTCGGTGCAGGGAAGGCCGGATTGGCTCTTCGTCAAGCTTCATTGTCACAGCATGGATCCCACGCAAGAGCCGGCTGTTTTGGGAGAGCCGATGCGAAAGTTTCTGCGTGAACTCGTCGAAGGTGCGCGACAGAGAAATGAAACTCTTCACTTTGCGTCCGCTCGCGAAATGGTAAACATTATTCTTGCGGCATGTGATGGGCGTGATGGCAATCCAGGGGACTATCGCGACTATCGGTTGAAGCGAGCTAAAGAAAGTCGTCCAATGTCTTCTCCTGTGCAAGACTCGCATGTCACGGTGAAAGGGTAAGCCCATGTGCGGAATCGCGGGAATCGTGTCCAGTGGCCTTGGCGGAGTTGATGCCGAGACGATTCACCGCATGTGTCAAACCATCGTCCACCGTGGACCAGACGACGAAGGCGTCTTCGTCAAAGATGGCGTAGGTCTCGGGATGCGCCGCCTGAGCATTATCGACGTATCCGGCGGCCACCAGCCCGTATTCAATGAAGATGGAACCGTGTGGGTGGTTTATAACGGAGAAATTTACAACTTCCCGGAGCTTCGTTCGGAACTCGAAAACCACGGCCACCGCTTCTCTACACACACCGATACCGAAGTCATCGTTCATCTTTACGAAGAAATGGGTGCGGAATGTGTTACGAAATTGCGGGGCATGTTTGCTTTCGCCCTTTATGACGAGCGCAATCGCCGGCTACTGCTAGCCCGTGACCGGCTTGGGAAAAAACCTCTTCATTATGCGCTCAGTCATGGTCGACTGCTGTTCGGGTCAGAGATCAAAACGATTTTAGCGGTCGAGCCTGATCTCGCAGTGACCAATCAGGAAGCCTTGCTGCAATATTTTTACTTTGGATACATACCTGACCCATCCACCGCATTTACTCCGATTCAGAAGTTGCCCCCAGGACATCTGCTCGAGTTTGAAAAAGGCGAGATCCGTATCCGCCAGTATTGGGATTTGCCGCAATATGGAACGCATTCTCCGGCCAGTGAAGAAGAATGTTTGGAAGAATTGGAACGGCTGCTAGCCGAGGCGGTTCGCATTCGATTAATTGCCGACGTTCCTCTCGGCGCCATGTTGAGCGGAGGAACAGATTCCTCAACGATTGTGGCGCTGATGGCGCGGGCGACCTCCCGGCCGGTAAAAACTTTTGCCATCGGTTTTCAACATGCCGATTTCAACGAGGCTCCTTACGCTCGCCTGGTTGCCGACAAATTCGGCACCGATCATCATGAGCTGATTCTTGAGCCAGACGTGGTCGAGACTGTCGAGATGCTCACGCGGTCGCTCGAAGAACCATTCGGCGATTCGTCCATGCTGCCGACTTATTATGTTTCGCGTCTTGCCCGTCAGCATGTGACCGTAGCATTGTCGGGTGATGGCGGAGACGAAGCGTTTGCTGGCTATGAAAGGTATCGCATCCATTTAGAAGACCGCTCGCATGAATGGATACCGCAGTGGGCTGGACGCTTATATCGTAAGCAGATACATCCGCATTTGCCTTATAGTGTCCCGGGGCGCAGTCTGGCGTATAGCATTTCTCTGCCGTGGCAGGACCGCTATACTGAAGGCGTTTCCTTTCAGCCCTTCCAGCGTGAGATGGCATTGCTTTCAGATGACTTTGTGGGCTCATTCGAGCCGCTAAAATCTTTTCGCGCCTGCCTTGACGACGCGCCGGCAAGTGATCCTCTGAGTCGTGTCCTCTATCTTGATAGCAAAACTTATCTGCCGGGCGACATCCTGACGAAAGTGGACCGCATGAGCATGCTAACCTCGCTGGAAGCGCGGGTGCCCATGCTCGACCATGTTTTCCTCGAATGGGTGACGGCACTCACGCCGGAATGGAAGATGCGAAACGGGAGCCAGAAATATATTCTGCGGAAGTTGGCGGAGCGGGTCGGTGTTCCTCGCGAAGTTCTTTATCGATCGAAGCAGGGATTTGCTTTGCCCCTCGGTCATTGGATGCGGCACGAATTAAAAGACATGATTCTTACCGTGCTGCTGGAGCCGCGCACATTGCAACGCGGATACTTCAATCCAGTCGGCGTCAAACGCTTGTTGGACGAGCATTTCCAGAGCCGGCGAGATCATTCGGCACGGATCTGGCGGCTGTTGATGTTTGAATTATGGCAGCGTAACTTTCTCGAGATCTTTAGGGCGGCAGATTCGCACCCCATCTATGACGCGCCAGCTCTGCATGGAACGATCGGATGAATGCCCGGCTGCATTCCGCTACCGAATTGCTGAGTCCGTCGGCGAATGTATCCCGTCCGGTTGCAATCACTGATGAAGAGATAGTGGAAGAGCGATCGCTCCCCGGCATTTTCCTAATGACAGACAGTTTTGATACCGGAGGCAGCGAGCGGCAGTTCGCCGCCCTCGCAAAGTCTCTGGAGCCGCATTCCTTTCGTTTACACCTCGGTTGCATTCAGAAGCGCGGAGCTTTTCTCGACGGCTTGAATGATGTTCAGGAGTTTCCGCTGGGTGGAAGCTTGTATCGAATTGGCTCATTGCAAGCCCGTTGGAAGCTGGGCCGGTACATGCGCCGGAATGCAATTGATATCGCGCACGCCTTCGACTTCTACACCAATCTCACGCTCATTCCTGCGGCGCGTCTCGCGCGCATTCCAGTTGTGATCGGCAGTCAACGTCAGCTGGGAGATTTGCTTAGTCCCGCTCAATTTCGTGCGCAGCTCGCGGTGCTACGCTGGAGTGACGCTGTTGTCTGCAACTCGCAAGCCGCTGCAGAACGGCTAATCGCGAACGGGGTGCCGGAACACAAGACGGTTGTGATCGGCAATGGTTTGCCAGCTTCCTGTTTTGTTGAAACCGGGCCCGCTTTGCCGCGACGTTCTGGCCTTCTGCGCGTGGGCATGATCGCTCGTATGAACACGCCCTCGAAGAATCATCGTTTGTTTCTCCAAGCCGCCGCACGGCTAGTCTCGAAATTTAGTGATTTGGAGTTTGTCCTGATCGGGGACGGCCCTCTGCGTTCTGAACTCGAAAGCGAAGCCGAAAGGCTCGGTATTTGCCGTCAGACTCAGTTTCTTGGCGACCGCCGCGACATTCCCGCTGTGCTTGCATCGCTCGATATCACAGTCTTGCCTTCGGCATCAGAGAGCCTCTCGAATGCCATCATTGAATCCATGGCTGCGGGAGTTCCAGTCATCGCCAACCGGGTTGGCGGTAATCCCGAGCTCATCGACGAGAGCCGTGGGATATTGGTTGCGCCTGATGATGAGGCGGAATTATCCAGTGCTATCGAGAGTCTCTTGAGGGATACTCCGCGTCGTATTGCAATGGGCCGCAACGCGAAAGAATTCGCGAAAGCGAATTTCACAATCGACCACATGCGCCAGCGGCACGAAGATCTTTACGCCGAGCTGCTTGAAAAGAAACGATGGAAGCCAACTACAAGATCATCGCGAAGTTTTTCGAAATCGCGCACGACAAGTACTCGCCTGCGGGTCGCAATCGTCGCTGCGTCCTTGCGTTACGTCGGAGGGCAGTCAGTCCAAGCCGACTTGCTTTTGCGCAACTGGAAGCATGATCCTGATGTCTCCGCCGATCTGATTGCCATCGATCCGGTATTTCCGAAAGCACTGAAGTGGATCGAACACATTCCACTTCTTCGAACTATCGTGCGCGAACCTCTGTACATGCTGGCACTATGGCGCGGTCTCGCGCATGCCGACATCGTTCATATCTTCTCAGCATCCTACTGGTCTTTTCTTGTGGCACCGGTTCCGGCATGGTTGATTGCTCGTCTAAGAGGAAAGAAAACGCTCATTCATTATCACAGCGGTGAGGCCCGAGATCATCTGCGGCGCTTTCGAACCGCTCGGCCCGATTCTCGCGAAGGCAGACATGCTCGTCGTTCCATCCGGATACCTCGTCGATGTCTTCCAGGAATTTGATCTTCAGGCTGAAGTCGTTCCTAACATTGTTGACCTGACACAGTTTTCATTTCGAGTTCGCAAACCGCTTCGTCCTCATCTTGTCTGCACCCGAGGATTTCACCCGTACTACAGCGTTGATGTGGTTGTGCGAGCGTTTGCCGAAGTGCTAAAAGTCTTTCCAGAAGCTCGACTGGACTTAGTAGGTGGAGGCCCAGAAGAAGCTGAAATCAGAAATCTCGTCCAAGAACTTGGAATACCTGGCGTCAACTTCTGTGGAGTCGCTGCGCATCACGATATCGCACGCTTCTACGATCAGGCGGACATTTTCATAAATGCCTCTTGCCTGGACAACATGCCGGTGTCAGTCATAGAGGCCTTCGCATCCGGGACGCCTGTGGTCAGCACAGCGCCGGAGAGCATGCCATATCTCGTGGATCACGAGCGTACCGGCTTGCTCTCGCCCGTCGGAGATGAGCATGCACTCGCCGCGAATGTCGTTCGTATATTGAGAGACCCCGAACTTGCCCAACGGCTCACTTCGAATGCTCGCGAAGAATCCCGTCGCTATTCCTGGCCGTCAGTTCGAGAGCAGTGGATTCAAGTCTATCGTTCGCTCTCCTCCGAGAGTGGTCATCGAGAGGCGGAAGCAGGGTTGCGAAACCCATCCAGCGCCGTCAGCACTTCCTGACTGTGTTTGTTCGGGTCAACCTTGCTATAGACTCGCTCGATCTTGCCTTCTGGATTGATGATGAATGTATTTCGCGCCGCTATCTTGATCACCCCCATGTTCATCAGCGAGCCGTATTCGGCTGCGACTTTCTTTTCTGTATCCGCCAGGAGCTTGAAACTCAGCCCGTCTTTTGCGCAGAACTGTTTGTGTGAGTCGACGCTATCGACACTGACGCCGAGGACCACCGCATTGCGTTCAGCGTATTGCGATTGATCGCGCTGAAAACCGTGCGCTTCAATGGTGCATCCCGTAGTCATGTCTTTGGGATAGAAATAGAGCACTACCCATTTGCCGCGAAAATCCTTGAGACTGACCGGAGTGCCTTCCTGTGAATTCAAAGTAAAGTCCGGCGCGGCAGTGCCCACGGCTGGCAGATTGCCATCCGCAGAAACAAATTTGTAAGCGCCGAAAATAACTATTAATGCGATGATGCCGATTAAAATCCGGGTGACCATAAGTCCTCCTCAATATTTCTCTAAAAATTATTGCGTTGATTTTATACTTTTAATTGGCGCCATGAATTGAAGACGAAGTAAAGGAATTGTAATTTTCGTCCGATGGCTCTATTTCACTTGCCGCGCACTTACGAAATCATTCGCGAGCAGTTGGTTCCGCAGAAGATAGATGATGTATTCAAGTTCTTCTCTCGCCCGGAGAATCTGCAGATGCTCACACCTGACTGGCTTGATTTTCGCATTGTTCAGAGTCCGGCTGAGTTGACCACTGGTTCTCTAATCAATTACCGGCTGCGCTGGCATGGATTACCAATACGCTGGACAACGGAGATCACTGAATGGAGTCCTCCCTTCGGATTCCGCGACAAACAACTCTCCGGCCCGTACGCCTTGTGGGATCATAAACACCGGTTTGTGGCGGAGTCTGCCGGTACACGAATCTACGACGATGTTTCGTATGCCGTGCCTTTTGGAGTGGCAGGCAGGCTGGTGGGCGGGGCATTTGTCCGTCGTGATGTGGAGGCGCTCTTCGATTACCGGCAGCAGGCCATACGCAAATTGATGGAACCAACTTGAGCGAATGTTTATGTCAAAATCCCCGCCCAAGCACAGCTTGAGCGGGGCACCCTCCGGACTTAGGCGTTAGGATGGGCCACCCCGCCCAGCCCCCACCCTACGGACTTAGGGGTAGTCTGGGCCACCGCCAACGATCCTATCCCACGCTGTTTTTCATTGTGCAGCAATTTAAATTTATCGCTAGTTACGGAGCCTCAATTCTTGTGTATATCGTCGTTCCTGATGTGCTTTCCGCAACAGCGGCAGATATATTTGGAGAGAAATCCGGGAAATCCGAGTCGGACTTGATGGTTAGCGTGTTGGCGTCTGTCGAAAGCCGCCATCGCTCTTTCGTATGCATACGCACAGCAGTCCTCGGCTGGGGCTGAGCCACCACGACAGACTCAAGAATGAGGTACTTCCCCTTGACTTGTGCTTTGCATTTCCCGGAAACACCGCCGGGACTCATGTAGTCTCCCTCTGAGCCGTTCAATGGACACCTGCTCGTCGTCTTCTTGCCAAGTTCTACCTTGCTGACTTCTACGTACTCATCATTTTGAACCACTTCAGAGTCGAGTCGGTTTCGCGGCTAGACGCAGCTTTCCGCTCAGCCGAATACTTACCTGAGTAGTTCGCTTTGCCTGCCGATAGTCCAATTTCGGCTGAGCAAGCAATCACCAGCCCCAGGCACGTCATCCTCGCCATAAATCTAAACGATCGCTTCATCGTTAGGCTCCAGTTCATTTAATCACGCGATAACCGCTTCAACGACGTAATAAATAAATGCTCCAGCAGAAGTTATAGCAACTGGCGGTATCAGGCAATAGCACTCGTGACATTTGTGGGAGTTGGGCGCGAAGGAATAACGCGAAGGAATAGAGAAGAGGCTCTAAGGAAAGCGGTATCCGGGTTTCAGCTCGCAGCGATAAACTCTGGTCTGATCCGGATTCGTTCTGGCGTTGCAATCTGCCCAGCTTAAATACAATGCCGGGCCAAGCGGGTACAAAATGGGAGCGCCGTTCATTTCAGCCTTAATGCTGACTCCCTGCGCCGAGACGGGGAGAGTGAAGTTCAAGGCTGGACTGAAAATAACGGGATAAGATTCGCGCACCAGGTCACTAACCATGGGATGAAACACTTCGGCTTCCACCAAAAAAGTAACCGTATCGGACCAGTTGCGAACCGACACTTTTAGGGTGCGGCTGTGGTCGGCGAAGTTGTCAGATTCGATCCTTGAGAATGGACATGGCCCGGCGATGCAGGAAGCACGCGCATTTCGAAACTCATTCTGCTCGCCTGCGTCGAGAGACACGGAGCCGATCGCGGCTTTCCATTTTCCATCCGGAGAGCATGGCCGCTGCCCATTACAGGGGACGTTCCCCTGATTGACAATGTCAAATGTTTTCACTGCGCTGCCCACGTTCATGTCGGTTGTGGAGCGGTTTGAATAGCGTACGACTACGTTGGAGACTACGATTTGGGGCCGATTGGGTAAAGCGCGAGTTTCATGTCGCAAGGGCACCATACGTGCGATAAAAAGGTTGTCACTGGCTATTTCGCTCATGTAAAGCGGCTGATAGTCGGAATGCTGGAACCGCAGCATCACAGGCTGGCCTACCTTTACACCCCGGGGTAGCCGGATGCTAAAAGCCCCGGACGAATCAGACTTAGCATGGGTAGCCGCTGGGCCGCTTCCGGCAGTAATTTGAACATCCGCGATCGGGAGTTCTTTTCGCGTGTCTGCATCTTGCCGAATCACCGCGCCGGTAATTGACAGCGGATGCTTCTTAACAATTCGAATGAGGAAAACTGTTGTGAGTGCGATTCCCACGCAAGCGACGATGATCGCCCAAACTGCGACTGTTTTCTTTCCTGCCATCTGTTTTTTATCTTACGAGGTTTGATCTCGACCTTCTAGCTTACCCCGTTTTTTCTCAATTTGGATTTCTCACGCCGCCATTTTCGTTTCTATATTTGATGCTTGCCCTTTACAGAACTGAAACTTCGTTTGAGACTAGGTACGTGGAGAATAAATTCGTTGCCTCGCGCCGAATGCTGTTGAAGCAGATGGCGGCCGCTGGAATTTCCTTGCCATTGGCACGACGGAGCATGTTGCCATTGTTGACCAAAGAAAAGCCAACCGAAGAAAAGCCAGCGGGTGATAAACCAGCGGATGGAAACGAAAAGATTACCTTCCCAGCGCAGTTACCGGCGCCCAGCATTCTTACCCCTGAGGATGATGCGTTCCTGGATGAAATGGAAAGACTGAACTCCTGTTTTTTCTGGGAACAGGGAAATCCGCAGACGGGCCTGATCCGGGATCGCAGCAAAATCAGTGGAAACGACAATGGAATCGTTGCCAGCATCGCGTCGACCGGTTTCGGATTAACCGCTCTCTGCATCGCCGCGCAACGTGGTTATTTGTCGTTCACGGAAGCACGCGGCAGGGTGCTTACGACATTGCGATTTCTGTGGAAAAAACTGCCGCATCATCGCGGATTTTTCTATCACTGGGCGAACATCAATACCGGGGAGCGATTGTGGGACTCCGAAGTTTCCTCTGTGGATACCGCGATTCTGTTGTGCGGAATTCTGACCTGCCGCCAGCATTTTCAGTATGCTGAAATCACGCACTTGGCTTATGACATTTTCAATCGAGTAGATTGGACATGGCTCTCCGAAGATACGTCGTTGCTGCCGCACGGTTGGACTCCGGAGTTCGGCTTTCTGCCTTATCGCTGGGATTACTACAGCGAACTGATGATGATGTATTTGCTTGGCCTGGGTTCTGCGAGTCATCCCTTGCGCACGGAAACGTGGGATGCGTGGAAGCGGCTGACGTTTGAGTACGATGGTCTTCGCTACATCGGTTCGTTTGCGCCTTTGTTCGTGCATCAATATTCGCAGGCATGGTTTGATTTTCGTGGCAAACGCGATAAGTACGCCGATTATTATCAGAATTCCATTGTTGCGACGGAAGTGCATCGCCGTTTCTGCGTGGAGCTTTCGCGACAATTTCCGGATTACAGTGACGACCTTTGGGGAATCACCGCGTCAGATTCGCAGAGGGGTTACGTGGCTTGGGGAGGACCTCCCGTAACCGGGCCTATCGATGGCACAGTTGTTCCCAGCGCGCCGGGAGGCTCGCTCCCATTCTTGCCACAACCAGTCATGCGCGTATTAAAAAATATCCGAAACAATTATGGTAGCGCGTGGAGCCGCTATGGTTTTGTGAATGCATTCAATCCGCTGAAAAGTTGGTATGACTCGGATGTGATAGGCATCGATACAGGAATCACGATGTTGATGGCGGAGAATGCGCGGACAGGGTATGTGTGGAATACGTTTATGAAAATTCCCGAAGCGCAAAGGGGCATGGACAAGGCAGGATTCAAGAAGGAGCAGACGGCTAACTTTGAGGCAGTGACACTGAAGACCGGGTAAAGATCAATGGTCGGAAGCCGGTGCCTCCTGCAAGAGCTTCAACACGTTGTCGGTTGTGTCCGTCTCACCTAACCGAGGGAAAATCTTCTCGATGCTGCTACGATGTGCATCCGTGTCCCGGTCCGTCATTGCATCGATGACGAGCACAACGTTGTAGCCGTAATCGTAGGCGCTGCGTGCCGTCGATTCCATGCCGATACTCGTTGAGATGCCCGCCATGAAGAGTTGGGTCACGCCCCGTTGACGCAAGTAATCATCCAAAGATGTGCCGATGAACGCGCCGGGTCGTTGTTTGCTGACAATATGATCGCCGGGGTGCTGCTCGAGTTCGGGAACAAGCTCGGTCCAATCAACCGGACGTGCAAACTTGGGCATTCCGGCATCAGTGCGACCCGGAGCTCCGCCCGTCACGTTGACGAGAACGACCGGCAGACCTCGCTTGCGGAATGCGCGAGCGAGCTGGGCAGCGCGGCCGACGATCTCCCCGGCAGGGTGCACGGTGGGCAAACCGACAATTCCTTTTTGCAGATCAATCACGATTAATGCAGCGCTGGCATCGAGTTTTGTAAGAGGCATGGTATTTCCTTTCGATGGGAATCTGTGTATCGTGCTGGCTTTCGATAAGGCGGTTTACCTTGTTTGATTACTTTGCTTGTTTCTTTGCAAAGCGCACGCTTAACATGACCCTTATTGCAACGATGCCTGCGAAGAAAATAATCAGGGCTGAGTCGTTTTCGCTAGAAACCTTTCCGACCCGAAACAGGATGTAACCAACAATTAAATTAAATAGCGCCCAGACAACATTCACCGTTGGCGATGACAATCCTTTACCGGCAGGGTGAGCGAATGGCGTTGGGAAACGGTCACCAGAGATACCGTGCACAAAATGAGGTACGACATTAGCGAAAAACATTCCAGCTAAGAAACAAGTGATGTAGTCATACCAGTTCACTATCGTTTTCCCCTTCATTTGATTCACTAGGAATTAGCCCGGTTCCTGCACGTTAGAAATTAGCTCTATTTGGCGGGCAGGCAATAGCCCCATCTCTTGATAGATCGGCCGCATGACCGCTCTGACTTTCGGCAGTTCGAGCGTGAACCAGAGCGCGCCGGCGAGGTAGAACGCGCCAGTAACGACGAGAGTATTTGGCGCTCCTATTCGATGAGCCAGGGCACCAGTCAGCAGGCTGCCGAACGGCGCCGCGCCGAAAAAGGCCATTGTGTAGTAGCTCATCACGCGAGCGCGTTTGTCTTCTGGAACCAGCGATTGGATTATCGTGTTGCTCACTGCCGCGCTCTGGATCAGGCCGAAGCCAACGAAACTCATTAGCGCAAGCGATACCCACAACGTATGCGACATGCCGAACAGAATCAGCCCGCCTCCCAGCATTGCGGCCGCGATCTGAAGCATGCGAGTAAAGCGAAAGACAGGTAAACTTGCAAGTCTAACTTGCAAGCGTAGCTGTTTATCTGGATTGTTAGTCGTGGGGCTGGGAGCGCCCACGCAGCTCGGGCGATGGGTATGCGTACCAGTACCATTGCGATATCAACAGAATGTTTCGTGGAAGGAATTCGCGGAACTTACAACGATTACTGGGTCTCTAAGTCAGGCGAACATCAAAAAGTGCCAGCCAATATTGAATGGATTGCAAAGCAAAACCGCAGAGGATGAGTCCGATGCCGAATACGCCAAGCCGCCGCTCCGGAAGATTGTCGGCGTAGTATTCGATGTAAGGATTGATCGTTGCCCCAACCCAGTGACGATTCCCGTAACTAATCCTACGCGGATCGCAAAAAGCCAGGCGTGATCCACGTGATGAATGAAGGCGCTACAGATCAGGGCGGTGGCGATGTAGCCGCACGTACGGACGACAGTTCCCCAAAACTGACGGCGTGTAAGGCGTGGACGGCGAGATGCCGAATAGTCCATAGCGGGACGCATGCCGCGATAGTAGGCCAATATTTGGCCGACAGTGATGAGAAGCGCAAAGGCGATCGCGAATCCAAAGCCCAGGGTCCTATACAGTCCAGCGCCGAAAGCCAACCCGCGGATGGCGGAAAATAGTCCTTCCCACAGCAAGGGATAATGATCCAGGCCACGAGCGGCTCGATTGAATTCAATTGCCAGCGTGATACCGGTTGCAAATACCGGAAGCCAATCCAAAAAAAAAGCCAAGGCCGAGACCGTAGCCGATTCCGAAGATAAGCGAGTAAGTTACCGCGCGGGTAACCAACCGCAGCGGACCGTGCTGTCCTCCCAATAAGTCATAGGCGAGGTAGAGGCTACCCAGCACATCAAGGCATGTACCTGTAATGCTGACAGCCGCAACTGTATGGTGGTCCATTTGATGGTTGTAGAGATCACGCCCTGATGATTATGGCGGGATGATGGATTATACGGAAGGGACCGCCAACTGGAATGCCTATGGTTATGTTGCGGGATCGGCTGGAGCGTGAATCTCTACCTCAGCAGCTTCTTCGGTTTCAGCTTTCCGCGAATGAAACCAGCTCATGTGCGGCAATTCTCGTTCAACCCGGCGGCGGACCGCGATCAACTCCGCGGTTATGGCGACTGCAATTTCTTCGGGCGTGATTGCTCCGATATCGAGTCCAACGGGAGCGTGAACTTTTTCAAACAAGTGAGCTGGAATCCCTTCTTTAGTGAGTTCGCGGAAAATCGTGATGGTCTTGCGCTTGGATCCAATCATTCCAACGTAGCGGGCTTGCGTTTGTACTGCCCAGCGCAGCACGCGCATATCGTCGCGGTGGCCACGAGTCACGATCACGATGTAGGAAGATTCATTTGGCGTGAGGTGGGACATCGCCTTGTCGAAATCTTCTGCAATAACTTCTTTGGCTTCGGGAAAGCGTTCGCGACTGGCATAGCTCTCGCGATCATCAATGATCGTCACATCGAAACCTGCGTTTTTAGCTACTTTGGAGAGATTGAGAGAAACGTGTCCTGCGCCGAAAATGTAAAGCAATGCTGGAGGCAGCACCGGCTCGATGAAGATGTCCAGCGTTCCGCCGCAAACCAGGCCTGTGTCGTACTTAGGATTCTGATTCAGATTGAAAGTCAGGCTGCGAGGCTTTTCGGATTCCATCACTTCGCGGGCAGCTTGCCAGACCTCGGCTTCAACGCAGCCTCCGCCGATCGTGCCGACGATGGAGCCGTCGTCGCGAACCAGCATCTTGGCTGTTTCAAAAGAGGGAATTGAACCGCGGACATTGACAATGGTGGCGACGGCGCCACGACGGCCTTGTTGCCGGAGGTTGACGATTTCCTCGTAGATGTCCATCTGAAGTGATTATCGGACTGCTATGACAGGAGAGTCAATCAAGCAAAGCAAAAGCCCCGGGTCATCACTCCCGAGGCTTTTGGATGATACGGACACGGCCTGTCAAGATCTCTATCGTCTCTCCAGGATCAGGTAAAGTCAAGAATAGTTTAGGTGAGTGGAGTGCGGAGGGCGGCGGAGTCGAACCGCAATGGCTGATAGACCACTCACCGGCTTGACAGGCCGTGTCCAGTACCCACTGGCAACACCCTCCAAACACAAGCCCGCCAAAGCAATCATAGTGGTAGTGTCGCGGCAGCAGTTGTGAGATCCATCACACGAAATCACACTTCGTCCAATATGGGAACAAGTGTCGAGCGATTGTGCTAAGTTGAGGTCGTAAGGAGATTGCGATGAAAGCGGTTCGCATTCACGAATTCGGCGGTCCTGAAGTGCTTCGCTATGAAGATGTTCCCGATCCTGTTCCGCGCAAAGATCAAGTTCTGATTCGCGTCAAAGCTTGCGCCATGAATCATCTCGATATCTGGGTGCGCAAGGGACTTCCTGGCGTGAGTCTTCCGCGGATTCCCGGCAGCGATATTGCTGGCGAAATTGTCGAAGTCGGAGAGTACGTCAGCGACTTCACGGTGGGACAGCGAGTGCTGATCGCGCCCATGAGTTTTTGTAATCGCTGCGTGAAGTGCGTCAGCGGACTGCAAAATCAATGCAAGCAATTCACGGTTCTTGGCAACGGCGTGGATGGCGGCGATTGCGAATTGATTGCGGTGCCTGCGGTGAACGTGATTGCGATTCCCGATGAGCTCAGCTTCAGTGATGCGGCCAGCGTTCCGCTCGTTTTTCTCACAGCGTGGCACATGTTGGTAGGTCGCGCTGGAATTCGTATGGGACAAACCGTGCTCGTGCTGGGAGCAGGTTCTGGAGTGGGGATCGCAGCAATTCAGATTGCGAAGCTGTTTCATGCTCGCGTCATCACGACTGCGGGAAATGAGAACAAGCTGGAACGAGCCCGCGAATTGGGCGCCGACTATGGCATTGATCACTACAAACAAAAAATCTCGGAAGAAGTCAGAAAGATCACGAACAAACAAGGCGTGGACATCGTGATCGAACACGTGGGCGCAGCGACTTGGGATGAAAGCGTACGCAGCCTCAAGCCCGCGGGGACACTCGTCACTTGTGGTGCGACGACGGGCCCGAATGCGTCGTTTGACCTGAGAATTCTGTTCGCACGTCAGCTCTCTTTTTTAGGATCTTATATGGGCACTATGGGCGAGCTGCACGAGGTATTGAGTCATGTCTTTGCTGGGCGGCTCAAGCCAGTGGTGGATCGAACGTTCCCATTGAAAGAGATCCGAGCCGCCCACGAGTATATGGAGCACAGTCAGATGTTCGGGAAGATTGTGCTGAATCCCTAAAGCGAAGACACTACTCTTCACACCGAGAATGATCGATGGTGATCTTGAGGATTGCTGTCACCGGCTCTTCATCGCGATCTGTTTTTCTTCCGGGGTCATCTGCTTCCATAGAATTTCCAGGTCCTGTTCGATGCGCCGATTGTTTGGTTCCTGGTGGGACGCTTTGGCGAACCAACGATAAGCCAAAGGAAGGCTTCGCGGCACGCAATGCCCGGTCGCATACATGGTTGCCAAAGTGCTTTGTGCTTGAGTATTTAGGTTCTCCGCCGCAGTCATCATGCTCTTCTGAGCGAGATCGCAATTTTGTCTCACGCCGGTCCCATAGAGATAGCGTTGGCCTTGAATAAATAGCGGGTCTTGCTTATCCTTCTGAGCGTCTTTAACTTGCGTGTCTTTAGGTTCCGGCGCCGGTTGCCGCAATGAGGCTTTCGCCACTTTCTGGTTAGTGTCTTGAATTGCGGCTTTCTTCGCGCGCGTCGCGGCCTGCTTCGAAGATGGTCCGTTTTCATCCGGTGGTTCAGTGGAAGAAGCGGGAGAAGAAGACGTTGCTGCGGGAGTTTTTTGCGGCTCCTGATTTTTATTACTCGCGACTGCCGAATCATCATTTTGCACGGTTTGCGCGTCTTGCACCGGAGGCGGTGCGGCATTAGTTGGTTTCGCATTGGATGCCGGAGGTGGCTGTTGCTGGCCTTCAGCAGATCTCATAGCATTCTTATCTTGATTTTCGGTTGCCTTCACATTCTGGTTCGGTCCGGCACCGATTTCCGACGCCGAAGTCGAAATGTTTGGCGCTGATGAGCTATTCGCGGCAGATTGCCCTGCCGTAAACCAAGGATAAATATTCCCGGTGCGCTTCCAATGCCAGAACAGAAACGCACCTCCGCCGATAATGAGAAGTAACAGCACAAGAGCAAACTTGCGTCCGCCACTGGGCTCATTGTCTTCCAAAAGATAACTGACGCTTTGTCGCGGTTCGTCCGCTAATCCCAAAAAAGAAGGACCGCTAACCGGAGTAGTGGTGGACTGTTCTGAAGCTGTACTCCGTAAATTCCACGGATTCGTCTCGCGGTCCGACGCTGACGTTCTGGTTTCGGCGTCGAACCATTTGCCGCGATCGTTTTCGGAATGTGGTATGGGACGTTCCACGGAGTCAAAAGTTTCGAGTGGACGAACGCGATGTTCTTCGACCTCGATCTTCGGCCTTTCGGGTACTTCGATTTTCGAACCCAAATGAGAAGATTCCCGTTCTATAGCAGGAGGTCGCGGCAGGGAAGTCCCGCACATACCGCAGAACCGGTATTCAGGATTGTTCTCGTACTCACAATGTGGACACCGAACGTATAGAGTCACAGGCATAGCTGAGATTATGATGGCACAATTTTGCCTACAGTTGGCGAGTTGCTGCTGGTTGGGAGTGAAAAATTGAGCTTTGGGGATTGCTCAGGAAGGTACCTTCCGCACAAAAAAGAAGCCCGCTTCACACGGAAGCGGGCTATATGGCGATAAATACAGGAATTAGCTGCCGTTCGAACATACGGACAGCGATGCATCCTGGAAGCTTAGCCACCCATTTACCGAGGTACTGGTCGGCGCCCCAAAATATGGTAACGTGACTAAATCTTGCAGATTGTAAGTGAAGTTGTGGAGGGTGTAGTGGTAACCGCCATAATTGGCAGTGCCCTCTAGCGGATCTCCGTTCTCCAAAATTCCGCATGGAGTATTGTTCCCGTTAACATTTACTACCAGCGGGTCATCCGCCCACTCGCCTACTTCATGGGACAGCGCCGAAACATCCTGGGCGAATTGCCCGACATGATCTACATAAGTTGCATGAGCGTACGCCTGTGGATTGCTGATGCTGCCTTCTGAGCTATGGTATCCGCCAATGCAGCAGCCTCCATTTTGCGTCAGGTACACGTCATACGTCAGGAAAATAGGAAAGCTATTGGGAGTGATCTGCGTGAACCTGCTGATGATGGTCTGCAGTTGGGCATCAAACCAATTGATATCTACCAACCCCGCCGTAAACCCAAATGGCGATCCGGTTTTCCCATAGCTCGAAGGCGGACTGAGCGTTTGTTCTGCCAGCACGGTAGGTCCTCCGAGGAGTAAGTGGGAGTTTGTATGAGTCTTGACCGTCCCCCAAAAATTAGCACGCTGATACGCGTCAATATATTGTGTCGTACCGACGTTTACTCCACCTTGAGTGTAGGTCGTAGAGGAATCAAAGATTGGAGAAGTAACCGTGTTGGTAGTAACTGAATTTCCATTTGAAAGTACATGTGCCGGGTCAAACGTTGTTTTGCTTCCAGTTCGGCTCGTGATGACTACTTTGATTGGAATAATGTAAGCCGTGACCGTTGTCGAGGTATTGCTGGAAGGTGCTGTGCCAACCATGTTGTATGTGTAGTTGGATCCGCTGTAGGTGAATGAGCCGTTCCATGTTGGTAGAGCAGCCGCCGGAGTTCCGACGTCGTACCGGAGCCTTGGCGGAAGGGTTACGTATCTGCCCTTGGGCGGTAGTGTGCTACTTGCTTCTGATGCGTCTTGCGCAAAGCCCACTGTGTTCATGAAGCAGCATGCCAGCACAGCGAGAGCAATGAATGAAAAGAGGGGGAAGTAACGTTTTTCCATTTGAAGCTTCTCCTTAAAATAATTTGAAGTGCCCCTAGGATTGTGTTGACCAGAACGTTTACGAGCGGCTGATCCGTTCTAACCCGAAACCTCCTGCGCAATTATTTCTTTCAATTTTGTTTCAAAATCAGAACGGAGCTAGCGTTTTGAGCAGCTTGAGAAACATTTTCGAAAATATATCTGGTTGTCTCTAGTTTTGGAACGTCATGAATGGTGCCAAGTACCATTGCTCAGAATAGAGATAGCAACAGTTACAAAATCGAAACAGCAAAAATGTGCTCAGCGGTTGTTCAGCAGTTCTAGTGCGACTAATGTCCCATTTCTGCACTGCCCGATGGTTTGATAGGGCAGTCGGTACAGGATTTCCTGTAGATATAAGGCACAATTATCTAAGTAAGTAGTTTGGCCGTTTTTCGCGGAGAACAGCCTAACGAGGTCATGAGGTATTTCATGGTTACAGCCAGCACTGACACTACTACAGCTGCGTCGATGCAGTGGGAAACTATTCTTAGTGACTCTGCGATGGAAGTTTTTGCGACCATGGTGGGGCCCGGAATCACGAGCACCGCCGAAGGGATCGCGTCCGGGATAACGAATTTAACCGGCATCGTTGGCATCGCCGGGGCGGTGCGTGCCATTCTCACCCTGCGATGCAGCGCTCAATCGGCCATCAAGATCGCTTCTCAAATGCTCATGGTTCCACTTGAAGAAGCTGCAGCTCAGCAGTGCGACGCTGTTGGTGAAATCTGCAATATGGTGGCTGGACAGTTTAAGGCGAAGATAGGACTTGAAGACAAATGCATGCTGTCGGTTCCCACCGTGATCAGAGGATCAGATTATCGGCTACATTCTGTGCCGAACAGCGAACGCCTGGATGTCACTCTACTTTACGAACAGGAACCAATCCTGCTCGCGCTCGAGATCCTCAAGTAACGCTTTCATCTCAGCTCCCGCCGATTTCATATTGGCGTGACCCCTTGTTCTACCCTCAACACAATTCGCATCACTTGTCCCGTCTTGAGCATCTATTGGCGCATGGAATTTCGACAATTGGGTGGTTCTGGATTGAAGGTGCCTGTGCTTAGTTTTGGCACGGGTACATTTGGTGGCGCAACCGATTTTTTCCGTGCATGGGGATCGAGTGATGTCGCTGAAGCGACTCGCCTGGTTTCCATTTGTCTCGAAGCCGGTGTCAACTTATTTGATACCGCAGATGTTTACTCGAACGGCGTTTCTGAAGAAATTCTCGGCAAGGCCGTTGCTGGACGACGGCAGGATGTTCTGATTTCCACGAAGGCAACGTTCCGCATGGGAACGGGGCCGAACGATCTTGGATCATCACGCCATCATCTCCTCCGTTCCTGCGAAGGCAGTCTGCGTAGGCTCGGCACGGATTACATCGACATTTATCACTTGCACGGCTTTGACGCCCTCACTCCTGTCGACGAAGTTTTGAGCACACTGAACCAATTAATTAAGAGCGGGAAAGTCCGCTATATTGCCTGCTCGAATTTTTCTGGTTGGCATTTAATGAAGTCTCTTAGTGTTTCTGAGCGCTACGGGTGGGCTCGCTACGTCGCGCATCAAGCCTACTATTCGCTGATAGGACGCGAATTCGAATGGGAGCTGATGCCACTCGGCCTTGACCAAAAAGTCGGAACACTGGTCTGGAGTCCGCTGGGATGGGGCCGGCTAACCGGCAAGATTCGCCGGGACAAACCGCTTCCTGCAGAGAGCCGTCTACACAAAACTGCCGAGCAGGGGCCGCCTGTTGACGATCAATATTTATACAAAGTTATCGATGCCCTGGAAGAAGTCGCCAAAGAAACAGGGAAATCCGTTCCGCAGATCTCATTGAATTGGCTGCTGCAACGTCCCACGGTTTCCAGCGTGATAATCGGAGCTCGCAACGAAGAGCAATTGCGTCAGAATCTGGCGGCGGCAGATTGGAACTTGTCAAAGGAGCAAGTAGCCAAGTTAGATCGAGCGAGTGCCGTGACACCGATCTATCCGTATTGGCATCAGTGGCAGTTCGCGGAACGAAATCCCTTGCCGATTATTTCCTGAGCGCGCTATTTAGCGATCGGTTTCAGAACGGCGGTGTTGCGCTCGTCAGTGGCGATAATGCGATAGAACTTCTTAAGATCCTCTGATTTGCTCACCGGAACGCTGAGTTCTTTTACTTCAAAAGTGCGCGTATAACGGATCACGTTGCCATTCATTTCGGATTTCGAGTGATAGCTGGCGAAGCTGTAATCCGCATCCACTGGAGAAGGAAGATCATCGACTTCATAACCCGGTGGTAACGTGATCTCGAAGGTATCTGTATCGCGAGCCGGGCCGGGAAATTCGATAGGAAAATTTCTCGCTTCCTTCGTCTCAAGCAGCCCCTGAGCTTTCGTTCCTAGGACTCGTGGCCGAATTAACAGCAAATCACCAGCATTTTTCGCATAACTCTGCGCTTCAAACGAATAGTTGAAGCCGAAGGGCTGGTCCGTGTGCTGTAGATTCACAACGGTGGCGTGAGTAATACGAAAATTGGATAGCGAATCCCCGAGCAACTGTTCAATCGGCTTGATTCTGTCCGCATCTTTTGTGACGGTTCTTAAAGCCCAGCGTTCCGTTAATGCCCGATCTCCCATGCGTACTTCTTTGACTTCACCCTTCAACTGGCCAGTCACATCGAGAGTTAGACTCGCAGTGCGCGCGATTCCATTCATGATTGCTGGCTGCTCGGGCAGTTCTACCAAATCGCCGCCATCTGGCGTAACCAACAAACCATAATTGGCCTGAAGATGTCCGCTAATTTGGCCGAATGGTGTCATTTCATTTGTCGGATCGAAAAACAAAAGTTTGCCCAGTTTCGGATGTTGCGTGGTTGCGATCAGAGATGGATCTGTAGGTCCAGGTGGCAACTTTATTGCTACGATCACGTGATTAAATCCGCCCGCATGCGCTGGCATTTCTGGCGTGACTGCTCCGCGCTCCGAATTGATCACCACATAGTATGAGTCCACTCCAATCTCATGCAGCATCGAACTGAAGAGAGTTGCTTTATCTTTGCAATCTCCATAACGGTGCACAAATATGTCTGAAGCCGGATGTGGCTGAAATCCACCAATACCAAGTTCGATCCCGACATATCGGATGTCATGCTGCACAAATTGCGCCAGCGCTCTCATCTTGTCAAGGTTTGAAGTCGCTGAAGCTGTAAGCGAGACTACCTGCTGCTTGATCTCTCCAGAAGGATCACGCCGCCCAATGGTCAGAGTTGAATACCATGTCCCCATCTCCCGCCAGTTCGCGAATCCATTGGCTGCCGCTCCGCCCGGCGGGAAGAATGACACGAACATCAATCCTGCTACTCCGGACCAAGGCGGCATCTCCTCCTCTTCGCGAATACCTTTCACGTTGCCAACCGTCCATTGCCACTGGTTGCTTCCCGCCTGGCTCGGTTTGACCTCTGGATAATTCAACCAAGATGCCTTGTATTCCCACCCGGGGGGAAGCTGCAAAGAATAGTGGCTCTCCCGTGCTGGGGTTTCTGTCTGGAAGGCCCATTGATCTTGCAGCACCTTGGGGTTCTCTTCGAATTCATATTCGAATCCGACAATGTTGCCGGGGTCGGGCGCAGGGATGTGAATGATCTTTACCTTCAAATCTGAGATTAATTCACTTCCGTCGACCTTAGGCATGGAGGCTTCCATAGCCTCTTTATCTTTCACTTCGTAATCTTTGCCTTGGGCAGGAATGCACCATCCACGCAAACCGGAGACCTTTTGACCAGGAGATGCGAACGAGGCCCAGACCGTGCCATGCTCCCGTCCTCCGGGGCGAAGAATCTTGTACGCTCCGCGCACCTGCATTTTGATCTTTTCCGTCGACAAAACGGTAACATTTTTCTCAGAATAGAGCAGGATCGCATCGGTTTTTTCATCATGGTCGGGCAACGGTACACCCACCAATGCGTGCATCCATTGAGGCGCATCGCCGCTGGCAGCGGCATGGGGGATGCCTGTCAGAGCGCATAGCAAGACAGCGGAGAGTAGTGCGCGATAACTAGTTACTTGCGAGTGCGGGGCCCGGTTGCAAAACGATCTGTTCTTCATCCCCAGTCCTCACTATCTGAAAAAAGTTCCGCACCGCCGGATAGTACTTGGTTTCTAGTCCGAGAAGATCCACATTTAACGTGCGTGACCAATGTAGCTTGTCTTTGTCCCCATCCACTTTAAGGTTGTACCCAACTGGGGTTACGCCTTGAGTCACTGGTTTCGGAAGACTGCTCACCTGCCAACCCGGTGGAAGCTGTATCGTGACATCGTCTATTCGTTGGAACGGGAACTCAAAATAAAGCGGGTGAGTGCGATTCGCATGTTCGAAGAGATGCCTTTCTGTTTCGCTGAACAGACTGACCGGGAGTAACGCGCGATGGCCTGCGGACGAAGTCCAGCCGGGGATCTTCATGTCGAGATTCCGCTACCAGAGATGGATCAGAGCTCTTCCAATTCGGCTGTTTTGTCAATTCCACTTCGCTCGCTGCAGGGATGTATTGTTTAACTTCATCTTCGAGAAAGATCTTACGTTCCGTGTCATCCTGGTTGCGTTCTTCCGTCCGGCGCCGCATGGCTTCAAGTCCGGTAAAGGTGAGCGTGAGCTTGCCTTCAAGTCCGCCTGTTTCCGCGGACAATTTCAAATTCGCGGTCCGCACAATCCGCGACGCCGAACTCTCTGGAAGGTCGGTCTGCACCCATTCGCCCCCGTCTTTATCCAGTCGCCTTCCCGCGACACTTGTTTCCGTCCAAGGCAGCAGCCCAAATGGAGTGAACGCTGCGCCCGGATCGCAATAGATGTTTTTTCCGTTAAGTTTCACGAGCACCACATTCGCATCCAGCCTCGTGCTGTCCATGAGTTTGGGATTAAAAAATAACTACTCCGATCCGAAACCATGACCCCGTAAGCTTCAAGCCCCGCGGCTCGCACCAAACCAAGGTAAAGCCAGGTGAGCTCAAACCCACTCGCCGTAACCTCTCCTCCAAACATCTTCAACGTTGGTGGGATCCTTCTCTTTGTCGCGTTTCTCTTCCTGTTCGGTTTTGTGTACTTCAAAAGTAGTATTACGAAGCTGCTGGACTCGGGCGTAAATCTTCTGTGCCTTGACCTCTGGTGGGTCAGTTGGAGAAACAATTTGTGCCACAGCCTGTTCCATCGCTTTGCGCTTGTCGACAAAGCCTTCGGTGCGGCTGTTCAACTTTTTTCCTACTTTTTTCCAAAACTTGTCAGTATCAGTTTCAAAGGCGTCTTCGCTGTAAGTGAAATCCACTCGCGACTTGAGCTCATTCTCGGGTGGCATGAAATCTTCGGTTTGGAATGCCGGAATATTGCTGGTATCCATCCGAACGACATGTTGAGGATCTTCCTTTGGGGCGGAAGTGCCCGGCGGCAAGTAGTTCCAGCTCCAATGTAGACTCACCGGGACATAGTCGCTCTTATAAGGCTTCAAAGAAAATCTGGCAGCCTTAGTGAAGAGCTCATTGCTAAGGATCCAGTGCGAGTCGTAAATGTAATGCTCACTCAAGTCTTCGGTGTAGAAGTACTCGATAATGCTGCCGACTTCAACGTTTGGGAGGGTAAAGGTTTTTGCGAGATACTTCAGGCCTTTCGCCTTTGCAATCGATTTGTCGAAGACCTTGCCATCAAAAGGGGCAATCGAGCCATCTGGATGAATGGTTCGAGCCTTAATCCCAACAATGTTTCCGCTAGTTTTGAAATATGGAATCTCTATGTCCGCGTATTTGCGTCCTTCTTCGGTAAGGATCTTGATGCGGAAATAATCATCTTCATGGGAGGTGTGCCCATTGTCGTCGCGATCTACCTGACGGAACAAAATGATCGCGGCCGCTCCTGGAGCCTGCGATTCGCTCGTCATTTTTAGTTCGTCGGGAGAAACCGGCTGAAATCCGATGCCTGCGTGCGCGGTGCTCGGCCAGCAAGCAACAACAATCAGCGCTATCACCCAACCTGATGAAAAGCCTGTGAAGAAGGGACGAAAGGGCGCGTATCTCATCCAGAATGCTCCAGCAACAAACGTTCGAAGGACTATATAACGAGGAACTCTGGATTGACAATAAGAAATGCAGGTCATCGGCGATTAGGACCAGATTCAAAGGATCCTCCAGCGATCATTTTGCCAAAGGCGCGAGGACGGAGGCACCCCAGCATATCTAGCGCACGCAAAAAGCTAGCTATCCGCCAGCGACAAGTGCGTGCATTCGCGTTAGGGAATCGATTCCAGCATCGCGAATGCACACACTCGGGGAAACGAGTCCTTTTATCGGCCGAATCGGACGAGTCCGAATCTCTGCAACTGCTGTGTGCTAACATCTGCGGGCAAATTGGATTTCGGGCGCGTAGGTGCGACGTCTGCAACCGACTTGCCCATGTCTTCGTCTACCGGGGTTGCCAGAAAAGCGTGGACGATATTGTTCGCGTGCGGCCCGGCCGTTTCGATAGCCATACCCGCGATTTGTCCGCTTTCATTGATGTTGCTAGCCGAGATTACGAAGAGGTGGGCACTTGCCGGAAATAGAGTGTTAAGGTCGATCGTCACGCCGTTCTTCCAGATGAGGCCACGGGACCAGCTGTTCTGGGAGCTAAAGGAGCTTCCCACCACCTGACCCCGGTTGTTGATGCTGGTGGCGAAGGAGGCAACATCTCCCGGCAGAAGGCCGCCGAGGCTTGTGACTGTGTTGTTCTCCCAAAGAGCGGCCAAGGGTGTGCCGTCAGAGTTAATGGCTTGCCCAACAATTTGGCCGTGGCTGTTAATGGCGTAGGCTATGCCGTATGGAGTTCCGAGGTCCGGAAGAGGGGTGGCAGTGTCGTTTTCCCACACTACGGCGTAATTCGCTGCGGTGCAGGTTCCCGAGTAGCCTACGGCTTGACCTTGATTGTTGATGCCGAATGCGACCCCGTCTGGATCGCTACCAATCGTAGGAAGAGTTTGGGCTTTGCCTTTGTGCCACAACACCGGCAGGTCAATCCGATTATTAATGATGCCAGGCGGGCACGTGGAGTCCACGATACCATTTTCCGCATATCCTGCGACTTGTCCGATGTTATTGATGGCGCTGGCCTGCCCGTTATTCCCACCCACCGTTGGGAGAGCGCTCAGGACGCCGTTTTGCCAAAGAAACGGAAGACACGTTAGGTGTGTGCCGAAACCGCAAATGTCTTCGCCATTCGGATCTGGAACAGATGTTTCGGACATACCGACACTTTCCCCGCGGTCATTGATTCCATTCCAATTGATCGAACTGTTCTTTCCTCCAAGCGTGCCGAGTTCGAGGTTGAGTTCGCCGATGCTGATCCTCACGGTGCCTTGCACGAGGTGGGCGGAAAGGGAAATGCTGAAAGGATCCAGGAGCTGATCCATGGTTTCCGTCCAGCCGTGATTATTGAGGCCCATGACCATGCCCAGGTTGTCAGGGTGCTGAACGCCCAAATCCTGAACTCTGTAGCTCGCTTGAGCGACTGCATTGCTGAAGCAAGCCAGAACCATCGTCGTAACCCACAGTATCCAGAAATTCCGCAACCGTCTTAGTGCCCTCATGTCTTCTCCTTTTCGTCCGAGCAAAGTCTCCGTGCCGGGATGAGTGGCGATTCCCGCCGCCTGTCTGCTCGGCGCGTTCTAATTAGTTCATGTGCAATTCAGAGAGAGGCATGTGGGGTTCCATCTGCAGAACAATTACGTGACACAACAGGCCAGACATTTCAGATTGAGCAGCAGAGTGACGGACTAACAACCTCCTGGGACGATCGCAAAACGGCTAGAGCGACTATTTCTCCAACTTTCCATACAGACCTCAGCGAGTAATTACGAAATTCGAGATCGCCAAGAGTTAGTCCTATCAATTGCGGTTGACTTTTCAAATGCTTAACATACATACTTGTCGGTATGTTAGCCGGTCACGAGGGGAAGCGAAGAACCCGTGATCCTGAGCGCACGCGGGAACACTTGCTGCAAGCGGCCTTTCGGGAGGTTTACAGATACGGCTTCCAGAGTGCTGGCATCGATACAATTCTCGCTGCCACCAATGTCACCAAGGGAGCGCTCTACTACCATTTCGAAAGCAAGGAAGCTCTGGGTCATGCCATTATCGAAGAGATCGTTGCAAAGCTCACCAGTGACAGGTGGATGCTTCCTCTGCAACGGAGCAAGGACAATGACCCTATTGATACTTTGATCGGCATTGTACGGGCGATACCACATCGGCCAAGAGACGTGAAGGGCGGTTGTCCGCTGGTTAATTTGGCGCAGGAGATGTCTCAGCTCGACGAACGATTCCGCAAGCGATTGGAGAGAATCTTCCATACCTGGCAAGAAGGTATTGCCATGGCTTTGCGGAGGGGGCAGTCTGAGGGAACGGTCCGCCGCGATTTGATTCCGGAAGAGACTGCGAGCTTTCTGATCGCAATGGTCGAAGGCCACGAAGTGTTGGCAAAGAATGCTCAAGATACGAAGGTGTGGGAAGTGGGAATCAGAAATATCGTGGGATGGCTGAGGTCTCTTCGCGCACCTGTCAATCGCGCAAAAGAGCGGCCAGTGTTGAAGAAGCATGTTATCAGGCGTCGATAGTTCTGACCCAGGAGGAGCTGATGAACCGAGCAAAATTGGCAGTGATGACTTCTCTTAGTTTCGTTCTCACACTTGGCGTGATTGGAATGAAGCACGCGCAAGCACAGGCACCCAAAACATCGTATTCGAGCATGGCACCACTCGATCAGTACCTCATGGCAGACCGAAATGCCGAGATCGCCTTGGCTCGAAGCGCCGCACCGGATGCCATATCCCGCGATGCCAAGATTCTAGTCCTCTGGCCGCACGGCTACGAAACTGCCGTCGAAGGCAAAAGCGGTTTTGTGTGCGTCGTGGAGCGAGGGTGGATGTCTCCATTCGATGGTGATTTTGCTGTAAATTTTTGGAACCCTAAAATTCGAGGTCCGATCTGCTTCAATCCGCCGGCCGCGCGATCCGTCCTGCCACTTACCTACATGAGGACGGGGATGATTCTGGCTGGGAAATCGAAAGCGCAGATCATCGATGCTCTCAAAGCCGCATACGAAAAAAAAGAGCTGCCGCCCCTGGAGCCTGGAGCCATGAGCTACATGATGTCGAAAGAACAGTACCTTACCGATGGCGACCACCACAACTGGATGGCTCACCTTATGTTTTACACACCACTCATGGACGGTGCCGTTTGGGGTGCAGATGTGTCCAACTCTCCCGTTATGCTGAACCCACAGTTCAGTGGCGCTCCGGAACCGATTGACGTATTCATGGTTCCCGCGGGCAGGTGGTCAGACGGATCCGCTGCTCCGGTTATGTAGGACCATTTCATTAGAAGCAGCGCAACTCAAAAGTAGCACTTGTCAATGTCACTTCGGGTAGCAGGAAGTCGAAACGAGAGAGCAATGCGAGGGGGGCCATCATGAGCGCCCGCGAGATTCAGGATCAGAAGGCCATTGCACGTGAGATGTTTGTTCGACAAGCTGTTCACTCTAATGCGGACGTTTCAGCTAGACCACTGCGGGGGGATACGTTTTGCCCCATAAAGAATAGACGGGATTACATTCTTGAATCGGCGGCAGAAAACGAACCTACAGATACATCATTGCTTCCGGTAACCCGAGTTGATGCTGCAAACCTCATCCGAGTCTTGCGGCAGTTGGAGGTTATAGCAAAACGACAGACGCCACGAATCGCATTCAAGGCAAAGGGTAGAATTCGATTCTTGGATTTAGCCGAGATCGTGGCAGTGCAAGCCGAAGGTAACTACGTTTCGTTGTTGCACCGACCCAATCCCTATTTGCTGCGCGAGTCCCTCTCGTCCATGGCGGAGAAACTTAAGCCCTACGGTTTTATTCGCATCCACCGCTCGGTCGTCGTGAATATTTCGGCCGTGGAGGAGATCCAACCTTTACCGACGGGTGAGTACAGGCTGCGTGTAAAAGGTGGGAAGGAGTACTTGGTAACGCGTACATACAAAGACAACCTCAAAGATCTGGCTCAACTGTGGGTAGGCTCAGAGCGTCTTTGCGGCTAACAGGCAGCCAAACTACTAAGTTGATTGAACGATGGTGAGCGCAGTAGGAATCGGATATCTCAGTTCTAACTTTTGCGAAAATCGCAAAGATGGCGCAATTCACCCACGATTGAATATTCACGGAGTTGTTCACTGTCGAATCGAGTCCACTCTCCTTTACACCCCATCTATCAACGTGTTAACCTAATTAGCGTTACTTAGAAAAGAAAATTCAACAGGAGTGCATCAGGTTAGTGCTAGCCAGAGAGCAAAAAAAATCCCTCATTGATCAGTACGGTACGCATGCTACCGATACGGGCAGCCCGGAAGTTCAAATCGCGTTGTTAAGCGAGCGCATTGGTCACTTGACGGAGCACTTCAAGACGCACCAGAAAGATCATGGTTCACGCCGCGGTCTTCTCATGCTGGTCAGCAAGCGGCGGCGCTTGCTCGATTACCTCAAAACCTACGATTCCGATCGTTACAAAACCGTCGTTTCGAAACTCGGTCTCCGCAAGTAGTTGCTGGTCAACTCTTCCGGGACCGTTTTCAATTTGATCGCAAGCCTATCGGAATCAATCTCTCGTTTTGATGACGTCAGAGTGTTCATGAGGAATCCGGCAAAGGTGCTTTCCCGGGTCATCTCTAAAATCGCAATGGCATTCCCATACCAGTTGCGCAGCCTCCTAATGGTGCCACCATCCTGCCCTCCTGTTTACAAGGAAATAACATATGAAACAAGAAGTATCGGTTGAACTTACTGGCGGCAAACGCCTCTCGTTTGAAACGGGAAAATTGGCCAAACAGGCTCACGGTTCGGTTGTAGTCCGGTCCGGTGATAACGTCGTTTTAGCCACCGCAACTGCCAATCCTGACCCACGCGAGGGAATTGATTTCTTCCCACTCACCGTTGATTATCGCGAATATACCTATGCTGGTGGACGCATCCCCGGAGGCTTCATCAAGCGCGAAGGACGCCCCAGTGAGCGCGAAATTCTCACCAGCCGTCAGATTGACCGCCCGGTTCGCCCGCTCTTTGCCGAAGGCTTCAAGTGCGAAACTCAGGTCATTGCTTTCGTGCTTTCCGCCGACAACGAAAACGATCCCGATGTGCTCGGTATCAACGGCGCATCCGCCGCATTAACCATCTCTGACATTCCATTCCTCGGTCCGATTGGAGCAGTGCGTGTAGGACTAGTGGATGGCGCCTTCGTGGTCAATCCGTCTTACACGGAAATGCGCGATAGCCTCCTGAACATCATGGTCGTCGGCACCGCCGAAGGCATTGTGATGATCGAGTCGGGCGCGAAAGAAGTAAAAGAAGAAACCGTCGTAGACGCGATCGAATTTGCCCACACTGAGATTAAGAAGATTTGTGCAGCAATTAATGAGCTACGCGACAAAGCAGGAAAGCCGAAGCGCATCGCGACTGCTCCGGAGTTCGACCAGGCTTATTACGACGATCTTAAGAAGCGCATCGGAGCAGATCTCACCGATCGCCTGGATACCGAAAAGCACGCCAAGGCGGATAGCCACAATCTGATTAAAGAACTCAAGAAGGGGCTGCAGGCCTCGATTCCGGAAGACGACAAAGCGGGACAGGCGAAACTGAAGACCTACTACGAGCATTTGCGCGAACGCATCTTCCGCGAGCAGGTCACCGCGAATAAACGCCGTCCTGATGGACGCGCCTTCGATAAAGTCCGTGACATCTGGGCTGAGGTTGGAGTTCTGCCACGCACCCACGGGTCGGCGGTATTCACCCGCGGCGAGACTCAGGCGCTTGTCACTACAACATTGGGCACGACCGACGACAAGCAGCGCTTGGAAACGTTTGAAGGTGAAAGCAAGAAGCGTTTCCTGCTTCACTATAACTTCCCACCGTTTTCGGTAGGAGAAGTGCAGTTTCTGCGAGGAGCCGGTCGCCGCGAAATCGGTCATGGCGCCTTAGCCGAACGCGCATTATCGGCCGTGCTTCCGACAGAAGAGAAGTGGCCTTACACGATGCGAGTGGTCTCCGACATTCTGGAATCGAATGGATCATCGTCCATGGCGTCGGTTTGCGGCGCATCGCTCTCGCTGATGGATGCAGGCGTTCCGCTCACCTCTCCAGTTGCTGGTGTAGCCATGGGATTGGTGAAGGAAGGCGATGACTATGCCATCCTGACCGATATCGCAGGCGCAGAAGATCACTACGGCGACATGGATTTCAAGGTTGCCGGAACCAAAGACGGCATCACTGCATTGCAGATGGATATCAAGGTCGGCGGCATCACTCCGCAGATCATGCGCGAGGCGCTGGCGCAAGCCAAGCGTGGACGCTTGCACATCCTCGACAAAATGGCGGACGCGATCACTGAACATCGCGAAAAGGTTTCGTCGTTTGCGCCGCGTATCTACACTCTGCAAATTCCGGTCGACAAGATTCGAGACGTCATCGGGCCCGGCGGCAAGATGATTCGTTCCATCATCGAGCAGACCGGAGTGAAAATCGATGTCGAAGACACTGGCAAGATTAACGTGGCTTCGAACGATGAAGTTTCGGCGAACAAAGCTCTGGAGATCATCCGTAACCTGACAGCGACAGCGGAAATAGGGAAGACCTATCTCGGCACGGTTTCTCGTCTGGCGGACTTCGGCGCATTTGTCGAAATCATTCCCGGCACCGACGGATTGCTCCACATCAGTGAAGTCGCCGAGCATCGCATTAAAGATGTTCGCGACGAGCTGAAGGAAGGCGATCAGATTCTCGTCAAGGTGCTGGCTGTCGAGGGCAACCGCATTAAGCTTTCGCGCAAAGCGATCCTCAAGGAACAGCGCGCGAAGATGGGCGGCGGAGAAGCCAGTCCGAATGGTGAAGGCCACGAAGGTCACGAGGAACATCACAGTGAAGGCGCGCCGAGTGGCGCACCAGCGCTGACCATCGAAGGCGGAGCCGACTTCGACGATGACGAGCCGAACTTCAACCGAGACGCCGCAGGAGTTGGCGCGGGGCCAGAACGTCCGCAACAAGGCCCACGTCCAGACCGAGGCGGTGATCGAGGACGTGGTGGTCGTCCCGGCGGCGGTGGAGGAAGAGGCCGCGGACGTGGCGGACCAGGCCGAGGTGGCCCGGGACGTGGCGGTCGTCCCGGCGGTGGCGGCGGAAGCAGGCACTAACTATTTGCTGGAAACGCCAAAAATCACCGAGGATTAGGAAGAAGCCGCGACCGAGAGTTGCGGCTTTTCTTCTCAGAGCAGTTGCGGTCAGGGGTCCGGCTTGCTTGGAAGTGACACAAACAAAAGACTTATAAGTAGGCACTGGATCGATAGCACTTATGCTCATGGACAGGAGCAAGTGCTACTGCTCTGTAATCAGGCACTTCCAATAATTACTTGACCTTTGTCATATTTCAGCGTAAGTTGGTCCGTTCCGAAGGCATTTTTCCAGTTTGCCGTCTGACGTACCTCCGCTGACAACTGGACGATTATCCAGATACTAAGAAACTTTCGGCTCCAGCGGAGCATCTATACCAGTAACCAGAGCTTTCCCGTACAAACCATCTGAATTGAGTTACTTAGACGCTCTGTTCGAGCGTGCGACTTTCAGTAAAGATGGAGAGCGGGCACCCCGGTTAATACAGGAGATACATAGAAATGCGTTCTGATCGCGTTTTTGACGCTTTGCACACTTTGCGGAACCGATACATGCTCTGTCAGCTTGCATCCAAAGCGACCCGTCGGTTTCATAAACCCAACACCCGCATCCAGGAAACTATGAATGAAGTTCTGGACCGGATTGCAATTTCGGAGCGGCAGTCGATTTTGTCGGAGCCCGAAAATGTAGCTGAGGCACAACGGCGGGCTGCGTAACTCAGCCCCGCCCTCCTGCCCGAGTGGTTGTCTCCTAATACCTTCCTTTGAAAATCTCCCTTCGCAGGTGAACTAATTAATGACCATCGCAGAACTGAAAGAAAAAAATATTACTGAGCTGACCAAGATCGCCCGATCTCTGGATCTGCCCGGGGCCAGTGGATTGCGCAAGCAAGACCTGATCTTCAAAATCCTTCAAGCGCAAAGCGAAAAAGAAGGACACATCTTCGCCGAGGGCGTGCTTGAAATTTTGCCCGACGGCTACGGCTTTTTGCGTTCGCCCGATTACAACTATTTGCCCGGTCCGGACGACATTTATGTGTCGCCTTCGCAGATCCGCAAGTTCGACCTCAAGACGGGCGACACTATCAGTGGCCAAGTTCGGCCTCCGCACGAAGGCGAAAAATATTTCGCCTTGGTCAAAATTGAAGCCGTCAACTTCGAATCGCCGGACGAAGCTCGCAACAAGATTCTGTTCGACAACCTGACGCCGCTTTATCCGCAGGAGCGCCTGAAGCTTGAGACCGTCCGCGAAAACGTAAGCGCCCGCGTCATGGACCTGCTCACTCCCATCGGCAAGGGACAGCGCGGTCTGATCGTTTCGCCTCCTCGCGCCGGCAAGACCATGTTGCTGCAGAACGTCGCCAACTCGATTACGACGAATCATCCGGAAGTTGTGATGATCGTTCTTCTGATCGATGAGCGTCCGGAAGAAGTCACCGACATGCAGCGTTCGGTCAAAGGTGAAGTTATCTCTTCGACCTTCGACGAGCCCGCCGCCCGGCACGTACAAGTCGCCGAGATGGTGATTGAAAAGGCGAAGCGCCTGGTTGAGCACAAACGTGACGTAGTAATTCTGCTTGATTCGATTACCCGTCTGGCTCGCGCCTACAACACCATCGTTCCGCCCAGCGGCAAAGTGCTCTCAGGCGGCGTGGATTCGAACGCATTGCAGCGGCCGAAACGTTTCTTCGGATCAGCCCGTAACATCGAAGAAGGCGGATCGCTGACCATCATTGCAACCGCTCTAATCGATACCGGGTCCCGCATGGACGACGTGATCTTTGAAGAATTCAAAGGCACGGGCAATATGGAAATCATTCTGGATCGCAAGCTGGTAGATAAGCGCACCTTCCCGGCTATCGATATTCAGCGCTCCGGTACGCGTAAGGAAGAGTTGCTGATTCCGAAAGAAGACCTGACACGAATCTGGGTGCTGCGAAAAGTGCTAAACCCATTGTCCCCGGTCGAAGCCATGGAACTGCTGATTGATAAGTTGAATAAGACGAGATCGAACGGGGAATTTCTGGCCAATATGAGCTCGTTGTAAGCAAGCTCGGCTAGCTTTACTCAAAAACAAATCACGTAGGGACAGCCGCCCTCGGCTGTCCAGTCGAGCAATGCTCGGCACGTTACGAAGCTTGCGTGCCCTGATCGATCACGTACACCTTACCGGGCCCGGCGGTCTGAATATTGTTTTTGTGAAAGCGTTCTTTGATCCTGCGCCGGAGCTCGCGGCTCACGCCATACTGCTTATTCGGACGGGTTTTGACCAGCATCAAGTATTCGGCCTCACCGTTCCCAACCTTCTCAATTCCTGGTACCTGAATGTCGCTGACGATGTCGTCGGCATATTGAGGATCATGCCGGACTTCTTCACCAACTTCCTGCAGCAACTTGACGATCTTGTCGCTCGGCTCGCTGTATGCTACTGCCACTCGCAGAGTCAGCTGAGACCAGTCGCGAGTCATATTGGATACGATCTGAATCGCGCTGTTCGGAACCGTGTGTACTGTTCCATCGTCATCGCGTAGAACCGTGTGGCGAAGCGTCATCTCTTCTACAATTCCTTTTACTCCCGCAACCCGGATGCTGTCGCCAATGTCGTATTGATTTTCGAGCAAAATGTAAAAACCATTAATGAAGTCATGGACTAAAGTCTGAGCTCCAAACCCAATCGCCAGACCAGCCACGCCCGCACTTGCCAGTAGGGGTTCGAGGTGCAGTCCCAAGTTCCCTAATACCATCAGCGCGGCCACAAAAGAGATTACAAAAACTCCAACACTGGTCAACACGCTGCTAACCGTGCGAACCTGTTGCGCACGGATTCCTGGTGGTAGCTTCTTGACCTGCAGGGAAGCCAATCGTCCCGTGAATAGGCGAAGTAATCGAATTAAAATGGACGCGGCGACGATGATGAAAATAATCTTCGGCAGATCATGCCGCAAGAATGTCATGGTATCCTCGCGCCAGTCGGTCAGCAGCGCACGGAAATCCCAACGTTCCGGTGTTGCAGGCGCGATGAACCCCAGAACTAATCTCATAATTTCACCGATGTTCCGAGCCGATTATAACAACCGGTAGTACTCTTCCTGAGGTTCAGATCGCACGTATAATCGAAGCGCAGTTATCGAGGTGAGTGTGCGATCTTACTTTCAATGGTTTTTGGTTATTTTTCTAGGCTTGTTGCTCGCCGTTCCAATGTTGCTTACGCAGGACGCCAGTCAACCGCAAGGCTTTCCTACTAGGCAGCAACAACAGATTCCAGGTCAGCCACAGCCGCCTTCTCCCGAGGAGGAGCAACGCGCCAAGATCGAAAGAGATATGGCGAAGAAGGCCAACCAAGCACGGCAGGTGCAACTCAAACGCGATACCGATAAGTTGCTCCAGCTATCGACCGAGCTGAAACAATACGTGGACAAAACCAATGAGAACGTTCTCTCTTTCGAGGTCGTTAAGAAGGCGGAGGAGATCGAAAAATTGGCGCACAGCGTAAGAGAAAAGATGAAGGGCTCTTAGCTATAGCGACCGACATTCCGAGTGCAAGCAATTATTTTGATCTTAACTCTGCTTTTGCCCAACTTCTTTGATTGACTTACATCGTGTTACGATATAAACCTCTGTGTTGTGACCTAACCTGTCTCGCGGCGACGATTTTTGGCATCGTCTGAGCTGCCCGTAGCATCGGATTAGTGAGGGCTGAAATGATTGCATTGCGATTGATACGTCTCATCGAGAATCACTCGGACGAACTAGCACAGGGCCTTATTGAAAAATTCCAAAAGTCGGCACGAACTTCTGACATGCGGAAGGTCCCGCCCCTGGAATTGCGAGATAGAGTGTACGAGCTTCTGCATGAGCTGGGTGAGTGGCTGCTTACCAAAACTGAAACCGATGTGGAGCGGCGTTACTTTGACATTGGCACACGACGGGCAACACAAGGTGTTTCAATGTCCGATTATTGTTGGGCAATAGTTCTGACCAAAGAGCATCTATGGGAATTTCTACAGGAGCAGGTATTCACGACAAGCCCGGTGGAACTTTACGGCGAGATGGAGTTGCTGCGGCTACTGGATCAGTTCTTTGATCGCGCGCTCTGTTACGGGACGGAAGGGTACGAACAGTACGTGTTCAAGAACCCAATAGCCGCCGAGGTCTCGCGTAAGGCCAGACTGGCGCACTAGCCCTACTTTGAGGGCTTCGCTAATACGAAAGATTTCACCACGATATTGTTGGGCTGCACGCCGACCGGAATCATCGTCAGCAGAGAATACTCGCTTGGCTCCAGCTTGCGAGGTTTGCGTCTCTGAATGACAGTGACATCTCCCGCCGCCGAATCCAAAACCAGCAAATAGTTCTGGCTCTGGGACAGCGCAAGTCCATCGGGATGAGCGCCCACCGGCAACGATGCAATCATCTTGCCGATGTCAATGTCATAGACCGAAACACTGTCCGATCCAAAATTACTCTCGTAGAGTCTGGAACTGTCCGCCGTCACCACCGCGCGTGTGGGATGGCTTCCGATCAAGTAGCTGCCACTCACCTCGTTAGTCATCGTCTCAATGATTGAGATGTTGTCAGAATCAAAATTGCTGACAATCAATTCTCCACCGTCGGGCTTCAACGTGATATTCACCGGAGTTTTTCCCACGTCGAGCAAGGCGAGCAGCTTGTCAGTCTTGAGATCAATCGAAGCCACTTGCGACGATCCGGCACAGGCCACGAAAGCCTTCGTGCTATCAGGCAGGATCGCGATATCCTCCGGCTCACGACAGGCGGGAATTGTGCTGCGTACTCTGAGCTGATGAGCGTCGATGAGTGAGACCGTGCCGTCACTCCGGTTGCTCACTACCACTGTATTCTCGTCGGGAGAAACGCGCGCAAGTCCGGGGGAAGCCCCGACCCGAATATTGCCAATAACCGCCCGTTTATCAAAATCGATCACAGAGACATTAGCCGACCCGGAGTTCGCAACGTATCCGCGCTTGCCGTCTTCCGATATATCGATGAAATAGGGTTTGCCGTGAACTCCGATAGTTGCCACCGCCGCATTAAGTTCGGCGTCAATTACTGAAATATTGTTCGAGCCAGTGTTCACGACATAAACTTCGTTTCGTTGGTTGTTCGCAGCCAGTCCGGTTGGCTCGCTTCCGACTCGTATGGTCTTCACCGGCTCAAAAGTGCGGAGATCAATCACGCTGACTGTGTTGCTTTTGCCATTCGTAACGTAGGCGTATTCGCGATACGAAGGACCGTAGGCGGGCAGTAACCGGGGATGGAAATACCACCAACCGAGTCCGCCGAGGATCGGGAGAAGAACAATGATGAGAAGCAGTTTTCTCAACTAAGTGGACTGACCGGACTTTCGATGAAAGATTCTGTCCCCGGAGCAAAAGACTTGTGCACGCCAATGGTAGGCACGGTTCGTCCTACGATTGGCGCGATCTGCCGGACCTGTGCCATCAGCTCGTCGAACTGATCGGGATAGAGCGACTGAATTCCGTCCGAAAGTGCTTTGTCCGGATCGTGATGAACTTCCACGATCAATCCATCAGCTCCCACGGCTATCGCTCCACGGGAGAGTGGAGTTACTTTATTGCGCTTCCCCGTGCCATGCGATGGATCGACCAAGATTGGCAAATGACTCAGTCGTTGCACCGCCGGAATTAAACTCAGATCGAGAGTGTTGCGAGTGTGGTCAGCGAAGGTCCGGACGCCGCGTTCGCAGAGTGCCACGTTATAGTTTCCCTCGCTCATGATGTACTCGGCCGCCATCAGAAGCTCTTCCAAGGTCGCTGCCATACCGCGCTTCAACAAAACCGGTTTCTTGGATTTTCCCGCGCGCCTCAGTAACGAGAAGTTCTGCATATTGCGAGCGCCGATCTGGATGACATCGGCGTACTCTTCGACCAGTTCGAGGGATTCATTATCGATTGCTTCGGTGACAATCTTCAGGCCGAACTTATCGCGAATTTCGGCCATGATCTGCAATCCTTGTTCACCCAAACCTTGAAACGAATAGGGTGAAGTACGAGGTTTGTAGGCGCCGCCGCGAAAAAACTGTGCTCCAGCGCGGTGAACACGTTCGGCAACGGCAAAAGCCTGTTCGCGACTCTCAATGCCGCAAGGTCCGGCAATGATCGCTAGGCCGGGGCCGCCGATCGTCGCATCTGTCCCGGGAAAACGAATGATGGTATTGTCCGGCTTTGTGTCGCGGCTTACGAGCTTATAAGGCTTAGTGACGCGAATGACTTCTTGGACGCCAGCCATTTCGTCGAGCGTGCCCGGTTCAACTTCGCCTTTGTTTCCGGTAATGCCGATAGCAGTGCGCTCAGCTCCGGGAATGGAATGCGCACGGTATCCCAATGACTCGATCTTCTGACAAACGGCACGCACCTGTTCAGCGGTCGCGTGCGCCCGCATAACGACTAACATGACTCACCTCGAAACATTAAGTCTATCGTTAGCAGAACGACTGCAGCAAACGGAGATCAACGCCTTTGCCGCTGTTATCGTCATATCGGTATTCGAAGGGTTTCCCGCGTTGTACATCTCCGGCTAATTGCGCCAGATTCCCGGGGCGACCGCGCGGAGAATAAAGTATTCATTCATTGGACGGTCATCTTGCAGTGGTGGTGCCTCGGGAGCGAGGGCAATGACTCGGTCGATGTTCGTTTCATGTTGGACTATGGACGCAAAAACTTGCTGAGGCTGAGCGTTCGGGAACCACTCCACTAGATCGTGGGCTGCTTTGGCTGGCATTCTTTGTGCCATTTCGTTAGGGGTGCGGTCAGGTATTGGATGATCGCTGGCAAGGAACTGGATGGCCATATTTTGACCGTACTCAAATACTTTGATGTGAGGAAAAGATTCCTTTAACGCGCGTGAGACTGAGGCTAGAACTACCGCGTCGCCTTCGGGAATCCACTGCTGAAGAATTCCCTCGGGCTGCAAATGTTGACGCACAATTGCATAGAATTCCTTTGAATAAAGCAGGCTCGATCCTGCAGCCTGTACTGGAGGCGGAGGGTCGAGAGTGATGACGTCATAACGATCAGATGATCGCTCGAGGTAGCGTCTACCGTCGTCAATTATCACGTGGGATAGTGGAGATTCCAAAACCTCGTTTGCATCGGGAAAGTAGTACCAAAACATGCGGGGAACACTAGGGACAAGTTCGACAACTGTAGTGGGAACACCCCAGGAGATCAGTGAGCGATAAGTCGTGCCCATACCGAAACATATCGTCAAAGCTTTTTGCGGAGGATGGTCGAGGTAAACAAGAGGCAAGTGTGCCATTATTTTTGTGACTTCTACCAAAGATGTAATGCCTACACCGTTGATCAATAACCTCTTTCCCATGCCTTGCCCCAATGCGACAATAGTTGCGGTATTGTCACGCAAGACATGCCTATCCGTAAATTGCTCGTCATAGCTCTTGCTGAGCAATAGCATTACGGGAGTCAAGCAGTACGATCGCGTAAGACAGCTTCTGGGTTCCGTAGCTTGCTGATTCGACTGTGCTCCCATTTCGGACGACCATTCGGGGTAAATTCCGAAAATGCAGCCAAGGGCAAGCGCAAATACACCTAGGACCCAGCGCTCACTTATTAGAGGTAACAGCACGAATCCCGAGAAGAGCGGGCCCAAAATACACCCAATGATATTGATGGCATAAGCTCTTCCCGCTCTATCTGGATTTCCACCGGACCAGCGGTCGACCAACATTGGAGTTACGAATCCCATAAGGGCTGAGAATGGCACGACTCCTAGTGACAAGCGTTCTAAATTCGATAGACAATTGTGGATTAGTCGTTATGGCGGATAGAAATGAGCAAGTACACCAAGCGACAACCAGACCAGATTGCCTTCGCTGTGTTTGATTCCGGCTCCAAAAACGGTAAATCTTGTGAACCAATGAAAGTTGCAGCGAGATAAACGGCTAAGATCGAAGCGAAAGCGTAAACGAACGTGCCAAGGTATGGGGTGAATTGTCGGATCCAAACTACTTCGATACCCATACTTGTCAATCCGGTGGCAAAAAGCAGAGCAAGCGCCCTTTTGCCTCCAGACTGAAAGTCCGGTTTAGGCTACATTTGGAGGCTCTGTACCGGTTGCACTGATCTGATCCTGGAATGTGTTCATGAGCGTGAACGCCATCGCAGAAGCCGCTAACAGGCAGTTCAGCATTGCTCCTATTCTCAAGGTTCCGTGAAAACCATAGACCTCTATCAGCAAGCAGCGGAATCAGTGCGCCCAGCAACTGCTCCGAGAACATTTGCCAGGTAAAGATAGCTGAAGGACCGTTTTGCTTTATCCGGAAAAGTCTTCTTAGTGGCGAGCATCACCACAGGGAAAGGTGGCGCCCATGCAGGCGCACCATGGAATCGAGTGACAAAGCCACCCAGAAGCCAGACGCCAGATAATAGGCCCAGGAAGAAGATAATTGCCAATGTTCCAGCAAATGCCGCCCCAGCGTCAGCTCATACGGCACCGCAATCGCGGAAATCCCGATCAGCAATTCTACAAATGCATAAAGCCGCAGCGGTTGAATCTTGAATCGATCACCATGACTGGCGGATTGACCCGTCCGCTTAGCCATGAGCCGAGTCCCAGACCCGCCATGAACATGGAAAGGACGATGGAAACCAGCGCAGTCGTAACTCCAAACTGCGCCATGGACAGCCGTAACCAGACGAGTTCGTAAAGTATGCTGCAAAATCCCGACACAAAAAAGAACAGAAAAAAGTAGCCCATCGAAGGACCTCAAAATATTAGTTTGGGAACCTATCCCAGAATGCTTCACAGTTTATCGATTGAAAATCGATCAGATCACACAATTACAAGCAGTCACAAGCAATCGGTAAGATTGACGGTGACTTCAGTACCAGAATTGCCATTGTCACGGTCCAATAAGTTAGCTAGCCTCCAAATCCTATTCGACGTGCTACTCGCTTCAGCAAGGTGGATTCTCGTTGTCTCTCGTTATACTTTTCTGATGGCACGCTCTTCGATTGCAAAAGAACAGGACATTCTCAAACTTCCTCCTCCAAGGCGGGCGCCTGTTCTCACTTCGCGGAGGATCGGCATTCATACCTCCAGTGCAGGAGGAGTACAGAATGCAGCGGAGAGGGCGTGGCGGCTGGGATGCAATACTTTCCAGATCTTTTCTTCGAGCCCTCGGCAGTGGGCTCCTTATGAACTCGGCAGGCCGCAATGTGAGGAGATGAGCCGGTTGCGCGAGAAGTATGATCTGAAGCCGCTGGTGATTCACGTGAACTACCTGGTGAATCTTGCCAGCATGACGGAACTCTTTCTGAAGAAGTCGATCGAAGCATTTCGCGGCGAGGTGGAACGGGCGTTGGCGCTTTGCGCGGAGTATCTGGTGCTGCATCCCGGATCGTTTCGTGGCGCTGATAGGGAAGCGGGACTGTTGCGAACGGCAGCCGCGATAGCAGCGGCGACGCAAGGACTGGATCTCGCCAAGGCGAATCTGACAATTTTGATCGAAAACACAGCCGGCGCAGAATATTCGCTGGGAGGAAGTTTTGAGCAGGTTGCGGAGGTTCTCGACCGCCTGCGTGGAGTAGTTCCCATCGCGGCATGCATCGATACATGCCACACCCATGTTGCGGGATATGACATCGTGAGCGAAGTGGGCATGACTCAGACCTTGAAGCACTTGGACGAGACGGTTGGGTTGAAGAACGTTCGAGTATGGCATTGCAATGACGCAAAGGCTGCCTGCGGATCTAAATTAGATCGGCACCAGCATGTTGGGAAGGGAAGCATAGGGCTAGAGCCGTTTCGAAGATTGCTGAATGACACCAGGTTGGCACACGCGGCATTTATCGCGGAGACTCCAATCGATGAACCGGGAGACGACAAGAGAAATGTGGAGACGTTGAAGAAGTTGGTAAAGACAGTAGCTCGTAGGGTGGCGAACCGCCTACAGCACACGAGTCTTATCGGCTCTCGTTGTAAAATCAAAGTTTATCTATTTCACATCTAACCTATATGCCGCAAGAAGATACAACTAGCGTCACTTCGAATGTTGCTAGCCCTGACATCCGCAGCCAGGAGCATCATGAAGACCGCTACGATGCCCATCGCGTCGAGGCGAAGTGGTCTGCGATCTGGCAAGAGGACGATGCTCTCTATCGCGCTGAATCTGATTCAACCAAGCCAAAGTACTACGTACTCGAAATGCTTCCATATCCCTCGGGCGTTTTGCATATGGGACACGTGCGCAACTATGCGATTGGCGACGCGCTCGCCCGCTATATGTGGATGAACGGCTACAACGTGCTTCATCCCATGGGCTGGGATTCTTTTGGTCTTCCCGCGGAAAATGCGGCGATCCAGAACAACACGCCGCCGCGCGAGTGGACCCAGCGCAACATCGCGAACATGAAGAGGCAGATGAAGCGGCTCGGCTTTGCCTATGACTGGTCGCGCGAAGTCACCACCTGCCTTCCGGACTACTACAGCTGGAATCAGTGGTTCTTTCTAAAGTTCTACGAACGGGACTCGCTTATCGCAAGAAGAGCAAAGTGAACTGGTGCCCGAAGTGCGCCACTGTGCTTGCCAATGAGCAGGTAGTCGGAGGGCATTGCTGGCGCCACGAGGACACGCTTGTCGAGCAGCGCGAGCTTGAGCAGTGGTTCTTGCGCATTACCGAATATGCCGACGAACTGCTCGTGGATCTCGACAAGCTCGAAGGATGGCCGGAAAAAGTGCGCACCATGCAGCGCAACTGGATCGGGCGCAGCGAAGGCACGCTGGTCGATTTCAAGCTCGACGGACCGGCGGGACCTGCCGGTTCGACCATCACTGTTTTCACTACGCGCGTCGACACGATTTTCGGCGCGACCTCGGTGCAGCTTGCGCCGCAGCATCCGCTTGTTGCTGATCTCGCCGCCGACGAATCCCAAGCTTGCGTGCCAAGTCGATGAGCTCATCGCCGAGCAGCGAAGAGCGAAAGAAGTCGGCGACATCGGCGCCATTGAGAAGCACGGCGTCAACACCGGCCACTTCGCGATCAATCCTTATAACGGCGAGAAGGTTCCGATCTGGGTGGCCAACTACATCCTCATGGATTACGGAACGGGCGCGATCATGAGCGTGCCCGCCCACGATGAGCGCGACTACGAGTTCGCCAAGAAGTATGGGCTCGAAATCCGGCAAGTGATCGCGCCCAGAAACGGCGAGACCGACGCCGCAGCAGAGCTTCCGTTCACGGCTGAAGACGGGGTGCTGATCAACTCCGGTCCGTTCACCGGCCTAAGCTGCCAGGAAGCCATCAAGAAAATGGCCGCGCAGGCCGAGAAAAATGGCTTCGGCAAAGCCACCGTCACGTTACCGCCTGAAAGATTGGGGAATCTCTCGCCAGCGCTATTGGGGCACGCCGATCCCGATGATTTATTGCGAGAAAGACGGCATTGTCCCGGTGCCGGAAAAAGATCTGCCGGTCATTCTTCCGGAGCAGGTCGACATCACTTTGACCGGGGGATCGCCGCTCGGTCGAGTTGCCGGAGTTTGTGAATACGACCTGCCCGAAGTGTGGAGGTCCCGCCCGCCGCGAGACCGATACCATGGACACGTTCGTCGATTCGTCCTGGTATTTCTATCGCTACACCGACGCGCGCAACGACAAAGCGCCGTTTGACAGCAAGCAGGCTGGCTACTGGTTTGGAGATCGACATCGATCAATACATCGGCGGCGTGGAGCACGCGATTCTGCATTTGATCTACTCGCGCTTCTGGACCAAGTTCATGCGCGACATGGGACTGATCAAGAACGAGCGAACCAGCCGAGCGCCTGTTCACCCAAGGCATGGTGATTAAAGACGGCGCCAAGATGTCGAAGAGTCTGGGGAACGTAGTGTCTCCCGACGACATGGTCGCGAACTATGGCGCTGATAGCACGCGAATGTACACCTTGTTCGCGACGCGCACCGGATCGTGATCTCGATTGGCAGGACGACGGTGTTGAAGGCATCCAAAGATTCTTGGGGCGTGTGTATCGTTTTGTAGATGCCGCAACTGCGCACCGCAGATCTTCCGGAGTTGGCATGAGCGGTTGCCAGCGGCGTTGCCGGCCACAAGCGCGAGCGATTCAGCGCAAGCTGCATCAGACCATCAAGCGTGTCACGGATGACTTCCAGGGACGCTGGCATTTCAATACCTGCATCTCCGCCACCATGGAGCTCGTCAATGAACTCTACGCAGTGGAGGGTGCCCAAGACTCCCCTCAACAAAAGAGCTCTGGTTTGGCTGACAAGTTGACAGTCCCTCTCTTAGCTGAGGTGCAAAGAAGTCTTGTGCTGTTGATCGCACCATTTGCTCCGTACTTGGCGCAGGAGCTTTGGGTTGAGTACTTGAAGAAGAAGGACAACCTCCTGCGGGCTCCCTGGCCGAAATACGATCCGGCTCTGGCCAAAGAGGACGAAATCGAAATTCCGGTACAGATCAACGGCAAACTGCGGGCCCGGATTGTTGTGCCTGCGCACGCAACCGAAGATACGATTCGCACACGTGCGTTAGCGGAAGAAAAGGTTAAAGGAGCTATTGCCGGCAAACAGATCGTGAGGGTAATTGTCGTTCCGCTGAAGCTGGTGAACGTCGTGCGTTCGCTAGGTAGCAGACCTACGGAAACTGTTGTAACCTCCTATGGCGAATCGCTCTCCCACCCTCGAAGGCTTCCGCACAATGTTTCGGATGCCCTCCGTTGGATTGGCAGAAGTTGCCTGGCGCTGGAGTTTTGGCGCAGCCACGGCGGCATTGCTCGCGTTCGGATTTGTCGAATATCTCGACAGCCTGCCAGTTAGTGCTGGTGATTTGCTCTTACTCGAGTCAAATCGCCGAGCCCTGATCTCTCGCGCAATCTCTGACATTCTTCACGGCAGCGGGCCGCGGCTGGCGGAATCCGTTCTTTTGGCTGGATGTTTGCTGGCGATTTCGTGGGTCGTTCTGGCCTCCTTGGGACGGGCAGTCACAACGCGTGCACTGCTGACCCATTTTCGCCAAACGATGCCCGATCAGACGGTTCAATCAGCGTACCCCTCAGCTTTTAGATTCCGTTCATTACTGGGAATCAATTTTCTTCGCGTAATGATAACCATCGCGGCCGTGGCCGGTTCCATTGTGCCGTGGTTTTTCGCAAGAATCACATCCCCATCTAATAGCGATTCACTTGGCGGTGCTGTGCTCGCATTCTTGTTCGTCATCACTCTAGTCTGGCTAGCGTGGTACGCGCTGAATTGGATGCTTTCCCTTGCCGCACTGTTTGTGGTCTCGGACAATCGCGCCACTTTCAGCGCCATCGCGGCCGCTGTTGACTTCAGCTGTACTCGTATGGGATCCGTGCTCGCAGTTAGCACATGGTTTGGCTTTGTTCATCTTGTAACTTTGCTATTTGCAGCCTCGGCGATTATGGTTCCTTTGAGCCTTCTGGCGGTACTCCCGCCCGGGTACGGTCTTATCGGTGTACTGCTGGTATTACTCGGCTATTTTCTCATCGCCGATTTCCTCCATATTGGAAGGCTCGCGGCGTATCTAACTATTCTGAAGAATCCCGAATCGTCGATCAGGGTAGAACGATCTCCAGTATTTCCCGATGCAGGGCGCGGCTTGTCACCGAATAGAGTCGATCCCGACGAACTGATCCTCAGCGATGTTCCATCGCCAGCCTAATAGCCCAGAGCAGCAGTTCGCCCTTTACACTAGCGCTGCGATTTGAGACATTTGTACGTGGAAACCCAATCCATCGTTGTCCTCGACTTTGGTGCGCAGTATTCGCAACTCATCGCGCGCCGCATCCGTGAACAAAGTGTCTTTTCTGTCGTGCTCCCGTGCACGGCTTCTCTCGAAGAAATCCGCAGCTACTCGCCTGTGGGACTCATTCTGTCCGGCGGTCCCAGCTCGGTTTATGACGCCGACGCGCCGTCGGCTGACCCGCGTGTTTTCGATCTCGGCTTGCCGGTGCTCGGCATTTGCTATGGATTGCAGTTCATGGTGCATGGGCTCGGCGGAAAAGTACGTCCCGCTGACAAACGTGAATACGGCCACGCGCAAAGTAGAGGTATCGACCGACTCTCGCCTATTTGAAGGCTTGCCGAAAACTCTGAGCGTTTGGATGTCCCACGGCGACGAAGCCGAAGAATTGCCGGCAGGATTTCATTTGACCGCGAAGTCGCCTAATGCGGTCGCAGCGATTGAGAATCCCGAGAAGAAGATGTGGGCCGTGCAGTTCCATCCCGAGGTTCACCATACTCCGCAAGGAACGGAGATTCTGCGGAACTTCGTTCTGAACATTTGTGCTGCCAAGCCGAATTGGACTCCGCAACGCTTCATTGATGAAACTATCGCCAGCGTGCGCCAGACAGTAGGGAAAGGCCGTGCCATCTGCGCGCTTTCAGGCGGTGTTGATTCAGCTGTAGCGGCGACCCTAGTTGATCGTGCATTGCGGGATCAGGACGGATCATCGCGACTGACTTCCGTTTTTGTCAACAATGGGGTTTTGCGAAAGAATGAATTCGAAAAAGTCCAGCAGACACTGCGTGACAAGCTGGGACTTCACCTAATCGCGGTCGATGCCACCGAGCGGTTCATGAAGAAGCTGGTTGGAGTTACCGATCCCGAGACTAAGCGCAAAATCATCGGGAAAGAGTTCATTGAGGTTTTCGACGAAGAGGCTCATCGAATCGCGCAAGAAGAAGGTGATGTGGAATGGCTGGTTCAGGGAACACTCTATCCTGATGTCATCGAGTCGCGGTCGGTACGGGGGCCATCGCAGATCATCAAATCACATCACAACGTAGGCGGCCTGCCGGAAACGATGAAGCTAAAGTTGATCGAGCCGCTCAAAGAATTGTTCAAAGATGAAGTGCGAAGAATCGGCCGCGACCTGGGTATGCCGGAAGATGTTTTGCAGCGCCAGCCTTTTCCCGGACCCGGCCTGGCGGTTCGAATTTTGGGGGAAGTCACGCCTGAGCGAACCGCCATCTTGCGGGAATGTGACGACATCGTCGTGAGCGAAATCAAGAAAGCAGGCCTGTACACAAAAATCTGGCAGTCGTTTGCGGTGCTTGCTGCCAGTAATGTCCGTCGGAGTCATGGGAGATCAGCGCACCTACGCCTACACCTGCGCGGTGCGAGCAGTACATTCGGAAGACGGCATGACCGCCGATTGGGTGCCGCTCCCGCATGAGGTGTTGAAGACAATTTCGAGCCGGATAGTGAATGAGGTGAAAGGCGTGAATAGGATCGTCTACGACATCACGTCAAAGCCGCCGGGAACGATCGAGTGGGAATAAGGAGCTTCTGGTTGCTAGCCTTCGCGAGACCTGGATTATGCGCGGATGACTTGCAACCCGAGTACAACCTCAAAGGGTTCGTAATCGCGATCACGATGTAGCAGTTCATGTCCCGCCTGCAAACAGAAAGTGGCAATAAGATCTACTCCGCCAGTTTCAAACACATGAAACTTTAGAAGATCGTCTCGAACTTGGGCGAATGTTCCTTGATTTGAAATGCTCTGCAACACTTCACATAAATGAGGTTGGTCAGTCCGAGCCCTGACTATCAAGTGAAAGATCCAACCAATGGGTTTCCGCGTTTTCGATGCCTCTCAGATAATCAATCCAAACGGTTGTGTCTACGATTACCATTTCGCAGGATCGCAGCAGATTATGTTCGAGTCCGGCCCTGGCGGGATTGATTCAAATCGCCTTCCCATAGCACTTTGCCACGAAGACGGCGAATAGAACTTTGGGCATGGGTGCAACCAATAACTTTAATCCGGCTTCTACCACTGCCTTTTTCGTCCGGGCGCGACTACGCTGCATCGCTTGGCGCATCAAACGGTCAATATCAATATTCGTACGCATCGTAATTACGCTTCTATGTGTATAAATATCATAAATTAGTGCAATTACTTCGGCCCGGCAGGGACTGTATCATTGCCATTCGTAGGATTCCTCTCTGAAAACCCTGTCCCGATCAGGGACATTGTAAGTAGTTGTAGCTCCTAATACCGTTTTCACCGTATTGCGGAATATTACTAAAATGCTACATTTACCAAATACAGTAACTCTGCATCTTAAGTATCTTGCCAAACTGCATTCTTATCGTCGACGACCACGCCGTCATCAGGCGGAGTTTGCGCCAGCTTTTCGAGTCCCGATCGGGATGGGAAGTTTGCGGGGAAGCTGTCAATGGGCGCGACGCGATTGAAAAAGCACAACAACTTAAGCCTGATTTGATTGTGCTGGACCTCTCCATGCCTGAAATGGATGGATTACAGGCGGCTCGCGTTCTGAAATCACTCATGCCGGAAGTGCCAATAATTCTTTTTACAAACTTTGGGCAGGATCCCTTCATCGAGAGGGAAGCTCTAGCAGTGGGGATTCGGGATGTGGTATCCAAAGCCAATGCGCCCGGACTAGTGAACAGTGTGGAAGCGGTCCTTCAGGGACAGGAATACTAGCTTTGCGTCGGATCGTTGCGATCCGAGATAACGCCGCATTGGAGGAAAGTCGTCGTTTCTAAGGAGAAGCGCAGCAGAAAGAATAAGGGGCGAGCCGCATACGGCATCGCCCCCTGTTTGTTTTACCACGCTACTTCAATTACGCGCCGACCGTGGCTGGCTCAACTTCGTATATGGAATACCACGACGTAGCGGCTTCAAGGCGATCATTCACGTTGTTGATGTTCTTTCACGCCTTCGGTCTCAAGCCATTTGCGGAACGCACCCGCACCTTGCTTAGCATAGATTGGAATTCCATCTTTCCAGGTGGCGCGGCCGCACAGCACGCCATTAAATTTCACGCCGGTTTCCGCTGCCAACTCAAGTGTTTCAGTAAACTCGGCATTGCTCACACCAGCTGACAGATAGATGAATGGTTTGGTCGTGACATTGGCAGCCTTATGAAATAAATCGACTGCTTCCTTCTTGCTGTACGCCGCTTTGCCTGCGAAGGACTTCGTCCCTTCGACGAACTTCATGTTGACTGGGACTTCGACTTTGAGCACGTCCACGCCGTACCGATCTTTCCCGAACTCCCGCATGCTTTCGGTGACGATGTGTGGCTTCTTCTTGGCATAGTCGATACCTTTTTCGTCGGCGCCTTCTTCGTATCCTACAAATTCAAGAAAGAAGGGAATGTCATTAGCGCGGCATTCGTCGCCGAGCCGCTCGACCCACGCATGCTTTTTATCGTTCACGTCTTTGGAATCGAAAGGGGTGTAGTAGAGCAAAATTTTGATGCAATCCGCGCCAGCTTCTTTCAAGCGGCGAACCGACCAGTGGTCGAGCAAGTCGCCCAAACGTCCGGGGCCCGTTTTGTCGTATCCAGTTTTCTCATAAGCCAACAGCAGGCCGGCATTCTTGGCGCGGCGTTTCGAGGCGGGCAGTCCCCACTCGGGGTCGAGAAGAATCGCGCTGGCATGCGGGGTGAGAATCTCCGTCACCAGAGACTTAAACTCCTCCATCATAGCGTCGGAAACTTCGCTGCCTTTTTCCTTAGCGAGAGACTTCTGCAGCGAGCCGCGTTGGTCCATAGCGGCGGCGGCGATCACGCCACGATCATTCGAGACTTTCTTGAGCCCGGCTAGCTTGCCAGGGGTGAGTTTCATGAGCATCCTCCGATTGAATAGTGGAACAGACAATTGTAAACCAGAGGGAAGGGGAACAGGCTTTCGCGCCAATTACGCAAAGCAGAATACCTCGAGCAAAACGCCTTAACGACGGAATCTGGCAATACCTAATTGGAGGAGAATTGTAAAACCCCGAAAGCCTCCGGCACATGGAAATTGGGCGTGGATGTTTTCGTCGGTTGCCATGCGGAGTAGAACCGGTTCGGCTCCGGCCCTTCGACACGAAAAAAGTTTATTCGCCAATTTGCTTTTGGATCAAACTCTCGCGTTAAGCATTGCATGGGAATTGCTAATTCAGCGACCCAGATCTTTTCTTTCTCATCAATTACAACCCGCGTCTTCATTTTGCAATTCAAGTCAGTCCCTTTACCGTTGGTCAAGGCAAGATCAAGCCAGTCTCCATTTGGACTAACTTCTATCTCTTTGTAAGTATGACCTGACTCAGAATTGGGTTGGATAAATACTTCGGCGACGTCTCGCGTCCAGAGCTGATCGCGGCGAATGCCGTGGTCAGCAAATGTGTAAAGCTCGCGATACTTTGCCCGAAAGCGAACGAAGAGATTTGCTGGTGACCAGATTATTCGAACTTCAGTCTGTCGTTCTCTATCGGGATTTTTGCCCTGCCAATCCGAACAAAAGAGAACGGGCCTTGCGAGGTCCCAAGAGTCGCTAGACGGCAAGCCGTCTTTGTCGAGAGAGCCCCGGAGTTTGACGGCCACAGCTGGATCTAGAACGCTCACGCATTCACCGCCCGGCTGAGCGGAGAGAGAGGTAACAATTTGCGCCCTCGATTCCGAAACATCCATTAAGAGTAGCGCCACCATTCCCACACATATACATAGGCCGTGTACTCGCATGCGTTGCGAGAGCATCAGTGCTGCGCACCCGAATCATCGGACTCGAAATTCTTGATGCGAGCGACTGTAGGGCCATCAAGGCGTTGTAAGAGAGCGACCAACAGATCCACGGTGCGATCAAAATCAGACCGATCAATGATGCCATTGTGCGTGTGCGTCGAGCGCGTCGGCACCAGCAATGTTGTCACTGGCACGCCGCTTCCGTTCAACTTTATAGCTCCTGCGTCGTCGCCAAACCCTTGTACGAAGTCATATTGCAGAGGGATGTGCTTCTCTGTTGCAACCTCCTGCACAAAGTGGACCAGGTTGCGATTGGGATACTCGCTGAAAGAGTAGAGCATAATTCCCGGACCGCCGCCCAGCGTCTCTAGTGCAGATTCAGGTTTGTTGCCCGGAGTGTCGTTGGTGATGCCAACCTCGAGCGCAATACCAATATCAGGATTGATGATGTGGGCCGAAGTCGTTGCGCCCCGCATTTCGATGCTGCCTTCTTCCTGGATCGTCGAAGTGTAAAAGATTTGGTTGGGGTGCGGTTCGTTGTGAAGACGCCGGGCCGCCTCGACCATGGCGATGCAGCCAATCCGGTCATCCCATGCCTTACCGAGATAGCGCTGGTTGGGCAATATAGCGAAATCGGAAACAGGAACAATTGGATCTCCCGGAGATATCCCGAGAGCCGTCACATCCGCTGCGTTGCGGGCCCCTACGTCGAGAAAATATTCAGTCGGAGTTTCAGGATGACCGGCTTCGTGCGGAGCGACATGCGCATCCCAAAGCTCAGTAATGGCGAGTACAGGTCCTTTGCTTCCGACGATCAACCAGCGCTGGTCACCCAGCGCCTGTTGCAGCCAGTAGCCGAGCATCTGTACGGAGATGTAGCCGTCAGGGCGGACATGACGCACTATCGCTCCGAGTTCATCCATATGCGCGTCCACCATAATTCGCGGTCCGCTGGTTCCTTGCTGCGCGATGACCGAGCCGAGCCCGTCATACATGATTTTGTCGGCATAAGGCTTCATGTTCTCGACTACCAGTTTGCGTACAGGTCCTTCAGCGCCTGGAGGCCCGGCGGCTTCCGTAAATTGCTTCATAAGCTGAGTGACCCGGTCTTGAGCCGAAACAGTTATGCACAGCAGTAGCAATGCAGAAAGTCTCCGCAGCATCATCTATCGTCCTCCACTCGTTTCATGAGTATCGATTTGGTCGTCACGTATGTGAGCCCTATTGGCGTAACGTCAGTTTGCTTAAAATCGCCTGCTGTTTCGCTATCAACGTCTGCACACCTTGGCGGGCCAGCGCAATCATGCTGGCGAATTGGTTTTCGTCGAACACTTGGTGCTCAGCAGTGGCTTGCACTTCCACGAATTTGTGTCCCGCTGTCATTACAAAATTCATGTCCACATCGGCTCGCGAATCTTCTTCGTAGCAGAGGTCGAGAAGAATCTCGCCGTCCACAATTCCAACGCTTACAGCCGCAACAAAATCGCGTAAGGGAACTGAGGTTAATGTTCCAGCTTCCACTAATTTCTCCAGCGCACTCCCGAGCGCGACAAAAGCGCCGGTGATGGATGCGGTTCGCGTGCCACCATCTGCTTGAATGACATCGCAGTCGATCCAGATAGTGCGTTCGCCCAGCCGTTCAAGGTCCACTACCGCTCGCAGCGAACGCCCAATCAGTCGCTGGATTTCGTGCGTGCGTCCGCTGGCCCTGCCTTTGTTCACTTCGCGAGGCGTCCGGGTGAGAGTGGCGCGCGGCAGCATGCTGTACTCTGCACTGATCCACCCTTTTCCGCTGTTGCGCATGAACGCCGGAACCGTTTCATCAATAGAAGCAGTGCAGATGACGCGCGTATTTCCAATTTCAATCAGAGCCGAACCTTCGGCGGTGTGAATAAAATCCGGAATGATGTTGACGGGACGTAATTGGTCGGGAGTGCGATTGTCGGAGCGATAGTGCATAAGCTGGCGATTGTAAATGAAAAGTTCATTGTGCTGCTTCTAACTCGTTCGCCATTTGCCCGACCGCTGCTACGTCGTAGAAATTCATCAAGTCAGCGTGCCCGGCCAAAGTGTCGCGTTCTTTGCCGTCTACCAGAATCTTGACCCGGGTCAACCCTGGGACATTCGCCGACAGAGTTTGCACCAGAGAAGCCACCGTTAGTTCCTCGACCAGCACACCGGAACGATGTCCGTTTGCAAAGGCGCTGTTCACATCAATGACCGCAAGTCCGGGTTCGACAAGATAGACGTCCTTCACCTCGGATCCTGCACCCATCTCATGTGGCGACGTCTTATCAAGATATAGGCCGAGCAGTGCTCGTAGCAGTTCGTGAGCACGCTGCTGCCGACCTTCCGGAAGCGGAATACGAAACGATTGGCTCCGCAAAATTCCCGGATCATCGTAGGCAACATAGAGAGTTACCTGCTCGGTGGGACCGGAAACCGGCGGTGTCACCGGCTTATTGTTGGTCTCGGTCTGGCGAGTTTCCACCACGCGACTGCGCATCCGCCAGACATAAACGCTCATCGTCAGCGAGGCTGCGAGAAGCACGATAGTTCCGATCAGCATATGTCTCGGAATCATCGTCCAGCCTCCAAATTCGTGCGTGCCTCAGCCAGTCCCATGGCAATGGAAGCCGTGACGAGTTGCTGATACTCAACGGAGTTGAATCCCGGAGCTCCGTTCTGCTGCGGCGCTATCTCTATGGCGATCGCGGGGGCGGAAATATTGTTCAAAGGTTTCAATGACGCGCTGAAGCTCCGACTGGCAACATGATTGGCTTGAAAATCAGTGGTCAAAGTTTTAATCGCGCTTTGGCTGGATAAAAGGTAAGGAGATTGAGCCCGGTTCCATGGAACGAACGGCCCACGCGTCTCTTCGCCGGACGGCAGCAGCGCCGAATAAAGTCCTATGCCAGTGCCTTGCGCAGTTGCGTGCAAACAAATGTAGATAACGGGATGTACAGAATTTGCTATATTCGCACGCTTATCTTCGGAGAGGTTTGTATCATCATTGCGCAGCAACAATGTGGGCATTCCCCGCGACTCGAGTTCCTGCTGCAGGCGCCGTGCAAAGGCAAGCGTGACATCTTTCTCCACCAATTGCGGATCCAGAATTGCGCCATGATCATCGCCGCCATGCGCTGCGTCTATTACTGCGAAATATCGTCTTGTACCCTGGCCGATAGGGCTGGAAACAGCAGGCGGGGTTATTAAAGATGGCGTGCTTTGGGCAGAGGACGAAGGGCTGCGTGGAGCGGGAGCAATGGTGATGGTGCGTCCATCGTTGCTGAACGTCGCAAATAACGGTGTATTGCCCGTGACCGTAATTTCCGCCTTGCCGTTTTCCTCCTGATAAGCGGCCGAGGAGATAATCTTGCTGTCAAAATTGAGATTAGGAGCGTCGGCCGGAAGTAAAGGTTCACGCATGAAAGTCATCCGCAGCTTGCCCGGTTCAGTTGCGATTGTAGGATTAACCGGTGAAGAAAAATTCATTACCAGACTAGGTGGAATCGTCTTATTGATTTGCGCTGCGAACCTTACCCCTACACTGCCGATGAAAAGCCGTCGCGACGCTTCGTGAAAAATCACAGGACCACCGAGGATACGGGGGAGAAGCAGACTCAATGAAGACAGCGGAACCAATCCGCGGTTGCCTTCCAATAAAAATGGAGCAGGTAAATCTACATCATTGCCGTGAACGCGAATTCGGGTCTTACCCGCGCTGAAGTCGCTGTCGATATCGTTGTAGCGGATTTTCCAACGGTCATGGCTGGCTTTCGCTTTGACGGTGCCGAGGGGATCTAATACTTCCAGCAAGCCTATGTAGTCTTGACCATTGCGCTCGGTTACTGGAACAGAGTAGTTAGCGATAGTCGAGTAGATCGAAACCCGCTTTTCATCCGTTGAAGATCCAGAAAGGATTAGCGACCCGCAAAGCCAGGCTGTGAGCGCCAAAGTGATCCCGGCAATCCAAAAGGCGGAGCGGCGGGTGTTTGGAATTTTCATTTGACACAAAAAAGGCTAGTCACGATTTCGAGCGTTACTCCAGTGCATAAATCGTCAAACCACTCAGCAGTTTGGGATAAAAGTCCGTCGACTTTTGCGGAAGCACTTCGCCGGCGAGAGCGATGTCGCGCACTTGCTGCATCCGCACAGGATTCAGCAAAAATGCCACATTGGCTCCATCGTCGCGCACCCGGGATAGAGCTTCTTCCGCATCGCGAACATAACTCACGTTCAGCTGATCGCGGATGGCCTCCTCTGAAATCCCCAGCACCCCTTCCAGTAAGCACTTATGCAGTTGAACGATGTCAAGGGACTGCTGCCGCAGCGATAATTCGGCAAACAGATTCGAGCCAAAACTCTTCGGAGTGTCGAACAAGAAAGCACGATTTGCCGTAACACCAAGCATTGCAGTTCCGGCATGTCCAGCTTCCCGCAAAAGAGCAGTAGCACGGGCGGCGTTGATGGACGGATCGACCTCCTCCACACTGAAGTACTGTCGCGCCTTTTCGCGCAACGCTTCCGCCGAAAACGAATCCAGTCCATGGACGACCCGATGAGTAGGCAGAATGACTAGTCCAGGACTATCCATATTGACGCAGGTCATCATAACCATTTCGTATGACGGGAGCTGTTGAGGCTTGTGACGAAGCACTTTGTTTTCTTTCGAGTGTTCGCTCAAATCGGTCGTCACGGATGCCAACTCTGCCGCCCGCCGCTCATTGCGGTAGTTGAGCGCGGTTTCGTAGCGGTGATGCCCGTCCGCAATGATGAGCTTCTTATCCCGCATTTTGGTCCGCACCAGCTCGATGATCTCAGGATCGCTTACCTTCCAGAGCTGGTGCAGCACTCCGTACTCGTCTCGCAACTCTATGTCGGGCTGTTTGTCCGACGCCAAAGAAGCTTCGATTTCGCCCTGAGGATCGCTGTAGAGCATAAAGATCTGCCCAAAATGGGCGCGAGTGGCCCGAAGCAGATCGAGGCGGTCTGCCTTCGGCTTCGCAAGTGTCTGTTCATGACGAAAAACAATCTTCGCGGAATAATCTTCGATCTGCCCTAGGGTGACGAATCCCCGGCGGCACATCTCGGTTTTTCCACCAGGAGCGACAAAGGTTTGCACATAAGCGTAGAGGGACGGCTCAGCCTCATGCAGGAAAATTCCGTTCCGTCGCCACTGGGAGAAATGGTCGGCCGCCCGTGTGTACTGATTTTCGGTGAAGCCGGAGGAGGATTCTGCCTTTCCCAGTATGATGCGGACCAAATTATGAGGGCTTGCGGCATAGTACCGATCCTGCATCGCAGGCGTGATCTTGTCGTAAGGCTGAGTAACTACATCAGATAGCGGCACTCGCGCGGGATTGTAGCGGAGCGCTCGAAAAGGGGCGACGTTTGCCATGCGGGATGTGCAATTGTACAAGAGCCGTTCGCATAGGGAGCTGGAGGTTGTCCAACCACGCAGCTGGCCACAAACCTGTGCTCTAAATCTGTTGTGGAAAGCTAATGATTGGAAAACTCAACTGGCGGCCTGGGTGCACGGGATTGGCTGTGCGGCGCGAAATGACTTTAATTTTACAAACAGCGCGCCCCGCCGATGATCCAATGAATGACTAAATACAAGTGAGATTACGGTGGGCAAACCCTTGCATGTCGCGACCATCGAACGATTCAGTAAAAAAGGATGGCTCAGGGCTGGCCAACCTATGGTACGATCAGCGGCAATTGACGAGGTATCCATGGCCCGCACACTAGGGCGCAGGTCCTCCGGTCTTCTGGCCCGAGCCCGTTGTCACCACCCCGCAGCACTCCAAGAACAGAGAGCCCTTATGTTGTCTCCCAAGAAAATCCCTTTTCTCCCGGTAAGCTTTTCCATCGCCATTCTGATCTGCTGCCTCACGCAGGCGTGGGCACAAAGTCCGGCGGATGTTGAAGACGTTCACATCAATCCAAGGATCCAGACGGAGAAGCCTAAAACTGACGATATCCTTGCGGCATCGGTGAAGACCGGTACTCCGTTTATCAAGAAAGACGTCAACATAGTGCTGGTACCAGTCACGATCACGGATCCCATGAACCGCCTGGTGACCGGACTAGACAAGGAAAATTTTCAGGTTTTTGAGGGCAAAGACTCGCAGGAAATAAAACATTTCTCCAGTGAAGATGCTCCTATTTCTCTGGGCGTAATTTTCGACATGAGCGGCAGCATGAGCAGCAAGATTGAACGTGCTCGCGAGGCAGTTGGGGAGTTCTTCAAAACTGCGAATCCGCAAGATGAGTTCTTCATGATTGCGTTCGCGGACAAGCCGGAACAGATCTCGGACTTCACTCAGTCCGTCGAAGAAATTCAAGGCAAGTTGATTTATACCGTCCCTAAAGGCCGCACTGCATTACTCGATGCAATCTATCTCGGGGTGAGCAAGATGCGTCAGGCCAAGTATCCGAAGAAAGCCCTGCTCATCATCTCTGACGGAGGCGACAACCATAGCCGCTATACCGAAGGTGAGATTAAGTCTCTGGTAAAAGAAGCGGATGTGCTCATCTACGCCATAGGACTTTACGATCATTATTTTCCCACCGAAGAAGAACGTTTAGGGCCCGCTTTGCTTTCGGATGTTACAGAATTGACTGGCGGCAGGGCATTTACAATCGATAATCCCAATGACTTGGGAGATGTGGCTACAAAAATCGGGATTGAGCTACGCAACCAATATGTACTCGGATACCGTCCAAAGAACCCTGGACACGACGGCAAATGGCGTAAAATCAAGGTGAAACTCCTTGCGCCGAAAGGCTTGCCGCCGCTCAAGGTTTACGCTAAGACGGGATACTATGCTCCTACGGAATAATCGTGTATTTTTTTTAGCTATAACACTTGTTTTCATCAGCTTATCTGGATTCTCTCAAACTCCTACGTCCTCCGGCGCGAGTTCAACCGCGCCAGCGACTGGCACCGCGACCCAGCCAGTAGGACAGCAACAAGGCACAACTCAGCCGGCAGCTTCTCAACTCCCGGCGCAGGGCCAACCAGCCTCGCAAGGTCAACAGTCAGGGAACCAGGGTGGGCAACCCGCCCAAGCCACGCCACCTGCCCAAGGACAAGCCCCCGAAAACGAGCAGGGCGATAACGGCGTCTTCGTCTTTAAGAAAGAAGTCGAAGAAGTTACCCTGCATGCCACGGTGGTCGATGAAAAGATGCACCTGATTACCAATTTGGACAAGAGCGCGTTCGCGGTTTATGAAAACAATCAGCCGCAGGCGATAACATCATTCCGGCACGAAGACGTTCCTGTGGCGATGGGCATTGTCATCGACAATTCCGGTTCCATGCGGGAAAAGCGCGAGCAGGTGAACAAAGCGGCGCTGAATCTCGTACGCTCAAGCAATCCTGACGACCAGGTGTTCATCGTGAACTTCAATGACGAGTTCTATCTTGATCAGGACTACACCAGCAACATCAAGAAACTCGGAGACGCGCTGGAAAAAGTGGAATCGCGTGGCGGAACGGCGCTATACGACGCGCTTGTAGCCTCTTCGGAATACCTGAAGCAGTCTAAGTTGCAAAAGAGAGTTCTATTTGTCGTGACGGACGGCGAAGATAATGCCAGCCGAGACACGCTCGAAGAAGCGGTCAAACGGCTGTCAGGTGAAAATGGTCCTACGGTGTATGCCATCGGATTGCTCGGAGAAGAGAAACAACGCCGGGCGCGCAGGGCGGTCCAGACGATCGCCGAGCGTACAGGTGGCATAGCCTTCCTTCCCCGTAACCTGGGTGAGGTGGACGAAATCAGCCGGACCGTAGCCCACGACATCCGGAACCAATACACCATCGGCTATAAACCAACCTCACCCCGTAGTGCCGGTGGATACCGCACCATTCACGTAGAAGCTCGCGCAAAAAGCGAGGGGAAGCTGACCGTAAGAACACGCAGCGGCTATTATCCCGGACAAGAACCGCCACCGGGTGGGATGAATTAGCACAGGTCACTGTTTTCTGCCATAGGTGAGAGAAGAAAAACCCATTAATACTGTCATTCCGAACTCGGCGTTGTTTGCCGAGGAGGAATCTCTACTGCAACCATTCAGCTAGCGTGGCATCCTTAGGGTTCGCTCAGGAAGACACTTCGCTCCCGAAGATAATTGGAGTATGCAAGCTGCGAACTTTCTCCCACAATTGACGCCTTAACTTCGCTTCCGTAGTCTGTAGGGTGCCCATGCGAGCCTCCGAAAGCACCCAACTGCGCGTCGCCGACGATATTACTCAGCTTGTCGGCCAAACTCCCATGCTTCAGTTGAAACGGCTGGTTCCTGAGGGATCGGCGGACGTTTTTGCCAAGCTGGAATACCTGAACCCCGGCGGAAGTGTTAAAGATCGGGCTGCAATTGGCATCATCAAGCGGGCTGAGGAAGAAGGGCTCCTGACTTCTGGAGGTACCATCGTCGAAGCGACAGCCGGGAATACTGGGATCGGCTTGGCGCTGATTGGAGTGAATCGCGGGTATAAAGTGGCGCTGTTCGTTCCTGAAGGCTTTTCCGACGAGAAAGTGATCATCATGCGGGCGCTGGGAGCGGAAGTGACGCGCACTCCCGAATCCGAAGGCATGCTGAGCGCCATCCGCCAAGCCAAGGAGTTGGCTGCAAGCACCGCGGGCGCCTTTATGGCTGGGCAGTTCGAGAATCCCGCCAATCCCGACTACCACTACGAGACCACCGCTTTGGAAATTGTCGAGCAGATGGAGGGAAGAATCGATGCCCTTGTCGTAGGCGCCGGCACCGCCGGGACATTCACGGGCGTTGCCCGGTATTTGAAGAAGCATCTGCCCAAGGTTCTTGCCTACGCTGTGACGACGCAGGGATCTGTGTTAGGAGGCGGAGAAAAAGGGGAGCACAAAGTCGAAGGCATTGGATCGAGCTTCATCCCCAAAAACTTTGACGCCTCCGTGTGCGATGGAGTTCTGGTCGCAACCGACCCCGAGGCTTTCGGAATGGTGAAAGAACTCGCAGCAAAAGAAGGCGTGCTGGGCGGTTCGAGTGCTGGAGCGAATGTATTTGCGTCCTTGCAAGTTGCAAAGCAGTTGGGAAAGGGTAAGCGGGTCGTAACCATGATCCCTGACTCCGCAGAACGATATTTGTCGAAAAAGATATTTGAAGGCGGAATTTGAGCTTTTCGATGTAGCGACGGGCGTCCTCGCCCGTCCACGAAGCAGCTGTAGCGACACTAGATAGACCACATGCCAAAAGACAAGCAGTAGGAAGCGATATTAGCGACTCGAAGCTCTGTGCGTTTTAACTGTGCTCTCTGTGGTTAGCAAAGTCTTAGACCACTGAGAACACAGAGGAACACGGGGAATGGCGTAAGACAGCAAATATCCAGCGGACAGCCGATGCGGTTACCGCTACGCTATTCTTACTTAGAAGAAATCCATGCCAAAAAACAAGCAGTTCGGTTTTGCCACTCGCGCCATTCACTCTGGTCAGGAGCCTGATCCGGAAACTGGCGCCGTTTCGCCACCTATTTATCCGACCTCCACTTACGTTCAACAGGCCATCGGCAAGAACAAGGGATACGAATATGCCCGCGTATCGAATCCAACCCGCACTCGCCTGGAAGAAAATCTCGCAACACTCGAAGGCGGAATCGCATCGCGGGTGTTCGCCAGCGGAATGGCGGCGATTAACGCAATCACCACGATGTATAAATCCGGTGATCACGTGGTTTGCGGTAACAATCTTTATGGAGGCACGCCACGGCTCTTCAATCAAATCTTGACCGGCTACGGACTGGAATTTACTTACGTCGATACCTCTGACGTGAAGAATGTCGAGCGTGCCCTGCGTAAGAACACTCGCATGGTTTATGTCGAGACCCCAACCAATCCACTGATGGCTCTCAGCGATATTCAGGCAATCAGCCGTGTTTGCCGACGTGCGAAAGCCGAATTCGTGGTGGACAATACTTTCATGTCGCCCTATTTTCAGCAACCGCTGGCTCTGGGCGCGGACATGGTAGTTCATTCAACAACAAAATTTCTAAACGGCCATAGCGACGGTCTTGGCGGAGTCGTGGTCTGCAGCAAGCCGGAGCAGGTTGAACGGTTGAGCTTTGTCCAGAAAGCCGCGGGAGCCATCCTTTCGCCCTTCGAGTCTTGGCTGATTTTGCGCGGAGTTAAAACTCTCGCCATTCGCATGGAGCAGCATGACAAGAACGGAAGAATTGTTGCCGACTTCCTCTCGACCCATAAGAAAGTGAAGAAGGTCTACTATCCAGGTTTGCCAGACCATCCGCAATACGAACTGGCGCAGCGTCAGATGACAGGTTTTGGCTCGATGATTTCCTTCGAAACCGGTTCGCTTGCGAATGCCAACAAGATGCTGAAAAAGGTGCGAGTGTGCTCGCTGGCGGAATCGTTGGGAGGAGTCGAGACACTAATCTCGCACCCCGCAACCATGACGCACGCGGGAGTAGGCGTGAAGGGCAGAAAAGAGATTGGCATAACCGACGGCATGGTGAGAATCTCGGTAGGAATAGAAGACGTGGAAGACATCATCGCCGATTTGGACCAGGCGCTGGCGGCGATTTAGGAATTGTTTTAGACCATGAACATTGATTGGATTCGTGATTATTGCCTGTCGCTTCCGCATGCGACCGAGAACCTACAGTGGGGCGAAAGCCTTCTCTTCAAAATCGCAGGAAAGATGTTTGTAGTTCTTAATCTCGAACATGGGAGAGATCGACGATTAGCATTTAAATGTACACCCGAAAAATTTTATGAATTGACGGAAATTCCGGGCATTGTTCCCTCGCCGTACCTGGCGAAGAGTCATTGGGTAGCGATTGAGGACATGAGCGCGCTGCGAGCGTCAGAGTTGCAGGAACTGATAACCAATTCGTATGAATTAGTTTTCGCGAAACTGCCGAAGCGAGTTCAAGCTGAGTTGTCGGCTGCTAAGAGCTCGCACAGGCAAAACGAAAACGTCCGCCAGAAGAGCTGGGTAGAGATTTCACGACACTAAGATCCTGAGCAGGTATTGATCTAGTCCACCGAGTCCCCAATCCACTTCAAATACTCCGGACTTCCATCTTTAATCTCCACGGCAATACACTCTGGCAGCTCGTATGAATGTAGTTGTTTGATTGCATCTTTCACTCGCCCGAACGCCGCATCGGTCGTCTTAATGATTAGCAGCCATTCTTGCGCCTCTTCGATCTTCCCTTGCCAGCGATAGACGGACTGAATTTGCGGAATAACGTTCACGCAAGCCGCTAGTTTGCCTTCCACCAGCGCGTGAGCGATCTTGCGGGCTTCTTCGGCAGATCCCGCAGTGGTCAGTACAAACTTTTTGTTAGTCATATAAAATTGGTTTTTGATTTTCAGAGTCTTGGTCGCGAAACGCTAGCCTGCATCCAAAGCAATTCGTCAGTAATTGTTAACACACGCAGGACGAATAAATGCTTAGACAATAATAGGCAAGACAATCATGACAATCCAAATTAAGTTCGGCACGTCGGGATGGCGCGCTGTCATGGCGGAGGAGTTCACCTTTGCCAATGTGAGGCGAGCGGTTCATGGAATTGCCCGGTATGTGGCCTCGCAGAAGCCGAACGGCGCGAAAGTGATCGTTGGCCGCGATCCGCGTTTTTTGGGAGAAACTTTCACCGCAATGGCCGCCGAGATCCTTTCCGCTCACGGCATCACTCCATTATTGATCGCCGACCCCGCACCGACCCCGGCAATTTCTTACGCAGTCACTCACGAACACGCGGACGGTGCTATCAACATCACCGCCTCGCACAATCCTCCCGAGTACAACGGAATTAAGTTCTCCACATCAGACGGCGCGCCCGCCCTTCCAGAGGCCACGCATGCCATTGAAGCTCAAATCGTCGCATTCGACAAAGGCGAACAGGATGGCTCTGAAAGAAAGCACGAAAAACACGTGCCAACTGGGTCGCTTGATCCACGCGGAATGTATCTTACTCGACTCAAAGGAATCATTGATCTCGGTTGCATCAAGAAAGCTGGGCTGCGGGTCGCGTTCGATCCTTTATGGGGAGCTGCACGAGGCTATTCGGACGCGTTGCTGCGCGAAGGGGCAGTCGAGGTTGCGACGGTGCACGATTATCGCGACGTGCTTTTCGGAGGACACGCACCCGAGCCGGACGATCATCTGCTTGAGCCTTTACGCGAAAAGATGCGCGAGACTAAAGCGCACATCGGTATCGCGACAGACGGAGACGCCGACCGCTTCGGTATCGTCGACGAAGACGGAACGTTCTTCCAGCCGAACTACATCATTGCTCTATTGTTCGATTATTTGGTCGAGAGCCGCGAATGGAAAAACGGAGTAGGGAAGTCCGTGGCTACGACGAACTTCATTAACGCGATAGCCAAACATTACAAAGTTGAATTGCATGAGACGCCCGTCGGTTTCAAATACATCGGCGAATTAATCAAAGCTGACAAAATCGCGATCGGCGGGGAAGAGAGCGCTGGTCTTTCCATTCGTCATCATGTTCCAGAGAAGGACGGCATCCTCGCCGGACTGCTTTGTTGCGAGATGGTGGCGCGCCGCGGCAAGTCATTAACCAAACAATTACACGAGCTATTTGCCAAAGTTGGTTCCTTCTATCCACAAAGAGAGAACTTCCACTTGACCGCACAGGTCAAAGAGCAGTTCACTGGAAAGTTAAAGCAAGAGCCTCGCGAGTTCTACGGCCGAAAGGTCGCGGAAGTAGTTCGCAAGGATGGAATGAAGCTGGTGTTCGAAGACGGAGCCTGGGTCTGCTACCGGCTTTCGGGGACTGAGCCTGTGGTGCGGGTCTACTCCGAGGCGGCCAGCGAGGCTGATCTGACAAAAATTGAGTGCCGCGGCAAAGCAATGGATATTCGAGTGAAACGATTCCCAAATATTCGCGCGCTACGCAAACCAGAAGATGGCTTCCAGGCGCTAGTCGAACGAGCGCCTCAAGCAGAAGCTTTCGCGGAACGTACGATGGAGAAGCTCCATCCAACCCTCACGGTGGCCTACACTTTCCGCCGGAGAATCGCGACTGGGATTGTAGGCGTGCTTACGGTTTGGTTGTTTGTACACGTGATGTTCGGGGCCAATGGTATGGTCGTCTATCGTCAGAAGCGCGCCGAATATCAAAATCTGCAAAAAGAAATTGATAGCTTGCAAAAAGAGAACGATCACTACAGCAAACAGATCAATGCGTTAAAGACCGATCCGAAAACAATTGAGAAGGAAGCGCGCGAGGCGCTTCATTACACTAAGCCCGGAGAAGTTGTGTACGTGACGCCAAATATCGGCAACGCGCCTATTCCCGCCACCAACAGCGCCAAGAGGTAGTTCGCCGTTCCAGAGCTGCTTCCTATCCCATCGGCGTGGTATAGTTCCCTCATCCTTGAACCATTGAGATGGACTTCACCTTCCCGGTGCATCTCAGCTGTACACAGTTCCCCGGTGCTTCTGCTGAACGCTGCACTCCGGAACGAGTCCGTAACAAAATTGCGGCCTTGCCGCTAAATTTGAGGAGACTGTTGGACATGAAAAAAATATTCGGATCTTTAGCAGTGTCGGTTCTGTTTTTTATGGTTATGAACGCCTCCGCCGCGGATAAAACCACTGTCAACGGATGGGTTAGCGACGACAAGTGCGGCGCGAAGGGAGCATCTGCTGAGCACGCCGCTTGCACCAAGAAGTGCCTATCCAAGGGCGCAAATTTGGCGGTGGTGACTGATGATGACAAGAAAGTTCTGGTAGTCGATAATCCTGATGCGCTGAAGGGACATGAGGGACATCACGTTGCGGTCACGGGAGAAGTAACTGGCGACAAGATTCACGTCGACAGCATGAAGATGTTGTGAATTAGAATTTGAATGTCTGTGCGCGTCTTCTGTGTCCTCTGTGGTGAAGAATTTTTAACCACAGGGGACACAGAGATCACAGAAAGATCCGCTGGTTTGATTCTTCATCGGAAAGTTAGAAGTTTGGATCTATCGCACCACACCTTCCAGCGGGGAACTTGCCGTCGCATATAGCTTGCGCTGCATTCTTCCTGCAAGATAAGCTTGGCGTCCTGCGAGTACTGCGTGCTTCATCGCTTCCGCCATCAGGACCGGATTTTCGGCGGCGGCAATCCCAGTATTCATCAATACTGCGTCAACTCCCAATTCCATCGCTATCGTTGCGTCCGACGCTGTCCCTACGCCTGCGTCCAAGATTAAAGGAACGCCCGTGATCATTTCGCGCAAGATTCGAATGTTGGCTGCGTTCTGAATTCCCAGGCCACTTCCGATCGGAGCTCCCAAGCGGCATAATTGCACTCGCCCCTACGTCGATAAGACGTTTTGCAAACACAATGTCATCAGAGGTGTAGGGAAGAACCTTAAACCCTTCGTTTACTAATACGCGAGTCGCTTCTACGGTCCCTTGGACGTCTGGATATAACGTTGCCTGATCGCCAATTACCTCAATCTTTACCCAATCCGAGAGTCCTACCTCTCGTCCTAACCTCGCGGCGCGGATTGCTTCATCGGCTGTATAGCAACCAGCGGTATTAGGGAGCATGAAATATTTCTTCGAATCAATGTAGTCGAGCAACGATTCCTTGCTGCGATCAAGATTCACACGCCGCACTGCGACCGTAACCATTTCCGCTCCGCTTGCTTCGAGAGCGCGTGCGGTTTCCTGAAATGATTTGTACTTTCCGGTTCCTACAATGAGGCGCGAACGAAATTCGCGACCAGCAATAATGAGTCGATCAGACATGAACCTATTGTAATGAAAATCGTCAGAAGGGGAGATCCCAGGGTTGCAAAAGATATGGTTTCGACGGTCAGCGGTTCCACACGGGACGCCACACTGGAGCCCACTTCAAAATCGGCCCGGCTCTAGTCTCGTCTAAAGTTATGTCTGGATCGGAAGCCCCGTCGTCCGGTGGCACTTCCGTACCTCCGGCACTGCGAAACAAGTCCCATCCTTCCCGATATACTTCGAAGCGGGCACGGGTCGATTCACCGCTAGGGCAAACAAAAAGAGTGGGGCTCTGGCCAATCATCTCGACAGGGATTATGTACCAGAGGTCGAGCGGGACTAAGTGGCCCGCGAGAACATCGATTTCATCTGGTGTGTAGACCCGGTTCCTTTCTCCGTAGACAGAATGAGTGGGCTGAAAGCGGTATCCGCATCCGTACACGCATGCCGTACATTTAATTTGTACTCGCCAGAGGCGTGCGCCCGAATCGAGGATGAAGTCATAACGTTCACTATCGCCCCATGGCTTAGTTACCTTGAGGTCCAGACTTACAGCCTTGTGTAGAAACGCCGCTTCCGACACCTCTCCCATTCGCTTAGTATCTCGAGAGTTCTTAGGTGCTGGCACCTTCTTCTTTGACGGAATAGTTGGCTTGGGTGATCGTCGAGGCATGAGCTCTGGCGTTTGTTTAAGAGGAGTTACAGCAAACTGCTTGGTAGAGTGCTCGCGGCAGTGCCCACACCTATATTTCCGTTATCGCTTATCTGCTACGCAGTGGTCAAGGAATTAGGAGAAAAGAGCAGGGGCAAAGTGCCGAAATGGGCGATATTACGCCAATTGACAGTGGAACCAATCCGCCGGTAACTAACGAGGGGCTGAGTGACTTCCGGTATCTGACTGACGAGCAACACCTGGTGTCTAAATAGAACATGCGCTTGAGAGTGCCGCTCTCACTGCCCATTGGCATTGGGCTGATCCTTTTGGGCGTAGGGGGCCGTGCGGCGATCGAGCACTGGATGAGCACACGAATCGTGCGTCCTGTCGACATGGCCGTGTCTCTTGCACCGGGACACATCCGTACCGGGCCATTCCGGTTGAATCTGGATGCCGATTACTGGGTTGGTCTGAATCCTGGTAGCGACTGGCGCTGGGACGCGGCACACCCGGAATGCGATCCCTACCGCCATTTAGAAACCCGTTGGACGCTATACAAAAACGGGAAAGTAGTCGACCGACTGGATCAGCCGATCGTCTTACCTTGGCCTTCGGGATTCAGAGCCGGGCCGGGTGTCTATGAGCTTGATGTTGAAGTAATGTCCGACTTCCGTTGCCTCGATCCGCTTCCTCCTCACCTAAAGGTGGCAGCAAACACCGAGTATTACGAGACTGCTGCTTTGTTCGTGCGAGCAGGCTTGGCCATCGTCACCTATATCGGAGTCGTTTGGCTGACATTCGTGCCGATGATTCGATTCGTGCATTCTTTCGAGCATTCGGCAACGGTCACAGAGACAACATCTGTCGGGCAGGATTTTCAATGGGCACGGAAGCTGCCACTGCAACCGCAGATTTCGGGCCCCCCCAGTTTCGGACTTGTGGGCGGAATCATCTATTCCCTGTTCGCTATGCTGATGATGATGTTAATGGGACTCGGTGCGCCCCGGTCAGAAGGCTTGTGGGCGGGCCTCAAACAGGGGACGGTGCCGCATAAGAGCGATGCATTAACTGAGCCGCTGATAGTACAGGTGAAGGACTCCGGGGCGGGCAGACCGCCCAATTTGTATGTGAACTCGAGGCTCGTGGCATGGGAAGACTTCGACCGGGTGCTCAAACAGGAACTGAGCCGACGGCAAGAGTGGGTGGTTTATGTCGGCGGAGATGACATGGTGGCGTGGCAGGATGTTGTGAACCTCATTGATGCGGCTCGTGGAGACCACGCTAGGGTTTACCTGGTCACTGGGACCACAAAATCTCACGGTGGGTGTTGTGATCAGGCCTTAGCGCTCACGATCCGGTCAATGAGCGTAAAGGCGATTTTTCGCCAATTGACACGACAGTTATTCTGACACGTCGTCTTTTGAGTGGTTCTTTCGAGTCCACGGTTCTCCGACTTTATTCCGCTCCGCATACCAGCCCAACGGCAGATCAGCCAACTCAGCGAGACTTGGATCGCGGTCGATCGGGTGGTGAAAGCAAGAGATTACGGGACCACCTCCATCGGACATACTGTCACCCAAAAACTGCCACGCACCGTCTTCAGCGTCGTGTGAGACGTATGTGACTGGCTCAGTCCCGCTTTGGACCGTCTCGGAAATGAACACTCTCGTGTGCGGATCGTCCGGGAACTTCCAGTTGAACAGGCTGCTTTTCGGATCAGCTGAGGCCCAAAAATCATTCTCGGCCCTTGTCATGGGAGCATCAGGCTGCATCAGAGGCTGATCAAACGCCTTGTCAAATCCTTCGTCCTTTGGGAACCGATTCTGCAGATCGGGATAGACAGCCTGAACTACAGAAAAGTCGTCGCCATCGTAATACCAGAGCGCCCAACCCATAAGGTGTTCGACCCACTTTCGGTCAACAGGACGGAACTCACAATCCACCTGCCCGATTAGATCACGGTGTCGGCCCGTAGTGAGATCGACCCCGGCTCGTAGCAGCTTCGCGGCCTCGTTCAACGCAAAATGTGCGGTCTCTGGTAATAGTCCCACAGTGATAATTTCGGGTTTGCCGCTGGTATCGAAAACGCCTACAGTGTAGGACCAACAGAGGCCGTATTCCGTCCGCTTAACATTGACAACAGAACAGCCAAATTCCTCGACGTGACTTATCGTGCGCTCGTCCTCTTCGGACAACGCACTGGTCCTGAACTTCCGAGTTCGTGCAGTTTGGAATTTTGTTTTACCGGGAGGCATATCGGCAGCAAGCCTATCATGCTCAGTTGTTGTAACCAGGCGATTGCACTCACTGACGAGGTGGGGAGTGCATTTTTCGCGGCTCCTAATTCCTAATCCGTCAAAGAATTGACAGACTGGCCGAAGGAATAAGAGTCCGGCGGAGCTTTCAATTAAGAATAAGCTCCGTGAGATGGTGAACGGCTAACATAGGCCCATCAGGCGGTCTAAAGCGGCGCATCTCGATGCGCCAATGTTGTTTGTGTCTGTCTCAGCTCATTTGTTCTACCCGGGAATTGAGGACTAACTTGTCTGCACTACCGGACTCGTCGCCTCCGCCTGCTCATACATCTCTTCTATTTCTTTGCTGTATTTCTGCTCCACTGCGCGGCGGCGCAACTTCATGCTGGCGGTAAGGGTTCCATTATCGGCAGAAAATTCCTCCGCAATCAAAATCACCTTCTTCAGCTTTTCAAAGCGTGCCAGATTTTGATTCTTTTCCTCGACAATCCCTTCGTACAATTCGCGAACAGGAGAACAACAGACGAGTTCCTGTCTGCTTGTGAAAGGCACATCTTTGCTACGAGCCCAGTCCTCGAGTACAGCGAAATTCGGCGCAATCAGCACGGCGGGGAACTTGCGTCTGTCGCCAAGGACAACCGCTTCAGCTATCAGAGGATTGTGCTTTAACGAATTTTCGATCGGCTGTGGAGCGATGAATTTTCCTCCCGAAGTCTTGATCAGGTCTTTCTTTCGATCGGTGATAGACAAAAATCCGTCAGCATCAAGATTTCCGATATCTCCGGTCTTGAACCAATCTTCTTGAAATGCATTTTGCGTCTCTTCGGGCTTGTTCCAATATCCCTTGAAGACTGACGGGCCGCGCACTAGAACTTCACCATCATCCGCGATGCGCACTTCAATATTCGAGAGGGGCTTTCCCACCGTCCCCAGTTTGTGAGCATTGGGATTATTGACCGCGATCACTGGCGAAGTTTCGGTTAATCCATAGCCTTCATGGATGCGAATGCCAATCGTTGCATACCACTCGGCCAGATCGCGACCGAGCGGCGCTCCTCCGGAGATGAAAACTTCTACCTGTCCACCCATTCCGGCGCGCACTTTGGAGTAGATAAGCCGGTTGGCCATTTTCCACATCGGTGAATGCGGAGTCTTGCCGGCGAGGACCTCGGCTCTATGAGCCCGCCCTACCGAAAGGCCCCATTTGTAAATCGTTTTATGGAGGACTCCTTGAGTCTTAAGAACTACCTGTGCGTGGACCTTCTCGTAGACGCGGGGCACGCCTACGAAGATTGAAGGATGAATCTCGGCGAGAGCCTTTGGAAGCTGATCGAGAAAAGGAACATAGGCTAGCGTGACGCCATGGCGCAGAAGCGTGAAGTCGACGTGCCGCGCGGTGACATGGGAGAGTGGTAAGAACGAAATGCTTGTCTGTCCCGGATGAATATCAAAGCCGTTCAGCGAATAGGCGATGTTGGACGCCATGTTCCCATGAGTGAGCATTGCGCCCTTGGGCGTGCCAGTAGTGCCGGAGGTGTAGATAATTGTGGCGAGATCCTCGGGCCGTATATGCCTAGCTTGCTCATCGAATTGCGAATCCCGCTCCTCGGAACCAGTGCGCGCAAGCTCCTGCCATCGCAGACACGACGAACCTTCTGCCGCATCCACAGCCACGATCTTCTCGACAAAGGTTTCCCTTTGGATCGGGAGAACTTTATCCAATTGTTTTTGAGTGGAAACAAAGACTGCCCGTGCGCCAGAGTCTCGCAGGATATAGGCGGTCTGCTCTGAGGTAAGGGTCGCATAGATCGGAACAACCACGGCGCCCACCAGCAAGCAGCCAAAGTCTGTAATCGTCCACTCGGGACGATTCTCGCTGAGAATGGCAACACGGTCTCCTGGAGAGATACCCCAAGCACACAAGGTTCGGCTAATCCCCAGGGCTTGCTGGTAAATCTGGCGGGCAGAAACCGACTCCCATGTTTCTTCCCCGCGTCGCTTCATTACATGGGGACTGTCCCGATCGATGATCGCGAAGAATACATCACTGAGGGTTTGAAGGCCCATGCGGAATCCAGTGTATCCGACAGCAATGTACTCGATCCCGAGAGCGCAAACAATAATCAGCAGTAGACACGCTGCCAACCACCTTGGCGCGAGATAGACATCAAAAAGAGGAGTTGTTAGAAGTGCGGTAAATGAGGCATTTACATCTGCAACTGCCCAGGTAAGCTTTGTGACAAGCCATTATGTTGCATCCGAAGGCGGTTTCAGACATCTCATTAGACGACATTAAGAGGACTGCAGATGGCGACCTGTACAATGACGGCTTACTTCGTATGAAATTTTGCGTCCAACCATGTAATCAGGAGAATTGCCGGTGAAGTCGCACTGTTTACCCTTCCGCCAAGTTCCTCATACCGCCCGGCTCTTCACTGATTTCCTTTCGTATGCACCCAAAGTACAGCAATTTTATCCGCGTTCGCCCCGCTTTAACGAGTGGTTTCGGGAAGAATCTGCCTCTCTGGAATATGACTCCGAGCGGAGGGCCAGGGTTTCTGCTGTTCTTGAGCGCCAAAACAGGTCATGGAATGCGTCGCCGAAAACGCTCCAGAATATCGAGCGGCTACGACGCGGTGCCTCGGCTGTCGTTTCAGGCCAACAGGTAGGTTTATTCGGCGGCAGCTCATTCTCGCTTTTCAAGGCACTTACTGCGGCCAAACTTGCGGAACAAGCCACGAGCGCCGGAGTAGATTCCGTTCCGGTGTTCTGGCTCGCTACCGACGACCATGACTTGGCGGAAGTCAACCATGTGATAATTCCGGCGGCAGATGGCTCGCTCCATCGATTGACCGCTCCGTCGCAAGGCGTCGCGGATGCTCCGGTCGGAACCGTGAAGTTTGGTTCTGAGATTGAATCTGTGGTGGCGCAGGCAAGGGAACTGCTAGGCGATTCTGAAATTTCAAAGCTGCTAACGGACGCTTATCGACCGGGAGAGACTTTCGGTAGCGCCTATGCGCGACTATTCGCGGCTTTATTTGCGGAGTGGGGAATCATTCTGCTGGATGCATCCGATCCGGAAATTCATCAACTGTCGCAACGGGTTTTTCATGCCGCAATCGAACAATCAGCAGAATTGACGGAAGCGCTCCTAGCTCGCGGCAAAGAGATCGAGTCGGCCGGATATCATCAGCAAGTCAAAGTAACGCCATCTTCTACTCTGCTATTCGCGATTCAGAACGGTTCGCGAGTTCCAGTGCACCAGCAGAGCGAATGCGGCCGTCGGAGAAGAAGAATTTGTAATTGGAGAGGAAAAGACTTCGCGAGGAGATTTGTTGCGGCGAATTGCAATTTCTCCTGGGGATTTCAGTGCCAATGTTTTGTTGCGGCCCGTGGTTCAAGATTACCTCTTGCCGACCATTACGTATGCTGGCGGTGCTGCAGAGATAGCTTATTTCGCGCAAGCGGGCGTAGTGTATGAGGCTCTTCTAAAGCGCATTACTCCTATTGTGATGCGTTTTTCTGCCACACTTGTGGAGAGCAAACCTCAATCTCTGCTGCAGAAATATCGTTTGGATTTGCCCGATGTTTTTCAAGGCCCCGAGGCACTGCGAGCAAAGCTGGCATCGCGAACTCTGTCAGCAGAAGTTCAAGAATCGTTCGAAAAGGCATCCTTATCCCTGAAGAAATCCCTCTCGAGTGTTCGCGAGTCTTTGGAGCAGCTGGATAAAACATTGGTCGATGCGGCAGGCAATGCTGAATCGAAAATGCAATACCAACTTGATCAACTGCGCTCGCGCGCCGCACGCGCCGAGTTGCGACACAGTGAAGTTCTCGGTCGTCATGCCGAGTTGCTCAGCAACTTGCTATATCCGAACAAAGGACTACAGGAACGAGAGATTGCGGGCGCTTATTTTCTAGCTCGTCTTGGAAATGAACTTCTTCAGAGTCTCTACCAAACTGTGAATTCCGACTGCCTGGATCACCAGGTAATCTCGTTGTAATGCCCTTCGGACATCTATAAGGCTGCCCCATTTTTGTCAGGCGATGGTATGCTTTTGGTTCCTTTATGGAGGCCATTTCACCAGCGCCGCTCCTGCTATTTGCCATCTACCAATTTCCCGGCAAAATGGGGGACGTATTCAACATCATCTGGGCGCTGGTCTTCGGATTTGCCACCCTGAATATCCTGGGCCTGGTAGCGCGGCGATATGACACTGGACGCAATCGCTTTAGTTTTGGAGAGCTGATCGCGATCATGGTTGTGGGTGCGCTCGGTCGTCCTGCTGGGGTGGGAGATGCTAACCCTGTTCAAAATCTTTCCGATTAAGCTCCATTCCCAGTAGAAGGGCGTTTTGAGATATCATTTGCACAATGGCGCACTCTTCCAGCTTTCGAGATTACCTGTCCTTGTTGCAACGCGGTGTTGAAAGTAGACCCGGAAGCTAAGGCGGTTATTGCCCACACCGCGGCCGTGAAGCCTAAGACTTTCAATGACATCGAAGAAGCTGCGCGTGCCATGAAAGAACAGGACAATCGCCGCGATTCCATCTTTCGTCAATCCGTTGAGAATCAGAAAAACGCCTCGGACCTGCTGGAACGGAAGTTCCAGGAAGCGGTCAAGCGCGCTAAGGAGTCTCCGGACACGGGAAAGCCTCTGCGCGATTTCGATCTGGACTAATCCGTTTGGCTAATCTGCCACATTCGAATTTAGAGTGAATATTTCTGCCATTGACAGGTTAAACTTTCCTCGATGGCGGTTAGGCCCCTCTTGCTCGGTCATCGTGGTGCGCGCGCAACTCTGCAGATTGCGGAGAATACCGTCGCGTCGTTTGATAAAGCCCTCGACCATGGGTGTGACGGTTTTGAATTTGACGTTCGCTTGACTGCGGACGGCGCGGCCGTGATCTGTCACGATGCGACAGTGAGCGGGTTGAAAGTATGTCTTGCCAGCAACAACGAACTTCCGCAACTTGCTCACCTGGAAGATGTGATCCACCGGTATCATCGGCGCGTATTTCTCGATATAGAACTCAAAGTCGAGGGACTTGAGAGACTGGTTCTTGAAGCTCTGCGCAAGCACCCTCCGGAGCGGGATTATGTCGTTTCCTCATTTCTTCCTGGCGTAGTCACTGAACTAAAAGTTCGGAGTGCCTCAGTGCCGGTTGGAATTGTATGCGAAAAAAAATGGCAACTTAACGGCTGGCGCGATCTCCCCATAAATTATGTGATCGTTAAAGAAGGTCTCGTGAGTCAAGAACTCGTGGAAGAGATCCACCAATCCGACCTAAAGCTTCTGGTTTGGACAGTCAATGACAAGGGCTCCATGTTGAGGTTGGCTAAATGGGGCGTGGATGGAATCATCTCCGATGATACAGAATTGCTGGTACGAACTCTGCGTAAGGCCGCTCCGGAAGATGGCACTTACTTGATGTGAGTTCAGCGTCTCTTGTTGTGTTCTGCACCTGCCTGTGTTCTGCGCCAGAGTCGGGCAGTCTATAATCAATCGAATGGAATGCGCTGTGTCCCGGCGCCACACCAATAACATATGTCTGTACTATGGCTGCGAGTCGCGCTTGCCTGCTACGCGGTTGGTTTGCTGTACGCTTCCGTCGCACTAACTCGTAGCAATGAACTGCTTAACCGGATCGTGCTGTATGCCGCCTATCTGGGCATGATTTTCCATTTCGTCTCTCTGACGGAAGAGATTCTTGTGACCGGCAAGATCACATTGATGTCGATTCACAACACAGAATCAGCCTTGGCGTTCCTGATCATGATTGTGTTTACGGGAGTATTTCTCGTTTACCGTACCACCTCTCCCGGTATTGTGGTTTTCCCCGTTGTGTTCCTGTTAACACTACTCGCTGCCACCGGAGATCGGCCATTTCTCGCCTCGGAAGGTGTGCACCGAGGATGGTTATTCACGCATATCGCGCTGATTCTCGCTGGTTACGCGGCTTTGGTTCTGAGCTTTGGTGCAAGTCTGCTTTATCTATTGCAAGAGCGATCTCTGAAATCGAAGAACGTGCGGGGACTATTTTCTCGCCTTCCAGCTCTTGAGGTGATTGACGAAATCGGCTTCCGCTCTCTTTTGCTTGGCTTTCCTTTCATGACATTAGGACTGATTGCGGGTACAGCTTTAGCGGAAACGACATTCGGTCGCGTGAATTTTTTTGATCCCAAAATTTTTCTTTCGTTCTTGATGTGGACGGTCTACCTAATCCTGCTCTATACGCGCTGGAATGCAGGATGGCGCGGGCGACGGGCAGCCTATCTGGCGTCCGGAGCCTTCTTGGCGGCTGTGCTTGCCTGGACCGCCAACACGCTTCATAGGTTCGTGTCGTGAAATTCCAACTCATTGGCGTGAACCATAAAAGCGCCCCCATCGAAGTGCGGGAGCGGCTCGCTATTCCTGAGTCTCGTATCCCGGACGCTCTCAAACGGCTGGTCCAACATCCCGGAGTCGATGAGGGCTTGATCCTCTGCACTTGTAATCGAGTGGAGGTCTTGGCGCAAAGTAAGAATGGTGGCACCGACCTTCGCAGATTCTTGCGCGACTTTTTCCATTTGGAATCGACTTCTTACGAGTCCCACCTCTACGAATACAGTGAACGTGACGCGATCCGCCATCTTTTCCGAGTATCCTCCAGCCTTGATTCCATGGTGGTGGGCGAACCGCAGATTCTTGGCCAGGTCAAAGAAGCGTATGCCTCGGCCAGAGCGGTGGGCGCAGTTCACTCCCAATTGGATTTATTGCTTACCCGAGCCTTCGCCGTAGCCAAGCGGATACGAACCGAAACTGCGATTGGATCTTCTGCCGTTTCGATCGCCTCCGTTGCGGTCGAATTAGCTAAGAAAATCTTCGGCTCACTGAATGGGAAACAGGTATTTCTGGTCGGCGCGGGCAAAATGAGCGAGCTCGCCGCGCGTCACTTGATTGCAAATGGGGCAGAGTCAATTTTTGTTTCTAATCGAACTTATGAACGCGCTTCCCAGTTGGCGGCGAAGTTTGATGGACAAGCGATTCTCTTTGATCAACTCTACGAAACTTGTGACCGCGCTGACATTGTAATTACCTCGACCGGCGCACCTCACGCCATTTTCCGTCGCGAGCATGGGGAGCTATTCTTGAGTCGCCGCAAGAACCGTCCAATGTTTTTTATCGATATCGCGGTTCCGCGCGATGTCGATCCAGAGATGAATAAGCTGGACGGCATTTTTGTTTACGATATCGATGATCTGCAGCAAGCAGTTTCCAGCAACGTCTCTGATCGCCGCAAGGAAGCAGCGAGAGCCGAAGAGATTATCGATGTAGAGGTCGAGCGTTTCCAGGCGCGCCTGCACACGCTGGAAGTTGTGCCGACTATTGTGTCGCTGCAGGATCATTTGGAAACTATCCGGCAAGCTGAGATTGATCGGGTGCGAGGCCGGCTAGGTGCGCTTTCGACGGAACAGGAACTCGCCATCGATGCGCTTACCCGAGGAATCGTCAAAAAGATCATGCACACGCCCATTAGTACTTTGAAGACTGCGGCACGCGATACAGAGGCTACGACGGTGATTGATCTGGTGCGGCGGTTGTTCAATCTACAAGAAAAAGAAAAGAAAAGGAAAAAAAGGTTGCCGTGAAAACCAGTTCAGGAGATGGCAATTAGTGGCCCTCTTACGAATCGGTTCCCGGGGATCACAGCTTGCGCTATGGCAGGCTAATCACATCAGCCAACTCTTGCGCGCGACAAGGTCATGAAGTTGAGATCGAAATAATCAGGACGACTGGTGACAAGATCACCGATGTGGCTCTCTCAAAAGTCGGTACCAAGGGCATGTTCACCAAGGAAATTGAAGAAGCTCTGGCCGAAAATCGTGTGGACCTGGCAGTGCACAGCCTGAAGGATTTGCCAACCGAACTTTCGGCTGAATTTGAGATTGCGGCGATTCCGAAGCGTGAAGACACGCGAGATGTATTCTGTTCCATCAAATATGAAAGCGTAGATCAACTACCTGCAGCAGCACGTGTAGGAACAAGCAGCCTGCGGCGGCAGGCACAACTGAAGGCACTTCGAAGTGACGTAGATATTCAGTCGCTGCGCGGAAACGTCGATACGCGCCTACGGAAACTTGAAGCTGGAGAATACGACGCGATAATCCTGGCGGCCGCCGGGCTCAATCGTTTGGGGAGGACTCAATTGATCCGCCAAGTAATTCCGGTTGAACTGATGTGTCCGGCGGCGGGACAGGGCGCGTTGGCAATCGAAATTCGAGCGGGGGACGAGGAAGTTCGAAGACATCTGGCATTTCTGGATGACACATCCGCTCGTCTGACAACCTCGTGCGAGAGAGCTTTGCTGAACAAAATGGGCGGAGGCTGTCAGGTTCCAATCGGAGCGTCGGCAGAATTTCGGGACGGAATGTTGCACTTGCAGGCCGTGGTCGCTCATCCTGACGGTTCAAGAGTTCTGCGGGAGGGCGGAAAAGGCGAAGATCCAGTTAAGCTTGGCGAATCGGTAGCGGTGAGTCTACTGATGGCGGGTGGGGAAGCGATATTGGATGAAGTGTACGGACGCAACGTTGAGTTGCCAGCGCAACCATGAATTCCGCTCCTCTTGCCGGGCTACGTGTACTCGTTGGCCGCGCCCCTCACCAGGCCAGTGAATTGTCTTCCGGACTCACTGCACTCGGCGCCGAAGTTCTGTCTATTCCGTTTATTGAAATTCGTAAGCCGAAGTCTTACCAACCTCTCGATTCCGCCCTCAAGAATCTTGCGGACTACGATTGGCTGATTCTTACCAGCGTAAACGGAGTCGAAGCACTCTGGGCTCGCTCAAAAAAGATTGGCCTCAGTAAGAAGTCTTTCGAGCATTTGAAGATCGCGGCCATTGGTCCTGCTACGAAGAGTGCTATCGAGAAGCAAGGCCTGAAAGTGGATGTGGTTCCTGAAAAATACGTGGCGGAATCAGTAGTCGAGAGTCTGCGAGAACGAGTAACAGGAAAGCGTGTGTTGCTGGCGCGAGCCAAAGTCGCGCGCGAGATCATCCCAACGGAATTGCGTAAACTTGGAGCCTATGTAGATGTGGTCGAAGCGTACCAAACCGTCTTGCCGCAAAAATCGCGCGAACAATTGCGGGTCACGCTGAATAGTGAAAAACGCCCGCACGTGATCGCGTTCACAAGTTCATCAACAGTGCGAAACTTCGTTTCATTGCAGGCGGAATCTCGCAGGCGAGAGCGCCCGCGCAACACAAACATTCTTGACGGGATTCAGTTTGCATCGATCGGTCCGGTAACGTCTTCCACTCTTCGGGAACTCGATTTACCCGTTCACATTGAGGCCAAGCAATACACCATTCCCGGTCTCATCGACGCCATTGTGGCCGCGACTCGTAGTTTGTAGGACAGCTACTCGTCGAGCGAGCAGCCGCATTTTGCCGGCGGAACGTGCGCTTTCACGAAATCTGCCACTCGCTTGTAGGCATCGATTTGGTTTTCAACACGGGCAAAGCCGTGTCCTTCGTTCTCATACACTTTGTATTCCGCTACTCCGCCGCGTTTCTTGATAGCGTCGACTACTTGTTGGGCCTCGCTTTTTGGACAACGCGGATCGTTCCCGCCCGCCAACAGCAATAGTGGCGCTTTGATCTGATCGACAAAAAATATAGGCGACCGGTCGCGAAATAAATCTTTGTTCTTCTCCGGGTCCCCCATGGTTGCCAAATCTGATTGCTGCAACACAGGATCTTCATTTTGGATTTCGGTAAACCAATTCACGAATGGCACGATGGGTACTCCCGCGGCCCATAATTCAGGAGCCTTAGTCACTCCCATCATCGTCATGTATCCGCCATAGCTCCCACCCATCAAGACAACCTTCTTTGGGATCTACAAAGCCAGTCTGCTTGATCCAATCTGCGGCTGACAGAACATCCTGCAAATCGCCGCCTCCCATATCGAAGAGGTTGGCCTGCTGAAACTCTTTGCCATATCCTGTCGACCCCCGATAGTTGGGTGCGATCACGATGTATCCCTGATTCGCCATGTACTGAATAAAGCGGTTGAAGCCGTTTACGGTTTGCGATGTCGGTCCGCCATGAACATATACAATCGCCGCATTCGTTCCATTGCGCTGCATATTGAAGGGCACGTAGACGAAAGCCGAGATTGTCCACTTACCGTCTTCGCTCGGGTAATGAATCAGAAACGGCTCAACCATGTCTTCGGGACGAATTCCAGCCAATAGCGAATGTGTCACCTGCTGCGATTTACCGGTCGCAAGCTGATAGACCCAAAGATCGCCGGGAGCATTGGGTCCAGTGTGGAAATAAAGCAGCCGGGTTCCATCAGAGGTGAAAGGGAACTGTCCCGCCGGTTCGTTCAATCCTTTGGGAAGGGTTAGCGCTGTGGTGTCGCCAGTCTGAAGATCGTGAAGATAAATATCCGTATTGCCGTCAACATTGGCCGTCCAAATTACGTGCTTGCCATCGGGAGAGAAATTCTCGCCGTGAATTTTCCATTTATCTTTCGTGAGCCAATTGATTTGCTTCGATGAGATGTCGAGCAGTCCAACATTCTCATAGCCATTGGCAGCGTTGGAAGTGAGTAGCACTTTCTTGCCGTCGGGAGAGATATCGTTCGCGTGATAAAGCTGCTCGCCTTGGTGTGGAGTCAGCAAGGTGCTTTTACCACTCGCAACGTCCACAAAGAAGATATTCGAGTCGGTGCCCTTCGCCTGTTCCTGGGTGTACACGATCCATTTGCCGTCCTGCGACCAGATCGGATCATCATTGACCTTGTCCGTCGGTGTGCCGGTGGTAATGTGTTTCACCTCGCGCATCAGCGTGTCGTAAACATCGATCTCGTACACTGAAGAATTCTTCGGCTTGATTGTGTAAGCGACATAACGCCCGTCTTGCGACCATATCGGATACTCTTCCGCCACCTCGCGCGTATTTGTCAGGTTCAAGACTTTGCCGGTCTTTGGTGAGACGAGGAAAATATCCCACTGCTCATCACCGTCGTAGTCGGACATATAGGCGATCCATTTCCCATCCGGCGACCATGCCGGGGCCATCTGCCGCTGATCGCTTACGGTGAGTTGGGTAGGCCATCCGCCATCCGCTGGAACCAGCCACAAATTGTTCCGGCCGCTGATATTCGATACGAAAACGATCGTCTTACCATCCGGAGACCACGCTGGACGTCCAACTTGCCTGGTCATGTAAAGCTTTTCGAGTGAGAGGCTTTGCTGGTTTTGCTCGACGTTTGCATCAGATTTGCTGGTGATCTGTTTGGGATCAGTAATGACCTGAGGCGCGGGTAGTGTTTGGGCCTCAATTGGCCTGCTCGTGAATGTACTACTCATAGTTATGACGATAGCAAACAGCAGCTTACTGCGCATCAAGTGTCCTCTTGAGTAAGAAAGAAAAGTTTATCAAATCGCGCTCTCGATTAATTTGGGACGACGTTTGCTCCGGACATAAAAAGACCCCGCATTTATTTTGCGGGGTCGGCTGAACAAAATCGAGCGTACCTACCTTATCGCTATAGCTGTAGGAGTGTTCGAAATAGAGTAAGGCGACCCTGTAACCTCTCCTAAAAATCCGTTGGTTGTGTTGATTCCGTAAGCCGTCACCGAGCTTCCCCCGGAATTCGCTACGTACACGAACTTGCCTTCCGGCGGAATGGCGACCCAAACCGGATTTAGTCCAGTCGAAAATGTAGCTGTAGCCGTTGGAGTAAGCACACCCGTGCCTGATCCAACTTTATAGCCGGTGAGCTGGTTTGACCCTTTGTTGGCCGCGTACAGAAACTCACCGCCGGGGGTGATGGCCAGCGAAACAGGATTGGTTCCAGCAGCAAAGGGAGAGCCGCTTACAGGGTTCAGCAATCCGTTGGCCGAGCCGCAATTGCTCGAGACCAGTGCACATGTGCTGAACGAGCTGATATTATTCGATCCGGAGTTGCCTACATAGAGAAAATTCTGATCAGGCGATAATGCCAGTGCCTGAGGATTGGTTCCAGCTTGAACATAAAACGGCGAAAGCTGCGTTAACGCGCCAGAACTTGGATCGTATTGAAAAGTCGAGACCGTGTCGGTGAGCTGGTCAGCCACATAAAGAAAATTTCCGGAACCGGTAACGCCGCCGGTTATCGCTAAAGCCGAAGGACCTGTCGGGGTTTGAAGCTTATCATTTACGTCGATGGCGCTGACGGTTCCGACCTTCGCCAGCGTTGTACCTGAAATCGAGAATATGGAAATCGTGTTGTCGCCTTGATTCGCAACGTACAAGAATTTGCCTGAGGGATCGACCGCCAAACTCACGGGCGATTGCCCCGTGCCGGTTGCCGAGCCTGCGACCGTCAACGTTCCGTCAGAATTGATTGTGTACGAGGAAACGCTGTTATCGTTCGTATTTGCGATGAACATTGCCTTTCCGGAAGGCGCGACTGTAACCGCGGAGGGCAACCTACCGGTTGCTGCTGCTGGGTTGGTGGAATTAATCGTAAGTTGTCCCGTGGTCAAGTTCATAGAATAAAAGGTCACGGAGCTGTTTCCCTGCGAGACCACCCAAACGTATCCTGACCCTGATGTTCCCGTACTCGTCGAGGTATTCGAACAGCTCGTCAGGCCCAGCGAAACCAATAACACTGCAGCCGCAAGGAACCGGCACTTCATCCGCATTCTCTCTCCCTAATTCCTAGTATTAATCTTTGAAATATCAGTGCCGAGCACACCGCTCGAGCTGATTAAGCCGTACGAATGACTCCCATTTGTGTATCAGGAATGCGACGGAAGAGCAAACGTTGCAAGTGGTTGGAACCGCGAGCGAGATGGAAAGTTGCCTGCGTCGTCAACAGTTTGGAGCGCTGATGGTGTCTAAATGCTAGCCGGGTTCGGCCTGGAGAGCGGCAGCTTTTTCCGATGTCTCCAAGGAAGGACTAGAAAAATCGACCGGAGCCGCAGGGATTCGTATCTCAACCATCAATCCGCCTTGTGGCCGGTTCGTAGCTCTCACGCTACCGCCATGCAGAAGGACAGCCCGTTCGGCAATTGCGAGTCCCAATCCGACTCCGCCGGTCGTGCGACCCCGAGCATCATCAATCCTGTAGAAAGGAAGAAACAATTTCGTTAAAGCTTCTTCTGGTACGCCCGGACCGGAATCTGTGACCCGTACTACGGCCTCTCGTCCTTTTGCCCCTGGGCCTTCTTCGAGGCGCACCTGAACTGCCGAGCCTTCCTCGGTATAGCGGGTGGCATTGCGTACAACATTTTCGATCGCACTATGGAGCAAACTGGCGTCACCAATCACGGTGCAGTCATCCGCGATGACGCAGTCGACACTGCAATGACGAGCTTGCGCTTCGAAAGCTGCATCCTTCGCAATTTCCCGCACCAGCTCTTCGAGATGGATCGTCGATTTACGGAGCGAATTAGATCCGCTTTCAAGACGCGCAATCGTGAGTAGCCGTCCAATCAACTCATTGAGACGTGTAGACTCGCGTTCGATGCGCTCCAGCGCGCTTTCAGCTTCGGGACCGGTGCGCTGCCGCGCTAATTCCAACGCCACGTTCAATCGAGCCAGCGGTGATCTTAGCTCGTGAGAAATGTCTTTCAGCAATCGCGATTGCGCATTGACCAGACTCTCGAGTCGTTCCGCCATACGGTCAAAATCGCGCACCAGTTCCGCCATTTCGTCGCGGCTCCGGGACGAAGGCACTCCGGCGCGAGCCGTAAGATCACCGGCGGCAAGTCTCTGGGTTGCGCCTCGAAGGCGGACAATGGGCGAAGTCAGGAAACGTGCCAAGACGAAGCAAACCAATCCTGAAGAAATGACTGCGATCAGAATTCCCAGGCCGGGCACGCCATGTGGACCAAATAAAGTGCGTTGCCCAGGCGGTAATTCTATGACTAAGTTATAGCGATGCCCGTCGGCAGCGATCATAGACGGACGCGAGAACTGCATCGGTCCGAGCCGTCCCCAAACGCTATCTACTGTGTGTCCTTGACCGCGTTCAACCCGGTCGATCCATTCGGGAGGAGTGCGTCCCGAGAGCTCTTGTCCTTGGTCATTAAAAAGAAATACCCAGGCGTGTTGGGTATCCCGCAAGCTTCGTAGGTAATGTCGAGCTTCCTCTTTCCCGCCTTTTTGGTAGGCTTCCAGCGCCTCGCTTAAGAATTTATTTTGTAACGCCTCAACCGCGGAGACTTCGGTCGTCGGCCGCATAGTCAAGGTTGTCAGAATCGCCAGGACAATGAAAAGCGCTAAAGCCAGCCAGTAGGAAAGAAAGATCTTGAGAAATAACCTCACTTTACGCTCTCGACCTTTTCTCGAATCTGTTCTCTGGGATGAGCAAATATGTATCCCACGCCGCGGACAGTTTTAATGTGATCGGTACCACTGTCAGAATCCCCGAGCTTCTTTCTGACTTTGCTCACATGCATATCGATACTTCGATCAAAGGGCGAAAATTTTCGTCCCAGCACCGCGTCGACAAGATGTTCGCGAGTCACAACGCGGCCAGCTTCCCGCAATAGAACCTGCAACAGATTGAACTCGACAGATGTGAGTTCCACCTCTTTGCCGCTTTGCGTTACCGTCCTGGTTGCTGGATCAAGTTCGATGTCGCCCACACGAACGACGTCGGGTACCTCGTCACTCTCTTGTCGCTTCCTTGTGTGCGTCTGAGGATAGCCCGAATACGCGCGACGAGTTCGCGCGGATTGAACGGTTTGGGAAGGTAGTCATCCGCTCCGATTTCAAGTCCGACGATGCGGTCAACGTCTTCGCCTCTGGCAGTAAGCAGAAGCACAGGAATCTTTGAGGTGTTGCGAATCTGACGGAGAACGTCAAAACCGTTCATGCCTGGCAGCATTACGTCTAAAACGACCAGCAACTGATCACCATGCAGTGCCCGCTCCAGACCATGCCGGCCATCATGAATTGCTTCAACATGAAAGCCCTCCGGCTCAAGATACTCAGCCACCAGAGTGCAGAGTTCAACGTCATCGTCAATGACTAGGACTTTATCCACAGGCTTCATTTCTAGTTCCACATGGTCAGTTTTACACCTTTAACTTACGAATAGGGCGTAAAGAATCGTCAAATGTGACAATGCACCCATTACAAAACTTTACCCGCATTGACCGACTTTTTACCACTCTTTTCTCCGCAAAGTGTTCTTATCAGGAGAGCAAAGGTGACCTTCTCTGAACAGAGATGACGAGAATGTCAGGAGGAACATGTGAAATCGATCAAGTTCAAACTACTGAGTGCGGCAATTGTGCTGATGTTGACGGCAACGGCTGCAGTTTCTCAAGAGGCAGCAGCGGGGCGACACGGTGGTGGAGGTTTTTTAGGCCATGAATTCGGCTTCTTTGCCGACTACCTGGATCTCACGGATGCACAACAAACGCAAATGAAGCAGACCTTGGCCGCGGAAAAGCCGACGTTGAAACCTCTGATCCAGCAAGAGGAGCAGTATCACGAACAGATGTTGCAGCTCATACAAAGCGGCAATTTTGACGAGACAAAGGCACAGACAATCGCAACGCAGGAATCGCAAACTCACATTCAGTTGGAAGTGCAGAAAGCGCGAATCCACTCTGAGCTTTACCAACAACTAACTGCTGACCAGAAGACGAAGCTGGCGCAGTTCCTGGCAAAACGGCAACAAAGAATGCAGCAACACATGTCAACCAACCAGTGAGGGGTTGAGGGGGTGTCAGGGGAGAAGACTTCGGAAATGCTCTCCCCTGACAGAGTTCCGCACCTCGTACGAATGCTCCCAAAAAGCACTACCGGAGGAGTTCATGACTACCGCAGCGATTACAAGCAATTTTGTAGAGGTTGTCGCCAACGAAATAGCATCTGGTGTTGACCGGGCTGTAGAGTGCTGGCTGGCACAAATCGACCACGCGCTAAGCGACAATCAACTGACTACATTGGGACGTCTGAACGCGGTGCAGGAAGTGCTGCGAAAATACAAAAACTTGACTGGCAAAATACAGCTTAAGTCGCACATGAGTGAACATAGCTTTTAAGGATAATTCCAAGCCGAGCCCCGTATGAATATGGAAACTGTTTACTCGATCTTAATGAACTCTGGCTGGTTTTTCCTGCTGGGTTGGACTCTGTTGTTATTGTCCGCCTCGGTCATAGTGTTTTGGGACAAGTCACCAAAGCAGTCTCTGCGATTCGTGCATTCTCGAACCTCAGCTCCGTATTCATCTCATTCATCTTCGAATGCAGGAATGCGCAAGGTTTCTAACGTCAGAAATGTTGCCGTTCGCGGCTAGTCATACCTGTGGGATCGGCGTCTCTTCTCTGATCGCCCTCATCGCGTAAATCCGCGGATTTAGCTGCAACTGGTAAAATCATTCTTACCAGAAGCGCATGCTCCCGAAAAGCCTCCGACCGCTATTTCCGTACCTTCGAAAGTACCGCGCGAGCTACATCTTTGGCACGTTGTGCGTGTTCATTAACAACGGAATCTGGATCCTCTTCCCACTTATCATCCGCCGTGCAGTAGATGATATGCATAATGGGGTAACCCGGCACAAACTGCTTACTTATGCCTTCGAGCTACTTGCGGTAGCTGTTCTCAAGGGCCTTTTCACGTTCCTACTACGGTGGATCGTAATCGGAGTTTCGCGCGAAATCGAATTCGATTTGCGAAACGATCTTTTCCAGCATCTCGAAACGCTTTCGAATTCGTTTTTTCAGAGGACTCGGACGGGTGACATTATGGCCCGCGCTACCAATGATCTCAATGCGGTACGAATGCTGCTGGGACCGGCGATCATGTATTCGGCCAATACTATTGTTTTCACCGCTGGCGCATTAGTTTTCATGCTGTCCATCAGTCCTAAGCTGACGCTTTATGCGTTCTTACCGTTACCGATTGTAAGTGTCACGATCCAGCATTTTGGACGACTCATCAATGAGCGCTTCGAGCGCATCCAGGCAATGTTTTCCGAAATCTCGGCCCGCGCCCAGGAGAATTTCTCCGGCGCCCGTGTAATTCGAGCTTATGTGCAGGAAGATGCCGAAATTGCAAATTTTGAGACCGCCAATCAGGAGTACATCAAGCGCAGTCTGAAACTGGTCAGGCTGATGGGCATGCTTTGGCCAACGCTTGAGACCATGCTTGGATTCGCCATTGTGCTGGTCCTTTGGCTGGGCGGCAGGGAAGTCATCAATCATAAGATTTCGGTCGGCGACTTTGTGGCTTTCAATACCTACATGGTGCAGTTGACGTTTCCGATCATTGCGCTGGGGTGGGTTATCAATATTTTTCAGCGCGGCACAGCGTCGATGGCGCGGATCAATGAACTATTGGTCGAAAAACCAGAGATTGCGGACAGCGCCGAAACGCCAGCTACGGCTTCAACGGTTCATGAAATTCAAGGTGAAATTGAATTTCGCAATTTGAATTTTGCCTACAACGGAACACGGGTACTCCACGACATCAATCTCCGAATTCCCGCGGGAAGTAGCCTGGCGATTGTCGGACCCACCGGGTCAGGGAAGAGCACGCTGGCAAATTTGATTGCAAGAGTTTATGACGCGGCTCCAGGAACGGTCTTAATTGACGGCAGATCTGTCCGTAATTATCCGTTAAATATTCTGCGGAGGAGTATCGGTTTCGTGCCTCAGGAAACATTCTTGTTCAGCGAAACTATACGCGAGAACATTGCTTTCGGACAGGAAGACGCAAGCGATTCGGCCATCCGGGCTGCCGCCCAAGTGGCTACGATAGCCGAAGATATCGAAGGTTTTCCAGAGAAGTATAAGACGCTCGTTGGAGAACGCGGTCTTACGCTTTCTGGCGGTCAAAAACAGCGTACCGCAATTGCGCGGGCGATCATTCGAAATCCGCAGATACTAATTCTCGACGACGCCCTCTCTAGCGTGGACACGCAAACCGAGGACAAGATACTCAATCACCTCCGGGATATTATGCGAGACCGCACGACTATCTTCATTTCACACCGCGTATCAACGGTTCGCAATGCCGACAGAATTGCCGTGCTCAACGCGGGCCGTATCGTTGAGATAGGTACGCATGAAGAGTTGATTGCTCGCAACGGGTACTACACAGATCTTTATAACAAGCAGCTGTTGGAAGAGGAACTCGCCGAGGTCTAAGAAGAAGTTAGGAAAACTGCTCGATTTGCTCCGTCCCTCATTAAGTTCCTGAATGAAAAGAGAAACGATTCCCGAGCTGCTCGATACCGACTCTGGCAGCCCGGCAGAGGTAACGTCCTCATTTCGCGATCTTCGTCACATTAATAGCTGGTTTGGCGGGAATTCGACTACCGTGTCGATGCTCACCCATGTTGCGGGAGTGACGGGAAGTAAATCGCTTTCTCTGCTTGAGGTCGCCGCAGGCTCAGGTGATGTTCCAAAAATTGCCCAACAAGAACTAGAAAAGTCCGGGATTGCTCTGGACATAACATCGCTCGATCGAGTTGCCAGCCATTTAGCAAAAACCAGTTCAAACGGCGGTGTCAACAAACGTGCAATCGTAGGCGACGCTTTATTCCTTCCTTTCGCGAATTCCAGTTTCGATGTGGTGCATTCTTGCCTCTTCGCCCATCATCTTGCGCCGGAGCAACTCACGTGCTTCGTTAATGAGAGTTTGCGTGTTTGCCGCAGTGCAGTGCTGATCAACGATTTGGTGCGGCACCCGCTGCATTTGGCATCGGTGTATGTGGGCCTGCCGCTATTCCGCAGCCGAATTACTTGGCATGACGCGCCCGCATCCGTTCGGCAGGCTTACACTGAAAAGGAGATGTACGAAATTCTGAAGCAGAGCGCTGCCTCGAAAGTTGAAATCCGCAGGCATTACTTGTTCAGAATGGGTGTGATCGCCTGGAAGTAAGCTTTCCGTGAGCCGTGAACCTATGCCGACTGATTCCTCCATCTACGACCTGATTGTCGTTGGAGCGGGCCCGGCAGGCGCATCCGCGGCCATCAGCGCAGTGCAGAACGGCGCCCACGTGCTTTTGCTGGAACGTGGACGCTTTCCTCGGCACAAGGTTTGCGGCGAGTTTGTCTCGGCTGAATCTTTGGAGCTTCTTTCCAACCTATTTGTAACGGAACATAAGCGTTCTCTTGATGGCGCAATCCAAGTTCCGCGTACTCGTATTTTTCTCGATGGACGAACCGTGCAAACGTCGATTGATCCGCCAGCGGCGAGCTTTGCCCGCTTCGATCTCGACATTGCGCTGTGGCAATCGGCAGAGGCGCTCGGAGTAGATGCGCGCGCGCAAGTTACCGTGAACAAGATCGATCAGAAAAACAGCGCCACTTTTGTAGTGAATACGTCAGCGGGTGATTTTGAATCGAGAGCTTTGGTGAATGCGACTGGCCGATGGTCTAATCTGACTGCGAAGCCGGAGGAGAATGGCACGGCACGAGTGAAGTGGCTTGGAGTGAAAGGACATTTTAGCGAGCCTGCATTGGCAAATCCATTACCAGAGCAGTCGGTGGATTTGTATTTTTTTGAAGGAGGCTATTGCGGGGTACAACCAGTCGATCTCGTGGAGGATAGTCCCAGTGGGAATCGAGTGAACGCGTGTGCCATGGTTCGAGCCGATGTCTCAACCTCATTGGCTGAGGTATTCACTAAAAATCCGGCATTGCAGGAACGGGCCCGCAATTGGCGAGGACTGAGCGATCCGGTGAGCACTTCGCCATTGATCTTCCGGAAGCCACAGCCAGTTCTCGATGGAATTCTGATGGCCGGGGATGCGGCGGCCTTTATAGATCCCTTCGTCGGGGATGGAATCTCTCTTGCCCTGCGCAGTGGCGGCTTGGCAGCTGAATGCCTGTTGCCATTTTTCAGAGGAAGCAGTTCCTTGGAAGATGCGACACGAACCTACCAGCAAGCGTATGAGCAAAAATTTGGTCCGATATTCAAGGCCTCTTCAAGAATTCGCCGGATGCTGACCCTTCCAAAAAGCATTAGAAAACCCGTACTCTCTGTGTTGGAGAGAAGCCCCGCTCTGACGCGATATTTAGTTAAGAAAACGAGATAGGGTCAACGAGAAATACAGAAAATAGCTACGCTCAACGGAAGCCATCCGACATATTGGATAAGCCAAACACCTAACGAACTACGAGAACTTCGCGAATGTTGTCGCGTGTAAGGAAGAATTTAATCGAAGCGAAATCCCGGAATAATGTTTCGATATGCCGGTTGTTGAAGACGCGCTGCAGCTTGAATCCGCTTCCGACGCTTGCATGTCCTGAGCTTCCGGGCTTCTTCTGAATATCGCGAGCTTCAATGTGCTGCATTTCGAGGGTATCGGCGCCGACGATGTTGTAGCGGTAACAGGGAGCATCCGGTCCGGCTTCCTTCATGTGAAAAAACGCCAATAAGACCGCGCCAGGTTTCATTACCGACCACAGACGTGCCACCACTGGCTTAACCAGACTTTCTTCCATGTAGTCGGCAAGATTCCAGCACAGCACAACATCGAAGCGGCTGTTGGGTAGAACCAGGTTTTCCGCCAAGAAGCGCTTGCTATCCAGAATCGGCTGCCCCTGTTCATCTTTCGTCGCGAGCGATGGGTCACTCGAAGCATCGAGGAGATCTTCGCTGTAGATCTTATGGCCGCGTTCAGTGAAGTATCGAATATTCGTCGCGGAAGTAGCACCGATATCAAGCACACAGAGCGGTTCTTCGGATTTCAACACTCGTGCGATTTCGCCCAGCCCGCTGGATTTGCGCGTAAGTCGTGGCTTCGGTTGACTTGCCTTCAGACTTTGGGCCTGATCAGCCGATGAGCTACGAAAGAATCTCATGAAGTTATTGGCTACCGATTCCATCCCGGTTACTCGGTCCTAACTGTTAACTGTAGCGCGGAGTGCAAAACCTTGAAGTCAAAAAGATTGTAAATGAGTTACCAGAGTTCGTTCGTGAATACCTACTTCCGCGCTCAAGCTATGCCCCGGAAATGCCTGATCCCGCAGTACTTCCAGCAGCGGCGGTACCGCTCTTCTGTTCCGGCTTTCCGCTTCCGGATGGTGCCGCCTTGGGATCCTTCTGGATTTCTACCTTGCCGTTAAAATAGGCACCTTCCTCGATCGCGACACGTTGGGTGACGATGTCCCCAGTGGCAATTGCCGATTTCCGCAGCTCGGTACGATCAGTGGATCGAATGTTGCCGTCCATTTTACCTTGCACAATTACGCTTTTGGCGTTCACGTTGGCCCGAACCTGTCCGTTCGGCCCGATGGTCAAACTATTACCCGCCAATTCGATGCTGCCTTCAACTTGGCCATCGACATATAAATCCTCGCTGCCAGAAAGCTCTCCCTTTATGATGACGGACTTGCCAATGTGCGCGAAGTCCCCAGTCTTTGGCGTCTCCATGAATTTGATCTCCTCGGGCGTTTGGTTCGGATACTTGCGGGAATACTGGATTCTAACCTATTCGCGGACAAGCCGGGGAGTCGAAGTCGCTTGAGCGAAATAATTGGGAGTCGATGACGGCGGCTGGCTGAGCAAAAATTTATGACAGGCGCAGACTTCCGATGGGAAGCTGAAGGAAGCAATGTAGTTCAGGTTCCAAACTCAATGGCAAGAACCCTGGCTTTGGCCCTCTATTGCACCGTGATCGTCACCGAGGTTTTCCCAACTCCATTGCAATTGTCCCACGCTTGTACCACCGTGTTGTAAACGCCGGGCGAGAGCGGGATGTTGGTGTTGATCTGGTTCGAGTTGACGGTGTATGCGGCAACATGAGGAGCCGTGTAGATTCGCATTGCAGCAATTCCCTTTGAACACTGCGGACTCGCTGCTGACGCGACATAGTGAACGGGCGAGGTCACTTGAGAATTATTCGTTGGTGATGTGACGGTAACGACCGGGGTAGTAACTATGGAAGGGGCGAACGCATAGACCTTGTTGTTGCCGGTTGCGCCGGAAATCCTGGCGTAGCCCGATCCCCAGTAAACCACTCCATTCACAATCGATGGACCGTCGAGTACTGACCCGCCGCTGGCGAAATTCCATAAGATCTTTCCGCTGGACGCATCCAGCGCATACATATGTCCTGCGGTGTCGAGCGATCCTGCATAGACAACGCCGTTTGCGACGCTTACAGAAGACTCGTCGATTGCTCCCTGCGTGGGATCGGGAGTTTGCCACAAAATCTTTCCCGTGACTGCATCAAGAGCACTCCATGCTCCCCATGTGATGGTTTGCCCGGAGATCAATTTGTAGGAGCTCTTTTTCGAATTCGCGATTGCGACGTAAACATTCTTGCCGTCACTTGCCGTGCCCCATTGAATCCCACCCAGTGGGCCTGCGGGGCCTACCAGAGTGTTCCAGACAACCTCGCCGGTACTTGGATTGAGAGCCCAATACCTTCCGGTCTTCTGGCCGAAACCGACAATATTTCCCAACAGATTTGGGCCAGAGCCGCCCATGTCGTAGTCAGGCCCGGCGGGATCAGGGCACATGACGCCCTGTTTGGGATGTATGCAGGCTTGAGTCCACACATCGTATGCGTAGAGATGCTTGCCCCATTTGACTGCTCCAGTGTTTATGTCCAAAGCCAATGCTGTATCAAAATAATCGTGAGCCGGAGTGCAGCTGGGATCGCCAGGATTTTTCAACTCGCATTGTTCAACACTGGCGGGAACGGAATAATTGTTCCCGGTCCCGACAAAAACCAAACCGCGCGTTGTATCCACAGCAGGTTGCTGCCAAATTGCTCCGCCGCTATAGCCGGAAGGCATCACAAAAGTCTGCCACTTGATTTTGCCGGTATTCGCGTCTAAAGCGGTGACGCTACCCCGAAAAGTGCAGCATGGATAGCCGGGCTGGTCAGCGAGGCCTTCCTCAATCGAAGAAGTTCCGACATACACGGTGCTGCCAGCCACAACAACTGGTCCACTGATGATCGCAGCCGGATGCGGATCTATCTTTGTAATCCAAAGCAAATTTCCGTTAGCAGCATTGACCGCTATCACGCTTGCGCCATTGTGCGAGCCCTTAATTAGATCTCCGAAGATCAATTCATTGTTATAGAAGGCCGGACTACCGCGCGAAACCGAACCCGACACGCCATCGTATTCAGCAATCTGATGGGTCCATATTACCTTGCCTGTTCCCGCATCGACGGCGTAGAGGTGGCCAGACCAATCGGGCACATACACCACGTTGCCAACCACGGTTGGAGTGGCTGACACATCTGCGCCGCTGGTAAACACCCACTTCGCGGCCAGCGTATTTACGTTGGAGGTATTTATTTTAGTTTCCGCAGGCTGACTGCGAAGGTCAGTGGCACTCTGACCCGACATGGACCAACTCTGGGCTGAACTTTTTGGGCTCCAGAAGATGAGGACTATTAACGCTGAAAGAACGGTGCTACAGATTGGACTATGCGAACTCACGAAGGGCTTCATCAAGGACAGCTCCTGCGGCTACAGGGAAGCACGCTCAGAAAAATTTGACCGCAGCTGAACCGTAACGAAAGAAGCTGCTTGCGGGAATCAGGCCAAATCTGTACGAGAGCAGCGTTATTGCTATAGATCTAGGTAAGTACCTCCGGTGAGCGGGTTCGACGTGTGCGGCTCGAAATGCATCCGCAAAGAACGAGCAGTCCTGACATACGCGAGAGGCTCGATTTTCCCCGGCAAACTCTCGAAGTTGCCGCGCATCGAAATTGGCCTAACGCCGAAGGGTGCGAGTTTATGACCTGCTCTCTGCTGCAATTATCAGGAGAACGCGAATGCAAGAAATTCCGAACGAGGCGAATGACATTCATGAAGCTTACGAAACCAATTCACATTTGTCGTTCAATCGGCGCGCCATGTTGAAATCTACCGGAGCCATACTTGGTGCCTCTTTGATGGGCACGGTGCCAGCAAGCGGGGGCGGTGTGCCTCAGACCAGCGGATCGAAAAACCGTAGTACAAGCCCGCTGCACAAGGGCATGCTCGGATTCCAATTGGCGTTCGAACAATTTCCTGTGCCCGAACTTTTGGAACTCGGCATAGCTTGCGAAGAGGCTGGTTTCGATGTCCTCACCTTTAGCGATCACCTGCAACCCTGGCAAGCAAATGAGGGACACGCGGGACAAGCCTGGCTAACGATGGGTGCCATCGGACAACGCACTCGCCGTATTTGGATGGGGACCACCGTTACTTGTCCTACATTTCGTTATAACCCAGCTGTGGTTGCCGAGGCTTTTGCATCGCTCAGTCTGCTCACTCCGGGGAGAATATTCCTGGGCATTGGCACTGGTGAGGCTTTGAACGAAGAGGCCGCCGTTGGCTCCTGGCCGAAATGGCCGGAACGCTCGGAGCGATTAGTTGAAGCTACTGACATCATCCGCCAACTCTGGACTGGGCAGCAGATCAGTCACAAGGGCAAATACTATAACGTGAACATGAAACTCTATGATCCTCCGGCAAAGCCAATACCGCTTCTGATGGCAGGTAATGGTCCAAAGGCAATGCGCCGAGTCGGGCAATATGCGGATGGCCTTATCACTGATCCTAAAACATGGAAACAGCACAAGGCGGAGTTTGAGAGCGGTGCAAGGGATGCCGGCAAAGATCCAAGTAAAATGCCGGTATTTGTAGAGACTTATGTTGTCGTCGGAGATAAGAAAGACGCCCAGCAGGCTGCGGAGTTGTGGCGTTTTGGTCCGAAAGCCTGGGACCCTTACTACAATGTCCGAGATCCGCAAGTCATCGAGGAGCGCGCCAACAAAGAGGTGCCCCTCGAAAAAGTCATGGAAGGTTGGCCGATCGGCACGGATCCAGCAGTACACATTAAAACGATCACTGAGTTATTCGAGAGCGGGGCGACTGAAGTCCACATACATGCCGGTCAACCGGATCAAAAACGCGTCATCGAGTTCTACGGGAAGGAAATCATCCCACGTTTGCGAAAGACCAGTGCTGCGGCATAAAGTTTTGCTGCGATTGATCCGTGCGGGGCCGGGGCAAGCCAGAACCGGCCTCGCTTTTTATTTTGATGCGCGCGTGCTGACGTCAGGACGGAGGAGATCAGCAACGCCGAAGTTCGCACAATATGCGTCCCGTATTGTGTTCACGCACGATGATCGCAACTACGACGCCATCCCATTCCTCCGTTGACTTCCTATCGCAGCACTCCTAACATTGCAACCCAGAGTGTTGTAACCGACTGGCCCATCTCACCGGAGGAAGCCGCCTGCGAATTCTGAACATTTTGAGTGGACTCGCCGTCTTATTCACGACGCTAGCCTTCGCACATCTTCTACACCACTATTATGCTTATGCAGGCGACGCTGCGCATTCCCCACCATTCTTGGCGGGAATCGCCTTTGGCATTCTGGTAGGCATCTTCTCGCTAATCGGTGGGTGCTTGCTATTGAAGCGCGGTCGCTGATTAGCTCCTGGAACTTGTTTCAAACGTGGCAGAAACGGCACCTCCTTACTTCCGTTTCTTGAGTTATTGATCTCGCGTTGTGTACATTCAGAACATCTTCCTACTATGACTCATTTGTTCTGGCGACGATCCACTGCGTGGTTACTCGCGACTGCTTTGGTCTTCGGCGTTTTCGCTTTACCTGCTTGGGCTCAGGTCAAAAAGAACGCTACACCCTCACGTCTAGGCGTTCTCGATGATATTGTCCAGGATGCGATTCACAATAACCAGGTCCCCGGCGCCGTGCTTCTGGTCTGGCATAACGGGGCGGTTGTTTACCGGAAAGCATTTGGCAATCGGGCGGTTGAGCCACGACGCGAACCGATGACTGTCGATACTATTTTTGATCTAGCGTCTTTGACCAAGGTCATCGCTACGACTACGGCGGTCATGCAGTTAATACAGAGCGGTGAGGTTCGTCCGAATGAGCCTGTTACAAAATATCTTCCTGAGTTTGGGCAGAACGGAAAAGAAGATGTTACGGTCCGGGAATTACTGACGCATCATTCCGGATTGCCGGAAGACCTCGACTTGAGCCAGCCTTGGCAAGGACGCGAAACCGCATTCGGGATGGCCTTCGCTGCCACGCCGAATTCTCCACCGGGATCACGATTTCTTTACAGCGACATCAACTTCATCACACTTGGTGCGCTGGTCGAGCGTGTTTCTGGAACTACCCTCGACAAATACTGTGAGAAAAATATCTTCGTCCCTTTGAAGATGACGCATACTCGCTTTCTTCCACCTGCGACGTGGTTGCCAAAAATTGCTCCTACTCAATACGACGAAAATAACAAGATGCTGCGTGGAGTTGTGCATGATCCCACTGCCCGGCGCATGGGTGGAGTCGCCGGACACGCCGGACTATTTTCGACGGCCGATGATTTATCAAAGTTTGCGCTGGCTTTGATGAACGGCAGCCCAGTATTGTCGCCTTTGATGGTCGAGAAGATGACCACTCCTCAGCAACCTCCAACGTCGACCGTGTTGCGGGGCTTTGGTTGGGACATTGATTCGCCATTTTCCAGCAATCGCGGAGACTTGTTGCCAGTCGGTTCGTTCGGGCATACAGGATTCACCGGCACCTCGTTGTGGATTGATCCGACAACGCGGACATTTATTGTTCTTCTAACCAATGGCGTTCATCCGCGCGGGAAGGGAACTGCCGTCGCCCTGCGGTCAAAAGTTGCCACTGCGGTTGCCGCAGCTTTGCCGTTGACGGTAGACGAAAAAGAAGAGATGCGCTGGAGAAGTATCACGGGCTACAACGAGACACAGACGGCAGCGCGAAGGCTGGCGAGTCGCAACGGCGCAGTGCAAACTGGAATTGATGTGCTCGAGGCGCATGGCTTTGGTGCGATTCGCAGCGGAGGTGCAGGTACCCCACCTGAGATGGCGGGTGGTGCGAGTTCAACGGATGTTACTGGTTCCAAGAAGAGAATTGGGCTGCTCACGAATCAAACTGGCGTCGATTCCCAGGGACAACGGACTATTGACGTCTTGTCCAAAGTGCCTGGCATTTCTCTCGATGCAATTTTCAGCCCTGAGCACGGCGTGACCGGTGCGCTTGATACTACAGATATTGGAAATTCTCGCGACGCGACAACTAAAATTCCGATCTATAGCGTTTACGGTGCAACCGATGCTGCTCGACGTCCTTCGCTTGAGGTTCTTAAAACACTGGATGCGGTGGTAGTTGACATTCAAGACGCGGGAGTCCGTTTCTACACCTACGAATCGACACTGGGATATTTTCTCGAAGCTGCGGCCAAAGTTGGAATCGAAGTCGTTGTGCTTGATCGCCCAAACCCGATCACGGGATCTTTTATTCAAGGTCCACTGACCGATGTCGGGCACGATACCTTCACGAATTACATGCCTATTCCTATACGACATGGCATGACAATTGGCGAGCTGGCAAAGATGTTTAATGGAGAGCGCAACCTCCTGGCGCGTCTTACTGTAGTCCCGATGGAAGGGTGGATGCGAGGCGACTGGTACGATTCAACGGGCTTGGACTGGATTAATCCGTCGCCGAATCTACGCAACCTTACCCAGGCGAGTTTGTATCCGGGGGTGGCGATGGTGGAAGGAACAAATGTTTCAGTGGGACGTGGGACCGATACGCCATTCGAACTACTCGGTGCGCCATGGATTAATGGACGCGAGCTCGCCCAATATCTGAACGCCAGAAATATATCCGGAGTGCGTTTCGTAAGTGCAAGCTTCACCCCGACGAGCAGCATTTATGAGAATCAAAAGTGCAGTGGGATCAATATCATTCTGACAGAACGCAATGCTTTGGACGCTCCTGAACTTGGCATCGAGCTGGCGTCGGCGCTGCACAAACTTTATCCAGAGCAATATCACCTGGAGCGAATGAATCAATTGCTAGTAAATCAAACCGTTTTTGATTCAATTTCTAAAGGAGAAGACCCGCGGCGAATCGCAGAAGACTGGCGCGAGTCGCTGGAAAAGTTTGAGCAGATCAGGCAGAAATATTTGATCTATAGGTAAATCCAAGTTCCAGTTCACGGCCGGCGCTCGATTCGCTACAATGGGCAGCACTCGTATGAAAATCCAAAAGTAGTAAATCTGAAAATCATGGGATCTGGTAATTCAAAGCTGCCGGTCACGACGGGGCTTCACCGCTGCGCGGGACCGAACTGCGGAACTCTGAAGCGGTCCACCGACCGCTGGTGGCTAATGTGGACTTCGTTCGGCGAGTTCAATTGCCCTGTACTCTACCTCTGTCCGTGGGATGAAGAAATCGCCGCAAAAGAGGGCACATTGCATGTATGTGGCGAGCTGTGCGCGCAAAAGCTGCAATCCCAATTTATGGGGAATGTGCGGGAGAGTCAACTTAAACGGAGTGGTAGCTAGTCTATGCCGAAATTTACGAAACGGCATTTCTCTCTGATCGTGCATCCTACCCAAAATGCGAGGCAGTTCCAGACCCTTGCAGGTATACTGCGTTCGTTGGAGGGGATATGCGCATAGCAATCAGTTTTCTGGTGCTTCTCTCTGCCGCATTCGGGCAAGCTGGTCCAGGTTCTCAGCCAGATGCTGCGCAACACAATCTTGCATCTGCTGCATCCTCTCCACCGCAGTGTGGCGACCACCGCGTCTGATCAGGTCAGTCATCCCTGCGGGAACCAGGGTTCCGCTTTCTCTTCAATATGCAATCTCCACAAAAGGTACGCGGGACGGTGATGCTGTCTATGCCCAGACCACGTTTCCGATTGTGGTCAATGGCCGGATGCTGGTTCCGGCGGGTACATATGTGCAGGGAAGGATCAGTCATATCCAGCGTGGCGGACATATCAAAGGGCGTGCTGAAGTTCTCATGCACTTTACCGCGCTTGTCTATCCCAGCGGATATACCGTGATGCTGCCTGGATCGATTGAGAACTCCGCTGGCGTTGATCGGACCTCCGTGAAGGATAAAGAGGGCACAATCCAGGAAGATAGCGATGCTGGACATAAGGCGGGAACCGTCGCAAGCACAGCTGGCACTGGAGCGCTTATTGGCGGCCTTAGTAATGGAGTTAAGGGAGGGTTGATCGGTGCGGGAGCTGGTGGTGCGGTGGGTATGGCAATCGCGACGTTGTCTCGAGGCAAAGACATTCAGATGATGGCTGGGACGACATTTGAAATGGTGATTGAGCGGGAAGTTACGCTCGATGGGAGCCGGATTCGGAAATAACCCGAGCGACAGCCGTGAGCGGCTACATCCGCGTGGTAGCTAGTGTTTCATCGTACACATCAATTCCTAAAGGAGAAAACTTGCCCAAGTATGTAATTGAGCGCGAACTGCCCGGTGCCGGCCAACTCACTACGGAGCAACTGCAAGCCGTCTCACAGACATCCTGCGGTGTGCTTCGGAACCTCGGTCCGGAAATCCAGTGGGTACAAAGTTACGTCACCGACGATAAGATCTACTGCATTTACATCGCGCCGAATGAACAGTTGATTCGGGAACACGCCACACAGGGTGGCTTTCCAGCGAATCAGGTTTCCGAGATACGGACGATGATTGATCCCACAACTGCCGAAAGTATAAGTGACCTCGGTTGAATTTTTGTAGCGGCAGGCGAGGGACTCCAGGAATTCGCAGAGCTTAATCTATTTCAATTCAAAAACTGCATTCACATGCGCGGTGACGGTGGAGTTCTGTGGGCTGAACTCTTCCGTTGGGGCGGCTTGTTGAGCGCTCATGTTCATTGCCATAGGACGAGCTCTCATGGGCACCGGCCGCACGTTCTCGAAGGTATCCACGGAAGCGTAGGAGAGCTGTCCCACAGTTCGGCCGCTGGCGCGGGCGAGGGCATCGGCTAATTCTCGCGTTCGACGATAGGCATCCTCTACCGCCTTGGTTTTCGCGGCATCAATATTTTCGAGCGTATAACTTACGCTTTGGTTCGTGACATCAGTATCGGCGAGTTGCTGGACAATCGGAGCGACCTTAGAAAAATCTTTCAACTTCAACGAGACGTTTGCATTGACCCGGTATCCGACTACCTTTTGCTTAGCAGTCCGATAGTCGTATACAGGTTGGACGGCATAGTAGCCGATCTCCGCGGTCTTCGGTTCAATTCCGTTGGAGCGCAAAACCTGACGAATCTGCTCCGCAGCTTTCGAAGCGCGATCGTAAGCAGCTTTCGAATTGTCTTCCTGCACCGAAATATCGAATTGAATGAGAGCGGTGTCTGGGTTGGTTTCGAACTTGCCATCAGCACCGACGAAGACGCTGTTGGGCTGAGCGGTCACGGCAGGATGTTCTTGCGCGACGGCGAAACAGTTGGTTAAAAGCAAAACGGCGAAACAAAGAGTGATGCGCTTCTTCATCGTCGTCCTCCAGTTGTTATGAGCAGTCTACCCTGCGGAACTGCTATATGAAGAACGCGGGAGCGAGCGGATCTTGCGGAATGAAACACCCCGCCAAAGATGATGACCTAAGAGGACGCTTTTGCCGGAGTGGAATAGGCGAAGCGGTAATTCTGCGCATCGATTTCTCTGCGCAGATCGGCCCAAATATTCTCTGGCATCGAGAGAAACATTCGCACTACGTCCGGATCGAACTGGCGGCCAGACCACTTCTCGATCTCTATGCGGGCAGCCCCCAGCGTTTGTGCGGGACGGTACGGGCGATTCGAGGTAATCGCATCGAGGGTGTCGGCCACTGAAAAAAGACGCGCGCCCAGCGGAATCTCTTCGCCTTTTAATCCGCGCGGGTAGCCAGTTCCATCAAATTTTTCTTGGTGCGAATAGACGATCTCAGCCGCTTCGGTTAAAAACGGAATCTTCGCCAGCATCTTGTATCCGCGATAGCAGTGCTCGCGCATGATCTCCGCTTCTTCGTGTGTCAGTGCGCCGGGCTTGCGAAGAATCGCATCGGGAATCGCCATCTTGCCAATATCATGCAAAAACGCTCCCCGAGCAATCACTGCAATCTGATCCTTGGGCAATCCCATTGCCCGTGCAATGGCAATTGTGAACGCTGTAACTCGCTTGGAATGGCCCTCGGTCTCTGCATCCTTGAGGTCAAGGGCGTCGCCCAAAGCTTCCAAGGTGATGTCGTATGATCGTTCCAGATTCCCGATGGTTTGTCGCAACTGCTGGGTCTTCGCTGTAACCAGTGCTTCCAGGTTGGTTTGGTAGGCGCGATTTTCCAGCTTCAGACGTCTATTCTCAAGGGCACGTCGTACCGTTGCGAGCAACTGCTCGCGCTCGAAAGGCTTCAGTAGATAATCGTAAGCTCCATTGCGAATGGCAGCTAGCGCCACTGAAATGTCATGAACTGCAGTGACCATAACGACAGGAATATCAGGGAAGCGTTCCTTGGCGCGCTCGAGCAAGCCGATTCCATCGAGCTCCGCCATCATCAGATCAGAAAGAATCAACTCGAATTCTTCCCCGGAATCGAGTATTGCAAGGGCCTCAAGCCCGGAAGCCGCTTGCCGGCACTTGTAATTGGCCGCGCTTAGCATCGAAGTAACAATCTCGCGGATTGGCTCTTCGTCGTCTACTACCAGGATGCGGTCGGAAGGCATTGGAATAATTCAGTGTACGCCTCATTCTAAACTACTTCCGATGTGCCGAAAGTAACCCTCAGGTGTCGGAAAGCCCATTGGTAACTCCCCTAAACGTGCTATCAAAAGGCTAGCGCTCAACAAAGTCTATTGCGATGAATATCTCTGCCTTGTGCAACCTCTTCGCCGCCGGGTATCTATTTGCCCCTAAGTTAGTGGCTGAGGAATCGGCTGTGCTGGTCATTCTGGCGGCGAGTCTTCTGGTTTTCCGCACATTTCGCGAGCGTTACCTGCTTTTGTGGATCGTCGGTTGGCTGGCGTATTTTGTTTCGCGAATCACTCTACACAGTATCGCCCCCACGCCTCCATACCTGGTTGCAGTTTCTCAAGCTGAATTCATGCTTGGAGTTTGTCTGTTTGCGGCGGCGGTACTTGTTTATACGCAAGCACGTCACATGCTCCTGCCGCTCTTTGCTGTCGCTGCCGAGCGTGATGACTTTTGCCGTACTTCGGGTGCTGTTGTGGCCCGAATCCAGTACTCTGCGCATAGCATTAGAAGTAGCTTATCGACTGATTGCGGTGGCCGCGGCTGTGCAAGTAGTTCGCTTCCGATGGGCAAGATGGGAAATTGGGCCCTGGGTCTTAGGCTTGAGCCTGTTACTTCTCCATCTCGATGCCGGATCTCTAAACCTGCGTTGGGCACCTCTGAATTTCGCGTTTCCTCCAGATTTTGATTTGATTTTGGACGTAATCTTCGGGCTTAGCCTCCTGCTTGTGGTCTTCGATGATTCCAGGATGCGGACCCGGCGGTTGGGAGTCTTAAATTCACTGACGACGACCATAGCGCGAGCCCAGCATCATGGACCGATGATGGCGATCGCGTTAGAGGAGTTGAAATCGCTGATGGGCGCCAGCGCCGCCTGGTTCCGTCTACTCGATGGAGACAAGCTCGTCCTGGCGCAGCAGATTGGTCTTACTGCGGACTTTGCGCGCGAACGCAACGCTGTACCGCTCGATGATGGTTTCCGGACTGTGCTTGAAGAAACGCAGCCAATCGTTGTCAAGACTGCAAACGCCGAACCCTCGTTCCGCGTTCATTTAAAGCGGCAACGCTTTCATCACATAGTCACTGTTCCGGTCATCGGGAAGAAATCGACTATCGGCACGCTTAGCCTGGGCAATAGGCATCGTCTTTCCTATACTCCCGATGACATGGCGTTTTTGTCTACCAGCGCTCATCAGTTGGGACTGGCCGTCGAGAATTTGCGCCTGGTGGAGGAGATTCTTCGTTCCCATCGGCAGTGGACGAATACCTTCGACTCGATCCACGATCTTGTTCTATTACACGACTCCGAATTTGTCGTAATGAAGGCGAATAACGCTTTGCTCCGGCGGTTGGAGAAAGCGCCAGCGGATGTCACTGGCAAGCTGTGCAAAGCCATACTGCCGCAAGAGCAGAGCGAATGGACCGGTTGCCCGTACTGCCAGGGAGCTGAAGAAGGCTTCCACGAAGGAATCGATCCTTGTTTTGGCGGCTACTCGATGGTTTCGACATCTTCCTATGTCGAGCAAGGCGGCAAGCAAAACGGCACGATACACGTAGTCCACGACACCTCGGATCGCCGGATCGCCGAAGAGAAATACCGTCTGCTTTTCGAGCAGGTCCAGGAAGGCGTTTTTGTAGCAACGCCCGACGGAGTATTGCTTGATTGTAACGACGCTTTTGTGCGGATGCTCGGACACAATAGCCGTGAAGAAGTCCTGGCGCTCAATTTAGATCAAGAGCTCTATGCCTCGCGAGAACAACGCGAGGTCTTCCGCCGTGAAGTTGAGCAACACAATTACGTACGCAACTTCGAAGTCACTTTGCGACGTAAGGATGGAACTCTCATGACCGCGGTGGAGAGCAGCTTTGGGACCCGAGACTCCGCGGGCAAGATCGAGCGCTATCAAGGATTTTTACTCGATATTACCGAGAAGAAACGTGCAGAGGATGAAATCCGGCGTCGCAATCGCGAACTGAACGCTCTCAACGCGATGGCTGTGATTGCCACGCAATCTTTCGATCTTGACGAGATATTGAACCTAACGTTGCGGCAGGTGATTTCGCTACTCGGCACCGAGAGTGGCACGATCTATCTTTCCGACGTAGACGAGACTACATATCGAAGGCGCGCGAGTTGGGGACAAAGTGTTTCCGAACGGGCCCGTCTTTCGGAGATGAAGTTCACCGGCGGCTTTGGGGACCTGGTGACTCGTTCCCGCACGGAAGTTCTTAGCGCCGAATATTTGCCGCATCTTGCGCCGGCCGTAGCTGAGTTTGTTCGTGGAGAAGAAGGGAACTCCTGCATTTGGGTGGTCCTCTGGGGTAAAGATAGCCCACTCGGGCTCATGGGCATTAACAGCCGCGAGACCCGCGAATACACGAGTAACGATGAAAACCTGCTGGTAGCAATCAGTCGTCAACTCGCGACCACAATCGAAAAGGTCCGGTTGTATGAGGAAACTTGTAGGGCCTACGAAGACCTGCGCCGCACGCAGGAGCAATTACTGCAAAGCGAGAAGATGTCTGCAGTCGGACAACTGATTGCCGGAGTCGCGCATGAGTTGAACAATCCGCTAACCGCAATTTTAGGCTATGCCCAACTGCTGGAAACGGAAGGTTTAAATGATCGCGCCACCGACTTTGTCGCCAAGTTATTCAAGCAAGCGCAGCGAACCCATCGCGTAGTGCAGAACCTTCTTTCTTTCGCCCGGCAAAGAAAGCCACAGAAACAGGAAGTAGATCTGCGTACCGTTCTGGATGAGACGCTGGCTCTACGCGACTACGACATCAAGGTCAATAACATCAAAATCGAGCGCGAGATCGGGCCTTCTCTTCCTGCTGTGACAGGCGACGCACATCAACTCGAACAAGTATTTCTGAACATCATTAACAACGCAGTAGATGCCGTACTCGAAGTTGGCCGCGGTGGCACCCTGAAGATGCGCGTGTACTCGCAGGACGGATACGTGGTTGCCGAATTCCAGGACTCCGGCAGCGGCATTAAAGAACCGAACCGTATATTCGAGCCCTTCTACACCACCAAGAGTGTGGGAAAAGGTACTGGGCTCGGCCTCAGCATCTGCTATGGGATCGTCAAGGAGCATGGCGGCGACATCTCCGCCCGTAACGCGCCTGGAGGAGGAGCGATCATCGAAGTCCGGCTCCCCTCCGCCGTGCAGATTGCGTCCGCTGCCGTTGTCGTGCCTCCGACGCGGCGGGATTCGGCTCTCAGCGGCAAAATACTTCTGGTCGAAGACGAGGAAGCCATTCTTGAATTTGAACGCGACGTTTTGAGCGGTGCTGGCGCCCAAGTAACTACGCGTATGAATGCTGAAGAAGCCAAGGCGCTTCTTTTGGTCGAATCGTTCGACGCGGTTATCATCAACGGTAAAATGCCCGGCAGTTGGAGCGCTCAGGATGCCTATCAATGGATATCTGAGAATCGCTCCGGACTACAAAAACATTTGCTATTCACCTTTTCAAGTCTTACTGAACCCGAGGTCCGTGGCTTTTTACAAGAGAATTCTCTGCCGCATCTGGTGAAACCCTTCGAGGTCAGTGAACTGATCACGCATGCCAGGCGTCTTCTTGTAAAAACATCCGCAGCTGTCGCGGGCTAGAGTCGGCTTTCTGCTACACCGCTTTTCCGCCGAACAAAACTTTTCCGCTACAAGCTTTTTCGTAAGGTTCGGGCGCATTCTTGCAACGCGGCTTCGTTCCTTCTGTACCACATCCATTGGCCAAGTTTTTCCGCCTCGACCAGTCCTGCGTTCCTTAGAATCGACATATGATGCGAGATCGTAGGCTGCGACAAATGAATGCGCGTCTCAATGTCGGAAGCACAGAGGCCGACGGGCTTACCAATCGAGCAAGCTCCCTTTTCCTTGAGTGCCCTTAAGATTTTCCGCCGTGCAGGGTCAGCGATCGCCTGCAGCACAAGAGTCAATTTATGATCCGGAGAATTCTTTGGTTCGGAATGAGTTTTTTCTGCGGGAGCTTTTATTGCAATTCGATTCATGCGTGGAGTTTCCGTAGGTGCGATCTCATTTTTTCAAAATGGGATTGTAGCCATCACTCACCAGCTTTGCTCGCAGGCTTTCGGCCTCTTTGATATCCGCAAATGGCCCCACTTGAATGTGGAAAAGCTTGTCTCCTGCAATATTGGCGCTGAATGCTGGGTATTGCTTTCCCTTTAATGCTTCCACCAAAGCTTCCGCGTCCTCCTGCTTACTGACCGCAGCGACCTGAACGTAGTAGCCATTGACTGCAGGCGGAACCATCGGATCCCGAGGCTTATCATCCGTCTGGGCCGTTTGCGCTGCAGCATCTTCCCCTCCGACTGATGATTTAGCAGCACTCGTGTTCGTGGAAAGCTGGGTGTCTGTGTCTTTCTGCCCGACGGCTTTATAAAATGTCATGTCTGACGAGGACGAGTTCGCGCTGGAGGGTTTAGCTGGCTGCGCGCGTAGAGCACTTGCCACGGGTGGTACGGGTGAAACAACACTGCTAGTGGATTTCTTCCCTAGCGAATATCCCAAAGCGAAAAATACAGCGCACAGTGCCACTAGTCCGAAGAACAGGGCCAGCATTTTGCCCGTGCCAAGTGTTATCTCTGTATCTTCGGAAGCAGCCGGCATGTTCAACCTCCCATCAACTACGTTCGCGGAGTTTCTCCGTCAGTCTTTCCTAATAATTTTTGCAGTCCGGAAAAGAAATCCACGGGAACAGGGAAGATCACTGTGGTGTTCTTCTCTACGCCAATCTCGGTTAGAGTTTGCAGATAACGCAGCTGCACGCTGACCGGTTCAGTCGCGAGCAAATGAGCCGCATCCACTAGACGCTGGGCGGCTGAAAATTCGCCCTCTGCATGGATGATCTTCGATCGTTTCTCGCGTTCCGCCTCGGCCTGTTTAGCCATGGCACGTAGCATCGACTCCGGCATATCAACTTGCTTCACCTCGACGTTAGTGACTTTCACGCCCCACGGAGAAGTGTGAGTATCGAGAATACTTTGCAAGCGAAGGTTAATTTTTTCCCGGTGAGAGAGTAGTTCGTCGAGTTCCTGCTCGCCGAGCACCGAGCGTAGGGTCGTCTGCGCAAACTGCGAAGTCTGGTAAACGTAATTGGAAACTTCTACGACAGCTTTCCGAGGCTCAATGACGCGCAGGAAAATGACCGCGTTTACCTTCAACGTCACGTTGTCGCGCGTGATGATGTCTTGCGGCGGCACCTCCAATGCTTCCTGCCGCAACGAGACTCTCACCATCCGATCAATGGGCGCGAATACGAGAATTACACCGGGTCCTTTAGCCTCTGGCAGCAAGTGTCCCAAGCGGAAGATAACGCCGCGCTCGTATTCGGCCAGGATTTTGATCGAGCTGAAAAGATAGAGAGCGATAATGATGATGACGATCGTTATGAAGCCGAACCCTACGTCGAACATCCGGGCCTCCGCGTTTGAATCTCGTAAATTATAAGGATTGCTTCTTTCGCGGATTGTATCGTACTTAAGCGGGTCGCCGCAGCTTCAGGCATCTACAAGGGTTATCAGTCAAGGTGCTCCACCCTCCGCTGCCGAACGCCGCCATTCCTCAAATTCGCAACGCAGGATCGACTTGAAGCTGCAGCCCTTCTACGCGTCGCACGATTACCGGCTGTCCGGCGGGCACGATCGTGGACGAAACTGCATCCCAAATTTCGCCGTGAATGAAAACCTTTCCTTTTGGAGACAGCTCGCTTTGCGCGATACCCGACTCCCCAATAAGGCCTTGGGCTCCGGTGACAACCTTGTTGGCGCGGGCTTTCAGGGCGATGTTCATCAAAAATACGGTAATAAGCCCAAGAGGAACGGCTACCGCGAGCGCCGTTACTAAATGCACGCGCATCTCTGGTACCGGCGAATCAACCAGCAACAATCCACCTAAAGTCAGGGTGGCGATGCCCCCAATCCCTAACACTCCATGCGTCGCAAATTTTGCTTCCAGAGCGAACAAAGCAAACGACGCGAGGATCAAGACAACTGCAGCGAAGCGAGTCGGAAGCAGGTTCAGCGCGAACACCGCAAGCAAAATGAAGATGACGCCAACCGTCCCGGGGACCACCGCTCCGGGATGATTGAACTCCGCATAAAGAGCCAGCGCGCCCACTGCCAGCAAGATAAAAGCGATGTTCGGATTCATGATGTAAGCAAGAATTCGTTGCTTTAACGTCATGTCGAACATCCGCACAGGCTGATTTGCGAGGTCGAGCGTGACCGGCTGGCCGTCAAACCGTTTGATAGTTTTTCCCTGTAATTGCTTGAACAAATCTTGTTCACTGGATGCTACAAAATCGATCAAATGCTGCGAGAGAGCTTCCTGATCGGTAAATGACTTGGATTGACGCACGGCGCTCTCCGCCACTTCAACGTTGCGCCCGCGCTTGGAAACAAATGAGCGCATGAAAGCGGCAGAGTCGTTTTCTATTTTCTCTTTCATCACATCGTCCATCTTGCCGCCGCCGAGAGTGACTGGATGAGCTGCGCCTGTGTTTGTGCCCGGAGCCATCGCCGCTACGTCAGCGCTTTCCAGAATGAAGAATCCGGCCGAAGCGGCTCGACGGCCGCTTGGTGCGACATAGACAATCACGGGAACGGATGAAGCAAGAATTGTATTGATAATGTCGTGAGTCGAATCGAGGAGGCCGCCTGGAGTGTTCAACTCAATCAGTAATGCCTGATCTTTGTTGCGCCGAGCCTCATCTACTGCGCGCGCAATATATTCTGCTGTGATGGGCTGAATCGTGTCGTCCACCACTATCTTCAGGACCTCGGCCGAAGAGCAAGGAACCGCTACGAAAAAAGACGCAAGGAGGAAAAATAACGTGCCGAACGATACGTAAAACACTCGGATAGCTTTGGATGAAGCAGAGAACAAGCTCATGGTTTTGGCAGCGGCTGCGCCTTCTGCGCGAGCTTGGCTGCTAGAGTGCGCTTTAATGCCAGACCAGAACTATTCGAAGGTTCAAGCCGCAAAGCTTGGTCTACGTCCGCTTCCGCTGACTCGGTTTTATCCTCACTTAGGTCAAGTCGCGCCAGAATCAAGAGTGGGTCAGCGAATTGACGCTGTCGCAAAGCTTCTTGTGCTTCGGCCCGAGCTCCCGTCAAATCATTGTTGGCTTCCAAAACACGCGCCAGCCCAACGTGGGCGAATGGATTCGCAGGGTCAAGCGCGATCGATTCGCGGAATTCTTTCTCGGCTTCGGTGACAAATCCCTGATTCAGTAGTTCGCGTCCTCGGTCAGCGTGGTACCGGGCGTGAGTGCGAAGGTCCGTCTTGGCAAGACGCTGTTCCGCTACGGCATCGATTTCCATCGCAAGCTCACGGAACGAACTTTCACTGTAGTTCGTGGAAACCCGCTCCAGTGGCGCCTTTGTGCCTTGTTTAGCACTGACTCCAGCGGTGGTCAGCTGCAGCAATGAGCTAGCCTCTCCATCAGTCGGATGTTCGGCTAAAGTCTGGTGAATCTGGCGGGATGATCCCGCGAGATCCCCTTCCCGATAAAGAGCCACAGCAAGGTTGAAATGGTAATCTGCGTTGTTAGGATCAGAGTTAACCGCTTTTTGGAAATACTCCACGGCGTTTTTTTGTTCGCGTCGTGAGGCAACAACTCCTAGATTGTTGTATATCTCTGCCAGCGGCAATTTGCCAGCTACGAAAGTAAAGGCCGACTCTGCACGGCTATAGTCGCCTTTGAAATAGGCCGCAAGCCCTAAATAAAAATTGGCCTCGGGCGCATGAGATTCATTCAGAGGCATTCGACCCAACCAAGAAACTGCCTGCTCGTATTGACGATCACGGTAATAGGCTTCTCCCAGCCGCAGAACTGCCTTCCAATATGTGGGGTTCAGCCGCGCTGCTTCTCGGAAATGACGAATCTGTTCCGCGGCAGTCGGAGCTGTTACGCCCCGCACCAGATTTTCGAAAGCATCAAGGCGGATCGGAGAAGCCGAGGCGAGGTAGGCTTGTTTGCTGGTCGAAAACTCCGGACGAAGAGTATGCAGAATGTCCCATGCAAGGGAAGTTTGCACTGCGATCAAGTCGACCAGCGTGCCCGATTCCGTCGTTTCAGGCAGGAGCCGGGAATGATGCATGTCAAGCAACTGCGATGCTGCGTTGAAGATCCGGCCATCAAAGTTGTAATGGCCGAAGACAACGTAATCTACTCCCAGGTCTTCCGCTATGCGATAGATAGTTGCGCGTGACGGATGAAGTTCTACAGGAATTCCAACATGATCATAAGCATGAATTCGGTCTTCGCGCGGCAGAACAAACATCGTCGGCGAGTCGAGGCGTTCTTGTAGCAACTCGGGAAAAGACTCACCTATCCATTCAATGCCTGGCACCTTCGATTGATTTTCAAACGGAACAACCAGGATTGTCTTTCCCAAAGAGATTGCCGTCTGTGCTGGCGCGGGAGCTGAGAGAGCTGCCAGTAACAGTGGGATAGCGAAAAGGCGAAGCGATTTCAAGACAAGACGATTATAGCGGCTTCGGTGTTGTTGTTTGAGCGTAGGCCGATCTTTAAAAGCAACATTCCTATCGGTTCGATCCAATTTCGACCCGTGGTTGCTCGGATTCATTCGGCGCTACGCCGAACGTCTTTGCCGATAGGCTTTGCGCCTTGAGTTCTGCCCAACCTGGCAGCGTGGTATCGCCGGTGATGAGCCGAGCTCCCCTGTCGTAAGTGAAATACGACCATGCCCACTGGAAAAGTACAATCAACCGGTTTCTAAAACCAATCAAGAAAAAGATGTGGACGAAGAGCCACGCCAACCATGCGGGATAACCGGAGATATGGATTTTTCCGAACTGCGCAATGGCGGCATTCCGCCCGATGGTGGCCAGACTTCCTTTATCGATGTAGTGAAAATCTTTCCGCGGTTCGTTCTGTAAGTCGCGACCTATGTTGAGAGCCGTTGCGGTTCCTTCCTGCATGGCGGTGGGCGCAACTCCGGGCAAGAAGATTGCCATTCTTATCTTTCAAGGAAGCCAGGTCGCCGATGACGAACACTTCGCGGTGGCCGGGGATGCTCAAGTCCGGATTCACCAGTACTCGTCCGACCCGGTCAGTTGGTGCACCCAATTTCTTTCCTAACGGCGACGCTGCTACGCCCGCCGCCCAGAGAATCACGGCGGCTTCCAGCCGCTCTTTGCCTACGTGTACGATGCCGGGCTCAATATCAGTGACCATTGCAGAGGTCTGCACCTCAACGCCGAGATGGCGCAACTGCTTCTCGGCGCTTCGCGACAAATCTTCGGCGTAGGCAGGAAGAATGCGAGGTCCGCCTTCGAGCAGCACAATCCGCGTATGCTTGGGATCGATAGAGAGAAATTCATCTTTTAAAACACGATTAGCTATTTCAGCCAGCGTACCGGCCAACTCGACGCCGGTCGGACCGCCGCCAACCACCACAAAGTTAAGCGGGACATGCCCCTCGCCACTGGCTGCTTGACGCTCCGCCAGTTCGAAGGCAAGCAGCACCCGACGCCGGATTTCCAGCGCATCTTCGACAGTTTTGAGGCCGGGAGCAAAGGGCTCCCATTCGTCCCGACCGAAGTAAGATTCCCGCGCACCTGCGGCTACGATCAAATAATCGTAAAAAACTTCGATATCTTTAAGCTTCACCACGCGTCTTTCGAGATCGAAGTCTTCCACTTCGCCGAGCAGCACTTCTATATTGCGATCTCCGCGTACAATCCAGCGAATAGGCGCGGCAATCTCCGCGGGGGAAATGCCTGCCGTTGCCACCTGGTAGAGCAGAGGCTGAAAAGTGTGGTGGTTTTTACGGTCAATGAGGGTCACTTGTACCGGATAATGGGCGAGCTGGCGGGCAGAATTAAGTCCGCCGAATCCGGCGCCGATAATGACTATACGGGGCTTTTTATCGTCAGACATGGTCGCTCCGATACTTTGCGCTTTCGGCCGGGTTAGAGCCTATTGCGTCTTTCGCCGAACGAGTTGCATCTTAACGTTCTTTAGATTCTTAATATGTCTGCTGAGTCGAAAAGTTTTATTTACCCCGATTTGTCGCCAGCTAGTTTGAGTTCCGCATCTTTCGATGCCAGTATCCTGCCTATCCAAGGCGGTTTGAACTCCGGTCATCTCGCTAGTCTGTCCGAAGTTGGCGTCGTTTTCGGATTGATAGTGGCGGCGGTATGGACGCAGTTTGGCTTAGCCAATAGTTTCTTCATCCTGTTAACGACGTTCTCCGTACTGGCATTCTCGATCCGGCGCGGTGCTTCGTTGCGCGATCTGGGACTAGCCTTTCCATTGAAGGGAGCATTTCCCATTTTCGTTTTCGGGGCTTTGATCGCGATGGCGATTGGCATTCTCGGCCCGGTCACTCTCAAAATCGGCGGCCCAGCATTCGCAGTGCCTGCGGGAAAAGCTTGGCTGTATGGTGTTTGGGCGCTATTGCAGGAGTTCATCTTGCAGGCGTTTTTCTTCATACGCCTCGAATCGGTTGTGGGATCGCGTCGCGCTACATTGATTGCCGCTCTGCTGTTTGCTGCTGTACACGTCCCCAGCCCAGTGTTGACAGTCGCCAGTTTTGTCGGTGGATTGCTGTTTTGTGAAATGTTTTGCCGCTATCGAAATCTATTCCCAATCGGATTAATTCACGCGGCACTCGGATTGACGATTGCAGCCAGCTTGCCAGATGCATGGCTACATCACATGCGCGTTGGAATAGGATTTCTTTCCTACCATCCTTGAGGCTCGTTGACCAAGCTTTGGCCGACGCAATGATCAATGCAAATGATTAATGCAATTGATCTAGCTGAGCCGAACTCTGCCCACACCATGTAAGTAACTCGCTGTGGAGGGCAGCATCGTTTAACATGGCGGATTAGTTGTGAGCATCCTTTTGCAATCGCAACCAACTTCATCACAGACCGAAAGCTTCGGGTGGCAAGCCTCTTCGCCGATGGTTCGGCTTTCTTGCTCCGTCGGTTGCGGATGTTCTTTTCTTTACGTTGCTGCTGGCTCTAAGCTGCGGTGCTCTCGGACGACTATTACTTCGGGATGCCGATACTGGCTGGCACATTCGTAACGGCCAGCTGATCTTGCAGACACACACGCATTACTCGCACTGATCCTTTCTCGTCCACCATGAACGGGCAGCCGTGGTACGCGTGGGAGTGGCTCTACGATGTGTTCATTGGCATTATTCATCGCGCCTTGGGACTGAATGGGGTGGTCTTTTTTACCGCGGCATTGATTGCCTCTGTTTTTGTGTTGGTATTGCACATCGCCATGAGACGGGGAGGAACGCTAATTGTCTCAGTAGCATTTACGCTGCTGGCTCTCGTTGCCTCCACAATCCACTTTCTCGCGCGTCCTCACATCGTAAGTTGGCTGTTTGCCGTGATCTGGTTTGACCTGCTCGACTCCGCAAGTTCTGGCAACGACAATGGACGCGTATTCTGGCTTCCGGCGCTGATGCTTTTGTGGGTCAATCTGCATGGCGGGTTTCTGTTGGGATTTGTGTTGCTCGGAATCTATATGCTGGCTGGCGACCGATCGAATACGCTCATCTTCGCTGACGATCGAGAGAAAATTGGAAAGTGGCTGCGGCGACTGGGGCTTATTACCTTCCTTTGTCTTTTGGCTAGCTTAGTAAATCCATTCGGTTTCCGTCTCTATATTCATGTTTACCGATATCTCTCGAATTCATTTTTGATGAATCATATCGGGGAATTTCTTTCTCCGAATTTTCACAGTGGAGCTGCTCTGGGATTCATAATCCTTTTATTGGTCTCGATAGTTATGTTGTCCCGCAATCGCTGGACGATCAGAGTTCCCCAATTGCTGGTGATTCTATTTGCGGTTTTCAGCGGTCTCTATGCGGCGCGCAATCTTCCAGTTTCTGCGATTCTGATTGCTTTGATCATGGCTCCAATAGCGTCGCGAACTATCGCTGAGGCGGGAAGCGATCCGCAGCTTACGCCTTCCATACGAAACCTATTTTCCCGCGTGCACTTATTCGGCGAACGAATGAGCAATCTCGAGCTCCATTTTCGATCGCACTTCTGGCTCGTGCTGGCCTTTGCATTAGGCCTAACCGCATGCATCAACCATGGCAAGCTCGGATCGATGCAGCTCATCCGTGCCTATTTCGACCCAAAAAGTTTTCCTGTTGAAGCCGCAGAAGTGATTACCCAGCGCAATATTCGCGAGCCGATTTTCTGTCCTGATTCCTGGGGTGGATATTTGATTTACAGACTTTATCCGCAAAATAAAGTCGTTGTCGACGACCGGCATGACCTTTATGGCGAACAGTTTCTGAAAGACTATCTGAAAGTCGTGCAAGTCGAACCCGATTGGGAAAACGTGCTGGACGCCAAGCATGTAAATTGGGTTTTGATTCCGGTAAATTCCGCACTGACCACTGTTATGAAAATCACGCCAGCATGGTCAGTAACTCACGAGGACAAGACGGCGGTCTTATTTCATCGCTCAGGCACTTAGTCGTCATCGCGTGTCGATATCGAAGCCCAGAATTGCATCGACTTCTACTGGTTGTTTACCACGCATCGCTGGTCGAAACTTCCAGCTCGGCAGTGCTGCTAACACTTTGCCAGTCACGTCGGCGCCGCTAGGCTCCAGGACTCGAACGTTCTTCAGCGTTCCGACTCGATCAAGGACGCAGGCGAACACTAAGCGAGAACGATGCAAGTTTGCTGGCAAATCCGCTCGGATTGCTTGTGGAGAAACCAATTCTCCCGCATAGGCATGGGCAGCCGAATTTGGATCGGCAAACTGCATCACGGCGGTCCCAAGAGCTGTGTCGATGTAGATCGTATAGTTGTCGCCTTTTAGCGTTCCATAGAGATTGAACGCCCCCCCTGAGCGGGAAGTTGCGACGACCGTGATCCCAGGTCCTTCTTCTGCTTTAGTCGTACTCGACCGTCCGGGAGCAGCGGGTTGAGTTGGGCTAGCTCCGAAGCTGGGAAGCGTGATGATCTTGCTGCCTCCGCTTACCGATACCCCAGGCATAGCTGGCTTCCCCGCGAGCCCAGATCCAGTACCTCCCGTTCCAGGCAAGGGTGATATTCCGTTATGCGCGATTGTATCGGAACCGTGGCCGTCGTTTGCCTTTCCGGCACCCCGATCTTCCCCGGCCGAACTACTCCCTGCAGCAGTGCCTCGTCCGATGCTTGAGCCGCCACCAGAGCCGCCTAAGCCAGACTTCGCCGTTCCGGACGGCGACATAGCGATGGCTCCAGCCGCGCTACTGGGCACTCCTAACGCCGATCCTGGCTTATTTGACACCACGACTCCAGTTCCTGTTTCCGCAGGGCTCTTTGCGCTCGTGGGCGGTCCTGTAACTGCCGCGACCGTGGGATTACCGAGCCCCATCGTCCGATGTCCATTCTGCGAACCGGTATTTCCGGAACTGGAAGAAGAATTCTCAGAAATCGTAGGAGATGGCGCAATCACCGCCGGCAGTCCTAACCCGTCGTTCAATTGGTGTCGGATAGAACTGTTATCCATACGGGCTGACGGAGCTACCACTGCACTGCTGCCGAGCCCGGCGAGAGTACGACGCTGAGCGCTGTTTTCGACTTGTACTGACGGCGGAATCACCTGCCTACTTAGTTCGGGCCCAAATCCTGGTCCGGTTTTCGCAACTTCCCGCGAAAACTGCGGAGGCGGTGCGACTATGGCCGGAGCAGGAAGCATCAACTTCGGATGCAAACTTGTGATCCGTTCCGGGGCTGACACCGGAGGCGCAACAACTTGGACTGGAGTATTGCCAGGCATATGGAGCAGCGCCACATCATGCTGTGGCGCAACAGGAGAAGGAGCTACCACCGCGGCATTGAGCGCCTGCCGAATATTAATGTCATCGCGGCGAACCTGCGGCATTGGCGCTACAGCGCTCAAGGGTATGTCAGGTCGTCGCATTGAAGATTGCAGTCCTTGGGTCGGAGCGGGCCCCGGAACTGCCTTGTAGGCCAGCAAATTGGCCACTGCGGCGTCAGCGCGCGGAAGGTTTAGCTTGGGAGCATCCACAACCTTTTCCTGCACAGTCTCTCCCCGCGCTACACGGATTGCTTGTGTCTCGTGATGTGCCTGCTGTCCGCCTGAAATACCAGAGCGTCCGGCTCGTGTTCCGCCGGCATCTTCGGTTTGCGGCAGTTCGTTCCCCGAATAGTAGATGATGTCGTACTTTGGACGCGGAGGCGGCTCATTGGGGCGTACGCTGGCCAACTTCGACGGCAATATTATTGCGGCGACCAGCAACGCTGCTTCGATTGCCCAAGACAGCAAAAATCCGCGATAAGGGAAGAGTCCGATCGGAGCTTCACCGGAAAGCGGTTTGGGAGAACGACGGAGAGCCGGCCCGATGGCAGTCTGAAATTCCTGCCAGGGAGAGGACCATTCCACCAAGAGCTTGGGTCCACAGTCCAGTTGGGTTACATCATTCACGCCGGATTCGCCTCAACCTGCTCTTCTGTTTCGCGGATAATCCTGATCTGATCGCCCAGCAATGTTCCGGTCGGAACAAGCGTATTTGCCGGAAGCTCTAATATCGATTTCGCATTCAGCCGAACCGGGGCAACGCGCCAAGGTTTAAGCCCATGTTCAAGATGAATTACGAGTCTCTGATCGTTTAGGTAAGCGACATCAATCGGGAAACGCATGCCAAAGGTATGGACTCCATGGGAGGGAATGATCCACAAACCTTGGCCAGCTGGAAACCTCTCGAGGTCTGCGCCCATTAGTCCCCGAAAGCGTGACCAGTGTGTCTCGGCAATTGCGAGCCGCGTAGCCAGGTAGGATTGGCGAGTCAGATTAAATGCGGATCCCGTCGGCCCTCGCGAGAACATCACAGCTCCTGATTCGCGAACTTCTCACTGCCTCCAGCGGGCGGGGAAAGTGGGCACTTCGAATTTAGCAGCAGATTATTTTTCATCGCGCTATCTCCGGCGCGAAGGTTCGAATGAGCTGAATGATAGCGGGTCCAAGACTTACAAGAATAATGGACGGCAGAATAAATATCACCAAAGGGATGACCATCTTGATCGTTGTCTTCGCGGCTTGCTCTTCGGCCCGCTGGCGGCGTTCGGTGCGCAGAGAATCCGAGTGTGCACGCAAAGCCTGTGCCACACTGGTCCCAAATCGATCAGTTTGTACGAGGGTGGCAACCAGCGCGCGGATATCATTGACGCCGGTTCGAGCCGCAAGATTCCGCAAAGCTTCGGCTCGGGGTTTACCGGCGCGCATTTCCAAATTCACCAAATGAAATTCTTCGCTCAGCTCAGGATGAGCATGATTGAGATCCTCACCCACTCTCATCATCGCCTGATCCAGCGCCAATCCCGCTTCGACGCAAATAACGGTGAGGTCCAGAGCATCCGGTAACCCCAGCGTAATGCGACGTTGCCGCTGGGCAATCATTCGCTTCAAAGCAAATCGGGGCAGGAAAAAACCGAGTGCCGGAATTCCCACCAGCAACATAGCGCTACTTGCGCCAGCCGCGAGCACAACTACCAATCCGAGAAAAGCCAGTAGCACTCGACTCGCCACATACGCGCTTAAATGGCGGCTCTCCCGCAGCCCCGCCTGGATCAGCCACGCTCGTGTTCGCGATACTTCACTCGGCGAGAGTGGCAGAGCCCTGCTCAAAGGATCGAGAGCCTGCTCGAAGCGCTCCCGTAAGGCAGGCTTCTCTTGTGGCAATGTTTTTTGCCAGCTTAGGGAACGCAGACGTGATCCCAAGACGGACGAGGGGGCATACGCCGCTGCCCCGAAGGAGAACACCACCAAGGCAATCGTCAGAAATAGGATGATTGCTAATACCAACGCCATAATCGACCTGAATCCCTTACACCTGCATTCCCGCTACACCTGTATCTGAATAATTCTTCGAATTACAAAATAACCAATAGTCTGTAGCGTGATGCCAATCGCCAGAAAAGTGTGACCCAACGGATCCGAAAACAACGGACCAATAAAGGCTGGATTCAGCACCAGCATGATCACAACGATGATGGGCGGCAGCGCCATTAGCAGGAGCATCGTCAAACGTCCTTGCGCTGTATATACGCGTACCTGCCGCAAAATCTTGAACCGCTCTCGGATTACATAGGAGAGATTATCGAGAATCTCTGCCAGATTGCCGCCCGTCTCGCGTTGTAGCATGACAGCCGTCACGAAAAACTTGACGTCGACCAGCGGCATGCGCTCCGTTAAATTGAGCAGAGCATCGCGAACCGGAAGGCCGAATTTCTGCTCCTCAAATAGTTTCCGGAATTCCGTGGCTACTGGTTCCGAGACTTCATTGGCGATCAGCTCCAATGCGGTTGTGAAGGCATGACCCGCGCGCACGGCGCGCGCCAGTGTATCGATTGCCTCCGGGAATAATTCCTCAAACCTTTGAAAGCGCTTGCTGCGCCGAGAAGAAGCGTACCAGTAGGGCAACATTGTGCCGACCACAAGACCGAGGACCCGTACAAATGCCGATATCTGCGCTGACATCGAGGCCGTCGCCACAAATGTGATCGCACCGAATACCAGACCGCTCAGCATGCATAAGAGCAGAATATTGCCAGCTCGAATTCCAACATCCGCTTGGGCGAGGAGCGTCTGCAAACTGGAAACTTGAGTCGATCTGCGCAGAAGGCTGTCAAGAGCCGGAATCTTGCTCAGCATCTCGTCGCGTAGCAGCGCGAGCTCTTCACTCGGTGCGCGCTCCGCCGCCTTATCTACCGAGGCCAGGCGCTCACGAATCAGACGTGCCTGGGCGCTGCGTTGGTCCATTAGAGAACCAACTACAAACGCAACCAGAGCGACAATAACGAACACCAAGATGGCAATAAAGACTGACATATGTTGCAAGAATCCCGCCGGTTTCTTAGACCTCCATCTTCGAATCGAACAATGCCGGACGCAAACGGAATCCGCCTGTGGCTAGGCGAGTAGAAAAATTCGGCCTGATACCAGTGGCACGAAACGTTCCTTTGACCTTGCCGCTCTCATCAATACCCTCACGTTCAAACACGAAAATCTCTTGCATCGCAATCATGTCTCGCTTCTATTCCAGTCACTTCAGAGAGGCCGATTACCTTACGGGTGCCATCGGCCATGCGCGCAATTTGGACTACGCCGTGAATAGCCGACGCGATCTGCATTCGCATAGCACGTTCAGGGATATTGAGGCTAGCCATCGAAAACATATTTTCCAAACGTGCCAATGCGTCCCGTTGAGAATTCGCGTGCACAGTGGTAAGCGAACCTTCGTGTCCAGTATTCATCGCTTGGAGCATGTCAAACGCTTCTTCGCCGCGCACCTCGCCCACCACGATGCGGTCAGGGCGCATGCGGAGGCTATTAATAACCAACTGCCGCTGCCGGATGGCACCTTTTCCTTCGATGTTCGGGGGACGAGTCTCGAGCCGGACCACGTGCTCTTGTTTCATTTGCAATTCTGCTGCATCTTCAATCGTGACTACTCGTTCATTGTTGGGAATGAATCCCGATAAGACATTCAATAATGTGGTCTTGCCGGCGCCGGTTCCACCCGAAATCAAGATATTCAATCGCCCCTTCACCATGGCGGAGAGCAGTTCCAGCATAGGTTCGGTCATTGACTTGTTCTCGATCATGTTGCGGGCAGTAATAGGGTCGCGGCCAAAGCGGCGGATGGAAAGGCAGGGGCCATCAATTGCCAGCGGTGGAATGATGGCATTCACACGTGAACCATCAGGAAGGCGTGCATCCACCATCGGAGAAGATTCATCAACGCGCCGACCTACACGCGATACGATGCGGTCGATAATCTGCATCAAATGCGCATCATCTTTGAAACTCAGCCCCGTCGGTTCGAGCTTACCGGCACGCTCTACATAGACCCGATCGAAGCGGTTCACCAGGATATCGGAGACGGTGGGATCTTTAAGAAGCGGTTCCAACGGACCGAGCCCAAAAATCTCATCCAGTATTTCTCGTGCTAGCCGCTCCCGTTCCGCGAAGCTTAAGGGCACTGCTTCGCTGTTAACGGTGTTTCTTATAAGCAGTAGAACTTCGTCGCGAGCAGCCTGGCCGGGTGTTCTCCCCAGTTTTTCGAGATCCAACCGGTCGAGGATCTTGCGATGCAGATCCGCCTTTACCTGCTGGTATTCGGTTCGCTCGAAAGTCTGAGAATTCGCCATATCCCGCCTAGGCTCACCTTACAAAACTCGCTATATATTCTCCAGATTTAACTGATTTTGAACAGCGACCAGGCTGCTCGTTTCACGGTAGCATCATTTTCAGTCAGGCGGGAAGCCAGTCCCGCGAAAGACCGGGCGATTTCGGTGTGGGCTTGCTGCACCATCGGTATGCCCCGGTTGATAGCGGCGGACGCGGCGAAATACTGGTTCGGAATCTTCCAGAGCAACTTCAAACCTGCCGCAGCTTCGACGTCGGCTTCGGTGAAACCCGGAATCTTCCGGAAACGATTGAGAACGAGATGCAAACGCTCGGTTCCCCCTACTTGTCCTAAATACTGCCGAATCTGATTGGCACTCCATAGCGAAGCGACATCGGCGTGAGAGACCAGCAGTACCGCCTGCGAGAGGTTGCCCACTAAACGCGTCGAAGCGTCTCCGCGAGATGAAGCGTCGACCACCACGTAACGAAACTGAGCCACGAGCATGTCAAACAATCGAGCGAGCTCGGCGGTTGATGGTTCAGTTGCAAGGGGGATATTCGAGCCCGCCAACAGATGGACACCAGTGCTGTGTCGCGTGGTAAAACTTTCCAGCAGGGAACTATCAAGACGATGCAAATTGCGGATTGCGTCGGCTACTGTGAACAACGGCTTTAAATTAAGATGCAGCGCCGCATGTCCCAGCGGAGCGATGTCGACCAGTGCGACATTGCCATGGGCCGACTGCAAAGCCAGCGCAAGATTTACCGCGATAGTGGTCGCGCCACTGCCGCCCTTGGCATTCGCAACCGTGAATATTTTGCCGCGGACGCCTTCCTGCTGAACCTTTCGCCTTGCGGCACTAAGGCGGACGAATGCCTCCAAAAGGTCAGTGGGGGTTGGCGGCCTCTCAATGAATTCGCGGGCGCCGGATCGCATGGCGCTAACAATCACCTGCGACTGAGACATGGTCCCGACTGCGAAAATAGCTGGGCCGGGTACCTCCAAATGCAACAACTCGATGGCTCGAAGCGCAAGCGCAGACTCCTTGGGGATGTCCACCAGGATTACATCTGGTTTGATGGATTGAATTCTCCGTATGATCGGATCGCTTGCTGCTATAGGGAAGTTTACGGCACTGTGCACAGTCTTTGCGACGCCGGTACCATCGACTAAAATTTGCAGAACGGTGCGTTGTTCATTGTCCGCTGCAACGACAACTACAGAAAGCTCGGACATGGATCAGATTCCCCCAACTTCTATTCACTTCTTGTTGCCCGGCGCCTTCGGAGCGTCAAACTTACTCGGGTCGAGAAACGGTTTCGGGTTAGCCGGAATATCCGGCGGTTGCACACTCGGCATGATGCGATGAACCGTGCACAGAACCATTAGCTCCGACTTGCTCTTTTGCAGGTTCTTACTGCGAAACAAATTCCCTATGATCGGGAGGTCGCCCAAACCCGGTATCTTGTTGCCTATGTCGGTCAGGCGATTGTCCATCAATCCAGCAATCACGAAACTCTGTCCATCTTTGAGTTCAAACTCTGTATCCGCGCGCCGCGTGCTCAGCGCTGGAATCGTGAAACCAGAGATAGTGAGGGCATTCGCGAAGTCCAACGCGCTCACCTCGGGCTGCACCCGCAAGTGAATGTTCCCATTAGGCATGATAAGCGGCGTGAACTTCAGTCTTACGCCGAACTCTTTGAAGGAAATCGTAACCGCTGTAATCCCCTGGCCGGGCTGAACAACTGGAAAAGGAAATTCACCGCCCGCCAGGAAACTTGCCTCTTTGCCATTTACCGCAATCAGGTTTGGTTCGGCGAGAATCTGCAATAAGCTTTTTGATTGCAGCGCCTGGATCGCAGCGCCGAAGTTAATGTCGCTGCGAAAAAGGAAGAGGTTCAAGGCATTCGCAATATTGAGGGTTGGAGGAGCGCCCGAATTTGAGGTCGTTGCGGTACTGCCGGTCGTTGTAGTGGTGCTCGTAGTTGTACTAAGCCCAACGCTTCCAAACTGTCCAGTCGTAAGCGATCCAGTGGTATGACCCGTGCCGGGAGTAAAATAATTCACACCCAATTGCGTCACCGCGCTGCGATCGACTTCCGCAAACTTAACCTCAAGTAAAACTTCTTCCGCTCCTACAGGCCCAAAAGTCAACACGTTGACCACGTTTTTCGAATAGGCTTCCGCGATCATTCCAGCACGCTTGGCTACATCTTCGGTCGTGACATGGCCTGAAAGGACGATCGCGGAGCGTGAAGGCGTGACCTCGATTTGCTCGTCGGGGAAAACTCGTTTTTCTTCTTCTCCGGCTGCGCTGACGTCCACATCCACCCTTAAATCGAAACTTCGGGAGCGCTCGAGTTCATCCCATATGAGCAAGGAGACCTCACCCGGGGCGCGGCCATGCACCAGAATTTGAGTGGGCGTGACCACCAAAGCATCTGCTACCGCGGGGTCAGTGACTGAAACCCGTTTCAGGCGTTCTGTTGTGTTAATTAATAGCGATTTGCCCACCATGACACGCAACGGCGCAGCTCCCGCTGCCTCAGACTGGGACGCTGCCGCACCTGCATTGGGACCTGGTACTTGCTGCTGATCTAAGGGAGCGATAGGCGTCGATTGAGATGCCGGCGGAACCGGAGCGGCTTGGTTCGCCGCAGGAGAGACCGATTGGCTGGAACCGGAAGGCTCAGAAGGCGACGTAACTTGTGCTTGAACTAAGGAAAAACCGGATCCCGTTGCGAGCATAGCCGCAACTAGCAGAGCAACTTTAGGAATTCGCTTCTGTTGTGCATCCCTCTGAGGGGAGCAAATTAACATAGGTCCCGACCTCTTCTGTTGCTCGCTAATCTTGTGCTCAGAAATTCGTTACGTCCTTCTTTTCCCCGCGAATTACTTCTACAGAGTAGACGTTGGGCGCCGTCGGTGCAGGTTTTGCCGGGCGCCTTATTGTCGCCTGAATCTTGGGAGCTGGAGTTGCGATGCCCTTGTAGAGCGAATTGCTGTTCACGGCCGCAATTTCCTCCTGCTTAGTATCGAGCGGGTTACGTAGCGCCAACTGGATGTGGCCCTGAGTGCTGGCAAGAGTAAGTTTTTGGGCATCGTCGGGAGAAACCAGCAGCGTAATGACGGCTGCGTTTTGCGGCTCGCCTCCAGAATTGCGATCCAGCTTTTGCCCGTTTGCAATTACGGCAACGTTTTCCAGCACGGTCGTAGTTTGTTGTTCACTCGCTCCACTGGCGTTCCCGGTTAACAAAACATCGACCCGAGTGCCCGGCAAAACGAAACCCGCAACCGCAACCACATCGTTTACCCGCACTGATACTGCTCGCATCCCCGTAGGAATCAGCGCCGGGAGTCCAAAACCGGCATGCTCTCCCGCCAATTTATAAGGCAGGATGAATTCTCCTCGAGCGATCGGTAGTATGGCTCCCTGGCCAATAACTTTGACTTGGTCCGAAAAGTAGTGCGGTGGCAAATCGGCCACTGGAAATCGAACGACTTTTAGGTCACTTCCCCCAATTTTGGCACCTACCTGGATGTCGTTTCCTGCGACGACCACATCCACTCCTGGCGGTGGAGCAGAGGCAGCCCGTGCCTGGAGATTCTTGTAAACCAAGAAACTGAAAAACGCGCCCAACATCAGGGCGATGAGTCCAATCATCACTAGCCGGTTCCGATTCATTGTGGCTCCTCAAGCTGAAATACTGAGTTGGCCTGGGCTATCGCATAACTTGACTCACCTAATTTTATGACAGCACAACTCCAGTGCGCCGGAACCAGAGAGGCGCCTGACGTTGCTTTCGGACGTACTCTAGATCTCTCCTGTTAGCCGTGTAAGCCGATCATGAGTCTGAAGTGTCCTATCCCTCAGCTATTGGATTGAACTGGCTACATTAGAAAAGATAATGTTAGCGTTTTTTCCAATAAGCGAAACTGTGCCGACCACAATTACCAGAATTACTGCCAGCATCACTGCGTATTCCGCAATGTCCTGACCTTCTTCCTGTGCCCATAGTCTGCACAAATAGTTGTTCATCTTTATCCCTCCCCTAGAAGAGCTAAAACTGCTGCCGTGCCCTGTCTCAATTTTCGCACCAGTTTTAAGGTGCCAAGTCCTTTAACGTTGAACTCCACGCAGTTCAACGTTCCGAACCGAGTATTCCAAATCAATGATTTACGCGAAACAAGGAGACACTTGCAACTGCTTGCACCCATAATACCTCGACATGTTCCCGAATGAGCGACATTTTGTTGCATAGTAGTGCCAATTTTCCAACCGCGTCCGCAGCAACGGTACGTGAATCGGAACTTGCTCCGTCCCCTACCGACGAGATTGCGACCTGAGGTAAATGCTGCGCTTTCCGAAATCGATGTCGTTCCCGGGTATACAAAAAAGGCGGGGAAAATGGTCGCAGGTAGTCCCGTATAATGCACTCCTCCCTCCATGCTTTCACGGCAGGCTCGAACTCGATTAGCGACTTATTTCCTAGGTATGATTGTTCTGAATACTTTCGTACTCTGGCACTCACGAAATGGAATTCCTGCCGGTCTCCCGGACTTTACTATCTTTTACACTGCGGGCAAGATCATCCACGAAAAGCAGGGAAGCCGCCTTTATGACAATGACCTCCAGAAAACAATTCAGCGCCCATTTTCATCGGTTCGTGGCACAAACGGATCCAGTTTGCCCTACAACCATCCTCCTTTTGAAGCTCTTGTTTTTGCTCCTTTCGCTCGACTTTCCTATCTGACGGCCTATTTCTGTTGGCTCGGAATCAACATTTTGCTTGTCCTCGGTATACCGTTGGTGCTCCGTCCACATCTCACGGTTTTGGGGAAGGAACCCATCTTTTTGTGGCTGCTAGCGAGTTTTGCATTTTACCCGAACTTCATTGCGCTAATGCAAGGACAGGATTCCATCTTTGTATTGTTCTGCTACTGCATGGCATTTGCAGCACTGCGCAGTAAGGACGAGTTCCGTGCAGGAGGGTGGCTTGCTCTGGCCTTATGCAAATTCCATTTGGTACTGTCGTTTGTTTTACCGTTCCTCTTGCTGAAGCGAAAACGTTTCGTCGCCGGCTTCCTTGCAGTAGCGGTTGTATTGCTGTTCATCGGCTTGGCAGCCGTCGGCTGGCGCGGTTGGCAAGCTTATCCGGGTTACGTCTTGTCGAGCGAAAACAATACTAACTCTCTTTGGAACCACGCTCTTGGCAATACGGCAAACTTGCGTGGCTTGATTTGGAGCGTGCTGCCTGCAGATCGCCCTTGGCTCAGAGGCGGTGTGCTCACCTTGCTTTCGGGGTTGATTTTTACGGCAATGGTAAGTGCCTGGCGATCGTCATTGACCGATGCTGATAATCAAATGGTGTTCTGCATGGGGCTCATTGCGACAGTGTTGCTGAGCTACCATCTCTACACACATGACTTAAGTTTGATTTTTCTTGCGGGCCTTCTTGCACTTGAAGATACCGTTTCGAGTCCGACGAAGAGAGTTTGGACGAGACGATTGACTTATGGCTGCCTCGCGCTACTTTCCTGTAATTCGATTTATCTCCTCTTCGTCTTGAGGTATAAGCACTTAGAATTCTTTGCCATCATCCTATTATTGCTATTTGTGCTCCTTTGGATTGCGTTTTCGCGATCCCGCCTCGCGATAACACAAGACCCAGCATCGGTAGGTACATGAATATTACTGCCCATCGGCCGACTTCCGTAAAGCTATGTGGTATGTGATACCAGCGCCAAATTCCGGGTATCCAACTTAAAGCGACCGTCCAGACAATTTCCCGACGCGTCTTCGGAATCAGCCACAGAACGAAAGCGTCGTAGAACCATCGTTGCGGCATAATTCCCATCAACAACAAAAGACGTGCGTCATGGTCGCGATACTTGACCAATGCCAATGCGAGCAGTGGTCCTGGCAGAACAAACATGGGAATGAATCGACTGTAATGGTGTGTGTTGACCAGCCAGTAAAATGGCCACTGGGGCAGCCACAACAGGCTGAGCAGCAGAACTGCGAAACTCAATAGAAGTCCCTTCCATGTCAAATTAGTAAGGGCTACAGGTAAGCCAATTTGAGGCTTCGCCATTGTTGCTGGCAGCAGCAGAGGAAAGAAACAACTCGCCATAACGAGCGGCATCCATTGCGCTGTTAGAATCCCTGCCCAATAGGGATATGCAAGGAAAATGAGCAACCGATGGTAAGTGTCCTTGGTTAGCCCGAATGCAAGCAGTGCTGAACTGATGCCATAAAAAATCCCGGCAGCGAGGTCTGGTTTGATCCAGACAAAAGGTAACCCAAAAAACGCTACTGTCAGGGGATACAACTGTTGCGGGTTTTGATAGGGGTTCTTATGCGCAAGAAGATCACGAGCAGCTTGGATTGCCCACCCGAAATCGGCGGCACGTAGGTCAAAATGCGACAAGAACAACCAGCAGAAGCTCCCACTCGCTAATCCGATGGCTATAGAGACTAGAATTCGCAATCGCACGAAGAAGTTCGCCGCATAAGTTGTAACATGGGATCAATCCTGCTTTTCCAATATTGTTAAATAAATCTCAACCCGGTTTACTCTTGGCCATTTTGATGGCCGGTTGCATGTGGTTCTATGTGCAACACGTGCTGATCGCGTATCAGCAGGCGGACGCCGCTCTTAACGGCCGACCCCGCGGCAATCTTTCGGACTTGTATCCGCGATGGCTCGGTGCTCGCGAGTTAATTCTTCATCATCGCAATCCCTACAGCCGGGAGATTACCCGCGAGATACAGACCGGATATTACGGACGTCCAATTGATCCCACACGTCCGGAAGATCCCAAAGACCAGCAGGGATTTGTTTATCCAGTTTATGTAGTGTTCTTGCTGGCGCCGATTATCAAAGCTCCATTCCCGATAGTGCAGGAGTGTTTCCGATGGACTTTGGCGATCGTGGTTGCTCTCACAGTTTTGTTTTGGCTACGAGCGTTAAGATGGTCGCCATCGCTGAGTAGCATTGGAATTCTGATCCTTTTGACGCTCAGCAGTTTTCCTGTATTACAGGGAATTAAACTTCAGCAGTTGACCTTGCTGGTGAGCGGTCTCATAGCAGCGTCCATGGTCCTGATCAGCTATGATCATTTGTTAACAGCCGGCCCATTGTTGGCCATCGCGACAATCAAACCACAGCTCGTTCTGCTCATAATAGTTTGGCTGCTTCTGTGGGCATTGAGTAATTGGCAATCCCGGCGAGCGTTGGTTTGGAGCTTCGTAGTCAGCATGGCGCTCTTGCTACTTGGAGCGCAGTGGATTTTACCGGGCTGGATCACAGAATTTCAAAAGGCACTATCCGCGTACCGCCAGTACACCGGCCCTTCCGGATCAGTATTGGCTGTGCTGATGCCTGCGGGATGGGGCAGCGCGTTGACTATTCTAATCCTGCTCGGGTTGGCCTTTACTTGTTGGCGAGTACGTGGCGCCCCCGCCGATAATCCGCTTTTTGTCCTCACATCGTCTTTGGTTCTCACGGCGACCGTCGCAGCAATTCCAAGGACATCCCCTTATAACCAAATTTTGTTGTTGCCAGGCATCTTGTTTCTGGTTCGGTATCAACACTTGTGGTGGAGGGGGAACATTGTCCTTCGGCTGGTCGGCATAATTGCCGCTATTAGTGTTTTCTGGCCCTGGCTCGTGGCACTTGTACTCACCATTGCGGGACTTCTTTTGCCATCCGCGACCGTACAAAAAGCTTGGGCAGTGCCCCTCTGGACAAGCCTCGCAATACCGCCGCTTATCGCCGTACTCTTGGCATCACTGCTCATTCCTCATTTTAGTAGTGATACATTATGATTCACCAGTGTGTTGTTTCACCGTTCGCAATCTGTCGGTGTTGAGCTGCTATTTCCCGATCGCACCGGGAAGTTTTTCAGCAAAATGGCAATTCGGGAGCTGCATTCGCCCATGTCTTTTCAGACCATAGCCGGAGAAGGATCGGGTACAGGTCCAGTTTCTGGAGTGTTCCCTATCCTCGTCTTTGTGCAGGGCAATGACCAACGCACAATTTCCCTCGATCACAGTCCTTTTGCCGTGGGACGCAAGATCGACAAGGATCTAGTCATCGCTGATCCGCGGGTTTCACGGGACCACGCCCTGATCGTTTCGGAAAATGGAAAATTCAGCGTTGTCGACCAGGGTAGTAAGCACGGCACTTTCGTGAATGGTGAACGTGTCGAGCGAAAAACTCTGGAGAAAAATGACCGGCTGGAGTTCGGAGTTCGCGACGTAACGTATGTCGTATTCAATCCGCAGCACGGGACGTCCAACACGGCTCGCGACTTTCTCAGTCAGATCTCCGGAATTCACATCTCGAATGAATCCACCGATCTCGAGAAGCTGATACTTTTCCTGGAAGCTGCCCGCAAGCTCAATACAACCGGTGTTCTTGATGAAATTCTGGTGACATTGCTGGACGTAACTTTAAAGCTCGCTCATGCCGAGCGCGGTTACGTTTTCATGAAAAACGAAGCAGGTGATCTCCACTTGGCTGCTGGCCGTAACTCCAAGGGTGAGCCACTCCTGGACGACAAGACAATCTCGCATTCAATTCTCGACGAGGCTTTAAACTCAAACTCCGAGTTTGTATTGACCGACACCAGCCAGTCTCTAGACCTCGCGGGACGGCAAAGTATCGTTGCCTATGATCTGCGAACCGTGATTTGCATTCCGTTACGGAAACCGCAGGTACAAGCGACGCGTTCCGAATCGCCGGCCGTTTCGGTTTCCGCCGAGGTTATGGGAGCCTTATACGTCGACTCCCGCTTTGCTTCACGTGAAATTTCAAGTGTGAGCAACGATATTTTACGCGTGATCGCAACCGAGGCGGCTTCACTAATTGAGAATGCTCGGCTGGTGCAAGCCGAAGAGGCGTCTCGTCGCTATCAACAGGAGCTCGCCATCGCGGCAGGGATTCAGCAGGGCCTTATGACTGTGACTATTCCTGACGTTTCATTCGCGCGAGTTGGAGGCAAGAATCTTTCTTGTAAAGAAATTGGCGGCGATTTTTTTGACATCGTGAATACCAAAGACGGTTTGGCTGTGGTCCTCGCTGACGTAAGCGGCAAGGGTGTATCGGCGGCGCTGCTGGCCTCGACCCTGCAAGGAATGATTTATTCCCAATTAATTGCGGGTATGGCACTGACTGACATCGTCGCTGCAGTAAACAATTTCTTTACTCATAAACATATCGGAGAAAAGTACGCGACCGTGGTCATCGCTCGGGTACGACGTGACGGAGAGTTGGAATATGTCAATTGCGGACATGTGCCCCCATTACTAGTATGTAATCAAGAGGTGATTCGTCCCGCGCACGGCAATCTTCCAGTTGGCTTATTGGAGAGTGCGTCTTACGAAAGTGATCGAGCCAACCTGCATCCCGGCGATCGCCTTGTTCTCGTGACGGACGGCGTCACCGAGGCGGAGAATGCTCGTGGAGATTTCTTCGACAACGATCGCTTGGAAGTCGCTGCCAAAGAGGGAACGATGGAAGGGATTTTTACCGCGCTGGCCAAGTTCTGCGGCGGCACACCGCTAAATGACGATTGCACCGTGGTCGAACTCATCTACACGGGTGACGATTAGTCGCAAATATCGTTGATGCCTTGCAATACCAAAAACTCTAGTCTCCGCTTTTCGCGTTCGAACTAGCTCTCTTCAACTACTACTGAAAAATCCGCGCCTTCCCATCGCTGTTCTTCTGGCCAATAAAAGGTAAATATGATTTCGGCGCCTGCGGCTAATTCATGCGTTGGCAGATCCGCGGCAAACATCCCCAATCCTGCATCTCGTGTTCGCGTATCCTGTGTGGTTTGCCATCCGTTGAAGCTCCAATGCACAATTGCTGGCGACAAAAGCGCCAAGCGCAACTGCTTGCCCGCAGGAATGCCTCGCGACTTGTTGTTGAAACGCCATCCGAAGTACTTCGACTTAACTTTATCCAAGACATAGCGTTGTATTGGCTGCAGGGGTTGGTCGAAGATTTTTCCGTCGCGCAAGGAACGACGCAACTTGATGTACTCCGAGTGTGCCCATACCAAGGGACAAGCTGAGCCAGAAGGTCGTCCTAGAAACAATTCGCGCTCTGGAATATCTGGCGCATCCCACACCTGTTCAGGTATCAAGCGACTCCCATCCGTTGAGAGTTCAATTACGCGTAGCAGTTCTTCCGCGATTTTTGGACGTCCCGCAGCGAGTTCATAATGTGCGCGTTCGCCCGCCAGCAAGGGCCAGGGGCGCCCTATTCCGGTTCCGTCGAAGGGAGAACCATTGTCGTGCTCGCCGTAGCCATCTCCGTTGTATCGATACCAGCAAGGACCTTGCGGGAGCTTCGCTCGCAAAAGTGCATCGATCACTTTAACCGTGTTCACCATGCGTGGGTCGTCCGGAGCTCGCAACCCAAAACGAACCAGAGCTAACGCGTCGGGGCTGATAAGGTGCGTTGCAGATTCGCAACTCTGTCCGGGTGGACGGTTCTTGATAGGCACAAATCCTTCCGCTGGAGATGCCGCACCATCTGTTTCCGGAGGTGCAATTCGGACGTAATATCCCTCGACTCCGATCTGCTTTGCTAGATCCGTGTTTGTTGCATAAATCCAGCGCTCGATGTTGTCATTCCAATTGTCTGCGGTCTCGCGTAAGTAGGTCGCGATCTCTTTTTTCTTCACGGCATCGGCCAGATCAGCCGCCGCCAATAACCCTGCAATCTCGACTGCGAGCGTGAATGGCGAGTAGCCGGCGTCTTCTTCCCAGCGGTCTTGTTGGGTAACCGGTCCATTGCGAACCAGAAATCCGGCAGCACGCTGAACCAAATTCCACCAGCGCTCGAGATCTGGTAGGGCTGCTGGTGCTTCTCGCCGCAATAGGTCCACCAGCAGAATCGGAAATGCGGCTTCATCCATCTGTACGCCGCTCCAATAAGGACGCCCATCAAGCCACATGTTTTGCGACCAGTGCCCCTCGGCCTCTTGCGTCGATTCCAGATAATGCAGCACGCGGACCGCATCGGCTTGCGCACCCGCTGCAAGAAATCCACACGCGGTTTCCACCAGATCGCGGGGCCATACGAGATGATATCCACCGAGGTCTTCGTCGCCTTTATTGAATCCCCATGGAATAGAGAGGCTGGCGATAACACCTCCTAGAAAGTCTTTCGATTCGTGCGAACGCAACACCGCTGCACTTGCCCGGTAAAGATCGTGTTCGCGCTCGGGTTCATCCAATTGCAGAAGCGTGTCCTGCCAAGTTTTCCAATGCCGCACATAATGCTTTCGATGCTCTGCAAACGGATTCACCAAGCTTGCGCGAACCTGCTGTCCAGCCTCTGCCCAGATGCCGCCGAATCCGATAGCGATTACGAACTCTCCGTTACACGCGGACAGATCAATTTCTCCGGTAAGTGCGATGTTGCCGTTTTCGGCGCGCGTGTACTCAGAAACGAGTTGATAATTTTTCGAGAGGTCCTGCCATCCATCCGAGTAGCCGACGAACCCCACGGACATTCTTGTCCATGGCGCTGAGCAACCAAACGCAAGCGCAGTGCCGTCATGCTCGGCAAAAAGCATAGGAATGCCCTTGTAGTCGGCGGTCCATCCAGTATTACGCATTCCGAAATTTCCCAGGTGAGGGGAAAGCAGGCCATACAAGTGATAGTCGGAAAGTTGTCCTTGTAACGGCACGAAGCGAACTTTCTGCAGCACGACGTTACGGTAAGGATCGGTTAATACCTCTTTTTCGAGGCGATAGCGTCCCCCTAGTTCTGTGTTTATTAGCTCGTATGCGGGAACACCTGGCTCAAACGGCTTGTTCTCGAATTTGCAATGGCGTTTTTCCTCCGAGAAGTAGCTCTTGCCATCCGTCACGATGAAGCCCATGTCACGGGTGCACGCCTGATCGACTCGTGGAAAGTAAATTTCGTTCAGAATTCCGTGACTGAGCGTGAACCAAACGCGGCTATGCTGGTTAAGCGCAGTGCCAATACCTGTTTTCGCGCTCGAAGTCCAACGCGATTCAATGCCTGGCCATCCCGGCGCAAACTTTTCGGAATCACTCAAAATTCTTCCTCACTGTGTGTTGAAGATAACAGCTATCGTGTCCGATGTTTCGGACGCATCTTATCAGCCGGAGTACCATTCACCAACCTAGACTTACCGCCCTGCGGTCGCTCCAACGTTATGACAGATACTGAACCTGACCTTACAACCGAGATCCCTGATTTTCATCCCGAGCTGTTCACACTTATGGTGATGTGATTCGGTTGCGCTTCCTAAAGTTTCCGAATCTATTTTGCAAGTGACCGGGTTTTCTGTAGATTTCAATTATGGCGGGAGCCCCACCACCTGTAGTCCTCACAATTGCCGGGTTCGATCCCAGTTCCGGCGCTGGGGTCACGGCTGACATCAAGACCATCGCAGCACACGGCTGCTATGGAGTGGCGTGCATCACGGCACTCACTGTCCAGTCCACGGCGGGAGTTCGGCGGGTGAGTGCTGTTGCTTCCGAGATCATTCTCGAAACGCTAGCCGAACTGGCCGCCGATATGGAGATTGCGGCAGTCCATATTGGAATGCTCGGTTCGGGCCAGGCGGCCAAGGCCGTCGCGGATTTCTTGGCGGACGCAAAACTGCCGAGCGTTGTTCTCGACCCGGTGCTGAAGTCGTCGTCAGGGGCAGACTTGTTAGATAAGGCTGGGCTCGAGATTTTAACCCAGCGATTACTGCCAATGGCTACCGTCATAACCCCAAACGTAGACGAGGCGGCGGCATTGACTGGCCTGCCTGTCACGAATCTTGACCAGATGCGACTTGCGGCCACCAAGCTACATGAACTGGGAGCGTCCGGAGTGGTAGTCACGGGCGGGCATCTGGATAAAGCAATCGATCTGCTCAGTTTTACGGCTGCTTCTAACTCCCCACAAGCTAGCCCCCAACAATCACCGATTCAGCAAGAGGTCTTCAAAGCGGAGCGGCAGCAGTCTAATTCCACACACGGTACAGGATGCGCTTTTGCGACGGCGATCGCATGCCACTTGGCTCAGGGAAAGGGTTTGCCGGAAGCAGTGCTACTGGCTAAGGCTTACGTGAGAGCGGCGATTGTGAACGCACATCCCCTAGGCCGAGGAGTTGGCCCAGTGCATCATCATTACCGGATGCATGAGGTGCGACGCGGAAGCAGCGCCGAACCAGCTCACAAAGATCATTTGTGAAGCGAGAACGGAATCAAACGAATAATCAACTTACTTTTCAGCAGGACGATTGGTTTTCAAAAGAATTCCGGCGATGAAGGCGACTGCGGCTCCTACTAGCCACTCCATCCGCCAAAGCTGCACAGCCTGAAAATCCAGCGTAGTTTCGACTGTGTAGACCATGCCAACCAGCATTGCGGCAAGAAGGCACCCAAGTCCAATCAAGAACGTAATCATGGAAGGCAGGGGGAGACCAAGCCCCTGTTTGACGTTCTGAAACGACAGAGCTCTCAGAAAACCAGCTTTTAGAGAACCAGGGGAGGGCTGGGCCAATTCGGCTGAAATTTCCGTTACTGCGTTTCGGGCAGCCCCGCATAGATAGCAAAACCGCGAACCAGCGACAAACTCCGTGTTACATCCGGCACAAGTTTCGGCCAAGGACGGTGTCGATGCGGTAAGAACTACCGGTTGCAGCCGGGTTGCTGGAGGACGCCAAAACTCGTGTTGAACGTCGGGAACCACTTCTGACATGAAAATGACCTTTCATATGTACAGGCAAGCCTATAACCAATTCATTTTGATGGGCAGACGTTGAAGATTCAGGGACTTGCCCGGCTTCGAACATACTTTCTGCGCGATTGAGCGGGGAAGAATTACTTCACAACCGCGCAAAATATAGTCTGTAGGTCGCTGGCATCACTATAGATATCGTTGTCCGCCCGGAATGATTTGCGAAAGGTGGCCTCTGTGGTTCTCCCCGCTACCGGGGCATCGGGTAGACTGGAGTGACAACTTTCGATTTTCGTCAGAGAGACGATCAGAGAGACTTCATTTCTGGGTAATTTTTTGGTTTTAGGCTCGATTCTGCGCATGATTGTCGGAAAAGCGTCCCGTGTTCTGTTGTTCTTTGTGCTGCTCGGTTGCGGATCTCTAGCGGTTGCCCAAGCGCCTGCTCAGAACAGTCATGCCGACAAACTCTCCTTCCGTCCGGATGATCCGGCTAATCCGTCGGCATTCGAGCATTTTTACAGTCTCGAATACGACCGCGCGATTCAGCAGTTTGGAGAAGTGCTGCAAAGACATCCGGACGATCCGTTCGCGGTGAATCACTTTCTAACGGCGGTTTTGTTCCGCGAACTGTATCGCATGGGCGTCCTAAACACGGGAGAGTACGCCAACGACAGTTTTATAAAAGCGGCCCATAATCCCGCCTGACCCCAAGGTGCAGCAGCAGATCAAAGACTTGGCCGCAAGAGCATTTAAGCTCGAGGAGGGCCGGTTAAGTTCCAATCCGAACGATGTTGATACCCTCTACGCCCGCGGCGTAACCAGAGCTCAGTTTGCAACCTATACGGGACTCGTGGAACATGCATGGCTTTCGGCCTTGCGAAATGCCGTGGGAGCGCGACACGATCACGAACGAGTGCTGGAGCTGGCGCCCAACGATGTGCAGGCCAAGCTAATTGTTGGCGCTCACAACTATGTGGTTGGCAATCTACCATGGGGACTGAAAGTGGCCGGTTCGGTGGTGGGATTGGGCGGAAGCAAGGAAAAGGGCCTGCAATATTTAAGGGAGTGCGCGGCGGGCAGTGGCGAGACCAGTGTTGATGCAAAGATTCTGCTCGTACTTTTCTTGCGGAGAGAACGCCGCTACGACGAAGGCTTGCCCATTGTGCGAGGGCTGATTTCGAGCTATCCACATAATTTGCTTATGGCTCTGGAGGAAGGGAATCTACTGCGAGCTGCAAACAAAAACACGGAGGCAGCTGCTATCTACCGAAAAGTCTGGCAGACCGGCAAGGACGGACATTATTCCGGCCTTCATTACGAAACCGCAGGTCTCAGCTTGGGTGATCTGCTGCGCGATCAAAAAGACTATGCTGGAGCCGCATCCGCCTATGAACTGGTAGACGGGATTGCGCAACCCGATGCGGAGATTTCGCGAAAGGCAAATCTAGGCGCGGGTGAGATGTATGATCTTCTGCGAAACCGCGATTTGGCGATGAAAAGATACGAGCAGGTGGTGACGACAGGTTCCGATAGTGCGCAAGCGGAAGCAGCTCGGAAATATATCAAAGATCCTTATAAGGGAGAGTAGGTTTCGCGGAACTTTTTGGAAGGCAAACCGTATTCTTAATTACGGAGAGGACTCTATGTATTGCAACTACTGTGGCAAGGTTATTCAGGATGACGCGAATGTGTGCGCTTACTGCGGAAAGCGAATTGGCGCGGTGCTCGCTCGTAAGCGACTGATGCGTCCGCGAGCAGGTCGCAAAATCGCCGGCGTATGCATAGGTCTAGCTGAGTACTTCGATTTGGATGTCTCGTTGATGCGCCTCATATGGCTGATCGTCGCAGTGATGACGGGCGTGGGCCTGCTGGCTTATCCGATCGCTTGGATTGTTATGCCGGAAGAGCCTTTGATGTTGTCGGCCCCGGTGGGGCAGCAAGCGACCAATTCGTAGAAGAAGGTCGTGCAAATATATCGTGCATTCAGATTACCGCGCGGCAACGATCTCGGCACTGTGTTTAAATCTCCATCATGCCACGCATCAAAAGTGACGATGCAGAGATTTTCTATTTAATTCTTGGCAGCGGACCTCCCTTGGTTCTGCTGCATCCCTTTCCTGTTCACCATGAATTCTGGCTCCCCGCAGCACAGGCCCTGGCGTCCCGCTATAAGTTGATTTTGCCTGATCTTCGCGGGCATGGAGACTCGGATTTAGGCGAGAGTCCGGCCATGATGGACAAGCACGCGGCAGACATCGCACGTGTGCTCGATCATGCCGAAATTGGACGAGCTGCTTTCGCGGGAGTATCTATCGGCGGATACATTCTTTTTGAATTCTGGCGGCGTTTGCGCGGGCGAGTTGCAGCGCTTGCGTTGATTAATACCAAAGCTGGGGCCGACTCGCCCGACGCCCGTGCAGCACGACTGAAAACGGCGGATGATGTAATGGAACGCGGCACCGAACCATTCTTCGAAAGCATGCTGCCTAAATTACTGGGAAAGACTACTCACGCAACCCGTCCGGATCTGGTCGATGGCGCATTACGCATGATGCGGAAAATGTCCCCCGAAGATATTGCAATGGTACAGCGAGGTATGGCCGAGCGTCCGGATTCAGGCGCGACGCTGAAGAGCATCAACGTACCCACACTAATCGTGACGGGCGACGAAGATATCATGACGGGCATATCCGAAGCGGAGTTCATGCACCAAAATATTTCGGGAAGCCAAATCAAAGTAATTCCGAAAGCAGGACATTACTCTGCATGGGAGAAGCCGGAAGAAGTGGGGCTAGTTTTGCGGCAGTTCTTCGATTCCGTGCACGGAGGGTGAAGTGAAGTTAACTTCCGGCAGTGGCCGGCGAATGAATAATTATTGCGAAACGAGTATTCCCGCAAGTCCAAGAAGCGAAATCGCAATCCAGCCAGCTATGATGAACCTCATGAAATGATGCAAATCATAGCCAAGCCACGATACTATAGTCATCCTCAATGCGAAAGCCAGACACGCCAAGCAAAGCGAGCAGCGGCGTCGCAATTGAGATCTTACGGTGCAGCTTTTGTAACCACGAGAAGAGGATTACAAAGACAAATGTCCCGATAGCCAACGCTCCACAAAGAAAGGCAGCGAGATCGTCCCCTCTGCTGTTCCCACCATCATAAACATACGTCTCGACCATGCCACCAACTATCCCTCCGATGACGGCGAACGCACCAGAAATGATGCCGGAAACGGCAAAAGACAACCAGACTGGAAGCCTGCGGTATGCGTCGATGACTCGGCTCGTCGTTTCCTTTCAATCTCTTCTTTTTTATTTCTCTTCCACAATAATCAGATCCCAAGGGGCAAGCGTGACCTGCTGGCCTTGCGAAAACGCAAGTCCTGTAAGCAAATCAGTGCCCGCCGCATAAGAATAGGTTAACGTGGCGGGTTGGCTGGAATAATTGAGATAGTAGTAGAGATTGCGCCCCTTTCGATTGATTCCACGCTTGAGACGGACGTTCGCAGGAAGTTGCTGATCGCGACCATCGACTCCTGCCTCCCGAAGAGCATTCAGCACGATTGCCTTCTGAAGTTCATCGGAGACGGCCGTGCCTTCATAAACCAGCGTTCCCGAACCAAAGCGGTTCGATGTAATCGCTGGCCAGCGGCCAAAGAAAGGATGATCGTAGAAAGCAAGTGGCTTTGCTGAATCAAGCTGCAGGAACTCGGCCCAGGTGCTTACCTTGTTATTTTCATCGCCAACGTGAAAGGGATCGCCTTTCAGAGCGAGGGGATGCTCCAGATTAGAAAACTCCTGATAAGTAAAACCCGCAGCTTGCCGCAGTGGTCCGGGAGCACGCTCCCAGCGAACAGCGGAGTTCTCATTTGTGAAGCCGCTCTTGAAGGTCATCAAGACGTGTCCGCCGTTTTGCACGTAGTCGGAGATTTTCTTCAAAAGACCATCGTTTGCAACATAAAGAGCCGGAACGATGAGCAGCTTGTATTGCGACAATTCAGCGGCAGTGACGTTAGGAAAGACGAAATCCGTTCCAACATTGGCTAAGTAGAGGGAGCGGTGAAGCTGGGCGACAATTGCGTTGTAACTTCCTGCTGCTTTGCCGGGCACCCATCCGGGACTATCCGGGCGCTCAAAGGGCATGAAGCTAATCCCATTGGAAGAGTCCACACTGTAAAGGATGGCAACCTGATTTTGAACCTTCATATCGGCCAGCTCGGGGCCGATTTTCTGAAGCTCGTGGGCGATGCGAGTGACCTCTGCGTACGCGCGGTTGGGTTCAAGATCGTGGCTGAGCACGCCTTTCCAATAGGTTTCCTGTCCGGCATGAATGGAGTGCCAATGCCAGTACTCAACCATATTGGCCCCGCTAGAGACGTGGGTGTAAACGTCGAGGCGTAGTTGGCCATCATAAGGTGGAAACTGGCCTGCGGAATCCCAGCCGAGAGTCTGCGCATTTGTTTCCGTTATCAGAAAATTTGTGTGCTTCAAAGAGCGGGAGAAATCACCCTGAAGAGCCTGCCAGGCACCGTCAAGGTGATCCTGCGTGCCGTGATAAGGATTGTTTGCGACTACGTCCAGAAACGCGGCCACAGCAGGTTCATTGACATCAGACCTCATCATGCTGCCGAAATCCTGTGTGACAAATTGGTCGGGGCGGCGATACTTTCGAACCAGCGCGGCTTGCCACGATAGAAAATTAGTTACGCGGATCTGCTGCCAGCGAGTCCATTCGAGTTTGTAACTTGTGCTAGTGGCATTGTCTCGAGTAGGCATGTCGGCCCAGTCGTTTACATCCTCGCCCCAGTAATTGAGGAACCATGCCTTGTTGAGTGCGTCTGTGGTTCCGAACTTTTGTTTGAGATGATCAACAAAACCCGCAAAAACATCGGCATTCGATGCGCCGTAGGATGAAGTCTCGTTATCGATCTGCCAGCCGATCACAGCGGGATTATCTTTGTAATGACTGACCAAGTTAGTGATGACACGCTCGGCGTAGAAACGAAATTTCGGATTATCGAAATCCATGTTCTGCCGCATACCATAGCCGACAGATGCGCCGCCGAGTGGGCGAGCGAGGATTTCGGGGTGAGCCTTTGCCATCCATGTGGGAATTGAATATGTCGGCGTGCCCATAATGACCTTGATGCCGGCCTTGCTCATGGCTTCAACGACACGATCCATCCAGGCATATTCGAAACGGCCATCGGAAGGTTCCCATAGGCTCCAGGTGGATTCGCCCATGCGAACGACCGTGATGCCGGCCGCTTGCATGAGTGCGACATCTTTTTCCAGGCGGCCGGGTTGGAGGTCCGCTGGCATGTACTCGTTGTAGTAAGCGGCCCCGTAGAGGATGGTTGGCTGCGAAGCTCCCGGCGCATGTGAAGGCGCTTGCGCCAGTGAGAATAAGGATGAAAGCAACGTCACTGCTACGAGCAATAGGATGGATTGAATTGAAATACTCCGTTTAACTCTAGATTTCAAATAGCCCTGGATTTCAAACTGCAAACTCACGAATCTTAAACCAACCCTCACGAATCACAAATTTCTTTTATATTTAAAGCTCATGAACAATGATTCAAGTGTGATCGTTCGTCCTGCCCGTGGTTTGCAAGGTTCGGTTCGCCTGCCCGGAGATAAATCCATTTCACATCGTTATGCCATGCTAGGCGCCATCGCGCAAGGCACCACCAAACTGGAGAATTTCTCTACGGGAGCGGATTGCGCCAGCACCTTGGGCTGCGTCCGAAGTTTAGGTGCTCAGTGGGAACGGAATAACGGTTCTGTAGTTATTCAAGGTTGTGGGCCGAATTTGCGAGCGCCGAAATCGCCTCTCGACTGTGGTAACTCCGGTTCGACAATGAGGATGCTGAGCGGGATTTTGGCTGGTCAGGAGTTTCGTAGTGAGTTGATCGGCGATGAATCGCTGTCGCGGCGCCCGATGGCAAGGATCATCACGCCGCTTTCTTCGATGGGGGCCAAGATCGAATCTCAAGAGGCTGGACGTCCTCCACTTCGCATTAGCGGCGGGAAGTTGAGAGCGATCGACTACACCATGCCTGTTGCCAGCGCACAAGTCAAAACCTCACTGCTTTTTGCGGGACTATATGCGGACGGGACAACGCGGGTTACAGAATCGATCCGAACTCGAGATCACGGAGAAGTGGCTCTACGAGCATTCGGAGCTGAGCTCCAACATGATGGCAATACGGTGAAGATCGTCGGCGGACAAAAGCTGCACAGCATCGAAGCGACGATTCCGGGAGACCTCTCCAGCGCGGCTTTCTTTCTTTGTGCGGCTGCATTGTTTCCTGGCTCCCAACTAACCATCCCTGCCTTGTTGATGAATCCCACTCGCGCGCGGCTGCTCGATCTCTTGATCTCCTTGGGAGTGGGAATCAGCGTTACGCAACTGGAAGAAACAAATGGGGAGCTGATCGGCACGGTTCAGGTCGAAGGGCGCGCTCTAAAGTCCTTAACAATTGCCGGAGCGGATACTGCGGCCGTGATCGATGAAATTCCAGTGCTGGCGGCCATCGCACCTTTTACATCAGAGGGAATTGAGATTCGCGACGCTCGCGAATTGCGCGTCAAGGAATCGGACCGAATCGCGGCGGTTGCAACGAACTTGCGGACGATGGGTGCCGAAGTAGAAGAGCGTGAGGACGGCTTAAAGATTCCTGGAAACCAGAAGCTGCACGGAGCCGAACTCGATTCGTTTGGCGATCACCGGATTGCAATGGCTTTTGCAGTCGCTGCTTTGCGAGCCGAAGGTGAAACGAAGATCAAGCGATCCGACGCCGCGATTATCTCTTATCCCGCATTCTACGAAACTCTGGAAAGCGTGCTGGAACGCTAACTTCTTATCTTTTGTGGTATCTACGAAACGCCGAATCAATTCAAGTGTTCGGTCTTGTCTTTGAACTTCACTTCTCCATTGTTCTGATTCAAACGATTGAGATCGTCATTTGTGTAAGTCTTAACGGCATGAGCACGAGGACGGGAAATCGCAGCCAATTCGGCCGCTCCGTAGTCGCTTTGAAAGTTGGCCACGCCTAAGTCAAAAGATCTCTTCTGCGAATCCTCTGTTGCAGAGTTTTCTTCCGATGTACGCGAGGAGAATGCGAGTCCGGGAGTCAAAAGCGGAGCGACCAGCGGGTACGAGGACGGTGCCACAAAAGCTGAGGTCGAATTCGTAGCTCCCGCGGCATTTCCGCTCGTCGCGGAAGAAGCTCCTACTTGGAGCGATGGCGTGGGGAAGTCGTATGTAGGAGTGGTTACCAGCGGGACAAGGGGTACGGCGTACGCACCGGGAGGAACAATCCATGTGCTCGCGTAGCCACCCTCCACTGTTGCCTGCCCGTTAACCTGGGCCATGGCAAATCCGGAAATCAAGACGATTAGGAAAAAACCTGCAACTGGACGCATAACGATCCCTCCGCACCTGTGGAGTAAGATTCGGCCGCGACATAGAGAGATGCCCCACCCAGCTTCCGAGTGGCAGCAGAGCGCCCAGGAAGCGAGGGCTCATGGTCCCTTAAGACGCACCAGACCATGATCCCAGAGCAAAGGATTGCCGCAGCAGCCGTGGCCCGCTTGCAACCGACGTCTTTACTTTTTTACTGGACGCCAGTTTGGCTCAATTGCTGGTACAGTGCGATTCCGCCTATCGCCAGAATCAACACTCCAGACAATGCGCCTAAGCCCTTCACGAAAGGACCTATTTTATGCACCTTTTGCAAGATCTCAGCCTGCGCCTGTTGCATCTGCGAATTCGATTCGCTCAGGTACAGCTGATCGTCTTCTTGCATGGTGAGGGTTCCACGGTAAATCAAGAGGATAACGAGAAGGCTTGTTACGACGCCCCACACGACGAGGGGCCAAAGCAAAATCGACATAAAACACCTCGGTACTATAAGGTCAGGTCCCGAGGATCCTACAGCGGATGCTGGTTGTGGCCGACAACCGGTATTCGGGGTTAGGGTCCCGAGCGCATTATACCTCCAAAAACAAACGCCACAAATTCGTTTTTTGTGCCAATTGCGACTTCTTTGGGGCCAAGTTCATCAAAGAGTTAGCTGTATAAGGGTAGATTCCCCAGCGGTTTTTGCGGTTGAGTTTTGTTATAATTAACTAGGTTTTAAGGAGATATCAATGGCTACGACGACCGTCCCCGAAGTTCCAACCAAAACAGCGCCGATTTCACTCACTCCCAATGCCGTCTCTAAAGTGAGGGAAATAATGACGCAGCAGAACCCCGTGCCTGCCGGACTGCGCGTGGGTGTGGTCGGTGGCGGGTGCTCCGGCTTTTCCTATTCGATGTCTTTCGAAAACAGCCCCGGCATGATGGACAAAGTGTTCGACATGAGCGGGCTCAAGGTTTATGTTGATGCGACTTCAGTGATGTACCTGAACGGATGCATTGTCGATTATGTTGAGACCCTGGAAGGCGCAGGCTTCAAATTCGAGAATCCGAATGTGAAGAGCACTTGCGGCTGCGGATCTTCCTTCAGCGTTTAAGTTTTGCAGTTTTTAAGAGATTCAAAGTAAGCCCTATCTGCCTAGATAGGGCTTTTGTTTTTGGCGATATTTGTCTGCTTGATGAGGTCGACTAATCATCTGGATCAATGATCTGGAATCTCGAATAGTGAAACGGTCAAGTGGTCCACAATGGCCAGCTTTGAACCGTTCGGAGAGAGCGCTACGTCAAATCCGAAACCCGGCGGTGGATTGATTGGGATCGAAGTGACGCGACTAGCCGAGGGCAACCGATAGATGTCGATGCCCGCATCGGTGAGTTTCGGACGTCCCGGGTCGGGATTGTGGCTTGCCGATTTTACCCAGATCGCGCCGAGTGTTGTCGCATCTCGCGAGACGATCGCCTTCATAGCGGTGTTGCAGTGAAGTTTAGCTTCGAGTAGGCCGGCAGTATTAAACAAGAGGACCGCATCCCGCGCGGGAACGGCAAACTGAGAATCATTGATGAAAACCGGAACTCCAGTCACAGGGAGGTTCCCGGTCGCAACTGTCTTCCACTCACCGCTGGAGAGCGTTTTCATCGCCAGAAGTGCTTGTTGCATCGCGCTCCGGACTGCCGTCTTGGTGGATGCAGACAGGCCCCAGACATCCCCATTGTCTCGCCAATTTTGCAATAAGTGCAGATTGCGCGAGTTCAAAATTGTGGCACTCGCTGCAGATCGTGTCTTTGCCACGGCGCCCTGCGAAACAGCAACGATGTCGACCGTAGGAGACACCGATACGAAGGTGTCTTCGGAGACGGGTTTTGCGATTTCCAGGCTTGCGAGAGAGTGGCCGTCCGTGGAAAGCAGCTCCAAGAAATTATCGCGGTGCAATAGCAAATCGCCCTGGTGTGTGACTCGAACGCCGGAGCCTTTCCCATGAGTCGGCCAGTCGAAATGCTGTTCAACTTTGGCTGTCGCAGTATTGATGATTACTGACTCTTAAATGGTAAGGATCCGTTCCCTGAAATTTGTTGCGTCTTGAAAAGGCAACGCTCTCTGCCCGACAAACTGTATAGGCGAGTACTTGGTTTTCGGAAACGAAATCGACGCCAGCCAAAGGGATGTTGTATTGCTGAGATTCCTCGGGACAAAGTTCACCTTTCAGATCGAATGTGCGGCTTGGCTTAGGAATCTCGGCCGGAAAAGCCTGGAGGCCGTGCAGGAACACCAGCAAGAACGAGAAGAATACAACCTGCGTTATCCTGCGTGGCCTCATCGGTACTCAGCCCTGTGTCTCTTACTGTTTGATTGTAGATGAGAGCAGGACTCTTACTGCTGCGGATCGGGAGTTGGTTCCGGTTGCTGGACTGGTTGTTGAGGCGCGGGAGGGTTGGTTTGATTTCCGCCAAAACCTCCGGGATTCCCAAAGCTATTCGGTTGTCCGTTACCTGAAATACCGGTACCGGGCTGTCCATTTGTCGGCTGACCATTTATCGGTTGGCCAACCTGGCCGCCCTGCATTAGCGGTGGCTGGTTGGGAGTTGTAATCAAGCCGCCACGATCGCTGCTGGGATCGTAATAAAATTGCCACTTGTCGTAATGATCTTTCTTGTTAAAGACCCGAATGCTTTTCGCTTTGCTGATGCTGGCAACACCGACGATGGGCCCTCCGCCGAATGTCTGGGCAGATGAGCTCCCAAACCCGCCCTGACCGCTGGAATTCGGCTTGCCTGCATTACCGGAACTGCTTGAGCTGGCCGCGTCGGCTGCTGCGCCGCCGCCCCCAATGTCGGGGCCGCCGGGCGTATTGTCGCCGGGAGAGGGCTGCGCGTCCGCCTGGTTTGAGTTATCAGCGGCCTGTGCCGGGTTCAGATTTGTCTGCCCGGCCGCCTGTTGTCCAGCCATGGCTACAGCGCCAGCTGCGGCCTGAGCAAACCCGGCTCCGGCCGCGGCGCCCGGATTCCCCGTCATTCCATTTGGGGGCGAACCTGCGCCGCCGAAAAATGTCATTTGAATGTCGCCCATGTGCAGCAACTTGAAATCTTTTCCGGTAATCGGGTCTTTGTAGGCCTTGCGCAGGTAATGAACGTTGTTCGTTGTTACCAAATCTTCGATACGCGTCGGATAACGTCCGAACTTCTTGAAATATCTTCTTACCGCGCGCGTGTATTGCACTCCGCGGTGAATCATTTCTTCCTCGCGGTCGCGCTTTATTTGGAAAGTGATGGTTGGCACAATAGCCGCCGCTGCGATGGCGAGTAGCGCTACGAACAAAAGCAAGGTAATCAGAATATATCCACGCTGCGATTGATGTTTGCGGCGGAAGGTAGTTTGGATGGAAGATTTCGATGACATCTATTGATCCTTCTTTGGCACGCTCGCCACCCATTGTACGATAACGCTGCTGTCATTAACCCTGCGTTAGAGGAATACTTTGCCGGTTGTTGTTGAGAACGTCTTCGATCTCCACTGACACAGGCGAAATACGCAGCACTTTATAACGCCGATCGACGATGTCTCCCTCAGCTGCAATAAAGACGTCTTCCCCTTGCGAAAGAAAGATTTTCTTGGACTCACCAGGCTTATTGGCAAATCCGAAAAACTTTATATTGATCGGCGGCGGTGGCGGCGGTGGCGGAGGACCCGAAGGCTGGTCTTTTGTCGCTGTGACCGGCTGTTGGATAATCTGCGGAATCTCCGCTTCCGCCCGGAATATGTTTCGCCCTTTACCTTGATACTCGACATCTTCACTGGCCTTGAGCCAATCGAATTTCAATGTAGGATCAAGCGAGCGGGCCACGTGGGCTGCCTTCTTTTGCGCTCCAGGTCTGACGTGCACAACACGGGCAGGAGGCGGAGCAATCGGAGAAGATGACACAGTTGACGAGGTGGCACCGACCGACGAAGTCTCACCGGAGCTGAACAACATCCGCCCAATGAGCAAGACCGCCAGCACCGTGAGTGCAATGGCCGCGATCACCTTCGTCCGATTGTCGTTTCCGATTTTCACTTTAAATACTTTAATTCTTATTGGCTAATTACGTACTCGTTGCCTTTAAATAAGTCTCCAGCCGCATGCGCAGCCTGATGACACCACCCTGATCGCTGCCAATCTGTACGCTATCCACTAGGAAAAACAAACGGCTTCTTTCCAGAGAGTTGATGAAGCGCATCACCTGCAAATAATCACCCGACAAGTCGGCGTCGATAGTCATACGATTCAAATCGACCGCCTCCGCGTCCTTGTTCTCAGTCTCTGAGCTCTTCTGCGCGTACGAAACGCCAGCTAGTTTTACCCCACTATCGGCCGCAAGTTTTCCAAGATCGGCAGATACGGTAGAGGTCTCAGAAGGGAAGCGATTCTGATAGAAGTCATCGATTTGCTGCTTGGCGATAGGAATTTTCTTGTCAAGGCCTCGTAACGGTTCAACTTCTCTGGTCTTTTGCTGCAAATCCTTCCAGAGTTGGCTCATTTGCTCATCGCGGGAGCGCTGCGATCCAATAAGGGGGGAAACCAGCAAGGCCACGCACAGTGCGTCAACCACTAGCAAACTACCGATTGCAATTTTCAACTTTTGCCGGGTTTGCCGGAGATCGGGCATTATTGCGCGCCTCCATGACCCGGGTTCTTGTTTTCGCGAACCCCAGTTTCATGCTTACCCGTTCCATGAACCCCGGTTTCAGGAATTTCGCTTTCGGGAACATAGATTGAGGTAATGTCGAATTGCACCGCATCCGTTACGGCCTGGCCGGGAAGAGGGAAGTGTTCTTTTTCAATGTACGTGTGCCTGAAGCGCGGAGAATCTTCCATCTTTCTCACCAGTTCGAGGGCGTGTTCGTGAGAGTCTCCACCTACTACTAATTTAAGTTCGAGTTGGTTATCGGTATCAGTTTCAGGATGAATCGAAAGAACGTGCATCCGGGCCGGCATCACGCGTTCCAGATTTTCGAAGACCCTGGTCCAGGAAAATGCTTTGCGCTCGAAAAGATCGTTCAAGAATTGTGAGCGGTCGCGTGTGCTGCGATTCTGGGGAAGATTGAGTAGAGCTTGTGCCTGCTCCCTTTCGCGATCCCGGTCGGCAATCTGCTGCTCGCGCTGATGAATCAGGTCGCGATCCTTACGAGCGCTGCCGTAACCAGCCAACACTAAATACAAAAGGACCAAAGTGAGGATGCCGGCTCCCGCCAGAGCTCCGCCCCAACGCAACCAAAAGTCGCGCACATCTTCATACGGATGACTGGCGAGATTGATATTGAGACGCATATCAGGAAAGCAGGGATCCCACGACCCCAGCCATTCTCCACTTTGGAACCGCACCTACTCCGGCTCCCAATTGCGATGATGCCACTAGTTCCCGAACATCGGCTCCCGTCTGTGCCTTAAGCGCTGGCGCCGCATTGCCGGCTTCCGAGATTCCAGCTACATAAATCTGTTCAATATTCATCGAATAAGTATCTTGAAAAAACACGACCGATGGATAAATATCTTCGGCGAGTTGTTCGCCCGTAACGGTTACGCCGCGACTGTTTTCCAAAGTACGGAACAGAAGCAGTTGTTGCTTGTCTAGAATTGCAATGCTAGTGGTGCGAGTGTCGACTTTCACGACCAGCGTGGGACCCTTCGATTCGGCCGCGCCCAAAGCCGCGAGCATCGAGGGCATAACTACGCCCGGGCTGTAGCCGGCCTCACGAAATATCGACTCATAATCTTCGACCACGGTTGTAAGCGCGACTGCCGCAATCACACGCACTCCGTTGCCTGATTGCTGCACATGATAAGAAACTTTCGCCTTATCAACATCAAAGGGAAGCGATTTCTTTAGCCGGAAGCGAACCACACCTTCCGCTTCCTGATCCTTCGCGGGAAGCGTGTCAAAATCCAGCAGCACTACACGAACTGCAGCATCGGGAAGAACCGCAATAACGTCCCGTGAGCGGGGCATCACGCTGCCGAGCGTCTCTCGCAGATTCTGTAAAACCGAATTTCGTTCCCGCAGGTTGAGTTCAACTAAATCCGGTACCACGCTGCCAGGCGCAAGTTCATGAGCCGCGCAGGCCTCGACCGAACTGCCATCGTCGGCAATTCGGCCTGCGATTATGCGGTCTGCCGCAATTTCACATGCCAGCTTTGGCTTGGAACTTGAATAGGAACTGGGACTCATAATTTAACTAGCTAAATAGTGTTCTTCTATTAGTAAAACTCCGTTGTCCGGGTAAACGCAATATCTGGAAGGGCACTGACGGTATTGACCGAGTGGGCGAAATAAATCGCCGGGCTCCTATCGCATGCTTTCGATGAATGTCACCTTGTTGATTTCTTTCAGCGTAGTCATGCCCAGTCTGACTTTATCGAGCGCGGATTCGCGAAGGAATCGCATACCTTCCTCGCGGGCAGCGCGCCGGATCTCGGATGTCGGCTTCTTGAGAAGGATCATCTCCCGGATGCGGTCGCTTAAATCCAGCAGTTCGTGAATCGCGCTTCGCCCGCGGAATCCGGTGCCCGCGCATTCGATACATCCTTGTCCTTCATAGAAAGAAACTTTCGACCATTGGTCCGGATCAAGGCCGCTGGCTTCGAGTACTTCCGGAGCATAAGTCACAACCGATCGGCAGGACTCGCAAATAAGCCGCACCAGGCGTTGCGCCAAAATGCAATTCAGCGCCGAAACAAAGTTGTACGGCTCCACACCCATGTTCAAGAAGCGGCCGATCACGTCGACGACGTTATTGGCGTGAACCGTCGTGAAGACGAGGTGGCCCGTGAGAGCGGATTGGATCGCTATTTGTGCCGTCTCCGCATCACGGATTTCACCGACCATGATCTTGTCCGGGTCATGCCGCAAGATGGAGCGCAATCCTCGGGCGAAGGTCAATCCCTTCTTCTCGTTTACCGGAATCTGGGTGATGCCGCGGACCTGATATTCCACCGGATCTTCAATGGTGATGATCTTGTCTTCGTCGGTCTTAATTTCATTGATGGCGGCGTAAAGCGTGGTCGTCTTTCCGCTCCCCGTTGGCCCCGTCACCAGCACCATGCCATATGGTTCTTTGATGTAGCGGCGGAATCGGCGTAGGTCGTCTTCATCGAAGCCCACAACGTCCAAGACAAGCTTGTGGAACTTCTCGCTCATCGATTCCTTGTCGAGCACGCGCAATACAGCATCTTCGCCGTGAATCGATGGCATGATGGAGACGCGGAAATCGATGGGACGCTCCGGCTGTCCGTACTTCACGCGGAAGCGTCCGTCCTGAGGAACGCGACGCTCGGAGATGTCGAGCTCGCTCATAACTTTGATACGCGAAATAATTGTCGAATGATGCTCGCGGGCAATCGGCGGCATGGCTTGCGTCAGTACGCCGTCAATACGGAACTTGATCGAAACCGAATCGTCACGAGTCTCGATATGAATGTCGCTTGCTCTGCGCTGTAGAGCTGTAAAGATCGTCGTATCCACTAACCGAATAATCGGACTGATATCGCCTTGGGCCGTGAGTCGGTCGATGGAGATGCTTTCATCATTTCCCGCTTCGTCTTCGCGAATTACGTCGAGCGTGAACCCTTCGCTGGCATCTTCAAGGACGCGCTTGGATTGCTCAGTCTTCTTGAGAATCTCGGTAATCTGCGCAAGGGTTGAGACTTTGGTCACAATGCGCTTGCTCAGCAGCAAGCTGATCTCATCGATCATCATCAACTGGCTGGGATCGGCGATCGCAATGGCCAAACGTCCGTCGCGAGTCTCTTCCAAAGGAATGAAGTTGTAGCGGAACATCAGGTGAACAGGGATGGTCTTGAACAAATCGTGCTGCAGTTGGAAGTCATGCAGGTCGACGAATTCGCAGCGGTAGCGGCGCGCGATATCCTGCGCCTTCTCCAGTTCACTGACTTTGGCAACTGGAGCTGCGGGCATCGCAGGCGTGCCGTTTCCACCATTCACTACAACTGTCTTTTTGTCAGCCGTGCTAGCCATTCCAATTCACCTGTAACATCCCTGCTCGCTTTGCGTTCTAATGAATATGAGAACCCAAGGTAAAGATCGGCAGATATAGAGAAATCAGTATTCCTCCTACAACTACCGCCATAACTACCAGAATAAGGGGCTCAATTAACGACATTGCCGCACCCAAAGCGGTTTGTACATCTTCTTCGTAAAACTCGGCTACCGAATTCAACATCGCCGGTAAAGCCCCTGTAGATTCGCCGACTTCAATCATTTCCACAGAGAGGTCGGGAAACATGCTTTGTGCTTCGAGCGCCTTGGCCAGCGGTTGTCCTTCTCGAACTCTTACCGCAGCCTCTGCAATACCGTTTAAAATCCGGCGGCTGCTCATGGACGCGCCCGCAGTTTCCAAAGACGGTACTAGCGGCATACCTCCAGTTAACAGAGTTGAAAGCATGCGCGAGAAATTTGATACCTGATACTTCAGCCAGATGTCGCCCAGCATTGGCAGCTTCAGGATTGTGCCGTCGATGAGGTTTGCACCACGGTCTGTATTCTTCCAGCGTATCAGTCCGACAATCAGCAGAACAATGGCGACCACAATGTAGAGGGCATATTTCTGAGTGGCCAACCCAACTGCCAGCATCACTTGCGTGATTGAAGGCAGATCGGCTCCCATGTCCTGGTAAAGCTTGGCGAACTGCGGCACCACGTAGGTCACGAGAAAAATCATCATGACCAGAACAACGCTAACCAGTAGAGCCGGGTATACGAGCGAAACGGCCAGCTTTTTCTTGAACGTCAATGCCATTCGCTGAAATGCAATGTAGCGGCCCAAAACCTCTTCCATGTTGCCGCTTCTTTCACCAGCTAACAGCGTTGTTGTGTAGATCTTTGGAAACGCGCGCTGCGTTGTGAAAGCTTCGGAAAGCGATTCGCCGCTCTTTACCCGGTCGCGGATATTTTGCAGAACACTATGAAGATAAGCATCTTTTTGCCGCTTAATCAGCAGGTCGAGAGAACTTAATACGGGTAACCCCGCCTTAATCAGAGTCAGAAATTGCTGATTAAAAATCAGGAAGCTGCTCTGCTTAACCTTCTTGGTGCGACCAATCTTCCCGCCCGAAAGCATGCCGCGCGGCTTAACCCAATAGACCAGAAAGCCTTGCTGCGAAAAACGGTCACGCACCTCGGACTCCGAGAATCCGGTCTCGACTTGCTGAACAAGGCGTCCGCGTTCATCCGCTAGTTTTATTAGGAATTCGGCCATGCTTGATTCTTATAGCTACTCGCTACTTCAGTTTAACATCCGCGCATTTTTGGAAGACACCGGAAAGCCGTCCTTCGATACCGGTGGTAACTCCCGCAATGTCAACAAAGCATTAGGCCTTACTGGCCTAGATCGCCTGCCACCACTTCAACCCCGGCTGGCGGGGTAAAACGGAAAAGTGTTTCGTCCACTACAACATTTTCTTTCTGATCACTGAACTGGTATTCGGTTACCGAACCGTCTCGTTGCTGGATCACAAGTCGGGAAATGTACCTCTCCGGCGTAATCTCCAGCAGAACTTGACTGACTTTATCTGCCAATACCTTGGGAACTCCCCGCAAGATGACGTTATTTGGGCCCAATGGGTTTACATCTGGAGCTAGAGATAATCCTTGCAACTCTTTCTGTAGCTTAGTTTTACCCAACATGAACGCTAGCGGAGACTGCAAATCGTCCAAGTTCCGCATGGAGGTTTTCCTCGCCTGCTGATCTCCAGGAACATAGAACCAGGCGTCCTTACCGTCTCCTAGAAACAGTTTCTCTCTTGGAGAACGGTATTCCCAACGCATCTTGCCAGGTTTTTTAAGCCACAGAGTCCCAGATTCGGTTCGTTCCATTCCGGCACCCTTGTAAATTTCGATAAATTTCGTTTGCAGCGTTCGCAGGTGGTTGTAGTGATTGTCGACTTCCTGAGCCAAAACGTGAACATCAGGTGCGGCGTTTTCGGTCGCAAAGGATATTACCGAAAAACACCTCAAAAGCATCCATGCAATGAAACATAACGTTCTAAATAGTCGAATGTGATTAACCATGTGAATTAGATGCATTACACCGGGCTGCACTGCAATTGACTCGCGAATCAGGAACCGATCGCTACTTACACGTTAGCGTAAATGGAGTACTGGTTTGTGCGACCAACTTTGTGGAACTCACGAATCCCGGCGACCACCCCCTCCAACAGCGGGTTGTGATAAAGGACAAATACCGGGCGGCAATGATGCGCCAATGAATCCGCCAGATTGGCCATTAATTGGATAAGTCCCGGTTCAGGCAAAGGGTTAAACAGATATAGCACGACCGGGTCTGCTGGAAAAACGAATCGCCTCGCATCTCCGCACACGGTTTCAATTACAAAACATTTCTGCGAATCGCTTTTATAGTTGACAATGTTTTCGTTCGCAGTGCGGTGAAGGTCGGGCAGAATTTCTACTCCAATAATGCGACGAAAAGGGAAGTCTGAGGCCATGAGCAACGCGCGTCCTTTGCCGGAGCCGATATCAATAAATGTGAATCCGGAGAAATCAATTGCGAGAGCTCCTAACATTTCGCGGAAGAGCTTAGGCTCTGTTGGCTGGTAAGGCGAGTGGAACAGACCTAAGAAACGGTCTCTCCACGAAACAGTTGCGCTGGTGGTATCAACTCGATTGTCCCAGTCGTAGTCGATGTCTCCGTAGCGCTGCCGGAGGCGCGCTGGAGTTGAATCACGCGCAAATTCACAAAGCTTTCCCGCTAGGCGCTTTAGGGTTGGAAACAATCCGACGCGGGAACGATTCTCTTGCCACCATTGGCGCAAGGTCGATGCAAGCTGAACAGTCTGCGGTGCAGGCATTGAAATATGTTATCGGGATTAGCGCGATCAAGCCGCAACATGGACAATTACCGTCAATGCGCATTGGGATCCGAATAATCGGAAGGCAGGAACTTAGGAAGTTTCGGCGGAACATATCCAAGAGGCAGACCGCTTTGAATGAATGGCAAACTATCAGGACCGGACACTTCGACGGATCCATCGGGCCTCAATCGATAGGGATGACCAAGTGGATCGATTGGCCTACCATGAATGAGTCCGGCTGATTCCAACTCGGGAAAACTACTCGGCCATCGTCCCGTTTGGTTGTAATAGATGCTCACAGCTTTTTCTAATCCGGCAACATCTTGATCCACTTGAATCGCCCGCAAATGAGCCGCTGCATTGGCGCGTATGTCACGATCATGCGTAGTCCGATAAGTCGCTGTCCACAACATACGCGCCGTTTCGGTATCGCCCCCGTGCTGCGCCATCTGTGCCGCCAAAACTCTCAAGAAGGGATGGGCGTTCGGCACCTGCGATCCCCGCACGAATGCATCCGCTGCTTTAGCATAATCCTTGAACTCAAGGTAATAAATAAACCCAAGATCGTAATATAAGTGCCAATCATTTGGGTTATTTTGGATCCCGTATTCCTCCAGTTCAATTGCCCTTTGTGGATCGCCCGCTCCATTTGGCGGTTTCGCAGCCAAAAAGTTCGCACCAAATTCATAAGCCACCGTCAGCTTGGGATCAAGCGTGGTGGTTATTTCTAATAGTGGTGCTAGCAAATCTAAATGTTCGTTTCCAGCGGCATGTTGTCCGCCGAAATACTGCACCGCCCGCGTCCAATAGATGTCAGCAAGCAGACCGTCGTACCCAAGACTCAAACGCTTCAACGTTTTTGGCGATGAAATATAGAGTACATCTTGTAGTGTGGCAGCCTTTCGCGATTGATCAATCCGGTGTAGCAGCAATACCGACAAAGCTCCGGACGCGAGTAACAAAGCCCCAGCTATGACCGAGATTCTGCGCGACCTGCTCATTTCAGATTCCGGCGCTCAAAGATCAGCACTGCCCCACAGATGGCCATGGTGGCATAGAACAAAGCATATGCGGTGTTGTAGACGACGAGATGGCTCGGCACCGGCTGTTCGTGCGCCACGGAGCTGATCACGTTTAAAGCTGAAAAATTTGGCACGAGATAAGCTGCTCCGGTAGCGAGAACACGCGTGATGCCTCGTGTCATGCCGGCAAATCCACGCAAGTCTTCGGAAAAGCTTCCAATCACAAAGAGCGCAAATGCAAATACCGCCGACATAAGCGGAGAAGAAAATGAGGAAAACAGTAGCGCCAGCGCAATGATAATCACAAACTGAAGCACGACAAAATAAAGTGCAACCAGAACCCAACCGTCGCCGCGTTGAAAGTGGTGGGAAACATACAACAGAGCTCCGAATACACCGAGAGCCATGAAAAACGTATTTACGACCAGAGTTCCGGTCAATCCGAAAAACTTTCCTACGATAAATTCCCAGCGTCGCACAGGACGGGAAAGCACGGTGTAAAGGGTACGTTTATCGATTTCTTTCGACACTAGCCCGATGCCGATAAAAATGGAGATGACGACGCCAAAAAGCGACACTGCGGTCAGACCCAAATTGATGACGACAAGCCGCTCAATGCCAATCGAAATCTGCCCAACCAGAATCGCCGCTCCCGACATGAGCAATGCAAAAGCGATCAGATTGTAAAGCACACGATCCCGTACCGCCTCGCGAAATGTGTTAGTAGCTATGTGTGTGACTGGGCTGTTCATGCTGTGACGCTCACGCTTTGTTCTGTGGGTTTAACTTGGGCAACGAAATAGTCTTCAAGCGACGTGCGTACTGGTAAGACAGAAATGAGTCTGAGCTTTTCTTTCCTGAGCAGTTCAATAGCGGCATCCTGATTGCTATCGGCGAGCACGGCTCTAACTGTGTCACCGGTGATATGGCATTCTGCGCCAAGATTGCTCATGGACGACGGAACCATTGTTCCTTGCCAAACAATTTCCACTTTCCCGTGAATACTAGAAATCAAATCAGCTACAACACCTACACGAAGCAGTTTCCCTAGATGCATAATCGCCACGCGGTCACAGAGCGCTTCCGCATCGGACAAGATGTGGGTAGAAAAGAAAACCGTTTTACCCTCGTGTTTGAGTTGTTCGATCAGATCGCGTACTTCGCGGCGGCCCATTGGATCAAGGCCGGACATTGGCTCGTCCAGGAACACAACTTTAGGGTCGTGCAATATGGCTTGTGCAATTCCCACTCGCTGCAACATGCCTTTGGAAAATTTTCGCAATTGCGTGCTACCTACATCCAGCAGGCCGACTCTCGCCAATACCTCATCGACTTTGCTTCGGCGTTCTTTCGCAGGAACTCCCGAGAGCTGTCCGTAATAGTTGAGAAGCTCGCGGGCAGTGAGGTGGTCGTAAAAATACGGCTGCTCGGGAAGAAAGCCAATCTGAGCTTTCATCCTGGGGTCGTCCAACTCCATGCCCAGAATCTTTGCGGTGCCGGCTGTAGGGAAAACAATGCCCATCAGCATCTTCAGCGTAGTGGTCTTACCTGCTCCATTAGGCCCAAGAAAGCCGAAAATTTCCCCCTCTTCCACTCTAAGGGTCAGCGGGCTGAGGGCGCGTTTGAGCCGCTTTCTCCAAAAGCCTACTTTGTAAATTTTTTCCAGACCAAGAATTTCTATTGCGGACATGAGAGTATCGAGAGTTTTAGCCGCTTCTCAATAAAATTATAGGCAAAGTTATAACAAAGTGGTATAGGCGATTCGGAGTGTGAGATTACGAAAGTAAATATGGCGTAGATTGCGAGCGAAGCTCGCCTATCGTCTGCATCAAGCACAAGGGTTAATACAAACGACCTACTGCAGAACGGTTTGAGCCCGACAGTCGGAAAGGGTGGTTATTGGAGTGGATTGCTGGTGTGGTGCTCGGAAATGGAGAACGCCGTCTTCAGTAGAACAGAAATCTCGTACCCCGCTCTGATTGAATTGCGTGGCGGCTGATCCTATGACATAGCCTGCAACTACTCCGTTTGCATCTTTTTCGGTAGGAGTAACCAAGAACCAATAGCCATTTCTAGGCAGATCCGGCGAAGTAGCATTTGAGAGTTTGGGATCAAGCAAGCAAGCGTGTTGTGGTGTACGTGTGGTGCAGGGAAGCCCCAGATTTCCTGCTCCGAGTAGTGCTAAGTTATCCGCAAAACCAATGGCGGGATAGGTCGTCTGGTAGCCGATCTCAGCTTTGTTGATTTCGCGAACCGAACTGATCGCCGCCGCCTCACCCGCAGCAACCCGGGAACGTAGCAAGTTGGGGAAGACTATGGCGGCGATCAGGCAGATCACGACCACAACGATGAGCAGCTCGGCCAGCGTGAAGCCCCTCTCGTTATTCATTTCTAGAAACTAATTATAAGCCTTGAACAACCAAATCTGCCGAGCTATTGAGCGATGGCATAGGCTGAGCACGTTGCGATGTCAGGTGGTGGTACTGCGCCAGCAACGCCCGGATTGACCCGCATCACGCCGTCCGTTGTGGCGCAGAAATCGCGAACTCCGGTTACATTGAAATTCAGAGGTGTGCCTCCTACTACAAAGGTCGTATTGGGAGCGCCGCCTATTCCTGAGGCTGCGAATTGGTATCCACTTTTGGATCCAGTAGTGAGCAGGCTGTCAATAAAACAACCTGTGAGTGTACTCGCTGCGCAAGGAGTACCTCCCCCGAGAGTCGCGAGAGTTGAATAGCCTGTTGCGGGGTAAGCCGAGTTATATGCAATTTCCGCAGTCGCTAGTTGGCGAACCGAAGCCCCTGCCGAAGATTCGTTTGCGGCAATTCGTGCCCGCAATAGATTCGGGATTGCGATCGCAGCAATTATCAGGATAATCGCAACAACGATCAGCAATTCGATTAACGAAAATCCTTGTTCTCGCTTCATTTTTTTGCTGTCACCATTCTTTCCGCTGCTCTACCCGTTGCATTTTGGGTACCTTTGGGTACCTGATGTATATGTCGAATCGACGCCGCGCTATTTCTCATCAAATCAGCAACTTGGAGCCATGGTACTGATGGATTTTTTTCTGATTGTTCGATTCATTCTTTCTTCTGTCTCTAGAATGACAAATTTTGGCAGACGCTCGAGCTAGTGAAAGCACCCTTGATGACCTATGAGCAAATGAAAAGACCTCGGATGTTGCCATCCGAGGTCTTGCGGCTTGTACCCTCCCCCAGGTACTTTGCCATACCGTAATTATTGACCGATTGCAGTCAGCGCCTGACAAGTGGCGGCAGCCACGGCGGTCGTAGGTCCCGGAGTTTTGAAGCGAACAACGTTGTCCGAGGTTGAGCAAAAACCCTTTACGCCCGTGGTTTGCACCGTAGTCGGATCATTACTGACAACGAAATCGGCGACTGGAACCGCGCCCAGAGCAGTATAGGTAACTCTGTATCCGCTCTTAGTTCCAGCAGCGAGCAATCCGTCAATGATGCAAGCGCTGCCAGAGGCGGCACCTGGGCAAGCGGCGTTAGCGCCACCAGGACCAAGTGCTACCAAGGTAGCAGAATAGCCTTGGGCCGGATAAGATGTCGTGTAAGAAATTTCTGCTGTGTCAATAGTACGAACCGAGGCCGCGCCAGACGATTCGTTAGCTGCAATACGTGCTCTTAACAGGTTAGGAATAGCGATGGCAGCGATGATCAAAATAATCGCAACCACGATCAACAACTCGATAAGTGAAAAGCCCTTTTGTTTCCGCATTATTCGCTAACCCCCAAAAGTTGGTTTCGAAACCATTTGTGTTTACTTCTGCAACCCGACGCCCACTCTGGAAATGCATCGTTTATCAAATTTGACCGTAAATGAAGCAATGTTGCGTATTGAATTTGAGGTACATTGGATAATGTGGCAAATTTCGCCTAAGCGGCTAACATATTCTGATAAGAGCATCCAAAATTTCAGTCATAAATGAAAAGACCTCGGATGTTGCCATCCGAGGTCTTGCGGCTTGTACCCTCCCCCAGGTACTTTGCCATACCGTAATTATTGACCGATTGCAGTCAGCGCCTGACAAGTGGCGGCAGCCACGGCGGTCGTAGGTCCCGGAGTTTTGAAGCGAACAACGTTGTCCGAGGTTGAGCAAAAACCCTTTACGCCCGTGGTTTGCACCGTAGTCGGATCATTACTGACAACGAAATCGGCGACTGGAACCGCGCCCAGAGCAGTATAGGTAATTTGGTATCCGCTCTTAGTTCCAGCAGCGAGCAATCCGTCAATGATGCAAGCGCTGCCAGAGGCGGCACCTGGGCAAGCGGCGTTAGCGCCACCAGGACCAAGCGCTACCAAGGTAGCAGAATAGCCTTGGGCCGGATAAGATGTCGTGTAAGAAATTTCTGCTGTGTCAATAGTACGAACCGAAGCCGCGGCAGACGACTCGTTAGCTGCAATACGTGCTCTTAACAGGTTAGGAATGGCGATGGCAGCGATGATCAAAATAATCGCAACCACGATCAACAACTCGATAAGTGAAAAGCCCTTTTGTTTCCGCATTTAAGTTTCCCTCTTCTCCAGAATCAGATATTTTGGTCTCAGTTGACCCAATTGCCGATTATGTTCGCATTTTAGCCGCCAACATTGGAAGTTACCAAAGAGTATGGCACGTCCCACGTAGCTAGCTGATTTTCAAGACTTACGAGACCTTCAGTAACTTCAAGAGGCCCTGAAATCCGACATGAAGCCCTCGTCAGTATCAAAATTTGTCGTTCACCTGACAACTTGTGTCAATCTGGATCATTGATTACAGAACAACTTAGAAGAACGAGGCTGGAACGCCATTTTGCAAAAAGTATTTTGGGTTCCCATGTCATGCACATTGACCACCTTCCAGCCAGTAGGGATCTCTCGTCCTGTTGCGCTATTGCTCCCATGAAGACATCTACTTGCTCATCATCTGACGGAGTAGCTTATCGAAAGCGGATGCCGTGCCGGATTGCAGGAGGTAGAACGATTTCTTCTCACGTATTCTCCTGTTAGTTCATTCACTCCCAATCAGTTAGTCGGGAAAGAAATTATTTCAGCGGCAATCGAAAGCACTTACCACCATGTCCCTCGGTGGGTTGGAAAGTTAACACTTTTGGCGTATAAAAGTTAGTTGCGACAGCGCGTTCTTCCTTCCCGTGCGGCCACAACGAAATCGAATTCAGTGAGGTAACATGCCCAGCCTTACCACCATGCAGGCTCCTAAAGGATTGGAAGGAGTGGTCGCCACCACATCTGGCGTTTGCTACATCGATGGCGACGCAGGTGTTCTGGCCTACCGGGGCATCGATATCCACGAACTCGCCGACCATTCAAACTTTGAAGAGACTTGCTACCTGCTTTGGAATGGACGGCTGCCGACCGCAAGCGAACTCAAGGAATTACGCGCCCGGTTGGCCGAGGAGCGCAAGCTTGATCCGGCGATTCTCGATCTACTGCGCACCGCCCCTAGGCACGTTCCCGCGATGGATGTTCTCCGCACTGCTGTCTCCGCGCTTTCCTTCTACGATGCAGATGAGAAACTCAACGATCACGATGCGAATGTGCGAAAGTCGATCCGCTTGACCTCGCAGATTGCGATGATCGTTGCGGCCTATGACCGCATTCGGAAAGGAAAGAATGTTATTGAGGCCGACCGATCGCTTTCACATTCAGCAAACTTTTTGCTGCAACTGAATGGCACTCGTCCTTCGGAGACTGCGGAGCGCGCTCTTGATATTGCTCTAATTCTGCATGCCGATCATGAGTTGAATGCTTCCACCTTTGCGGCTCGAGTCACGGCCGCTACGCTTTCAGATATGCACTCTGCAATCACTTCAGCTATTGGAACGCTAAAGGGACCGCTGCATGGTGGCGCTAACGAAGCAGTCTTCAAAATTCTCGAGGCGATCGACAAAGCCGGGGCGGACCCGGTCGAGCATGTCAAAGGAATGTTGGCTGCAAAGAAGAAGGTTCCTGGATTCGGCCACCGCGTTTACCACACCGAAGATCCGCGAGCCACTCATCTTAGAAAGATGTCTGAAGATCTCGGCCGCTCCAGCGGACAAAGCAAATGGTTCGACATGTCGCAGAAAATCGAACAGTTCGTGAAAGCCGATAAGAAGCTAAATGCGAACGTGGATTTCTATTCGGCTTCGACTTACCACACGTTAGGAATCGATGTGGATTTGTTCACTCCGATCTTCGCGGTATCACGCGTGAGCGGCTGGACGGCGCACGTGATCGAGCAACTCGACGACAACCGTTTAATCCGACCCCGCGCGGACTATATTGGGCCTGCCTATCCCAATCACTACGTGCCGATGAATCAGCGATAGCGTTCTGGCCTGAACCAACACTAACGCAGCCCGGTTCTCCAAATTACGATGGCGGCCAGTCCACGGCGTAAAATGAATCTGAGACTTATGCGCCGCGTCTACCTCGACAATAACGCCACCACACCGGTGCTTCCCGAAATCTTAGAGGCTATGCAGCCTTATTTTGGTGAGCACTTTGGCAACGCTTCTTCAATTCATCATCACGGACAGGAGACGCGTGCCGCCGTGGAACGTTCCCGCGAGTCAGTGGCGGCGCTTCTCGGTTGCCGTGCTTCGGAGATCGTCTTCACCGGCGGCGGAACGGAAGCAGACAATCTGGCTGTATTCGGCTTAGTTCAGCCGGGCGACCACATCATTACTTCGACCATTGAACATCACGCAGTGTTAAACACCTGCAAGCACCTCGAATCTGGATATCTCAAAACTCAGGGCTACGAAGTCACCTACGTTCCGGTGGATGGCCGTTGCCAAGTGGATCCCGATGACGTGCGTCGAGCGCTCCGTAAGAACACGAAACTGATTACGATCATGATGGCAAATAATGAGACTGGCGTCCTGCAGCCGGTGCAAGAGATAGGGAAGATTGCGTCCGAGGCAGATGTGTACTTCCACACGGATGCGGTACAGGCCGCGGGAAAAGTTGCCATCGATGTGAAGCAAATCGGGTGCGATCTGCTTTCGATTTCCGGGCACAAGATGCACGCGCCGCAGGGAGTGGGCGCACTTTACGTTCGGAAGGGAACTCGCCTCGAACCAATGTTTTATGGAGGACGTCATGAACGCTCCCGTCGCGCCGGAACAGAGAACGTTCCCGGCATCGTTGGATTGGGCAAGGCTGCAGAGCTCGCGACGCAAGCATTGAATCGTGGGGATGCTGAGAAAACATCAGCGATGCGCGACCGGATCGAGAGCAAGATCCTCGCAGGAGTAGAAGCCATCGGCATCAATGGCGAGGGCGCGCCGCGTGTTCCAAATACTTCGAATATTTACTTTGATTACATCGACGGAGAGGCCTTGATCATCGCACTGGATTTGAAAGGCCTGGCCGTTTCTACCGGTGCCGCATGTTCCTCTGGGGCAATGGAACCTTCGCACGTGCTGACCGCGATGGGACTGCGCCCGGATCGTGCGCGAGCTAGCATCCGCTTCAGCCTAGGGAAACAAAACACTGCAGAAGATGTGGATTTCGCGTTAGATCTCATTCCAAGTACGGTCGCACGCCTGCGAGAGCTCTCTCCGGTTTACAATAATAGAGAAGCCGTTAGCCGCTAGGGCTTTAGCTCCCTAAGGCCTGACCCTAAAGCCTAGAGCCTGTTTTTTATGCCTTCACCAAAGACCATTGCCGTCGCCATGTCCGGAGGAGTTGACTCCTCCGCCGTCGCGGCCATGCTGCGCGCCGAGGGGCACAATGTTGTCGGGCTCACAATGCAGCTTTGGAATCAACGGAGACTTGTTGGTCATGAGGGCATGCCTGAGTCCGTGCAGGGGCGTTGCTGCTCACTGGATGACGTTTACGACGCACGCCGCGTTGCTGAGACCATTGGCATTCCTTATTACGTAGTCAATCATGAGGACCGTTTCGAGCGCGAAGTAGTGCGTCCTTTTGTCGAAGAGTATCTTTCCGGACGAACGCCAATCCCTTGCAGCCTTTGCAACAATCACCTCAAGTTCGATCAGTTGCTCATTGTCGCGCAGCAGATTGGCGCCGAGTCGTTGGCTACGGGTCATTATGCGCGGGTGGCATTCGATAACGAACTTGGACGCTGGCTGCTGAAGCGTCCGGCCGATCTTTCAAAGGATCAGACTTATTTCTTGTTCGGCCTCACTCAGGAGCAACTGAGCCGCACCATTTTTCCCTTGGGGGGAATGACTAAGCCTCAGGTGCGAGAGATGGCGCGAAATCACGGACTCGCACTGGCGGAAAAGCCGGATTCGCAGGAGATCTGTTTCGTGCCGGGCGGTGACTATAAGAAGTTTCTCGATGCGTATTTAGGCGAGCAAGGGGAGTCGCTGCCCGACACCGCGGGCGAATTGGTCACGACCGATGGTCGAGTAGTTGGCGAGCACGGCGGAATTCATAATTTTACCGTTGGCCAGCGCAAGGGACTTGGCGTCGCGACAGGCTCTCCTTTGTATGTGATTCAGATCAAGGGAGACGCTCACCAGGTGGTAGTTGGAAATCAGGAAGATCTTTACTCGCGGACGTTACGAACTCATCGCGTGAATCTGATTTCGACTGAAGATTTGAACGAGCCGATGCGCGTAATGGTAAAAATTCGGCATCGCCACCCAGCCGCACCGGCAGTGATTGAGAGGTCCGGGGCAGATGAGATTCTGGTGACCTTCGATGAAGCGCAGCGAGCGATTACGCCAGGGCAAGCAGCGGTATTTTATGATGGTGCATGTTGTGGTCGGCGGCGGATGGATCATGTAGTTCGGGCTCTAGGCTTCGGGCGTCAGGCTTTAGGAAACAGAAAAAGGCAGCGTTCGCACGCTGCCTTTTGTAAGTTTTAACAATTCAGATGAAAACTGCGTTTTCGGATGTCCCTAGAGCCTAACGCCCAAAGCCTAGAGCCCGCTTCTAAATAAACATCTCATCTTGCGGCGCTACTGAACTGCCGTTACGGCGATAACGCCTGCCACTGAAAAATGTTTCGAATCCCGCGGTAATCCCGTGAACTAATCCGGATATCTGTCTTACCGGAGATACTACAGTCTTGGTCACAATTTCCCGTGTTTCCTCGATACGGTCGAGCGTCGTGCCGACCATCTCGTCAGCGCGAATCACTTGTAACCTCGTACGGTCGACAATATCGCTGACTGTGAGATCGATGCGCTCCAGCTGGGCTCGAATCATCGTACTCGCATCACTTACATTGCCGACTACCGTCTCGATCTTTGGCCGCAAATCAAGAATCATCGAGTGAGCAATTTCCGCCGTCGGCAAAATTTTTGTTTGCACTTCAGCGGCTATGGTTTCCACGCGTGCGCTAGTTTTTCGAACGGCCAAGTACATTCCGACAAGAATACCTGCCTGGAGAACTACTGCCGCCGCCGTCACCCCGATGAAAATTGGTAAATAGTCCATGCTTGTCACACTACGACCGGATCAATGATGCACACTGCTCAGCTGCCCGCTTCCGCGCTTGTCTTTTCCCGATAAGCCTGTTTACCGGCTTCGACCGCTGAGCGAACTTGCTCTTTCTGCTGATTCAAAACGTCTTTACCGCGCTCAGCCCACTGCGATGCTTGCTCTTTCGCTTCCTGGGCACGCTTGCGAACGAATTCCCGGCCTTCATCGGCCTTCGCCATAATTACTTCCCTGGTTTCATTGCCGGATTGGGGAGCAAAAAGCAGGCCAGCTGCTACGCCTACGCCGGTTCCCAAAAGAAACCAGAGAATACCATTACCATCTCGGTCAGACATATAACCCCCAAGAGTGAATCACAGTCGGATGTTAGCACCGGGTGTAGTGAAATACAATTCGATGCGAGGCTCCAGCTCTGACGACTCAGACGTTGTCAGCGCTCACGCTTTGCCCCACAAATTCGGTCATTAACACTTTTCCTGCGTCCGTATTTCGAGTACCTTCTTTTCCAGTCGAGCTTTAAAAATCTGCACGAAGAAAGTTAGGCCAATGCTGAGATTCCAATCTCGCGTTACGCAGTTGCTTTCAATTGTGAGTATCGCGGCGCTCCTGCCATCCAATTTATCCTTGCTTGCTCTCGAGCCCAGCCGCGAGCAGGCGCGTTCCATGACGATCAATCGGTTTGGCATTGTAGCAACAAGCCAGACGCTGGCCTCACAAGCGGGGGCGGCAATTCTCGAACGCGGTGGAAGCGCAGTCGACGCAGCGATCGCAGCCAACGCGGCACTCGGCGTCATTGAGCCCATGATGAATGGCATCGGTGGCGACCTATTCGCGATTGTTTATGACGCGAAGGCTAAAAAACTCTACGGACTCAACGCCAGTGGTTGGGCGTCGAAAGGGATGAGTATCACTGCGCTAAACGCAAAAGGCATCTCAGACGAGATTCCTTCTACGAGCATTTATTCCGTCACAGTTCCCGGCACGGTCGCTGGCTGGGCCGCCCTGCATGATCGCTTCGGGAGGCTAGGGTTGGCCGAAGACCTCGCTCCAGCCGTGGCCTTTGCAGACGGAGGCATACCAGTCACGGAAACTGATGCGGAGAACTGGGCGCAATATGGCATCCCAATGGCAAAACAGTCCGGATTTGCGTCAGTTTTTCTGCCCGGGGGAAAAGCTCCGCAAACGGGACAGGTTTTTCGAAATACAGACTTGGCCAATACGCTAAGACGAATCGGGACCGAAGGCCGAGATGGCTTCTATCGCGGTCCAGTCGCGAACGCGATTCTGAAGTTATCAAGCGAACAGGGTGGCATGATGGCCGCCGGAGATCTACAGGAGTTCCAACCCGAGTGGGTGGACCCGGTTTCGACGACATACCATGGCTGGACCGTATGGGAGATGCCGCCAAATGGTCAGGGCATCGCAGCGCTCTCCATGCTGAACATCATGGAGCAGTTTCCCCTGGAACAGTACGGACACAACAGCGTTCAGGCATTACACGTCGAGATCGAAGCCAAGAAATTGGCATACGCCGATATGCACCACTACGTCGCAGATCCCAAGTTCAGCCACATTCCAGTTCAAGAACTCATCTCGAAAGAATTAGCGCAAAAACGAGCCAAGCTCATTCAAGATCGTGCCCTGTGCGCTGTTGTTCCATCGGATATTACGCAGCAGCTCTCAAAGTTGAGTAGCGATACAACTTATCTCTCTGTAGTCGATAGAGACGGCAACGAAGTTTCATTGATTCAGAGCAACGCAGGTGCGTTTGGCAGTGGGCTCGTACCGCCCGGAACGGGCTTCGTGCTTCAAAATCGCGGGGAGGCTTTTACACTCAAACCGAGCCAAGCCAATTCGCTTGCCCCGCGCAAGCGTCCTTTACACACGATAATCCCCGCTTTCATGCAGAAGGATGGGACGACAATTGCATTTGGAATTATGGGCGGCTTTAATCAGGCACAGGCACATGCGCAATTCGTCTCCAACATCGCTGACTTTCATATGAATATTCAAGCCGCGCTTGAGGCATCTCGTTTCGTAAAGTATCCATTCACTGGATGTGACGTGGAAGTCGACTCCGGCGTACCGAAAGCCGTGATTGATGGGTTGACTGCTAAGGGACATGAAGTCAGCGTAACGCCACGTTTCTCGCAAAACATGGGACGGGGCAACGCAGTGTTGCACGACGAAAAATTGGGAGTAAACTTTGGGGCATCAGATCCCAGAGGGGACGGCGAGGCCATACCAGAAGAGCCGCCATTCCCGGCAAACGAACACCGCTGATGGATCTACCTTCAATCCCACAGGTAAATTCTTGTTCTGCAGCGATCACCCAGGCGGGAGCAAATGTCCCTCACACCGAGCTTGCCCCGGATGAGTGGATGTGATAAAGATGCACTTAGCTTCTGTAACCAGCATGAGATATAACGTGCAGAGCCTGCCCAAGTCGTTTATAGCTGTTTTAGCTGCTTTCGCCGTGCTGGCGGTGCTAATTTCGCCGGCGTTAGACGAGCTTCCGGGTACAACCCCACATCTGGCGCATCATTCGGTTACCCTCTCCGTTATCTCAGCTCCCCATTTGTTTCATAGCGTCGAATTGACCCTTCAAACTCATGTCACATCGCTTAAAAAGCTGGTTAGCGGTACTGATTTGCTGATTTTAGAATGTACTCGCCTCTGCTAGACCCTTTCTTTCCACTCCAATTCTTGAAATTGTTGGTCGGATTTTATTAATCCGGCTGCTTGATTTTTGGACCGGATTTATTCCGATCCCTTTCTAAGAAACCTCTGGAGACCTATATGTGGACAGACTACGAAGACAATAGCTCAGATCCAATTGTCATGGGCATTTTCTGTGAGCCGTTCAGCGCAGCGGAAGCAATCCGAGCGCTAACCGAAGAAGGTTTTCTGGCCATCGATTTTATTGGGGCACTGAATGCGAATATGCCAGACCTAAGCGGCTTTCTCCCTGGCATTGGAGTCCCGCCTAATCACGCTGACTATTACAACGATTCCTTTGAGGACGGAGCCGTCCTCGTAATGGTCCGTACACCGCCATCAAAGAGAAGCAAAGTTGCGCGCGAGATTTTGAGGCGTTGGGGAGGGAATTTTCCTGCAGAAAGTTGATCTGTACATTTGACAAGTGAAAGTGAGGACGGGCTGCAATCGGAAACTTGGGATATGAAGAAGCCAATCTGGAAATCCGTAGTCGCTTTAATCGTTACAGTTGGGCTGTTTTCATTGTTCGTCTCAGCGGACGCTCGGGACCCAATCAGCAAGTTCGAGATGCTTCACCACTCGGTGAGCCGATCCCGTCCAACACATTCTCGAGAACTTGAAACCCAGGCGACAACGCTCCAATCGCCTGTGTGTATGGATGGCATTTCACTGAGTGCACCCTATGACCTCAGTCTGACGAGCTCTACGCCTCTGAGACCCGCATATATCGCTACCTATGTGTTGCGCTGCTGAGAAATAAGAAAATCCCCATACTAAGTATCGGCTGCCACATCGAGGCAGCACTATTTTTATAACGCACTGATTCCAAAAGGGAGATTCTTATGAATTCAGTTCACTTTAGTACTTCGCCCGCCGTGCAATGGCAACAAGCTTTTTCCGAGGCCATTGTGGAACTAGAACCGCACGAGTTCGGGGAAAAACTAAACTCGGCTTTGATCGCTATTGATCGGAGATTACTCGAACTTCGCGATGTACAAGGCGGCAATAGTGAAGAAATAGTTAAACTCAGCGATGCTCGTCGTACGTTGGTGTTCCTACGAGACAGCGAAACAAAACTGGGTGGCTCAAACAGAGGCCATCGGTAAGGACTAAGATAAAACCAACCCGGCCGGGAGCGAAAGCATTCCCGGTCGACTCTCACTTGTCGAAAGCGTATCGAAGCGAGACAATGTCCAACGAAAACAGGAGAGCTTAGTGTCAGAGCAGAAGTACAGGCAGCACGGTTATCGCGATAGTGACCGCAGTGAAAAGCGAGAGCGGACGTCCGGAGATCGCCCGGTCAAACAAGAGACATTCGGACCTAAAGCGGTGCAGATGACCGGGTCTCACGCAATTTCCCGATGCGGCCAATGCGGAACGGTTTTGACCTCGATCGCCGAACCGGTGGGCAAATGTTCAAAATGCGGTTTTGATCTTCACTCCTGTAAACAATGCACCCATTTTGATACTTCGGCGAGATTTGAATGTACCCAGTCGATTCCAGCACGAATTCCGCGTAAAGATGTCGAGAATCAATGCACGTTTTATTCGATTAGTGTGAGAGTGGAGAAACAGACGTCCACGCCGGCATCCGCGCGCCCCCAAGACGCGCGGCAGGCCTTTGAGAATTTATTCAAGAAGTAAACCTCTACGCGAATCGCGAAGCTACGGTTTCTGCGTCGGCCTGATCAGAACTTCACTCACAAATGATTGCGGGGATTGAGTCACTAGCATCGCAACCGTGTGAGCCACATCTTCCGGCTGCAGCATCTTCGTCGCATCTTTGCCGGTATGCGGGCTCAATTCGGTGTTCACCGAGCCAGGACACACCACCGATACGCGAATGTTATGAGTGCGTAGTTCTTCCGCTATCGAATAGCTCAACCCGTTCAGTCCCCATTTCGAGGCGGCGTAGGCAGCCCCGTTGGGAAGGGGGTTTTTGCCTGCAAGCGAAGAGATGTTGATGATGTGTCCGCTCCGGGCGCGGATCATCATAGGAGCAAAGCTGCGGACGCAGTAAAAGACGCCGCGTAGGTTCGTATTCAATACTTGCTCCCACGAGTCCGGAGGCATCTGGTGCAATGGGCCTCCGAAGCCACCCACCCCGGCGTTGTTGACGAGGATGTCCAAACGACCGAATTTCTGTTCGACTTCTCGAGAGACTGTCTCCACCGAGCGAAAGTCCGTAACATCGCACACAGAGAGGTGAGCCTTCCCCCCGCTTTCAAGTATGGTCTTTGCTGTCGACTCCAAATGTTCTTTCGTTCGTCCGCAAAGAACTGCCGCTGCTCCCATGTCGGCAAGTTTGATTGCAATGGCCGCGCCGATTCCGCGTCCAGCGCCGGTGACTACTGCTACTTGCTGGATTAAAGCTTTTTCATCTTTCGTGTTAGCCAACTTCTGCGTACTTGCCAATTGTTTGCTCCTTCAAGATCGCTCCAACGTCTTTAGTTTAGCGGCTGGAGCGAGAACTAACGTAAAGCCAGAGTTGTGCATCTAATAATCTTGGTAAGTGGATGCGGGAAAGTAGCTTGCGTTAGTCAGAGTAGATACTTATAATCCCGCTCACCGGAATAGCGTCTTCACTCTCTTGATGTTATTACTAGGGGTGAGGTTTTCCGGAATCCATCGGCCATGTCGCCGATGTTCGCTTCCGGCTAGATCATGATGATGACCGACCGGATGTGTCGTCGATTTCCCAGAGTCCGATTTCCCCATATTCCAAGGAGCTAATTCTGATGAAGACGAGTTTAGTGGCGGTTGTGCTTGCACTTGCTGGGTTCGCTTCTGGCCTGCAGACAACCACGCCGTCGCCAGCCGCAACACCCCAGAGCCCCGCGCAACCGCAACAGAAAAAGGAAATTAAAGATCCCGCCGAATATAACGCTTACGTGGGCGCAATACAGCAGAAAGATCCGGCTGCCAAAATCAGCGGCCTTGAAGCTTTCCTGACACAGTATCCCAACAGCGTTATGAAAGAGGATGCCCTCGAAGCCCTCATGGGCGCCTATCAGCAGAGTGGCAACCAACAAAAAATGGTGGATACCGCTCAGCGTGTTCTGCAGGCCAATCCCAACAGCCTGCAAGCGCTGGCTCTCTTGACCTACAATGCTCGCGCCAACGTCGAAGCCGGCAAAGATCCGCAAAAGAACTTGGCCGACGCCTCCCAATATGGGACGAAGGGCTTGCAGGCACTTCAAAGCGCACAAAAGCCCGATGGCATGCAAGATGCCGACTTCGCCAAACTCAAGACCCAAGCTGGCATAATTTTTAATGGGGCCGCTGGCTTTGCCGCCCTCCAGAATAAAGACTATAAGAGCGCTCAACAGTACTTGCGGGCCGCGGTCGAAGCCGAACCAAACGACATTCGGAACGTGTATCCGCTGGCATTGGCTTATTTGACGGCAACTCCTCCGGACAACGTCAACGGGCTGTACTTCATAGCACGCGCAGCCAATCTTGCTGCGGGTTCGCCTGGACAAGCTCAAATCGAAGCCTACGGCAAGAGTCAGTACAGCAAGTACCACGGTTCGGATCAAGGCTGGACCGATGTGCTAGCTAGTGCCAAAACCACGCCACTTCCGCCCGCCGGATTCACGATCACTCAGTATGTCCCGCCCACTCCAGCGCAGCAGGCGCACGATCTGGTGAACGGCAAGACTCCTGATGACATCAAGAAGCTCAGCTTTGCGGATTGGGAACTCGTGCTTTCCGCCGGCGCACCCGAAGATGCCGAGAAAGTGTGGAGCGTGATCAAGGGCGTTCCTCTACAGATGGAAGCAACCGTGATTCAGGCTACCCCGACCGAAGTTCAGGTCGCGGCCAGCCAGGATGACATCGACCAGAAGCGGGCCGATATCGTAGTTACGATGAGTGGTCCGATTCCGGCTCGATTGATGCCCAAAGAAACCGGAACGTTTGACTTCCAGGGAACACCGCAGTCGTATGTCGCGAGTCCGTTCGTGATGACGATGGATAACGGAGCACTCTTGAAGGCCGCTGCTCCGGCAAAGAAGCCCACAGCGCATCATCGAACAACTCCGAAGCAGTAGCTTGAAGTAAGCAGTGAGTCCAAAATGAAGAACGCAGCCTTCGAAAGAGGCTGCGTTTCTTTTTGGATCAGGATTTGATTGCAGTGGGCACAGCAGGCGATAGTCTAAGCCGACTCCAATGGAAACTGAATTTCCAACATTTGACCAAGGGAGATTTCGCGTTTCGGACCCGAAACCCGATAACCCCGGACGTTCATCCATTTTCCAATAGCGTGATAGCTCTGCTCGGCGCTGTCGTCATCCAGCCCTGAGTAGGCGCAGGCGACAGTTGCCGCGGGAAGGTGCTTCACGTCGTAAAAACTTCGACCTGGTACTTTGTGCTTGAGCGCGACAAAGGGCTCGCCTTCCAGGGTGCCTGAGTCCGCACAACGATGCCAGAGAACACCACGGAGGTCGCCCACGGAGTCGAAGGGTAGAGAACGTATCAACTCCTGCTCGAACCGCAGAATGTCGGCATAGCTGTCCACCTTTGCACGAACCGAAGCAATAGGTGCGCCGGGAAGGTGCTTTACCACCACAGGAACCGGGCGCTTCGAAATATCGAGTTCCTCAAGCGCCGCGTTGATGCACTCCAAACTCTGTGTAGCCGACTGTATCGATTCCTCGATTGTGCGCTTGAGTTCAGACAGCATCTCTCGCCGATTCTTTCCAGATCCTTGGCGGCTGAGCAGATCGCGAACATTAGCGAGCGATACTCCTAAGTTCTTCAGGGCGAGGATTGAGGCCAACTCTTCCAGCTGCTGCGGACGATAATGCCGGTATCCCGTGCGCGAGTCCACACTGGCGGCCCGTAACAACCCGATTTCATCATAAAAGCGGAGCGTCTTTGCTGAAACTCCGCTTAAGTTCGAGAACTCACCAATGCGGTACTGCGTGGCCATGGAAGCCTCTCTTCCGAAACTGCCTGAAAATACGATATCACTGCCTCGAATGCATAACGGTGATTTTTAGACTTGAACCTTCCAGCGGACTGGAATGCTTTACTAGCAAAAGTAAAAGTAAAGAGGAGAAAGACTATGGATGCTCTATCGAATCTGCTCGGATCTTTTTTAATCTGTTTGTTTCTATTCAGCTTCATCCAATCCACACAGGCCCGAACAGAGGTTGTAGCCGCGGAGCTGCCGCCATCCCAACCCCCATCCGATGACGGCCCAAGAGTCGCCATCGAACAGTATTTCGGTGCACATGCCTTGGGAAAGGCTGAGTTCATCACACAATCATTTACGCCCGAAGCCAAAATCCAATTTGTCGAGGGTAGCGAATTAACAGAATGGACGCGCGATGAATTTGCCAAGCGGTTCCAGCAATCTGCGACAGACGAATACCGGAGAGTGCGCCGCATCGAGCGGCTGGATGTTACGGGCACGGCGGCCAGCGCAGTACTCACATTGAACTACCCCCAGGTTCTCTTTACCGATCATTTGTCATTCTTGAAGATTGGCGGTCAATGGAAAATTGTCGGCAAGGTCTTTTCAGCGGACAGAAGGGATGTCGGGCAGGACGCAATCAAGGAAGTGCTGCAAGACTGGTCGCAGCCATTCGAGCCAAGGAAAATTGTTGGAAATATTTATTATGTGGGCACCAATCTGATCAGCTCATTCCTGATTGTTACGCCTGCCGGTAACATTCTTCTCGATACCGGCCACGCGCAGATGCTTCCCCAGGTAGAGGCGAACATCGAGAAGCTCGGTTTCAACTCAAGGACACTAAAATCTTGCTCAATAGCCATGCCCACTTCGATCATTGCGGCGGCTTCGCTGAATTCAAACGCAAAACCGGTGCAACAGTAATCGCCAGTAAACTCGATGGAGATCTAATGATGCGCGGCGGCAAAGGAGACTTCGCCTATGGTGATGACCTTGCATATGAACCCATAAAACCCGACCGGATCATTTCCGAGGGCGAAAGTGTCGACCTTGGCGGCGTGAGTCTGACGGCCCATCTGACGCCGGGACACACTAAGGGGTGCACCAGTTGGTCGATGCAGGTCAATGAAAATGGCAAACCCTATAACGTTCTCTTCGTTTGCGCTCTTACTGTATCGCCTTACAAGCTCACCAATAACGATAAGTATCCAAACATTGTTGAGGACGAACGAAGCACGCTTCGCAAACTGCGCAGCATGCATGCCGACGTCATGCTTGCGCCCCATGCCTTCTATTTCGATTTGGCGGGCAAGGCTGCACGGCAGAAACCCGGGACTCTAAATCCATTTGTAGATCCGGGCGAACTTGACCCGGCATCTCACCGAGATGGAAAAGGACTTTGAGCAGGCTCTGCAGGCACAGGAAAGGCAGCGGTGAATCCGATTGCTAAGGCAGAGCGGCTTGATAAGGAATGAAAATGGGTATCGCATTCACGACAGTAGTCGCAAAAGGTAATTCGCTGTCATGAACCGCAGGTGTCGCTATCTCGCCGCTTTCTTTTCATAACCGAGTGGACGAGCACTGCGCGGAGGACGTTTGCCGCCGTCCCGAAGCTGACGAACATCGATCTTTAGCTCGTTAATCGTCCGGCTTAATGTATTGCGGTGCATTCCGAGTTGGCGGGCGGCGCGGCATTGATTGCCTTTGTTTTCCTGCAGCACGGTGAGAATGAATCTCTTCTTGAATTCGCGAACAGCCTCAGAGTAGAGGATGTTGCTCTTGTACATTTGCATGATGAGTGCTTCGAGCTGGTCTCTCACGTTGTCTCTCTTTCTAAGAACGTCTGCTAAGAACTTCTGTCAGGAGTCTCGCGCTAAAAAGCTTCTGCCAAGAAAACCTTCACGAAGTTCATTGCGAAAAATTAAGTTTCCCGTTACCTACTCTACCGGCCTCACTGCCCGTGTTCGCGATGCAGCAGGTCCAGTCCTTGATAGAACCGCGTTCGTAAATCCGAAGGCGCAACCCAGATCGCGGCTCGTCCCGTTACCAGGAAATAGGGCGCCAGTTCCGAATTGTCCAACCACGCCGATGTTGGCGTAAACGCGGTCATACCCATCAGCACCACTGATACCACCAAAGCCCCTCGCACAAAGCCGAGAGCCGCTCCGAACAAACGATCTACAAAATTAAGTCCGGCTTTCTTCATCACCCAATGTGTGATTCTTCCCGCAATTCCGGCAATAATCATCACCGCAAAAAAAATGATCAGGAATCCGGCAATATCGCCAAACCAGGGCGAATTAATATACGGCGCAAAGTGTTCTGCAAAACGATGGTACTGCCATGCCGCTAGAAGATATCCAAACACCAGGCCAGCAATACCAAAAGCCTCTTGAAAGAAGCCCGCGCTCGCCGCTTGTATAACCGATAATAAAATGACTGCAATGATGATCCAATCCGCGCCGCTCATCGGATTTCTCCGCAAGCGGCGTTAGTGCTACACATTCAACTCACGACCGGTGAGCTGGCGGTATGCCTCCAAATACTTTTCGCTGGTCTTGCGAGCAACTTCCTGAGGGAGGGAAGGAGCGGGAGGCTGTTTGTTCCAATGAATTTCTTCGAGATAATCCCGAACATATTGCTTATCAAACGAATCCTGGGCTTTGCCAGGTTGATACTTGTCGGCAGGCCAGAAACGCGAAGAGTCAGGCGTGAGCACCTCGTCCGCCAATGTAATTCCCGCAGCTGTCTGACCGAATTCGAATTTCGTGTCCGCGATGATCAGCCCCTTTTCACGGGCGTAGTTCGAAGCCTTCCGATAAATAGCCAGAGTAAGGTCGCGAAGCCGGTGGCTTAGCTCTGGACCAACCAATAGGGCCATTTGATCGAACGATATATTTTCGTCGTGGCCGCTGGCCGCCTTGGTTGCCGGAGTAAAAATCGGTTCTGGTAATTGGTCGGATTCCTTCAAGCCACTGGGTAGCGTGATCCCGCAGACGCTGCCACTGGCTTTGTATTCCTTCCATGCTGATCCGGAAATGTACCCGCGTACCACGCATTCCACTGGGAACATTTCCGCACGCTTGACCAGCATGGAGCGTCCTCGCAGTTGATCAGCATACTTGCGCACCGCTTGCGGATATTGATCCACGTCTGCGGTAACCATGTGGTTGGGAACGATGTCTTTAAGAAAATCGAACCAGAAAAGTGAGACCTGGGTTAGAACGCGGCCCTTTTGGGGAATGCCGGTAGCCAAGACATAGTCGAATGCCGAAATACGGTCAGTCGCAACAAATAAGAGATGGTTGTCGCCCAGGCGATAGACATCGCGGACCTTTCCGCTGGCATGCAGATCGAGTTCTGGGAAATCAGTACGTAAGAGGACGGAGTCGATAAGTTCGGGGTTCATGTTTAGAATTTTACAGGTAGGAAACGTCGCGTATTCTAGCGCGTCAAAAATTTTTGTCAACGACTAAGTCTAGGGTTAAGCGGCGGACTGCAAAGACTTCGAAGGAAATGAGTTGACAATAACGGGAACTCGCGAAATCGCGCGTTCAGCAAGGCTTTCAGTGTGACCAGCATGTGCAAAAATTTGAGGATAACAGAGGAAAATTCTGCGACGTTTCTTTAGCACGCTTTTAATATTTCGTGCAAGACCCATTCTGGCTTAACCGGAACTTAAGCGGACCCGTCTCAACGGGTCCCTGACTTTTCCAAAGCGCGGCGAAAAATCTATGCCGCCCCGAATCTCACCGAGACCAATTTCGAAACTCCTGGCTCCTGCATGGTTACTCCGTAGAGTACCGGAGCGATGCTCATTGTTCTCTTGCTATGCGTGATGAGAACGAATTGGGTCTGTACGCTCATTTCTTTCACCAGTTCCGTGAAGCGTCCGATGTTCGCTTCATCCAGCGGAGCATCCACTTCATCAAGAATACAGAATGGACTGGGCTGATATTGGAAGATGCCTACCAGCAGTGACAGCGCCGTGAGCGCTTTTTCGCCACCAGAGAGCAGCAGAACGCTTTGCAGCTTCTTGCCCGGCGGCGAAGCGATGACATCAATGCCACTTTCAGCGCTGTTTTCTTCGTCGGTCAGACGCATGAACGCGTGTCCGCCACCGAAGAGCTTCTTGAATGTAACCTGGAAATTCTCGTTGATCTTGTTGAAAGCTTCCTCGAACTTCTGCCGCGAAAACACGTCAATTTCTTTGATAGTAGCTTGCGTATTCTGGATGGAATCGAGAAGATCCTTGCGCTGTGTGTCAAGGAATGCGTGCCGCTCGGCAGTTTCCTTGTATTCATCGAGCGCCATCATGTTCACCGGACCCATCGCCTCAAGCCGGCCCCGCATTTCCCGATAAGTTTGGTCTTCCGCAGCTAGCTCATCTCCACTAACAACCGGAATTGTGGCATCGGCCATCAACTCTGGCCGTTGTACGCCAAGTTCGTTTAGGCATGCTTCAGCCATGTACTGAGCGTCCGACTCGAGCTTTGCCGCCGCGGCTGAAAGTTCGCCGCGATGGTCACGGGCACGATTGAGAAGTTCGCGAGCATTCTTCAAAGCGTCGTCAATTTCAGCCAATCGCGCTCGAACCTGCTCCGACTCGAATTGCAGCAGGCCGTCTCGGGCCGCTGTCGCGTTGCGCTCGGCTTCGAGTTCGAGTAATTTTTCTGCGATCTGCTGATTTTCGCCTTCGCGCTGAATCATTTCCGCCGCAGAAGAATCGATTTGCGATGCCAGGACGTAGACGCGCTCATTCATTTCAAAAACAAGCGAGTCGATCCTCTTGAGAGTTCCAGCCGCCGAGCGATGACGCTCCTCCAGAGTCGCCACTCCCGCCAACCGTTGCGATGCATTCTGTGCTGCTACATCGCGCCGCTCTCGCAAATTCGTCAGTTGTTCGTTCGCGGTGGCCGATGCCAGCTCAAGGTCCGTACGTTTTTGGCCAAGTTCCGCAATTTCGTTCTGCCGAGCAGAGATGCGAGTTTCTTGTTCAGCGTGTTCGGAAGACAGGCGACGCAATTCATGCTGGCAAGTCGTCGAGGCGTTCTCCGATGCGAACCATTTCCGAGTCGAGTTGCCGCAATGTATGACCCGAGGTCATCGCCTGCTTCTCGGCCTCGCGCCTTTCTCCATCAAGCCGATCGAGCAGGGAAGTAAGCTCTTTAATTTCCCGGCCAAGTGTGAGAACCCGGGTTTCTTTGTGCCGCAGAGCCTCTTCAAGTTCATTCAGCAGCCGTACAATGTCGCGCAACTCGCGCTTCATCGAGAGCGGGCCTTCTGTGCGCTGTTTGCCGCCAGTCACGGTCACGTTGTGGAAGCACTCTCCGGATTGCGAGAGGAAAAAGGCATCCGGATTTTCCAAAGCAAGATTTCGCCCCATCGAAGCATCGGGAACGATGTAGCCATCCCGTAGCTTAGGGAGAATCACTTCCAGCGACTTGCCAAAGCCGTCGAGCACCCGGATCGTATTCTTCAGCGGAAGAATAGAATGTCCGGGCGGAGCCTGGTGAGTTGCCTCGTCAACAACGAAGGAAAACTTTGCCTGTGAATCCTCAGGATGCACGAGGAACGTCGCGCGCCCATCGACATCTGTCCTGAGCAAGCGGAGTCCTTCATCCGCCGCGTCCCATGACTTTACGACGATGTAATTGAGCTCATCGCGCAAAAAATCTTCTACCACGCCCTCATAGCGATTTTCTACTTCGAGGAAGTCCGCTAGCACACCAACGGGAGCCAAACCACCATTCATCACGCCGGATTGAAAAAGTCTGCGCACCGATTCGGTCGAATAACCATGCTCCGCAATAATCGCTTCCAACGATCCTTTCTTACCCAAGGCAGTCGCATATTCAGCGCGTAAGCCGTCGAGCTGATTTTTGCTCTCTGTTTCCTCTCGCCGCTTCGAGTCGAGCAATTGCCGCGTATCGGATATCTCTTGGGTAATTCCCGCCACTCGTTGCGAAACGCTTTCAAACTCGATGGCGACTTGCCCGCGCTGTCCCCCGAAAGCTTCCACTTGGGAGTTGGCCGCTGCCATTTCAGTTTGCAATCGCAGAGTTTCGCGATCAACCGCCGCCATTCGCTCTTCCGCCTGCGTAAGCTGGTTGCGTAGATTCGAAGTGGACGCGACCACCTCCATGATGGCGACGCGCGACGCTTCCTGTTGATGCTCGAGATCGGCGACCGCATTCGCCGCCGCTGCAGCTTCCTGCTGACATTGCGTGAGCTCAAGTTGAGCTGCGGCCACATCCGCCGCGGCTGAAGCCAGCGTTTGCATGTTTAGATCGCGCTCGGATTCCAGCTCACCTACCCGTTGTCGAGCCTGCGCCAGTTCGGCCTCCGATGAAGCCGTTCGTGCAACGAGCTCCGCGCAGCGTTCTTCGTTGGTGCGGCGGCGAGCCATTGCCCGGTCCATCTCCAGCTTTATCTGGTTCAGCCGTTCTTGATTTTCGCGAATCTCCGCGCCAATGGCATAGTCACGCTGCGTACGGTCGGAGTGCTCGGCTTCCAGTTGTTGCACTGCTTCAGTCTTTTCCCGCATCTCCTCGGACAGCACGTTGATCTGTGATTCGAGTTCGGCGCTTTCTCTTTCCAGTTGGGCGAATTTGCTCGCCAACACGATCCGCAGTTTGGCACGCATCTCATCACGCAACTTGGCATAGCGCTCAGCCTTGGACGCCTGCCGCTTGAGGGAATTCATCTGCCGCGTGACTTCTTCGAAAATATCGTTTACCCGCGAGAGATTCTGCTTGGCATCTTCTAGGCGAGCTTCGGCCAGCCGCTTCTTGGTTTTGAACTTGGTGATGCCTGCGGCTTCTTCAATAATGTTGCGGCGATCAGTAGGACGGCTGCTCAAAATCTGTCCGATTCGGCCTTGCTCGATCAGCGCATAACTCTCGGGACCCAGGCCCGTGCCCATGAACAATTCCTGAATATCGCGCAAGCGGCATAGTTTGCCGTTCAACAGATATTCGCTGTCCCCGGAGCGAAACAGCCGGCGAGTTACCGAAAGTTCGCCAGCCTTGAATTGTTGCTGAAACTTCCTCCGGCGAATTTTAAGGACAACTTGCGGGCCAGCACTTTCAGCGGATTCGACGACAGATGGTGCATCACCATTCGGCGGAACTGAAGACGCGGCCATCTCTGGACCGGAAGACTCAGCTTCCACTTCTTCCGTCTTTCCCGGCCACGCTTCTTCGGTCAGTCGTTCGGTTTCTTCGGCGGCTCGGGCGCGCAGCTCGGCTTCGTCCCAATTGTCGTCGTCCGGCCTTTGCGGTAACTCGTCTTGAACTTCGATTTCGGTCGGACCGTTGGGATCGCCATCGTAAACTCCGGGATCAATCAGAGTCAGCGTGACCTCCGCCATTCCGGTCGGTTTGCGGTCGCGTGTGCCGGCAAAGATCACATCTTCCATGCGTGCGCCGCGCAAAGTCTTGGCTGACTGCTCGCCCAACACCCAGGCGATCGCATCGGAAATGTTCGATTTCCCACAGCCATTGGGACCTATGATCGCCGCAATGCCATCACCATGGAACTTGAGTTCCGTGCGATCACAGAAGGACTTGAATCCGAGGATCTGTAGCTTCTTTAGTTTTAGCAACTTCTGTTCCTCCGATAATGCAATACGCGAGCTTTTTTCAATCCGAAACACACGGACTTGACGAGATCCGAATTGAATCCTTGGCGCTGGCTGGGGCGCTGATAGCGTAGCAGGAGGCAGGATAGCGATCGCCATTTACCAACGCGATACCTCCTCCGCGAAATCCGGGCGTCAGTTAGTTATTGGACGCTGCCGGATCACAGGTTGCACTTACTGTAACGGCGAATTCACGCCGGGGTCAAGCAATATAACACCATATATTGTATGACCCTACGGCCAACCACGTCATTTTGCACCCTCAATGCAGCAACTGTGCAAAATTAGGCGGAGAGGTTAAGAGGTGGGAAGAATCGCGAGAGCATATAAACTCTATTGCAACCAAGAATGCTTGGCAAACAGAAAAATCCCAATAGAAGGGACTCGTTGCCTAGAATATGGTCGTCTAGGTTGGTACATAGGAAGCCATCCCGTCTTCACGACCTGCAGATGTAGATTTGTGCAGGACTAACTATGCTCTTTCGGTCACTAATCATCTCATTCGCATTTCTCGCCAGCCTGTTCGCCCAAAACCACCCTGACTGGACACAGCCGTTCCCACCATTTCGAATCATTGACAATGTCTATTACGTTGGAAGCAAAGATCTCGCCTCCTACCTGATCACGACTCCTCAAGGCGACATTCTCATCAACAGCAACCTCACGAGTTCCCCTCCACTTATTAAAGAGAGCGTCGAGAAGCTGGGATTTCGCTTCAGCGATATCAAAATCCTGCTCATCAGCCATGCGCATTTTGATCACTGCGCAGGCAGCGCTCTGATCAAGAAACTAACCGGCGCCAAGTACATGGTCATGGATGCCGACGTCCCGGTCGTCGAAGGTGGAGGTAAGAGTGATTTTCAATATGGCGATGATCCGGACTCTCGCTACGAACCCGCAAAGGTCGACCGCATATTGCATGACGGCGACGAAGTGAGACTTGGTGACGTAGTGCTGGTAGCGCACATCACGCCCGGTCACACCAAAGGCTGCACTACCTGGACCCTCAAAGTAGTGGACCACGGCAAGACTTATAACGTCGTCATCGTAGGCAGTCCGAATGTGAATCCCGGATACAAGCTCGTCAACAACCATCAGTATCCTCAGATTGAACAGGACTACGAACGTACGTTTAGCACTTTGAAATCTTTGCCGTGCGATGTATTTCTTGGAGCCCACGGAAACTATTACGAAATGGAAGGGAAGTACGCCCAAACCGGAAAAGGCGGACTGAATCCATTCATCGACCCTTCGGGATACACGGATTACGTGACCGACAGAGAGCAGGCGTTCCACGCAGAGTTAAGAAAACAGCAGGCTCATCCGTAGGACAAGTCGGTCTTGAGGAGCGCAACTTGTTGTGGAATTGCGTGTTTATCTAGAAAGGAGATTGCTGTCCATGCGAATCGGCCTTTCATGCTTGCGTTTGGGTTTGTGCTCATTCTCGGAATGCCGGTGCTGCCGTAGCTCAGGACAATGGCGCGCAGCCGCCCTCAGCGCGTGAGCAGCTTCAGCATATCCATACACCGCAATCGATCAACCAGGAACTTGCTCGCCTGACGAAAGACCTGGAGTTGACTCCGCACAACAGCAGCAGGTCCGGCCTCTGCTGCAGGAGCACCATGACAGAATTCACGCGCTGCTTGATAAGAATCCGACAGCTTCGCGGCGGGATCTTGCTCCGCAGATTCACGCCATCAGCGACGATACGCACCACGAGATTCATGCTCTGCTTACTGATCGCCAGAAAGAATTGGAAAAGGCGATGCAGCAACGCGAGCATCATGGTGTAGAGAACAGGCGATCGGCTCCGCCCGCTACAGCGTCGCCAGCGCCACCTTCTTAGGCCTCTGCCCGTGCCGGAGGTCTTCCGCGACGTAGACTCGTAGTACTAAAAGACTCGTAGTACTAAAGAAGAGACGAGCGCCCTGTGACCAAAAACAAGGTGTTTTCGCCAGGCAGACACAGCCTTTGGTGTCGTTGTAGCGAATGAATCTCTATGACACAATCGCGATGCTCGCACCACCTCGCTGCCACGGAGACGATCCACCATGAACCGTTCTGTACTAGGCTTCGGCCTTTGCTTACTACTTCTCAACCTTTCAGCCACTGCACAAAACAACAAAACTTCCGCAGACGAACCGTCCGCCGTCACTGCTACTGTTCGGGACTACATTGAAGCCTATTACACCGGCGACGCTCCCCGGATGGAGAACACCCTGCATCCCCAATACATGAAGCACATGATCCATGGAGACATCCCGATCAGAGAGAAAACGGCTCTGGAGATGGTGCGAGAGGTACGCTCCCATGTCCCTTCTGACATTCCCCAAGCGGAGCAGACAGAACAAATAAGTGTGCTGGACGTTGCGGGAGACATCGCTTCCGCCAAGCTGGTGACTCCACACTGGGTGGACTACATGACTCTTTCGAAATCCAATGGAGAGTGGAAGATTCTTTCAGTTGTGCAGCGAATCGACAACTAAGTGAATCAGTTCTGCGGAACCGCAGTTTTCGGGTCTGACTGTCATTAACAGGCGATTAACTCATAACCCCACGCGCCCTCGGGATGAACGTGCATGATGCGAGTCTGGAGATCGCGGGAAGCGCGTGGGATTTTCGATTTAACTTATCTACTGCTTGTCGTATATTGCGGTACTTGTAATCTTTTTGCCCGCTGAATCTTTGGCAGCTACCGTCAGCGTACGAGTCTTTCCATCCGCCGACACTACGATTCGTCCGCTGGTGGTGACCTTTCCATCCTTCTTATTAGCCAGGGCCAGGGTTTGCTCGTTGACTTTTTTATATGACCTCGCATCTGCAGTGGGATCGCCCGAAAGAGGATAGTCTTTGCCGTCGAATTTGCCGGTCCATTCGGTGTGCGTGGGATTGCCCTTGCCATCTATACCGTCCGTGACCGCTTTAATGTTATCCCCGTCAGCGGAGTAAACCACCATCGTGTTCTTCATCATCCCTTCAGCGAGCTTGGATTTTGCTTCATTGAGCTTCCATGTACCCATGTTCGGATTTTCAGCAAAACTCGCAGCCAATCCAACAAAGCACAGCACCATCGTCATTACTATTGATCTTGTTTTCATGTTGTCTCCAGTTTGAGAAGCAAAGTATGTGACTGATTGAAGCGTGCCAAGTCTAGTCCGGTTCCTGGGGTTGAGCAAATGGGAAGAAGTAAGGAAAGTCAGAGGCGATGGAAACCAAAACTTAGCGGGTGCAATGGCGATGTTATATAAGTTATTTTGACTCTCGGTGAGGATGCAGCTCTATGAGGCCACGCAGAAAGCTCCCGATATTGCGTCTGCAATCAGGACACCGCACCGCGCCCGGCGTTTCTTCGCTCATTGCTACCCCACACCCCGGGCAGAACCAGCGTCCGCCAACACTGTAGCCATTTGTGGTGAATTGAAACTCTTCCGCTTCCTCGGTCGTGTTGACAAAGCGTGAATACAGATGATCGGCCATGTACGGCGACAGCGACATGTCTCCACGCACGTAGGTGAAGGTGCCATCTTCTTCTTTCAAGATGTCACCGCATTTTGGGCAGTACATTCTGCTCTTTCCTGCTCGGGTCTCAATCAAGCGTCGGCGTTCACGCACGGTCAATGTTCAATGGTGATGTTACACCGCTGATAAGCGATAGAATTCCAGTCCAATGCGAACTCTTATTCCAGCAATCGCCCTGTTCACGTCTTTCACCTTCGCCCTCGGTGGGAAGCCGAATAACGATGTGGACCGACTTGTTGTCTACAAACACGAACGCAAGCTGGTACTCATTTCAGGGGGAAGGGAGTTGAGGTCGTACCGGGTTGCTCTCGGTGGCGAACCCACCGGGCCAAAGATTCGGCAGGGAGACCATCGTACTCCTGAGGGTTCGTACGTGCTGGATTCACGAAATCCGAACAGCAATTTCTACAAAGCGTTTCACATCTCCTATCCAAACCCAAAGGACATGGCACAAGCGAAGAAATTTGGCTTCAGTCCCGGAGGTGAGATCATGCTGCACGGCCTCCCTAAGGAGTACGCTTTCGTGGGAAAGGCACACACTCTGCATGACTGGACTGACGGATGCATCGCAGTCTCGAACGAAGAGATGGACGAGATTTGGAAATTGGTCCGTGTCGGAACTCCGATTGATATTCGGCCCTGAACTGGATATCCGGCGAAATCGAGTATGGCGCGGGCGCCCTCGGCGGCGAGAGCCGAAACACTTTAAACTCTCCACGGCCACAAGTGGAGCTGCGCTTCAGCGCCGTGTTGATCTGCTCGGAGTGTGCATGCTGGCCCGTGAAGGGGCCACTATTCTGGTTCTACGTTTTTTACTCCGGGTCCAACTAGGCTTTCAAACCTGGATATTTGATCATGTGAAACTATACCGAGGGGGCCTGTATTGGAAACAGCGGGAAAAACCAAGAAGTGTATGGCAGCAACGAATGCAATGTCCGATAACAGGTATTATGTAAAGTGAAGTGCTGGCCTACTTAAATACAACGCTTAGGCGGCGACCGTTCACCGAACAATGTGTGCGAAAACACTGTTTTCGATTTGCAAGCCGTTGTAGCGCACCCCATATGTCCCCATCGCACGTTCGGGAAGGTCAACATCCCCGCCCGTCGCAAAGAACGCGACAAGAAGATGACTATAACGGATTCGAAAAAACTTCACCGCCTATGTCGCAATAACTACGGACGAAGTCATTTCTCCGTCACCGCTGCGGTCTCGCCCAATTGAGTCGAGCTTGCTAAGTATTTCCGGCGGAAGTTCTAATGTTGCAGTCGCAAGATTCTCTCGAAGATGCGCAACTGAGGATGTACCTGGGATCAGCAGGATGTTAGGCGAGCGCTGCAAGAAGCCAAGCAAGCGCAACCTGCATTGGTGTCACTCGCAGTGATGCCGCTGCTGCGTCGAGCGCCGACGACTGTAAGGGCGTGAATCCTCCCAGCGGGAAGAACGGCACATACGCGATTCCCTGCTTCGCGAGGTCATCGATGAAGCGCATCATCGTTCCGGTGCGCCACGTTGTACAGGTTCTGCACGCAGACGATCTCCGTAATCCGTCTGAGCCTCGGCCAACTGCTCGCGGACTGACGTTGCTCAGACCGAGATGACGAATCAGTCCCTGACGCTTGAGTTCGGCGAGCACGGTCAGCGGTTCTTCGATCGATCCCTCCGATGGCCCCATCACTCCTCCGACCCGCAGGTTGACGACATCCAGCCTGTCGAGCCCGAGATTTCGGAGATTGTCATGAACGGCATCGATCAGTTCCTGCCGCGAAAGCGCATGAGAGCCACGACTTGTCTGCTCCCCGCCGAGCGCCCACTTTGGTGACGATCACCAGCCCATCCGGATAAGGATGGAGCGCCTGCTTGATAATCTGATTGGTCACATGCGGACCGTAAAAATCGCTGGTATCGATATGATTCACGCCGGCCGCGACCGCCTCTCGCAGAACAGCAATCGCACCGTCAACATCACGCGGCGGTCCCCACACCTGCGGACCGGCAAGTTGCATCGCGCCATAGCCCATGCGGTTCAAGGTCATCGAGGTGCACGGAAGCGTAAACGTTCCGCCAAGTTTCATCTGTTTCGTCATTCTGTTTTCTCCTCTGGTCGGTTGCCACTTTACTCAGACTTGAGAGAAGCCATATCGATGGAAAAGCGGTACTTCACATCGGACCTGAGCAGTCTCTCGTACGCTTCGTTGACCTTTTGGATCGGGATGACTTCGACATCGGCGGTGATGTTGTGCTTCCCGCAAAAGTCGAGCATCTCCTGAGTTTCGGCAATGCCGCCGATCGGCGAGCCAGAGAGGCTGCGTCGGCCCATAATGAGGCCGAACGCCGAAATCGCGAGAGGCTTTTCCGGCGCGCCCACCAGGGTGATGTTGCCATCGCGGCGCAACAGGTTGATGTAAGCATTTATGTCGTGATCGGCAGAGACAGCGTCGAGAATGAAATCGAAGCTGCTAGCGTGCTTTTGCATCTCGTCCGCATTCTTCGAGATGACGACCTCGTCCGCGCCGAGGCGGAGAGCGTCATCCTTCTTATTTTGAGAAGTCGTGAAAACTACAACGTGCGCTCCGAACGCATGGGCAATCTTAACGCCCATGTGACCGAGTCCACCGAGTCCAACAACGCCAACCTTCTTGCCCTTGCTGACGCCCCAGTGGCGCATCGGCGAATAAGTTGTGATTCCGGCGCAGAGCAAAGGAGCAGCTCCGGCGTGGTCCAGATTTGAAGGGACGCGCAGGACGAACCTCTGGTCGACCACGATGCTGTCGGAGTAGCCGCCGTAGGTGACGCCACCCAGATGCTTGTCGGGGAAGTTGTAAGTTAACGTGAAATTGGGACAAAACTGCTCGAGGCCAGCCTGACACTCGGGGCAAGTGCGATCGGAATCGACCATGCAGCCCACTGCGGCGAGATCGCCGGGCTTGAACTTGGAGACTGCGGAACCAATCTTAGCTACACGGCCAACTATTTCATGGCCGGGAACGCAGGGGTAGACAGTGGGCATCGCCTCCTTCCACTCATCCCGGACTTGGTGAAGATCGGAGTGGCAGATGCCGCAGAACAGGATTTCGATCTGCACATCGTTTTCGGTTGGGTCGCGCCGCGTGATCGTATTGGAGGCGAGCGGCGATTTCGGACTGGCAGCAGAATAAGCTTTCGCGTTGTACATGCAGCTACTTTAGATGCAGACAGAGCCCTTCGATATGCAAAACGCGCCATTGTGTATGCACGATGCGCCAAACGCTGCGTAATAACGCACACCGGCCCACCATGGTTTGAGGGCCGCCCATGTAAGCGGCCTACTATAGCTGTAGCATTTTTAACAGGGTGGGATTAGCGATTCATATCAGGCGGGCATTGCTAGCTCTTACATCTTGTATCTACCCATATCCTCATCATTCAAACCTTCCAGCCACTTACGCAGTTCCTCGCTGCTGACGCGGTCCGAGGCATTGGTGGCCAGCTTGGAATTCTTCAAAACTTCATCTTCCACAAATATCGGACAATCCACGCGCAACGCCAGAGCCAAAGCATCCGAAGGACGCGAATCAATGCTAACAATCCGTCCCTCCCGCTCCATCCAAATCACCGCATAGAAAGTGTCATCGCGCAGTTCAGTCACAACAACTTTATGAACGCTGGTATCGAGTCCGACCAGAACATTCTTAATCAAATCATGAGTCATAGGACGCGGCGTGCTCACCTTCTCAATCTCAAGGGCAATAGCATTAGCCTCATAAATGCCCACCCAAATCGGAAGCACGGCATCGCTCCCCGAATCCTTGAGAATAACAATAGGCATATTAGTCACCGGATCCATCATTAAGCCGCGGATTTTCATTTCTACTTCCATCTTTTTCTCCCGCTGTTTCTTCCGCTTATACCACCATTGCGCCCAGGAGGCTGTTGGGGAAACTTCCGGTTACCATCACCTGGATGTAGCTTCCCATTGCTGGTTCTACTCCTTCGGGGACTTTGAAATTCAGGATTGTGTTTTGCGTGGTGCGTCCGTTCCATTGCGCACGCGCTTCGTTCTTCCCTTCTACCATTACTTCAACTGTTTTGCCGATGTGTCTCTGGTAGCTGGTTCTTTGGATGTCGCGCTGCTTGTCCAACAATACGTTTAGGCGGCGCGCTTTCTCTTCGTCGGGGATCGCGTCTTCCAATTTTAACGATGGCGTGTTTGGACGCGGCGAATACTTAAAGCCAAAGATTGCGTCGAAGCCGACTTCTTCAAGTAACGAAAGAGTTTGCTCGAAGTCTTGCTCTGTTTCTCCGGGGAAACCTACGATCATGTCGCTGGTCAGGCTGATTTCCCTTTTCGCGGCTTTCATCCATGACACGCGTTCCAGATATTGATCGCGAGTGTACAGGCGCTGCATTGCATCCAGCACGCGGGTTGATCCGCTTTGCACTGGAAGATGCACGTGATCGCAGAGTGTTGGGACTGCGTCTATGGCTTCGATGATGTCTCGTCCGAAATCTCTGGGATGCGATGTTGTGAACCGCACTCGCTTGATACCGCTGACTTCCCCGACCGCTGCCAGCAATTCCGCGAATGTTTTTTTGCCCGACGGATCTTTGTAGGAATTTACGTTTTGGCCGAGCAACTGGATTTCGGAATATCCCAGATCAGCCATCTGGCGGGCTTCGGCGAGAACCGATTCCGATGTCCGGCTGCGTTCTTTGCCGCGCGTGTATGGCACGACGCAATAAGCGCAGAATTTGTCGCAGCCTTCGATGATGGTGATGTATCCGCGATAAGGATTGGTTCGCGAGGTGAATTCCGTCTCGAAACATTCGTCGGTTTCGCGGTCGTCGAGTCCGGTGACACGGCTGTTCCCTGCTTCGATTTGCACCAACATTTTCGGCAAGTTGCGGTACGACGCCGATCCGGCGACCAGCGACACGTACGGCGCGCGCTCGAAAATCTTCTCGCCCTCTTGTTGGGCCACGCATCCGAGCACGCCGAACTTCTTGCCTTGTTTCTGAAATTTCTTGTAGTCGTTGAGGCGGTTGAAGACCTTCTGCTCGGCCTTGTCGCGGATGGAGCAGGTATTGTAGAGAACCAGTCCGGCTTCTTCGACGGTTTCGACCTGGCGGTAGCCCTCGGAAACAAGCGTCCCGACAACCTTTTCGGAGTCATGGACATTCATCTGACAGCCGAAAGTCTCAAGGTAAAAAGTTTTCTGGGGCTCGACGGACATGGCTAAGAGTCAGTATAACGCGGCAGGGCAAGTAAAGGCTCGGTAGACCTTTGAAAGTGCCCGCTAATGACGAGGAGGAAAGCCTCTTTTAGGAATCGATCAGATCTTTCATCTCGCGTGAGCGGCGCGACGTTTAGGTTTTTCTTCTGCGGGAACTATTTCACCTAATCCCCCGATCGCAACCGGCTCTTTGTCTGGAAATTGAGCTACAAGGGTTAGGCTTCCTCCAACCGCCTCTACATAGTTCCGCAGAGTGGAAAGCAACAAGTCACTTCGTTTCTCCAGACGCGAGATTCCATCCTGGCCCATATTGAGCGTACGTGCCACGGTCTTTTGAGTTTTATTGACCGCATGTCTGAGTTCTTGTAGAGACATTTCGCGTGCAACTAGTTCGCGGGTCCGAGCTCGAATCTTTTTCCGCCTCTCTGGACTAATCTCATTAAGTTTTTGCTCCAATGTCTTCATTACTTGGCCCCCTTCTGCTTGGATGCTTCCGCCTTTAGAAATGCGAGGTGTCTATCGAACCTCGCGTCTGCCTGTTTAATAAGTTGTCGGTAGAAACGTTTCTCACTACCACCTGATTTGTCTCCTCCGACGAGCAATATAGCTTTTTGCTGAGGATCGAAGGCAAATGCTATTCGCCAAACCCCGTCTGCTGCCTTAAACCTCAACTCCTTCATGTTGTCGTGCTTTGATCCGTGAAGGGTATCGGCAGTAGGGCGTTTGAGCAGTGGTCCAAATTCTTTCAACAAATTTGCGTGCGCCAGCAGCTCATCCTGAACGTCTTGGTCAAGCGCATCAAATTCAGGCTCGAATTCGGCGTGGAACAATACTTGCCACGACACAGGATAGTATGTACTTTAAGACATATGTTGTCAAGTACATGTCGAGGAGACCTTCAGAGACAGACAAGAATTCAAAGTTTATTACCAAAACGCAGCCTTGTTTCCTGAAATGGGAAACGTCCCGTCTTCCGTAGGTTTTACTGCAACGGCACTACTCTGTATAGAACAGTAGGAGCGCTGAAATACCACCTGTGGTATAATCTAACTAGAAGCCGCATTTAGGGATTGCTTTCGATTCTGCCCTGCGAAGTGCCAGCCACGAGGACATGACGAGGCGCCCGGCGAGAGAGGTGCCGCCTTGTGGGATCACGTTATTCCGCATTTTGATGATTTCCTGAAACAACTTATTCTTACTGCAGACGAACGAGCGGACGCCGAAGGTAAGGCTGAACGCGTTGCGCGATGTTTGTGGAACAATTATTACCAGGGTGAGTTTAATCCTGGCTGTTACCTCAAAGTAGGCTCTTACGGAAAGGGGACAGCCTGTCGCCCTCAGTCCGACCTAGACATGCTGTTTTTACTCCCCTGGCATGTGTATACGCGCGTTGACGCGCTGGCCGGAAAAACAAACAATCGCAACTGCTTCAGGAAGTGAAGCGGGCATAATGGATAGGTTCCCGAACACCGATCTGCGGGCTGATGGGCAAGTCGTGCTCGCTCCGTTCTCAACATACGACATAGAAGTGGTGCCGGCATTTCCCTTTCAGGATCGAACATTTCTGACGCGGACACGAACGACGAGAGGGCCGGTGGTGGAAGTCCAACCCCCTCGCTGCCGTTCGAGGATCTGAGGGCAGCCGACATGGCAAGTGCTGGGAAAGCAACGCATCTGCTGCAAATGGTCGAGGCATGGAAGCGCGAATGCTCGGTCGAAATGAAATCGATCTGCCTGGAGGTCGCTGTCGGTGTGTTCGTCAAACAGTGGATCTACCGAGACAAAAGCCTATTCTGGTACGACTGGATGGTTCGGGATTTTTTCGATTTTTATCGAGAGATACGTTAACGGTTGCGTTAGCGCCTGCGGGCTCCGACGAGCAGATCGATCTAGGAAACGGCTGGGTCAGCAAGTGCGAGAGCGCATACAATCGAGCTCTGAAGGCCTGCGAGTATGAACACCAGGACGACGAATGTGCCGCTGCTGAGGAATGGCAAAAGATTTTCGGATATCAATTCCCGGCGGGAGATTGTTGGCCTTACGATCACTTCTGGCACTGGCATGAGTAGCGAATGGGGCGATCGCGCGTACATTCTGGCGACTGCAAGGGAGCTCTACGGCCGAGCCGTATATAGCCACAAAACGCACGAAAAGGAACGCGTAATCTAGGGCGAGAAGGTCTGCGGCATGGGGCGCATCAACGTATGGCTGGTTTCATTGACCACGCTATTCGCAATCGTTTCAGCCGTGCTCAAGCCACTTGTTCTGCTTCTGCTGACAGCGCTTGTGTCGGCCGCAACTACGGGTTCGTGCTTTGGCAGGCTAATTTCGATCCGGTGGGAAAGGAAAACCAGCATCAGACGGCCGCTAAGGAACTGTTGTGGATCAGAGAGCAATTGCTGTTACTAATTGAGCGATGTCACATTGCATCTGTTCCACTTGCTGATCTTCAGGCATCACTCGAAAAGTCTCACGCGAGAACTGACCTGCGTGTACAAGTTCGCCCCAAATACATCCGATGTGGCTTACGCAAAGGCGTCCGACGCCTTGAAGAAGGGGGAATTTACTTTCAGTGATGAAGAAATTGATGCATTTCTGCCGGTGGCGCTGCGGAAGGGGACGTAAGTTCGGAAAGGATTCAAACCTGCCGATAGTGCCATGGCGCAATGCTCATGTATTCTCCACCCTCATCCCTGATCTCGATGAAGTTGATCTCCATCAAGGTCTTGATAAGGTTAAACAAACTCTGACCAAGCTCGTTTAGCTCGGGGATGATGTAATACAGGTGGAACTCTCCCGAGCAGTCGTCCCCTGCAGCGACCTGTCCATTTTTCAGCTTGAACGTCGGCCGGTATTCCCGATCATCGTCCAAGTAATTTCGATATCCCTCCTCATCGAACTCATCAATTCCAGCATATGAATATTCTTCGCCTTCTTCGCCGGCTGTGAAGTACAGGTACGGATACATGTCTTCGACTCCCGTGGCTCGGAGCATGAACTGCCAGTGATTGCGCACCGTAGTCCAGTCGCCAGTAGCGCCCTGGCTACGCTCTTGGATGTGTACTTCACCGCGTGTCTTACTTTGCCAATCGTAGATTTCAAAACGATGCTCGACCTTTCGGCCTGCTGCAGTACCGATTCGCCAGATGATGTTGTAGTCTCGCTCGCAGAGCCTCACCTGACTCTCATCGGCAGACATGGCCTTCGCCCATTCCTCGACTGTGCTTTCGCGAAGAATGATGTTCAGTGCATCTTTGTCGAGCAAACTACCGGCTGAAACCTCCACGTCGGCTGTCTTTTGGTTCAGCGACAAGATATTTTTGCCCCATCGCTCTTCGACATACCTCTGCAGGTTCAGAATTAAGAAACGGTCGAGGCTTTCGATGTACAAAGCAAGGTAGGTCGGCATTGGTTGGAGGAACCAGAATTTCAGGTGCTCCACCTTCAAGCGGTATTTAAACGCTGACGCCTTCTCCCCCTTCTCCTTCGGCAGCGTTTCCGCCATGATACCTTTCATCTGGAACCAGCAAAGACAACTCGTGAGTTTCACTCCACCAGATTCAAGCGGCTCTGTAAGGTGCAGGCCGAGGTCTCGCGTAGCAACATCTCTCTCATATGCAACGAAATGACCGAACTGCGCGGCGAAGCTACGGAACTTCTCCGTATACCGGTGCTCAAATTCATCCGTCTTTCCGACAACTACCATTGAACAATTCCTTGCAGGAAAAGGGTCTGGTGCCCGCAGGTCCACACTTTGCGCTGACCTAGGTTAAGGGAATATTCTCACAGGGCCGCTCTTTATTTTTGTGTCTTCCGATTCCGTCACGCCCATTTCCGTGCCGCCCATTCGGATTCGATTTCGAGGATTCCTATCTCCCGCTGTGCATCATGACGAAGGCTGCTCCACAAAAATAATACATAGATCCTTCGTTGGGAGTCGTTCGCTTTGCGAGCGACTCCGGCTGCCTCAGGATGACAATGATGGTTCAAAATACAGAGGTTCCGAGGTTATCGTCCAAAGAACGGACGCGAACCCTTCGACAAGCTCAGGGCAGGCTCTGGGGCACCGGGCTGATATCCCGGTTCGGAATGACAAATATGGAAAGTGTGTGGTGGCCATCCCACGTTTCGCAAAGAACGCGAAACATGGGGCACCCGGCAGAGTGCTTGGCGGGACGGGCGAGGACGCCCGTCGCTACATTGGGTTGTTAACTACGGCTTCGCGAAGAGCGGACAGCCCCTTCGGCTTCGCTCAGGGCAGGCTCAAGGCGGCTGTCGCTACGTGGGCGTAATCAACGAAATATTCTCGGCGTGTCGTCCTTTGTTGGAGTCTCCCGATCCCGTGCCGTCCATTCGGAGTCGGTTTCGACGGTTCCGTTCTCCCGTTATGAATAATGACGAAAGCTGTTCCACTTCCCTCTCTGGGTTTGGAATGTGATTGCAACCTTGAGCTGTGCTTACGCTGATATACGGTTGGGACGAGCCAAAAATCAGTGGCTCTTATTTTTGCAGAGCCACGTGTTCAAGGCCAGGACTGGGACGCGGCGCTGAATCGTCCGCTTTGCCTAGGAACAGGGCAGATTTCTTATTTAGTTCAGATTCCCCACCCTAGTCTTTCCAAAGGCGGGAAAGACTCAGGATAGGCCACCCGCGTGTCTTGGTCCAGGCAAACGGAGTTTTGCGAAGAGCGGATAGCCCCTTCGGAATCGACTAATATGGACAGCCGATGGTGGCCATCCCTACGTGAGTGTATTCGCCACAAAAACGCGAATACATAGATCCTTCGTTGGGAGTCGTTCGCTTTGCGAGCGACTCCGGCTGCCGCAGGATGACAATGATGGTTCGAAATACGGAGGTTCCCAGGTTATCGTCCGAAGAACGGACAGCGACCCTTCGACTAGCTCAGGGCAGGCTCTGGCGGCTGTCGCTACTGGGCGTAATCAGAATAGTTTCCCGGTTCGAGGACGAGGTGCCGCTACACAATTTTCTTCTCCGGTTAAGCTGCGTGCTGCCATCCCACGTTTCGCAAAGAACGCGAAACATGGGGCACCCGGTTGGTAAGAGGGTGGGACGGTAGGGGTCCTTCGATTTGTCCTCATTGCGCGAGCGCAACTCGGACGGCACTCAGGATGACAAGTGATCGCCTAAAGCAGGTCCCTCGAGTTGTCTTCGTCGCGTTGCGACTCAGCCTGCGCTCGGGATGACAAATTGTTTAAAAGAAGTTGCGATGACGGTCGGCTTGGATGAATCCGGATGTCGATAAACTGGAGAATCCCCGCCCTTCGCTTCGCGATAGGACGGGGCACCCGCAGCCTCGTTCAAAAGCAGGTCCCTCGAGTTGTCTTCGTCGCGTTGCGACTCCAGCTGCGCTCGGGATGACAATTTTTTAGCGCAAGGGGCAGAGTGCGCATCGGACTTCGAGTTCGGGGCAGCGGCAGGATTCCGGACGCTTGTGGGGTTTTCTGGAAATCGGTTGCGAGGCGGATCTTGCGGCTTTTGATCCGACTTTTGATCGGGCTTTCGATCCAGCTTTGGAGGCGGTTGATTTTTGTTTGTTTATGGGTTTGGCGGTGAGAGCAAAGGCCATCAGGCACCAGGCTTCGCGATATTTTTCGAGGAGCCCCTTGCCTTTTCCGCGGGGATAGAAGCGCAGGCTTTTGCGCGAGGCGAAGGCGGCGATGGGCACGACGTACCAGAGATCCTCGGGCACGATGTAGGCGACGAGGAAATCTATTTCCTCGGGCGTGTAGGTGTCTTTCCATCCGGCACCTTTGACGCGGTAGCGGGACTCGGCGTAACGCTCGGTGGACTTTACCTGCACGCGGTGGAAGCCGTGTCCGAAGGTGAGGATGAAGTCGTAGCGCTCGCTGTCTCCCCAGGGCTTGGCGAGGCGGAAGCCGAGGCTGCAGGCGCGGGCGAGGAAGACGGCTTCGGCGACTTCTCCGCGGCGCTTGCGGTTGGGTTCGGCGGCGGCGTGGATTTCGAAATTGTTGTTTGCAGTCGGCATGACGACAAAAGGCGCAGCCGGTTGGGCTGCGCCTCGTGGTGGTCCTTTCTAGATTTCTGGCAAAAGAAAACGCAACCCGAGGTTGCGTTGGTGTAGTTCGCCGTAATTAGAGGTTAGCAGAGTTGGAACGTTGGTCGTGGGAAATCGGGAGAAGTTTCGAGGGGCGGTTCCGTTTTGGGAATGGGTGGGGCAACGGTGCGGAATGACAAATATGGAAAGTATGGTGGCCATCCCATGTTTCGCAAAGGACGCGAAACATGGGGCACCCGGCTGGTAAGAGGGTGGGACGGTAGGGGTCCTTCGATTTGTCCTCATTGCGCGAGCGCAACTCGGACCGCACTCAGGATGACAAGTGAGGATTCCTATCCCCCGCTGTGCGTGATGGCGAAGGCTGCTCCACAAAAATAATACATAGATCCTTCGTTGGGAGTCGTTCGCTTGCGAGCGACTCCGGCTGCGATCAGACAGTTCCATCGTGGAGTCGTTAGAATGTGGTTATGGAGATCAAACGCGTAGGTTCGCAGCCTTCAGGCAAAGGTCCGGCAGAGTGGTTTACTGGCACTGTTCGTATTGACCCGCTTTTTCAAGCGCCCGACCCGGCATTTGTGGCTGGTGCCAGCGTCACGTTTGAGCCGGGAGCGCGCACCGCATGGCATACGCATCCCCTGGGACAGACCTTAATTGTGACGGCAGGCTGCGGATGGGTTCAGCGGGAAGGCGGCGCGGTAGAGGAAATTCGTCCCGGAGATGTGGTTTGGTTCGCGCCGGGAGAGAAGCATTGGCACGGTGCTAGACCGACCACGGCAATGACTCACATTGCAATTCAGGAAAGATTAAACGGCAAAGTCGTGGATTGGATGGAGCACGTCAGCGACGAACAATATCGAATGTAATCCGGATTTAAATTGACCCACCATCAGGGGTATAGATAGGTTCTCTGCCGGGATTCGCAGGCGAGGGCGCCCGCGCCACATTAAGGCTGATCGATTACGGCATCGCGAAGATCGGACAGTCCCTTCGGCTTCGCTCAGGGCAGGCTCAAGACGGCTGTCGCCATGTGGGCGTATTCACGATTTCCGTATAGTTGACAAAGTCAACTATCGTGAGTGATCATAGTCTCACGAGCCTTCCATGCGTCCGGCAGCTTTGACCAACGACATCGCAACCTTCCGCCGCTTCAACCGGATGTACACACGCTTAATCGGAACCTTGAATGAAGGTTTCCTAAACAGCGATTTCACCTTGCCGGAGGGTCGTGTGCTTTACGAACTGGCAAACCGCACCTCTCCCAATGCAAAAGCAATTGCCAAAGAACTCGATATGGATCCCGGATATTTAAGCCGTTTGCTGGGGAAATTCGAGCGCGACGGTTTGTTGCGGCGGAAAGCAGCCGATCACGATGGGCGTTATGCCCAACTTTCACTCACGCCTAAGGGTAAATCGTCGTTCAAGAAGCTGAACGCTCTTTCAGAAAAACAAGCTCACACACTTTTGAATAGGTTACCGGCCACGTCACGTATGCGACTGATCCAGTGCATGCAAACCATCGAAGCCATCCTCAAGGAAAAGGGAGATCCGCATGAAAGCTGATCGCAATGCTCTGCCGTACACCCTGCGCTCTCATCGCGTCGGCGATATGGGGTGGATTGTCCACCGGGAAGGTATTGGCTATGCTGAACAATTTGGGTGGGACGAAATGTTCGAAGCTCTGGCGGCGCGTATCGTAAACGAGTTTCTCACCAACTTCGATTCCACCTGTGAGCGTTGCTGGATCGCCGAAGCAGATGGTCAACATGTCGGACACATCTTCCTGGTCAAGCATCCCACTGAACCGCATACGGCAAAGCTCCGGCTTCTGTTTGTCGAGCCTGCCGCAAGGGGTATGGGCCTCGGAGATGCCCTGGTAAAAGAATGCGTCCAATTCGCGCGCACAGCTGGTTATCACAAAATAGTTCTCTGGACGCAGAGTATTCTTACCGCTGCGCATCGTATCTACGAAAAAGCCGGATTCCGATTGGTCAAAGAAACGCCGCATCATAGCTTTGGCAAAGATCTCGTGGGCCAGGAATGGGAGTTGGATCTTCGCAACGAGCACGTCGCGCCATTGTCGTCCCATTAAAAACTGCGACGTAACTCTGCGAATAGCCATTGCGGCGCTTCGTTATTCGTAGCGCTTCGTAGCGCCTACGATCCGTTCTTCCACGCGCGCCCCATAAATCGGCCGGGTTCGCCGGAAAGTACGAGGAGGGCTCGCGCAAGGTTGCGGGTACGAGCCTCCGACGAGTTGAGGCGTGAGAAGTAGCGGAGTATTTCTTTTTTGCGGCTCGGGATTAGGGCCATCCAATTCTTCTTGGCTTGCGGATTCCCGGCGAGCGCCTGCCTGAACCACACAGGCATGGGATGTTGAGGGCCGTTTTTATAGCTCGGATCGAAATCGATCTCTACACGCACACGATCACCGATTGCCGTACCCGACGCTTTCCGAACATCGCCGTGCAGGTATAAATAGAAGCTTCCGTCGCCTACCGGCATCATGTTAATGGGCCATGCCTTTGCCGGCTTGCCGTTGATCCGTACCAGAACTGGAAGCGGCTTGCGCCAGTCCGGCTTAACGGTATTCGCCCGAACGGCGCTGACGAGGATAAAAGGGTTCACACCTCTGATCTTTATGACCGCAGTGAAACTTAAAGTCGTCATGAAGTCTCGAACCTGTAACCTATAACTTTTGCTGTATTGACGCCACCCTCGCCTGAGGCTTAGATTCCGGTGCGTCGTTTTCTCACAATGAACCTTGCTTACAGGCAGAAACCCATAGCGCCCAATAAGAAAAATGGTATTGGAGATGTACTCAAGGGCAAATGCGCCTGCGGAATATTCGATGAATGTTGAAGCCTGCGCGGCAAATTAAGAATCTATCGTCTATCGTACTGAAATCATAGGAGGGTTTATGGCAACACTCAGAGTAGCGGCGAAACCAGAGGCGGCACCGATGAAGGCGGCGCAGATTTCTAAACCTGGCGGAGATTTTGAGATCGTCGAGCGCGAGATTCCCAGACCGAGTGCAGGACAGGTGCGGATTAAAGTACAAGCCTGCGGTGTCTGCCACAGTGACATGCTAACGAAAGAAGGCGCCTGGCCTGGAATTCAGTATCCCCGCGTTCCGGGACATGAGGTCGCTGGCATTATCGATGAAGTCAGCGCTGATGTTTCTGCGTGGAGCAAAGGACAGCGTGTCGGTGTTGGCTGGCACGGCGGACATGACAACACGTGTCGCGAATGCCGTCGCGGAGATTTCCGCAATTGCCGGAACCTGAAAGTCACGGGCATCAGCTATGACGGCGGATACCAGCAATACATGGTGGCTCCCGTGGAAGCGTTGGTACCCATGCCGGAAAGTCTAAGTAACGCCGAAGCAGCGCCGCTGCTCTGCGCCGGAATTACCACATACAACGCCCTGCGGCACAGTGGTGCGCTCCCCGGCGACGTCGTCGCGGTGCTGGGTATCGGCGGCCTCGGTCATCTTGGGATTCAATTCGCCAACAAGTTTGGTTACAAAGTGGCGGCTATCGGGCGCGGATCTGAAAACGGTTCGCTTGCAAAGAAACTCGGGGCAAGTGTGTACATCGACAGCCAATCGACAAACGCAGCAGAGGCATTGCAAAAATTGGGCGGAGCACAGGTAATTCTGGCGACAGCTCCAAGCTCGAAAGCGATGTCCGAACTGATCGACGGTCTCGGGCCGAACGGTAAGCTGATAGTGATCGGTGCGGCATTCGATCCCATTGAGGTCACGCCGGTACAGCTCATCAATGGAAGCCGAACGATTCAAGGCTGGGCATCGGGAACGCCAGCCGATTCCGAGGACACACTGAACTTCGCCGAACTGACCGGCGTGCGTCCCATGATCGAAGTCTATCCGCTCGAAAAGGCGGCTGAGGCTTACGCGCGAATGATGAGCGGCAACGCGCAGTTCCGGGTTGTTCTGACGATGTGAAGAACGCCTCCGTGAAGTACGTTGTCGATAGCGGGTCATTTTGCATTGGACACAGCTACAGATGAGATCGCCGCATTGGTACGAAGCTTTGTCGGTTCTTCACGTGGGGAGTTGCAGGCGCGGCGCGCCACCTAGGTCCTTATCGAGCTGCTTGTATGACTTCCTTTTTCTCTCAGTAACCAGATCACCGCGAGTGCGTTGAGGACCGCAAACACAAGGGGTCCGTAGGTCTTGGAAGGATCGTGGGCGAGAGCACCGATGATGCCATCGAACGCTTGCACGACCGTCATGGCAATTCCTAAAACTGCAAGTGCCATGCGGGAACGAAGGCCGATTGCGATGACGACCGTCAGCAACAATGCGACACTTCGCGAAGCTGCGTAACGAGCGAAGCTGTCACTGCCAGCGCCGAACAGTCCTACTAGAGAAAAGCCTGCGCTCACGCCAGCACTGAGGAGCGTCATGGCAGCGCAGCTCCAGAATGACTTTGTCATAGGGGCAGCCGATCATTGCGGACGGTTGGCATGAGAAACTCTACACCCGTGCGTTGTTTCAAGCTAAGAGAAACCCAAGTTAGTGCCTAAAGAACGGGAGCGAACCTGGGCACCAGGCACTCGGCTCTGAACTTCATCAACACCACCCATGCAACCACAACTGAGCCTGCCCGCTGGCCATAAAACAACTTGAGGCAGTGAACAAGAACTGAAACAGGCCGCGCGTGATCTTGCAGAGAAATACACCGCCGACTCTATTCCGCCAGGATTCGCGGGCGAGGGCGCCCGCGCTACATTAAGCTTGTTGATTAGCACTTCGCGAAGATCGGACAGCCGAGGCGGCTGTCGCTACGTAAGAGTCGTCATTCATAGAATAATGCACAGATTCTTCGTTGGGCAGCCGTTCGCTTTGCGAGGGGCACCGCTGTCTCAGGATGACAATGATTGTTAAAATGCAGATCCCTCGAATTGTCGTCGTCGCGTACAACGCGGCCTGCACTCAGGATGACAGTGACTGAGAAATCAGAATCGCTGGTTTTCAAAGTTCCTCTACCAAACCTATTCCGATCCGAAAGTGTCCCAGTCTGATCGCGCCGTCGGGTTGATGTTTGGCAACCCTCGAACGTACCCGGCTCATCTCAGGGCCACAATTCGGATCGTACGCAACTCGGATCTCTAATTCGGATCGTCCAATTGGGTTTGGGGGTTGGTATGAAGTTTTCATTCTCGCGGGTCTTCTTAGATCTCTTTCTTTTTCTTAGTCTTGGCTGCGTCGCTTGGGGAGCCAACCCGATCGTCAGCATCACTTCACCATCCAACGGATCGTCAGTCACCTCTCCTGTGAACTATGTTGCGTCTGCCAGCAGTCCTCAATGCAGTGGCGGGATCTCCGTCATGCGCATTTACTCTGCTCCTAACGTGAGCGCGTTCACCGTCGGCGGTGGGAAACTTAATACTTACATCACGCTTCAACCGGGAACCTACAACACGGTAGTACAAGCCTGGGACCACTGTGGCAATGTCGGCAAGGCCTATGTAACCGTCAAGATCACAGGGGAGACGAAACCTGCAGGATTTGTATACGCCCTCAACAGCTACTTCAATGCCAATGGAACGAACAGCAACGTTCACGGATTTACCATCGTAGGGTCGAATGGAGCGCTTGCTTCAACGTTGCAAGGTCCAGTCCCGGCCAACATTCAACCGGCGGCAATCGCTGCCGACAAGGGCGGCTACCGGCTCTATGTCGCGGACTATATATCGGGCGATGTGTTTGCCTACTTCATTGATAGCCGGAACGGATACCTGAATAGGGTGCCGGGCTCGCCCTTTCCAGCGCATCGCTCGGTGGCAGCGGTTGCCGTGCACCCCAGTGGCGGATTAGTGTTCGCTGCGCTCTCGGAGTATGCAGCTGGAGATGGAGTCGCCGTGTTCCAAGTGCAAGCGAATGGTTCGTTGAAGGAAGCGCCTGGTTCTCCTTACCCGGTGCAGTCGGGGCCGCAAACGCTGAGCGTGGACCCCAGCGGAAAGTATTTATATGTTGGCTCGGGAAGCGGCTATGTCGAAGCTTTCCAGATCAATACTGTGTCAGCGGCACTTACTCCGTTGCCGGGATCTCCGTACCAAGTGTCCTATCAAGCATGCGGCAGCGCATATCCGCGAGACCTTATTAATTTTCTCGGTAAATATCTGTATGTCGGGGACGGGACGTCGGGCGCAATCGACGGCTACAGCGTTGCGTCCGGTGCAGGAACTCTGAGTGATCTTGCCGGCTCTCCGTGGGTGGATACGCATTGTGAGGGAGCGGCAATCGACGACCCACTGTTCACATATAGTCCACGGTCTATGGCGGTCGACGGAACCGGTAAATTTCTCTACGCACTGAACATGTGGGAAATGAATATCGCGATCTACGCTATTCAACCGAATGGAACATTAAAGTTCCTGAAGTTCACTGCGCAGAATAGTGCGTGCTACGGTGCGGTACGCACCGATCCCTCTGGGAATTACCTCTATACCGGTGGTTGCAGCTTCGGTACGATTCCTCCCGGCTACGGCGGCTTGGTCGGATACGCCATCAACCACAGCACGGGCGACTTGACAGAGCTGCCGACGTCACCATACACATACCTGCAGCCGGGACGAACGTTTGTGCAGGACATCACGGTCACGCCGTGGGCGCCGGGTTCGACGCGCTGATTGGGAGTTGACCAAACTTGCGGGAGGATTTCACCTCCCCTCTTAATGCAATTAATCTTTCGCGGCAGGACGTTCCTCAACCGCTGCAAGCGCGACTTCCGGCGAAATCTCCATTCCGCGTGCGTCAACATAATGAACATCAGCGGCGCCCTCGCGGACAACGTAGTACGTGCAACCATCGAGGCAGCTTTCCTCGTGCTGGTGCTTGGCCGGAACATAAGCGTAGGCCCCCTGGCGTAGGATCTGCGTCTGTTGTCCCTTCATTGTTAATTGGAATGTGCCGCTGACAAACAATACCTGAGCATTCGCCGAATGAATGTGCCATGGTACTTTGCATCCCGCTGCAAGCCTTGAGAGGGTCACCGAGGGTCCAGTTTTAGGATCCCCGCGCTCAACGGAGTAGGTGTAGCAATTTGGGAGGACGGGGCTGGTGGTGAACGTGTTCTCTTGAGCGGTCTTGATGAAGGGTTCTTGAATTGACAAGTGACTTGCCGACGTGGAGTGACGACCTGACTGCGCCACCACCAGCGCTGTCACGAAAAGCATCGCCAATAAGAGAATCGTCAGAATACGCATTGGGCCTCCATGGGTGCAAATTGTAACGCTAAAAGTAGTCACTGTGGACAAGTCGCAATAGCCCCGGTGCCTCGGTTCACGCGGCTTCTTGGCGTTAACCTGGGTTAAGGAATATGAGAGTTCGGATCTTTACTGCCGTCAATCGCCGCTCCAGCTTCCACATAACTCACTGCTGAAATGCGAGGCTGCGCGGCGCGCTCAATAATTCTGGCAAACTCGGGCGCCTCGGCTTCGAAGCGGAGAATGGCGATTAAGGCCGAAGTGTCGAGAATCACTTCGGCAATCCCTTCTCGTCATAGAGAAGATCGCCATGATCGGCCGAACGAAACGGTTCCTTCAGATGCTGGGAGCAGTCCCGGCCGATTTCGAGCAGACGATCGGAGAGCTTTGCAGCATGTTTTTGCTGCACCCTCTTGAGGCGTTCGCGGACCGCTTCGGTTAGGCTCTCTCCGGTGAGCCGGGCCAATTGCTGGGCAAGCTTATGGGCGTCTTCGTTTTTGATGTTTAGGCTCAGGGGGTTAGATATTCTACCGATGTACTCTACCATTCCATCACAAATAGTGTTGCCGACTACCGGGAACTATCATAGGTCGGAAGTATTGTAGGTTAGGAGTAGGGGAAGCATGACTGTGCGACAACCCACCACCGTTCAATACACTAATCGTAAAAACAAGGCTCAGACTCAACTTAAACCATCGGCGGCGCAGATCTTTGCCGCGAATGATCGCATCAACCAGATTCTTATCGAACATCTTGACCCTACTGTCTGGAGAGCCAAACCGCCCGGCAACGTTCGCAGCATTGCGGCGATCTTCACGCACATGCACAATGTCCGCTGCAAGTGGGTCAGGCTTACTGCTCCGCATTTGAAGGTTCCAGCACAGCTCAACCGCACGCACTGCACGCCGCAGCAGGCCCGTGCGGGATTGTCCGAGAGCGCCGCTCGTTGCGCTGAGATGCTCGCTGAAGCGCTCGGCGATGGTGTGGGTCGCATCGAGAAATTTCACAGAGACGGGTGGGCGCGGCCTTGGCCGGTTGGTCCGGAAATGCTGTGCTACATGATTGCTCACGAAGCTCACCATCGCGGGCAGGTTTGTATGCTAGCGCATCAGTTGGGATTTCCCTTGTCAAATGAAGTGACGTCGGGGATGTGGAATTGGGAAAAGCTGTGGAAAGATTGCGGGACGCTTGGCGGCCCGGGCGAGGATTCTTAAGGACCTTCATCACGAGCATTGTCTAAATCCCACCCTGTCGCAAAAAAACGCGACTAGGATGGGGCACTCCTGCAACGTGGGTTATTAATTTATCTTTTTGATTTCCCACCGCGCTTTCATTACTTAGCCAAAGACTCACTATTTATTGGGCCCTCGCGGGGACGTAAACCGCGTCCGCGGCTATCAGTTCAGCGTTGGGCACTTCGGTCCGCAATTTCACTTTCTGCAAACCATCCTTCTTCTCAGGCTTCGCGGCAAAGTTCAACAAGTATTGGTGCTCGAGTCGTCGTGAAAGCTGTTCCAGATATGGACCGAACGATACCGGAGGACCAAAGCCCATATAGAAAGATTCGCCTCCAGTCTCTTCGGACAATTGGGACAAATAATTCTGTGCCCAGTTCACCCTCCAATAGCTGCGCCCGTAGTGTCCAACTCCTGGGTAATAAATCGAGTAGATGATCACCCCGGCCTTTTGCGCCGACGCGACCGCTTCATCCACATAGGGATCGTTGAGGCTGCCCCCGTAGAAGCGGTCAACACCGTCTGTGATCGTCAGGACTTCCCTGCGTACTGCTTGGGCGGGCCACCGCTTGATCAAATCCGTGACTGCGAAATAAGGGCTCGCATTGATCCCAGGCTCTCCGATCGGCAGTCGCAATGCCTTAGCCGCTTGTGCGTGATCCGTCGTGGGGTTTTGTGCGATCTGCGCCGTCCCGTCCCGCATGTATGCGATGCCGATTGCCGTCGTTGCAGGTTGCCCATTGATGAATTGTCGTATGTCGTCTAGTTGCGTGCCGACCTCTGTGGTTAGTCCATCATCGATGAGGATGAAGAACTCCATTGCGGCATGCTCTCCGCGGAGTGGCACCCAATCCAAAGTCGGTCGTAGTTCCTTGCCTTGGTAGACCTTCACATCCTCGCGAGTGATGTCCGGAACATCATTACCTTTGCGAGGCTCCACCGTTACGACCATGTGAACAGGAACGCCGTTTGAAGCTGGTTGGCTTTGGGCCATCAGTTTCGGTCCCAATGCAACAACTCCCAATAGCGCTACTTGAAACCAATATTTCGTCATTCGTTCCTCCTCTTTCGATCACACGGATCACTAAAACCCAGCCCTGAATTGATACAGTCCGGTTTCGCTTCCATTGCATTTTCCGCGAGTCGCCATTCCCGTGATTCATCAGAGCGACCATTAATACTCCGGTTGGTGATCCACAAATCAAGAAGTCATTTTTCAGTGCGCTTGGATGCACATGGATGAACTACGGCCACCAAACGATCCATTTACATTCAGCGATTTCAGTTCATCGCAGGCGTCCTACAGTTCTTGACGGGCACTCCCCTACGACTTCCGGCTAATCAGGAGTCCTTGATTGGCAGTTGGAGCTTGGAAAAAGAATTAAGGGCGATTGGGAATGGATCAGAAGTTGTTTTCCGGCGGCGAGTTCACGCTCGCGTAATATCCTTTGCGCGCGTATACGTGCAGCTTGTGGCCGGATTTTTCTGCCGTGATATTGATCGCACGGAATTGGCCATCGGGTTTGAAGAGAGCAGGTTTATAGGAAATCATGTAGCGGCTGCGGATCACGTCCTGAAGCTGCCCTAGACTATGGTTGAGAAAGCCCAGAGACCCAGAGAAGAAGGCGGCTCCGCCGGTACGCTCGGCTAGCAGTTTCAAAGCCCGATCGCCCAGCGGGTCTGCGTCCTGGCCGCTGTCTTCTCGGGCGCTCACGGTGTAGACGATGACGTCGTGGCGTTCCGCCTCTTGGATCGCTTCTTTCAGAGTGGTGCTGCTGGAATTATCGTTTCCGTCGCTGATGATGACGAGGATTCGGGCAGCTGGCAGAGCTTCCGGCCGGCTGGAAAGTTTGTCGGCAGCGAAGGAGACAGCGTCCCAAATGGCGGTTCCGCCGGAGGGTGCAAGCTCGCTGATGCCGTGAGCTATTTGCTTCTGGTCACTGGTGAAATCCTGAACCAGCAGGACCGAGCTCGCGACGCCGACTACGAAGGCAAGATCGTTTTTCTCGATCATGACCTTTTGCACAAAGTTAATGGCGGCGCGCTGCTCAAATGAAAATCGGGTCGTGATGGATTCGCTGGTATCGATGACAAGTCCGAGGCGTAAGGGCAATTGAGCCTCGTTACGGAATCCGGTTATTGCCGCTGGCGGCCTCTTGTCATCACGGATACCGACCTCTTCGCCAGTGAGGTTGGTCACTGACCTGCCATGATCCGTGGCTGAGAAAAATACAGCGACTTCGTCGACCGCACTTCGCATGGTCCAAGGGCTGGAGCTAGCAGTGGGATGCTCTGCGGGTAGAGTTGCAGCGTGCGAACTATCCCTTAAAATCGGATCCGGCGAGGCAGTGGAATCGCAGGTCGTGCACATCGATTCCACGTCTGTGATCTGCGATTGCTCCTTGGATTCTTGCAAAGCCCTTTGCTTTTGAAGGGATGGGTCCTCGGGTCTGATGCGAACACTGCCGGGCTTGACCATGTCTGAAAGCGATACTTGAGGGGTCGGAGGCAGCTTCCGCGCTTCTTTGTTCGGCTCTGCTTTGATCTGCTGCAGAATTTTTTGTGCCTGCTCGGCTGCAGGCGATTTTGGGTCTTCCTTCAAGAGCATCTCCAGCTCGCGCTGCGATTCCTGAACTTTGTTTTGTCCTTCCCACGCAGCCGCGGCATAGTAATGGACAATCGCAGCACCCTGGTGCTTGTGGCTGTGCACTTGTTGAGCCGTCGCGATTGCGGCTGGATAGTCATGGTTCAAGAATTGGGCATAGGTTAACGCAGTAAGGAACTGAAGATCGAGAGGCGCTATTGCTGAAGCCTTTTTAATCGACTCTTCGGCAACACGATAGTTTTTGAGAGCCAATTCGGCACACCCCAGGTTTAAATAGGAGCTCGGGATGTGATCATCGAGTGCCACGGCTTGAGTGAACTGTTCGCGTGCCTGATCGTTTTGGCTGAGATCTAAATAGGCAGAACCGAGCGAATTGTGTGCCGCTACAAAGTTAGGGTAAATCGAAATCGCTGCCCGCAAGTGTTCCACCGCTCCGGGCAAATCTTTCCGCATTAGCAGCTGATAACCTTTTTCATATTCCCGTCGCGCTTTGCCGGGAGCTTTGAGATCGAGCATCGAGACCGAACCGGAGGGACCTTGAAGCGGGCTGCGATTCTGAGTCGCATTCGTCGCCGACCACAACTCCATGCTCATTTGTCCAGATGATAGGAGTGCATTAGGCGTGAAATTACCGACCTCACCAATGTGCATCGGACCCTGTGCCGCCACACCAATGACAAGTAAGAGTACAGAGAATGCACAGTATGGCGTTCGAGTGATCATTGAAGCTCCCCTTGAGGAAAGGAACAATCTGAAAGGAACTAACGTGGTCCGGTCGGATTATAGCCCAATTTTTGCTGGTTTCGGGAAATTGTAGGACCTGACTAATGCGGAGCCCTCGATTCGGACGCGTCGCGAGGCAGCGGACTCCGCCTGCTGGAAACGGTCATTGGGAGTGGAGGGCTTAAACGACTTTGGGAATTCGATTGTTCTCTTGGGTTCTAATTGACATTAGTAGTAATACTTTGTCTTCTTAGCCCATTCGCTCTCAGGATAGTGGTTGTGCAAGAAATCGAAGGCGGCTTTGGAAAAGTTGCTGGTTTCTTTGTTGGTGCATCCGAAGCGGGTGGAGCGTACTGCGAGATGCAAAGCTTGGGGAAGGCGAGGATCTTTCGGGTGTTGTTTGGCGTAATTGAGGACCTGGGCGGCCATGTAGTTCGGAGCGGCGCCGATACTCGATAATTTTTTCCATTCGAAGATAGCTGCTGCCTTTTGAGAATCGGTCAACCAGTTTGGGAAGGGAAAGGCTGGATCGCGGTCTTTGAGATTGACCTCATTGAGTTCCCCGTCGTTCTGGGCCCAAGCCGGTCGGGGAGTTATATCGGTACACCACCAATTGTCGTGGTAGTTGTCTATTTCGCCCAAAGTCGCTGAGCGCAGTAATCCCGCCTGTGCCGCGGGTTTCATCCCTGGATTCTGCAAGATCACAAAGATGGCTGCGAAGCGTTTTTCGGCATTGCTTTGCGCCGACCGAAATTGGTCCATTGTCTTCCAGAGTGGCGTATCCAGTTCTTGCAGTGTAGGCTGAAGTTTTTCGGCGCTCTCTAAGTTTCCGACAAGGATTGATCGCACCCAAGCGGAACGCGCTACTTCGCGGCGGAGATATTTAGGCAGGATCGGCGACGCTGCAACTTGTTGCAGCGTGGGCAGGGGCAAGCGTTTTACAAGAAATTCAGCGGCGTACTGAGTGAAAAGCGAAACGCTGGGCTTGGCCTTGTCGGGATCGGCGGATACTTCCTCACCTGTGTTGAAGTCGGTTTCGGCCGGAACCGGTGTTTCCGGAGCGTGCTGGAGAAAATCTTCCAAGCTAGTTGTTAGTTTGAGCCGCTCATCATTGAGCAGGTTATGAGAGCCGAGCGGAATTTCTGACTCGTGTTTGGCAAGGAGAACGTCCAGTTCCCTTCTCGCGGTATCCTGCTGCCCGGAGTTAGCCAAAAGATCTAGAGCGTAGTACTGAACCGTCAAGTATCCGCGCGAGGAAGCAGGAATTTGTTTTGCGGCGGCGAGCAATGGCTGAAGATCCGGATTGTCGGGCCGGACTCGCGATAGAGCTGCAATGAGCCAAGGCAATGATTTCGTCTCGTGCCAGCGGGCGAGAGCGTGCTTGGCGGCATCGGGATCCTGGTTCAAAGGCACTGCATGCGGGTAGCCTTGCAGCGCATAAAAAGTATGAATCCAATCGCTCGGGTCGCTACTTTGTTCACCGCGAGATAGCAAGAGCGTGTAGTCCCACAAGTTCTGCTTGAAGTTGTGTCCGACATCTGGCTTAAGGATTACGGCGTCCAGTTCCGCTACACGTTTGTCGGGGTCAGTGCGGAAGCGCACGAAGTTCAGGAGCCTCAGCGCAGGTTCGTGGACTGAACCGGCTTTCGGATTGGCAAGGATTTTTTCAAGCCGCTCTTGGGCTGCTGCCATGGGTACTCGATCGAATTGTTCATCCGGTTTGTGGACGAGGGTGGCTTTTCGAATCAATGCGCGGGCTGCGAGATAAGGGCTAATGCTGGACCACAAAGAGGAGTGATCGTTGGCGATGTCGTCGAATTGCTTTACGGCCTCGTCAAACTCGCGCGCATAGAAGTGTGCCGCGGCGATCTGATAATCGCGATCGGCGCGGAGGAGAGAGTCACTGGTACTGAGAGCTGCGGGAATAACGTGCGCTCCACCGCTGCAGTTCGCGAAGACTTCATCCTGTCCTGAAATCCATTCGCGAAGAGCCGGTGCGGTCGCGCCGAATTTGATGGTTCTGTCCTCCAGCGTTGTGATTGCATTCTGGAAGGCTTCGCCGGGGCAATTTATGTAATTGGCATAGGGGTCGTCTGGAGAGACAGCGGCATAAGGAGATACTGCAGGTGGCGGAAGGTTCGAAATCTTGCTGCGTGCTTTGCTCCAATTCGATACTCCATCTTCCACGGTGAGATGGTCGGGCACTACGTCGCCGTTCCAAACGTCAATCGCGCCTTTCTGTTGCTCGTCGGTAAGCTTTAGCCCGGAGAAATAGCGGTACGCGACGACCAAATACGAACGGCCAAAACCAGGGCGAACGATGCCGAACTTTCCACCCGCGAAGTCTTCGGGCGGCCCGTCAGGCTGATTCGCGAAGGCAAAGACTGCCGTTTCCAGGAATGGTCCGCAACTGTAGATCGCGCTGGGAGTCGCCAAAAAAGTTAGCGTGCCCAATATCAGCAGCGTGCGTCTGATGAATCTCAGCGCCATCGATGTACCTCCCAGAGCAAAGCTAATTCGGTTTGTTCGGTCCAAGGCCGAGGATGGAAAACATAGAGACGTCGGCCGCTAGGCAGCGAGTGCCAACGTTCATCGCTGGAAATACCGAGACTGTGCTGGCAAAGCGGCTGACGAAAGTCGCGGCCTGAATTCATGCGTGTCATCACCGCGTTTGCGCCTACTCCCATACGAAAGAGCATTGGCACAGCTTCGTCGATTGGAAGGCGAGAGATCCAGTCGTCATCCAGACACCAGGACGCTAGCGCGGTGATTGAAATGGGCAAAGCGGGCGGAAGACGATGACGAAGTTCGATGAGAAGATCGCGATAGAAGACGCGCTGCGAAGCGGTGGCGTCAAAGTCGACCTGTACTGCAACAACTCGCGGCATTGAAGAGGACTTCACAATCGCAGCAACCGATTGCGCGATCTGATTGTGATTTAAGGCTGGATATGGCGCGGCCTCGATCCGCGTCACTGCCATGAGCTTTGTCTTGTTGGGCACCTGAAGTGGTTGAAAACGAGGGCGGATGGCAGCGTCGCCTGCTTGAAGATGAATCGTCTCTGCTAGAAATGCCACGGCGGTGTCTTCCGGGTTGATGAATCGTAAGTCTTCGGGCCGTTCCCAAGCCCAGAGCACCAGGCGTGGAATGTGTCTTATGGCGATTGGAGTCCGGCCATCGATTAACTCGGATCGAATCGGCAGGGTCAATAAAAGAAGCGCGAGGATCAGCATGGATCTACGAGCTGGACCCACTGAGGCATCTTTCGCGACGACAGAAGGGGAAGGCATCAAGAGACTCTTTGCGTCCGACACACGTCGATTACTGAGCTGAAAGGAGAATTAACACAAGTGCATGAGGTCGCAAGTAGTGACTAAGGTGCGGAATCTGATTCCCCAGTGTGAACTGAGTGGTATGGCATGAATTTACGGATCTAGGCTGATCTCGGGCGAGCAGATCCTTTGGCATGATGTAATGGTGGGGTTGTTCGCGCGGATGTCTTTTCTTGGAGTCTGCGTGACTTTTAGGCGGACGATGAAGCGTTCGGCGCGGTCACTCCGGTTTTGGGCCTTGACGATTTACGGGAACGCAACCAGATCTCGATGACGAGCGTATTGATGGAAAAGCCGATCCAGAAGGCGATGCCGAAGAATTGGTTGGGCTTGAGATGAGTGAGACGGCTGGTTGCGAAGAAGATGCCCACCACAGGGCGCGTTGTCGCGATGCCAAGAAGGACCGCGATTGCGCGGATCATCCATTGGCGCTTCTGTTGTAAGTCGCCGCGCTGCATGTACTGGTAGGCACGAAGCAGCGAGAATAGAAAAATACTATTGAAGACTAGAACGGCTGAGCGCTCGACCCATCCGCCGACGGAATGAACACTCATGGCATATGCGGTAATCCCGACCACTAGGCCAAGCGGAAATAGCAGACGCTCTGGCCAACTCGTGCGAGTAGAGGCCCGGAAAATGGCGAACGGCGAGAGTACGACGAAAGCTAATGCCGGAAGAATGTGCGCAAGTGTAAGGGCTGCGTGAGAGGCGAAGACCGCATCGAGTGCGGCTAAGTCTGGCGCTGCGGAGTGAGTGGGATGAGCGAGCGCAAATACTCGCCGGAGAACCGCAGCCGCAGCAATCACAACGCACACCCAGAGGCCGACGCGCAGCCAGCGCGGAAGTTGATCCGCCATTGAAGTGGATATTTGCGCGGGAGTGTTGCTTGCTCCAGTGCCGGTATTCACGGGTCTGGATTCTCCTGGATTTATTGTGGAATTAACTTTACATCTTGTCAAATAGATTCTTATCGCTAAGATAAGGCTCGTGCGGAAGAAAAAAGTAGTCCAACGCAAACGGCCCTACGCGCTAGGAAGACGGCTTGAATTATCAGATGGCAAACGGGCAGCGATCCTCGCAGCTGCGAGAAAACATACTTGAATCCAGTGGGTTCCTACATCTCACGATGGATGGTCTCGCCCATAAGAGTGGGGTGACGCGGCAGACGATTCACAATCTGTTTGGCACAAAAGACGGAGTGCTTGAAGCCCTGTTCGACCAGATCGCGATGGATGGCGGCATGGAGCGAATGCGGAATGTCATGCAACAGACAACTCCGAGGCGATGCTCACCGCCTTTGTAGGAGTCTTTAGCGATTTCTGGATGAAGGATAGGTTGCTGATCCGACGAATTCACGGAATCGCGGCTATCGATCCGGAGCTCGGTGCGGCAGTCGAGGCGAGAAACCGACGACGGCAAGGCGCTGCGGCTCGGATTGTCGATCGACTGCGAACTGATGAGAGAAATGCAAAGGAAAAAAGGAAGCAAATTGCTACCCTTTATGCGCTGACGTCATTTGAATTCTTTGACGCCCTGCTTGAAAGCTGCGGCAACGAGAAGGATGCGGCCGAAGTAGTATTCTCTCTCGCAAGAAAGGCCTTGGGATAATTTTTTTTCGGTTGATTTTGCCTTCCCTATCCGTCCTTAAATTAGTGAAGTTATTCGAGCTTGCGAGTAGTTGGTGTGAATAACTTTGTCTCTTATACTTCAGTGCTCAGCTACTGACGTGATCACTTTGGAGTGAGACTACAACCTTGGAGAGAATTTATGGCGATTAGTGAACTTCTACTTTCGGAATTTGATGTTGAAATGAAACATACGCGTACGACTTTGGAGCGTGTTCCGGTAGGTAAGAACGAATTTGCGCCGCATCCTAGATCGATGCCGCTGGGAAAGCTCGCGCCACACGTGGCCCAACTTGCGGGTTTTGGGCTGACGATTCTTACCACGCCTGAATTGGATTTCGCCAAGGGTAGTTATAAACCTGTTCCATTCGAGTCTACGGAACAACTTTTGGGTGTATTCGACGAAGGAGCAGCCAAGGTTCGCGTGGCGCTGGAAAACACTCCCGATGGAGGGTGGACGGAGAATTGGAAGCTAAGTTTTGGGGGTAAGCCTATTTTCGAAGGAACGCGGTTTCTTGCTTACCGGGAAATGTTTCTGAATCACTTAGTGCATCACCGCGCACAACTGGGAGTGTGTTTGCGGCTAAACGGTAAACCGGTGCCGGCGACGTATGGGCCCTCAGCGGATGACACGATGGGATTTTGATTGGCTAGGATACTGTTCTAGGAAAATCACTCATTTCCCAGAACAGATCCTCGATTTCTTTGGGCAGCTTGTTATTGAAGTCTTCGGGAACGGTAAATTCGCCTTTAGCCGAGCCCAGCAGTCGCTTCTTTGGAGACTCGTTTACCGATACTAACTTGGCCACCGGCTTCCCTGCTTTTGTGATGATGACCTCTTCGCCGAAGGCAACACCATCGAGAAGACGAGAAAGGCTAGCCTTAACCTCATAGACATTCACTTCCATGTATCCAGCATAGCTAAGTTGTGGACTAAGTCAAATAAGAAATCGCGCACGAAATGCCGTGGACAGCTTCGTCTATTTACTTACTTTGCGACCAATGACTTACCCGACTGAGGAGCGTTTTTTGACTCCTGATCTGCCATTTGGGCGATTTGCGCGTCAAGTCGCTTCCGATATCTCCGACCTTACTTAGCATTATGTTCTGTCCGGCTTGCATCGATTCGGCCATCATTGCCGGTTGCTCTTTCAGCAGTTTTTGTCCGACCGGAGACGCGTAAAAGGAGATAACCGCGTCCAGATCTGTTTTGGTGAGATGCCGCTGATAGATGGGAATCATTGCGTCAAACATCTCACCATATGGAAATTCTGGAAGACGGTGTCCGCGACCGAATCAATCTTTGCCGGCTGCTCTGGAGTAGCATTGGGAATTTTCTGCTTAAAGCCCGCTTCTGCTCCAGCTTTCATGCTTTTCTTCATCCTTCGATCATTTGGACCATGCGCGTTTTTAATTGCATCAACTCAAAAAATTGCATGATCGCGGCTTTGCTTGGTGGATCGTTCGGACTTGTTGAATCCTGGGCCAGCGCTGAACACGAAAGCGCTAACGCAAGACAAGTGATGACACACAAGTTCTTTTCATTGATCCTCTCCTTTGGCGGACGATTACAAAACTAGCCTTTGTAATTTAGCGCCTTCAGCCCCAGGAACCTGGCTGATCCTCCCAATTCTTCTTCTATTCTCAGCAACTGATTGTATTTTGCGATTCTGTCAGTTCTTGACGCCGAGCCGGTTTTGATCTGGCCCGCTCCGGTCGCTACCGCTAAATCCGCGATGAAGGTGTCTTCGGTTTCTCCGGAGCGATGCGAAATAATGGATGTGTATCCGTTGCGGCGCGCCAAATCGATTGCGTCCAGCGTCTCGCTTACTGTTCCAATCTGATTGACTTTGATCAGGATCGAGTTCGCCACGCCTTTATCGATTCCCTCTTGCAGGAATTCGGTGTTGGTGACGAAGAGATCATCGCCCACCAGTTGAATTTTCTTTCCGATCGATTCTGTAAGGTTTTTCCAGCCGTCCCAATCGTTTTCGGCAAGCCCGTCTTCGAGAGAAACTATGGGATAGTCGTTGGCCCACTTCGTCCAGAAGCGCACCATTTCGTCGGAACTCTTCGCCGACTTGTCGGACTTTTTGAAAACGTATTTACCGTCTTGATAAAACTCGCTGGCCGCCGGATCGAGCGCGATGGAAATGTCCTCTCCTGGCTTATATCCTGCTTGCTGAATTGCCTCGAGAACCACTTCAATGGCTTCGACGTTCGACTTCACGGACGGTGCAAATCCCCCTTCATCGCCAACCGCGGTGTTGTAGCCGCGCTTCTTGAGGACACCTTTGAGTGTGTGAAAAACTTCAACTCCCCAACGCAATGCTTCGGAGAAAGATTCGGCGCCGATAGGCATAACCATAAATTCCTGGAAGTCGACATTGTTGTCGGCGTGGGCGCCTCCGTTGAGGATGTTCATCATGGGGGTGGGCAGAGTGTTGGCTCCGGCGCCTCCGAGATAACGGTAGAGTGGAAGTTGGTAGGACGCTGCTGCCGCCCGAGCGACGGCCATGGAAACCGCGAGAATCGCATTGGCTCCAAGACGGCCTTTGTTCGCAGTACCGTCGAGCTCGATCATTTTCTGATCGATAGAACGCTGGTCGGTAGCATCGAAGTTCGCCAAGGCGTCGGCAATTTCTTCGTTTACGTTTTCGACTGCCTTCAGAACGCCTTTACCGAGAAAACGCTGATTGTCGCCGTCTCGGAGTTCAACGGCTTCGTGCTCGCCGGTGGAAGCGCCGCTGGGAACGATGGCTCGTCCGGTGGAACCGTCGGCCAGCGTCACCTCTGCTTCGACGGTGGGATTTCCGCGGGAATCGATAACTTCGCGGGCATGAATGTCAGCAATATTGCTCATGAATGTCCTTTCAGATTTGTCTTCAGAAATCACGCTTCGAATTTGCGAGTTGAAAGAAAAGCGGCGTCCCGTGAGGTAGCCAATGCCGGTGTATGTCTTTCCCATGATTGATTAAGAGTTTTAGAAGAACTTGCGATTATAAATCACTGACGTACGGAAACAGGAGATGGCGATTCCGCATAGTGAATGTCACGCGGCTAAAGGTTTAGAGGATTCCAATTCTGTTGACAGAATTGACTACCGATTTCAGCGGCAGGGTTAAGATAAATAGTGGGAGAAGAAACAGCGCGGTCAAACAGCCCATAGGAATTGGCAACAAATTGATTTTCGAACGAACTGGCGTCATGATCAATTCTAGAATAATTCCACTCGCGTCGTTCTAAGCGGCCCTGCGCGGGATGCGAGAGGCCGGGCATTTATATTGCAAAACTTTCTATTTCTAGCCACTCAGGTATTTTTAATCCTGATTTTAATTTTGTCCGGATGGGGACTGGACGATTTACGCGGTTTCTTCGCAGATCCGGCCCGTGCCGGACTGGTGGTAGCCATTGCATTCGCCGCGGTAGCAGTCTTAACTCTTAGGATCGAAGTAAGACCGATTCGCAAAGGGCGCCTATCCCTCGGATATCAAACCGTTGTTTTGCTGGCATTAGCGCTGGGGTCCATCTTCCTGCTCTGGTTTTTGCCTTTTGCCGATCACCGACACATATTCACTTTTGCGCACAGTCCAGTTATCAGTTATTTCGGGCTTCTGCTCTGCTGCGGTGGGATCGTGGTCCGACTACTCGCGCTCCAAAAACTTGGCGGGCATTTTAGCGCATACGTCACGTTGCAAGAAGAACACGAACTGATCCAATCGGGGATATATGGACACATTCGGCATCCTCTTTATTTAAGCTTGTTGTTAGCGGCGCCCGGATTGGCGCTGGTCTTTACTAGCTGGTTAGTCTTCCCAATCTTTTTGGGCACTGTGATTTTTGTGACCCGGCGCATACGCCAGGAGGAAAATATGCTGGGGAAATACTTTGGAGAGACCTTCATGGAGTACCGAAGGCATACGTGGGTTCTGATTCCATTACTAGTCTGAGATTCAGATATTGGAATGCGAGCGCGATTTTGTCCAGCCAAATAGTTTCAAGCAGAAAGACTGAAGGATGAAAATCATACTTCAGAAAAACAGTTAGAGTAGACGGCGCAGGGTTCAACCTTTAGGTCATCCTCCAAGTAGCCAAGCAAGTCGTTTAATGCGCGCTCGATCGCGCCCTCTTCCTGCAAGGCATGCCAGGGATCAATTTTGCCAGCAATAGGTTCTTGCTCGATTGTGTCTGGAGTGTATTTTTCGATCGCGATCATTCCACATCTCAACGTTAGCAGTAGCTAAGCTGTGATTATCTTTCAATATGTTCATTTGGAATAGATTACGAAGGGACTCGGCCCTTTTTACGTTGCTCTCGGCAACTTGGAAAATAGCAGGGCTGTACCATTTAGCAAAACTAATATTTGTTTCCGGGCGCGTCTCCGGTCTCCCCCGGCTTGACGCCGCTCCTCAGAGGGGTTGAGGTGCGGACCTAAGGACACCACGCCCGGAACTGCTCCGCATCTTACTTGTGAGTCTTGCAAATATTTCACAGAAGCAAGAGCTTGTTACGAAATACGGAAAACAGCGCCAAAGCCGCAATATTTTGCCTATTGGTCATCGTATCGACAAGCAACACCTTGTTTGCAGCATTGGTCGCACACACTCGCCGAAGTGCTTACTCGATCACTGATCAATCGAGATCACGTTTTACGCCGGGCAGAACCGAGTGCTGCGGTTTCGGAGTCGGCGCGTTTCCTTTACGATCGCGCCACAAAATTGCATTGAGTACGGCGGGATTATTAGCATCCGGACGAGTGAAGTCCATCTTGGCGGAAGCTTCCGCGCCTTGTCCGCGCGGCGGATTCACTTGATAGATCAAGAGATTGTCGCGATTGCTCCAGTCGGCGCTGAATGCCGGTTGATCTCCCGCGCCAGAGAACAAGGTGGCCATGACCGGCGCGTAGCCATCGTTCTGATTCATCGGAGGAAGACCGAGAACGCTTTCCATGGTGTGCATCATGTTCACAGTTGTATAGAAACGGCTATCCACAAACGGATGATCGGCGGAGCCCGGAGAATATTTGCTGATGACCAGCGCTGTCGAACGATGCGCATCGACGTGATCGGCTCCGTCTTGTGCGTCGTCTTCCACGATGAAGATTGCGGTGTCGTTCCAGTAAGGGCTGTGCGAAACCGCTTCAACTACACGACCCACGGCTAAATCATTGTCGGCTACCGAAGCAGTCGGGCGGGGCTTGCCTGCCGTTGTTCCATGAGTATGATCGTCGGGAAGATAGAGCAAGGTGAAGGCTGGGAGCTCGTCTTGCTTTCCTTCGTTGTGCCCGCGCACAAATCCGTTGAATTCGTTGAGGAACTCGTCCGCGCGGAGCTGATCAGGGTATTCGGTGTTGAAGTCGGGAAACTTCGGATCGAAGTGATTGCGCAGCACGGCTTTCGTGGCCACGTCGTGATTCATCATGGGAACCGGCCACGGCCAGGGGCTTGGTGATCCATGTGGTTCGCCAACATTTGCCGGCAGCGGCTGGCCTTTGTTTATTGTTGGCAGGCGGCAATCCGCTGTGAGCGGCGAGGGTGGTCCTTGTTTTGGGGAACCGCCTTTGTTGACGGCTTTGCACCAAATGGTACCGATGAATTCTCCGTAGTCGCGATAGGTCAGACCGTTGCGGGCGAGGTTGTCCCAAATGAATCCGGTAGAGGGATCGTCTATGTCGGGGACGCCGTGTTCGAGTGGCAGTTCGTCGGCGACTGTGCCACCGTAATCGTAGGTACGCTCCTTTCCCCGGTAAACGATTTGCCATGTCTTTTCGTTGTAGTCGGATGTAATGGCGGCGGTCGACCAATCGTGGCCGTCTCCGGAGACTTCTCCGCTGTCGTAGAAGTTGTCGAGCACTCCGAATTGCAGCGCTAGCTTGTGCTGGTTGGGAGTGACGTCGGCGCCATACATAGTGAGGGATGAATCGCCGTTACCTATTTTCTTATCACCCACTTTTAAGTCGCCAAAGACTTGATCGTAAGTGCGATTTTCTTTGAGGATATAGATCACGTGGTGAATGGGATTTGATCCTTGGCGGAATTCAATGTGACCTGGATCAGCAAGCAGCAGATTGCTTTCTTCCACCTTGCGTGTGAGTTCGGGCAGATCTTTTTCAGCAGTGCGGAAATTTAGGCGAGAGATTGAACCGTAGAGCAGAGAGGGAATGTAGGGATGTTTGTCGTGATATCTACCTGGGACTTGGTTGTTCCCATTATTGGGGCCTGTGCCCTGGCCTTTAGCTGTCGCGATCAGGAGATCGTCTCCGACTGTTGCCAAAGCGCTGGGGTACCAATCGGTGGGAATGAAGCCGAGGGATTCGGAGGGTGTGGGTCCTTTGTCAACTTTTCCAGTCAATTTTGAGACATCGAAAACAGCTACCGCATTCAAGGAAGAATCAGCTACAAACAGGCGCTTGCCATCTGAAGATTGTGCCAATGCACTTGGGGATGTGCCGGCAAACTTTTGACCGTGAAGCGTGGTGTCGAGTTGATCGAGCACTTCTCCATTACTGGTCGCTATCACCGCGACTCTATCCGCATTCGAAAGCGCGACATAGAGTAGTCTTTCATCGGGACTGAGCAAGAGCGCCGTCGGATGCGAACCAGGCGCAACGGGATCTTTCGGCTCGAGCAATGGAATCCATCGGGCTACGGTTCCCTTCTCTAGATCGAGTTCAGCGACTCGAGACAAATTCCACAAACTGCACCATGCCCGTTGTCCGTCACGCGTAGTCACGCATGTATATGGGAACGACGACGGAATCATATCGTGTGTGCTGAGGTCGAATTGCTTTAGAACTTGCCCGTTTTCGCTATTGAGAAGAACTACGTTGTCGGAAAGATTGTTGGCAACCAGCAATTTGTCGGGCGCGCCTTGTGCAGGAACTACAGCAAAACCAGCGGGATAAGGAATCGCTGTACCAAGCTTGGTTTTATTGCCTCCATAGGCGATCTTCTTGCCTTGCGCAACTCGCCTGTGGCGCAATTTTGATAAATCGTTCCCATGTAACTTTTCCTGCACGGAAGCTATAGACGGCAATGTCCGTTTCCGGTGTCGCCTGACTTTTCACCGGTAGGATCGGTGACGGAACCCATTGACGCATAAAGATGATTCCCGTCGGAACTGAAAGCCAATCCGAGAAAATAGCTTTGGTGGGCGTCTTCCCCGAGACGCTGTTCCGGAAAGTCGGAAAGTTTATTCGTCTTCAGGTCAATGATGATGATGGATTGGTGAGCTTGATTGGCTTGCGCGCCATAGCCGTCATTCAAGAGCGCGGCGTAGTGTCCGTCAGGGCTGAGAGCAATGTTTGCCGCGAATCCATTGAGAGGACCGATGTGCCCTGGCGAAGGAGTCACAAGTTGCTTGCTGGTGGGCAGTTGGATTTGAGTTTGAGCAAACAGTGAGACGCCAAGCAGCAATAGGCACGCGACCTGTTTCATTCAACGACTCTCACAGAAATAGCGTTAAAGATAGAAAGGAAATATGGTTAAGTAAAGATTTACCGGATGTCGCTAACTTCTTGATGTGGTGGAGTTAAGTCTTTCCCAGCATTATGCCGAACATCGGCTCCGCGAACCCAGAAGATCACATCTTCAGCGATGTTGGTCGCATGATCGGCGACACGTTCCAGGTTACGGGCTACCAGCAGGGCATCCAAGGCTTGGCGGGTGCTTTCGGGATGCTCGTTCATAGTCTTGACCAAGGTGATGAACGCTTCGTCTTTCATGCGATCTACCACGTTGTCCATTTCGAGGACGGCCAATGCAAGTTCGGCTTTGCCTTCAATGAAAGATTCGAGCGAACGCTTAACCATGGCTGCCACGGCAGCGGCCATGCGCGGGATATCGATAGGAAGATCGACCTTGGGAAGCTCGACCATATCCATGACGCGCTCGGCGATATTGACGGCCTGGTCTCCGACACGTTCGAGGTCAGAGTTGATTTTGGTAACAGCAAGAATGAAACGCAGATCGACCGCCATCGGTTGTTGCATGGCCAGAAGATCGAATGCGAGTTCGTCAATTTCGCGCTCGGTTGCATTGATCAGGGTCTCGCCCTCGAGCACGAGGTGACAGCGAGTCAAATCACTGTCGATATAGGCCTGGCATGCGCGGTCGACCGCTTGCTCTGCCAGTCCGCCCATGCGAAGCAAACGTGCACGGAGTTCGTCGAGTCCTTGCTGGAAGCGGCTGCGCATTATCCAAACCTGCCTGTAATGTAGTCTTCAGTCCGCTTGTCGGACGGAGTCGTAAAAATCTTTTCAGTTTTATCGAACTCGATAAGCTTACCCAAAAGAAAGAATCCGGTAAACTCCGCCACACGAGACGCTTGTTGCATATTATGCGTCACGATGACGATGGTAAAGCGCTCTTTGAGTTGATAAATAAGCTCTTCGATTTTTCCGGTCGAAATGGGATCGAGCGCCGAGCAGGGCTCGTCCATCAAGAGAACTTCGGGTTCTACCGCCAGCGCGCGCGCTATGCAAAGACGTTGCTGCTGGCCGCCGGAAAGGCTGGCTCCGGATTTCTTGCGCAACGTGTCTTTCACTTCATCCCACAGTGCTGAAAGTTTCAACGAACGTTCGACGATTTCGTCCAACTTCTTGCGATTGTTGTAACCGTTAAGCTTGAGGCCCGCGGCTACATTGTCATAGATCGACATTGTGGGAAATGGGTTCGGTTTCTGAAACACCATTCCGATGCGGCGGCGAATCTGGACCGCTGAAGAGCCGTTGTAAACGTTCAGTTCACCGATTCGAACTGAGCCGTCGGCGCGAGCTTCGGGAACAGTTTCGTGCATGCGATTCAGACAACGCACGAATGTGGATTTGCCACAACCGGAAGGACCGATGATGGCAGTCGCATGGTTGGCTGCCATCTTCATGGTGATGTCGTAAAGCGCCTGCGTCTTACCAAACCAGGCGTTTAACTTATTAACCTCGATACCTACACCCATGCTATGAAGCTCCCTTGAGCATTCCCCGCCCGGCCACGAACCGAACCGCGCTCACAGATAATACGATGAGCACTATCAAAATGAGAGCTCCCGCCCACGCCTGCTTATGCCACTCATCATACGGCGAAATAGCATAAGTAAAAATTTGCAGCGGCAATGCCGCAGTCGGCTGACTGATTTTCCAATTCCAATATTGGTTACCAAATGCAGTGAACAGCAGCGGAGCGGTTTCACCGGCCACACGGGCGAAGGCTAACATTACTCCGGTGATTACGCCGGATGTCGCTGTGCGCAGTGTGATCGAGAGGGTGGTACGCCACTTGGAGACTCCCAAACCATAGGCTGCCTCACGGACCGCATTCGGCACCAGAAGAAGCATTTCTTCCGTGGTGCGAGTTATCGTGGGAATCATCATGATTGCCAGGGCTGCTCCGCCAGCGAGAGCGGAAAAGTGTCCTTGCGAGAGAACAACCAGTCCGTAAGCAACAATACCAACGATGATGGAAGGAACGCCGTTGAGCACGTCCGAGGTGAAACGAATCAAATTGCCGAGGCGGTTTCGTCCAAACTCCGCGAGATAAATTCCAGCGCCAATTCCGATGGGAACACCCACCACGCTGCCGATCGCGAGAATCAAGGCTGAACCGGCGATGGCGTTCGCCATACCTCCACCGACTTCACCCGGCGGCTTCGGAGTTTGGGTCAGGAAAGCCCAATTGATCGAGCCAATCCCCTTGTAAACGAGATAACCAAACACTGCGATCAGCGGAACCAACACCAGAATCACGGCTGTAATGGCCAAAGCCGTAACCAAGTTGTTTACGCCGCGCCTCCATAGACTGATCTGCGGAGCGGTAAACTCGGGAACTTGAGCAGCGCTAGACATTGGCCCTCGCTGGAGTACCGCGGGTGACCGTCCAGACCAGAATTTGAGCCAGCATGTTCACGATGATCGTAACGATGAAAAGGGCTAACCCTACTTCCACAAGTGCGCTTAGATAACGATCGCTGGTGGCTTCGCTGAATTCGTTGGCAATCACGCTGGCCATGGTGTAGCCGGGCGCGAAGAGCGATTTCGCAATCTCCGGGCGATTGCCGATCACCATGGTGACGGCCATGGTTTCGCCCAGCGCACGGCCCAAGCCAAGGATGATGCCACCCATAATGCCAGCGCGGGCATTGCGCAGCACACCGGTGCGAATCATTTCCCACCGTGTGGCGCCAAGCGCAAGAACGGCTTCCCTTTGCTGCCGCGGGACAGCAGTCATAACTTCTCGAGTGATGGATGAAACAATAGGAACGACCATGATGGCCAAGATGATGCCGGCGGCAAGCATTCCAATTCCATAAGCAGGTCCCTGGAAGAGCCCTGTCCAGCCAAAGTAGCGTGCCAGGAAAGGTTCGACGTATTCACGCAATAAAGGAACGAGAACGAAAATCGCCCACAGACCATAGATCACGCTGGGGATCGCGGCCAAAAGTTCCGTCGTGAAAGCTAGGGGACCGCGCAACCATCCGGGAGACATTTCAGTGATGAAGACGGCGACGCCGATCGCTAAAGGTACGGCGATGACTAGAGCCAGTAACGAAGAGACCAGAGTTCCATAGACGAAAGGCAGGGCGCCGAATTGCTCATTGACCGGATCCCATTCGCTTCGAAAGAAAAAATTCATTCCGAAGGCGTGCCAGGAGTTACTGGATTTAGTGACAAGCTCGTAGATAATCAGACCCACCAGAGCAAGGACGCAAAGCCCACACGCAAGCATGGCCCAGGTGAAAATCTGGTCGCCAAAGGCACTGTATTTGGAGTCCTTAAGCGGCGTGGCATTAGCTTCTAAAGAAAGCGCAACTTCTGATTTAGCAACCGGTTGCGGTCCAGGCAATCGTGGCGCTCCTAGAGCTTGATTGGCCATCTATGGCAAACTACCAGATTTGTGTTACAACGATGTTAAAATCAAAGCAGTAGCTCGAAGCTCCATGGCGAGTAGTGCCGGGCTTTTAGCGATTCCTTCATTGCATTTTCTAGAAAGTCGTTGTAGCTTCTTTGTCTTTGACTGGATTATGCCGATAGATCAACAGCAATGCCAGGATGTTTTTCAGAAGTTGAATCGCCAGCTAACTAAGGCGGCACGAAAACCTTCCGCCGACAACGTTCATAAATTCCGGACGAACTGCCGCAGGGTAGAAACTGTTCTCGAGCGGCTTGTGCCTGATTGTGCCAATGGTACGAAGAAGCTCGTCAAAGTTCTCTCGAAGCTGCGGAAGAAGGCTGGGAAAGTTCGTGATCTCGATGTGCAAACGGCCTCGCTGCGAGGTTTGAAGATCGCCCAGTCTGGACAGAAAAACCAGCTGCTGCGGAATCTCTGCTCGGAACGGGAGGAGCGGGAGAAGAAACTCAGCAAGAGTCTGGACAAAGAGACAGTGCGCGACCTCAAGCAAAGGATCAAGCGAGCTGCGCGACAGATTGAGATTCCGGAAGGGATGGAGCCATTGACTGCTGCCCTCCAGGAATTTGCGCAATTGGGTCAAGATCGTGCTCCTCTATCGGCAGCAAAGCTTCATCAGTATCGGATCACGGGAAAGCAATCTCGTTATCTGGCGGAAATGGCGCAGAAAGATCCTGAAGCCGAGCGGGTTATTGAGCAACTCAAGCGCATGCAGGATGTGATCGGTGACTGGCATGATTGGTTAACGCTAACCGAGCGGGCGGAAAAGCTATTCGGTGGAGTCAAGAGTTCCGCGCTCGTCGCAGCCATGCGAAATCTCACTCGAGCGAAATTCCGTCAAGGGATCGACGTTGTTGCGGAAACAAAAACTCTGCTGGCGAATGAAAAGATAGGGTTGGTGCCGGTCCAACGCAAAGGGGCCAAGAAGCAACCGGGACAGGTGAACGCAAAAGCAGCCGCAGCTTAGTTGTTCATCTCCTTATGAAGGTTTCTAGGTTCACTTCTTCTAATTTTCTAATCAAGCACAACCAAACCCAAAATCTGCTAAAGCATCCGACTTACTTCTCGCTTCGGCCCTGAAATCCCACAATTCGTTTCCGAGGCTGTACACTATTTTTCTTCTGCCATGCCGACCTTTGCCGCTGTCGATATCGGATCCAACTCTGTTCGTTTGAAAATCGCCCGACTCGTCGGCCCCAAACTCCAGCAGATTCACGAAGACCGCGAGGTCACACGTCTGGGTGAATCTGTATTTCGCGACGGCTTTCTTTCTCCAGAGGCCATTGCCAATACGGTTAAGGTATTGCGACGCTTTCATCGCGCGGTGCAAGACGAAGGAGCGGATTCGGTTCGTGTAGTGGCAACCAGTGCTCTGCGCGATGCTCGCAACTCGCGCGCTTTCCTGGAGTGGGTGCGCTCTACGACAGGGTGGAAGGTTGAAATAATCTCGGGCCTCGAAGAAGCACGGCTGATTCACCTAGGCCTGATATCGAGCTTGCGGGTAACCAATACACCCGTGCTGATGATGGACTTGGGCGGCGGCAGTTGCGAGCTGACGGTTTCGGTGAAGGGGCATATCCGAGCGACAGTGAGTCTTCCGCTGGGCGCGGTTCGTTTAACGAACGAGTTTCTGCATCATGACCCTCCTCGCAAATCTGAGATGCGGCAGATGGAGGGGTTCATCACTCGCGAGATTCGGCGCATTACCGATCGAATTACTCGGGCGAATCCAACCGTTGTGATTGCAACTTCTGGCACGGCAGAGTCTTTGGCCGGGATTGCTCATGGTTTGTACAAGACGAAGGGTGCGCGGGCGAACACGGTTTCGCGAGTGCAAATGCAACGCATCGCGAAACTGCTGGCGAGTCTGCCTCTCGCAGAACGTAAAAAGCTTTCTGGCGTCGGGCCACGAAGAGCGGAGATTGTGGTCGCAGGCGCGGCCGTCTATGCAGAGATTCTCGACAAGTGCCAACTTCAAGGTTTTCGATATTCGCCGCTCGGTTTGCGAGATGGATTGCTCGCGCAGATGGCCGCCGACTACGACGGTGGTACGCGATCAGGAAAACGGATTGAATCGGAACGATGGGACTCAATCCGCAACGCAGTGGAACATTACCGCGTCGATATGAAGCATGCGCTTCAGGTACGTGAGTCAGCCATGCAGCTTTTCGCAGGCTTGAAGTCGGTTCATCGCTTGCCGCCTGAGTATGCGGAGTGGCTATCGGCGGCGGCTATGCTTTACGAGGTGGGTGACTATGTGAATCGCAATGGGCGGCACAGGCATACTTACTACATCATTTCTCATTCGGAAATTCTGGGATTCACGCCGCAACAACGAAGAATCATTGGTGCGATCGCGCGTTATCTGGGAAAAACCCGACCTGTCCCCGGAGACGGCCCAATGGCAGCGCTCCCTCCGGCGGACCAGCAATCGGCAAGCAAGGCTTCATTATTGTTGCGGTTGGCCAGAGCTCTGGACTTGGGGCGCAGTGGCGCAGTGAAATCTACACTGATAAAAGTGCACGATGGAGAGGTGAGCCTCACACTCAAATCAAAAGCGAAGGCGAGTGTCGACCTGGAGTTGTGGGCCGTTGAAAAGGAAAAGGATTATTTCCGGGAACTCTTCGGACGGGAACTCTCGGCCGCGGCAGTATAGAGTTCGCGCAAAACTTTGGGAGTTAGATACCACATTAACCCTGCGGAATTGCGTCCGGTTTCAACTTTGGCGACTCCGCCCTTTTTCAATTCGACATTCGCTTCGCAGCCTGCTTCGCTAATAATCCTTCCCAGGAATTCTCTGAGATTGGGATTGTGTCCCACGACCATAATGGATTCGTAACGGGCATATTTTTCCAGCAAGCTGCGGAAAGCTGCGAAGGACCCTTCAGGACGAAGAGCATCTTCCATGTGCAACTTTCCTTCGTAGCTGAGCTCGTTGCCGATCAAGGAAGCCGTTTGCACGGCGCGCTTCAAAGGGCTGGAGATCAGAACATCGATTTGAACATCCAGTGCCGCCAGAGCGCGTCCGACAATTCCACATTGCTCGATACCGGCCTTGTCCAGAGCACGCTTTTCGTCCTTCTTCGGATTCGCGACACGCTCTCCAGCATTTGCATGGCGCAAGAAATAAATAATCATCTTGCTTTAACGTTCCTTTCGAACAAGAGCCCTCCTGCGTTTGGGAGCAGGCAAAGATGGAATCGCGTCGGGCGATTGCTTCCCTTCCGCCAAAGCGACCAAAAAATCCTGAGCTGCGAATGCTTTTCCGCCCGTCGGCTTACGCTTTCCCTGGACCTGCCAGGAATATTTGTAAATCCCATCTTTTAGGAGAATACGAGTTTTGAGATTGTCCGCCAAGTATGCCTCGAGAATTTCGTGGCGCACTCGTTCACGCAACAGCGGATCTTTAAGTGGAAATAGAACCTCGACGCGTTCGTATAGATTTCGCGGCATCCAGTCGGCGCTTCCTAAATAGACTTCTTCTTCGCCGCCGTTTGAGAAATAAAAAATGCGGCTGTGCTCCAGAAAACGACCGATGATACTGCGGACTCGAATACGATCACTGACGCCGCGGATGCCAGGACGCAACGCGCACATGCCGCGAACGATAAGATCAATTTCTACACCTGCCTGCGAGGCCTTGTAGAGCGCGGTGATTATATTCTTATCGAGCAAGGCATTCATCTTGGCGATGATACGAGCGGGGCGGCCATGGCGAGCATGTTCAGCTTCCCTGGCGATGAGTGCAAGGCAGTGTTCTGCCAGATCTAGGGGCGCAACCATCAAAGGTTCATAGCTCGGATGTTCGGCATACGCCGTCAGAAAACTGAAAACGTCATGCACGGCGCTGGTGATTTCTGGATTCGCGGTGAGCAGACTGAGATCGGTGTAGAAACGTGCGGTGGTTGCGTTGTAATTTCCAGTGCCGAGGTGAGCGTAACTGCGCGTCTTTCCGTCTTCGTCATGCCGTACTAGCAGCGAAAGCTTGCAGTGAGTTTTAAGGCCGACGAGGCCATGGAATACCTGCACCCCCGCATCTTCGAGGTCACGCGCCCACCTGATGTTCGAAGCCTCGTCGAAGCGCGCTTTCAGTTCCACAACCGCCGTGACTTCTTTTTTCTCAGCCGCGGCGATCAGCGCAGGCACGATTAAAGAGTGCTCATTGGTGCGATAAAGCGTTTGTTTGATAGAGACTACACGGGGATCTTTCGCAGCAGATTCAATGAATGACACGACGGCATCGAAGGAGTCAAATGGATGATGCAGCAAGACGTCGTGATTGCGAAGCTCTTCAAAAAGATCCTGTGCTTTACTGGTAAGGCGCAGCTCCCGGGCAACGAAGGGCTTGTACTTAAGGTCAGCACGGTCCGTCTGCTCGTAGATATTGAATAACCGGGACAGGTTCACGGGCCCGTCGACAGAAAATACTTGCCAGGGATCTAGTTCGAAGTTCGTGCGTAGACGCTCGATGATTTCGGGGTCAGCTTCGCTTTCGATCTCCAGACGAACTGCATCGCCTTTGCGCCGGTTATGGAGTTCGGTACGCACTGATTCAAGCAGGCTGCGCGATTCTTCCTCCGCCAGATAGAGATTGCTGTTGCGGGTGACGCGAAAAGCTGCGGAAGAAACAATGTCGTAGCCGTGATACATGCGCGCGGCATGATAAGCCACAAGATCAGCGAGAAAGATGAAGTCGGTTGTTCCCTCCGAGGGCAAGCGCACCAGCCTGGGAAGAGCACGCGGAACCGTAACTACTCCGGTGTAGGTGAGCGATGATCTTCGCCGACGCCGCAAAAGGAATGCGACACACAGCGCTTTGTTGATGACGCGGGAAAAGGGTGTGACGGATCCACCGTCACGGGAGTCAGCAGAAGATCCAACTCCTTCTCGCAATAGTCATCTACAAAGGCTCGCGCTTTGGCATCGAGTTCGTTAATTCCGAGGACGCGAATACCGCTTTGGGCGAGCGCAGGAAGCAGCTTTCCGTTCCAGCAGCGGTATTGATCCTCTACGAAATCGTGAGTGATTTGCGAGACGGCGTCCCGCTCTTCCAGCATTGTGAGACCATCGGCTCCGGCTTCGGTGTTGCCGTCTTCAATCTGCTGGACTAAGGAGGCGACGCGGACTTCGAAAAATTCGTCGAGATTGCTGGCAGTAATCGATAAGAACTTTAGGCGCTCGAGCAGAGGATTGCTTTCGTCCTGCGCTTCTTCGAGAACGCGGCGATTGAAAGCCAACCACGAAATCTCGCGGTTGATGAAATAGGCCGGATTATCGAGCGAAATTCGCGCCATGGATTGTTGGGATAGCGTATCTCAAGAATGTGAATGTCGGAACAATGTCTCCATTATTTATCTATTTATCGCGGGAGGAAGAATCGGGTGCGGCAGACTGGCTGATCTTAGCCGGAACATGCTTGACCAATTGCAACTGTAACTCGCGACCTTCGGCACGTTCGAGGAACATGTAATGTTTTTCAAGCCTCACCTTAATATCCGCTCCGGATTTCCAGTCTTCGGGTAGCGTATCGCTGGCATGGCGCGGCGCATAATCGCCGATATACACCACATTTTTTATTTGGACAGAAATCTCGTAATAAGGATCGTCTTGCGTGATTGGAGTATCGACCTGGTAGTACAAAACGCGGCTATGAGTTTTCTGTTGGATATCTACGATCTTCCCTGCTTGATAAGAGCTTTCCGCTGCGTTTAGCGCCGCAGGTAAAAACGTCAGACAGAGTAGCAGGTTCCGCAAACTGGCTATGGAATGAGACTTAGTCACAACTGTTTCCATTGAGTGTTCAGTATAAAACAGTGGGACTCTGAAAGTGAGGTTCAAGAAAAAGCGCCGGGGTTTAACCGGCGCCGGTTGATCACATCAATCTATTCTTTCCTCAATGTATTTGTTTACTGGCCTCTTTCACTTTAGCGACTACAGCGTCCGGTAGTGGCGCATATGTGAGATCCGCGGTCATCTTCTGGCCGTCGACCAGCATCCAGTTCACGAAGTCGCTGAGAATTTTTCCTTTTGCGGCATCCTTAGACTGAGCGGGAATTAGCAACCAAGTGAAACTGGAGATAGGATAAGCATCTTTCCCTGGCGCATTGGTAATCGACACACGAAAATCGGCAGGCATCTTCGGTGCAGAAGCGGCGGCGGCAGTGACACTTTCGAGACTCGCCTTTACGAAATTCTTGGAGGAGTTTTGTACGACTCCATAGGGTATCTTGTTCTGTACTGCATAGATCAGTTCGATGTAACCGATCGCACCTTGCATCTGCCGAATCATACCTGCAACGCCTTCGTTGCCCTTCCCACCGAGGCCAACCGGCCACTTCACCGATGTACCTTTGCTCGGGCCGCTCTGCCACTCGGGGCTCACTTTAGAAAGATAGTCGGTGAAAATGAAAGTAGTTCCACTGCCATCCGAGCGATGTACAACCACGATTGGCTGGTTAGGAAAATTTACTCCGGGATTCGCGCTCACGAGAGCGGGATCATTCCAGGATGTAATCTTACCCAAAAAAATTCCTGCAAGCGCCTGCGGAGTGAACTTCACCTCTCCGGTGACTCCGGGAATGTTATAGGCGGGAACGACTGCTCCAAGAACGGTTGGAATGTGCAGGATTTTAGTCTTCGCCTGAGAAAGTTGTTCGTCAGTCATGGGACCATCACTGGCGCCAAAATCAACCGTTCCCGCAAGCACCTGGCGTATGCCGCCGCCGCTGCCAATCGACTGATAATTGATTTCGACGTCGGAGTGCAGCTTGTGATATTCGCTAAACCACTTGGAATACATGGGGTACGGGAATGTGGCGCCGGCTCCATTTAAGGTAGTTTGTCCGAAAGCCGGGATAGCCAGAGCGAGACACAATAATGCTAAGCGACGAATCACTAGCTCCTCCTTATGGTTGGTCAACTCGGTTGTACGTTGCAAATATTACAGGAAGGTTACAAACGGATAAATTTCTGATGAATGGGTAGCGGATGGCAGGGGCAGGAAAAAACTTAAAGGAATCCTATCATTCAGTTCGCTCAGCGACTCGTGTCCAGGCGAGCAATTTCCTTGGCGAATAAAGGATTGCTAGGGAATTCATCTCGCAGTGAGGCGAGAATCTCTCGGGCGCGTGGCCGATCTTTTTCGCGAACGTAGGCGATGGCTAGAAGAATACGGGCAAATGGTGCGAGATAGCGTCCGTGGTCGGCCGTGATTTGCAACTCTGATATGCCTGCCTTTTTATCCCCTGAAACGCCACCCAGTCGAACTAACCAGCGTACCGGCGCGGACATGCTGCCAATGATGTACTTACTGAATCCCGTGGCGACGTGGGCGTCATAGCATTTTGGATCGACAGCGAGTAACTGATCGGCCCATCCGGTTGCTACTTTGGTGAAGTGTAATGAGGTCAGGTTACTTTTCTCAATCAAGGCAGCGTAATCCGCCTGCAAGCCTGAGGAAAGAGTTAGAGCGAAAAGTGCGTCGGGGTTTTTGGGATTCTTGGCAAGCAGCTTGTGGGCACGGCTTTCGGACAGCTGAATCGCTGTGTTGAACCGTTCTCTCACCGCGGCATCGGGATTCTGCTTCTTGCGATTGTCAAAGGCTTTGTCGTCGTCATAAAACTGCGCTTCGAGGACGCCCAGGCGATTGAATTCAGAGAACAACAATCCCGCGGCATCACAGGCCGGTGCTAGCGGATCGTCGGGATGTCCACCTTCGTAGGCGAGAAAGACTTGATGAGCACGGCTGAAATCGAGGCTATAAAGAAGATGAAACCCCTCATCGAGAGGAGTAGGTGGAGGTTGTATATCCGCTGCCGCCATTTGCGCAGTGAGAAATGCAAATGCCAGCAGAGCGAAACAAATCAGGCGGGAATGTAGATGCCCACTTGCGATCTTCTTACGGCCATTGCTTTGGTTAGCTGTAAACATCACTTCTGAGTTGGATGCAGTTTTGAGGATACTTGCAAGATCACGGGTCAAAAGATTGTAAAGAATGGTTCCACTAAAATTTTGTTTTGGTGCTTTGCTGAAGTGCGGTTAGTGCCTTAATGATAACGCGCTAGTAGGATCAGCCTAGATTCCGAAGTTTGACCCCTCCATTACCCTTTGTTAGCCTTTAGGGTTTGCTCCTCGACTTCCCTCTCACAAGGGCGAAGACGCAGAAATGAGATCCTATGGCTTTAAAGTTCCGCGGAGTTGACTTCATCGAGTTCGATTCCCTGCTCAACGACGACGAGCGGCTGGTGCGCGATACCTCGCGCAAATTCATCGAAGACAACTTAATCCCCATTATAGAAGAGTGCAATCGCGCGGGTCGCTTTCCTCGCGAGTTGGTCAAGCCAATGGCTGATCTCGGATTTTTTGGCGCGAGCCTGCACGGCTATGGTTGCGCCGGAATGTCGAACGTCGAGTATGGATTGGTTACACAGGAGCTTGAACGCGGCGATTCTGGTGTGCGTTCATTCGTAAGCGTGCAATCGGCATTGGTGATGTATCCCATTTATGCGTTTGGAAGTGATGAGCAAAAAGATCTATGGCTGCCAGCCATGCAAAAGGGCGAAAAACTGGGCTGCTTTGGACTCACGGAGCCTGACTTCGGATCGAATCCCGGAGGCATGCGCACTCGCGCCCGGAAAGTCGGCAACGAATATGTTCTTAACGGCGAAAAGATGTGGATCACATCTGGATCGATAGCTGACGTGGCAGTCATCTGGGCAAAAGTCGAGGATGAAGATAATAAGATTCGCGGATTTCTGGTTGAAACCAATCGTCCGGGATTTCGCGCGTTCGATATTCATGGGAAATGGTCGCTGCGAGCTTCGGTGACTTCCGGGTTGTCGATGCAGGATGTTCACATACCAGAGTCCAATCTGTTGCCAAAAAGTGGAGGGCTGAAGTCTCCGCTGATGTGCTTGAATCAAGCGCGCTATGGCATTGCCTGGGGAGCGATTGGCGCTGCAATGTCTTGCTATGATTGCGCTCTGCAGTATTCGCAACTCCGCAAACAATTTCATAACGAGCCGATTGCCTCGCGCCAACTAGTGCAAGAGAAGTTGGCATGGATGATCTCGGAAATAACGAAGGCGCAGTTGCTGGTGCTACAGGTGGGCCGATTAAAGGATCAAGATAAAGTTCAGCACCAACATATTTCGATGGCGAAGCGGAACAATGTTTGGATGGCACTGGAGTGTGCCCGGCTGTCACGGGACATTCTGGGTGCTAATGGAATCGCGGATGAGTATCCCATCATGCGTCACATGATGAACCTCGAATCGGTAAAGACTTACGAGGGCACGCACGATATTCACACGCTGATTATTGGGCATAGTGTGACGGGGATTGATGCGTTCTAGACTGATCATTTCCAACGTGCCACATTTCGTCCACTCTTCAATTTCATCCTCCTTTACACAGGTATCAGTAAAAGGGGCACCTGTTAATCTTGAGTCGTAAGCACCTGATCGAGACATGATCCCATTTAAAAGATGAAAGAAATTTTCCTGATCAGCATCTCGGGCCATGACAAACCTGGGCTCACCAGTTCTCTCGGCAGCATCCTGGCTGCGCACGATATTCGTATTCTCGATATTGGGCAAGCTGTCGTCCACGAAGCCCTCGCCCTGGGAATTTTGATCGAAGTTCCCAATGGCACGGGATTTACTGCAATTAAGAAAGATCTCATCGTGAGAGCGCATGAGCTCGACATCCAAATACGGTTCAGCAAAATCAACAAGGAGCAATTCGACCATTGGGCGGCAGCGCAGGCGAAAGAGCGATTCATCATCACCATCTTGGGGCGCGAGATTACCGCCGAGCAATTGTCTCGTGTGACTACTATCATCTCCGAAAATAATTTAAATATTGATCGCATCGAGCGGCTGTCCGGGCGACTGTCCCTCGCGACAGCTTCCAATGCGAATGCCTGTATAGAATTTCGAGTCAGCGGACAGCCACATTCCGCAGACGAAATGCGCGCCGCTTTGCTTGCATTAACGCACGAGTTAATTATCGATATCGCGTTCCAACGGGAAAGTATTTATCGCAGGAATCGACGGCTCTTCGCATTTGATATGGATTCGACGCTGATTCAGGCGGAGGTCATTGACGAGCTCGCCAAATTGAAAGGCGTCGGCGATCAGGTTGCGAAAATCACTGATGCCGCTATGCGCGGCGAACTCGACTTCAAGCAGAGCTTCACTAAACGGGTTGCCCTGCTAAAAGGCTTGCCTGAAGAACGCGTAACTGAAGTTCTGGATTCGATCTCACTGGCGAGCGGAGCTGAGCGTCTTATCTTGACTTTGAAAAGTTTGGGCTATAAGACGGCGATTCTTTCCGGCGGCTTCACTTTCTTCGGAAAATATCTGCAGTCCCGTCTTGGAATTGACTATGTCTATGCCAATGAACTTGAAATAATGACGGCACGTAACGGGCAGAGTAGGAGCAGAAATTGTTGATGGAGCGAAAGGAAAGCCCAACTTCTTCGGGAAATCGCGAAACAAGGAAAATATTTCGCTCGATCAAGTAGTCGCTGTCGGGGATGGTGCGAACGATCTTCCAATGTTGAACATTGCAGGCATGGGCATAGCCTTCCACGCGAAACCACTGGTGCGAAAGAGCGCCAACCATGCGGTTTCATTCTTAGGACTCGACAGCATCCTGTATTTAATTGGCGTGCGGGACCGCGATCTTGCAGGTATCGAGTCGTCGGAACCTGAATAAGCAGAGCTGACGAAAAAATAGCGCAAACACTTGCACACCCAGTGACACCATCAATTTGATAGAGATTCCTCCACCTAACAGACTGCACAAGTTTGCATGTTGTCATTTCGGATACTGGTTTGTCATTACGGCAGTTAGCAGTGGGCTTGCCACGAGCCTGTGCAAAAAAACGAATTAAATAACTTTACAAACTCTTGACATTCGATTCCTTTGTAGTATGTTTGTCTCGCTCGACTGTGTGCATTTCCCCCCTGTGCAGTTGAGTAATGTCTGTTTCACTTCTCAGTGTCAGTAGCAAATCAGTGTCAGTAGACAAATTGAACACTTAGCACTCCCAGGAGGATTTAAATGAAAATCAAGAGCATTCTTGTTGTTGCATTTTTCGTCGCCGCCATGGGTCTTTCGGCCCAGGCAAAAACAATCAGCTACGGTTTCACCTTCACAGGTTATTGCGATGGTGGCACTGTTAGTTACAATTCAATTGCCAAGGTCGTTAGCTTCACTCACGATAATTATGATTGTGCTGGTGGCGTTTCCTATGGAGCTGGTGTAGTAGTGTCGCGCCCAAGGGAACTTTGGCTGCTACGACTTCAGTTGCGTTACTTCAATAGTTGGGGATAATGAAACTGCGCTTAATGGGCAAACGTACCGTTCGTTTGAATGGCTGATCGCACCCAAGTCTGGCCTCTGGGCTCTCTACGAGAATGATGGTGGCGGCGCCTACCTCTTCAACTCTGGAACTTTGACCTTAGGCACGCCTCCGGCTCGGATGGGCGGCAAATCAGCTACCGGTGTTGCGAAGTAAATTCTGTTCGCAGGGCCTATTGAAATATTGCTGTTATTTCAGCCACGGTGAGAAGTTCACCGTGGCTTTTTTGGCTTCACAAGATAGCCCACAAACTTAGACGCGGAGAACCGCCCAATATGAGTTTTCCTAAGCGACTCGGAGTAGTCATGGTTGTCATGATCGCTCTCTCGTTAGTGTCAATGGGACAGAATTCCTCGCCAGCGACGGTGCAATCATCGTCAGAACCTAAATTGCCAGGTGTGAGGGCGAATAGCCAGGATCAGGATCTATTCTCTAAATTTACTCAGTTCTCGGCGCTTATGAGCGGTGCCCTTATGGGCCCCGAAGAAGACGGAAAAATTTACCGGATGGGCAGCAAGATAAGGACCGACAGCGTGGACGGCGGCTACGTTGTTAGTGATGTGAATACCTATGAGACTTTCGTTGAGCTGGCAAACAACAAGGGCTGTATAAGGGGGACTGCTCCGGGGGCACGGACGTTTCCCTACCTGGTACTTAATAAATCAAAAGTTGAGCACACGCGAGCCGGAGAGGAATCGGTTAACGGACACCTTTGTGATGTTGAAAACGTGACCATTACCCAAGAAAACGGACACGAGATCAAATTGAAAATTTGGGAGGCGCAGGATATGAAAGGCTTCCCCATTAAGATTGAATACGACCGGGCGGGCGGCCCTCGCATGGCGCTCTATAAGGACGTAAGCTTGAGTGCCCCCGATCCAGCGTTATTCAAGCGTCCTGAGAAGTGCAAAGATTTGCAATCAGAACAGCCGTAGGTGAGCTGATGTGTGCTGATCTGTGAGGTTAATGAGTCCTGTCCGCACACCTTCGGTTCTGATTCGATAAGTCGATAACGTTTAATCCAGCGCCCCTCTTGACATTCACAATTTTTGTCGTATGTTGGTAGCGCTCAACCCATCCCTTTTTCCCGGCGCAAGGCCAAACAGCATTGACCTTGCATATCAGTAAAACAAGAAACCAAGTCAACTTCCCAGGAGACAACGATGAAGATCACGAGTTCTATTGCGATCGGTTTTCTTTTACTGGCCATCACAGGCATAGCCAGTGCGGCCACGCCACCACCCCCAATCGTCACTGCAGGTTATTATTCGATCACGTTCCCAGTGGAACCCTACTGCGACACTTTCGTGTTGTACGCGTCGGGACCGTCTAACAGAGTCAATGGCACCTACAATTTCGTGACCGGGTATCACGATTACACCAACTGCCAAATCGGCTACGGACAATTCCCTGCTGGCGGATTCGAAGTGTACATGGCACAGGGACAATATCCTAACGACGCGTTTGGCTCGAACAGGGCTGCCGTGGATGTTACCTCGACGGACGTGAGCATCGCGGTAATTTACGCGTTCGACGACGCATTCGAATATGTATTCGATGTGGGCAATAGTCTGCCACGACATCCTGACAGCTTCGCTATCTATGATGAAGATGGTTTCTTTGACACCTTCATCGATAACGAGGGCCCGGCTTCTGCTGTCTACTCAGCCACTGCCCCGGCGAAGGCTCCAGTTGCCGGCAAAGGTGGTCTGACCAGCTACGACGCCGGTCGCAACAATCCCTCAAAACGTATTCAACTGCCGTAACCGCTGAGTATTGAACTTCAAAAGGCTACGTTGCTTTTATTGGCGTAGCCTTTTTTTTATAGATTTTTCATTGAGAAGTATTTCTTGAACAGTTTTTAATCTCTCTCGATAAGCCATCCACAGATACATGTCCTATGATGGCTTGACCTGCCAGGTACCCGAGTTTAGATTTCAAGTTCAGAGGTAGAGGAGCGTTTGATGTCTGTGAGTTTGCAAATGATTTGCAAGCAGTTAGTTATGGCGGCCGCTCTTGCTTCAGCGGCACAAGGGCAGACAGTCACGCTGCCAAGTACGCCACCGAAGGGAATGCCTTCGCAGCAGAGTATCTCAGCACAGATCAGTTCAACTGATAATCCGTTTAAGAACTTCACGGAATTCTCAGCGACCATGTCAGGCGCCTTGGTGGGCGGAGCGGGTGACACGAAGATTTATCGCTCGGGATCTCTTATGCGTACCGACATGGCGACCGGATACATGGTCACAGACCTCAACACTCACGCTACGTTTGCGTACTATCCTGATCAGGCCATGTGTATGGAAGGGTCCATCCCAGCGGCGCGCACAGTCCCCTTCTCTGGATTGCAAGATTCCAAAGTTGAACACACGCCAGTGGGTACCGAGGTCGTCGAGGGACACGCTTGCACAGTGGAGAACCTCAAGTTCACTCGACAAGATGGCAGAGCCATGGAACTAAAAGTCTGGGAGGCAAAGGACCTTAATGGATTCCCGATCAAGGTTGAAAGAAGCGGAATGGGAAGACCGCGAACAGTCATTTATAGGGACATACAATTGAGTTCACCTGATCCTTCTTTGTTTAAGCATCCAGCGATGGAGTGCGTAGCCTCGCCAACGAAAACGAAGGTGCAACCTCCGGCTGCGGAAAAGCAATTCGCAAGCCCGCAGAAGTAGCAAATGACAAGCACCGTTGTGGATAAGTGCCACATTAAATTCTTCGGATAAACATCCTCCTGACGAGAAAAATTGATTTTGTGGTTCTTTCTCGTCGCGTCGTACTACTTGTCCTTAAGTAGAAAACTTTTGCAGTCCGCCGATGATTTGACGTACCTGTTGTCATCGAAGGCGAATCTGTACTCCCCAAGTCCGCTTTGTGATTGACTTGCCTAGTCTCTTCCAGTACATTCCTCGGGCGGGTCGCTCTCACCCCCAAGTCCGCATCCACCCCTAACTAAATTGAATTGCGAAAGGACATCTATGAAGTTCTCGCGAATGCTGGCGTTCGCACTTACTTCCTTAGTGGTATGTGCTGGGATGCTTCAAGCACAATCGTGGCAACCGTTAATTCATCAACCTTCCTTTTCCGCGGATACCGCTCTATTACTCACTGATGGCACCATCATGGTGCAAGACACCGGCGCGCAAGACTGGTGGAAGCTGACACCAGATAACACTGGCAGTTATGTGAACGGAACATGGACGCAATTGGCTTCCCTGCCTCCCGCATACAGTCCCCTCTATTTTGCTTCCGCGGTGTTGCCCGATGGACGAGTCATCATTAACGGCGGAGAGTACAACTTCGGTAATTCGGCCTGGACTACACTTGGCGCAATTTATAATCCCAAAACTAATAAGTGGCGGACGGTTAAACCTCCGACCGGCTGGACACAAATTGGCGATGCACAAAGCGTTGTGCTTCCGAATGGGACCTACATGTTGGCGGCTTGTTGCACAGCGCAAGAAGCCCTGCTTAACTCCAGGCTGTTGACGTGGACTACGACGGGAACAGGTAAAGCGGACATCAACGATGAAGAAGGATGGACACTACTTCCCGATCAGACCGTACTAACTGTGGATGCGAACAATCCCAGCAATCTAACGAACGCTGAGAAGTATGTACCGAGCACCGGATTGTGGATCAATGCCGGAAGCACGATTGTCAAGTTGGATGACACGAATGCTAACAACAGCGGATCGCATGAACTAGGGCCGGCGGTATTGCGACCCGATGGAACCGTGTTCGCGACTGGCGCAACCGGATTCACGTCCATCTATAATCCACCGGTCAATCCGAATGATCCGGGCACGTGGGTGCAAGGTCCAACATTTCCCGCAACCGGTGGGAAACAACAGGATATAGCGGATGGCCCTGCGTCCTTGCTGCCCAGCGGCAACGTACTTGTCTTCGCCAGCCCCGGGGTGTTTAAGACACCGTCTCACTTCTACGAATTCGATGGCACAAACTTAAATCCGGTACCTGCTACGCCCAATTCGGTCAACGATTCGTCTTATTACGGACGTATGCTCCTGTTGCCCACTGGGCAGGTGCTGTTCACTGACTTCTCACAGGATGTCGAGATCTACACTGCGGCCGGAAGTCCTAGTCCGGCTTGGGCACCTACCATCACCAAGTCTCCTAAGACAGTGATTCACGGGCACTCTTATATTGTCTCCGGAACTCAATTCAACGGACTGTCCCAGGGAGCTGCCTATGGCGATGACGGCCAGTCTGCCACCAATTACCCGCTGGTACGTATCACCAACAGCGCCACCGGGCACGTCTTCTATGCCAGGACGTACAACCACAGCACTATGGCGGTTGCTACGGGAAGCGCGATCGTATCTACTCACTTCGCCGTGCCAGCTGGAATAGAATTGGGTGCAAGCGAAATACAGGTAGTAGCCAACGGAATTCCGTCAACTGCGGTCGCGGTAACGGTCCAGTAACGCAGGCTATTTGAACGTTTAGTTTTTGAGGAGGAGCGTGCCTTTAGCACACTCCTCCTATTTTTTTGGACTGTTGTGATTTTATGCTGTCTTGGAAGCTTGGGCCGCTGTGGCGCCAAGCGTTACTCCCACTTGCACGCCAATCGGTGTGCCAAGGCCACTACACGCGTCCCATCCCGTTCTTGCGGAGTACGCGCCATTGTTCCCCGAAGTGATATCGCGGAAACCGCCTTTCTTTGGGCCGTCCTGATAGAGGAGAGGATTGATGAATCCCACAGGTTTCCCAATACTCTCGTTGATAAGGGCAACGAGTCCCGCCCACAGGGGAGCTACGGCACTTGTACCCCCGATGACATCTGCTTGTCCGTCGACGCGAGTAACATAGCCCGTCGTTGGATCGGCATCTCCAGACACATCTGGAACTCCTCTTCCTATCTTCTTGTCTGGATTAGCCGACGTGGGAACATTGGCATTTGTTTGCCAAGCAGGCAAAGGAAAGAAATCGCTAATTCCTCCGCCGGTTGCGCCTGCATTCGGCAATTCATTCCATACCGTCTCACTCGTGATGTTGTTTTGGGAGGCGATAAGACGAGTCCCACCGCAACCCAACACGTTGGGACTGGATGCAGGAAAATCGACGTGACTTAGTCCATCCTGTACGCCATCTTCGGAACCATCATCTCCGGCAGCGACACAAACGGTGACTCCGACTGCGGCAGCGCTTTGGAACGCTTCGTCCATTGAGGTCATGGCCTGGGCTGTCCAATTGGATTCCGCCGCGCCCCAGCTTATCGAGATAACGGACGGATTATTGGTTTTATCGTGGACTGCCGTGGTGATCGCGTTCAGGAATCCGGCATCGGTGTTTTCCGCGAAATAGACAACAATGTTTGCTCCTGGCGCAACCCCGCCCGCGACTTCGATGTCGAGCATCACTTCGCCATCGGGTCCGTTAGGATCTCCGGTTGGCGAATTGCTGCCGCTGCCAATGGAAACCGCCGTGACCCGGGGTATGTTCAATCCAAGCTGACTGAAATAACTGCTCAGGTCTGCCTGTTCGAAGCCGCCTCCCAGTTCAATAAGCGCAATGCATTCGCCCGTGCCATCGACACCAGTAGGAAAATCGTACAACGTGGCTAGCTGTGGCGGAGTGAAAGAGACGTTCGCGGCATTTGCGTGGATGTTTGGCTGCGCTCGCCGTCGCCGAAAATGCGGCTTTGCTTGCGGACGGTTATCGAGTCCGAAGACTCCTTCGATGACATCTTTCAGTTCCGCAGGAATATGCACCGCACCGGTGCGGCCGCGATATTTTCCTCCGGGATGTTCATATTGCTGAAGCTGGACTCCGAAAGCCATGCTCATAGCTGCCACGGTGCCGGAAAGAATGACAGTTCGACGGGCGGCGCTGGATTCTACGACCGTCAATCCGTGTTCGCCAGCGAAAGTTTCAACACGTGCAATGCTGGCGGGATCAGCTCCGTGAGTTCGTTCAAGTTCTTCACGGCTAAGAATACGGCGTTGCTCAGGAAGTTGGCGAAAAGTTTCGGGAGCAATCGGTGGCTTTTTTCCCGCGCGAGAGTGCAAACGTACGGTCACTTCTATTTTTTCGTTAGGATTAGCTGGACCTATGACTCGAGCTCCCCGCAGCGGAGAGCGTTCGCTACCTGCAAGAGGAAGACGATCTTTTGGAGAGGACATAGAACTCCTTTCGAGTGGCGAGGCAAAAAGGCGGGAGCAGTGCTCGGAACTGCTTTCGAGATCGCGAAATCGAACTTGACCAGGGAAGGAGCCGAGCCTACTGCAAACCTACAAATTGGCCGGGCCTTGTAATAAATCGACATTAGCAATAGCAAGAGGTGAAGGCAAGCTGTCTTTTGTACATTTTTTCTATAATTGCCGATTTGGGAAAAGTATGGTGTCCGCGAAGAATGCGACACCGAATATCTTCGTTACAAGTCCCTGTATAATTTGGACTTCCTGGTTTTTTACCTTGATTTTTTGTTGCGCAGAATGATGAACACTACCGAACCAATTGTCAGCATCCGCGATCTCACTAAGAGATATCCAGGTAAAGTTCCGGTAGAGGCTGTGCGCGGCATCAATTTGGCCGTTTTTAAGGGGGAGTTGTTTGGATTGCTTGGTCCTAACGGTGCCGGCAAGAGTACGACGATTAGCGTGTGCACAACCCGCACCTTGCCTACAAGCGGCAGCGTGCAAATTGCCGGCCTCGACGTTGTAGCGACTCCCGCGCGCGCGCGCCGCCACATGGGTGTTGTTCCGCAATACAACACGTTGGACCGTCAGTGCACGGTATGGGAGAACATCTATTTCCATTGCCGCTACTTCGGCTTCTCCTCCGATATTTCCAAGCAGCGGACGGCCGAACTGCTGGAAATGTTCCGCTTGACAGAGCGCGCCAAGTCTTCTGTAAGAGAGCTCTCAGGAGGGCTGGCGCAAAGAGTGCAAATCGCTCGTGCCATTGCTCATGATCCTGAAGTTCTTTTTCTCGACGAGCCGAGTGCGGGACTTGATCCGCAAAGCCGGCTCGCTCTTTGGGATAGCATTCGCCAACTTCTCACTCGAGGAATCACAGTCGTGCTGACCACTCATTATATGGAAGAAGCGGATGAGTTGTGCGACCGCGTGGCCATTATCGATCATGGAACGATTCTGGTTTGCGATACTCCCGCGAACTTGAAACAAAGTGTGGGCGCACAGAAACTCGTCAACCTTCATTTGGGGGACCATAGTGATCTCGTGTTACAAGAGAGCTTGCGAGCACTCCCAGGAATTAAGGCTGTCGAAGTTAAACCGGACGGTGTGCGGCTTTTTGTCGATAGCCTGGATGGATTGCTGCCAAAGATTGTCGAGGTCACGGGATCACAGCTGAAAGACATCTCGATAACGGAAGCAAGCCTGGAGACAGTATTTTTGAAACTAACGGGGAGAGACCTGCGTGAGTGACTCAATGCTCTATGCGCGAGCCTTATGGGGATTGATGCTGCGCGATCTTTACGTTCTCCGGCGTGACTTCGTTGCGTTTGCGGTGCGAACGCTGATGAATCCCTTCATGTTCGTTTTCGTCTTTACCTATCTGTTCCCCAAGATGGGTCAGGGATTTCAGAACGCACGCGGCATCAGCTTTGGCACATTGATTTTGCCAGGGCTAGTGGCGGTTGCTATTTTCGTACAGGGGATCATGGCGGTCGCCCTTCCGCTTTCCTTTGAGATCGGAACCACGCGTGAGATCGATGACCGTGTCATGTCGCCTTTGCCGGTCAGCTGGGTAGCAATTGAAAAAATTATTTTCAGCGCGTTTCAAAGTATTGTTGCCGCCCTGGTTGTATTCCCTTTGATTTACTTCATCCCGGTCTCGCCGGTTCACGTTCACGTGGATAGCTGGGCCGTTCTCATCAGTACGGTGATTCTCGCAAGCCTTGCTTCCGGAGCGATGGGACTGATGATCGGCACGATTGTGAAGCCGCAACACGTTGCATTAATGTTCGGCATCGTGGTGGTCCCGATTACTTTCTTAGGATGTGTCTACTACCCGTGGATGTTTCTGCAAAAGGTTCCATGGCTGCAATATCTGGTACTGCTGAATCCTCTGGTGTACATGAGTGAAGGACTCAGGACCGCACTCACCCCAGAGACTCCGCACATGCCGGTTTGGGCAACGGGTTTCGCGCTACTGCTTTGTGTAGGGCTAATCGGGTACATCGGCGTCAAAGGATTTCTGAATCGAATTCTAAGCTGACCTTCGCGGGTGGACAGATCGAAAAATCCTGACGGCATTCGAGCGCGGGTACTTTGCTCACTTATTCAGCAGCTGCTTTATTCATTAGATCGCAATTCATCGACTCGCGCTTGCGACTCGATCGGCGCCAAAAAAGATGGAGCAGGGTTCATGGATTCCTGGCGAGACTTCTTTTCTTTCAGTAACGGTATAACCGCTGTGAGTATAGTTCCAGCGCCCACTGATTCAACTGTTAGCTGTCCTCCAAACTCGTTGATTCGTTCTCGCATGCCGGCCAGTCCCACACCGGTGCCAGTAGTGGTTTGATTGAACTGCTGCAGGACCACGGGGGGCATCCCCTTGCCATGGTCGGCTATCACTAGAACGACCTTGTCTGAATTAATCTCTAGGCGGACCTCTGCTGAGGAGCTCTCGGAGTGGCGAAGAACGTTAGTAAGCCCCTCTTGCAACACGCGGAAGAGTGCGAGTTCAATGTCTCTCGGCAAGCGCTGCATTTGTCGGGGCAATTCCAGGCTGACTTGAATTTTACTTCGTCTCGAAAATCCTTCGACATACCAGTGTGCCGCCGAAGTTAACCCGGTTTCATCAAGCAATGGCGGGTGAAGCAAGTGAGATAAGGTGCGCGATTCGTTGATTGCCTGATCCAACAGCTGCACCGATTCCGATATAAGGCTCGAATTCCGGTGGGAGCCTTGTACCATTTCTGCGTGTTGTACCTGATCGATGTTCATTTTCAATGCTGCGAGGTATTGGCCAAGCCCATCGTGCAATTCGCGCGCAATTTTTCTCCGCTGTTCATCCTGGGCCTGCAAAAGACGAGCACTCAAACGGCGCACCGCACTTTCAGATCTGCGACGCTCTTTGAGCTGAAGAACCGTTTGCCAAAAGGTCGCTAATAAAACCGCCAATACCGATACAAAGATTATGATCAGCCAAATTCGTAACTTTCCATAACTCCGTTCGGAAATACTTTCGCGAACATCGAGCAGGTGATCTTCTTCACGCTGCATTTCTTGCAATAGAACGATCGCTTGTTGGTTAAGTTGTTCAGTTTGAAGTTCAAAATTAGCCTGCTGCCGGCGGTCAAAAGGGGTCGTTTTCAGTGATGCAATGTCTCGTTCAACTAACGCAACCCCGCGATCCACAATCGGGACGAGTGCATCAAGCCTTTGCTGTTGGGCAGAGTTGTCCACTGTAAGCGATCGCAAATGATCCAGCCCGTTTCGCAGATTTTGCACCGATTCCGAATATCGACCGAGGTGGGATTCATCCACTGTAAGGCCGTAACGTGACAGCGCGCCTTCGGTTGCGAACAGTTCAGACCGCACTTGGGCAATGACAGTCTCTACTTCGTGAGTATGCGAAACCCATTTCTCGCTATCAGAGAGGAGAGCGTTAGTGCGGTCAGCCGCGAACGCAATGATGAGCAACAGGAGAACGCCTCCCAAAAACACCGGCCACGCTATCCCCGATGACAAGTACCTCATTGTCTCTTATTCAAAGAAGATATTCGGAAAAGGGTGAAAGGGTTGGGGGTCACGTCGTCTATCTAACTACCACCAGTATACGAGAATACGAAAGTGAAGTCGACCATTGTGTTCGACATCATACGCATCAGCAGCTGAAGGTGATTTTTACTTGTCTCGATTCGGTACGAATCAAACACTTGTGTTTGATAGACTTGTTACTCCTAATGACGTTTTTTCCGCGACTCACACCGATTTCCACGAAAGATTCAGTCACGCGTTATGGACTTGCGGTCTTATCGGCGATCATTGCCTTGGGAGGCCGCTCGCTCTTAGAACCTGAGCTTCATGATTCGGCCCCCTTCGCGCTTTTATTTGCAGCTATAGCCTTTTCTGCCTTGTATTGCGGACTTGGACCGTCCATTGCAGTAATTGTCCTGGGAGTGGTGGGTACGGATTATTTGTTTTCTGCACCAAGGTTTAGCTTTGGGGTCTCAAATCCTGGGCAGATCGCGGGACTTGTCGCGTTCGTCTTTGTCATCGGTTCTCATTATTGGATTGACCGAGTCAAACCGTCGCACTATCGCCCGACAAGAGCGGGTGGAGGAAAGGCTCGATGAAAACGAAGAACGTTTCCGGTTCACCTTTGAACAAGCTGCCGTCGGCATGGCACATGTTGACCTTAATGGCCGTTTCCTGCGTGTAAATCAGAAGCTTTGCGACATTCTGGGACACCGGGCGAAAGACTTGTTGCGGGTCACGTTCAAGGACGTCACACATCCCGAATACCTGGAAGCCGATCTCCTTGGATTACAAAAGCTCCTGGACGGCGAGATTCATCAGTACGTCACAGAGAAGCGATATATCCGGAGTGACGGGTTGTTTGTTTGGGCTGATCTGTCAGTATCGTTATTGCGGGGATCAGAGGGAACACCGAAATATTTTATTGCTGTGCTGCAGGATATTACCGAACGAAAGCAATCCGAGGACGCTTTACGCCTTAGTCAGGAGCGGCTCACTCTGGCACATCGTGCGGGACACTTAGGTAGCTTTGATTGGGACCCTCGAACGAATGTAAATGTATGGTCGGATGAGTTGTTTACCCTGTATGGCGTGACCAAGAACAATTTTCCGGAAAGCCGGGAAGCGTGGCTTGCATGTGTTCTCCCGGAAGACCGGGAGATGGTGAGCGATGCATTAGGTCAGGCTCTCACTGTTGGACTGTTGGAAATTGAATTCAGAATTCTCCGGCAGAACGATTCTGAAGTTCGATGGATATACGCTCGTGCTCAAGTTCTCTTTGATAGCCAGCACAATCCCAAACATTTGGTTGGCACGCAAGTCGACATCACTGACCGGAAACAGGTAGAAGAGGCGCTACGGGTAGCCCATGACGAACTTGAACGAAGAGTTCAGGAACGAACTACGGAGCTTGAGGAACAGGTTAATGAACGAAAGCGCGCTGAAGATAGTCTTCGTCACCTAACCGGACGCTTATTGCAATTGCAGGATAATGAGCGGCGTCAGATAGCCCGCGAGCTTCACGACAGTACCGGGCAGATGGTCGTTGCGCTGTCTCTGAATCTTTCATCTTTGCAGTCACAGGAAAACAACAAACAATCGGCGAAGGTCATCGCCGATTGTTTGTCATTGTTAAACGACCTCTCACGGGAGCTTCGTACCATGTCTCATCTACTTCATCCCCCGCTGTTGGATGAGGCCGGACTGGCTTCTGCCCTGCGTTGGTATGTGGAGGGATTTGCGGAACGCAGCAAAATTGAAGTCGACTTGGAAATACCTTCTGATCTTGGCCGCCTGTCTCAAGAATTCGAAACAGCGCTGTTTCGGATTGTGCAGGAATGCCTCACCAATATTCATCGTCATGCTGACAGCTCCACTGCCACCATTCGGGTGTTTCGCTTGGGCGACGAGATTGTGGTGGAAGTAAAAGATCAAGGCAAAGGAATACCACTCGAAAAGCAGATGAAGATGGCGGTGATGGGTGAGGCCGGAGTTGGTATACGAGGAATGCGCGAACGAGTCAGACAGCTCGGCGGCAACGTTCTAATCGAATCCAATGATGATGGCACTACGGTGATGGCAAGTCTGCCTACGGCTTTACGAACCCATTCTGCTTAAGGAAGCCGCAATTCTGTTTTCGATTCTCACATTAATTCTGCGTGGCGCTGTTAGTGATTGTCGGGAGTGCAAGGTTGAAATCCTGTTTGACTTTTCTTCTTTTTGCGATGCCGCTACACTAGGTAACCTATGGCCAATCCAATTCAACCGAATGTAAAGCTGGTGAATACACCCGAGTACCGCGAAGGCTATGCCAATAGCGTTCAGGTTCGTGTCAGCGTTTGGGATTTCTTTTTAGTCTTTGGGACGATGCAACAGCAAACTGAGACGCAAGTGGAAGTGCAGAACTTCCAGGGAATTTATTTGAGTCCGCAACAAGCCAAAGCGCTGATGGCCATCCTGCAACAGAACATCAGTAACTATGAAGGCGCGTTTGGAGAAATCAAGCTCGATCCACGATCTACTCCCGGTCCGGTACACTAGACCGCCGGTGGCAAACTCAAAAAGCGGCCAACGAAGTTTCGATAAGCCAGCGCTGGTTTTTGTGGTGACGTTTGCCGCGATCTTTCTACTACACATTTCGCTGCTTAGACTTCCCTATTTCTGGGACGAAGCCGGATATTACATTCCAGCGGCGCGCGACTTGTTGCTTTCCGGCAGCTTGATCCCACACTCCACTCCTTCCAATGCGCACCCACCTCTGGTGATGGCGTACCTGGCGCTGTGTTGGAAGATTGCCGGATACTCTCCGTTTGTAACCCGCACTGCAATGCTGGTTGTCGCGGCATTTTCCCTCACTGGATTGTTTCAGCTGGCGAAGCGAATCAGCAACGAAGAAGTGGCTATCGCATCTACGATCTGTGCGGCGCTCTACCCAGTGTTCTTTGCGCAGAGTTCGCTTGCCCACGTTGACTTGGCTGCTGCTGGCTTACTGTTCTGGGGCTTGCTCGCATATATAGAGGACCGACGGATTGCCGCGGCATTATGGTTCAGTTTGGCTTTCTTAGCGAAAGAAACTGCCGTTCTAGTGCCGCTCGCATTGTTTGCGTGGGAGCGGATATGTCCCTGGATCGCAGTTAAACATTCGCCTATTTGCTTATATAGGCGATCTGTTTGGAAATCCGCATTTCTCTTGATACCTGTGATCCCGCTATGCGCCTGGTATTCGTATCACTACGCGCGTACCGGGTTCGTCTTTGGCAATCCGGAATTCTTTCGTTACAACGTGCAGGCGACAATACAGCCGCTGCGGATATTCCTTGCCCTCCCACTCCGGTTCTGGCAAGTATTTGGCTACTTCAGTCTGTACTTGCTCACCTTCGCTATGCTTTTCGCGATGAGTCGCCCGCCATTGCCTGAGCGTCACGATCCGCAAAACATGCGTGCCAGAATTGCGGTGAATGTGCAATTTACGTTTCTCGCAATTATGGTCGTGTACGTTCTGGCTCTATCCATCGTGGGAGGTGCTGTTCTGGCCAGGTACATGCTCCCGGTCGTGCCGCTGGTCATCATTATTGCGGTGTCAACACTCCGCCGCAGGGTGCATTATTGGCGGCCGATTGTGGCGATGGTCGCTGTAGCCTTTGTGATCGGTCTTTTCGTGAATCCTCCCTATGGATTTTCAATGGAGGACAATCTCGCCTATCGCGACTACATCATGTTGCATCAGCGTGCTGAGAAATTCTTAGCAGCACGTTATCCACGGGCGCGGGTTTTGACCGCATGGCCAGCCAACGATGAACTCACTCGTCCTTATCTCGGATATCTCCAACGTCCCATGCAAGTGGTGCGAATCGAAGATTTCACAGCGGAGCAGCTTATGTCCGCGACAGATTTGAGTTCCAAATTCGATGTTGCGCTCGTGTTCTCCACAAAGTATGAGCCGCGCCACGCTCTGCTTGAAGGTTGGCAGTCTTGGACAGAGTTGAAGACGCGGTTTTTTGGATACCATCGTGACCTGCCGCCAATGGCAGCGGCGCAAATTTTGGGAGGTCATGTGGTCTATAGCGACAGCCGCGATGGACAATGGATAGGGGTGATTGAGATGGACCGAGTGGAAGAAGCACGCGCGCAGCGATAACTAAGCCTGAGCTTACGTTACGGCACCGGATAACGTTGCGGCCAGATCGCGGTTAGAAGCAAAGCGACAGCGATTCCTATGGAGACTTCGAGGAAACGATGCAAGGCTATCGTCCAGGCTGTTGATGAATGCGGGACTAACAGGACGATGGCAAGAGTGATTCCGGCATAGCGATACGCATTTTTCTCCAGATGCAGTACAGCGCAAAGCAGTCCGAGGACAAAAAGGCCAAGGCCAAATGCGATGACATTGGGTCCAAGGTAGGAAGATATCAATGCCCCGGCGGTGGCTCCCAGAGCGGTTCCGACGAGACGCTGGCCGGAGAGAGTCAAGGTAGCGCCGAGATTCGACTGCGTCACAATAATGGCCGTGATGCAGGCCCAATAAGCTTCCGGCAGATGAAAGAGACGAGCCACAAGCAAGGCGGATACGGCCGCTACGGTGGTGCGAGCGGAGTGCTCGATGAAATGCCAGTTTGCTGGTGAGAGTTTCAAGATCATGAGCAGGTCTTGAGGCTTTTCATCTTTATCGTACTCATAGGTTCTTATTCTACGAGGCGCTGTCAATGTGAGTAGCTGACAACACCGCGAGCGAAGCTACTCACAAACAAAGACATCCTGCTGGCCATCTTCCCTGCTGCATTCGCTCATCCAATGCGCGATCAATAACGTTGACGAGCGAGCAAGCCAGCGAGTCATACAAAATTATTCCAAGGAGCTTTGCATGGCTAAGAATACGGCGGCATTCGGCATTTACCAGAATCGCGCGGACGTGGAGTTCGCAGTAGAAGAATTAAGGAAAGAAGGATTTCGTAATACCGACATCTCTGTCCTCTTCCCCCACAACCAAGGCACGAAAGATTTTGCCGTAGAAAAGAATACAAAAGCTCCGGAGGGCACCGCTACAGGAGCGACTTCGGGAGCGGTGATCGGAGGTACTCTGGGTTGGCTCGCAGGTATAGGAGCGCTGGCAATTCCGGGAATCGGGCCGTTAGTGGCAGCAGGGCCGATCGTGGCAGCTCTGGCTGGAGTGGGCGTGGGTGGAGCAATAGGAGGGATTGCCGGAGCATTGGTCGGAATGGGCATTCCGGAGTTCGAAGCCAAGCGCTACGAAGGACGCATCAAGGAGGGAGGGATTCTGCTCTCGGTACATTGTGACGATCACAACTGGACCAAGAAGGCAAAGGACATTCTGCAGCGCACCAGCGCACAGGATATTGCGTCCACCGGCGAGGCTAGCGCTGACTTTCAGAAAACGGACAGACCATTGCCGCGAGCTAGTTGAAGTAAATACTCATCGCGAAGAAGCCCTTTCCTGGAGAAGGGGCTTTTTTATTGACGAGCTACTTAAGGTCAATCGTGATTAGTCTCGCATCGACATGTTCCAGATTTCTTAGCTGATGGGTGGCGGAACTCGCGTACCAACGCGCTTCTCCCGGTTTGAGGATGATCTGTGGGGTACCCGAGTCTCCATCGCTAAGTTGGAGATCATCGAGTGCCAAGAGAATATGACTGCGATCATGGTGCTCGTCAGGCTGTGTGACGCCAGGGTTGAGTAGAAGGCGGCATAACTTCACGGTATCGGTTTCAAATAGCGTGCTGTGGGTAAAAGTTCCTGCAGCGTCGCCTCCGAATTTTCCGTCTACACATTCTCGTCCGGCTAGGCCGCAAATGGGACGCTCGGGATGGATGTTGCGAGAGATCTCGACTTCCACGAGGCGCAGGCTGGTACTGGCGAGATTCGTTGCCCGGTGCGGCCATCCACCTTTCATCACCTGCATTTCCCCATCGTCCAATTGCATTGGATAAAGATGCGCTCCGTCGCCTAACTGAAAGCTGCTTTTTCCGAGTGAAAGAATTATGTAGTCATGAGTGTGAGTATCGAGTTGTGTGGACCCGAGCGGAGGCAGATCAATAGTAAATACGCGCACGCGTTCATTGTCGAGAACGACGTGGAAATATGGATCAGACTTCATGTCCACGGGTTGGTTTGCGTTCGTCCGACTTGGGGGTCGGTGTATGTTTAAGTTATTTCCGTGGACCTGAGGGAGCGCTGGACTTTGTATCTGGGCCGACAGCGGACAGGCCAGGAGAACAAGCATGCAGAGCGGAGTGAGAGGCGCATTCCGAGCCGACATAAGTTCCCACCTAATTTGAAATAGAAAAAGCTGGGGCCGAGGGGAATGGGGTTGTGGTGCAGAGCCTAGGTTACGCAGGGATTATCGTATGTAGCAATGCAGCAGTCAAGCAAGTTTTAAGCAGTATTTATGATCGGCATCACTCGCTAGTTTGAGCCAAGGTGATAGCACCTACTTGGAGGCATGCGGAATGAAGATTGGAGTTGGTGGCGTTATTCCGTAGACTTCGGCAAAGCTTCCCTGATTCACGGCTAGTGCAAGATGTCCGCGCGAATCAATGTAGAGCAGCGGTTTTTTGAGCGGAACGTCGCTAAAGGTTCGCACAAACGGAAGAGTCAACTCGGCCTTTCCGATCGTTACGTGGATTGTTGCGCGGGAATTGTAACCAAGCTTCAGAAAGTCTTCGCCGCTGATATTTGTGACCAGATTTCCAAATGGACCATCCGTCGCGATCACTGTTCCAGTCAGTCCCCGGTCATCGAGTTTAGATGGAGTTAAGTCCAGTCTCACCAGTGTCGTGGCATCAACTGCCGGTCCGACTTGGGTCCAGTCATCTCCCTTTGCTAGATGAGCGCCGACTGGCGAAAAGATATCGCGTCCATGAAACGTAGAGGACAGGGCGGCGCCAATCATCCAGTTGCGATTGGTGATTTCATGAGCGGCTTCTATGCCGTCACGGTCCTGCACCATAGTCAGCAGGCCGTTGTCGGGGAGAACGAAATATTGTCCGCGTTTGGATTTCGCTACCACTGCTTTGCGAGTACTGCCAACCGTCGGGTCCACGACCACCACAAACACAGTTCCCGCCGGATAATAAGGTGTTGCTCCGTATAGAAAGCGGGCTCCGTCAAGAATTGAAAATGGCGTGACTTGCTGGGTGAGATCGACGACGCGTAGCTCGGGCAAAATCGAATACATGACCCCTTTGCAGATTGCTACTGAGTCATCGACCGTGCCGAAGTCAGTCATGAAAACGACTGTAGGTGGATATTTAGGTGATGTATGTTGTGCGGCGGCAGATCCAAAGGACAGCAGCAGAAAAAGGAAGGATACGGATAGCAGATTCTTGTTGCGGCGGATTTTTACTGTCATAGATGTACTGACAGTAAACTTTACTCGATACATCAAAATTTGGTTAGCCGTTTCTCAGGCGCACGGTCCTTTATCGTACGTTTCCTTCCTCAGGGCAACCAGCGCAAACGCGAACGGTGTGTGGGATCGAGAATGACTGACTCTGGTGCCGCTCTGAGCAAGCCTGTCGCAGAAAGCGACTGTAGGGAATGCTCGGCGACCGGAGCGAATTCGCTTTCTAACATTTGGTTATCTTTGAGGATTCCCAGCCATACGAGATAAGGGCCGTCGGTTCGGATTGGAAGCTGCGGAAAGTTATTGGTCACGTCCAGCGTAACCAGGACGCCGGCTTCGCGCGCACCCGCGGCTCGATAGCTGGCAAACGTCATCTCCGCTTCTTTGGCAAAGGCTTCGACGCTGTTCGCTTTTACCGCAAATATTTGAGCGACGACGATGCCTTGGGCTCCATTCGCTTCGGTGACGGGATCGACAGCAGGCAAGATGGGGACGCCTCGCTCAGAGCGCAGCGGTCGAAGCAACATCACATTGTCGGAGTCAGTCATAAGATCGTTCAGCGTTTTCTTATGCTCTTTCCAGACAGGTCCGTAATAGAATGCTGCATTCGCTACGGCACGATCTTCAATCGTGTGGAAACCTCTAATCCAAGTGAAGCCGGATTGATTCTTGCGCTCGAAAAACGAACCGGCTGCGATTGCCCCGAGCTGCTGAAAAGCTTCGGGAAAGTAGCTCTCAAAGTACTGGGCGAAATGTTCGCGCTCTCCCTCTTTGACGGTGTAGCGTCGGAATTCAAAAACCTGAAAATCGCTCAGGTGCTGGTTGTGTTCCAGGGACGCTTTCCCAGTCGTCTGATTAGCCTGGGCTAATGTGAGGTTGCAAATTGCAATGACTGTTAGAAGTCCGATTAAGAATCGCATCATTACCCTTTGGTCCTTTGTTGGGCCGCTCTAATTAACCATTTAGCCGAACGTCGAAGCGCCGGACATAGCCCGGAAAGCAGCGTCGAGATCGCTGAGGGAATCGCGCGTTTATTTCGTGGTCTTTCGCGTGAAATCAATCACCCAGTATTTCGTCCAGTTTTTTGCCACCATCCACTCTATCGAGAATACGGCGGAGTTCAGTGCGCTTGATTAGACTCGTCCTTCACCCGCGTCTGATCCGTAATCCAGTTGACTTCCCAGGTTTTGCCGCCATCCTCCGAGAATGACTGCTCAAAATGCGGCGTGTCGGTGTTGGTGTTTGTCCAAACAAATCGACATAGGATGGATCTGCCATTAGGGCCAGATGGTTCCGTGTCGAAGAACTCGCCACGTCCATTCTTGAATTCGCCGATTGTAGGCGCGCCCAGGGCGCCGCTCTTGCTGGTACCCCAATAGAGGCTCCACTGGTGGGTTTGGGGATCATATAGACGAAGGGTCAGACCTTCGATGTGGCCGCCCCCCGGACTATCAGTTTCGAATTCCTCTAGATCAGCGCGGCCATCCCAAACCTTTCTGGTAACAGAGGTACCATCAAATTCGACCCAGTTAGTAGAGCCAACTAATCGATGATCGAGACGCTTGAGGTGAATGTTCCAGGTGCCGATCTCGAAATCAAAATCGTGTTGTCCATCATGTTCCGCGAGAGTTTTCTTAGCGCTTGTTGTCGATGCGCCAGAGTTCTGCTGCGCGACCCCTTGAAGGGGCTGTAGCATGACAGCCAAGCTGCACGCCATAAGATAGGTCCGAATCTGCTTGATGGTCATCATCGTCTCCTCATAATTCATCTGCCTATACCTTTTGCGGATTGCTTCGCCATTGTTCCGGATCGCGTGACCATCGACTGCAAAAATCTTAAGTATGCCGCGGAGTTCAGTTGGCCTTGCCAGATTCGTCGTTCACCCGCGTGTCGGTCGCGATCCAGTTCACTTCCCAGGTCTTGCCGCCGTCGTCTGAAAATGCCTGCTCAAAGCGGCACGAATCAGGTGTGATATTGGATATTACGAATCGAACCAAGATGGCTCTGTCATTCAATGTTTCCTGGTCGAAGAACTCACCGCGGCCATTTTTGAACTCCCCGATTGTGGGTGGGCCTAAGGTACCACTCTTGCTGTTGGAAAAATTGAGACTCCACTGATGGGATTCGGGATTATATAAACGCAGGTTCAGACCTTCGATGTGGCCGTTTGGGCCATCGACTTCGAGTTCCACTAAATTGGCACGGCCATTCCAAATCTTTCGAACAACAGTAGCGCCCTCATATTCGACCCAGGTAGTTGAGCCAGTCAGCGGATGCAGCAGACGCCTGAGACGAGTTTGCCAGGTACCGATCTCGAAATCGAAATCGTGTTGACCGTCGCGTTCAGGGAGCGTGTATTGAAGACTTACCTTTGATGCGTCCGAAGTTTGCTGGGCGAATCCAGGAGAGGACTGCGCGATGACCAACAAGCCAAGTATCAGGAGATAACTGCAAACGTATTTGATCTTCATCGTTGGTACTAGTTTCATTCGTCTCGCTAATCTGGCTGAGGTGACCTGGCTTTTTTCACCTTGGACAGGCCAAATCCGGCGCGAACTGGCCTCGTGCAAGAAACTTAGCCGGAAGCAGTGGTCTATCACAATAACCACTCTTAGCTGTTACGATATAACCACTTTTAATCTGCCAAAATGAAACGCATCTCCACCAGCTTCCTTCCACCGATAGCGCTCGATTACCGAGCGAAGACTCCGATGTATCGACAGTTGTATGACTGGTTCCGAAGGGCGATCATTGACGGCCGAATGCGGCCAGGACAACGCGTGCCTTCAACCAGAGGGTTGGCTACTGAGCTGAAGATTTCACGCATTCCGGTCTTGAACGCATACGAGCAATTGCTCGCCGAAGGGTACTTCGAAACGTTCGTTGGAGCGGGCACGTGTGTAGCTAGATCGATCCCGGATGACGCGTTGGGTCCGACGGCCGCGAATGGGAAGGACATCAAAGACATTCTGGAGAAGCGGGGCCCTCGGCGAACGTCACGTCGCGCGGCTGCGTTGACGAGTGCACTGCCGCAATCATGGTTGGACAACCTAGGCGCATTTCGAGTGAGCCTGCCGGCCCTAGATCATTTTCCTATTGGGATTTGGTCAAAGCTGATCGCTCAACATGCTCGAACGCCGCGAAGGGGCATCATGGCTTATAGCGATGCGATGGGATATCCGCCTTTCCGCGAAGCCATAGCGGAATATCTGGGGGCGGTTCGCGGAGTACGATGCGACTCATCACAAATTCTGGTGACAACAGGATCACAGCAGGCACTGCAGATCTCAGCACAGGTTTTGTTGAATCCTAAAGATCAGCTGTGTATGGAAGAGCCGGGCTATCCCGGCGCACGGCAGGCTTTCTTGATGGCTGGAGTTCAATTAATTCCAGTTCGAGTAGATCACGAAGGCCTGAATGTGGCAGAGATTATCCGTCGCGGTCGGGACGTGCGCGCTGTGTACCTTACGCCGTCGCACCAATATCCACTTGGCATGACGATGAGCGCCGCACGCCGTATGTTTCTCTTGAATTGGGCAGCGCGCACCGGCGCATGGATTATTGAAGACGACTATGACAGTGAGTATCGTTTTGGTAGCCGACCGATCCCGTCGCTGCAAGGCCTGGATACAGATGCGAGAGTTATTTATATCGGGACATTCAGCAAAGTCCTGTTTCCCGCTTTGCGAATGGGGTACATGGTTATTCCGAAGGATTTGGTTTCTGCTTTTTCCGCCGCTCGCGATGCCGCCGATATCTTTTCATCGACTCTCTATCAGGCTGTTCTCACCGATTTCATTCGTGAGGGACACTTTGCTCGCCATATACGCCGGATGCGCATGCTCTATATGGAGCGACGAACGGCGCTCGTAAAAGCGATCGCAGATGAAATGGGGGATATGCTCGAGGTAATTGGCGCCGAAGCGGGAATGCATCTCGTAACACTGCTTCCGCGAGGCATCAACGATGTGGCGGTTTCGGTAGGCGCTGCCGAGAAAGGCATTTCGGCGATACCCTTGTCCAGTTGCTATCTGAAAACACCGAAGAGAGGCGGCCTGATTCTTGGCTACGGAGGCGCAAATGCACATCAGATTCATGATGGGGTACACAAACTCCGGGTGAGCATCCAGGGTACGGGCTGAATCAGTAACGAAGCCAGGGTGAAGTTGTCGGATTTCATTCTTATTGGGGATCATCTTCCCTTCCCTTCACCTACCTTCTTTTCACCTGATCGGATGAAGAACTGCCATTTATCCATTTGCGCAGGAACCGCCACGTCAAAGAATCCAACCATCATTTCGTTGTAAGTTTGATCGCCCCATTGGACGGGATTGTCGGGATCGGGATTGTGCGGATTCTTACGAGAATTGTCGTACCAGGCGACCGCGCGCAATTCAGTTCCCGCCTTCAGGAAGCGCGGCTCCGCTAGACGATAACTCAATTGCCAGTAGAAATCGTAATTTACTTTAAGCAGCGGCTCGAGAGTTTCGCGTTTAGCGGGAGCTTCCCTGCTTGAGTCTTGTTGAATAGGGTCTTCGTCATGATGAACGATGTCGTACTCGAAGCGCTTTCCCCGCAGATGCATGTGCGGGAAAAAACTAAGCAGCGTGGCATCGTTAGGCAAGGTACCGTGAACTTCGACACGATAATTTTCAGCTCCGGGCGGAATGGGAATTGCGTCATGATCGTTGGCCAACTGAAGAGTTAGCACGCGCTGCTTGGGCGGCCCTTTCGCAAACACGATCCCGATGCTGGTTTGATCTTTTGCAGCGTGGCCATTGGTGGTGTAGTGCATCTGAAAAACGAGATCGGAGTGCGCGGGAACAAACTTCGCCATGCCACTGGGCCATTGATCAGGCGAACTACCCGGCGCGTATACGAGCAGCATGTCACTGTCGGTTGAGTGCGCTTGATGCTGAAGGTGCGCGTCTCCGAGACTAGAAGCAGTAAATGGCACGCCAATGGGCGCTTGACGCAGCCACTTCGATTCAGGCGGACGAATGTAAATGACGGCATGATGCACGTGAAGCAAGCTGGATGGCTTCACTTCCGACATCTGCACCCAGCGGTCTTCCGCAAATCCGGTGGGCACAATTTCGTAAGTATATTCCACGTCGCCGCGCGGCGAGATTGCGACCGGCTCAGGCATTTTCAAAATAAGATCAGGTTGCGGGATGTTCCAACCTTGTGCCCAGGATCGCGGCTTCGGAGTGTCACCGGGATTGCCTCCTGGGGCTTTTGCGTTTGCCCATGCCGAAAGAGTTTCAATCTCTTGAGCAGTTAGAGATGGATCGTTGGAAAAATGTCCGCAACACGGGTCCGCAAACCACGGCGGCATCTTCCTTGCTCGGACGGCATCGGCGATCTGGTCCGCCCAAGCACTACTCTGTTCATAGGTGACGAATGGAATGGGCGCGATTTCTCCCGGACGATGACAGGTTTGGCAATGCTGCTGGAGTATGGGTAGGACATCCCTGTAAAAAGTTGGTGCGGCCGCATGAGAAGCTGCGGACTCACGAGCAGCCGGAGCGGTCGACTGAAAAATGACGCAGATAGCAACAGAGAATAAGGCGACAAAGCTAAGAAAGTAACTCACTCAATGTTTCCCTTATTCAGAATACGACGACTAGGCAGTTATGTCGCGCTTTTAATGCGGCTAGTAATTCAGTGTCGTTCATCCGCGCAGAGAAGTTTCGGCCTCACTTGAGGCACATCACAAGAATTCTTCCTATCCACCACTGACCGCGGGCACGATCGAAATCTCACATCCGGCAGAGACGGGGCTCGCAAGTCCACCTGTATATCGGACATTCTCGTCTCCGATGAAAATGTTGATATGTTCCCGCACTTGTCCTTGCTCCGTTGCGATGCGGTCTCGAACTCCTGGATAGAGTGTCCAGAGCGCCGACAAAGCTTCCGCCAAAGTTGTGGGCGAATGCTCGATCTGGACTTTCGCGTGTCCAGCGGTAAATTCGCGCAAAGCACCCGGGATGTGAAACGTCACTGGCATGGATCATCTTTTGGTTCGACGCGTCTTGCTTTTCGACAGAGATTTCGCTTGATCTGGACGCACGTGCGCAGCCCTAGGCGCGGTTGGTCGCAAAGTGGCGGAAGAATCCTCCACGACGGCATTCCGTACGCAGACTACTGACGGCAGCCCTTCAAATATTTTTTGCCATGTTCTTCCTTCATCGCGCGAGCCAAAGAGCTGACCGCTGCGCGTACCGAAGTAAATTCCGACCGGATCGAATGAATCCGCTGTCATTGCATCCCGCAGGACAGTTTCATAGGCACGCTTTTGGGGCAAGCCGCGCATGAGCGGCTCCCATGAGGCGCCAGCGTTGCGGGTTCGATAGACACGCAATCGGCCGTCGCATGCGCAACGAAACTCATCGGATTCTACTGGAACGATATACACGCAATCGGGATTTCTTGGGTGCATGACTACGGCAAAACCGAAATCCGACGGCACTCCGTTGGCGATGTCCGTCCAGGTTTCGGCACAGTTGTCGGAGCGATACAATCCCCAATGATTTTGCAGGAAGAGGCGCTCGGGACGACCGGGATGCATTGCGATTTTGTGGACGCATTGTCCGAACTCGGGATACTTGTCGGGCATGAACATGGCGCGAATGCCTTGGTTTTGCGCGGTCCAGGTATTTCCGCCGTCGTCGGTCCTGTAAACGCCACCGGATGAGATTGCCACATACATGCGCTGATCATCGGTGGGATCGAGAACAATGGTGTGCAACGCCAAACCTCCATTTCCAGGCATCCAGCGGGGACGATGCGGATGATCGAACAGGCCACGCATTAGCGACCAGGTTGCGCCCGAATCGCGGGTTTCGAAAAGCGCGGCCGGCTCCACACCACAATAAAGTACGTTAGGTTCTTCGGGTCGTCCGAGAGTTATCTGCCAGATGTTCTTCAACGATAGTCCGGCATCGGCAGGAAATCGAATGGGAGCCTGTTGCGGATTGGTCCAGCTCTTGCCAAAATCATCGCTGGACCGCAGTAGCGTGCCCCAATAACTCTGCGTCGAAGCCCATATCCGGTGCTGGCCCGCGCGGCCGTCATAGGCCATTGCGTAAACATTGTGCCCGTGGAAATAAGGACCACCGACCTCCCAACGTCTGCGCTGCGCATTCGAGCGAAGGATGAATGCCCCCTTTGTCGTTCCCACCAATAAAAGGAAGTCTCCCTTCTTGACATGCGCATGTTGCACGCTATGCAAAATCGTGGTTCGCGGCGGACTAATGTCGGCGGCAGGATCAGCGGAAACGATCGCACCCGACTGGACGGCCTCCAGAGCCGCTTGAATTTCACTCGCGCGTTGGTACCGTTGCACCGGCTCCTTGGCCAGGCAACGTTGAATAACCGCCCAAAGGCCAGGAGGAACCGGAGGTCCAAGCGGGTTCGGAATTTCGCGCAGGATGGCCGAGCTGATCTCGAAGCCGGTGCGTCCTTCGAACGGCAGACGTCCGGAAGCCGCTTCATAAAGGACTACTCCAAGGGCCCATAGATCAGTGCGATGGTCGGCAGCCTCGCCACGCAGGATTTCGGGAGCCATATACGGCAAAGTGCCGCTTACGCTGGACGTGTTCTCTATGGTTGCGAAGGACCGGGTAGGTCCCTCGAATATGCTGCTACCTACCTGCTTGGCCAAACCGAAATCGAGGACTTTTACCAGCCCGTCAGCGGTGATGACAATATTCGCCGTCTTCAGGTCTCGATGAACAATGCCGCGATCATGAGCGCGGGCGAGTGCGCTTGCGATCTGAACGCCATATCGCAGAACCGATTCTGCCGCCAACCCCGCACCGGCACTCATGGCGGCCAGAGACTTGCCCTCGACCAGCTCCATCACAATGTAGAGCTCGCCCTCATTTTCGCCAACTTCGTGAATCGTGCAGATGTTGGGATGAGCGAGAGAAGAAGAGGCGCGTGCCTCGTGGAGTAGACGCTGGCTTGACGATGTATCCAGACGCGTATCCTTCTTGACGACTTTCAAAGCCACATCGCGATGCAACACTTCGTCATACGCGCGATAGACAACTCCCATTCCTCCTTCCCCAATCTTCGCCACGACGCGGCAATGACCGAGCATCTGACCAATCACAGGGCGGCTCCTTTACGCCCAATGGTAGGCTGCATTTTCAATTTCCGTCAATCAATGTGAACTTCTGTGCGAGTGGACCTAGGTACGCGTAGCAAACTGGCTGAGAAGTCGACTGGCTTGCCCTGTGATGCGATGTTGTACAATCCCAGCCCAACACAGCTTTTGAGGAAGGCTTCCTCGCATGGCGGAAACTGTTAAAGAGTATTCAGAAACAATCGACTACGGTTTGCGTCGTGATGCCGTTTCTCCGATGGAGGCATTGGCCCAATCGGTTTCCACGATAGCTCCCACGACCACTCCTGCGGCAACTATCCCGCTGGTTTGTGCTCTTGCTGGCAATGGCACCTGGCTCGCGTACGCGCTTGCGACCGTTGCTGTAGTGCTGGTTGCATCCCAAAACCAGTTCTACAATCAATTTCCAGTTGTAGGTACGCCACCGACCCCATCGAGCGGTGCAAATACTTTCTACAATCCACCATCCGGGCTAGGCGTAGTGAACAAAACCATCGGCAGCCCTCGCCAGATCCAGATGACATTGCGAGTCGAGTTCTAGATGTGCTTCATGACTGGTTGGGTTTAGCTGGATTTACTTAGCAGACGAAGCAAAGGGATGTAGCTACTCTGAATTGGAATCAGTTAACCAAGTGCGGCGACACGTAGGTTCGTTCGTCTGAGCGCGCCGACTTCCATCTCAACTTAGAACCTGAGAATTGGACCAAACGTGATTCGCAAGTTGTTGTGTGCTCCATTGTTGAAGTAAATCTCATCACCGAGCTCAAGGCGCAATCCTACCAGCCCTAAGTTCGCCTCCACTCCGCCTCCTGGATAAATTGCCCAGTTCAAACTGGACGTACGAATACCGGAGATGGAACTCACTAGGTCGCTATATGGAATAAGGCTGGGGGTAAGGCGGAAGTCTGCGAAGCCACTTTTGAGCGTGATGAATGGCCGAAATCCGCCGCCCTCGGGTTGGAGCTTCGGCCCGAATAACCCTTGAGTTACTCCAACTGATGTATTTTTAATTGCAGTTATATTTCCGTTCACAATATTGCGGTAAGTTTCGTCAAAATTGATGCCGTAATCGTAGGCTAGCTCCCCCTCAATCATCACGTCGCGATGTACGCGGAAGCCCATGCGGCCGCCCAAACCAAAGTTATTTGTGTTTGTTTGCGACAGGCTCAAATAATCGATGAATCCGCCAACTTCGACATGTTTCTGTGCAAACAAAATAAAGAGGAGCATCCGAACAGGAGAAAGGTTGTTACCACCATGGCTAGTCTGCGCATGCGAAGCTTGACCTCAAATAGGCCAAATTGGATGCGAATAGTGCCCCTCAAGCTGTGTGTCAGAATGGCAGTTTTTCAGCCAGGAACATTTTTAGCAAATCGTTTGGAAGCCAAAAACGAGAAAGCGAATCTTTGCTTGCCTAACTATCTGCCCGCGCGGACATTGTTGATGACCTGAAGCGCGATCTATCTGGAAGTAATATCGAGCGGAGGAGCGGTATTGCGATTCTTTAGCCACTCCATACTGATGCTCTGGTTCGCTTTATTTTTGTGACGGAGGTCGTCCAGATCTGGCATGAAGATCTGTAGGCCGGCCTGAGGGGTCATGCGGGTATAGCCATTTACAAGCTGATCCTGATAATGATTAAGGTCGAGATCGAACCATGCGTCGTTTGAAAGATCAATCATGATCAGATCGACATGGTGCATGGTGAGCTTCCCAAAGTCGATGGTGCCATCGCGCAGCTGCAAAAAATTACGCCATTGCTCGACGCGCGTTACAGCCTCTTGAGCATTCCCGTACACCTCTTCGAGATCAGGATTCACAACCCGTACACTTGTCAACTGCCCCTGAATATGCGGCGGTGGAAGGAGCTTGTGTGTATCGAAAAAGATGTCATTACCGGACACCTGAATGCCGGGGAGATTTTGGGAATGAAAGAGGTCGGAAACGGTGATGTTGAAGCCGCCAAGAAGACCTTTCAACGGAATCTTCAGAACACTTAGTTTTGTGACGTGGAGTTGGATTCGGTTGTCCGGCACAGCGGAAATAGTCCCCATCAGCTCAACGGGCAGTGAAATAAGTTTGTGCAGAGTTCCGCGAAGCTTGACCTGATCTCCGTCGCCAGAAAGCGTCATGTTTTTCAGGGGAGAGTTTGCGACTGCACTGGCATTGAGAAAGTTGCTGATATCTCCGATGTTGGCGCGAATAATCCCTGTTTTTACATCGAGAGAAAAAGACTCAGGATCGTCGAATGAGGGATTAACGTCGCGGCGAGTGCGGACCATTTGTCCGCGAAGCCAACGGACGTAAATACGGAAGTCTGGACCTTTTCGCAACATCAGGTTATGCGCGTACACCGCCGTGGGAGCCCATTCGGAAGTAGTACGTGTTCCGCCAGTAGCAGATGACGAATCCAATGTTGCGGACGGCGAGCCGCTGGCGGAAGCAGCAGGCTCTGAAGCATGTCTTGCTGACCAAAAATGCCAAACCAGCAACAGCAGCGGGACAACCAAGACAGACACGAGAACCACATAACGGGTACGCATGGCAGAACTATTCTAGAGGAATGCTTCCGGTTTTGTTCGTGGAGAATGTCCGCTCTTCACAGCATAAAGGCCCAACCGTCTGCACTCACCGTATGACGCCGGACGTTAAGGTCGCATTAAGGTCTGACATTGGATCGTTAACAACATCGGGCAGGGAGCTTTTATGCGTCTATTAGTCATTGAAGATGAACGTCGTCTCGCTGAGAACATCGCCAATAGCCTTCGCGAGCGCTGTGGATTTGCAATTGATATCGCAGTCGATGGTGAGGATGGCTATTTCATGGCGTGCTCGAACCCTTATGACGTTGTGGTACTCGATCTCATGCTTCCGCTGATTTCGGGAAAAGAAATACTGCGACGTTTCCGCGCTGACGGATTCAAGGTTCCAGTGCTGATTCTTACGGCGAAAGACGAGAAAGCATCAATCGTCACTCTACTGAATTCCGGTGCCGACGATTACCTCGCCAAGCCCTTCGATCTGGATGAACTGGCGGCTCGTTTGCAAGCACTCATCCGAAGAAGTCATGGCCAGGCCCATGCCAAACTGGTAGTAGGTGACATCGAGCTGAATACAACCGAGGGTACGGTTAAACGCGCCGGAGTACAGATATCTTTGACGCCAATGGAGTACCGAGTTTTCGAATACTTGATGTATCGCCCCGATGCTGTGGTGTCAAAGACGGAATTGCTGGAACATCTCTATGACTACAATTGGGAAAAGTTTGGCAATGTTATAGAGGTATACGTGGCAGGGCTGCGGAAGAAACTGGATAGCGATCCTCTTAACCGACGTATCCACACTCTTCGTGGCCGCGGATATATTTTGCGCAGCAAACCGGAGGGCGCATGAGGATAGGGTCAATTCGTCGCCGTCTTCTGTTTAGCATTGCCGCTGTGCAGGCTTGCGTTGCAGTAGTAGGAACGACACTGGTAGTCCGTGAAGCGCGCCATGAATCTTATGCCGCATTCGACGCCAGGCTCGGAGAGCATGTATCTGCAGTCGCCGCCGCGATAGATATTCCAGAGGAAAGCGGCGAAGCAGTTACAGTTCACCAGGAAATGTTGAACCTTCCCAAACAAGATCGTTACAGACTGAGCGATTCACTCGGACGAATCCTAGCTGGATCTCCCGGCTTTGAGCCAACCACAACGTTGCCGGCGGGAAAACGTGACGTTATTAGCTTTGAGGAACGAGGGCTCCGGTATCGGGCTCTTTTCGTCCGTAACCCCTCCATTCCGGACTCTGAAAACGGCAGACAAACTCCACAATTGACGATTCTCTACGCCTCGCCCACAGCAGCGATAGAAGCACACATTCACAAAGTCGCCCTTTCTGCTGGCTTCGCCTGCGGGATGATTTTTGTGTTTTCGATGATCGCGACGGTTGGGGCGATCAGCTTCGGACTCCGCCCCTTGAACGCCCTTGCAACCCGTGCCGCAGCGGTAGATGCGGGAAACTGGAACTTCGATCCCAAAGAAGGAGAAACATCGGTTCGTGAACTCCTTCCTCTCGTAGCAGCTTTAACTAAGTTGGTCGATCGCTTGCGGCGCGCTTTTGAGAGAGAGCGGCAGTTCTTCAGCGACGCCGCGCACGAGTTGAAAACCTCTGTTGCAATTCTGATGTCAACGCTGCAGTACGCTGTGCAATCGCCTCGAAGAGCGGAAGAATACCAACTCGCGCTGACCCGCGCCTTCGGAGACGCAAAACGTCTTGAGGGCCTCATAGCACGCATGCTGCAACTTGCCTCGATTGAGAGATCATCGGACGATTCGAAGGAAGATCCCTCCGAGTTATTACATGTGGAATCTGAGCTTGAACTCGTAGTTGGTACCGGTATGGCTCTGGCGCATGCCCGCGATGTCACATTGGAAGTAAATGATTTCGGCTCACACTGGATTTGCATGCCTAGCGACGATTTTCGGGTGGCCCTGATCAATGTTGTTGAGAACGCAATTCAATACAGTCCACCAGGGGGATGCGTTAAGATTAGTATCTCTGACGATGCGGATAGTTGCGTAATCCATATAGCAGACACTGGCTGTGGAATTTCTCAGGAATCTCTTCCGCATATTTTCGAACGCTTCTATCGTAGTGATGAATCCAGATCTCGCACCAGCGGCGGCTTCGGCCTGGGTCTTGCCATTGCGCGAACTGCGGTGAACCGTGTCGGGGGAGCACTTTCGGTCGAGAGCACTGTCGGTGTGGGTAGCGTGTTTACTATTCGGCTTCCACTCGCTTCGACACCCGCAACATTGCAGAGTTCGTAACGAGTACTGAGTTGGCGCCGTAGGATTCTTCTCTGGATTACCTTTTGGCAAAAGTACTGCAATACCAGATTGCCAGTTCGGACCGAGTGTTAAGGCCGAGTTTAAGGTATATGGATCGTAGGTTGTCCCTAACGGCTCGTTCAGTACTTCCCGTCGCTTTGGCAATCTCCACATTGGTATAAGCTTGCGCGACAAGTTCCGCGATTCGCAGTTGCTCTTTGCTCGGTTCCCGTCGAGATCCGTAGGTTTGAAGATACTCAGATTTTTTTAGCATGTGAACCTCGGCGACTTTCGCCGCATGCCGCGTGCGCGGGGCGGGAACGTGGGCACGACTTTGGCCCATGCTGAACTGGTGATGCTCCAACCCTGAAAGTTGATGCGGTGTTAGTGTGCTGCCGGAATAATTAAGACAAGATTAAGACGCGATAGAGCCGAATACCAATGCTCACGAGACCGCGAGAGAAAACCAGAGCCACGAGTAGCGCAGCTGCGAGCTCTACTTGTAAAACAGAAATTTCGGGCCACCCATATTAGGCTCACGAGACCGCTAGCCGGACCGCCGGGCCAGCTCGGTGTGAAAAAATCCATTCGGAGCCTCTTCCAAAAGGTCCTCCATTGTGTCTGGCATTAACTCTGAGTTTTGATCGTGACCAACTGCAACCATCGCAGCCGTGACAGCGATTCCTACCAGGAACCCTATAACGAACTTCATGACAAGTTATCCTCCGCTGTTGCGACCCTATCGACCGCCACATTAAGTTCAAATTAACGCGTGAACTCTCCAGTACACGAAGATTGCCCGCAACCTAAAGCTGCGCCAAAATCATCAGTTCCAGTACAGATTCAATCTTTTTAAAAGCCGCGGTGAAAGAAGAGGAACAAATAACTTGGTGACGACCGTTTTCACCTTCAGCCTCTCTTAATCTGCGCTGACAAAACTCAAGACAAGAGCACTCATTTGAATCGAAGCCATTGTGAAATCCGTCCGTTCCGATCAACTCGAAAGGAAGAAGCAATGTGGAACCAACTTACCAACCGCGAGAAACAAATAGCCCAACTCTTCTTGAATGGCTTTGACAATAAAGAAATCGCGGAACAAGCGGGGATAACCAGACGCACGGTAAAAGCGCACTTCAGCAAGATGTTTCTTCGCTTCCAGATTTCAGGCCGCATGAAGCGAATCAAGCTCGCAACCCTGTTATATCAATATCGGACATGTGATGAAGATCCAGCTGGTTCGCTTTCATACCTGGGATTACGCGGATTTCGCAATCATTGACCCACTCGAACACAAATGCTTGGATTCGCGCCTGAAGCCGGTGCAGAAGTTCTCGAAGATACGAATGCTCGAGGATAATGCCGTAAATAAGGGCTCTTCCCCCGCCTCGATCGACTTTGTGTTGGACCTTAAGGTCCCGCTAATCCCAATCTATCTACGGTAAGCACCTATATGAAGCCGGTTTAGATCTTGTTGACTGGCCGCATTGAGGGTACTGCGCCAGCAGAGAGGACGGTTTATTGGATTACGTAGATCCCTGTCTAACCGATTTTGCTGGGGTAAGGACGGTTTTAGTGATATGTTTTCGGGCTTCCGTAAGTGAAAAACTTGGGAGGGCCGTTTCATGTGCGGCATAACTGGATTTACCCACATTGGTGGACGGTTCAGTCACGACCAAATATACCGGGCTACGCATTCCCTGTTTCATCGCGGTCCGGATGAACAAGGAGTCTGGCAGAGCGATAGCGTATCTCTGGGCTCCAGACGCCTGCGAGTCATTGACCGTGACGGTGGCGAACAACCGATGGTCTCTGAAGATAATGACGTTGTCCTTGTCTTCAACGGGGAAATCTACAACCATCGGGAACTTCGTTCTGAGCTCGAAGAACGGGGACACAAGTTTCGGTCGGCATGCGATACCGAGGTGGTCCTACGCGCATTCATGGAATGGGATGTGGCTTGCCTTGAAAAACTGCGGGGAATGTTCGCTTTGGCAGTCTGGACAGAGTCGCTTCGACGATTAGTGTTGGCTCGGGACAGAATGGGTATCAAGCCCCTGTATTTTGCTCAGTGGGGAGAGAATCTCTATTTTGGCTCCGAGCTCAAGGCAATCTTCTGCCACCCCAAAGTCGATCGCTCTTTGGACCTCGGTGCGCTCGGCACATACCTGAGCATGAATTATGTCCCCGGCCCGAACACTCTCGTCGAGAGCATAGCGAAAGTGATGCCGGGAACATATTTCGTTTGGCATGACGGTTTGACATCAGTTGGACGATATTGGACTCTCCCCCGGAATTCTGAAACCAACGCGAGTTTGAAGGACTCTGCGGCACAGCTAGATGAGCTCCTAAAGTGCTCGGTACGGGAACATCTCGCAGCTGATGTTCCTGTAGGGGTATGGGTCAGTGGGGGCTTGGATTCATCAACGGTTCTGCACTACGCAAGTCAATTGTCTAACCATCCATTGAAGACGTTTTCGATCACTTTCAATGGCCGCGAGTTCGACGAATCGCGTCAGATGCGGGAGGTTGTGGAGCAGTACTCAACCCAACATTTTAAGCTTGATCTCAATCCCGAGTCGGCCAGTGCTGATGCTATTAATGAGTTCGCTTACTATGCCGATGAGCCGAACGCTGATGCAGGAGCATTGCCGGTCTGGTTCCTCTCGAAGATGTCCGCCAAGCATGTGACCGTTGCTCTTAGCGGTGAAGGCGCGGACGAGCTATTCGGCGGATACCTCACTTATCGTGCCGATTCTTATGCGCGATATGCGCGGTTACTGCCGCGAAACGTTCGTCGGCTGGCACTTCGAGGCGCGAGTCAATTGAAAGCCTCGGACGAGAAAATCGGCTTTGAATACAAGCTGCAGCGTTTTCTTCAGGGATCGCTGCTTGGCGAACGTGCGTCACATGTTTTTTGGAATGGCACTTTTTCGCAGCAAGAACAATCTGAATTGCTCTTGCGCCCGGAGATGCTCCGGCTGAGGGAGGTACTGAGATCGGTGCCATCGCATGGGGACGTGCGGCGCTTTATGGCGTTCGACCAGCAAAACTATCTCCCAGATAATATCCTCACCAAGGTGGACCGAATGAGCATGGCGCATTCGCTTGAAGTGCGTCCGCCATTTCTCGATCATAGAATTGTTGAATTCGCGGCCTCGTTGCCCATGCGTCATGCCATGAAAGGCGCGAACTCAAAGGTGATTCTTCGTGAGCTGATGAAGGGCAAATTGCCGCGAAGTGTAATCTCAAAAGCAAAAATCGGACTGGATATCCCGGTTCATGATTGGTTCCGCGGTCACCTACGTTCGCTATTGCTGGATACGTTGACACAGAAAGCGGTCAATGACTCGGGGCTCTTCCACTGGCCATATATCGAGTTGCTGCTGACCCGGCACATGCAACGAAAGGCAAACTACGGATACCACTTGTGGGGGCTTCTGACATTACTTCTTTGGATGAAGCGATGGAACATCGAGACCAGGAAGGAAATAGAAACCGCAGAAGAAATCTCCACCGTGTCTGCCTAGGCGTGTTCGTGTGCACGGTGCTCGCTTCTGGTATTTCTGATGTATCACTACTTCTCAGTACAAGGGATGGCGCACACCGCGCTTGATGAATCTCTTTCTATGAATGAGACTTTGGTATCTGCGGTTCCCCCCAATGTAAGTGAACAGCGTGAGCGCGGGGAACGGACCGCTTGGTACGGTTTTATTGTGGTTGTAGCTGCTTGCTTCGTCTTCATCGTAAACATCGCTAGTCCGCCACATCTTATGGACGATGTCGATGCAGTACAGGCACAGATTGCCCGGAACATGTTGGCATCTGGAGACTGGGTGACGGCGCGTCTCGACGGGATCGCCTACCTTGAAAAGGCGCCGCTCATCTATTGGATGATGGCCGGCTCATATCGAGCGTTCGGAGTTCATGACTGGGCGGCACGGTTACCGCTGGCCTTCGCAGTGGCCTTGCTGTGCTGGACGACCTACCGCTTCGGCCGCTGGGCCTTTGGCGAGGAAGCTGGACTCTACGCTGGGCTCGCGCTCGCAACGTCCACAGGATTGTTCTTGTTCACGCGAATCCTGATTCCTGACGCCATCCTGACTCTCGCCATCACAGGCGCGATTTGGGCTTGGTTGCGCTTGCTTGAGCCGGAACGGGATACTCCGCTCATCTGGGCCCTCATTCTCGGCTTATGCTTGGGCGCCGGTTTGCTGTTAAAGGGCTTGATCGCGATTGTGTTTCCGGTCATGGCTGCGCTTGTCTACATGGCCGCGGCTCGACAAATCTTTTCTCTTTCGGCATGGCGCAATTTGCGCCTCGGCTGGGTTGTGGCCGTCGCTCTAGTGATCGCCACTCCGTGGCACGTTCTGGCAATTCTCCGCAACCCACCTTATTTTGCGTTCTCATTGCATAGCGGCCCTGGGCAATATCGAGGATTTTTCTGGTTCTACTTCATCAACGAACATCTTCTACGCTTTCTAAACTTGCGCTATCCGCGCGATTACAACACGGTACCCAGAGCCTGGTTCTGGCTACTAAATTTGGTTTGGATGTTTCCATGGTCCACGTACCTGCTCGCTGCGCCCAGTCTTTCCTATAAAACAAGTTCGCGGGCGGGGCGAGTGCGGCTCATGGCGGTTTGCTGGATAGGCGTGGTGATGTTGTTCTTCACCTTCTCAACCACGCAAGAGTATTATTCGATGCCCATCTACCCGGCATTGGCTTTGCTGATTGGATCAGCCCTCAGTTCCCCCAGTCGGTGGATCGTTCTCGGTAGGCACCTTGCAATCACGCTCTTTGCACTTCTGTTCGCCAGTCTATCAACGCTCCTTTTAATGGTGTGGAGGTTGCCCGCACCCGGTGACATTGCAAGCGCCCTCACCCAGAATCCAGATCTTTATACTTTGTCGTTAGGCCATATGAGCGATCTGACGCTAAAGTCTCTGGCCTACTTGAAGCTACCACTCGCGCTTGCCGCCTTCGCCTTCGGAGCCTGCGCTCTTGTGTTGGCGACGCAACGCAATCTGCAGAAATCTGTTCTAGCCGTAGCCGCTGGAATGATTATTTTCTTTCAGGCTGCCAGGATCGCACTCATTCGCTTCGACTCATATCTCGGCTCCTACCCGCTAGCCAAAAGTCTTCTGGCGAGTCCACCCGGAAAGCTGATCGAAGCAAACTCGTATTACGCATTCTCATCGGTCTTTTTCTATACCGGAGCCAGCGCACTGCTGCTAAACGGCCGCAACAATAATCTCGAGTACGGCTCAAACGCGCCTGATGCTCCGCAACTCTTCATCGACGACAATCAATTCGTGTCGCTATGGAGTGGCGCTGACCGCTATTATCTGCTCGCCTACGGGACGGAAATCCCGAACTTAGAGAGACTTGTCGGCCGATCCAACCTCCGAATTGTCGCCACAAATTCCGGCAACTATCTGCTGACCAACCATGGAATTCCCTAAGATCAGCGACGGACGCGCGATTCTGGTAGAAAACCTACGCCTAGCCTTGCAATCGTTAGCGGCGGACAAAGTGAAAACTGCGCTTACGATGCTGGGAGTCGTGATCGGAAGCGCGGCGATAGTCCTGGTCGTCACGATCGCTTCTACCGGCAGGCTCTATGTCGTTTCGCAGATCGAAGGAATAGGAGCCAACCTCGCTTACGCGACACTCGATCGCAACGATGCGTTTTCCGTAGTTGAGGACGAACTCACGCCAGGGGATCTGGAAGCTACTCGTCAATCGGTGCCCGCGATCAATGCGGTTGCCGGAACGTATGATGTGCCAGTGGATTTCCAACTTCGCGGTAATAGCCTTCATGCGCGTTTGGTCGGGGTAACTCCAGACTTTCAAAAGATTCGACGCTTGCGCATCACCTCAGGACGTTACTTCGATGCACAAGATTATTTGGCTCACTTCAAGGTCTGCGCGGTCAGTGACCAATTGGCCCAGCTGGCTTTCGGCCCGGATTCGGCCACAGGACGCACGATCCAACTCGACCAGTTCCGTTGCACCGTGATCGGAACCTTTAAGGAAGGAGTACCTACATTCGGGCAATCCGAAATACAAGACAAGACCTTGCTGGTCCCTTTCCCATTGGTGAAAGAAATTATCGGCGACAACTTTTTCCAAGTCTTATATGTGCAGGCGATTTCTCCTAATGAGGTTCCGGCGGTAGCTGAACGCGTTGACTTACTCCTCCGCAGTCGTCATCGTAAGGCCGCTCATTACTCGGTTCAAAATCTGTCGTCTATTCTCGAGACCGTCCAGACGGTCTCGCTGGCTATGAGTGTAGTTCTTGTCGGCATTGCTCTTATCACTCTGCTCATCGCTGGCACCGGAATCATGAACATCATGCTCTTCAATGTGGCGCAGCGCACGCATGAGATTGGTTTGCGAAAAGCCTTGGGTGCAAAACCCGCCGAGATCCGGCTTCAGTTCTTATTAGAGGCGGTGATGATCAGTTTGGCTGGTACTGCGATGGGAGTGATGACAGCGATTGTCGCCGTCTGGTCCGCCGCCGGACTAGTTGAGAATATTGTGCCATTGAGTATCTCTTGGACTGGAGTTGTGGCCGCAGTCGTAGCGTCCAGCGGCGTTGGGCTGCTTTTTGGGTACAGACCAGCCAGCCAAGCGGCGAATCTGAATCCCGTCGACGCATTGCGTACGGAGTGAGGTTGAGTGTCTAACCTGAACTGGCCAGGTCACTTTCCTACTCCTCAGATGAATGGCTCTCGGTAGGACCGATCTCTTATCTCATGGCTCGGGATACTCTGGAACCATCGTTCTGCAAACTAGCTGGAGGCGAAGCCATTCCACCATGCTTAGACCACAAATTTAGCATCTGTGTTCTTTGCAGTCATCTCGAGAATCATCCGAGTTTCGCATTTGACAGATATCTTCTTTGGGCAGTCGGCTGTGTAGAGTACCATTGAGCCCGCACTCCATCATTGCCCGAGTCCAAGATCAGTATTCAACGCATGATCGCGACTCCACCCCCGCTTGTTTCGGCTTCCGAGCACGGAAATCCAACATGGAAGTGACTGTCAATATGAAGCGACCGGCCGAATGGATCAAAACCCCCAGCATGTGATTGGCCTATTGGCCATAGCGATCTGCGCTCTGCCGTTAGGAATGAGCGAGCCAGCATTCGCACAAAAAGCATTTGCTGGATGCCTGCCCGTTAGCGAACGCACCAGCGAAATCGGCTGCTGGATTCGCGCGAGCGAGTTCCTGGGACAATCTTCGCCCGCATCCGGTGTTCTGGCCTCTGGACAAATTCTCTACTCCGGCTTTTTGGCCGAAAAGGTCAAAGAACCGAAACGCCGGAAGGCAAGCAGGTGGGGGAAAAAGGCAGTTAATGTGATCGTTCCCGAAGGTCAGCCGATGAAGCTTTCTGTCACCGGTACTGAGCAGCGACGGTCTCCAGTCCTCGTTCTCCATGACGCATGGCAACCGTGGATGATCAGAGCATCCGATTAGACCGAGAAAGGGTGCGCGGAAAATAAGATTGGAGCGGTATAAACCAATCATTCCTAAGTTGTTTGGAATGATTGGCGGGGACGACGGGACTCGAACCCGCGACCTCTGCCGTGACAGTTAGCGGGTTATAAGTACTTTCAACGACATCGAAGAGCACGGACGGCACCCGAAGTCATTGGAAGTACGTGGTAGACAACGCTAATGTGTATCGCGATGTGTATCGCGGGTCAGGTCTGCATCTTGGGGATGGCAGAGGCGATTGATCATGGAATCAAGTTCCGGATTCATTGCCGCTTGCTCGCTGTACGAACCACCGCGAAAATAGTGTGGGTTGATTCGCGACAAAGTTTCGTTTACGAAGATTGAAGAATGCGCGAGTAGTCCTTGCCTCAACACTTCTCGGGGCAGCGTATCCGCATGGTACTGGCAGATACCGCCCAAAGCGCGATGTTTCCGGAAGAATTCCTCTAACCGCCATTCATATTCCAGAAGTCTCGAAAAATCTTTTTCGGGGCCGAACTCCCAAGTCATATCACCCGTGGCCCAAAGACCGTCGTACCCGTCGTCGAGGGCTTGACCCAGCGCATCTTCGAGCGTGTGCATCATTTGGTCGATATCAAAGTGTCCGTTGATCAGATGCCCTTGGTCTGATGACAAAACCAGACTGGTTTTGTCAACTTCGTGGGCGACATCGACACCAACGGCTGCCAGATAGCAGCGGATACCCGCTACCATCACCGGGCTGTTCAGATAAAGGCACCGGAAGTTCTCATTCAGCTTCTGTCGCATGAGGGCCGCAAGCGCGGGCAATTGCCGCGACGGCGAACCTTCGTAAACAAGACACTGATGACGGGAGACGGTCTCCATATCCGGAATACCCTTTCATTTCTTAGTGCCAATCGTCAGGCAGATGAGATCAAATGACCCTAGAGTGCTCTGCGCAGATTTTCGCTAGCGAGTTCGAAGGGTCGTCAGTAAATCCGGCCTTTGGATAGGCGCAGAAAAGCGAAAAGTCCTGAGTCCGACACAACTGCTGCCAAAGAAATTCGAGCCGAACAGTCGCCGCTGTATCGCCCCTGGCCCAAAGAATTGCGACCATCTCACCAAAAGCCCGGACACGCCGACCGTTCATTCTTGCGAGGGTGATCAATCCCGTAACGAAATCATTAAAAAGCTTATCGTCTGGCCAGCGGTTTGACATGAATTTCGCAAGGGCTTCTTCGGCGCGCATAGCTATATATTGTTGGTTAGAGCGAGCGACAGCCATATCCAAGCCAGAATCAGACAACCGTTGTTCCAGGGCTTTAAGGTGGTCTTCAGTGGCGATCACGATTGTGCTCTCGCCCGTTCTCAGGCCTCCCCCAACAAACCCCGTAAGCGTATCGAGCAATACGCCATCGTGTGTGTAGAACTGAGCAATGTGTTCGCACGGGGCGATCTCGCCCCAGAACACGTTTGAGCTATTTGCCTGAAAAATAAGATCGTTGTCCATACTCCTCCCTCTGTTCGCCATATGCATGATATCAAAGCGACTTCGACAAGCAAATGGTGACCCCGGACCTGGTACATGCAACCGACTACAGTATTTCCTGTATATGCGCGGAGTGGCCGTTAAGGGCATCATGCGACCGGAATTTCTGATGTTTTTCCTGGAAGGGGCTGCTAAAATTTGCTGTTGACTGCCAGTTGCCGTTCTTAATTCTTGGAGGATCAGTTGAGCGTTAGTGGAATTTCGACTTCCCTTCCACAGGTGCATAACCACACCGTACAGTTTTACGGCGATGATGGTGCACTCCTGCATGAATTAATGAGCCATATTGGTAGGGCGCTCTCGCGGGGCAGTTCCGCAATCATCATCGCAACTTCTGCTCACATCGAAGGGCTCGCCCGTAAGCTGAAAAGCCAAGGGATTGATGTCGCCAGGGCAAAAGCGGACAGCAGGTACATCGCTTTGGAGGCGAGCGAAGTTCTGTCGAAATTTATGGTGAACGGCCTACCTGATCGCGTACTTTTCTCGGACGCGATAGGGCAGGTCATCGCGCGTGCGGCGGCCGCTTCTCTTGACGAAAACCGCCGTGTAGTGGCTTTTGGAGAAATGGTTGCCCTGTTGTGGGCCGAAGGAAAATGTGAAGCTGCAATACAGCTCGAAAAGCTTTGGAACGAATTAGCGAAGACGTATTCCTTCTCTCTTCATTGCGCTTATCCAATGCAAGGATTTTCTCGCCAAGAGATGGACGACTCACTCCGGAAAATTTGTGCGGAACATTCGGGCGTTGTGCTGGATGGCTCTCCGAGCACAATCGCATCTGAAGGTCACAGAAGTATTACAAAGCTGAAACAGGACGGTTCCGTCTTGCCCAACATTGAATGGCATGAAAGGGAGGAGCCGTTCAGGCTGTTTCGTGGAAACCGTTCGGGACTACGCAATTTTCATGCTGGACCCCAATGGCCGAATCGCGAGCTGGAACGCCGGCGCCGAACGAATCAAAGGATACAGAGCATCAGAAATTATTGGGCAACATTTTTCTACTTTCTATCCGAAAGAAGATGTTGGCTCCGGTAAACCGCAGAGACTTCTGGCTGTCGCCGAGAGCGAAGGACACGTAGAGGATGAGGGCTGGCGAATCCGAAAGGATGGCTCAAGATTTTGGGCGAATGTCACTATTACAGCGATAAGAGATGCGAGCGGCAGTCTAATCGGTTTCGGAAAAGTCACGCGCGATCTTACCGACCAACGCCGTTCCGAAGTAGCGCTACGTCGAAGCGAGGAGCGTTCGCGTCTGTTTGTCGACGCCGTACAGGATTATGCGATTTTCATGTTGGACCCAGAGGGATGCGTCAGCACCTGGAATACTGGAGCAGAACGCATCAAAGGGTACAAAGCCTCGGAGATCATTGGCCAGCACTTTTCCCGCTTCTATCCCGAGGAAGATGTTCGAGCCGGTAAACCAGCATGGGAATTGGACGTTGCTACTAAGGAAGGCCGATTTGAGGACGAAGGTTGGCGCGTTCGCAAAGACGGGTCAAGATTTTGGGCGAACGTGATCATCACACCGGTTAGAGATAGCGCGGGTGACTTGCTGGGATTCACTAAGGTCACGCGGGACTTCACCGAGCGGATGCTCGCACAAAAATCTTTGGAAGAGTCGAAGCTGAAGATTGCAGGAGTCTGAAAAATCTCTTCGTGACTTGTCGCTCCATTTGCTGCGCACGCAAGATGAAGAACGCCGCAGAATCGGGAGAGAAATTCACGACAGTTTGGGACAATATCTCTCCGTACTGAAAATGAAGCTCGATTCAATGGGTTCCTCGCAGGCCACGGCGGAAGAAAACCGGGAGTGCGCAAATCTGGTCGAAGAGTGCGTGAAAGAGGTTCGGACAATCTCCTACCTCTTGTATCCTCCGATGCTCGAAGAGATGGGACTTAAGTCCGCCATCCCCTGGTATCTGGAAGGTTTTTCGAAGAGAAGCGGGATCAAGACTTCTTTCGAGCGTTCCCGAGGATCTTGAGCGGCTGTCCCGAGACGCTGAATTGGTATTGTTTCAGAGTCCTCCAAGAGGGCCTGACCAATGTGCAGAGGCACTCTGGGAGCAAGACCGCAGATATTCGAATTTCCCACGGAGAAGGTGCCGTCTACCTTGGAAGTAATAGACCAGGGGAAAGGGCTCCCGAACGCGATACTCGAACAAGGCTAAGCAGGATTGGATGGGATCCCTTGGGGTCGGTGTACGAGGGATGAGTGAGCGTTTACGCCAGTTGGGAGGAGCGCTGGAAATCTCTTCCGATGAAAGCGGAACACATTTGCGGGCTACGGTCCCTTTTCAAAAGCTGCCATCTGGTACTACCGCTTCTACCTGATGTAATCCATATTGCGACTTCGCAGTATATATTTCTCGAGAGATGCACTGGCGTGAGCGCGCGAATTCTAATCGTTGATGACCATGAAGTCTTGCGAGAAGGGCTGAAATCGCTTCTGGCAAAGTCCCGGCCAGATTGGGAGATTTGTGGAGAGGCCACAGACGGCGAGCAAGCGATCCAGTTAGCTCAAGAGTTGAAGCCAGATCTCGTGATTCTCGACATCACCATGCCCCGCATGAGTGGACTCGAAGCGTCCTCCCGAATGCGAAAACTCCGCCTCGAGGTTCCTGTCTTGATCTTCACTACACATCACTCGGAGAGACTAGACACGGAGGTCCGCAAAGCCGGCGCGCAGGGATATGTTTTGAAATCACAAGCCGCTCGTGATCTAGTCCAAGCGATTGACACGATATTATCTGGAGGAACATTCTTCGGCGCACCTCCGGCCCCGGAGCCCGCAGGAGGCAATAAACCCAGCCCAGGAATTCTGTTCTGTCGCGGCTTCGCTTTTGCAATCTGACCTATCCAGTCTCAGTTCACCCGCAGTTAGATCTTGGGTCTCGCGCTCGACTGGGGTTTGTTCACAGCTCCTTACCCATGTCTCAAGGCCGCATCGATGTATTTTTGCGGGAGCGACGGGACTCGAACCCGCGACCTCCTGCGTGACAGGCAGGCGTTCTAACCAACTGAACTACGCCCCCGCAAACTGACCAAAAACAACTTCAAGGTGCTTCCAGCGCCTTGCACTGCCTTAAACGTCCTTCGACGTGACAGTTAGCGGGTTATCAGTACTTTCAACGACATGGAAGAGCACGGACGGCACCGCAAGTCATTGGAAGTACGTCGTAGACAACGTTATTGGTGTATCGCAATGTGGGGGTTCTCATTTGTACGGCGAGTACAGTGTTTCCTGTATATGCCTTTTCGGGATTTGCGGCACGTTTTCTAGCGATGGCTGCTAACATTAGAGCACTCCCATTCGCTATGAATGCCCTGGGGAGGGAATGAATTGAGTACTGCCGGGATTTCGAGTCTCGCTTCCCACATGAGCATGTTCAGACCATAGTTCTACGGCGACGATGGCGTCTTGCTGCACGAACTAAAAAGACATCGAATGGGATCGGGGCGAACCCGAATCATTCGCCGGGAAGTCCCTGAACCAGGGTATCCTGATCAGCCAGAATGATCCGACAATCGTTTCCGGGCAAGTAACGGAAAGCGGCGCTACGGAGATCTCGCCCAGCCCGATCTGGCTCTCAATTTGGTGACTATTATGAATAGAGAAGTTGAAAGCCAAAAGTTTCAGAGTCGAATCACGTCAGGCGCGACGACAGAGTCTCCATTGAGCCGCGAGTACCGCGTACCGCTGGAGTCGGTGATCAGTACGCCCGAGCTGAAAAAACGCCCATCGCGATCGCCGGATTACCAGGCAGAAAGCCGCGCGCTATCGGCACTTGCTCAGGAGATGGCCAATTCGCCTCAGAACGTATTGCAAGAGCTCGTCACTGTTGCGCTGCAGCTGTCTCGGGCTCAGTCGGCGGGCGTCAGCATTCTTGAAGAGGAAGAAGGACGAGAAATCTTCAGATGGCACGCCGCAGCCGGTAAATGGGCCGGGTATCTCGGCGGCACAATGCCGCGCGATGCCAGCCCCTGTGGCACGGTATTGGATCGAAATGACAGCCTGCTCCTATTACACCCTGAGCGGTATTATCCGATTCCTTCTTCGATCACACCGCCAATTGTCGAAGTGTTGCTCATTCCATTCCATGTCGCTGACAAACCGATAGGAACGATTTGGGCCATCGCTCATGATGAGAGCCTAAAGTTTGACGCTGAGGATGAGCGAATCATGCGTTCCCTGGGCAAATTCGCTTCCGCGGCATATCAAACGTTGAAGCGGGTTGAGGCCCTGAAGATAGAAGTTGCAGAGCGCCAAGAAACGGAAGAGGCCCGCGGAAAAACGAATCACACCTTCGTGATTTTCTTGAGAATGCAACCATTGGCATGCACTGGGTGAGGCACGATGGAAGAATTGTTTGGGCCAATCAGACCGAACTGGATCTTCTTGGCTACACGGCGGAGGAGTATGTCGGCCATCGCATCTCGGAATTTCACTTGGATGCACCAGTGATTGAGGACATTCTCAACCGCTTGAGCGGGGGAGAAGTGTTGCGCGAGTACGAGGCACGGCTGCGGTGCAAGGACGGCTCAGTTCGCCACGTGGTCATCGATTCGAGCGCGCTATTCGAGGACGGAAAGTTCGTCCATACGCGTTGCTTCACCCGTGACATCAGCGATCGTAAGAAAATGGAAGACCAATTGCGCGAGAGCGAGCGACGCTTCCGCGAGATGATTGACGTGCTGCCCGCCGCTATTTATACGACTGATGCCGAAGGCCGCCTCACGCACTTCAACCCGGCCGCTGTCGATTTCTCCGGTCGTGTGCCTGAGCTAGGCACCGACCATTGGTGTGTTAGTTGGAAGATGTTCCTGCCAGACGGAACCCCTTTGCCGCATGACCAGTGCCCGATGGCGGTCGCGCTCAAGGAGGGCCGCATCATTGACGGTGCGGAATGCATTGCCGAAAGACCCGACGGGAGGCGTGTCTGGTTCACGCCCTATCCCAGACCCTTACGTGATGTCGAAGGCAGGATCGTCGGCGGCGTCAACATGCTGTTGGACATCACCGAACGAAAGGCAGCCGAGCGAGCAGCCGGGCTACTGGCTGCGATCGTCGATTCATCCGATGAAGCGATCATCAGCATGAATCTCGATAGCATTATCACCAGTTGGAATCGAAGTGCAGAGCGGTTGTTCGGCCACAAAGCGGAAGAAGCCATCGGACGGAACGTAGCTCTAATCATCCCGCCGGACCGTCGGGAGGAGGAAGCAACGATTCTCGACCGCCTCAAACGGGGAGAACACATCGAGCACTTTGAGACCGTCCGCGTTCGCAAAGACGGCTCGACGTTCGATGTATTGCTTACAATTTCGCCAGTGAAGGACCCCGCAGGGCATATTATCGGGGCATCCAGAATGCCGCGGGACATCACTCAACGAAAGGAGGCGGAGCGCACCACCGGTTTGCTGGCTGCGATCGTGGACAGCTCTGATGACGCGATCATCAGTAAGAGTCTTGACGGCGTGATCAGTAGCTGGAACAAGGGTGCGGAGCGGATGTTCGGATACACTGCCGACGAAGCGATTGGGCAACACATCACTCTAATCATTCCGCCGGACCGCCGGCAGGAAGAGGCGATGATTCTTGAGCGGCTCAAACGAGGCGAGCGCGTCGACCATTTCGAAACTGTGCGCGTGCGCAAAGATGGCGCGCCACTCGATATTTCACTGACAATTTCACCGGTGAGAGATGGCGAAGGCCGAGTAATCGGAGCCTCGAAAGTGGCGCGGGACATCACCGAGCAAAAACGGGCTGAGCAAGCGTTGCGAGAAAGTAAGGAGCGGCTGCGCTCGTTTGCGGATGGGCTTGAAACCGAAGTGCGCCTCCGGACCCGGGAACTGGAGCGAAGAAACGCGGAAGTGCTGGACCAGTCGGAGCAGCTGCGAGACCTTTCAAACCGGCTCTTGCGCGCCCAGGACGATGAACGACGGCATATCGCGCGCGAACTACATGACAGCGCAGGCCAAATTCTAACGGCCCTGGGTATGAGTCTTGGTAACATCGGTCAGCGTGTAAGGCACGATCCACAGCTTGCCAAAGGGGTGGAAGACAGCCGGGAACTTGTTCAGCAGCTGAGCAAAGAGATACGGACAACGTCCTATCTGCTGCATCCTCCTCTTCTGGACGAGAACGGCTTACCAGAAGCGATCCGTTGGTATGTCCAGGGCTTGGCGGGACGCAGCGATCTGAAGATCGAGTTGTGCATCTCCGAGAGCTTTGGCAGGCTTCCCTGCGAAGTGGAAATGGCGCTGTTTCGTATTGTGCAGGAATGTCTGACCAATATTCATCGCCATTCCGGCAGCAAGAAGGCGATAATACGGATTGTGCGCAAAGCAGAGACTGTTTCCCTGGATATTCAGGACGAAGGCAAAGGAATACCGGCAGAAAAACTGGTTAGCATTCAGGGGCAGAGCGCTGGCGTGGGAATTGCGGGAATACGTGAGCGAGTCCGCCATCTGAGGGGAACTGTGAACATTCAGTCGAACCCCTCAGGTACGACGATCTCGGTCACGTTGCCGGTGCCCATCGATGTAGTTTCCCAACCTGAGAGCATGGTTTCATAAACTAGGGCTGCGGGATGAATTTCTTCGCGGAGGTCGGCGTTATGCGTATTCTCATCGCCGATGATAGCGGCGTTGTTCGTCGTGGTGTGTGTGGAATTTTGTCCTCTGAGAAGGATTTGGAAGTCTGCGGGGAAGCCAAGGATGGATCGGAGGCACTGCAGAAAGCCCGGGAACTTTTGCCCGACCTGATCCTCCTGGACATAAGTATGCCGGGGATGAATGGGCTGGAAGTG